>CAVQAM010000010.1:0-658052 GCA_963710585.1 uncultured Acidobacteriaceae bacterium | reverse complement strand
GAGCCCTGAAGCTGACGATTTCTCTCAGAGTGAGCTTTACTCCCAACCTCGTGCCGGAGGTGGTTGCTTCTTTAGTTAAAGCTGGACAGGCAAGCGCCGCGCAGCAGGTCACCGCAGCACAGTGCGAACGGGGACGCGATGGCGAATCAATTAAGCGCTATGTCAAACCTGAGCTAGACGAGATCGCCACCGCGAGGAATGCAGCGGATCTGGCACTTCGCCGTGAAACAAAGCCATATGCAGAAAGTACTTAAGACAGCCCCCGGAAGGTAACGTAACCCGCTCGGCAGATCGATGGCTGCTTTGAAAAATCCATAAGCCTCAACGACTGGATCACTATGTCAAACGTATCCATGGCGAAACACTAACGAAGCAAGGCCCTTAATGCTTATGCGCTTTTTCTGCACACGTTATCTACTTTTCCCAGTATTCGCCCCGCTAATCCACGCCGCAGCGACCATCGCCCCCTTTGCGCCACTTCCCTCGAGCAATATTGTTGTTTTATCAACGCGCTGGCGTGCTAAATATTTCTAGGCTTACATCTACCAACTGCTTGATCAAAAGGTCGTCCTCCATGCAAACGTCTTCAGGAGACCCAGTGTCGAAGGTCGATCGTGTTCCCACTAACCCGCACCAGGTACCAAAGCTGGTGGGCCAACTGCGTCACACCCACCACTCCCATCTCTCTCGAGTGTCGTCTTTGAGCAGTTCCTCGGCTGAAGTGGTTATCACCATCCTTCTCCTTGACTTTCTGAACGCGCCAACCTTATCAGCAAAATGCCCATTTTATCGCGAGCGCATTCGGAGTCGAAAGCTCTTTGGAACCCGAAGCGGAGTGAGTTTCCGACGACGTAGGAGAGGAGCTGGACATTTCGCGAAAGCGCGTCGGAATAAGATAATTGGCTCTATGTTCCAGGCCGCGAAAAAACCTTGATGGCACTTTTACTGAAACGTGTTCGTCGGAGCCACAGGTCTGAAAGGCTGGGGACCGCGTCGGCGCCTGTCGCGGGCGGCGGCGTAGCTATCGCAACACTCGTTGGCGGAAGTGCAGGACATCCACAATTTTGCCGCGTAGGGAGCGCACCGCGAAACGCTGTCCTCCTGCCCTGCAAATCACCGCTTCGTCGGTCTGACAGTCGCAGCAGCAAGCAGGCAGGCCACCTTTGTCTCCGAAGACGCCACCAAAATGGGTTCAGCAACAGCCACCACCCGCGACAGCGTTGCCATCCGGGTTTACTCGCACCGCTTGGTGAAGCTTTCCCGGCCTGGCCAGGAGCCGCAGTCGGGCGTCAGCAGAGTGTCGGCCGCGGCTCCCAAGCCCGTGAAATCCATCTCCAGGTTGCCGCTGTTCAAGCGAACATCAAACCAGTCATTCGTATGCGGCGATTTGCCAGCTGTGTGATATTACAGTGCCCGACACACCAGATGCAACTCCCGCCACGTTCCAGCTTCACGCCTGGCCATGGACACCTTTGCTTCGATCCAACAACCTGCCAGCACGCTGGTACTTGTGCGTGTCAGCGAAAGGCTCACGAGAGAGAGAGCTCATATGGGTGTCTGTGTGTGTGTGACAGCGACGGGTTGCTGCCCCGACGCTGCCGTGGCGTATGAGGAAAACAAAGACCGCAAAACCTTGAGAACAATACGAGGTGATGCTACAGTACCAGCCTACAGTACACAAGCACCAAAACCCATTGTCAGAAATCGACAGCATCATCGTCGTAATCTTACCTGTGAAAAATATCATTCTTTATTACTCAAATACCTGAAATTCTTACTCATTTTCAGAAGTTCGAAGAAGTTTTCTCCATGGATAACTTCTCTTTCTCTATTTTAAGCCGACAGCTTCTTCGAGACCTTCTGTTCGGGATGCCAGATACCGCACAAGAGCGTTCTGCCATTGCGGCATTTCGATCTGCACGCCTCTTAGTTTTTGCTTGCTGAATCCATAGTGACTAATCATATGCACAATTAGGAAATAACTGCAATGTCTGGCAAGAAGCCGCCAACGCCTTTGCCGAATATTTCCTCAGTGAATCTATACCATGAGCACTCACCTTCGTTGCTAATATGATATGTTCCGTACCGTTCTGTAGGAATAAGGTTCGCCACCGCTTCTCGCCACGTCAACGGCGTTGGGAGTGAGAACCTGATCGTCGACCACTCTGATTTGCCCTCCAGAGGCCGCCTTCTTCAGCATATCTCGTAGCCACACTGGACAGCTGTCCTGGGCCGCCGCGAGCCAGGCCGGACAGCCCACAGACCCGGGCCCCAATAAAATGACACTTGCAGCCAATTGCTACCAGGTGTTCGCCGGCAAGCTTCGAAACGCCGTACGCGTTCAAAGGCTGCGGCAGGTCAGTCGAACAGGGCTCGCTGCGCGTCGCCCGACGAACAGAGCCGTACCGACAAAAACCAGTGCGCAGCCCGCGCGCGCTGGCACGCGTGAGCGAGGTTGGCCGCGCCCACGGCGTTCACTTCGAGCTGCGACCAGCGGCTGCTTCTCGCATTCCTCCTCCACCTTGTGAATTCTACCCTCTTCTGCCCTCGTCCACCACCCACGTCCCAGCCTCTCCCGCCGAAAGCTACAACTCACGCGAGCTCTGCCTGGAAAAGAGTTGGAATGTCACTTCAAATGGGCGTCAGCTGAAGGATCTCCAGCTTTTGAAAGCTTTAAAAACAAACCAGTTCCAGCTGGCGGCCTGCTTCATATCAAGAACTCCATCCGCACTCCCAACCCAAGGTGATAGTCCGCGCTCAACGGTGGCAGTTGCGTGGCTGCGTCACCAGCGGGTGCTGTTACTGCCTCCAACTTCTTGAAAGCTTCGATGTTGTAATACGACGGATTGTCCCAGTCGTCGAACTTAGATTTGTTGGCGATCAGGTCGCTTACTATGGAGATCACATCGTCATGGGGATGAAAGCTGAGGATATTCTTCGCTTTCCATGCTGACCTTGTAGTTGCGAAAGTCATGGATGTGCTTGATGGTAAGGCCTATCTTGCTACCCAGTTGCTGTGCCAGAGCCAGCTTTACAAGATCCGCGACCTCCCCCACGGTGTAGTTACCGGACGCAATATTGAAGATTCCCTGATCGCCGGACTCGCTTCGACGGCCCGGATATAAGCGCTCGATGCATCCTGGAATACACACACACACCCCTCGTCGCCAGAGGTCGCCATATCGCAGGGTTGTTTACCGTGATCACTCCATCCCGCAAGGCAGATTTGAACAGAATATCGCTGTTGAACCACCCAAAGTCCAGCCGCATACGGGGGCTATATCCCGAAACAGTTCCCTTGCGCAAAGAGATAACGGAGAAATTCTCGTCAGCCAGTTGCAGGGCTGCTTGCTCGCCCTGGACAGCTTGGAAATGCCGTACGGATAACTTGATACCGCTGGCCGAGTTTCGTCGTATAACTCATCGACAGTGTAACCATAGACGGAGCAGGAGCAAGCGTACACAAAACGCCTGACCTTTGCTTTCTTCGCGATATATGCAAGATATGCGGGGGCCGCGGCATTGAAGACGAAGTTCTTGCTGGGAGAAAACTCCGCCATAGGATCATTGGACAGACCAGCAAGAAAAATGACGGTCTCATACTCTGCGAGGTCGCCGACCTCAAGGTGAAAAATGTCTTTGTGCAGCACTCCTGTTTCGTTCGGAAGGTGATTCCCAAACCAGAAAACAAATCGACTACGTCAACGGCATAGCCGCGTTCTGCCAGTTTTGGAATGAGAACTGAGCCCAGATAACCGGCTCCACCTGCCACCAAGATCCTCATAGAAACTCCCTAAAATAAGTCAATACTTGAAATGATCAGACTCAGGTGAAGCGAGCCATTGAGCCAAAGTGCGCGCCTTCCGATCCTTGTCGGAGAGAATCGCCTCCTCGGCGGGAATGGGCCAGGCGACGCCCAGCGCTGGGTCATTCCAAAGGATTCCAGACTCGCCCTTGTTGTTATAGACGCCGGTGCAAAGATACTGGGATCTCGACCCAATCAGACAGGGCGCAGAATCCTCGTGCGAAACCAGGCGGAGCCCATATACTTGCTTCTTGTTTTCGGCAGACACTTCGAGTCCAACCCAGCGCCCAAAGCTGGGCGAACCCTTGCGAATGTCTACTGCGACCAAGAACGCCGCACCGCAGGTTACGCGCATCAACTTTCCCATTGGGGGGTCCCACTGAAAATGCAGCCCTCGCAGGACGTTTTTCTTTGAACGCGAATGATTTTCTTGAACGAACAAACCCGGCAGACCCAACCTTTCAAATTGGTCAGCGCGAAAGGCCTCCAAAAAGAAACCCCGCTCATCTTCGAAAACCTGTGGGACTAGAACGACAACATCGCCCAACTGCCGGGATTCGATCCGCATTTCCATGGTCTTTCGTCAAAGAGGCCGGCACTGCTGTGCCCTGAGAGAGAGCACGGTTTCGCAAGTCATCGTAACTTACTATAAATCAGGAGAATAGCACACGAAAGCCCTGGTCGTGGACTTAATTCAGCCACTCCAGGATTCATCTTCTTGTGGTCCAATGAGGGGCCGATGTATGCTAACGATCTTGGAAAATTGGGCCTAATCCACGCCAGGAAATCACTGCGCTTAACGCGCAGATTCCATGTGGAACCATGCTCAGGAGGAGCCTATGTTCAAAGGATTTCGTGATTTTGTGCTGCGGGGCAACGTAGTCGATCTGGCGGTGGGTGTGGTCATCGGCGCCGCTTTCGGCGCCGTGGTCAGCGCATTCGTAAAAGATTTGCTGACTCCGGTGATCGCGGCGGTGGTCCGCAAGCCGGACTTTTCTAGCTTCTTCTTCGAGGCCAATGGGGCGAAGTTTCTTTATGGAGACTTCATCAATGCACTTATCTCATTTCTGCTGATCGCCGCGGCCGTGTACTACTTTGTAGTTTTGCCGGTCAATCACTTGATGAAGCGTTTCGAGAAGCAGGCCCTGCCCGACAAGAAGAAGTGCCCGGAGTGCCAGAGTGATGTCCCGATCGAGGCCCGGCGGTGCGCGTTCTGCACCTCAGCGCTGGCCTAGGCTGGATTATTCAGGAGCATTTGAATTGTCATCCTGAGCGAGCCCGCTGCGGCGGGCGAGTCGAAGGACCCCTATAGCTGCTAGAAATCATAGTGTAGCCGCGTGGCTGAGCACCGAGTCGGGGATTGCTGGCGACCAAAGGGTGCCTTCGACTCCTCGGTCGCCACGGCGACCTCGTCGCTCAGGATGACACTCCAAGAAATTATGTCCGCTTATGAATAATCCAGCCTAGAAGCAGTCTCATAAATGCCTGAGCATCAGGTGGAGGCAGGCAAGGTGGACGAAGCCGAGGAAGTTCTCGATGTGGTACTCCCAACGGGTAACGAGGCGTCGGAAGTTATGCATCCAGGCAAACAGTCGTTCCACTTTCCAGCGACGGCGGTAACGGCGCAGTTTCCGTCCATCCTGGCTCTTGCTTCGGCGCTGTCGGTTGGGTGCGATCAGTTCGATGGCATATTCCTGGGCGAGCTTTTTGTCGAGCCCATCGGAGTCGTAGGCTTTGTCGCCGATGAGCCGGGCGGGCAGTTCGTCGAGGAAACTTCCGGCAAGAACCTCTTCCACAAGCTGGCACTCGGCTGGCGAAGCGCTTTGCACAGATACGGCGAGAGGAAGACTGTTACGTGCGGCGATAGCGACGATCTTTGTGCCCTTGCCGCGGCGGGTGGGGCCGATGCCGAAGCCCCCTTTTTAGCGCTCGCGAACGTCGCATCCACGAACGCCTCTTCTAAGTTCAACTGGCCGCGCTCATGCAAGTGCCTGGCCAGCCGCCGCAGGCACTCTTCCAGCTTCCCGTTCTGCACCCATTGCTGGAATCTACGATGGCAGGTCTGGAAGGGTGGATACTTTTCCGGCAGCTCCCGCCACTGTGCTCCGGTGCCTAACACCCACAGTACGCCATGCAGCACGGCGCGGGTGTCGTGCCACGGACGGCCACGCTTATCGGCCCGGCGCTGCGGCCGTAGCACCGGTTCCACGACTTCCCATTGTTCGTCGGTCAGTTCCCAGCGGCCACGCATTGGCGCTTTCGGAGATCCCCAGAGCATCTCCAGAATGCCACCAAAACGCCGTTGAGCTATTTATGAGACTGGTTCTAGGCGATCTCGCTCGTGCTTCCTAGGAGGCTTCCGCCTGGAGACGTGCAATCGATAATCGCACCTGGAATTGTGTCCCTTTGCCCACCACGCTGGTGACGTCGATGTGGCCGCCGTGCGCTTCCACCATGCGACGGGCGAGCGAGAGTCCCAATCCAGTACCGTGCCCCTTGGTGGTGAAGAAGGGACGAAAGATGTTGGGCAGGTGTTCCGGCGGAATTCCCTTGCCTTCGTCAGCGGCGGTGATGAGCACGTCGTCCTCATCGCTCTCCAAGGAAACGCGGATCACACCGGGCTTGTCCATGGATGAATCGCGTTGAGCAGCAGGTTCAGCAACACCTGGTTGATCTGATCTGCGATGCGTCGGCCTTATTGCGCGTTTGGGTCACTTCCCAGCCCAAACTTTTATAGTTTAGACTTGGAAGTCTCGCATCTCTTCCGCCGATGGTTCACGGGCCAGCAGGGAGAACGGGAATGATGGAAAAAAGAGTTTTCTACCCGTCCATGCTCATCCTGGGCATGCTCATGTTGCTCTGCCGCGTGCCGCTAACCGCGCAGGACAACAATACGACCATCAATCATGCGACGAGGTTTGCTGTTTCGCCTCCGCTCAGAGAACTGTCCAAACTGCCATCTCCACAGCAGTACGGCTTTCTCGAGGCCAACCCGGTTCGCCGCATTGCAAAACGCCCCGTCGGACCGGTAGTGGATACGGTTGAGCAGAGCTCGATCGCTGGTAATGCCGTGGCTTACAGCGTCGGCGCGGATTTCCTTGGAGTTGGCAACGGTTTCCCCGGATACAGCGTCCATGACGCTCCTCCCGATACCAACATGGCGGTTGGCGACACCCAGATCGTCCAGTATATCAACGTTTCCTATACGGTCTGCCAGAAGACTTCGCCTTACACCTGCGGGCCGGCCATTGAGAGCAATACCCTTTGGAGTTCCCTCGGCGGTGCATGCGCTACTAACAACAGCGACATCATCGCCCAGTGGGACGTAGCGGCCCATCGCTGGCTCCTCGCCCAGAACGTGCTCACTGGGACCTACGGTGTTTGCGTCGCCATTTCCACCAGCGCCGATGCAACCGGCACTTACTACCTCTATGAGTTCCCGGTTCTGAACGGCGGCTTTCCCGACTATCCGAAGTGGGGCATCTGGACCGTAAATTACGGGCAGACCTGGAACAACTTTGGTCCCGGCCACAGCGGCTTCGTGGGTCCGGTGTTATGCGCCTACAACAACGCCAAGCTTGTGGTCGGCGACGCGACCGCGGAGCAGATTTGTCACCAGTACACCAGCCGCGAGGACAGCCTGCTTCCGGCCGACCGCGATTCGCCGATCGCGCCTCCGGGAGGCCAGGATCAGTTCGCCATTGGCAGTGTCGGCGACGTGGACAACTCCCATCTGTCGCTGTACTCGGTGCACATCAACAACCCGAATGACTGGACACAGGGCGCTACCTTCACCGGTGACGGCAACTCTCAACTCGTCGCTATTGCCCCCTTCACTCCTGCTTGCAACGGCGCTTACGGCGGCAACTGCGTTCCGCAGAAGGGTGTTTCGGATCTGCTGGATTCACTTGGCGATCGCTTGATGTATCGCTTCGCCTACTACAATGACACCCCGTCCCTGCCAACTCCGCGGCAGCACTGGTATGTGAACCTTGACGTGACCGCCTCGGGCGGGCAGAACGGCGTCCGCTGGATGGAGTTTGCAACTCCACAGACCATCGTCAACCCTACCGATCTGACGATCTTGCAGCAGGGCACATACGCGCCCGACGGGAACTGGCGCTGGATGGGCTCCATGGCCCGCGATCAAAGCAATGATGTTTTGGTGGGCTACAGCGAATCGAACAATAACATGTACCCGTCCATCTTCGTAGCTGGACGCATGCCCACTGACACGCTCGGCACGTTAGAGAATGAGCTCGCCGTGATCAACGGCACCGGTTCGCAGCCTGACACCTCTAATCGGTGGGGCGATTACAGCGCTATGCGGATCGATCCTGTGGACAATTGCACCTTTTGGTACACAACTGAGTACTACATGGTCACTCAGCAGTTCGACTGGAGCACGCGGATTGCTTCGGCGAAGTTTTCGAATTGCCCCACGGCGCTTCAATTTGTCGCGGTGACTCCCTGCCGACTGGTTGACACGCGCAACGCCAACGGTGAATTCGGCGGGCCACCCCTTCAGGGCCAGACTTCCCGCAGCTTCCCCATCCCGCAAGGAAGTTGCCACATCCCAGCGACGGCTGCTGCCTATTCGCTGAATGTCACCGTAGTGACACCAGGGCCGCTGGGCTATCTGACCATATGGCCGACAGGAGAAGACCAGCCTTATGTCTCGACCCTGAACTCGTACGACGGCCGGGTGAAGGCCAATGCGGCCATCGTGCCCGCTGGCTATCAGGGAGCAGTCAGCGTCTATGTCAGCGACACGACCAATGTGGTGCTGGACATCGACGGCTACTTCGTGCCAACGAGCGACTCGACGCTGGCGTTCTATCCGTTCACGCCGTGCCGTGTGGCCGACACGCGCAAGCCTGTAGGGGATCTGGGAGGGCCCTACCTGAGGGGTGGCGCGCCGCGGGCTTTTCCGATACTGGAAGCGACCTCGTGCAACATACCGGATACGGCGCAGGCTTACTCGCTGAACTTCACCGCGGTGCCGCATCAGCCGCTGGGCTATCTGACAGTGTGGCCGACGGGTCAGGCGCAACCCTACGTTTCCACCCTGAACGCTCCGACGGGAGCAGTGACGGCCAACGCGGCGATTGTGCCCGCCGGTAACCGAGGCGAAGTCAGCACATTTGCCTACAACGACACTGACCTGATCATCGACATTGACGGCTACTTTGCTCCGACGGGGCAGGGAGGCCTGTCCCTGTATCCGGTGTTGCCGTGCCGCGTGCTGGACACGCGCAACGGCCACGGCGCGTTCAACGGAACACTGAGTCCTCCGGTGGATGTTCTGGGCAGCGTGTGTGCCCCGCCCAGTACAGCGCAGGCCTATGTATTCAATGCGACGGTGGTGCCTTCGGGCTCGCTGGGCTACTTGACGCTGTGGCCCGACGGTCAGACTCAGCCTTATGTCTCAACCCTGAACGCATACGACGGAGCAGTCACGTCGAACATGGCGATTGTGCCGGCCGGTGCCCTAGGCAAGGTCGACGCCTATGCTTACGGATTGACGCAACTGATTCTGGACATTTCCAGCTACTTCGCACCTTAGGAGGGTGTAGGCGGATCAAGGGAGCGGCGTTCGCTTCTGACGATCCGTGAGAACAAAGAACAGCCCGTGGAGAGCCTTCTATGGGCCGTAACTCTTCAGACTGAAGCTAAGCGATTGAGAGAAAATCTGGGGGCCCCGCTGAAAAGTCCACCTGGCTACTGATAGCATCCGTCAGCACAGAACTTGAAGACCCACATGTGTTCCGGTTGTCGATTCTCAATGGGTCAAAGACCGCGAACACCTCTCTGCGTAGGAAGACAGCAAACCGCGACAGCGGACCACAACGCCAGCCCACTTCGTCAGGCTGCGCGGATTGCTGCCACGCTACCGTAGCTTTGCATACTCCGCTTTGGCTTCTTTCAGGATGGGGATGTCGGGGTCGGCGTTTTTCCAGAGGGCGAAGAAGTCTTGGTACGCAGCTTTCGCTTTGGCGGTGTCATCCACCATCGCGTAAGCACGACCGATTTGAAGATGAGCCAGTGATCCTGTCACAAAGTTCAGTACGATGCCCCTGTGATCCAGCATTTTCTGGAACTCGGCGGCTGCGGCAGCACCATTGTTTGCCAGCAGGTAGGCTTGGCCGCGCACGTACGCCGGGTACAAGGTTAGGCCTCCAGCCAGTTCGTACGGAGTGGCGGTTTCCAATAACACAAGTGCTTGAGACGAATTGCCCTTGCTGAGTTCGATGGCCGCATTGAGGGTCGGCAGCCAGTAGAGCTTCAGCAGGGTGTTGGTGGGGTAGCCCTTCTCCAGTTCCTCGACCAGTGCCTTCGCCCGGGAGACATCGCCGATGCGGGCCAGCGTGAGGGCCGCCTGGACCTTAACGTCCCGCCCCGGAGACAGCACCAAAGCCGCCGTGACACCTTGCTTCGCGTAGGCAGTGTTGCCCAACTCCGCCTCGCGCAGCGCAGCATTGACCTGCCAAAAAGCCGCTGTCTCTTTGGAGTCAGCGCGGACGGCCGAGTCCACCGCTCTGCGGGAGAAGTCCCGCGCCTTGCTCAGCCGTCCGTAGTAGGCCTCAGTGTCAGACTGTATCGACAACAGAAGGTCTTCGTCTCCGGGCTTGCCTGCTGCCCAAGCTACCTGCTGCTCCATCTGCGCGGCATTTCCCCGCAGAAAGGCAAGATAGTACATGAACTGGCGTAGTCCGCCGTCGTCTAATTTTCGTGCGAGTGCCCGATCGAAGGTGGCGTTGGCTTCATCCAGCCGGTTCAGGTAGAGATACGTTGCCCCCAAACTTGAATAGATGTTGACATTATCGGGTGCAAGGCGCAACGCTTCCTGCTGTTCCGCGAGCGCCTTGTCAAATTGCCCCATGATGGCGTGGTCCGCACCCAAGTTGGCGTGAGGGGCCGGATTTCGGGGATAGTTTGCTGTCCACAGTTGGTAGGTTTGGGCCTCCTTGTCGATTTCTCCCGTGGCACTAAAATACAGCGCAGTGATACTCAATTTCTCCCTTTCTGTAACTCGGTCACGCAATTGGTAGGCCTTGGTGGCGTATTCCAGCGCCAGTGACGGTTGCTGAAGATTGCCATACGACAATGCCAACTCCGAATACGCTAACGGGAAATTAGGGTCGATTTCAATCGCCCGCTTCAGAAACGGAATCTTTGCTGCGTCTCCTTTTTCGTGCCCTACCTTGATGCCCATGCTGTAGTTTTTCAGGGCCTCAAGGGAGGAGGTCGTGGCCTCAATCGGTACATCAAATTTCTGCACCGACGGCAGCGACTCCCCCAGCTTGGTACGTAAACTGGACGAAGCTCGACTCAGGGCCTTCAAGACATCTTCCTTGCTGACAGCCTCACCTTGTTCTTTTGCCAGAGTGTCCCCCGTGCTGCAGGCCGCAGCGTTCAGATCGATCACGTAATGGCTGCCCAAGCTGGAGATCGTCCCGCCCACCACGGCCTTGCTGCCCGTGCGCAGGCAAAGCTCCCGGCCGACATCCGCTGTTATGCGTTCGTTCGTGGGATGGCCCATCATCCCCAAGGCCTCGCTGACTTTTTGGTCGGAGAGCAAGTTCAGGAACGGAGATTGTCCCAGTTCCACGGCCAACGCCTGCTTCAGTGCATCATCAAAGACGGTATCTCCTGTCTTGTTGTCGAAGTCGGCCAGAACCACGATGTCTTTCTCGGTCAGTGGCTTGGTTTGACGAGAACGATAGTAAAGCCAACCTGCGATCGGCACAGCGACCAGCAGGACTGCCGCTGCAGCAATCATCCGCCAGGGCTTCTGAACTTCAGGCGCTTCGTGTGCCACCGCAACCGTGCCCGAACTTGCTGCGGCGTTGAGTCCACTCTCCGTGTCGCGCTTCAGCCGTTGCAGGTCGGTGCGAACATCAGAGGCATGCTGATAGCGCAGGTTGCGATCTTTCTCCAAGCACTTGTTAACAATGTCTTCCAACTTCCCCGGGACATCGCGGTTCAACCGCACGGGCCCGACTGGCACCTTGTGCAGGATTGCGTCGAATAGAGCCGCCGATGTGTCACCTCGGAACGGGAGTTTTCCCGTCGCCATCTCGTACAGCACGGCACCAAAGGAAAACAGGTCCGTACGCGCATCGAGTTCTTTGCCTAGAGCCTGCTCCGGCGACATGTAGGCTACCGTGCCGAGAGCCACGCCGGGACTGGTCAGGTGCTCGTCGCTGTCTGTAAGCGTCGTGGCAGAGGCTGCATCCGGTGTCTGTCGGGCCCGCTCTGCGAAACTGACCTTGGCCAGGCCGAAATCCAGAAGCTTGGCATGACCACGCTTGGTGACAAATATGTTCGCCGGTTTGATGTCACGATGAATGATCCCCGCTTGGTGCGCGGTGTCGAGCGCGTCTGCGATCTCAATGCCCAGCGATAGCAGCGTCTCTATCTCCAGCGGGCGCCCCGCAATGCTGTACTTCAGAGTCATGCCATCCAGAAACTCCATGGCGATGAACGCCTCGCCGTTCTCTTCGCCTATGTCATAGATGGTGCAGATGTTGGGATGATTAAGGGCCGAGGCGGCTTGTGCCTCGCGCCGGAAGCGGGTCAGCGCCTGGGCGTCGCGGGCCACTGATTCAGGGAGGAACTTCAGAGCAACGAACCGATGCAGGCGGACGTCTTCCGCCTTGTACACCACACCCATGCCGCCGCCGCCGAGTTTCTCGGCGATTCGGTAGTGGCCAAGTAGCTGGCCCGACATGTTCCGTTCGTTTACGGCCGGGCCTACCATGGGGGAAGACCTCCTTCCCCTTCGAGCACATCGTAGGTCTGCTGGGTGCCCAAGTCAATGACTTGCAAGTGAAACAGGCAAACCCTAAGAGTGGATTTGTCCTGACCGGTCGCTTGGCGGTCGCCAATCCAGAAATAATCCCGCCGTGGGCAGCCTGAAATGAAAAGAACCAAGCATCGGGCGGGCCTTTGCAGTCTTGCATTATGCGCCGCATTACCCCACGCCTAGGAGTCACGTGCTTGCAAGCAATCAGCACCGACGACACCCGTGGAAGGGCTAGTACGCCGCCGGTTTCGGCGAGAATCAAGTCCGTTATACTGGATGCTGCGTCTGCAACAGGTCACCCCGAGCGCGTGCGTTTGGGAGTGCAGTTCCAAACCTGGCAAAACGCCGTACACGAGTTGCTGATTTGACGCTGAAGCCTACCATGAGCCTCCCGTTCCCGCCTTTGGCACTCCGGCGACAGGTAAGCCCTGTCGTTGACGATAGTTACTACGATAACCCGACCGGGGACTATATTCTGGGGCCGCTCGATCTCGGACCACTTGCTCCGGGGCAGGCGTACGAGCGTGTTCTTGATTTTGGCTGCGGTCCCGGACGGGACGCCCGGCGATTGTTGTTGCAGCGGAAGCGGCCGAAGTCCTACGTAGGCGTGGATATCAACCGGCCGATGATCCAATGGTGCCAGGAGAACCTAAGTCTGGACGGCTTCAGCTTTGTCCACCACGACATCTGGAGCCCAGGTTACGGTCCGGAAAACTCAAAAAATCGCTATCTCCCCCTTGCGCCTCTCGGTTCGGGCTTCACTTTGATCCGGGGAAACTCAATGTTTACTCACCTGCATGAGGATCAGACCGAGTTTTACTTGCGAGAGCTGTGCTCGATGCTGGCGCCGACTGGCATTATCCATGCCACGTGGTTCTTCTTTAACAAGAAGTGGTTTCCGATGATGGAAGATCATCAAAACACCATCTTCGTTAACGAGCATGACACGACGCAAGCGGTTTATTACGATTGGTCCTACTTTCGCAATTTGACAAAATCGCTCGGGCTGCACATCACAGGGGTCCAGTGGACGAAGGTACTTGGTTTTCATAACATTGTGATTCTCACGAAAAGCGATCAGTTCCCGGAGATTGGGGACGAGATCCAACCCCCGAGCAGTGTTATTGGCTTCTCAAGATTGGGAAGCTCCTTCTCGTTGCCCCAATACAAACAAGAGATAACAAGTTCGTCGGCAGCCGCCAGTGACGTGCGGGTGCAACAGATGGCAACGGATCTGCTGGCAGAACAAAGCTTCCAAGCTGACCGGATCGCCTCTCTCACTGCCGAGCGGGACTATTGGACTCAGCAACATGCCGCTATGCGCTCAGGCAGCGAACAGAGCATTCGTGTATTGAGCGCGCGCCTTGAGGAAGGTGCTACCGAGCGCGAACGTCTAACCAGGGAGCTGGACGACCTGCGGAAGAGTTACGCGGAGACAACAAGCAAATTGAGTGACGAACGACAACGGCTTGCCGAGGGGTTGGCAACACTGCGAAAACGGCACGAGCAGATTGTGCAGGAGCTGCAGCGAAGAAATGCGGTACTAGATCAGATTCAGAATTCTCGCGGATGGAAAGCGTTATCGCTTTACTACAGACTGCGCAACAAGCTCATTCCGGAACGAATGATAAGGATCGTCAAAGAAGGTGTCTCCCTGCTTCGCGATATGCGACTGGTTTCTGCGTCGGGGCTCTTTGACAAGGACTGGTACTTGCGGCGGAACCCGGATGTGGCCCAGGCGGGGGTGTCTCCGCTGAGGCATTATCTCCGCAGGGGGGCTCTTGAAGGGCGCGATCCCAATATGCTTTTTGACAGCGATTGGTATCTGACGCAATATCCGGACGTGGCCAAAGCGGGGGTGAATCCACTGGTGCACTATCTGCGCCATGGCGCAAACGAGGGGCGCGATCCGAGCCCGGATTTCGACACTGACTGGTACTTGCAGCAATACCAGGACGTAGCCAAGGCGGGGGTGAATCCGCTGAGGCATTTTCTGCTTCGCGGAGGCATTGAACAAAGGGACCCCAGTCCACTATTCAACGCCGGGAAATATCTCCAAATGCACCCCGAAGTCGCACTGGCCAAGCTGAATCCTCTCGCCCATTTTTTCAGATCTGGCAAGTCGCACCTACCAGTACCCACGGACGACTCGATAGGACCTCCGGCGGGTGATCCTAAATTGATGGGAGTCGAACCATCAGGTAACCTCTGGGCTGCGCTCAACAGTAGCGAGTCACCCCCAGAGCAGGAGGATAGCTCCTATGACTCCATGGCAGCTCTTTTGCATTCTTCATCTCGATCACGAATAGAAAATCTTGTCCTTCCGCGACCAGAAGCATTTTCGGTTGGCGACCATGAGTACACTCAATGCGCTGCTGCCTTGGAGTTTCGTCATGCCGCGGTGCCTTTCGTTTCCATCGTGATTCCTGTATGCAACCAGCTGCGTTATACGCTGGAGTGCCTTACATCCATAAGTCGCCATTCCGATGGAATCGACTACGAAGTGGTCGTTATTGACGACGGCTCGTCCGATGCGACTCCGGACATCTTGTCGAGGATCGCTAATTTGGTCTATGTCAGGAGCAACCAGAACCTCGGCTTTATACGAAGCTGCAATCGCGGCGCTGAGAGATCGCGCGGCAAGTACATTTTGTTCTTCGCCGTTGACGCTCAGGCCACACGAGGCTGGTTACGGCCTCTAATCGAGACATTCGATTGGCATGCCAACGTGGGCGCGGTAGGCCCAAAGATCCTCTATCCGAGCGGTAGATTACAAGAAGCCGGCGCCTGCGTAAATCATGATGGTACGCCCACATCGGTAGGCTTACTCGATGATCCATCCTTGCCGCAGTATAACCGCTCGCGCGAGGTACCGTATTGCTCTAGTGTGTGTTTGGCTCTTGAACGGAGGATCTTTCTAGATATTGGAGGATTCGATGAGGAGCTAGCCCCGGCTTACTGTGAAGACTGCGATCTTGGTTTTCGGCTTCGCCGCCTAGGCTTACGAGTCATTTATAATCCCGAAGCCGTAGTCCTGCACCATCTCAGCGCGACCTCAGGTCCTTTGTTTAATAAGACAGCAGTGCGCAACCAGCAGAAACTCGCGGAGAGATGGCAGCGTGAGATCGACGAGCTTAACGAGGTCAAACTTATTGCATTTTACTTGCCGCAGTTTCATCCGATTCCCGAGAATGATCGCTGGTGGGGCAAAGGGTTTACCGAATGGACCAATGTTGCGAAGGCTAGACCTAACTACTTCGGTCATTATCAACCCCACATACCTGCCGATCTCAGCTTTTATGACCTTCGCCTCGATGCTGTCAGAGAACAGCAGGGATTATTGGCAAGACGGTATGGGATTTACGGGTTTTGCTATTACTATTATTGGTTTGCTGGCAAGCGACTCTTAGAAGAACCTCTAGAAAGAATGCTGGAGACGAATAAACCTGACTTGCCCTTTTGTCTAATGTGGGCTAATGAAAATTGGACTCGACGCTGGGACGGCCACGAAAAGCATGTTCTGATCGCACAGCAGCATTCTGATGAGGACGATCTGGCCGTCATGCATGACCTGATCCGGTACCTAAAGCACCGAAACTACATGAAGGTGAACGGCAGACCACTGCTCATTGTCTATCGGGTGAGTCTGTTTCCTTCAATCCTCCGAACAACTGAGATTTGGCGCGAACTGTGCCATAGAGAGGGTATCGGTGACATTTATCTCGCGATGGCCGAATCGTTTGAGTACACTCGGAGCTCTGTGAATCCAGCATCCTTGGGTTTCGACGCCTCTGTTGAGTTCCCGCCTCACGGTATGTCGGCTCCGATCCCGCCTCCAGGGGCCGTGATCAATCCGAAATTCAACGGCGTGATTCATGACTACCGACAGGCTGTGGCCGACGAGCTGCGGCTTCCGGGGCCGGCTCATGTACGGTTCAGATCCGCAATTCCTACCTGGGACAATACCGCACGCAGACAGGATGATCCCTTGATGTTTGAGCACACATCACCAGGGGCATACCAGGCATGGCTTGAGGCCATAATGGAGAGTATGCGCCAATACAACTTCGGCGATGAACGTCTGGTGTTCATAAATGCTTGGAATGAATGGGCGGAGGGCAATCATCTGGAACCCGACAAGAGGAATGGCCATGCGTTCTTGGAAGCCACACTGAGGGCTAAGCAGGCTTGGCTCTGGCGTCATACGAATCAGTGGTAGGAGGTTGGCAGAAGAAACCTGTTGCAGTCCCACTCGGAGGGAAGATGAGTTCATTGCCAAGAATCACTGTGGTCGGCCATGCCTTCGAACCCATCGGAATGGGTGAACACCTGCGGGCAACATATCGCTCTCTGGCAGCTGTGGGGGCAGACGTCGCCGTCCGCGATGTTTGGGGGCATCCTCAGGACCCAGTAATTAAAGCCGAACTCGATGGCCACGTTGTCCAAGACTTTAGTGAAATTAACGTCTTCTGCCTTAACGGTGATGAGATTCAACCGTGCTTAAGGCGGTTGCAAGCCGATCTTCCACGGGAGAGTCTCAATATTGTGTATCCGGCGTGGGAACTAAGCCATTATCCCGAAGTATGGGTAGAACAACTCGAGAGATTTGACGAAGTATGGGCGGCTTCAAAGTTCACGCATGTGGCTCTGCAGAGCGCGGTTCGAAAGCCGGTGATTCACCTACCGCTTCCCGGGGAGATTCGACTTGGCAAGATCCGTGGCCGAAGACAATTGTGTATTCCAGAGAGTTCCTTTGTATTTCTCTTCTTTTTTGATTTCACTTCATACGTTGAGAGGAAGAACCCTCTCGCGACGTTGCGCGCATTCGAGGAGCTGCGTAAGTTGCACGCTGACGCAGACCTCTATCTGGTCATCAAGACAAAAGGAGGGAGTAGCGGTTTGCCGGCATATCAGAGTTTCTGTAAGTCTCTTGTGGGCGTCGATCGCGTGATGATCATCGACGAGTTGCTTGGGGAGGACGAGATCAAAAGCCTCATTTGGTGCAGTGACTGTTTTGTCTCGCTGCACAGATCTGAGGGCTTTGGGTTCGGGCTGAGTGCGGCAATGTTTTTGGGAAAGCCAGTTGTCGCCACAGGATATTCGGGGAATCTCGACTATATGACAGAGGAGAACTCCTGTTTAGTAAGATACTCACTCTGTCCTGTACCGAGTGGAGCGTACCCCTTCTGGGAAGGGCAGGTCTGGGCCGACCCTGACGTGGAACATGCTCGGACGTACATGGAAAAGCTATTCCTTGAACCACATTGGGCTCGACAGATCGGTGAAGCCGCCAGCCGGCATATTCGAACTCACTACAGTTATCGAGCATCCGGTTTACGCTACTTGAGTAGGATAGCGCATTGTTTCACGACCGTTGCTGTCTAGCGCAAGCTGCGTCCAATCAAAATGCGGTTGGAGCGGCTTGACTGAACAGGGATTGATTCTCACATGGCAAGTATCTACCTTCAAAACTCTGGATATTGCAATGTGTGTCGGGATACTAAGAAGTTCGTCTCCCGAGAACCCTGGCTCATCTTGCTGCCGTTCCTTCAGGAACCGTACCGTCCGAATTAGGTTGGCGAGTCGAGGGGTGTATGTATACCTCTACTCGAAGACGAATCTTATGGGAGCACTCCAGACTTGCCGATATGCGCAGCAGATAGGCTTATCTGGCAATCGCATGCTGCGCTGCGCAGTCAATTCTCACCAGACCCACTGCCAGTTTCCGCGCGTCTGAGCCCAATCCCGCATCCTTGGGAGAGACCGGCTTGATCCCGCTCAGGACGATTTCACTCGCCGGCTTGGGAATTGTGTATTGCAAATGATAAGTGCGAGGCGTCTCCGGCGTCAGCGATATGCTCTTTGTCTCGCCGCCAATAGTAACATTTACGACATGAGCGGTGTGATCGTTAATGGCATACGCCGTCACGTTAACTTCAAGAGGCCCCGTTATGGCATGCTCCGGTTTGATTGCGGCCGGGTCTTGACCGAACCACACACCCCAGTTCTCAACGTTGTGAAAACCAACCAACTCAGCCATCTGGCAGTCACCAGTAGCAAGGCGCGCGGTTGATTCAGGTGCAATCGCGACAGGGGGGACATTCGAATATACTGGACTGCCATAAATAGGCAAGCCAAGTACCTTAAGTGCCCTAATCCCCTCGGTGACCTGCGACCTCGCCCAGGGCGAGTCGGCAAAATAAAAATCCAAGATGTACTTGTTGGCTAGCTCGGCAGGTCCAATTGGCTTTCTGAAAGCTGCTAGAATCTCCAGTTGTCGAGGAGCGGCATAACCGGTATAATCAAATCGCCATCTCGCATTCTGCAGGAACGCCATTCCAAATAAAACCACGACAGGAAGGCTAGCCATTAGGCTCGCCCGTCTCGACATTCGCACCGTTACTGCGATCCAGGACACCAGTGGTACCAGCACAGCAAGGTAACCGTAATGGAACGCTAAAGCATCGCTCCAACCACCGTGATACGCCGATCTTCCTACTGCAACTACGCCTAAAACCGTCAAAGAAGACAGCAATGCTACACCCATCGCAAAATCGGCGATAGTGCCGACACCTTTAACGAACCGCCGCCCCAACTCAAGATAACCGGCGACGAGCAAGAAAATAAGAAGCCCTAATTTCCACCCAGTGCCGGTAAAGCCATAAACTCCAAGGCTGCTTGCGATAAGTCCGAACACGAACCGGCCAATCGTCGCCGTGCTGTACGAGGCGTGAGCCGCTGAAGAAGGAGTCCACGTTCGCCACAGCGTGACACTTAAAATGAGGCTGATTGTAAGTAGACCATATACAGAAGGCCGGACTAATGCCTCCTGCGTCCGAACTGAGCGCACCAGCCAAGCCAGCAATAGCGGAGCTAGAACTGAGGAAGCAACCAGTCCATTCAACCCACACATAGCGCACAAAATGAGACTGAGGGCAGCAAGATCTAACCAAAGCGGCCACTGTTTATTCGCGAAGGTCACGCATGCCGTGAGAAAACAAACGGTAAAGAATATTGATGAAAGAAACTGAAACTGGAAGCCCCAGACACTGAATCCTGCTGAAAAGCTTAAGGTTGTCAGCGGAATGCACACATCCCCAAGACTCTGGTAACCACGATATTGTCTAGCTACAAACAAAAGCATCAGAGTTAACAGCGAAGCGATCATGAAGTTAAACGCCACTTGATATCGAAAGTCAAAGTTAGCTACTCGCAGAATCAGGTAGCTCGATATCTTTTGGAGCGGAATTCGGTGATCGACATGCTGCGACAACACCCAAACCATAAACTCTCTAGCGGTCGAAACCCTCAGCGGCGTGCAATAAGTCCACTCGTCGCTATACGGGTAAGGGCGGCAGCGGGGAAGCAGATATCGAAGAAATACAATTGCAATCAAGCCTACCATTCCATTCGCGATATAAAAAACCACCTTGTCATAGAGTAACCAGAATCGAGATGGCTGTATCAATCCACTCTTTTGCGGTGTCATTACGAGACTCCAAGATTTAAAATCAGTATCCACCAACTGAAGAGAACTAACGCCCTGGCACGTATGGCGTTGCTTCGCCTTGGTCTTGGCTTTAGCAGGCTGCGGAAAAACCTCTGATTTTCTGCGAACTCTGTCCCACTTTGGTCGCCGAGTGAGAGGAAAAGAGTTTGGCTTAGCTTATTTCTACTATCTGCTGAAGCTTTTTTGTGTTCAGCAGACACACTTCAGCCCTGGCTTACACCTGCACTGACAGGTTGCGCTGGCGGACCAGGTAGCCGCGCAAGCGAAGGTGAACACCCAATCCACTTTGAACAAACCGCGATGTCGTACCTTCCGCAGCAGGGCAATGGTCTTGAGCCAGCCGAAACATTCCTCGATCCGCTTCCGCTTCTTTTGGCTGATGCGGTAGCCTGCATGACGTGTCGTCCGCTGGTCGAGGGCACTGCCGCCGCGCCGACCGTCACTCTGCGCCACATGCGGTGTGACCTGCATATGGCGGCACTCAGAGATGAAATCAGCCGTGTCAAAGCCTTTGTCGCCACCCACGGTCACCCACTTCGTGGCGGCAATCTGTTCCAACATCAGCAGCGCCGTGTCGGGCTCGGCCGTGCCGCTGGCTTCCCACACCATCGCATTCACGATTAGTCCGTTGCTGTTTTCCACCAGCAGATTGCCATTGTAGCTCAACTTCGCCTCCTTGCCCGCGCCCTTGCGCGCGCCAACTTGGCCTCGGGATCGGTCTTCGACGCGTGCGTCCGGTTGGACCGCTTCTCACCATGAAAGTTCACTGTGGGATTGCCCGCATCCTCGGGAGACGGCGGGTTCTTGCCATCCTTGCGCTGAAAGCTCTTCACGCTGGCCCAGGCTTCCAGTAGCGTGCCATCTACCGTGAAGTGTTCATCCGAGGTCAGGCCCTTCGCCCGCGCCTGTTCGACCACCTGCCCCAGGAACTGCTTGGCCACATCGGCTTCCAACAGCCGGTCCCGGTTCTTGGTGAACACTGTCGGGTCCCACACCTCCTCGTCCAAATTCAACTCTACGAACCAGCCAAACAACACGCTGTAATCGATCTCTTCCATGAGCAGCCGCTCGCTGCGAATCGAGTACAGCATCTGCAACAACTGCGCCCGCAGCAGCTTCTCGGGCGCAATCGACGGCCGGCCTTCGCTGGCGTACATGCGTTCAAACTGCGGCGACAGTGCCCGCAGAACTTTGTCCACCATCGTCCGGATGAACCGTAGCGGATGATCCTTCCGCACCCGCGCCTCTGGCGACAAGTAACTGAACATGTGGCTTTGTTGATGATCCGTGCCGCGCATGCTGCTTTCTTAGCCTACGTGCGCTGTGGATGGGGAGTACTTTTTCAGCATCCTGTTAGGGCCGGTTTCCCACTTTCACCCCAAACCGCCGCTCTAACTGGGGATGGCGACTATGCCTCGGCATACTCAGTTGATGAGAACGCCTTCTGAAACCCAGAGATCGCAACTCATTCGAAAATCGCGAATAAGCGGGGCGCTCGTATCACGACTCACCACTGCACGCCGGGATACAGACTGCCCATGTGAATCGTGCGGTAGGCAGTTTGATTATTGAATTGGAGCTGCCAAACCAGGGTCGGGTTGACCTGCTGGGTGATCTCACTTACTCGCGACGTGGCTCCGCCCAAGTCTGCCGGGGATGTTTCATCGACGAACATGTTAGCATTCGCCAGCTCCTCGACCGAGCCGCCCCATAAGGAATACGGGAGCTGGTACGACCACTCGCGTTGTGCAGTCCAGTTGTTTTCGTTGACGTCAAAGATTGCAGCGGTGCTGTAGCACGCCGGCTGTCCGTTCATACCGCAGATATCGCCGCTGTCGTCCAGCACGCGATTGTCGCCATTGTCAAACAAGGGCAACTGAAAGTCGCCGGTCAGGTTTGAGCTGACGATATTGGCATCGTGTTGGGCATAGAACCAGTCGGCCGGCGAGTCCGAATCTAGCAGCGTGAAGTCGCCCTCGTGGCCGAGCTTCCAAACGACATCGCCGGAGCCGGTTCCGTTCCGATAGTCGATCTTCAAGACCCAGTGCTGATGGCGCAGGGAGAGTAGGATACTGCCGTCAGCTGGTATGTAGAACAGCGCGTTGGCATGCGTCCAGTCAGGGAAGTTCATGGGATGGCGGTTCACATCGAGATGATCGAAGGCGTCCCACACCCAGACCGGGTTGCCGTTCTGGTCGACGTCGATGACGGCATTACCGGTCACCGTGGTTTGTCCGGGATATCCTGGGAGATCGGTGAAAACTCGTGTATGCGCGACGATGAAAAGCAGATGGTTGTCGGGGAGAAGCAACACGTCATGATCGATCGATACCAACTGGAGGTTGTAGCCGGCGCTCTGAAGTTTCACGGCCAGTTGAGGTAGGTTGACTTCCCGGACGATGGCGCCCGCCAGGGTCACCTCGCGAATGCCCGAGGTGGGCGGAGGACCAGGAAGGTTGAGGATCATCAGCATGTTACCGTTGGGCAACAGCTTGACCAGCCATGGACCGCCACTGGCTTGGTAATCGTAAAACCAGATGATGTTTCCCGCCGTGTCCAGCGCAAAGGACTCTCCACTGGTGAAGCTGACCAACTGGATGCCGGGCGTCGGCTGCTGGCCTGCCGGGATAGTGACTTGGTACCGCGGTATCAGCGCCGGCGGGATCCCACCCGTCTGGAAGGTGTGGTCCTGATCGAAGACCTGACCGGCAGGGGAGGTCATGACAGCCCGCATATGGTACTGCGTATTTTGCTTCATGCCCGCCACCAGAAAGTTGGCCGTGCCGCCGCCAAGCGGCGTGGTTTGCGACGAGGTCTGAAATCCGTAACTCGTGGTGGGGCCAAATTCGACTGAGACCATGGCCGCGCCGCCCGTTGTCGTCACCGAGTACTGTGCAACCAAGGGGTTGGCGGTTGCGGAGACGCCCGTCTGTTGGATGCGAGGGGGTGCTGGCAAGGGATCGGAGCCGCTCCCTCCGCAGGCGACCAGGGCGAGCAAGGGTGAGCACAGCAGCGCCAGCAAGCAGAATCTTCTGCTAAAGCGTAGCCGGAGCGCGCTCGACTCAGAATGTCGGTTCAACCACACTCTCTGTTGCCTACGTAATTGCGCGGAACCGCCGCCTCTTGTTCTCGCGGCAGCGATTCCCGCATTGTTTACCTAGCATTTTCGTGCTGACTGAAAAAACTGTACCATAATACACCCGTCTCGCCTGTTCGCGACACTGCGAAACCATTTTCATCGCTTGCAGGACCCAGAGTCGGTCTCGCTCCTTCGCCGACATCCTCAGCTCATCTTGTCATCGGCCATGCCTTAGCAAAGCGGAACTTCTTACTTTGCATTAAAAGACAAATCGCCAGTCAAAATGTCGAATCAAATAAGACGTCCGACGAAACCGGGTCCGTGTCCCGCTCTGTCAGTTGCTTCCGCCAACTCGGAATCGGCCCCAGCGCCTGGCCATCGCGCGCTAATTTGCGGGCCCGCGTCGCAAGCCAAGTCGCATCCACCATTGCACAACCCTGAGCTCGCAGGCGGATGCTGAACATGTGTTCGTTCAGAATGGAAACAACCTTGTTTTGAAACCACGGCAGCGTGTCATGCGAAAGTGTAAACCGGGAATGCCATTCCACGCCCTGGCCGGTTCCCTCACCCGTCAGCCAGCCAAGAAGATAATTCCGGTAGTTCTCTGAGAGCGGGGCGTTCGGGCGGAAAGGTGCCTCCGGATCACCGCTAAATAGCCCGACCGGTTCGGCCAAGCTGATCAGCGAGCCAAGCATCTTCAACTCGGACGGCGGCAGGAACACGAATGAGGTCCTAAGCCACGCTTGGGACTGCCGGCCAAGAACAAGGATCGGATCGTTATAGTAGTCGATGTGCCCTACTGCTGCGCCACGGCATAAAATCACCCGCAACATCTCTGTGCCGAATCGATCAAGATACGGAGTGTAGAGAGAGCGAAAAGCCTCCGTCGCCAGGTTTACGAAGTCATAGTCGGCGAGCCGCTGGCCGGCGAACGCAAGACCGCTCTCCCAGGCCGAGAATTCTCGTATCGCGTTGGAGCCGCCAATCAACAAACCGTGCGGAGCAATAATTTCCTCATAGTCCTCTGGCAATTTGTTGTCGATGACAATGAGGTCCCATTCCACCTCCGGCAACTGGCGGGCGAAAAGGGCAGCGACATCATCTACAGCGCCCGGAAACCTGTCGGTTCCGTGGCGAACCAAGAGCGTAAGAATGCGCATTGCGTCGTCTTTCCTCGACGTTAAGAATGCAAGAGGTCAATTGCTCCGAGCGCTTCTTCCCGCTCGAGCCATCGCCTGCCGTCAGCGGACGGCAACAGCTTCTCCAGCGTGTTGATCATTCGCTGCGCACAGTCATGCCAGCGCATCGGGGACTGTCCGGCACTTAGCCCGATGCCTTGTGGCAACGACTCCAACGGATGACCGGCCAGGGCGCGGCCGACCGTTTCTACCAGGGACGCAGTCGTATCGAACTGCACCAACTGGCCCGGCATCTGCAGCTGTGGCGAAATTTCCTGCCACAGCGGGGATTGACGGGCCACAACCGTCCTCCCATAAGCCAAACCCTGGACTACCGGCATCCCGAAACCCTCGCAGAACGATGGCAAGACGATAACGCGGGCACCTGCGATGAGCCGCTGCAGTGCGGTCTCGTCGATGTAGCCACTCGGCATGGCGACAACGTTACTCGAAACAGCTTCATCGATGCCAATGGCGACGATCTTGTTAAATGGAAAAGCGCTTATCAATAGTTGCAGGTTGCACCTTACGTCCTTCTGATCATAGTCGTTGCCCATGATCAAGATGTAATCGCCGACTGGCTCTCTTAAGGCAGTCTGGTTTACCTGTTCCTCCACCGTAAAGCTGTGGTACGTGACGCACTCGGCGATTCGCGACTGAAGAGGGAAGCGTACCGCAAATCGCTCACGCGCAAATTGCGAGTTATAAAAGAGAACATCCGAAAAACGGGCCACAAAACGCCCAAGGGAATCCAGACGCTCATCGCAGACATACAGAGTGTCCCATGAGATGGTGTCAAGCATGTTGAAAGCGAGGAGAAGTGCGTGCTGGTGTAATTCGGCGACTCGCGAGAGGCCCCAAGGCTGGTCAAGCATCACAGCGGCCGAATATGTGTCGTGAGGGCCGTCCGTGAGCAGGCTAAATTTCCGGAAGCGTTTTCGAAGTTGGAAAAACTCCGATGCGCCGGGCAGCGCGAGTACATCGATTTTCCATTCGCCATCCAGCGCGTGGAAGCCGTCGAGAAAGCCGAGAATGCAGTGAGACGTACCGTTGTGCTGGCTCATCATTCCTCGGCAATCTAGAAGCATGCGGCGACGTTCGCTGGCATCATCGGAGTAGGCGCGCGCGAGGAGTACCTCCAATTTGCGTTGTGGGAGGTTGCTGCACCAGGCGTCCGCCTTAACGATCTCTGGATATATGGCTCGCAATTGTTCCGTGTCTGTCCGTGGTGGCGACGGGTAGAGACTGATATAGGGCAGCCCGGAGACAATTATTGCCCGGTCTACTACGACATTCCGGTAGCCGTGCCTGCGTGCCTGGGAAAGCAGCCTTCTGAGCTCCCCAGCGATAGTGAGGTGACAATCGCTCCGGTCCATTTCCCTCACCACCTCGCGACGAATCACAATGCACGATGAGAGGAGTTCCGGCGTTATCAAGATCTCCGGGAGGGACACGAGGGCGGCACGGCTGAGGGTTGGACAGCTGTCATCAAAGTCTCCGCCGCCCGGCAGCGGCCAAACATGATCATTGGAGGCGTCGGCGAACCGGGGCTGAACCATGCCGAAGAGCGGGTCCGTGTCGAACTCCTGGATCAATCGGCATATGACTTCGTTGGCAGGCAGGAGGGACCTGAGAACCACGACGAGATGGCGACCGTGATGAGCGGCTCCGCGAATCGCACGGTGCAGCGCGTCCGATGCCTTGGATGCGCCGGCATCGATCGTCGTCAAGTTCGCCACGCAGGTCGGCGACACCAAGTCTGCCGGTACGACCGCCGTGACCCGCCCGGCAGCACCGCTGAGCCCAGCGTCACGCGCCACAGCTTCAAGGTACTCGCCGAGTTTCTGCCGGTTCAGTCCCGCTTCAGACAGATCGACAAATACGTCGTAGTTGAGGTTGCTGGCCGCACGAACGCTTGCATCCAGCGCCGGCCTGACGCCCGTCGAACCCCTGTTCTCGATCACCACAAATTCCTCTTTACTTGCTGCACGGCAAAAGTCGAGGCGCCATTGGACGCTCGCCCGCGATGCCCCGTAAAGATCCCTCGCTCAGAATTCGATAGCTACCCACCGCGGCCGGTCGCTAACTGGCCCCGGCGTGCATGCTACTCAAAGCTGCTTTGAGCGCGCTGTAGATTGTATCGGGTGAAAATCTCTGGAGGATCTCATTACGCTTGCTGATCAGAACCTGACTAGCATCTTCGGATTTGCAGAGGTCAATGACCTGCCGGGCGAACATATACCAGTCAGTAGCAATGTAACAGAGTGCTCGCACATCTGCGTCGACGCCGTCCACACCCGATGGCCAAGTAACCAGCGGACGCAGGTTACTCAGCGCTTCGATCGTTTTGATCTTAAGCCCGGTGCCCGCAACGGCCGGATTGATGACGACACGCGCCTCCGCATACGAGGCAGTCAGGTCATCGACCTGCCCCATGATCCTGACCGAAGGATCATCGACCTCCACCTGCAGGCCTACGGCACCGACCACACGTAACTCGGCGTCAGGCACTTCGCGGCGCACCAGAGGCCAGGCGAAACGTAGAAAGTCGCGCAATCCTCTGACGTTGAGCGCATTGTCCGATCCAACCACGAGAACTATGGGGGCGGGAACCGAAGCCCCCCCGGTGTTGATTGGGTCGAAATCAACGCCAACCGTAACGATGGGCTTGTCGGGCACCAGTCTATCAAGTTCAGCGGCCTCTTCCGGCTGAATAGCAATCACCAAGTCGGCGCGGGCAAGCAAACTCGCTTCTTCGTCGGCGTTCAGGGCAAGGCTATCCTCTATACCGAACTGGCAAACCTTATCGTGTTTGGTCGAAAACACGTCAATGGTATCGATCACTTTTAGCGATTCCCGCCGCATCAATGGCAAAGGCCGAGTCATAAATATGTACTCCGTCAATATAACGTCCGGCTTCAGCACTGAATCGAGGTGCAAAAGCAAATCTACCAGCAGATCAGGGCAAAAGTTGCTAAGGATGGTAAGTAACCGAGGGGAGATCGGAGGGGTATCATCCTCTTTTCCAAGTAGCTTGCCGAAGTAACGCGGCCTGACCCGGTCCAAGCCCTTCACGGGGCCATCACCGTCCGCCAGGTGATACGAGAGTGTTCCGTCGCGCTCACATAGGATCAGATTCGAATAGACCGAGCAAGTACGTATGAGTAGCTCTGGTGTGACTACACAACTAGGTACCGGGCACAGGACCAGAAAAACCTCGAAACCGCTGTCGGCGAGCCAGTCCAGCATGCGATGAATTCGGTATTCGTTTCCGGCGCGAGGCGGATAGGGCAGGACATGTGTAACACAGATCAGGCGCCGCCCGATCGCGCTCCTTTTCAACGGCGCAGGCTGAGCCGGACATGCGATGGGGCGGAGGCGAAACGCCGGCCTTCTTAGATCTGCATGGACCTCACCCTTGGATTGCGGCACGTAACTGTTCCCGTCGAAACCCGGCCTCGGACTTCTTCCTTCTCGGGTTCCGAATAAGACGTAGTGGACCAGCGGATTCACCCCCGCCTTGGCTACGTCCTGGTATTGCTGCAAGTACCAGTCAGTGTCGAAATCCGGGCTCGGATCGCGCCCCTCGTTTGCGCCATGGCGCAGATAGTGCACCAGTGGATTCACCCCCGCTTTGGCCACGTCCGGATATTGCGTCAGATACCAATCGCTGTCAAAAAGCATATTGGGATCGCGCCCTTCAAGAGCCCCCCTGCGGAGATAATGCCTCAGCGGAGACACCCCCGCCTGGGCCACATCCGGGTTCCGCCGCAAGTACCAGTCCTTGTCAAAGAGCCCCGACGCAGAAACCAGTCGCATATCGCGAAGCAGGGAGACACCTTCTTTGACGATCCTTATCATTCGTTCCGGAATGAGCTTGTTGCGCAGTCTGTAGTAAAGCGATAACGCTTTCCATCCGCGAGAATTCTGAATCTGATCTAGTACCGCATTTCTTCGCTGCAGCTCCTGCACAATCTGCTCGTGCCGTTTTCGCAGTGTTGCCAACCCCTCGGCAAGCCGTTGTCGTTCGTCACTCAATTTGCTTGTTGTCTCCGCGTAACTCTTCCGCAGGTCGTCCAGCTCCCTGGTTAGACGTTCGCGCTCGGTAGCACCTTCCTCAAGGCGCGCGCTCAATACACGAATGCTCTGTTCGCTGCCTGAGCGCATAGCGGCATGTTGCTGAGTCCAATAGTCCCGCTCGGCAGTGAGAGAGGCGATCCGGTCAGCTTGGAAGCTTTGTTCTGCCAGCAGATCCGTTGCCATCTGTTGCACCCGCACGTCACTGGCGGCTGCCGACGAACTTGTTATCTCTTGTTTGTATTGGGGCAACGAGAAGGAGCTTCCCAATCTTGAGAAGCCAATAACACTGCTCGGGGGTTGGATCTCGTCCCCAATCTCCGGGAACTGATCGCTTTTCGTGAGAATCACAATGTTATGAAAACCAAGTACCTTCGTCCACTGGACCCCTGTGATGTGCAGCCCGAGCGATTTTGTCAAATTGCGAAAGTAGGACCAATCGTAATAAACCGCTTGCGTCGTGTCATGCTCGTTAACGAAGATGGTGTTTTGATGATCTTCCATCATCGGAAACCACTTCTTGTTAAAGAAGAACCACGTGGCATGGATAATGCCAGTCGGCGCCAGCATCGAGCACAGCTCTCGCAAGTAAAACTCGGTCTGATCCTCATGCAGGTGAGTAAACATTGAGTTTCCCCGGATCAAAGTGAAGCCCGAACCGAGAGGCGCAAGGGGGAGATAGCGATTTTTTGAGTTTTCCGGACCGTAACCTGGGCTCCAGATGTCGTGGTGGACAAAGCTGAAGCCGTCCAGACTTAGGTTCTCCTGGCACCATTGGATCATCGGCCGGTTGATATCCACGCCTACGTAGGACTTCGGCCGCTTCCGCTGCAACAACAATCGCCGGGCGTCCCGTCCGGGACCGCAGCCAAAATCAAGAACACGCTCGTACGCCTGCCCCGGAGCAAGTGGTCCGAGATCGAGCGGCCCCAGAATATAGTCCCCGGTCGGGTTATCGTAGTAACTATCGTCAACGACAGGGCTTACCTGTCGCCGGAGTGCCAAAGGCGGGAACGGGAGGCTCGTGTTCATAGCAATATGTTTGTTATGCCGCAAATCGTCAGGATTATTATAGGCGACAGAGGCCTTCTAGTCTCGGTCGTGAATCGTTCATATGTAAAATAGAAGGCGAGTGCCAGCGTCAGCATGGAGGACATGATTATCCCATTGTGTGATGACTTCAATTCACTGCTGTCCGGAGAAACTTGCGTGAAGTCGGCGTAAGCGGTTGATTGTTCGTCGGATAAGGGGCTTTCACGCCGGGAACGATTTGAAATCGCCAAGCTTAGAACCGGAGCTTGGCGGTGTTGACGGGAGCGGTAACAATGCGGCATGAACTCCGGCCGCACCGTATTTGCCAAGCTGATCGAGCATCTGCCTCACAAGGAATTTCAAAAATGCGTGGCCCCCTACTGTGGCGACCGGTACGCGAAGAACTTCACCTGCTGGGACCAGTATCTGGCGATGGCCTTCGCCCAATTGACCTATCGCGAGAGTCTGCGGGACATCGAGACCTACCTGGGCGCGGTAGGTGGCAAGCTGTACCACATGGGCTTCCGCACCAGCGTGGCGCGCTCGACGCTAGCCGATGCCAACGAATCGCGCGACTGGGCGAATCTTTGCCGACTTCGCGCAGACACGGATTGCAGCCGCACGCCGGCAAGCGCCTGAAGTTCCTGACCAACAAATGGATCAAGCAACATCTGCGGATCAAGGCTTTCTACGGTACCAGCGAGAACGCGGTGAAGACCCAGATTTGGATCGCGGCGTCGGTGTACATTCTGGTGGCGATCGTGCGCAAACGGTTGGAACTGGACGCCAGCTTGTACCAGATTCTACAGATTCTCAGCCTGACGCTTTTCGAGAAAACGCCCATTTCACGCGCCCTTCAGGCCATCGACGAGGGCGCCAAATTCACCGAAAACGTCAACCAACTGATTCTGTTCGATTTTTAACCGGACAGCAGTGGTCTAATGTAACGGGGCCACCGTAAAAAGAAGCCCACCCCAGATTGATCCTTGCGTGAGACATTGAGCTAAGTCTGGGTGGACGAGTCAGGCGTCCCGGCCCGCTGATTCGGGTTGGGCTTATAATAATAGCTGCAATATTTTCAAGAAAGCCTGTTGTTGCGACGGGCTATTCGGGTAACATGGACTATATGATGGACGAGAACTATTGTCTGGTAGGTTATGATCTATGTGGTGTGCCGAGAGGGGCTTACCCTTTTGCTGAGGGCCAGGTTTGGGCCGAACCCGACATAACACAGGCGGTTGATCACATGATCCGGCTGGTTTCAGACAGGTCGTATGTGCGTGGGGTTGGAGAAATGGCAAGTCGACATGTCAGGACCCGACTCAGCCACCGCGCCATCGGTCTTAGATATCTTGAACGATTGCAGGACACCTTAGCCCGTCGAGATGGCGATCCCAAACAATTATAGCCTTCGCACGATATGCTAGCCCACCCGTCGGTTGTTGGAGCACTGGCACACTGCGATCACGACTATGTGGAATCTGAGAAGGTCGGAAGTTGAGGCGTTAACTATTCGGCGTCAGAAATACATAGCGCTGCAGCGGGTCTTCCGGAGAGTTGTCCGTAGCCTTAATTGACCATTCCGGAAAGTTGTCAGCCAGCCACTCCAGAGTCATTGATGTATCTCCATACGTAATGTCGCCATCAATAGGCGGAATGTTATGAGGATGAAAGGCGAATCCGTCCACCTGGTGTTGCTTACGTAAGAAGGCCTTTTCGGCGTCCGAGGTGCGTGAGTCGTGCTGCCAATATTCGATAGGACGAATAGTAATTACCAGAACGCCGTGGTCGGCGATATACTTTCTTAGTACTTTTAAAGATGCAAATGTGGAACGCGCGGAAAGGTGCGTAAAAACGGAAAATGCATAGATGAAATCGAATCTGACAGGGCCGACAGGAAGATCAGTCGGCAAGAAATCTGAAACAAAGTAATTTGTGAGAAGCCCCGACTCGTGGCAAAGTTTAATTGCCCAGGGATCAACGCCAAAAAGCTTTTCTTCCGTAGTGAAGTTGTACATCAACCGGGAGATGCGTCCATATCCACAGCCGTAGTCGAGAATGGTTGCACCCTGCAGGCTTCTTCCCGTCAAGCGACCGTAGTTACAGCTCACTGAACGTATAAAGGCCGTTGTCTGTTTGAGTAACGCTGTTCCAGCATTGCCAGTCCAGCCTATCTGAACTTCAGCGCTCGGCATGCTTGGCAGCAGGCGGGAGAGCTTGGGGTAGCTTTTATTGGGTATGGTCAGCAGAAATTCGCCGACATCGTCCAGGTCGAGCGATCGAAGAACACGGAAAGCGTCAGCGCGAGAGCGAACCTCAGGATTGGACTCAAGGTCATTGAGAAAGTGCTTCACATAGTCCGACAATTTAAAATCTCCAAGGACTTTGGTTGGTAAAGTATTCGAGCGACTCCCTACGTATCCCGGTGACGCTGGCAGCGCAAGGTGCTGGTCGGATCAGAGTCGGCCCCTTAACGGATGAGTTCGCTATGCGGGTCGCAGACATGCACGAGCTGATACGACCTTTCCAAAAGTGTAAGATGACATTATCGCTTACCGCTGGACAAAACGGAAATTCCGACTAAACTAGGATCTAAGCTGTTACGGGCTTATTTACCGGCTACATTTCCCGATATGAAACTCTCCGTAGTCATACCAGTCTACAACGAACGCGTCACGTTGCGTTGCGTGGTCGCTAAGATTTTGGCCGTGCCGCTGGAAATGGAGTTGCTTTGTGTCGACGATGGATCGACGGACGGCTCGCGCGAGATTCTGGCAGAGTTGCAAAATGAGCATGCCCAGATCCGTGTGTTTCTGCAGCCCTGCAATATGGGCAAGGGCGCCGCCGTCCGCCGCGGAATCCGGGAAGCCACTGGGGATTTCGTCTTGGTCCAGGACGCAGATCTGGAGTATGACCCAGCCGAGTACCCCATTCTTCTGGAGCCTTTGATCGAAGATAAAGCAGACGTGGTCTATGGGTCGCGCTTTATGGGTGGAAGACCCCACCGCGTGCTATACTTTTGGCACTCAGTCGGCAACTGGCTACTGACACTTGTTTGTAATGCCCTCACCGATCTCAACCTCACCGACATGGAAACCTGTTACAAAGTGTTTCGGCGGGAAGTAATCCAGTCCATCTCGCTTGAAGAAGACCGATTTGGTTTTGAGCCGGAGGTCACGGTTAAGGTGGCGAAGCGACGGCTGCGCATTTACGAGGTAGGCATTAGCTATTACGGACGTACCTACGAGGAGGGCAAGAAGATCGGCTGGAAAGACGGCGCGTGGGCTGTCTGGTGTCTGATGAAGTACGCTCTGAAGGAGCCGCGATCCCCCAGAAGGCTGCGAGGGAGCACATCGTCTCTCTGAATGGTGGAGGCAGGGACAGAGACACCTCATCCGGCCCGAAGTGAATCAGTTGCCGGATGAAGTTGGAAGTTCAGCTAGAACCTCAGCACCGTGACCGCTTGATTGCTTAGCCAAACTTTTGTCAGCCGTGTTTGCGGTAAGTTTCCGCGGTGCGGCAACTCGGTGGTGGTTTATCCGGCAGTTCCAAGCTCGAGGTTCTTTTCCCGATGCGTGGCGATCTCTGATCCGGCGTTTGCGCTGGCATTGCCGGGAAAACAGGCTGATCGCAATCCCCTCTTTTTCAACCAACCGCTTGGAAGTGTCGTGCACTGTGAACTGATTCCGCCGAGTACGCGGTGTCACAAGTGAATGGGTTTTTGAGGGGAAAGGCAATTCACTTGACTAAGGTGTACGGAAAGCGGAAGCCAAAGTCTTGGGGCAGCATTTCTGGACCCGCGAAACAAAGACGGTATTTCTGCGATGGTAGATTGCAACGAGAGCAAGGCATTGACGACTTCCGCGAATAGGCCAGCACGAATTATTGAATATTCGATCGTTGTGGTGGCAGCAATTGCCATTACGTTATGGTTGACCTTTCCATTGGGATTTCAGATGTTCAGTCGTGCTATCGAGCTTCAGGACAGTCTGCTTAACGCATACCTGCAGGCATGGGTGACCCACGCATTTCGCACTCATGCCATTTTGTTCAACACCAATATGTTCTATCCGGCAAGGGATACGCTTGCGCTGTCGGAGAACATGTTGGGCACTCAGTTGGTCTTTGCTCCTGTTTATCTGGCGACCAAGAACTCGATTCTAGCGTCGAATTCTGTGATTCTCAGCTCGTTCGTATTCTGCGCTGTAACGATGTATCTCCTCGTGAGGTATGTGACCGTAAGCCCATGGGCGAGCGCTGTGGCAGGAATGGTCTTTGCATTCGCTCCAGTGCGCCTATCTCAGCTTGGCCACCTGCAGTTGTTAAGCATGTACTGGATGCCGTTGATTGTGCTGTTTCTTTATCGCTACCTGCGGACGAGCAACTTGATCGAGTTACTCGCCCTCAGCACGTCGGTCACTCTGCAGGTCCTATGTTCTCTGTACCTCGGCTACATGGCTCTGCTCGTGGCATTTTGCTTCTTTGTGAGTATCGCAATCACCCGACCGAACTTATTGAAAAAGAAGGTGTTGGGTGGCCTGGCGCTTGGTGCGATTCTTGTGTGCGCAGTGCTGTTTCCTGTTGTGACGCAATACACAAGATTGGTAGCCACTTCGCTGAATCCGAAGTATGACGCTGCTGCGACCATAGCTGCTTCGGCTAGCCCCATTGCAAGCTATTGTGAGGGCTCAGGCCGCGTTTACGGTGACCTGTTTAAGCGGTTCTATGCCATAGATCTGGATTGGGAAAAGCATTTGTTCACGGGCCTTCTTCCCTTGGGCCTTGCGCTGCTGTCCATTGGGGGTATATTTCGCAAAAACAAGGAAGGCACTTCGCAGCCCAACACGTCCTCGAGCTCCCGGTCGGCTAACTTACAGCGTGAGGAGCTACTCACAGCCTTATTTTGGGGTGCAGTACTCACTGTTCTGTGTAGTTACGTGCTTTCGCTAGGGCCGATTTTGAGGATCCATGATCGGCCGACCCATATACGTCTTCCGTTCTTCTTCTTACAGCAATGGGTGCCTGGAATGGGTACATTTCGCGTACCTGCTCGTTTCGGGCTCAGTCTAATGTTGGGACTGGCCGTATTGTCGGGCATCGGCTTTCTTTACATTTTGAAGGCAGGGGAGCAAAGGTGGAGGCTTCGTAGTATTGGCGCGCGGGCCGGGCTCACGGCTGCTGTCCTGGTATTGGTGGCGCTAGAGTTCAATCGTGGTTTTGCAGGATTTTCGCCGGTAATGACTCCTGACCATGTACCCCCAGAATACAAATGGTTGGCGCAACGTCCATCAAGCATTCCCATCTTGGAAGTTCCTATGACGAAGCCTGATGGAACGTGGGATGTCTACGCGCAGAATGCTTACATCTTAGCTAGCACCTTCCACTGGCATCCGCTCGTAAACGGCTATAGCGGTCACGCACCAGCAACCATTTCTGAAATGCTTGAGTTAGTTAGGGCAATGCCAGCACGTGAACCGGCCAATTTACTGGCGGGCTTGGCGGTTCGGTATATCCTTGTGCATATTGACCGCCTTTCAGAAGAAGAAATTGGGCGCTGGAGAAACGCGGCGGTCGAGGGGTGGTTGTACAACGCGGCGTCGTTTCCGAATACGATCATTTACGAACTTCCTGCGTCACTTTGTCGGGGCCCCGGGGCAGCGCCCGAGATACAAGGACTGCAGCTCCCCAAAGAAACGACAAAACACAAGCTTATCCGCTTCAGTTTCTTTTTATCTACCGGTACAGACTGCTGGGCTGATGCAACGACGGCAGGTGAGACGCGGGTCGTAGCGGACTGGCAGGAATTGCCTTCGGGAGCCAGCTTCGAGTACGAGAGGTTGGTACCGTGGCCGCTCTATGTCCGTGCATCTGAGCAACCACAGGTTTCTGGTTTTGTTCGAGCGCCACGTGCATCCGGCCGGTTCCGATTGTCACTGCGGATTGGGCCGCATCATCTCGCACCAAGGGAGATCGTTTTGCGAAATAAGATGCTCTTGATCACCAGCATGAATTCGCCCAGCAATTTGAATGCGGAATACGAACTCCGCTCCTTTCCACAGATAGTCAGGCTCGAACATAAAGTTGATATTGAATTCTTGGCGAAAAACACGGGGAAGAGCGTCTGGCTATCGGATGCCCCTAAAGGTTTCGTAGCATTGGGTTATAGCTGGCTGACCCCGCAGGGTAATGAAGTGGCGTATGGGAGAGTCTATCTGCCTTTCGAAGTGTACCCGGGAGACGCGTACACATTTCGAGCGGCGATTGATGCGCCTCCGCATCCCGGTGCTTACACCCTGCGTCTGGAACTTGTCTCGGAGATGGTGACATGGTTCCACGACCGGGGCGTCCAGCCAGTGGACGTCCCCATAAGAGTCGACCCCTAAAGATCAGAGGACGAAAAACACCTCCCGTTATTATGGCGATGCCGCACAGAAGACCTTGCAGTTTCACAATTTCAGGGAGGGCACCTCTAAGCCTCAAAGCTTGGAGCCTATCGAGCGGAAACCAGATAGGAACACTGGAGGGCGACGGACATCATGTCCATACCATCGCGCTCACGTCTGATAGTCAGCTAGCCATCTCCGTTTCATCCGGAAGAAACCTAATGCCGTGGAACCACGAACGCAAAGGCCCGATAATTAAACCATCAATGCGTCTTTTCATAACACTCCGACGAAGCCTCAGATCTTTACCAGTTGCGCGGACGCGTTGGCCGCTCCGATCGTCGCGCGTATGCGTATCTGCTGATTCTGCCAGACCGTGATTCGACCGACCTTTTGCGGCGGCGCCTGGAAATGGTAGGCAGGAATGAAAATAGTGCTTGCCTGATTGGCGCCCGTGTGCTCAGTCGTTTCCGGAGGTGCCGCTCGGCCAACTCGGGGAGGAGTTCTCCGATATTGAGGTTATATCCAGGGAGCATGGACTGAGGATGGATATTGCCCCAGGGTTTGCGCCTCCTCCCTTCGACAGGACTGTGATGGGCTCCTGGGTCCATGGTAACCGAGACACAGGAACCCTCCGGTTGGGGGCCATTCTCTAACGGAACCTACAATGCGATCGCGCTGCCTGCGAGACGGGCATTCCTGTAACCGGCTATACCCACTTGCAAGGTCCTCCAAAATCGCCGACTATGTTGCGTCTCAAACCTGTGAACTAAGCCGGGAGCCGACAGCCAAATACTGCATGGAGGCGCGCGATGTAACCTCGACGAAATTCTAGACCCGCTGTGCGATCACAACGGCTTGCCAGAACCGGGGGGAATCATCAACGTAATCGCGAATAGCGAAATCTGGCGTCCAAGTTGCCTCAAGATACGCCAAGGGGACAATAGCGTCACCGTAGACGTCGGGTCCGCGGAAACTTCCTCCACCTGTCGGAATATAGACGACCTCACCTCGGTCGTAGCTGGCGCGAAATTCATTAGCCCTTGAGGCATAGCCGTGCAATGCTCTTTGCCACCCAGTGCTCGTCAGATCTGGGGCCGACTCGACAAAATCGACAAAGCGCCTTGGTTCGACGGTAAACGAAAACACGGCACCAGGTTGCATGACGCGCACTAACTCCATTCGCCAGTGACGATGCGCGTTTTCCGGAAGATGCGTGAAAACTGAGTACGCCATCCCGCCTTGGAAAAAGCTGTCCGGATAGGGAAGCTTTCCGAACGCGTAGAGGCGATCCAAATTGCCGGGAACTCCCAGTTCACGCGCCTGTTGGATGATATCTGGATCGACATCGCAACCAAAAAGGTTCGACGCCCCTACGTCTTTCCAGAAAAACCGAAGGAAACGGCCCCACCCCATCCCGAAATCCAGGAACCGTCGATCCTCGCCGAAAGGCATGCCGAGCGCGGCGGCATAGCGCTTGACCAAACAGTAAAAGGCAAACGCCTCCCGTAGGGTGGCCTCGTTAGCGTTTCCGACGAAGTTCGTCTGTGTTACCTCATCTGGAAAGCCGGGAAACCTCACACCACCTATGTCACGTTTTTCAATGCTCTGGATTAACAGCTCGAGCCACTGTTGATCGTTCATCAATCGAATACGTTCCGGCAGTTGATTATTCATGTCCTGGTAAGGGAGGGACACAGGAAGACGTTCACAGTTTACGCCCTCATGCGGTCGTCCGCGTCCCAAGGAGTGAAATATCCCGATACGTCCAAAATGATGTTAGTGAGGCCGCTGCCAGAGGCGCTGATCACCGCGTTGTTCGTCCGCACGGTGTCCAAGAAGCAGGTACGGCAAACCTCATTATTATTTCATACTTTGAGTAGCTTGAGCCCTTCGAAGCCTCGCCACCCGTTGCGGGCTCGTTGTGGAGACCTCAGAGCACAAAGATCCCTGCATATGGCCGGTTTGGCTTTCTGTCCGTCAACGAAATACACGACTTACACAAGATGACAGAGGCGTACAATGGTTCCGTTTGTCGAGGTCAAAAGGAAAGCCCGCCGGAAATGAACCTTCGCGAGATGATAGACTCGGTTCCACGCTGGTACCATCGCTTCCAGTTTGCTCCCGATCTAGTTACTCCGGGAGTGCACGATTCCGCCGCGGTGCTCGACCGGCTCAAACTACCCCGCGATCTGGGCGGTCTGAGAGTCTTGGACATTGGAGCACGTGACGGTTTTTTCTCGTTTGAGTGTGAACGGCGCGGGGCCGCCGAGGTCCTCGCCATTGACTACGTCCCCGAGCAGTTCACAGGGTTTCCCGTAGCCAAGAAGATTCTTGGATCGCGGTTGAATCTGGTTCACGAGAGCATTTACAACTTGACGCCCGAGCGCTACGGTCGATTCGATCTTGTTCTGTTGCTCGGGGTCCTCTATCACCTTCCCGATCCGATGCGCGCCTTGGACATCGTCTTCAACATGATGAAGCCCCAGACGCGGCTATTTCTGGAAACCATACTTATTGATGATGAGCTCCCGCCAGAAATTGCCAAGTGTCCGTTAATGCAGTTCTATCCAAAGGCTTCCAAGAACCGGGACTACACAAACTACTGGGGAATGACCGAAGCTTGTGCGGTTGATCTGCTGGAAGAATGCGATTTCTGCGTCACCGACAGGCGTTGCGCGGGAGAGAGGGGGGTTTTTGTTGCAATTAAGACGGCCGAAAGAAAGAACCTCTGCGCAGAAATATCTTGGACAGTCAGATCGCACGACAACGAGTATGCTGACTAAAGGCTTCCGAGCCCGGTTTACTCTGCCCTTGACAGATGAAAACTCGTCCAGGTAGTACGCCAGATGGTCCGGAGGAGGGACAAATCATGTTCAGGTGGAAGCGACGCGATGGCTCGACTACAGTTTCTGGAGTCGCAGGACAGTCCAGCAGCGGGAATTCGAAAGTCTTGATGGACACCAGTCTGCGCGACTGGCTGTATTGCAGAATCCAAAGGGAACCGTACTGGTTCCACAAGATCGATCTGCCCGCCGGATTGGTCACGCCCGGATGGAGTAATCCGCGAACCGAAAAGCTACCCTATTTCGGCTTGCCTGAAGATATGACGGGAATGCGCGTCCTGGATGTCGGGCATGCGGAAGGCTTCTTCAGCTTCGAGGCCGAGCGAAGAGGAGCGGCAGAAGTAGTTGGGATCGAAAACTATCCGCCAATGGCACGCAAGTTCGAAATCTGCCGTGCTGCCCTAGAATCGAAAGCAGAGTCACATCTGGTAAGTGTCTACGACCTGAACCCGCACCATTGGGGTACATTCGACTTGGTCATGTTCTTCGGTGTGCTTTACCACTTGCGTCATCCCATCCTAGCGTTGCAGAAAATCCGTTCTGTTTGCACTGGTACCCTGCTGATGCAGACCGCCACATGCCAGGATAAAAGCGAGAAGCCGATGGCAGAGTTTCATCCTTTCGGTGTCAAGAGCGGACCGCCGGAGAATCCGATGCATGATCCGACCTGTTTTTGGTTCCCGAATATTGCCTGCTGCGCAGCCATGTTGGAACACGTTGGATTTAAGGATGTTCAGCGCATCTCTGCCAAAGCTCCTGTTGGTGGAGTCTTTACCGCGAAGGCGCCGGAGCAGGCTGAAGGCCACCGGCCGATCGAGGAGAATGCGCCTTGGTCATAGCTGGAGGCGAACCTGGGGCTGAATTATAACCCGGGCTGGATAGATCAGCTCATCGCTCACGGTTGGCTTTACTTGTTCAAATGGCCGCTTCCATCCTGTGATCTAGATTCTGCATACTCATTGTCCCGCCATCTCAAACCCTAGCTGAGTTCGGCACAGAATTTTTTTTCGGCCGTCTTAATAGCGATGAAAATACCCCGCTCCCCTCCGCGACTCTTGCTCACAAAACTCAAGTCACAGTCTTCCAGAAGGGCGATTGCGCGAGCCTCTGCCCCCAGAAGTTTGTGTAGTCCGAGTTCTTAGTGGCCTTTGGATAGAGCTGTATCAGCGGATGCTGGGCGGTCTCCGGCGGCAGTTCTTCATCAATAACAATGGTTTCCACAAAGAGTCGTGCCTGTGGTCTCATCTTGCTGAGAACGATGTCCAAAGCGCGCATCGGGTCGGGTAAGTGATAGAGGACGCGGAGCAAGAGGACGATGTCGAATTGACCGTAGCTCTCGGGCGTTAAGTTGTAGATGGTTTCATGAACCACATTCAGCTGTGACCCGAGAATCTTCTTGGCCACGAGAAATCCTGTCTGCTTCGCAGGGCATAGTCAATGGCAAGAACCTCCGCGGCCCCGCATCTTTCACATTCAAACGAGAAGAATCCATCACGGGCGCCAATGTCAAGTACTCGCAGACCGGACATATCGAGCGGCAAATCGAGCTGGGCGAGTAACGCCCCAGCGTTTCTCAAACCCGGGGTGACGAGGCCGGGGCAAACTCGAACTCGTGATACCAGACCAGGACTGAGTCGACCATCTCCCGTAAGTTCACAGCCCCTAATGAGACAACGCGATGGCCGTGTAGCACCGCCCCTGACGTGCGGAGGCGGGCTACAGAGTTTGCCCTCAGAGGGCCATAACTGCCCCACCAGTTTGTCGTCGCTGAAAGCTGCCGCTTCGAGAGACTGAGGATGGTTGCCGAAATCCTCCGCAGGTCGAGGCGGCTGGACAAGCGTGCCATGCCGAGACTAATCACCTCAGCTGGGCCGTGCAGCAATCAGGCCTGTGATGTGCCCGTTCGTGGCACCCCGCGCACAGTGTGATCAAATTCTGTTCTTCATCACCGCCCGACTGGCTGCGGAATTTGAGATGGTGGACCTGCAGGTTTTGCATGCTACCGCAAACCTGGCAGCGCCAACCGTCGCGTTCCAGTATCCGACGATGTAGCTCGCGGTATGCGTCCGCGTCGAGCCGGAGTCTCGGGCTCTTGGCAGGAATCTCCTTCATGAGGCCTGCCTGGCAACCTCAGATCGAAAGACCTCCTGTTGTTCGCCTGGCAGGAACTTGTAGTAGCGGGAGATGGATTGCAGCAGGATCTCCGGATTGTTGCCGTCGATCGAGGCGCCGGCGAGGAAGTCCGCACAGATCATTTCCAGGCAATAGCCCCGAGACTTGTCCGTCCCAAGCATCAAGGCCGCAGTCTCGATCGCCTGCTCGATAACCGGGACCTGGCTCTTGTACACCTTGAAATAGATCAGCTCCGAGGGCTCGCTGTCCTTGCCCGTCAGTTCCCTTTCGACTTCCCGCTGGAACTCCGCCTTGGGCATCTGTCTGGCTTTGTGCAACCAGGTTGCACTTTCGAAGCGCTGACCCTGTTGGCGTGCCAGCTTGGCCAACTCCACCCCCTTCGTCCATCCCACCTGCTTCAGTTCCTTTCTGACCTGCGGCGGGAGCTGTTCGTGAATCGACATCAGGTAGTAGGCTTTCCTTCTGGACTCCGGGAACCGGCGCTCCAGGAATTCATCGAACGACTTCAGCTTCTCCAGCCGCCAGTATTGGCCGGCGCGGACCTCGCAGAGATGCTTGCCCAGTTCCACGAACCTGGTATCGCGCTCGTTCTCATGCCGTGCCTCCCAGGCCAGGATCGCGTCGATCTTGCTCAGCACCTCCTGGGCCCGGCGGCGATTCAGCTTGGGCGGCATGGGCGGATACCTAGTAGCCAAGTTCGTCAAACAGACCAAGATCGACTCCCGGTTTGCGGATCAGCCCAGCCTCCACCAGATCGCGCTGGTCGAGACAGAGCCCCAGAAAAGGGCAGGTGGTACATGGGTTCTGGGGGAAGCGGATGCCGCTGTGCGGCAGGAACAGCCCCGACTCGATCCTGCGAACGGTGTCGTCGACCAGGGATTCGAACTCGTTGCGTTGTGCATCGGCGATCGTGGCCCGCAGGTACTGGACTTCCACAGTACGCTTGCGGACGAAGACGACCTGCGCGACTTCATTGATCCCCGTCATCCAGGAATAGCAGACCAACTGGGGATCCAGTGCTGCAATGCCGTCAGGCTCCTCGGGATAGCGGGCGGAGGCGGTCTTCCACTCCAGTACACAGGGTGTATTGTCCAGTTCGCCGACAGCATCGACAAAGGCGACAAAGCTGTTGCCGGAACTTAACGAGCGCGTGAATCGGATCTGCTGATGGCTGTGCGGCTGGTGAATCTGGACGCGGCCGTCCTGGACGAAGCGCTCGAGCAACTGAATGCCTTGCCGGAGCATGTGATCCCAGGTGTCGTTTCCGGAGTACGTCAAGCTCCAGGTTCTTGCACGGTGCCCACTGCTCGAACAGAATTGCCGCTGGATCTTCGTGACGGAACAAAGCCGCCACCGCCTGCTCGAAGCAGCGGCCGAAAAGCATGGCGGCGCGAACATCTTTCTCCTGCCAGCCATCCAGATAGCGATGGCGGTAGCGGCGGGGGCAGGTCAGGTACTGGGAAATCTGGGTGTAGCTGTAATTCATCGTGATGCCGTTCCCTTCTCCGTACCGTTGCCTTTGACTGTGGGCAGGACAGGGATAGCAGTTGCCAGTTCTTCCCACTGGCTGGCCGGGGCGAAGCCGTCGAAGTTCACCAGCGAGATGCCGTTGATCACGGTGTGGCTGATCTTGACGACTCCGACGCAGACCGCGCAGGGCACGCTCGTCGACCTCGTCCTGGCTCAACAGTTCGGGGTCATAGAGAAAATCCCGCAGGAACCAACCCAGCTTCCACATCGCCTTCGGGGTGCAGTAGAGGCGGCTGACAATCGAGCGCCCGGCGAACGCCTTGGGTTCAAGGACGGAGAGCCGCAGCAGATAAAAGCGCTTCTGGGCCTGCCAGCGGTGCTGGGCGCCATCGAGCCGGACGAGAAATATGCCGTCAGGAACCTCGGAGTGCGGATCCCGCGCGGTGTCAGAAAGTCCGGGAACATTGCGTTTCATCCCGACCACCTCCTGACTTGGGGGTGCGTAGCTGTTGAGCTGACAGAGCAAGCCATCACGGTCCCTCTTGGCTGCACTCAGCAAGCTGCTGGACGAAGCATTCGACCTGCTCGCGAGTGGCGTCTTTGAGGGCTTTGGTGCCGCAGAAGTCGACGGCGTAGGCTTTCACCAACTCAGGATCGAGCTTGTGCTGGCGGATGATCTGGCAGAGCCGGTCGCGGACCTTGTGACCGGCGCCACCATTGCCGTTCCCGTTTCCGCTGGTATTTTGCGGCGGAATCTTCGTTGATCGGAGGGCCCTGCCGTTGAACCGGGATTCGACCCGATCTCCTCGACCGAGCAGATTCCGATGCCATACGCCTTGCGCAGGGCGCGATTGACGGCCCGCGTCTCTGCGATCCGCATCTCGGCGCCGCGGACCAGCGAGGAAACATTGGAAGGATCAGCATCGCCATAGCCGACGAAGCCGGCGGAATCTTTGGACGGATACACCGTCGCCTTGAGGACGAAACGATTCGCCGCGGAATCACACAACGAATCGACCGCTTCGACGTGGATACCGCGGCATCTCTTGCGACGTGCCAGCCGAACAAGTCCGGTGTGGGTTACGAACCAGCCGTTGTCAAGCTGGATCACATCTCCACTCGCGAACGAGAAGCTGAATTGTTTGGTCAGCTCTTTTAACGCCTGGATCCGTGCTCGGTTGATGTTCGGGTAATGCTTCTTGACTAGAGAAGTGTTGTGGCGTATTAGCTGGAGGTTGTTCTGATCGAGATTCTTGGAAGGCATAGACACCTCGTTGATATCTAAATGGTGTATTGCGCTGAAGAAGACCACGATCAACTAGCTGTCGCCCAGCCTGAACGTGGAGACCGCCTCGGGATTTCTGCTCCGTGGCGAAAAAATGAGACTTGGCTTGAGGACCGCGTAACATATCAGTGAATCTCCTTCGACAATTGCGCTGGGGGCTGCGCCCGTGTGATAAAGAGATAGTTCCATTACGGACAAGAAACGCTTGTAAGTAATCTTATACCACTATAACGAATGAAATGTCAAGCAATAAGAATAAAAATCTCGTGCCAGACCTAAAAGCGATTGGACGGCGAATCCGGGAGATTCGAGGTTTTGACCAGACGCAGCGGGAATTTGGAAAAATGCTGGGGATCGGCCAGACGCAGCTAAGTAAGTACGAGAAGGGGCAGAGTGCGCCCACGCTGGAGTTGCTGCTCAAACTGAAGTCTTATTCTGGCCGCAGCCTCGACTGGATTGTCACGGGCGGAGAGGGAGTATGATTCCCAGCTTCTTCGACAGTTGGGTGCTTGTAGAAATGCGTCGCTAATCTGGGCTACGCTTCTTCCCGCTGATGCAGCAACCGCGGTGTTCGAAATATTCTGGTGAGGGCTTTGGCGCCTATAGGTAAGAAGGAAGGGCCTAAGTTCATTCAGCGCCTGGTCGCCAAACAGAAGCTGAGGACAAAGTAAAGGCCTCCGATCTGGTTATTATTAGCACTCTATCTAGGGCGTCGCGTCTTGCCGGCGAAATAAAGCGAACATGGTGCACTCCCGTTGAGGCCAAAAGCCATCATTTCGGACAACTAACTTGTTCAAAAACGAGAATTTGCGAAACGAAGCCAATAAGTCTTTTGTTATCAGCGCCTATTTCTCCGGTTTGGGCGCTCCCGGTCTCCACCTTGCGGGAAAGGGTATTCGTGGATGGGCATCACTCCTCAGGGCGGAGCGGAAAACACCCTACTCCGCGAAGCGTGTTCGCCGCGGCAGGTAGCGGGCACAGTCGCGCGTCATCTGCGTAGCCGCTCCGCTCCCATCGAGAAAAATCAGCCTCTGGTGAGCGATCCACCCGATCCTTTGCGGGAAGGCTTGCTGCTACTGATTCTCTTCCACGTCACGTTCGCTGGGAGTGGCTTCTTTTCAGCCTCAGATCCATCTGACGCAGCACCTGCCACAGCCGTCCGATGCTGACATGCACATGGCAACGCATCGCCACCATCTCCTGTAGTTTCGTGAGAGTCAGATCCGGGTTTGCCCGCAGCAACATGCGCAACGTCCTCGTTACCAATCCGTAGGGTTTGCGATCTCCGCCGCGCCCCTGCTCCGCCCGCTCCATCCGCCCGTAGCGCCTGCGCTCGGCGGAGATCTTCCACGCCCAGGGCACGCTCACCTGGAAGCGCCCAGCCAGTTGTTCCAGCGTTCCCTCCCCACGGTCATAGGCCTGCAGCAGTTCGCGCCGCAGATCGTCCCCATACGCTTTTGCCATTGCCAGTTTGCCGCCGAGCTTCGCCAAAACTATACACCTGAATTGAAAATGGCCCTGAACCTTCTCCCCGGCGCTTAACGGTCCGAGAGCGTGTCTGCTCTCGGAAAGGAACAACTGTATGAAGCAGGACGAGCAAAAAACTGACCGAAAAGAAACGGAAAAGAGAAGTGTTCCACCTACGGCCCTGAAGAGGGCAGTTCAAACCGGTATCGCACCTACCGCGTTTAACAAGATCGCTAAACCCGGTGCCCCACTCACTGTTGGAGGAAGAGAAATGGAAAACAAGACCGTTACACCAACGTTCCTGAACAGGTCAGCCCAACCCAATGCTATTAAGCCTGCGGCCTCGCACAAGGTCGCTAGACCCGATGCTACAAGCCCTCTATTGGAGAAACGCGAGACAACTGGCGCCGGGGTTATCGTGCAGAGAGCCCGCGCCATCGCCAGTGTCCCGAAGGCGGTGAAACCTGATGCCTCATCCGCGGCGGGAAAGAGGGCCGAGAAAACTGGCGCCGAGACTACTAGGTTGCTCGAAGCGGCGAAAGGCGGTGTCGACGCCACGTCGAAGCAGCAGGGGCAGAAGACCCACGGCAAATCCATCTCGCCGCAGAAGCCAGCCGGGAAAACCGACGTCGACGTCAAGTTGAGGCAGGAGGACCAGAAACCCTACGTCAAACCCACGTCGCCGCGGAAGGTAGCGACGAATCGCCTCAACGGAGGGAAGTCGCACGGCCCCAAAACCGATAGAGGAAAAAGTCACTCGCGACGCAACGCCCTCAAGCACGGCATCCTGTCCAAGGCACTCTTGATCACAGAGGGACCAGGCGCCGAAGATTCGGCGGCGTTCTATGAATGGCTAAAGAGCCTTCACCTTGCCTGGAAGCCAGAGGGCGATCGTGAAGAGGAGTTGGTGGAGGAAATAGCGATCTGCGACTGGAGGGAGGCACGCGCCCTTCGGACGGAGGCCGGGTTGATCAGTCGAGGCGTCGTGATCCACCGCGCTGAGCCGCCTCTAGAAATTGCTGCGTTAAAAGCCGTTCTAGGCCGAGACAAACCAAACAAGCGGGACGAAGAATTGAAAAGACTCACCGATTATCTCAGCCTGCCTTTAGGCAACCCGTTAGACCGAATTCTCCGCTACGAGACAGCGATTGACCGCAAAAGGGCGCGCGCCATTACTGAGCTTGAGCGTTTGCAGTTGCGACGGAAAGGCGAACATGTCCCCGCACCTGTGAAGGTTGAACTCTCAACTGATTAATGGAGTTTGTGCCGCCAGTCAATATGCAAATTACGCAGCTGGCGCACACTTGGCGGGTGAGCGCCAGCTTTGTGGATATTAGTGCCGCTTCGGGATTCAGTGTTGAAAGTAGGGAGTAATAGAAATGCAAAGAACAAAATCTTCGACGTTAGTCAAGAAGAGCAAGAAAAACGAGCTCAAGCCCGCCCTGGTGGCCAAGACCATGGCGCGCCAGGAAACCAGTACCACCGCTAGCTTGCAGAAAGCCGGCAGCACCGCCGGTATGCATCACGCGGTGAAACCGGATGCCGCGCCCTCGGCGGCGAAGACAGGCGAGAAAACTGACGCCAACGACCTTCTGTGCCAAGAAAACGTGAAACGCCTCATCGCTAGGGTAAAGCAGGCCGACCAGGAAATGGAGTCTAAATGGATGGTGCCGCAGGACCGCAAGACCAAGTTTAGAGCTACGATCTTGCGAAAGGAGGGAAAGACTGACGCCCACTCCACGGCGTCGACGAAGGACGGAAGAATGGACTCTGCCCCCACAGAGTTGAAGAGGGACGAAAACGCCGCCGCTAATCCGCCCTCAGCAGAGAAGGTTCTTCTGAGCGAGCGCGAGCTAAAATTGACGAAAATGCTGTTCAGTGTGCTAGGGAACGATATAAGGCAGCTATTTCGCGACCTCGAGTTCCTTGAGCGTATCGAGAGAAAGGAAAAGAAGCTTCTGGAGGATGCTGACTGGTACATGTGGTTATCCGCACGGGAGATTGAAGATCGTGAGCATTGAGAACTTGCTGCCGATTGGGAACGGCACTAGTTGCGAACAAGTGCTGTTCCCTAGCAGGCCGTGGTGGAAGGAGCTGATTTTCTGCCAAGCAGACAGCCCAGTCGGGTACGCGACTTTTCGGCGTACCTGGCAACCGGCACGGAAATGCGGCTGCTGCGACATCCGTGCTGACCATTCCCGTGCCAGAGCAGCAAAAGTAGGTTCAGAACAAGCTGACCAGAGCGGTTTCTCAGCTCTCGCGGCGTGCCCGCACCTAGCATCTTGCGCAGGATCAAGCTCAGGTTGAAGGCGCCGACAGGAACCAACTGCCGCTTCAAAATGTTCTCCCGTCCGCGCAAGTGGCAACGCCTCAGCCCACCGGTTTCGTAGCAGTGCGCAAAGCTGCGTTCCACCAACTCGCCACGTCGCCGCAGTAAGCTCTTGCCGTACTCGCTTCGTATCCGCCGCCGATTCTCGTAGATGGCCTGCTGTTCTTCCGGCTTGCCTTGCCAGTTCCGTCGCCCCTTGTGCTGCTTCTCCGGTATGTAGCTGCACACCTCATAACTCTTCACCCGCTGGAGGACTGCGCCGCTGTGATATCCCTTATCGGTGACCAACTCTTCAATCCCGTTGACGTTCCCCTTGGGCTCATCATCTGGCTGCAACTCCGCTTCGCGACCCGCTAACTCCGCCACGGTCATGCCGGCCTCGCACAGCGTTGCGTCCAGGGTTGTCGTGTCGCCCTTATCTGCCCCCGGCAATGGGACTGCCACCACCGCGCCCGTGTCCAGATCGACCGCGTGCTCGGCCTTGTGCGCCAAGTGCGTCCGTCCATCTTTCATCTTCGCGATCCGCGCATCCTCGTCCGCTGGACTCTTCCACTCTTTGTTCGACATGCGTTTCTTGCGCTTGCGGTCCAGTCTCACCAGATCTTCGCGGGTTGGCGTTTCGATGCCCGAGGCCTTCGCTAATCCTTGCAGAAACTCCTCATAACTCTCTCCCGTGTCGCGCCGCACGATCGAGCGCATTGCCGCGTTGGCTTCCAGCGTCGTGGCATCGATGGCGATCCGCTGGCCCTTCAGCAACCCGCGATCCGCCAGCACGCCCCGCACCCAGCCGAATACTTCGCGATGTGTGTCCAGATCGATCAACCGCCGCGTCCGCGAAATCGTCGAATGGTCCGGCGTGTACTCGTCCAGCGCAATGCCCACAAAACGCCGCAGTGCCAGTGAGTCCGCCAACCGCCAGGCAATGCCGCGCTCCGCCCCGATGCCCTCGAAATATCCGATCAGCAGCGAGCGAAAGTAGATCCCCGGCGTCAGCGAGGGCCTTCCGAACTTGGCCGCATAGAACTTCGCGCACCGCTTCTCGACAAACTCGTCAAAGCGCTCGGCTTCCAATAACTCATTCAGCCGCTGATAAAACGGATGCCCCGGAGCTGCTGCCAACTCCGTGTGTGCAATCCAGATGTCCTCTTGCTTCTCCCGCTGCTTGCGCGTCCCCATTGCCATGCGTCGATTTTACGAACACAGCCTGTGGATACCTCAGGAGTTTTTGGCGTACGTATCCAGACTTGCACCACGGCCTGCTAAGCCTAGCACCCGCGGATACTGAGACTCGCTTTGTCAGTTCTTCATGGTCCGGATGGTCCCCAGGCCCAGCAAAAGGTCGTCGCTGATAACCAGCTTCAGATCCATGACCTGAGCCGTAGCAGTAAGAAACCGTGGTCCGCAACGACCGAGGTCTGGGTCGTGAAAAGGGTCGATCCGGTACCTTCGAAAACGGTCGTTTACCAAACGAACCCAACAAGTCTTTTATTATCAACAACACTAGCTCGCGCACTGACTCGGATGCCCTCGTGCAACAGGCACATTATTGCTTTAGCCTTCGCGAAACTAGGCGCGAAGGCAACGCTGCCTCGCGATCCAGATCTTCTCTATGCCGACCGAAATTGGGGATGCAAATGTAGGTGATTTGTCGACCATCCGCCCATAGCCTTAAGTCTTGCTTCCCGCAGCCTTAAACGAGGGCAAACGGGGACTGTATGACAAAGACGCTGCCTGGTTAGGGAACCGGACATACTCTATGCCAAGAAGCCAATGACTAGAGCATTTTCAGCGATAGTGTAGACTATTAGTGGCGATTTTCTGCTCCACCCGATGGCACGACCCTACGCGAATGATTTGCGGCGAAAGTTTTTGCAGGCGTATGAGCAGGGCAAAGGGACCCTGGGGGAGTTGGCGGAACAATTTGGGGTAAGCGAGGGCTGGGCCAAGAAGATCTCCGCCACCCGCACGCGCACGGGGCAGATCGAGCGGCCACCGTGGCGACGTGGCCCGGTGAGCCGGGTGACGGTGGCGGTGCAGGCGTGGCTGGGGGAGCAAATCCGCAAGCAACCGGATCTGACCCTGCGGGAATTGCAGGCGCAACTGCAAGCGGCCCAGGGGTTGCGATTGAGCATCGGGCGGCGGTGGCTGGCCCTACGGCAGATGGGACTGCCTCTTAAAAAAAGTCACTCCACGCCCAAGAGCAAGAAACGCCGGAAGCGCAGCAGCGCCGGCAAGCGTGGCAGGAAGCCATAAGGCAAATCGACCCGCAGCAACTGGTGTTTCTGGACGAGAGCGGGGCCAGCACGCAGATGACCCGCAATTACGGCCGCGCTCCGGGTGGAGAGCGAGTAGCGGAAGGCACGCCCCACAGCCACTGGCATACCGTAACCATGCTGGCGGCGCTCACCACCCGAGGTTTGCAGTCGCCCATGACCATCGAGTCGGCGACCGATGGCGATGTCTTCCTGGCCTATCTGGAGCAGGTGTTGTGCCCTCAGCTCCATCCCGGACAGGTAGTCATCATGGACAATCTGTCCGCACACAAAGTGGCCGGGGTGCAGCAACTCATCACCGCCACCGGAGCGCGCCTGATTTACCTGCCGCCCTATTCCCCTGACTTCAACCCGATTGAGCAAGCCTGGTCGAAGATCAAGCAGGGGCTGCGCTCGGCCAAAGCCCGCACCGCAGAAGCTCTGGAAAGCGCCATTGCAGAAGCCTTGGCAGCCATTACTGCCGACAACGCCTTAGCTTGGTTCTCTCATTGCGGGTATGGTCTACAATAACGCTGAAAACGCTCTAGGAACAGCAATAGCGCGAAGTACGCCAGCGGATAGGCCCACCGTCCCATGCTGTGTACCTTCACTGCCAAGGCTCGCCGCCCGTCCTTTTGCAGGAGATAAACCAGCGTAATATCCAGGATGTCGAGAAAGCAGAACGCGAAACTCGCGATGAACATCGCGTCCAGAAAAGTAAGGTACTCGACTCTTGGAAGATCGCGCACCACGGCGAATTCGAAGGCAACAATGGCCAGCACCATGGTCAGAGGCACGTTCAGCAACCAGTGGTCGTTAGGGTCGATCCAGAAGACGACCCCAGGGATCATGGTCATCATCATGAGGGGCAGAATAATCTTCCAGACATAGAAGCCTGATCGGCGCTTAATGCCAAATCGGAACAATGCCTCGCGATTTGTGGGAGCCACACCGTCGCCAGTCACTTTTTCTGGCGAGTACCGAAGATCTTGCATGTGCCAGGCAGCCAATTCAACGTGCTGGTCCGGGCTGATTCCTGTGGAAGGCAGGGCTTGCGGGGCGAATTGAACCTCGGAAAATGAAGAGAGGAACGGCCGAAACTCAAACTGCAGGACTTGGGCGTCAAAGGGAAATCTTCTCAAGGCATAAAGATTGGAGAGCACCGCCTCAAAGCTTTCCACGTAGGTCACCGTGCCATTTCGGTTAACGACCAGCGAATACGAGTTCCTTTTGTGGGAAATCGAATTCGCCGCCTCAATCGGCGGAGTCCAAATGTCTTCAACTTGAAACGCACGCGTAGCATTTGTTTCGGCCCGGTCATCGGCAGTCCCGTCGACAGGCAATGTGAGGCGAGGATCGTTCCATCTGGTGGTGAGGTACCCGACCACTTCAAAACGGTCCCGAGTCTCGTCGACGTCTACCAGATTGGTGATGTACAGCCCGACAGAAACCTCTACTGGAGTCTTACCGCCTGTCGGATGTTGGCGAAGGTTCGCGTCGAGCGTCAGCCTCGCGGCATGCGGTCTTGGGTTTGCCGCAACCGCAACCAACGTCATTGCCGCTACGCAAAACATGGCCAAGGTCTTACCCAACCAACTGCATTGCTGGCTCAAGCTCACCTCGTAAGAAGCGGCCTCACTGTAGCACAAAGGTTATGCTTTCGCCGATTCTAGGTGGCTGACCGGCAAACCGGAGATTGGTCGGATTAGTCAAGAGTTTCGCATGGATCTGCGTCCCACCCATAGATATGAAAATTGAGCCGAGTCGCGGGTACGATCAAGCGGGCGTGGGACGGTTGAACGTACTCCTTTGACGTTGGCGCGTTCCGCCCTACAGGCCCTTTATGGCTGTTGGGGCTCTGCTGCACAGCGCGTTCCGCCTTCTTTCTGTAGGCTCCCAAGTGGCCCTCGAAAACAGAAGCGCCCCGACAGATTCGCGTGGATCGCTGCGAGGGTGAAAGCTGAATCTGGCGGGAAGTTGAATTCGTCTCCGCCTTGCGATAGTTCGATATCGCAAATGACAGTTGAGTGACTTCGGGCGGCCATTGATCCTTGTGAGCCTCTGCGAAATCTAGGGTAATGAGTACAGTTGCGCTGCGCCGGGCGCGTCTGCGGCATCCTGGCGGCCCACGGCGGTTGACCACCTGGGCCTGAACCCCTACGAGAACCAAAGCGCCAGGCCGATCAGTACCCTTGTCCAGTCCAGCAAATTTTGCTGCTCTGATTCTTAATACGCCCATTCTTCGCCCGAAAAAAAGCTGGAGCACCATCCCAGTGATCCTGCGCAGGGCGCTTGTTTAGGACACTATCGTCTCGGTTTGTAGTCCGCCTAAAACGAGATGCTAATTGCAACCCCCGGGCTGTTAGCATACCTGCGGTTGTACAGGTAATACCCATCACCGGAGTATGCGACGTAAACATCGTCGGTCTGGTACCAGTTCCTACCCCAGTATTCCGGATACGGATCAATCATACTGAACCAATAGCCACCGTACTGGAAGCGCGGATACCCGCCCACCACCATGAAGGGTTGGTTGTAGACGCGGAACGAATGGCCTTGGCCATAGTAGCTGCCGTAATAGTTGTCAGGAATGCGGTAGCCGTTGTAGCCGCCGCGCTGCTGCCAACTGCGGTGCTCAGACTGCCAGTTCTGAGCGCGATGCTGCTGCCAGGTAGTCTGCTGTTGCTGCTGATAGGCATGCTGCTGTTGCTGCGTGGGCCGTAGCTGTGCAGGTCTAATGGCCTGCTGCTGAGCAGCCTGCTGTCGGTTCTGGCCCTGCTGCTGCTGAGCCTGCTGCTTGTTCTGGTTCTGTTGCTGCTGCTGGGCATGCTGCTGTTGCTGCGCCTGCTGCTTGTTCTGGTTCTGTTGCTGCTGCTGCTGGGCGTGCTGCTGCTGAGCCTGCTGCTTGTTCTGGTTCTGCTGTGGTTGCTGGGGGTGCTGTATCTGCTCCGGCGGCTGGACCGGCTTGGGGTGCCGTATCTGCTCCGGCGGCTGGACCGGCTTGGGGTGCCGTATCTGCTCCGGCGGCTGGAAGACCTTCTCCGGCGGCTGGACCGGCTTGGGGTGCCGTATCTGCTCCGGCGGCTGGAAGACCTTCTCCGGCGGCTGGGCCTGCTGCTTGTTCTGGTTCTGTTGTGGTTGCTGGGGTTGCTGTACCACATGCGGCGGCTGGACCTGCTGCTTGTTCTGGTTCTGCTGTGGTTGCTGGGCGTGTTGCTGTTCTGGTTTGGCTTGCTTTTCCTGGTTGGTCTGCTTTTCGCTTTGCTGTTCCTGCTGCGCGTAGCCAAAAGCAGTGGCTCCGAGAAGCACAAACAACAGAAATGCTCTGCTAACAACTCCAAATCGTTTCATAAGCGTACCTCACATTTCAGCTTAAGCGTAGCCACGTTGATTGACTGTCTCGTTTTGACCAGTTCAGGAAAGGATGATCCTGCGACGGTTGCCGAGCTTTGGCCAGGGCTTCCCCTCATGTACGGCGAAGGTGCTTGGCGCAGCGCGGCAGGCGGCGGACGGTACGCAAAGAATTCGCCTTTGATTTAGTCTTGGTCACGTTCCTGTTCCCCTTTTCTGAGACGTGTGAGCGTTCTCTAAAACCGCAGCCTTGCCACCTAGGGGAGGAGGCATCATGCGTGCTATGACGACGTTTCTCGCCTTGCTTGCATTTGCGTCGCCGGTCGTTGCGCAATACTGCCCGGTTGCCGTCGGGCCCGGCTGCGACAGGATCTGGCTCGTCGAGAACGGCGCGCCGCCCCAGAGAGAGGATCAGGATCCTACACTGCCGACGCACTTCCGCCATTTGCCGGAGGTGGGCTTGCGAAGCCTCGGTGAATCCGGCTCCGCGCAGCCCACGGCTAACGCATACAGGCAGATTGCATCCTGGCTGCGCAAGACCTATCCGCAGGTGAGCACGGTGGCCGTGTTCGACTTGCGCCAGGAGTCGCACGGCTATGTCGCCGGCACGCCGCTCAGCTGGTACTACGGGCGTGACCAAGTCAATTGCGGAAAATCCGAATTGGGCATGGCTCAGGACGAGGGCGAGCGGCTGGCAGCGCTCGGCAAGCAGACGGTGGTCCATCTGTTTGGCCGTACAACCCCCCCGACAGACGCTGCGTGCAAGACGGGTATTGCCCCGCGCACGGTCCCCGCCCGCCTTGTTCAGTCGGAAGCCGAGGTTGTGGAAGCGCTTGGATCTTCCTGGCGCTATTATCGCCTGCGCATCGCCGATTTCCACGCGCCCAGCGACGACACGGTGGGTTTTTTCGTCGGCGTGTTGAAGACCCTGCCGGAGAAGAGCTGGCTGCACTTTCATTGCGCGGCCGGCGACGGCCGCACTACTACCCTGATGGCGATGGCTGAGATGATGCGCAGCGCGCGCACGACCGACCTGGAAAGAATCATTGCCGAACAAAGGCAATTGGGTCATGGCGCCATCGACCTCGGCGAGTACTGCAACATTCCCAAGTGGAAGAGCGACTGGGCGCGCGACCGGCTATGGTTCCTGCGGCTCTTTTATCAATACGCCAAGGAACAATCGCCGGGATACGAACTCGCTTTCGGTGAATGGAAGGCCAAAAACAGCGACTTGGTGAAGGACTTACGCCCGCTTGAATGCCCTGCAGGCGCGCTCCCCGCCGCTCCCGCAGCGACATCACCATATTGCGACGACTGCCCGAATCCGCGGCGGTGAAGTATCCCTTTCCTCATCAGACTGGTTCGTGCCTTTGGGTTTAGAGGTTGGCGCTCTCCTCGTGCTGGCTATCCTCTGGAAATTCCTACAATGGCAAGTCGCTGTCTTGCGCAAAAACCTGGACGGCTCACGCGACGTGCTGTTCCAGCCGGTATCCGTGATGTAGACCGCCCAGGATGTCGATCTCACAGTCACAGGGCAGTCTTGCGGTTTTGTGGCGCAAAAGACACTCCGGAGGCTTGCACCCAGTGGGTGAACAACCAAACCAGCCCTTTCAGCTCTCCTTCAACCCCTCTTTGAAAGTAGATTTCCAAGGATCGCGAGTAACGTCGGATGGTGGCCTGCTGCTGGTGCGAGAGTTGGATGAACGCTTGGGGTTGAGCGAACTCATCAGCGAACACTTGACCGACTCACGAGGGAAGAACACGCAATTGTCGATGGCCGATCTGTTGCATCAGGCTGTGCGGAGAGCCATCTGACGAGGCGGCTTTTTGGCACAATGGTGCGGCGGATTGCGGTGCTGCCCGTGCAAGCGGGTAAATGGGGGCTTGGAAGTTCGGATCATCATGGACCGAGTATGAGGAAGAGCCATGCGGGAAGAGGTGTATACACAAGCGCCCGGATCTGGCTCGCTTTTGGGGAACGGTCACCACCGCCATGCCGTCGAGCGTCCCCCTTGCGAGAAGGAATGAGAAGAAGTTAGGTTGTTTCCCGAGGTGAAGAAGCGCATAATTGCCAATCGCTGGGACAAAATGGAAATCGCGGCTAACTGGCAACGGCCACGACGCCCATCCTGCATCGGTTTCCAAGGCCGCAGGCTCATGCTAGACTGCGCCCTGCCGATGTCGGTTGCAATCGACCAACTAAAGGAGCGCATCGGGATGTTTCGTCGTGCCGGGAGTGCGATTTTGTTCGCTGTATCGGTCTCCGCTTTGTGCTGGAGCGCTCAGAGCGGCCAAGCTACCTTGCAAAATTATTTCGTGGGCCGTCAGGTGCGATTGCAGATTGACATGCCCGGAACGGCCAAGGGCGTGGATCTCCGTGTCGACGCTGGCGACCCCATGGACTGGAGACAATACTCCTCACGCCTGAAGGAATTCGGTCCGGCTATTCGCAGCGGCGACCGTTCCACGGTCACGACGATCATAGTGAAGAAAAATCTCATCGAATTCCAACTCGATGGTGGCGGCTTCGGAACGTTCTGGGACAACACCAGCACGACGGTTACGCCATACCACGTCGGCAAGAGCGATTACGAAAAACGGCTGGAGCGGGAAATCCGGGACACAACTGACGAAAAGAGAAGGCGCGAATTGCAACGCGAACTGGACCGGGAGCGCTCCCGGCGCGATCGCGAGCAGGCGGCCGACAATCGCGCCGCCATGATTGCCAGCGAAATGAAGCAGCAGCAGGTGGCGGACAAGCGAATGCGTGGCGGGTCGCGGTTTAACCTGCGCTGGGCGGGTAACATTCCCGCCGACCAGCTTACCCCCGACGCACTGATGAAACTGCTCGAGACTTACGTTGACTTTGGAGATCTGCAAGCCGAGAAGCCGATCTTGTCGCCAAACCCAATGCCTGCCGCGCAGAATGCTACGGCAGCCAATCTTCCGGCAAGTGGTGGGGCTCATTCGCCCATGACCCAACTCGAGCGCGGCATGTTGATCGGCGAGGTCAGCGGCTTGCTGGGCCTGGGACGACAGCTCTCACAGTCGGTCTCGGAAGAGGGCCTGAAGACCCAGATCTTCGAGTATCTCCCCGACGACTATCGCGTGGAAGTGACCTACGTCGATGGAGTGGTCGTGCGCTACTCCATCGCTTCACGATGACGGTTGCACATTGCTGCCACAGGCTTGCATTGCGGCCGCATGCCGATCGCCAAGAGCTTGGTATGATGGCCCGTGGCCAAACCCGCGGTGCGCGGCAAGTCCACACAAACTGGAGAAGCTTCCGACATCGCCAGGTTGTAGGGTTGTAGGCGGCGTCTTGGCAGCGGCTGCTAATTCTTATTAAGTAAATCCCTCATAATCTCTTCCGGGAGGGTGTCCGGCGCCAACGCGTTCGTTAGCGAGGCGAAGACTTTACGGCTCACGTCCGAGTTCTTGGAGTTGCCATGCTCGTCGAACGCGCCGGGGCCGTACGTGACAACGACGGCGATGGTGAGCTTCTTCGACGGAAGGTAGCCCACCATGGCGTCACAGCCCGCAAAGCTCTTCGACTGAGCGATCCATCGACCGATGTTAAGAACACCGAGGCCATAGTTGAACACCGTGCTGTTTTGGCGGCAGACCGGACACTTAGGATCGGCGTGTCCGAAGCCGACAAGATTCGGGCCGACTTGCGCCTCCCATGAGGGCTTAGAGAGGATCTTTCCGCTACCGACCGCGACCATCGTCTTGGTCATGTCGGTAATGTCGGTGGTCTGGACTGCTCCTTCGGCGGTGGTCCACGATGGATTCCAGAACGTCGACTCTTCGTAGAACGGTACTCCAGGCGGGACACGGAGGTCCGCGCGGCGCATAGAGCTGAATGTATGCAACACCGGCGCGGGAATCTGGGGCGTGCTGAAGCTCTGCGTCTGCTTCAAGTCCATGGGGCCGAAAATGTACTTCTGCATCGCCTCGGCCAGGGGTATGCCGGTGATCTTCTCCAGCACTCGACCGAGGATGACGTAGTTGGTGTGCGAATAGCCCCAGTTGGTGCCGGGCTCGAACATCATCGGCTTCGAGATGCCGATCTGGATGAGCTCCTCCGGGGTCCACTGCCGGAACGGGTCGAACACGAAGCCCTGCAGCACCTCCGGCTGATATACGTAGTCGGCGTATCCCGATGTCATATTGGCGAGATTCTTGAGGGTGATGCGATCAGCCTCGGGGAGGTTGGGCAGGAACTTACTAAGCTTGTCGTCGAGCTTCACCTTGTTCTGATCGACCAGCTCCAGGAGCATCGTCGACATGTAGGTAAACGCCATCGCGCCATTGCGGAAATGCATGTCCGGGGTCGCGGGCACCCCGGTCATCGATTCACCCAGCGCACCCGTGTAGACATTCTTGCCGTCGGATGTCACTTGCACGATGATCGACTTCAAGTCGTACTGCTTCATCGCGTCGCTTGTGATGCCGTTGATCGCGCCCTCTGGTGGCGTAGCTTCTGCAACCGGCGCCACACTACGATCGACTCCAACGGCATCAGCGTTTGAACCGGTGCAAAGTGACGTAATCGCGAGGATCATCGCGATCCTCATGGCACGTGTTCGGCTACGATTGGTGGGTTTCTTGGCAGTCGTGTGCATGACAGCCCTCCCTGCTAGAGAAAGGATGCTTACTATTTTAATTCCTTCTGGCTTCAGGCCTAGCCTATGGCTCGAAGTCCACCACCTCGTTTTCGAGCGGAATGTCACCGTGATGGGTTTCCGGCGCGGCCAAACGATCGAACGCTGACTTGTCGCTGTTTGGGCGTCCGGTCAGCTTGAATGCCGGCAACGAGTATGGCAGTCCTTCGCTGGCCAGCGGTGAATTCCGGTTCATCAGTTGAAAATGCAGATGGGGCTCGCTGGAATTGCCGGTGTTTCCCACCAGGCCGACCACCTGTCCGGGCGTGACCTTGTCGCCCAGCTTCACGCGAATGGAACCCGGTTTGAGATGGGCGTACATGGCGTAAACGCCTCCGCCGAGATCGAGGTTGACGTGATTGCCCGCGATCGTCTCCAGTGTGATGGGAACGGCGTGCGTTGCCGCGCGTGGAGTATTTTCCGGGATACCGTCTTTCACTTCGACGACAACCCCGTCGGCAATAGCTCGCGCCTCGGCGCCGAAGCAGTAGTAGCTGCGATTGTCCTTCGGGTCTCCTTGATAGGTCTGATTGTCGTCGCCGATCTGGACCCAGTCGATGGCGTAGCGCTGCGCGATGTGCGGCGTGGCGTCGAGCACGAGCATGGTGCGGCGATGAGCCGAGGTGTTGGATGGCCCGTTGCCCGCAACCCAATTCTTGCCGCGCAGCGGAGAAACAATCTCCGGCAGTTTGCTGGATACCACCGTCATCGGTGCACCCAATTCATAGTTCTTCTCGTCGCCGGACTTCTTGAGGCCGAATTGATGTTGGAGATGCGTGGGAATGGGGGCACCCTTGGCAAGGTCAATCCACATGTAAGCAATCACCGCCTCGCCGGGCGCGATCTCGGCTGCCGGTCCACCTTTGCTGCCGGGCGGAAGCGCCGGATGGGAGAGCACCCTATCGAGCTCCTTGCCCTGTACCGTGAGCAAAGGGGCGCCGCTCTCGTTCTTCACGTCAATGCGCTGCACCGTCCAAGAAGAGGAGCTCAGGTTCGTGAGATAGATCTCGTAACACAGGCGCCATTGCGTATCGCCGCGGAAGGCCGAGGGAGGCGTCGGTATGAATATCTGGAGGGGTATTGGTGCTCTCTGGGCTTGCGCTTCCGATGGCGCGTGCGGTGCAACAGTTTGTGCCCATGCCAGAGAAGTGAATAGCCAGAATGAAGCCGCGATGACGTTGGTTATGACACGCATGAAAGGCTCCTTCCGCGGTAGCGAATGCCCCACCCAAGCAAAGGAAGCTTAAGTGGCGCACCCACAGGTGCTATCAGTAGACGAAGATCCGCGAGCAAGGACTGTATCATTATTAAACTGCTTCACCGCGCCGCTTCGCTCCGAAAACTGGTCACTGAGAGAGTTTGCAGCAACGTCGATGGTGTCCCGCGCGTAGTTAGAGGTTGAAGGAGCGGCGCTCGGGATCATGTTACGCGACCTCCTGCCGGACTGCAGCAGTTTCCATCGCTTTTCTTCCTAAGATCGCTTCCAGTTGCCAGAGAATCCTTCCAGCCCATGATGCGGCGGAAGTTCTTCTCCGTCGCCAGGAATGACGCCGCGGCCCAGCGCTCTACCATGGCCGTGTCTCGCCAGCGACACACACGACGCGTCCGCATGCGCACACCCGATTGCGGGCTTTCGATCAAGTTCGTCGTGGCCAGGCAGCGATGCAACGACGGCGGAATTCCCAGGCGGTTGATGGTGAAACATTCCTCCAGCCCTTCCCGCAAACTGTTCGCGGCGGCGGGCTGTTCTTGCTCCAGCCAGTCGGCCAGCTTTCTCCGCCGAGCCATGCCTTCCTTGGCCTCCAGCTTATAGGAGGCGCGCATCGCGGCTTTCACCTGCTCCTTCTGCTCCTCGGGCAGCCGCTCGACCACGTTGCGAATCTTGTGATTGCGGCAACGCTGCACCGGATGTTGCGGGCCAAAGACTTTGGCGATGGCTGCCCGCAAGGCTTTCGCCCCGTCGATCACGCACAACCGTTTTGCTTTGGGGTTCACGCCGCGCGCCACTACCTGCTCGAGTAAGTCCTCGACCGCGGCTGCATTTTCCGTCGCCCCCGGTTGGATGCCGAGCACATGCTTGTGCCCGGCGCCATCGACGCCCACCGCACTGATCACGTGGTGCTCGCCGAACATCATGCCATCGATGTAAATCACCAACAGATCCACCTCCTCGAAGCGTCGCTCCAGCAGCTCTTTCAGCGCTTCTTCGCCGGCCTCCGCTGCTTCCCGGCTCACGTTCGACTTGGACACGCCGCAGGTCGACGCCATCTCCGGCAGCACCTCGGCGTACTGCCGTGTCGAGATCCCGCGCATCAGCACATCCAGCACCCGCTCGCTCAGCCCATTTTCCTGCATGGCCTCGTAGGCCGGGATCGCCACTTCGCCGCCGCCCTTCTCCCGCAGCCGCGGCTTACTCACCCCCAGCTTGCGCTCTCGCAGACACACACGACCCGCTTGCCGACCGTGCCACAGCAGTTGCTGGCGTCGCTGCCCCGGCGTCCGCGGCCCCGCCAACTGCTCGGCCGATAACTGCAACACAGTCTCGATTGTGGCTCGCCCGGCTACATCAATCAACTCATCGACCGCGAGCCGTGATTGTTCGATCAGATCGACCATCGGCAGCAAGCCTTGCCCGTTGCGGCTGAAAAACTCAGCCAGTCTCCGCGCGTTGGTTTGTCCCTTGGTGGTGATGGTGTGATAGCTTTTCTTCAAGGCGGTTCTCCTTTCTGATGAAAGTTTCCAACCCGACTCTACCAAGAATCGGGTCGAGAACCGCCCCTCAACCTGCAACTATGGCTGGGACACCGTCGCAACGTCTGGTCAAGAATGACACAATTTGACATTGACAGATTGCGCTTGCCTGTAGTAAAATTATCCTCTTACTTGTACCTCTCCCTCGTCGAGCGCGCAAGCGCACCCCTAGCCGAGGGGTCATTTCTCGGTTCGAGTCAACCTTCAGCCCAACTGTAAACCCAGCTATCGTCGAAAAAACGAGATCCGCGGTTGCGATGAGACAAGATCGCTCGGAGCCGAAGTTCAGCGTTGCTAGCGCAAGGCTGAGGGGTAGCGCACAACCATTAGTCCGTTTCGACTTGCAGCCAGGATAACGGATGGCAATAAGGAGACGAACAATGAAGCATGCTTGCTGGGCGATCAAAAATGCGGCTGTTGGCGCACTCTTACTGGTTCTGCCGCTGTTGGCGCTCAGCGCCGTGAGCTGCGCCGATGGACCTATGCTCTGCCCTATGGGCGATAACCACACACTCAAGCCTTTTGGCGACGACATGCACTTCATGACGGACCTGAAGGTGGCAGGGGTATGCGATGTCACCACCGATCCCGGTCAGATGGGCCCTCTCAAGTACTACCTCCACAACATCAACATTGTTGACGGCGGAGAGCTCAAATTTCACGACGATTACGACATCGATTTCTATGTCGAGAACATTGTTGTCGAGAAGGGGGGCAAGCTGACTGCAGTTTCGACCCAGCCGGGCTTTCTGCCGAAGGTCAGTAAGCTCGCCGGTGTCCTGCCGTATCAGAAAAGGTTGACCATTCACCTTTGGGGAGCGAAGGACGAACCCGGCGTCGAGTGCGCGAGCGATTTAGGGCCGAACGGCGCACCGTGTGGTATTCCGAATGACCCCAACAACCCTGCCAACGTGGGGTTGTGGGACTCTAATCCCATCATGGCGATGGACCTGGCAATGGACCCGCCGCCAGCGCCGCCCATGCCAAAGAACCAACCTTGCGTTGCCATCACAGATCCCTACCTGCAAAGCGACTGTTTCTATCAATACGAAGTGCAGGACCAGCAGGACAAGGGGAAACGCAAGGCTTACTTCGGCCATAAAGTGCTGGCGGTTTCCTACGGCGGAACGCTGCAGCTATTCGGATCGAAGGGCGTCAGTTATCTCATGAATGGCGATGGCTACACCTGCATGCCGGATAAGGAGGGCACCGAATGCAATAATGACGACACCTGCATGCCGGATAAGGTGGGCAACGAATGCAATCCGGCCTTCACCGGCAAGAGCTGGGTGCGGCTCGTCGCCATGATCGACAAAACCCACATAAAGGTAAGCAGCCCAGTAGACTGGACGCACGACGACGGTATCGTTGTGACCCCGACCGATTACCTGCCGTCGCACGTCGAGGAGATGAAGGTCGATAGCGTTGCGGCCGACGGGGTGACGATTACGCTCCAGGCTCCTGGCTTGCAGTGGAACCACAATGCGATCCCGTTCTCCTTCGCTGACTTGCCGACAACGGTGGGGCCCAAAAACGATCCCAACACTCCCGACATCAAACGCGCCGTGGATACGCGCGCGGCAGTGGCCCTGTTGACGCGAAACATACAAATCGTCTCGGAGGGAGATGTTCCTTCTCAACCTCTCCCGGGGTTCTATGGCGGACACACCATCGTCCGTCAGGGCTTCGCCAGCTATCAAGTTCAGGGCGTGGAATTCTATCTGCTCGGACAAGGCGGGCAGAAAGGCCGCTACCCGGTCCACTTCCACATGTTACGCAAGACGGCCCAGCCGACTATGGCCGACCCAGAGCCGGTGAATTATCTGAAGGACTGCTCCATTCACGATTCCATGACCCGTTGGGTCACCGTGCACGCTACCCAGGGTATGTACCTTGCACGTAACGTGGGCGAAAAGTCGATAGGGCACGGCTATTATCTGGAAGACGCCTCCGAGATCAACAACAAGTTCTACAGCAATATCGGCATTCTGGCCCGGGCTGCGATTCAGGATACGGTACACAATCCGCGCCAGGTGCCGGGGATTCTTGCTGATAATCAGCCTCGCCACCCGGACTTCCATAACGACGATTACATGCCGTACCGCTCCGACTATAACCATCCCACAATTTTCTGGATTACCAACGGTTGGAACGACTTCCAATACAACTTCGCGGCGGGTGCGGCAACCTGCGGCGCCTGTTACTGGTGGCTGCCGGCCGCTAACAGCGGCCCCTCCCAATACCAGACCTGGGACAGCTACGCCTCCGAGCAAATCGTCACGGACCATCCTACCAACTACAATCGCGCGGGTCTGGCTCCGCTACAAAAGTTTAGGGGCAATTCCTGCGTAGCCGCCATGAGTTCGTTCCAGATGAACGGCCAGACCGCCGAGTGTCTGGGCGTGCAGGGCGACGGGGACCGCAAGCTCTCAGCCGTCAAGTCCGATGCGCCTCCCGGTCCGCAAGGCAACATTCTGCCCCAACAACCCTTCCAGGTTTATTATCCCGTGATCGGCGAGGTGCATAACCCAACTCTCTGCATCCCCACTGGGACTGGAACCGCGTGCGCGACGAACCATGACGGCATCGGCGCCAAGAACTGCGATGCCGGCGACACCAACAGTGCCTGCAGCGTCACCCACCTGGACCATTACACAACCTCGTTTAACTTTGCCCAGACGAATTTCGCGGCCGTCTGGCTGCGCAAAGGCTGGGACCTGTTCACCAATGGCGCCGTCACCGACGTTCAGAGCGGCGGGCTGAACTTCATTACCGGCGGCGGTTATACGCGCTCGGACGTAAGTGTCGGGGAATGGATGCTAGCGCGCAACACCATCCTTGTCGGCCACACCCAACTCGCCGGCCAGAATAATTTCGCCTTGGACGTAGGACCGTTCAACCCCGATTCCGAGCTTAGTTGCGACAACAGTGTGGAGACCGGAACCGATCATTGCGAATTCGCCGACGGAGGAATGAGCCTCAACCTGCCGGTCTTTCCCGGCCAGAAGCTACTGAACATCTACGACGGGCCGTCGCAGCAGGCCAGCAACGCCTATGTGAATATCACCTCGTCGACCATCAAGGACTGCGCGCCCAACGACAATGGAAACTGCAAGAGCAGCTCCGTACCGTTGGCCTGGAATTTTGGCGTCTTGCAGGACAAGACGATGATCGGCCGGTGTTATCTGCCCAATGCCGCTATCGGATGGAAACAGCCCAACGGCTTCTATTATCCGCCCGCTTTCCACTCCAAGAACCTATGGTTCAAGAACGTTGATATTCGGCACTTTGTCATCGAGCCTCTGTTCGAGACCATCACTCCCGACAATTACGATCCCTTCCGGCAAAACCAGACACTGGTCGACGACCGGTACTGTACGCATTCGAGCGATATGTTCAGCGCCAGCTTCAACCACATTGACCGGCAGACGGTGCTGAATGACGACGACGGTACGCTGACGGGGCTGAAGGGAATGTTGAGGGGAGCAGGAACCAGGCCCACTATCTCCATCAACGAGGACGATTACTTTAATGCGCCACTTACGACTCCGGAGTGTCTCTCGGACATTAACGTAAAGCCGCCGCTGCCTTTACCCGCGGGCGTGGTGCCGACCGCCAGGACCAGTCCCTACGAGTGGCTCAGCACGGCCATATACTCGGACTGTGCCTCCACTCAATGCGTGGACCGTGCCGATCCCGATCTCACGATCCGCTGGGCGCTCGACTGCACCAACTTCCAGTGCCGCGGAGTGCCGCTCTATCGTGAGTACCTGACTGATGACGAGTTCTCCGCTAATAGCCGGCCGCAAATTCGCATGATGGGACAGGCCACCGGCCAGCGCAGCACGCTTTCGCTCAACTATGGCAGGTATTACATCGACACCACCCAATACTGCACGTCGCAGGGAGGATGCCCGAAGTGCATCGAGCACGACCCAGACAACGCTGCAAACTGCCTCAAATACGACAGTGCGTGGCATCCCAGCATTTTCATCGGAGGACGCACGTACTACGTGTACTTCATCTACGCCACCCCGACAACCAAACAGAAGTACGACATCTATGTAGGTCCAGGAATCAACCCGGACGAGCTGAAGGTCACTCCTATCTGGTTCAAGCCTGACGGCAACGTCATACTGAAGCCTACAGACGGTAGTTTCATCAAGACTTCCACCTACGACAGCACCAAAGGAATATTGACCGTCCCGGTGGATCTAACGGGGCAAGGTTCAGCCTTCGACGACGCCAAGAAGGAGTTCTGCAGACCCCAGAGCTACTGCTCGGCCAGCGGCGGAGTTTGTGGATGCAACCCGAACAACAAGGACTGCGATCCGAAGGCGAACGACTGCGCCTGGGGACCTAACGATATGGATTGCCCGGTCGATCCCAAAGACCCCAACACCACCCGTTGCTTTGGATTCAGCTTTACCATGCCGGGCAACTTTAAACCGCCGAAGACACCCATGCCCCCAGACAAGGATCTATTTATCCAGTTCACTGGCGGTAAGAGCGATCCCTATTTCAATGCCGGCAACGTGACCTTCGTGCAGGGCATGAAAAACAGTTCCAACGGCGAGTGTGTTTATAACCCGGTGCCTATGCAGTAACCAAAGCGGACGTAAGTCCGTGAGGTAAGAAAAACGCCGCTGTCGTCAGCAACCGAGGCCATAAGAAACTTGGTCGCTTAGACATTGTCTTGTGATCGCCATCACAGACAGCAATATGGGATTCGTGGACACCATATTATGAACCTCCTTTAATGCTAGGTCGCCCGGAGGAACCACGGGGGAGTCCGACTCTAGGCAGGGTAGGCTTCCCCCCTGCGGGTTTCATGGTTTACGCTGCTCTTTCTGCCCTCCGCTCGGTAAGGTCTGTGACCATCGCTCGTGATCTGTACGCGCTTGCTTAGCCGCGAAGCGCCGCCGGCCAGCGGCACAATCCGGCTCATCGTCGCGATCGTTCCCGCCCGCTCGACGCGCGGGTTTGATTCCCCTCCCGGCAACATACTTAAGCCTAAGTCTGTCTTTGTGCCTGTCCGCGCTCGCTGGCAGGAGTAGTGGGTGGACGAAAATGGCGATGAGGTTCCTGCGATGAAGGACCTCAGCCATCAAGGAAAAATAGTGCGATGGGATCCCTCGACGGGTATACAGTGTAGGGGCCGTTGTTCCGGGCAATCTCTAAGAAACCGTCCGATTCGGACAAGGAGCCTAGCATCATGATGCTTGCGTTGTCGCTGTCGCAGAATCCGGCCAGCAATCCTGTGAGGGCATTTTTTGGCGGCGGAATGCTGATGTTTTGGCTGGCGCTGCTGGTGATAATCATCATCGGCGGGTGGAAAGTGTTTGAGAAGACGGGGGCAGCCCGGCTGGGCAATCCTGATTCCCGTCAACAACGTCTACATCCTGCTGAAGATTGCAGGCAGGCCCGGATGGTGGCTGCTGCTCTACTTCATTCCGCTAGTGAATATCGTGATCGCGATTGTGGTGGCCATCGACATCGCCAAGGCCTTCGGTCAGAGCGCGTTGTTCGGGTTCCTTCTGCTCTTCCTTCTGTTCGGCATCAGCTACCTCATCCTCGGCTTTGGAAACTACCGCTACCAGGGAAGGGCAGCATCGGCGACCGCATGATTGGCGCGCTTCCTAACGGACGCACAAAACGCTTCGCGTGACCCCTGCGATGGAGAGCGGGCTAACGGACCACATGTGGACGCTTGAGGATTTGTTGCGAGGAGGATGTTATGCGCAAGAAAGAGGAACATAAACATGGGATGGGTTCCGTTTGGCCTCTTGCCGATCGTTTGCGTCAACATCGCCTTCAACGATGCCGTTATCGGGCGAATTTCGGGGGGTCAAGGGTGTGAGGAGCCTTAAGACTGCCCTTGGTCGTGCCACGTGGCGAGCGGAATGGTTTCTTGCCATCAGCCTGGCGACCTGTTTCGCCTTCGCAGTCGCAGGCAAGGCACTCCAGTCCGACCTTGCCAATCCCCTCGTGCTTGCAGTTGTGTTTTTCTGGCTCTTCGCCGTGATCCTCGGCTCTGCGATGTCGGTCGTGCGCCAGGCCGAGCACATCGCCGTGCTTCTTGGCGAACCTTACGGTACGCTGATCCTCACGCTGTCGGTGACGTTCATCGAGGTGATGAGCATCTCGGCTGTCATGTTGCACGGAGAAAACAATCCGACTCTCGTGCGTGACACATTGATCGCCGTGATCATGATCATTCTCAACGGGATGGTCGGCTTATCGCTTCTGGTTGGTGCATGGAAGCACCGGGAACAACACTACAACCTCCAGGGCGCCAACGCCTACCTCGGTGTCATCATACCGCTGGCGGTCTTGGCACTGGTCCTGCCGAATTACACCGTAACCACAGCGGGTCCGACGCTTTCGCATCCGCAGGAGTGGACACTCGCCTTGCTGACGATCGCCCTCTACGCGGTCTTCCTGGGCGTGCAGACCGGGAGGCATCGTGGCTATTTCAGCCTGAGCGATGGGGATGAGAAGGAAGAACACCAGGAGGCGTCCGCGGGTCCCCGTTCGCTGCCGTATCATGTCGCGCTGCTGACATTCTACATATTGCCGGTCATTTATCTGGCCGAGCAATTGGCCAAACCCGTCGATTATGTCACCGAGACACTTCACGCGCCGCAGGCCCTGAGCGGTGTCGTGATCGCGATTCTCGTGGCAACGCCGGAGGCGATCGGGGCCGTCCGGGCGGCGCTGGCGAACCAGATGCAGCGTTCGGTCAACATCTTTCTGGGGTCGGTGCTGTCGACGATTGGACTGACCGTCCCAGTCATGCTGGCGGTAAGCAACTGGAGTGCCCATCCGATTGTCCTGGGGGTAGAGCATGCCAACCTGGTACTGTTGGTATTGACTCTTGGCCTCAGCATCCTCACCTTTGCCAGTGGGCGTACCAACGTGCTGCAGGGCCTCGTCCACCTCCTGCTGTTCGTCACCTTTCTGCTACTGCTCGTGCAGGGCTGAAGAGATCCATGGTGCCGGGCGGGCGAGTAGGCCGAGTAAATAGGGTCAAGGCGCCGTGGTTCGGACGGCCCTGCCACCATGCCAGCGATCGCCAGTACCGGAGCCATGCTTTTATGCGGGCACAGGAAGCGCCAATCGGAAGTCGGCCTTAGCTTGCCGAACCAAATCTGTGGTAAGAGTCGCAAAGATAGGGAATGGGCGACAAGTTCTTGGCACCAGCGACTGTGCCGCAGGCGCGGTCAACTGCTTTTATAGAACACTTCTGGGTTGCGCTGCTGATTGAGCGAGACGCAAGATTTAGTGCGTCGGCAGGGAGAACGGAATGAAAAAAAATCCGCCCCGCCCATCCTTATCCGGGGCGTGCTTATGTTGCTCTGCAGCATGCCGCTAACCGCGCAGGACAACAATACGACCATCAACCGTGCAACAAGGTTTGCTGTTTCGCCTCCGCTCAGAGAGCTGGTCAAACTGCCTTGTGCCTCGGGACCATTCGCCGGCCTTCTGGCTCACCTGTAAACCGGCCAGACTGGCTTCGTTTTAAACCGGCGCTAACAATGCGCACCCTGAAAAGCCCGAAACGATTCCCGCGCCAATGTCCGCACCATGTCGAGGACGATCACCCTGGTGTCGACAGGCGCTCTGAAATGGCCGTCTGGCACTGCTTTCAGGTGGTCGGGTAGCTTGTCAGAAGTTCCGGCAAAAACCTTGAACTGTAACTGCATGCTCTTGGAATGGAGAATAATTCATTCTGCCGCCGCCGCACCAACCTAGCCCTGATTCCTCGAAAATTTCCCTCCTCTTCAAAACCTGTGGTGACGATCATCAGTGTAGGTGCAGTCAACTGTGTACTCTCCGTCACCGGTCCAGGGGTGAGCGCAAGCGCCTTCGACTGGAGCGACTTCACCCAATCGATCATGGGGGCGGCTCGTGTACAATTTCTAGTTAACCGTCGTTGGTAAGCTGTCGCACGGAGGAAGTTCGGCCGATGGGTTCTGCTCGAGACGGAACCGGCGACGCTTCTTGGGCAATGTGAATCTCTTCCTGACGAGTAGAGATAACGATGTCCACTCCATCGGCCGACGAGAGGAGGAATCATGTCCAGAGAAACCGATAATGTATCCAAACGCGATGCAGCAGGGCAGGGAACGCCCACGCAGCGCTGGTTGTTCGGCTTGGGTCCTCATCTTGCCATCCTAAGCCTGCTAGCAGCCTCAGGGTTCCTGCAAAGCAGCCCTATAGCCTCACAGAGGGCAACCGCGAGCCAAGCCACCGCGACGGCGGATCAGGAAACGAAGCCTGGCGTTGGAGGAGATTTGGCCACGATAATTCAATCGGCCTCCACCAACACCATTGGCTACAACCTTGTGATACACAGTGACGGTAGCGCTGCAGGAATGGATGGTAGTGGCGGCACGCGCTCTCTGGTGGTGAGACGGGAGTATCCTCCCGGAACGATCGACACCAAAAAGCTGCAACGTCTGCTGGCAGCGATTGGCGATGTCAGCAAAATCCCGATCGGGGTCTGCATGAAATCAGCCTCCTTCGGAACGACAACCAAGATTTCGTATGCGGGCAAGGTGAGTGGGAATCTGCAATGCATTCAGCACCAAGCATCGGCCGGCGATGAGGCGCTGCTGCAGTCGTCTGAAGATTTGGCCGCCTTCGTGCGATCAATCCAGCATCAATTAAAGCTTGACTCCAGACGTGTCAGTCCAAACCAGTAGGCGGACGGTGCATAAGATTCTGATCTGACTTGCAGGGGGCGGAGCCGATTGGGCGGGGCACTCCGGTAGAAAACCGGGAGCTGCCTTCTCTGTTTCTCTCCCATGGCTATTAGAGCATAGCAGTCGTCAGGGACAGGGCTCCGGGCATCGGCCTGCATTCTTTCAGCTGTGCAGAGGTTTGTTGCACACCGTACACAACAATATAGTTACAAGGGAAATACCCCTGCCCGTCCCCCAAAGGCGCAGACTAAGGTAAGACGGCGGCGCATCCGCCGCAGGGCACAACCAGCGTGAAGACTGAGTTGTGCGAAACTCTGCAACGGAAATGCAACTTCATCACTTGCTGACAGCAGTCCCATCCTCGCTGCCCTGGCGTCGGCAGGTAAATTTAATTGCAGGACGGGTTCGAGAAACGCGAGCTGAGAATATGAAAAGAGGCCCTGCCAGGCAGGGCCTCGAAGAATGTAATTGTTAGTTGCAGCCAGGAAGATCTACTTGCCTACCTTGCCGCGGGGGGTTCCCAGGCCGGTGCACTCATTGTAAATGTAACTTGGACTTGGGCATATGCCGCCGCTGGAGCAGCCGTTATCCCCAGAGATGACCTGGTACCAGTTGGTAGGATACGCCATAAAAGCGTCGATGTGACTATAGACGTAGTTGTTCTCTTCGGAAGTGTAAAAGCCTGGGAGTGTCAAGGCAGCATTCCCCAAGCGGTTGTTGGCGTTGTTAACGATCCCGGCCAACGCTGGCGAGGATACGCTCGTGCCGCCAACGATGAACCAACCACCGGAGTAGCTATCGTAAACGTAGACGCCACTGCCGGGATCGGCGTCAAACGCAAAGTCAGGAGTGTCCCGCGGAACAAAGTCGCCAAACAGTCCATACTGAAAGTTAGTCCATGGCCCCGGTCCTTGGTAGATGGACGTATCTTGCCAGATTTCAATCGCGCTAGGACCGCCACCGGAACCGGACCAGCAACTCTCACCAAGGAAATTACCGGTATGATCACGCTGGACGGTGGTGCCCCCTGCGGAGACTACCCATGGGACGCTACTCGGAAACCCCGCTCCCCATCCACTGTCGCCGGCCGACGCAAAGGTGGTAATGCCGGTCGGAAAAGTACACTGAGGGTACAAATTGCAAATACCCGCACGGTAGAAAACGTTGTCCCATCCGGTAGCTGGAAGCCCCGAGCCGTCTCCGAGCTGACCTGGATCCTCCGCTCCGCCCCAACTGTTGGAGATGTCGCCACCGCCGTATTGTTGCGCCTCAATGTTGGCAACAACTTCAGCATACAACAAGTCTTCGAAGGAGTTGCTGCAGGCCTCTACGAGGACGATCTGCGCACTGGGTGCCATCGCGTGCGCCCACTCGATGTCCAAGTCCTCCTCAAGACCCCAGCCAGCATCGACTGGCGGTGCGTGCAGGCAGCTAGACACCAAGGTGCCTCCGTTCAAAGTGAAGGTTCCAAAGGCTGCGTTGGCATAGACCTTATGGAAATTGGCTACTGGCAGGCCGAAAGACCTAGAGAAAAACGCCAAATCAGCCGCCGCGTTCGGGTTGTCGTATGCGTCCACCAACACGATCGCGCCCCAGCCACCAGTAGGGTGATTGGTGCCACCTGTATGCGGATTACATCCCGGGTAGATTGGGCCAACCTTATAAACGCAGCCCAACGACGCGGGAGTCTCAGCAGCATTAGGAAGTACTCCTAACTGCTGGACCGAAGGCGTCGGCTGCCCTTTAGGGACAAAAATTTCATAGTTAGTGTGGGCGTAACCCTTGGCAGCCGTGCCGCTTGCCGGCTTGATGATCGTGCCTTCGGGCTTATAAACATCGGGGTTCAGTCCCTGGTGGACTGCCGGCGGCCTCGGCCCGTGCTGAGTTGTAAGGTCTTCAGCTCTATTTTTGTTCTGAGCCGCCCCTAGTACGGAAGCGGTCAAGGCAAACGACAAAAGCGCTGCAAAAGTCAGTAACCTGCTCCTCGTCATCACTCTTCTCCTATTTGGAAGTTAACTTTCAGCCCTCTCCATCCAAACAGCCCTTGAGCCGAGCTCGAAAGTGCTAGATGCTTCTCGCCAATCGCTTTCTTTGGAATAAGGCTCCCTGGACATTAACCAAGAAGCCTCACCCGTGTAGTTCCAACCCGTCCTAGGAAACTGGAGGAACGGTAATGGAGAGCGTAACGGCATCGGACCCATACCCAGTGGGGCACTCAGTGTCGGTAACCTGCACAGTGAATGTGTAGGTATTACCGTTATCCACCAGTGGCGGCGTTCCCGAGATCACGCCGGTGGTGGAATCCAGAGATAATCCATCCGGCAAGCTTCCCCCGATGAGGCTCCAAGCGAAGGGCGGCAATCCTCCGGAGACCATCAGCTGAAAACTGTAGGGCTGGTTGACCGGCGCAGGCGGCAGGACCGTAGTTGAGATCTGAGGAAACGGCGGTTTGCCGGAAACCGTAATATCAAGCACTGTTAGCGGCGAGGAATTGCCCGCAGCGTCAAACACCTGAGCCGCTGGCTGGTATGTGCCAATGAGGTCTGTCGGGCAACCGGTAACTAAGCCACTAGCATCCATCCCAAGACCAACCGGGAACCCACCACCTGTCCAGGTGTAAGGCGGGCCAACGCCACCCCACCCAATCATCTGGAAGGAGTAATTAACGTGTCGCGGTGCAGGCGGCAGATTGCTGCTAGCAACGTTGAGCGAATCGGTTGCAAAGAAAGCGCTCACGTCGAAGAGCACGTTGCTCGGATTGCTTACAAAAGTGTTAATTGCACCCGGGCTACTCAGCCCAAACAGGCTCGGCGTGATCGTCATGTTCGAAGTAGTCGCCCCATCTAATGCCGCCAGAACCGCCAGCTGAGGATCCTCCACGCCGTACGGGAAAACGTAGAGGGCACCCAATCCCCCCGGGCCCCCGTTGGTGAACGGAAGAACCGTTGCGTTCAGCACATAAGCCTCTGTGTTGGGAAGAAAGTCCGGCGGGAAGGACGAGTAGCAAGGGCTATTGGCTGTGTGGATATCGGTGCCATACGGACCTAGGTCGATCGGGTTTGGCCGCGTATCCCAGCAACGCGCGGGCTGGTACGTTCCCACCATCGGATACAACGCCAGCGGATCGGGACCAGCGGGCGCAAAGTACCCGTAGATGTCGACGCTCAGGTCAGTGTCACTGGTGGACAACACGTTAATAGTGCCATCGGACGACTCCACGATCGACATATTCGCGACCGTCGTACCCGTTGGATCGTTCAGAACAGAGGTATACGGCGCCACGGGCTGGTCCCCTGACCACGCTTGGAGGTAGCTCAAAGACTGCTGCCCCACCGGTATCACAGTGAAGTTTAGCGCATACGCTGTCGCGTTCCCGGGTATCGCGCAATTCGGGGCAGCCACAACGTTGATGCTGGTGATTGTATTGGCCAGTATTGGCGAACCTCCCGGACTTAGGGTGTTGTACACATTGCAAGCTGCGACACCCGGAGGGGTAAAGTAGTTCAGTCCAGTATCGCCGGTGTAAAAGAACGGACCGATGAAGTAGCCAGTGACATCCAGGATGGCATCAGTATTGTCGGTGGCAAAGACGCTAACGCCTTGGTCTGCAGCACCTGCTCCCACGATGAGGGAGTTTGCTTTTACGCGACCGTCCCAAGAGTTCAGCGTAGAAACAACGGGTTGAGGCTGATCGTCCGGCCACACTGTCACGTAATCCAAGCTGCCGGTTTTGGGGACCACCGTCAGATTCAACGCGTACGCTGATGCGTCGTTGGGGATATGGCAGCGGTTATTCGTCGGAATTACAAAGTTCCGGGTTTGGGTTGCTATCAGCGACGGCGGGCCGAAGCCGGGAGGCTGACTAGCATCCCTCGTATCCGCCAAGCGACACGGACCGATCGGAACATAATATAAAGGTGTTTGTGCTTGAGCAATGAAGGTCATTATTACTGTCATCAAGCAAAGAAAAAGCGACATGGACAAATAACGGCGCAGGGTGTTCATCGGTTCGTGTGCTCCTTCAAGCGGTTTCTTTCTACCGGGCTGAACTATAGCGCCCCGCCATCTAGCGAGTCAAGAGGAATTTTGGGTTATTTTGAAAGAATCTTGTTTACTTCATATGCTACCCGACGGCGCGATCGGTACTGCCGCTGGATCGTGCGCGCACCAACAGGCTGCCGGGCACGCCATTCAGCGGCGCAAAACTGCCCCATCTCGTCGTTTGCGCCTTGCCAAAGTCCCACCAATTCGCTGTTTCCGTTGTGGGAATGCGCCGCTCCAATTCGGCATGGGTCGCCACGGGGCGTTCTTGCTAGCACATTCCTCATCGCCGGTTATCCCGAGTCAAATCCGCAATCACATCCAATACACTTACGAAGTCGCTGGTTGATATGGATTGCGCCTGTGCCGCGTATCATCACCGCCACATTCGTAATGTGCGGGTCCGTCGCTTGCAATGCGACGAAATCTGGCAGCTCATCGGGGCCAAGAAAAAAGAACCTAACGCCTGAGCAGGAGCAGAGGGTCTGGGGTGACTCGTCGACGGGGACCGCGATTGATGCTGACACAAAGTTCTGCGTGACGCACTACTTCAGCGACCGGAGCGGAGCGGCGGCTCACGAATTCATGCAGGATTGTGCAGAGCGCATCGTTGGCCGTCCGCGGATAACACGGACGCGTATCGGCCGACGTCTATATCTACTTGGGCGGAATAATTTTCTCCAGCGGCTGCAGGCATCATGAAAGCGCAGAATGCTTCGACATCAATGCGCAGGGTAAGGGGAATCGCCGTCTTCCCTGCACCCTAGCAGGCCGTGGTGCAAGTAACTGATTTCCGGCACGGCCAGCGGCATGTTCGGCTGCGCGGTCCCGCTAAGGATCTCGCGCGGGACATTGAGTTTCGGTTTCCGTAAAGTCGATTTCGAGCCGCCTGGCGCGTGCGCAGGAAATAAATGAGCAAAAGAAGCACGCCACACCGGTTTCTCCACTCCCGCGGCGTTCCCGCACCCAGCACCCGGCGCAGGATCAGACTCAGGTTGAACGCTCCCACGTGGATCAGTTGCCGCTTCAGAATGTTCTGGTGTCCGCGCAGATGCGTGCGCCTCATGCCGCCGGTGTCGTAGCAGTGCGCGAAGCTGCGTTCCACCAACTCGCCGCGTCGCCGCAGTAAGCTCTTGCCGTAGTCGCCGCGCACTCGCCGCCGATTCTGGTAGACCGCCTGCTGTTCCACCTGCTTGCCCTGCCAGTTACGTCGCCCTTTTTGTTGCTTCTCCGGAAGGTAGCTGCGCACCTCGTAACTCTTCACCCGCTCCACTACCGCGCCGCTGTGGTAGCCCTTGTCGGTGACCAACTCTTCGATTCCCTGGACGTTGACCTTCGGTTTCTCGTCGGGCCGCTGCTCTGCCTCCCGTCCGCCTAACGCCGCCACCGCCATCCCGGCCTCGCTCAGCGTTTCATCCAGCGCCGTCGTGTCGCCCGGATCGGCGCCTTGCAGTGTCACCGCCACCACCGCGCCGGTGTCCAGATCGACCGCGTGTTCGGCCTTGTGCGCCAAGTGCGTGCGCCCGTCTTGCATCTTCGCAATCCGCGCATCCTCCTCCGCAGGACTCTTCCACTCCTCATTCGACATGCGCTTCTTGCCCTTGCGGTCCAGTCGCGCCAAGTCTTCCCGCGTCGGCGTCTCGATGCCCGAGGCCTTCGCCAAACCCCGCAGAAACTCCTCGTAGCTCTCGCCCGTGTCGCGCCGCACGATCGCCCGCATGGCCGCGTTCGCCTCCAGAGTCGTCGCATCAATCGCGATCCGCGTGCCCTGCAGCAGCCCACGATCGGCCAGCACCCCCAGTACCCACGCGAACACCGAGCGATGGGTGTCCAGATCGATCAACCGCCGCGTGCGCGAAATCGTCGAGTGGTCCGGCGTGTACTCGTCCAGCGCAATCCCCACAAAGCGCCGCAGCGCCAGCGAATCCGCCAATCGCCAAGCAATCCCGCGTTCACTGTCGATGCCCTCGAAATACCCGATCAGCAGCGACCGGAAGTAGATCCCCGGCGTCAGCGACGGCCGCCCGTACTTGGCCGCATAGAACTTGGCACACCGGCCCTCGACAAACTCGTCGAAGCCCTGCGCTTCCAGCAACTCGTTCAGACGCTGATAGAACGGATGCCCCGGAGCCGACGCCAGCTCCGTGTGCGCAATCCAGATGTCCTCTTGCTTCTCCCGCTGCTTACGCGTTCCCATTGCCATGCCCGCATTGTAGGAACAACCGCTGTGGATCGTTCAATTATTTCGTGCACGCATCCAGACTCGCACCACGGCCTGCTAGCCCCAAAAACAAATCCTGGTCGTTCACGCAGAACAATTGACACACCTTACGAGACGGGCGGCATAAGGCGCACCCACCCGCGCGGGGTGGGAGAACAGTCACAACCGACAGTTGATCGATGCGGGAGCGTTCAATCTGAACCTGATCCTGCGCCAGTTGCTGCGTGCGGGCACGCCGCGGGAGTGGAGAACCCGATCATTGACTGAAGATGGACAGCTCTGGATTCGGGTTTTGGCCGCACATGTGCCAGACCACTACGGACACGCGATGCGCCGGTTCGGACTGTTGGCACCCCGCACGCAACGAGCGACATCGGCTGCCCTGTTTCTACTGCTCGGGTAGACGAAGCGCCCTCGTTCACAACGGTTGAGTTGGCGGAATTCACTGCGCAAGTATTTTAGAGTAGATCGCCTCGTCGATAGTCGCGGTCAATCCATGCATTGGGTCCGTCGACTGAAACTGTACATAACGCCCCTTACTTCCGACGAAACGCCGACGAGTTCCGCGAGGGCCTGCTAATGCCGTTCGGGTGGAACGCGTTGGCCGACGAAGGCACTTCCAATGCAACGGCAACAGTCCCAATGCAGCAGTATGGAGCACAGCTTCAGTCTTCGAACGATCTACTGCTGAATTTAACGCGTTGACGTCACTGTCGCCCGTCCCTATAGTTAGGTGAGTGTTCTGGTTCTTTGCTTTCTTCTTTGTCTCCGGGTTTTGCAGCATTCTGTATGAGCTGGTTTGGTTACGGCTCGCCATGGCGGAGTTTGGTGTTACCACAGCTCTGGTTTCAATAGTGCTGTCAGTTTTCATGGGTGGCTTAGGAGTCGGCTCCTGGATCGCCGGGACGCTGGTTCGGCGCTATCGTGATCAGATCCGATTTCATCCGCTTCGGCTGTACGCATGCAGCGAGCTTCTGATTGCCGCTTCGGCGCTGGTCGTGCCGCTGCAATTGGCATGGGGAAGCCATCTGCTCGGACGAATGGCCGACCGGGTTCCGATCTCGTCGGGAACCTATTACCTCGTTTCTGGCGCTTGGCTGGGACTGACTCTGATTCCATGGTGCGCCTGCATGGGCGCGACGATACCTTTGGCGATGTTCGCAATCCGCAGCGACCCAGGTCACGACTCACGACGTTCCTTCAGCTTTCTTTATCTGGCAAACGTTTTAGGAGCAGTCGCTGGCGCCATTATCCCCCTTTTTCTAATCGAGCTTTATGGCTTTCACCGAACTCTGCGCATTGGCGCGGCCCTGAACACGCTGATTTTCGCCGCTGCTTTCGGTCTGACGCTCGCATCCTCTCAGCGCTCCTCGGCAGTGGCTGCACCGGAACGAGCCGAGAGCCCTTCGACCCTGGTTGCAAGCAGCTCAGTCACCGTGCTTCTTCTTTTCACCACCGGTCTCACCACCATGGGCATGGAGGTCATCTGGATCCGGCTGTTTACAACCTACATCGGTCCCGTGGTTTACGCCTTTGCCGGAATCCTGGCCGCGTACCTGGCAGCTACATTCGCGGGCTCGCAGGTGTACCGAATCTGGAGCCGGAGCTATGACCGCGAGAACCTACTGGCCTGGGTTTCGCTGGCCTTTCTCGGCTTGCTTCCACTGTGGACCTCCGATGGCCGGATCGAGTTGAACGGCAATCTGCGTGTTTTGCTCGGCGTCGCGCCGTTCGCAGGGGTAATCGGCTTTCTGACACCCATGTTAGTAGACCGCTGGTCAGCGGGTGATCCCGATCGCGCTGGCCGAGCATACGCAGTCAACGTCGTGGGTTGCATCCTGGGACCGCTGCTGGCCGGGTTCTTCCTGCTGCCGTGGCTGGGAGAGCAAAAATCCATGCTGGTGCTGATCCTGCCATGGTGTGCCATGGTGATCCCGCTGGCGAGGCGCGCACCGCGGCAATTACTCCAAACCACAATGGCTGGCGGCTTCATCGTGGCATCCCTGGCCCTGTTTTTCCTCACCCAGGGCTATGAAGTGGATTATCCCGACCGCGTGGTGCTGCGCGATAGCACGGCCACGGTGATCGCCACCGGTTCGGGCATGGACAAGATGCTCCTGGTCAATGGCGTTGGCGTGACCTCGCTTACTCCCGTCACTAAAATGATGGCGCATCTCACCTTGGCTTCGCTGCCGGAGCCGCCGCGTAACGCGCTGATTATCTGCTTCGGCATGGGCACCACGTTCCGCTCAGTACTCTCGTGGAGCATCCCTGCGACCGTGGTGGAACTCGTGCCCAGCGTGCCCAAGCTATTCACTTACTATCACCCAGACGGCAACCAGGTCCTCGCGTCGCCCTTGGCACATGTTGTGATCGATGACGGCAGGCGCTACCTTGAGCGGACGCCGCAGCAGTACGATGCAATCATCATCGATCCTCCGCCTCCGGTACCGGCGTCCGGCTCCAGCCTGCTGTACTCCCGCGACTTCTATGAACTGGCGAAGCAGCGGCTGCGTCCCGGCGGCATCCTTCAGCAATGGCTCCCGCCGGAAGGCGACATTGAGGACCAGGCCTCGATCGCGCGCGCTCTGATGGACGCTTTCCCATACGTTCGCGTTTACAGGCCAGTCTTTGGATCGGGGCTTCATTACCTGGCGAGCATGAGCCCGATCCCCGAACGCAGTGCTCGGGAACTTGTGGATCGTATGCCCGCCAGCGCTGTCGGGGACATGATGGAGTGGGGACCGGCGAACACGCCGGTACAGCAGTTTCATGCCATGCTGTCCAACCCCACTTCCCCGAAGGAATTGATTGCGCGCGCTCCCAATACTCCCGCGCTTCAGGACGACCGACCGGTGAACGAATACTACCTGCTGCGCGACTTTTTCCGAGAGAAGTCGAGCATGACCGTGCCGGTCACAACGAACAATGAAAATGGGAGAGAGAGGGAGTGAGGTTGATTCTACAGCTCTACAGCAGAAATGTGGTGGGCAGTGCAGGACTCGAACCTGCGACCTCCTGCTGTAAGACGGAACCACACGATGTCTGTAGTTTTCTACTAATTGCTCTAGGTCTGTGACCGTCGGGAAGGCGGTTGATCTCTTCGCGTGGTGGACTTGGAAATTCAGGCTTAAATCGGAGTCCGGCTTTTCCCCGGATGCAGCAAGCCCAGGGCGAAAATTCCGGCTTGGATGCGTCTGAGATCTTTTTGCCAGCTCAACAGCTCGTTCCAAATCCGATATTTGCGATGGGCTCAGTCTAGACTAGAACCAGTCTCATAAATAGCTCAACGGCGTTTTGGTGGCATTCTGGAGATGCTCTGGGGATCTCCGAAAGCGCCAATGCGTGGCCGCTGGGAACTGACCGACGAACAATGGGAAGTCGTGGAACCGGTGCTACGGCCGCAGCGCCGGGCCGATAAGCGTGGCCGTCCGTGGCACGACACCCGCGCCGTGCTGCATGGCGTACTGTGGGTGTTAGGCACCGGAGCACAGTGGCGGGAGCTGCCGGAAAAGTATCCACCCTTCCAGACCTGCCATCGTAGATTCCAGCAATGGGTGCAGAACGGGAAGCTGGAAGAGTGCCTGCGGCGGCTGGCCAGGCACTTGCATGAGCGCGGCCAGTTGAACTTAGAAGAGGCGTTCGTGGATGCGACGTTCGCGAGCGCTAAAAAGGGGGCTTCGGCATCGGCCCCACCCGCCGCGGCAAGGGCACAAAGATCGTCGCTATCGCCGCACGTAACAGTCTTCCTCTCGCCGTATCTGTGCAAAGCGCTTCGCCAGCCGAGTGCCAGCTTGTGGAAGAGGTTCTTGCCGGAAGTTTCCTCGACGAACTGCCCGCCCGGCTCATCGGCGACAAAGCCTACGACTCCGATGGGCTCGACAAAAAGCTCGCCCAGGAATATGCCATCGAACTGATCGCACCCAACCGACAGCGCCGAAGCAAGAGCCAGGATGGACGGAAACTGCGCCGTTACCGCCGTCGCTGGAAAGTGGAACGACTGTTTGCCTGGATGCATAACTTCCGACGCCTCGTTACCCGTTGGGAGTACCACATCGAGAACTTCCTCGGCTTCGTCCACCTTGCCTGCCTCCACCTGATGCTCAGGCATTTATGAGACTGCTTCTAGCGTAAGGGGGAGCTGACTTCGCAGGTTTGCTGTTTGCAAGCGTCTCCTCTGCTTCGGACAGCTGAAGTTTTGCTTGGCGTTCATCGGCCAAAAGTTGGTCTTTGTGCTTTTCCAACTCCGCGTGCCGGCCCTTTGGATTTTCCATTTTGCGAGTGTGTCTCAATTTACAAATGGACGAAACAAAAAGACCGAGGCACCAGCCCAGTGAGTCCGGGCGCCCCGGAGATTTGTGGAGGCATCCATCGGACTCGAAACACTTTCCCAGAACACTTGCGATGGATCACTTGCCTCTGCGCCATACGTCACTGACAATCCGGCGTCCGCCGGCGCTGCGCCGGGGCGCGTCTGCGCGAATTCTGGCGCGATTGCGGGGCGCATCTGGCGGACGCTGGCTTAAATCGGAGTCCGTTTCCTGGATGCGCGAGTCAGGCCGAAAAAAGTTAGGGCGCCCGGACTCGGTAAACTGATTGCTCTACGCAGAGCGCAGAACGCCCGTTACAGCTTCGCCAAGGGCTTCGAAGGTTGTCCCAGGGTGGCCGAAATGCGTCAAGAGCGCGGAGATGTTGGCGCCCACGGAGCGCTGGCCAGTCACATGGTCATGGCTCACTGATGGGTACTCTGCACAACCGTCAATCTCGGATTCGGATCGGGCGCGCCGCTTGCACTAGTGATATTGATCGACGCCCACTTGTTTTTCGACAGATCCGTATTCCCCGTACTTCCCGTGGCCGCCGCAGTGATCATGTAGACGATTTCCATGGGACCGGCACTCCCGGGCAGCGGTGTCAGGATGAATCGGCCTGTAGTCGCACCGTTGGTGGGATCCAGTGCATACATTAACGACAAAGGAGGCAGATCCATCTGAGGCCCGCCCGATCCACTGGTGTCGTAAGTTATGACAATGGTTCCGCCCGGCGCCGGGATAATGGTCGAATCAACCTCGTTGGTCACGCTCGCCAACACTGGCTGGATCGTACCTCCCGCATAGCTTAACAAGAACTGTCGGAGGCTGAACGGCGCACCTGATTGCGGCTCGAACGATCCCTGCGTGACCGAACTGTCGGTCCCGATCACAAATCCCTGGTTCGAGCTTGCCAGGTACCACACCGGCTGGCGGCCGGTGCCGAGGCCGGCAACGGTAACACGACCGGTCGCCGAGTCTACGCTGTAAGTACCCGTGAGGGCGGCCGCCGGGATGTACGTGCCGCCTTTGTTCTCATCCGTCTGAAAGAGAGTGATGTTGCCCTTGCCGTCGAAGGTGCTCACACCCAGCGATACTTCCGGTAATGGACTGGAACCGCCGGTGTACCCAGTAAGTTCCAGCACGGCGGAACCATTCAACGAGAGGTTGCTGAAGCCGCCGCCGGTGACGTTAATTGATGCCTTAAGCACTGAGACCAAACTCAGAGAAGCGCCACCCGAGACCGGGTCCGTCTGCACCTCGATCAATTCGTTCTTCGGATTCACAACATAGAAAGCGTAGTGCCGGGCGTTTGCACCGACGTTCAGGGTGGCCGTGCCACGGCCCGTGGTGGCGAAATTGGCATCCAGTGCCCAGGAGCCTGTGAAGGCTGTTTGGCTATGCACTGTTCCGTTGTCGTTCGTGTCTTCTATTCCGCTCGTCAGGTTTCCGGAGCTATCCGCGTTGAAGAAGCCCGCGCCCGCAGAACGATTGCCTGTGGGATCGACGCCAAAGAACCCCATGGCATGTTTACCGGACAGCGACGTCAATCCCGTCAAGCTGGCAAGGCTCTGTGCCTTGATGACGCCGGAACCGTAAATTTGCGGATGGGTGGAATCGGCCAGGATGAATTTTGTATCCCCGGTCAGTGACGGGGCGAAGTCGTAGGTGTAAGTAACGCTCAAGGCCGGGATGGTGAAGGTCAAGGTACCCAGACCGCTCGAGCCAATACTATACGTTCCAGTGAATGGCGCTTTTGTGATGACCCCAGGCGCACCCAGACCGTTCTGGTCGAGAACGCCTCTAAGGTTTCCAGCTCCATCGCCGGTGAAGCTGCCAGCGGTGTAGAACGGTTGCCCGTTGTTAAAACCGTTGAACGAGAAGGCAAAGGTTCCCTGTAGTTTCCCAGTGATCGTAATGCTGAGGTTGGCGCTGGCCGTATTGGAGTCGGCGTCGGTCACTTGGACTGTGATTGGATGGCTGCCTGTGGTTGTGGGCGTGCCCGAGATCACGCCGGTGGAGGGAGTCAGAGATAATCCAGGCGGCAAGGTACCGGAGGTGATGCTCCAGGTGTAGGGTGTTTTGCCGCCCGTGGCCATCAGTTGAGAGTCGTAGAAGATGCCCACATTGCCAGCAGGCAACGACGTGGTGGTAATGGTGAGAGACCCTTCGATGGCGATGCTCAACGGGGCAGAGGTTCCAGTGGCAGGTGGGCTCTCCGAATCCGCCACCTGGACGGTGAACGTCGAGGGTCCCGGGGTCGTAGGTGTACCGGAAATCGTGGCCGTGCTATCGGCATTCGTGGTGAGCGTGAGTCCAGCCGGCAGAAAACCGCTGCTAACGCTCCACGTATAAGACAGTACTCCGCCGGTCGCAGTAAGGGTGGCGGTGTAGGGGATGCTCACCGTGCCTCCCGGTAACGAGCTTGGCGTGATTGATACCGCACCCCGGATGTTGATGCTCAGGTTCTTGGTCCCGGTGAGCGATTTTGCGTCCTTTACCTGCACGGTGAAGCTGACATTACCAATCGCGGTAGGGGTTCCCGTGATCGCCCCGGTGCCACTGTTCAAGCTCAATCCCGCGGGCAAACTCCCGGACGTGATGCTCCACGTGAAAGGTGACGTTCCGGTTCCCTGGGTCACATGCACGGTGGCGCTGTAGGGGACCTTGACCGCGCCATTAGGCAGACTCGATTCAAATATGACTGGCGGACTGGGTTGGGCGGGCTTGGAGCCACCACCGCACGCCGCCAGAAACACGCAGAGAATAAGTGCCAACCCCAGCGCTGCAAATGCCTTATCTGACCTCATCGGATCTCCTTGTGAACCTGGTATTGCGTGCTCCGGCCAACTCCAATCACAGAAGCCGACTGGTATTCTACACGGTAGTGTTGCAAGTTTGAAATGCAGACAAGTTTATCGCCGAGGATCTGTCGTGCGTTCTTAGGCTGCCAAATCGAAAAGGCTGTCGATGAACTGAATCTGACGAAGAGGATCATCTCCTGCCACCCATCGAGCTTGCCCCTTTCGGATCATGTGGACGGCTTCGTAGCCTTGAATCGTTCGCCGAGCCGCCTGGAATTCTCGGAAGCCCTGCTTGGCGTTTACTCGACGTTTGATGGCTCGATGATCCTGTTCCAGAATGTTGTTCAAGTACTGCACAGGTCGGTGTCGACAGCGGTTGCGCAGCATCCCTTCCTTCTTACTGTCGGGGATCGCAGAGCTGTAAATCGGTGCCAGGTCGGTGTTGATCACTCGAGGCTGGGGGTGGGATCGATCGCTGAGTGCCTTGCGAAACAGGCGCTTGGCAGCATCGGCGTCGCGCAACGCTGACAGCAGGAAATCGATGGTGGCTCCCGTAGAATCGATGGCCCGGTACAAGTAGCACCAGCGACCCTTCACGCGAACGTAGGTTTCGTCCACTCGCCAAGACTTGTTTGTCGGCTTGAGATGCCTTCGCAGTCGCTGCTCCAACTCAGGGCCGTAATACTGCACCCAGCGCCAGACCGTTGTGTGATCGACGTCGAAACCACGCTCCTCCAGCAGCTCCTCAACATCGCGTAGCGACAGAGAATAACGAAGATACCACCGGACCGCACAAAGTATGAGGCCGGGTTCGGTCTGCCGCCATTTGAAGATCGCGGGTCGGGCTATCATTCCCCGATTCTTTCACGTTACCAGCCAGCAACCTGAAAGTTGCAACACATCCTACGAAACTCCTATCAATTTGAGAGGGCATTCACACAGCACTCGCCTCCCCCGTATTGAGCGTACCATTGGCCATGAGCGAAATCCGCCCCACATGGCCTGCCGAAGGCACTGATCGCGTGCTAGCTGCCGATGGCCTCATTGCCCAAGATTCAGATGAAGAAGAGGACGACGAGGAAGAGGAAGAAGACGAGGAGGAGGACAGCGAAGACGAAAGCGACGGCTACTCGGAGTGAACGTTGGTCGGGTCGAGGACTGGCGCCACGCTCCGTAGGCCCAGCTTAGACTAGAGCAATTTCATCATTGCTGTACCCGATATCCGCAGTGCCGGAACCAGGCGGCAGCGTTGTCCGCCGTGATCGCCTTGAGGGCTTCGGTGATGGCCTGATCGAGCGCTTCCGCAGTGCGCGCTTTCGCAGCACGCAGCAGCTGCTTGAGTTTTGACCAAGCCTGCTCGATGGGATTGAAATCCGGGGAGTAGGGCGGCAGGTAGAGTAGTTCGGCCCCGCTGGCGGCGATCAGCTCGCGTACGCCTTTGACCTTGTGGGCGGACAAATTGTCCATCACCACCACGTCGCCAGCCTTGAGCTTGGAGCACAACACATGCTCCAGATAAGTGAGAAAGACATCCCCGTCGGTGGCCGACTCGACGGTCATCACCGCCTCCATGCCGCGCAGACTCATGGCGCCCAGCGTGGTCAATACTTTCCAGCGTCCCTGGGGTGTGGCTTCGGCGATCCGTTCGCCGCGCGGGGCCCGTCCCCACTGCCGCGTCATCTGCGTGGTCACCCCGCTCTCGTCCAGAAAGAACAGCCTCTCCGGCGCTATCGAGCCGAGCTTTTCTGCGAACTCCGCACGCCGCTGCCGGTTCGCTTCCGTGTCCCGCTCTTGGGCATGGAGCGATTTTTTTTACGCCCCAGTCCCAACTTTTGCAGCCACAGCCAGAGTAACGATTGGCTCAGCCCCACGCCGCTGGCCTTCTGCATGCGCTCTTGCAGCTCCCACAGCGTTACATCGGCTTGCTGGCGCACGGCCGCCCGGATTTGCTGTTGCACCGCCTCCGTCACCCGGCTCACACAGCCGTGACGGGCCTGCGGGGTACGCTCCATCTGCCCGCTCCGCAGTTGCTGCTTACGGATTTTCTTGACGTAGTCGTAGCTCACCCCGAAGCGCTGAGCCAGCGCAGCCTGGCTCATGTTTTCCCGGGCATAAGTCTGCAGAATCCGCCGCCGTAGATCATCGGAAAATGCTTGTCCCATTCGCTCTGTCGCCGAGAACGCCGCCAGTCGCATCTTACCCACAAACCAGCATTTCGGGTATAGCTATCTTGGAACTGCTCTAGCCGTTGCTCCGCGTTTCCTCTGGGAGTGCCTCAGTAGCCGAACCGTGAGTTGGTTTCCAGCCCCCGCCTCGTCAAACCCATCGTGCCGATTTCCAGCAATGGGCTTACCTGTTTGCTTCCCCTCAAGGGTTATGAGACCACTGCGGCTGACTTGGCTTTCGGAAATGACCATGGTCGACGAAGCCGATAATCTTTGTGAAGACGCAGCTTCGCGTACAGCCACTTCGTACTCCACCGTCGCCAGCCGAAACCCGCGCGCTCTCGGGCACGCATCAGATGCAGCCGAATCTTCTTTTCTACCCAGTCTCGAACCAACGAAAAGCACCCACTCGAGTCGCCGATCGCAAAATAGTTCACCCAACCCCGTATGATGGGGTTGATTTGTTCGATTACCTGCCCCACCGGCTGGCTGACATTTTGTCGGAAGATCTCCCTCAGCTTTGCTAGCAGCGCTGTCCGCTTCTTCAGCTTGGGCGCGTAGTAAGCTCGCCACTTCCGGTTACGCCCCAGAATGCGGCGATACTCAAAGCTTAAGAACGAGAAACTCCCGCCTTTTGCTACATCCACGATTCGACTTTTCTCTTCGTTGATCTCAACCCGTAGTTTCGCCATCTCCTCACGAATTCGCTTTTCCACCGCCTTCATCAGCCAGTCATGGCGCGGATGGGAGTCGATCAATATCACCAGATCGTCCGCAAAACGTGCATATTGGACGGCGGTGTATTTCCCGCATCGCGTGGTGGTGATCGCCTTTTCCAGCATTCGATCTACCTCGTTGAGATAGAGGTTGCTGAGTAACGGCGAGATCACGCCCCGTACACAAAAGGCAATTTCCAGTTTGAACGAACCGTTACGGGATGGCGAACCAGATACCCTGTGCTTGATCTCCGTCTTAAGAGGTAATATATTTATGGCAGATGACGCGTTCGACCAAGGCGGAAAAGGCTCAGCAGCTGAACGCCGCTCGTGGTCTGCTCCAGCGTCAAGTTGCGCTTCCCGAAGCAGTGCGGCGGTTGTCACGCGAGTTCGAGTTGTCAGAGCGTCAAGCCTATCGCTACCTGGAGGAAGCCTCGCAGCTCAATCGAGCCGTCGAAGTTCCCGAGACCACGGTGCCGGTCACGTTGAAGCTTCCGCCGCGCACGGCGGAACTGCTCCGGAAGTACGCGAGACGCAGCGGTTTGACTATTGGAGCGATTGTGACCGCAGCGTTGAATGCGTTTCTACGCACTCTGAAAAGGCATGGCTGAGCCGCGTCGAAAAAGCGACTCATTTCAAATCCACGTTTCCTATTCGTTTGATCGCCTGCTCGAGCCGAAGCTCGCGCAGGCCTACGATATTTTGGTGCCCTGTCGGGAGCGCGCCGTCGGCATGCGCGTAAAGGAGTTCGATGATAAGGATAGCGGCGATTTACGCACGGGTCTCGTCCGAGCAGCAGCGCGAGGAGAACACGATTGCCAGCCAGACGGCATCGCTGATCGAGTTCGCCAGCAGCCACGATCTGGAGGTACCAGCAGAGTGGGTCTTCGAAGATGAAGGCTATAGCGGAGCGACTTTGGAGAGGCCGGGCTTGGAGCGCGTGCGCGACCTCGCCGCTGAGGGACAGATCCAGGTTGTGCTCGCCTACGCGCCGGATCGCTTGAGCCGGAAGTACGCCTACCAGATTCTGCTGATCGAAGAGCTCGCCCGCCATGGAGTCGAGACGCTGTTTGTGAAGGCGCCGCAAGGCGATAGCGCGGAAGATCAACTCCTGGTGCAGTTCCAGGGCATGATTGCAGAATATGAGCGGGCGCAGATCCTGGAGCGATCGCGCCGCGGCAAGCGACACCGCGCCCACTCGGGCGAGATCAGCGTGATGAGCAACGCTCCGTATGGCTATCGTTATATCCGCAAGACGGACGAGGCGCCTGCCGCTTACCTCGTCGATGAAGCCGAGGCCCATGTGCTACGACGTGTGTATGAGATGTACACCGTGGAGGGACTAAGCATTGGCGAGATCGCCCGTCGGCTCAACGCCGAAAGCATACCGGCTCGCAAGAGCGGTCGCTGGGAGCGGTCGGTCGTCTGGGGTGTGTTGCGCAACCCCGCCTATCGCGGCGTCGCCTGTTTCGGCAAGACACGCGCCTCTGCACGGACGCGCGTTATGCGCCCTCAGCGCCGCCGGGGTGTGACTACGCCGAGTACGACTGCTGGCCACGAACGCCCGCGTGAAGAGTGGATCGAGATCCCCGTGCCAGCTCTAGTAAGCGAAGAGAGCTTCGCTCGCGCTCAAGAGCTTCTCCGGGAGAACAAGATACGCTCGCGCCGGCGCACCATCGCGCCAAGTGTTGTGCAGGGGCTGGTCATCTGTGCGAAGTGTGGCTACGCGTTCTCGCGTACATCGACGCAAACGAGCGCACGCAAGCTTCACTACTACAAGTGCATTGGCTCCGATAGCTGGCGAAAATTGGGTGATCCTGTTTGCGACAACCGCCGCTTGATCCGCCAAGAGCTCCTGGACCAGATCGTCTGGGCCGAGGTGATCCGCTTGCTGGAAGAGCCAGCTCTGATAGAGCAGGAACTTGATCGTCGGCTGGCAGCAGCGCGCTCCTCCGATCCAACCAGGAAGCGTGAGCAGAGTCTGCAGAGGGAGTTGACCCACGTTGGCAAAGGTATCGACCGACTGCTCAACGCCTATCAAGAAGGACTCTTGTCAATCGAGCAGTTGCGCGAGCGCATGCCTCTGCTGCGTCAGCGCCAACAGGCGTTCCAGGCTGAGCTCCAGGCGATCGCCGACCAGACCGGCGATCGGGCTGCACTCCTGCGCCTGGCAGAGACCCTCACAGCATTCCTTGCTCGTTTGCGCAGTGCCGCTGAAACGCTTAGTGTCACTGAGCGCCAGCGAATCGTACGGCTCTTGGTTAAAGACGTTCTGGTAGGGGAAGACACCATCACCATTCGGCACAGCATCCCGATCCCTTCGAGGCCGCCTCAAAACGGCGGCTCGCACTCGTCCGACGGGCAAAATTACCTTTTGTGTACGGGGCGTGATCACTCCCCCTTGCGGAACTCCCTTCTTCCCAGTCGCCTTCAGGATCATCTTGAGTAACCTCAGCACCGCGTCCTCTTGTATCCGTCGCGCCACCTTCTCCAGCAGCAGCGAGTGCTGCACATTGTCGAAGTAGGCCCGCAGGTCAAGATCGATGACTCGGGTTTTACTCTGATCGATCGCTTGAGCCACTCGGTATACCGCTTCATGCGCTGTCCGTTTCGGCCGGTATCCATACGACCCCGATTGGAAGTCAGCTTCGAAGATCGGTTCCAGGATGAGCTTGAGCGCACCCTGAACCACCCGGTCGCGGATGGTGGGAATCGAGAGAACGCGGACTTTGTTGCTCCCGTCCTTCGGGATTTCCTTCTTCCGCACCGGCATGGGCCGATACGCGTTGGTAATCAGTTCGTCCCGAATCTGTTTCAGAAAGCTCTCCACTCCGCTGTCTTCAATGGCTGTAAACGTGACCCCATCGATTCCGGGAGCCCCGTTGTTCCTTTTCGCCGTCTGGTAAGCCTCGTGCAGCGTTTCCTTCTTGCAGACATGGACGTACAGTCCCCAAAAGCGATGGGCTGGTTCAGCCTTCGCCTTGAGATATAGACTCCTCCACAGGTCCTGCAAACCAATGGGTGCCTTTGTCATCTCACCCTTGCCTCCCGTTTTGTTGGAGTCGTTACACCTAAACTATGCACGGTTTCTCAGGATATGCAGTCCACAGGCGCCTGATCTGGCGGTTGCGCATCACCGGAATGGTTACCGGCGAAATCCAGCGCGTTCATAGAAAGCCTATCGGACAAGGGTTTCCGCGAACTCATCTCTGAGCCCAATGAAAATCGCATTTTTCCCCTACAGTGCTGAGGCACAGATGCTATGCATAAAATTCTATGCACATGTAGGCCCGTATTTTCAATGAGTTGCGGGCGGCCCTCGATGGAGCTTTGCACAGAACACATAGATCGATCGGCGCGAGATCTGCATAGCTTAGGTTACAAACAGTAGGGCCTCTTCGCTCCGCGGACATTACTCCGCTTCCTCGCTACTACGGGCCCCTCCGCCACCCTCTCGTCTTCCGCCGATTTCCCAGTGTTTCTGGTTATACGGCTTCCGGCTCCGCCGATTTCGCGACGGGACGAGGAGGGTTTCTCCAGTTGCTCAACATGCCCTTGTCACCGTGCTGCCCCTACTACCCCGCCGGAGTGTCTCGCCGCGTCAGTCAGTTTGCGACGATCCATGCTGCCTTCGCCCCGAGGCAGGGGGCTCGGCCTCCAGATCTATTGTGTTTCGAGGCCACTTATGGGTTTACTTGCGTTGCGGCCCGGTGACTCGCTTACCATCCCGTGGATGGCTTTGTCAGTCGGCTTCATCCGTTTCGTTTCCTCCACGAATGCGACCCAAGCTACGGGGCCCTGACTATTACCCCGGTGAGACTACCTCTCACTGAACATGTCAGCCTTCCTTGGACACACTGCCTCGCCACAATCCAAAACGCACCAGGAGCAGTGAACCCAGCGACCTCGCTGGAATGTTCGGAAACATGCTTGCGATGTAGGGAATTCCGGACGACGAGAGGTTCGGTGCGGGCAGATTCACTAATTTACGCGGTTCAAGAGCAAAAAGGTGAGAGCGCCAGAGCAATACTAGGCCACATCAGGCCGCGGGAGCGGCGTGATGCGGCGGAGAAAAAGTAGACCGCCGGAGCTTGGTTTCTTCGCGCGAATTGGTCACGTCCACTACCGACTAACAGCTACTTAAGCCAGCTTCCTCGCGATTTCCTAGCAGCCAGTCGTTCGAGAAGCGATCCCTGTTGCTTGGCCATCGGAACGACTGCAGTCGCGGTCGCCGGCGGTTTCGCCGCGATCTTCGGAGCAGGTTCCGGCTTTTGCATGTCAATCGTGCCCTTAAAGAAGGCGCCGTCTTCGATCAAAATCCGCGCGGTCGAGATGTTGCCCGTCAATGATGCGCTTTTAAGCAACTCGACCCGATCGCTGGCATGGATGTCACCGTCCACCCGGCCGTGCACAATCACATTGCCAGCCTCGATATTGGCGCGCACGCGGCCATTGGGAAGAACCGTCAGGCTCTGGCCGTGCAGCGCGATCGAGCCATCTACTTCGCCGTCTACAACCAAATCTTCACTGCCCGAAAGGTCGCCGTTCACCACCAGCGACTGTCCAATGGTGGCGATCTCGTTGCTGCGCACGCTTTGGCTGCGCACAGCTTCGGCCGCGCCCGATGGCGCACTCACGGCCAGAATCGATGGAGAGCCGGGTGTGCTCGGCTCGTTAGCTGGTGTCGAGAGTTCGTCTTCCGTTTGCGATGACTTCCACATGATGTTGACCGACATTTCCTTTTTGATTTCCTGAGTGGCCAGTAAGATACACCTGACTGCCGCCGGCAGCAATACTCCATCTCAGCTTTCAGTGCCTCGTCGGCCGCCCGTGATGTGGAGCGAACTCAATCCGAGACGTTCGTCCAACTCGCGCACCAGTCCTTCCTCGCGGCATCCTTGACCGCGGAGGCTGCATGGGAGTCTCCGAGTCCCGGGCCACGCTGGTGCAGCGGCGCTGGCGGGTGTAGCTCCGATGCGTCACAATGGGGGAGATGAAGCTAGAGGTGGATTGCTACTCCGGCCGGACGGCGGACGAAAGGCCGGTTCGATTTCGGCTTGAGGATTGCCAGTACATGGTCGAGGAGTTACTTGACCAGTGGTACGGCCCCCAAGATACTTTTTACAAAGTACGCGCAGACGACGGCAATCGCTATATCCTGCGTCGGGAAACGTCGACGCCTGAGAGCACTTGGCATTTGGTGTCATTCCGGCAACTGCCACGAGAGAACTGAGCTAACAAACGCTCTCATGCGCGGGACTTGGAAGGTCAGGTGGGAGGAATTGTTGGTGGAGGATTGAATTGATATAGTGCGGAACGAGCCGTAACCCTCGCGTGTGCCAAGAGTGCTGAAGCCCTGCCACTCGACGGCTACTTTGTTCGTTATTGTTCGTTCTAAGCCCGAGGTTCTGAGCATGAGACTGTTTGTTGTTGCATCAATCGTTTACGCCTGCACTGCGGCCCTCTCCGCCCAGAACAACAGCGATAGCCTCGAGGCCCGGCGCGCCCAGTTGCGCGACGCCTTGCAGGCTGAATGGGAGTACGCGCTTCGTACCTATCCTGAATTCGCGACCTACGTCGGTGACACCCGCTACAACGACCGCCTGGGTGACTATTCACCCCAAGCGATTGCCAAACAGGTGGAGTATGCAAAGCAACAACTCAAAGTCTTTGAGGCGATCGACACGAAGGGGTTCCCCGAAAACGAGGTCCTCAATCGGCAGCTCATGGTGCGCGATTTGCGTCAGGCGGTGGAGGGCGCGAAGTTCAAGGACTGGGAGATGCCGGTTGACCAGATGAATGGCGCGCACCTGAACTACGCTTCCATGCCCCGGCAGATGCCGTTCAAAACCGAGAAAGATTACGAGAACTATATTGCCCGGTTGCAGCAACTGCCACGCGTATTCGATCAGGTGACCGCCAACATGAAGCTCGGCTTGCGCGACCATCTGATGCCTCCCAAGTTTCTGTTGGAGAAAGTGGCGGTTCAGGCGCAGGAGATAGCCGACGCAAAGGAAGAGAAAAACCCCTTCAACCAGCCGGTATTGAAATTTCCCGATGGGATCTCACCGGCTGATCAGCAGCACTTGCGCGAGGCGGTGATGAGGACGGTCAAGACCGAAGTCAATCCCGCCTACGCGAAGTTCGCCGCCTTTGTGAAGAACGACTATGCACCTCAAGGCCGCACGGAAATGGGGGTCTGGTCACTACCTGACGGCGATGCACGGTATCAGTTCGATGTCCGGCGCATGACCACCACCGGGCTTCAGCCTGAGCAGATTCACCAGATGGGTTTGAAGCAGGTGGCCGACATCGAGGCGCAGATGCTGGTCATAGCAAAGCAGCAGGGTTTCGCCGATGTGAAGAGCTTCAATGAACACATCCGCCGGGACCCCAAGCTGCACGGCACCTCGGCTCAGCAAATTTTCGACCTGTATCAGCACTACACCGACCAGATGTATAGCAAGCTGCCCCAATTGTTTGGCCGTCTACCGAAAAACAAGCTGGTGGTGGTCCCCATGGAAGCGTACCGGGCGCCCAATGAAGTTCCAGCCGACTACTCGCCCGGGACAGGCAACGGCGTACGTCCTGGGCGGATTAACGTGAACGAGTACGATCCCGAGCACCGTCTGCTGCTCAATGTCGAAGCCATCGCTTATCACGAGGGTGTTCCCGGACACCATCTGCAGTTTTCGATTGCGCAGGAGCTGACCGGCATTCCGCCCTTCCGCAAGTACGGAAACTATAACGCCTACTCCGAAGGATGGGCGTTTTACTCGGAGCGGCTGGGCAAGGACGTCGGTTTCTACCAAGATCCGTATAGCGAATACGGCCGGCTGGAAAACGAAATGTGGCGCTCGATTCGGCTGGTGGTCGACACCGGAGTCCATTACAAGCATTGGAGTCGCCAGCAGATGGTGGACTTCTTCCGTCAGCACACCGCCATGGACGAGCCCAATATTCAGACCGAAGTGGATCGCTACATCGCTTGGCCGGGCCAGGCACTGGCTTACAAGCTAGGCCAGATGGAGATCCTCGAGCTTCGCGAGCAGGCGAAGAAGGATCTCGGCTCGAAGTACGACATCCGCACCTTTCATGATGAAGTGCTCGATGCCGGACCCTTGCCGCTCGACGTTCTGCACGCGCGGGTCACGAAGTGGATCGCCGATCAGAAGGCAGGAAGCGTTGCGAAGCACTAGCTCTTGGCAGAGTTCGGAGCTGAATGGTAACTCGGAAGAAGGGAAAGATTTTCGCAAAGAAGCGAGTTGGATACTCCGCAGTATTCCATCGACGGGGGACGACTTCCTACTCTTGAACTCAGAGGTTTCACCCGAATTGCAGGCTGTGTTCTCGCCCGTTGCGAAGGCCGCTAATGCGTGAGGTTGCCACAGATACGGATCAGGACTTAGGATAGACTGCCCGTTGGGTTTGAGCTACTGGAGCTGGTATCGCAATCAAGAAGGGATACACATGGACATTCAAAGCATAGTGACACAACTTAGGCAGGAAGCTGGTCGTATCGAGCACGCAATTGCAGCTCTTACGGGACTAGGTTCCCAACCCGCACGGCGTGGTCGTCCGCCCAAGAGGAGCCAGGCTAAGCCAGCGAGTGGCAAGAAACGTCGCCGTATGAGCCCAGCCGCCCGTAAACGTATCTCTGCGGCCATGAAACAACGTTGGGCAAAAAGGAAAGTCAAGTCTGCGCCGACGAAGGTTACACCGGTCTCCAAGAAAACCACTGGTCGGAAGCCGATGAGTGCAGCCATGCGGAAGAAATTATCGGCACTGATGAAGGCTAGATGGGCGGAAAGGAAGAAGGAGGTGTAGATAGCGCAGATTTACGAGCGACTCTCGAACCTGGAGGGGCTGGTGCGGATGGAAGTAGCGACAAATGCCAAGAAATAGTTGATTCCCCCGTTAAGAGGGATTGACACCCGTCGAAGGCAGGAACACAATCCCAGCCACGGATCAAGTCAAATGAACTTCGTGACCCACGGAAAGGAGCGCCTGTGGCTCGTCAAAACTAAATGCAACCCGGTTTTTTCGCTGCAACATGTGCTTCTGTGAATAAGAAGGGACTCACGAGTGACATCTTTGACGACGAAGGCTGTCCTAGAAAGGAGCGGGAGAGTTCGCTCACAGCTCCAGAAATGTATCTCCCTTTCCCTGACGGCGAACGCGTCTAGTTCATAGCTGAGATGGGTTAGGCCGCGACTATGTAACGGTGATGCAAACCACCGAGTCGCGGCAAGGACATAACCTTGTGGACACTCACCGGCGCGGACGCTGCCACTCGACCACCGGGAGTGTCCTTCTCAAGTCCGAGATGAGTCCGGTCCTCATGGTAGTAACGAACGTAGTCCTTCAGCAACCGTCGCAAGTGTCGTTCATTCAGAACAATCACGTGATCGAGCAAGTCGCGCCTTACGCTGCCAACCCAGCGCTCCGCAATTCCATTCTGTCAGGGACTGCGGAATGCGGTGCGCACTGGCTGGGAGCCGATTGCCTTCACGGTTGAAACCACATCAGCGCTGAACTTCGAGTCGCGGTCGAAGATCAGGAAGCGCTGCAGCTCCTGGCTGTATTCCCACGTTTCGCGCAGTTGCAGGGCAACCCAAAGCGCGTTGGGATTACGCGTTACGTGGTGGTGAAGGATTCGACGACGGTCGTGGCCGATGATGAAAAAGCAGTAGAGAATGCCGAAAGTAAGCGTGGGTACGGTGAAGAAGTCCATCGCGGCAATGGCCTCGCGATGGTTCCGCAGGAACGTCAGCCAGCGCTTCGCCGGGTCTGGAGCTCGGGGCGCTCGCCGAAGCCATCTCGAGACCTTCGGCTCTGACAAATCGAAGCCCAGCCTGAGCAACTCGCCATGAATGCGTGGCGCTCCTCAGGTTGGATTTTCGGCAACCATTTGAAAAATCAAGGCTCGAATTTCTTTGCTCACCGGCTTTCGACCGCCCGTCGGCCGCGCTCTTGAAAGCCAATTCCAATACAGCCGAAAACCAGCACGATGCCAGTTAACAACGGTTCTGGGTGTCACTAGGATGAGAGGTTCTTTCCATCGTGTCCAAAGACTTCGCAATACGACCCAGAATAGCTTGTGTGACGCAGTGAGTCGTCCGCGAGGTCGTTGGGTGTGCAGAGCGAGGAGTTGCTGACGCAAGGCGAGGTTTTCCAGGATGAGATCCTCCCGGGCACAAAAGGCACTGCGAAGCCAGCCGAGGACGTGCCGGAGCCATACGATCATGCTAGAGCGTGTTTCATAAACACCTGCGCAGGGTGATCCAGAGGCAGGCGAGATAGAAGAAGGCGCGGTAGGTGGAGAGCAGGTGCTCATGACGAACCAGCAAACGGCGGAACTGACCGAACCAGGCATTGGTTCTTTCGATGATCCAGCGGCGTTTGTAGCGCCTGAGTTTGCGGCCATCTTGGTAACGCCGTTGTTGGTTGTTGCTGCGATAGGGCACGATCAGCTCGATGCCTCGTTTCTTCAGCCGTTGGCGCAGCAGGTCCGAGTCGTAGGCGCGGTCAGCGATCACCCTCTTCGGTTTTTGCCGCGGACGGCCTTTGGGGCGCGGGACGCGAACTTCGGCGAGCGTGGCTTCCGCAAGCGTAACTTCTCCCGGAGAGGCACTTTCCAGCCGAACTCCCAGCGGAAGACCCTGACCGTCGACCAGTACCATCCACTTCGTGCCCTTGCCACGCTTGGTTTTCCCGACCGCAGAGCCCCCTTTTTAGCCGGAGCGAAGCTGCCGTCCAGAAAGCATTCGTCCCACTTCAGCAAGCCCTCGCCGTCCAGCGCTCCCAGCAGCGCTCGCCATGCATCCAGCCACACGTCCTGCTCTTCCCACTGCTTCAGCCGCCGCCAGCAGGTCGGTGGCGAGGGAAACTCGTCGGGCAGAAAGCGCCATGCCGCACCAGTTTGCAGAATCCACAGGATGCCTTCAAAGCATGCCCGGTTAGATGTCCAGGGACGCCCTCGCTTATCCCGTCGTCGTTTTGGCACGGGGAGCAAAGGCTCTATTAGTTCCCACTGTTCGTCGGTCAACAGCTTCTGTCGCTTCTTCATGACAGAAGTTCAACATCTACCCGCCTCAGCCGGAAGTACCCAATCTGAGGCCGTACCTATTTGTGGAGTCGAGAACAGGCGCAGTGGCTGTAGTCTCCCGGTGGCTATGGCGGTGCTTTCGCTTCGCCGCCTCAATCCGGTTTGGCTTGGCTCTGTTTCCTGTTCCCGCTCATCGAACCGGACAGGCGGTTTTCCCGCATCCGGCTCTCGGAAAAGACTCACGTTTTCGCCCACGGAAGACTTGCCGTCCGTTTCGGTAAACAGACCAAACCAAACACGTCGTGGAGAGATGTTTCCGGAAAGCGCTTGACTGCCGGCCAGCTCTCCTTGTGTTTGCTGCATAACCACCGACGCAGCCTGTTGCGGGCATGTTGATCCACCGCCCGATAGGCTTTGCTGACTGGTCCCAGACAAAAGTAGTTTGCCCACCCCGTCATCATCCGGTTGAGCTTGGCTACCAGCGTCTTCGAATCCAGCAGGGTTCGATCTCGTCCGGTTTCGTCGCTGATGGCGCGACAGATGCGCTGCACCCGCTTCTTTGACGGTACCGTGCCCAGATAGGCTCGCCCCGTCTTGGTTGAGTAGCACCGCCCGAACGTGTACCCCAGAAAGTCGAACTTCTCTTCCGGCAGAGAGCAGACCCGCGTCTTAGTTTCGTTCACCGTCAGTTTCAGCTTCGACATTATGCTCCGCATCCTGATCAAAGCCTCTTCGGCTCCGCCACGACAGCAGATCACGAGATCATCGGCATAATTAACGATGTACGCTTTCAGACGCCCTTCGTGCCCCAGTACCTTCCACCCGAGCACGAACCGACGCATGCACAAATTGCTGAGCAAGGGACTGATCGGAGATCCCTGCGGAGTGCCCCGACCCTGGTCCCGATTGCGCGTGCTGCGACGCTTATTCCCACGCTCGTCGATTTCCTCGACGGGAGCTTCCAGCCACCTCTTGATCAGATGCAGCATGGCTCCGTCGACGACCCTTCGAGCCACCGACTTTAGAAGCTCGGAATGCGGAAGGCTATCGAAGTAGCCGCATAAATCCGCGTCAACGATTTGTCTATGGCCAGTGTTAATCAGCTTATGGACATGCCTCACGGCATCCAGTGCGCTGCGGCCCGGCCGATAGGCATACTGTTCCAGCGGCAGGTCGGCCTCGAAAATCGGCTCGAGCACCAGAACTGCTGCCGTCTGCACAACCCGATCGCGGATGGCAGGTATACCCAACGGCCTCTGCTTCCCGTCCGGCTTGGGTATATACACTCGCCGCACAGGTTTCGGTTGATAGCTTCGGCTTTTCAGCTCTTGCGCCAGTTCGTCCAGCCATCGTTTCACCCCGTACGCCTCGAGGTCCTCGAAAGTCTGGTCGTCGACTCCTGCTGCTCCGCCGTTGGCTTTGCAGCATTCATACGCGAAGGCCAGGACATCTTCTCGATACACCTTGTCGTACAGCGCGTAGAAACGAAAGTTGGGCGATTCCTTCGCTTTTGCGTGTAACACCGTCTGCAACTTCTGAACGCTTGGTGGAGTTGCTAGGCTCATCGCCAATCCCTCGGTCCTTTGTTGCTTCTTGCGTCTGCCTTTAACTGAGGCCCCTTCCCTCCACCGGAGTTACTCGGCTTCATCTGTACTACGGGCCTCTCCGTCACCCCATACGGCCCGGCCTGTCTCTCGCGAGTTGCCAGTTGATCCGTACTGCAATCACCGCTGGGGCTTCCCGTGTTGCGTCTGGTCTCCTGTACCTACATGCCGTCGCCAATACCCCGGCAGGGTCGATGGAATCTATTCGCTCGTGCTTCCCCATCGCCGTCGGCCTTCCCTGTATTCATGCCAGGTCGGCTCCTGCATTGAGCGTTTCGGGGCCTGCTCGGCGTTCACTTACGTTACGGCCTGTACGCTCGCCAAGTCGCCTTAGCGACCCTCTACGCCGAAGGCTTCAGCAGCTTCGTTACCTCCACCGCTACTTCGGTTGCTACCGGGCGGAGCGAACCAGTTCCCGGGCGGGATTTCCACCCGCTGAAGACCACCGCCTTTTCACGGCGCACATGAAACACGCTCTAGAAACATTCGCCAACTGATTGCTCGGATGATTGAGGAAAATCCAACTTGGGGGCAAGGTCGCATCGCTGACGAGCTGGCTCTGAAGCTAGGAATTCTGGTCTCACCGCGAACGGTAGGAGCCTATTGGCCGAACCAACCGCACAGCAGAGGCCCCTCATCACAGCGCTGGAACAGCTTCGTTCGCAATCACACCCGATCGTTGCTAGCCTGCGATTTCCTAGTCGTGGTGACAGCTGGTTTTCGCCAGTTGTACGTCTTCGTCCTGATGGAAATTGGCACGCGGAGGATTGTGCACTGCAATGTCACGGCCCATCCGACGGCCGCTTGGACGTTGCAGCAGTTTCGTGAAGCCCTACCAAGCAACCACGGCCAAAAGTTATTGATCCATGATCGCGATTCGATTTTCTCGGCCAGCCTGGACGAGGACCTCAAGAGCTCCTTCGGCCTCAGAGTCTTGCGAACGCCCGTGCGCGCGCCGAAGGCGAACGCCTACTGCGAAAGGCTGATCGGCACCATGCGCCGTGAGTTCCTCGGCTTTGTTATTCCGCTTGGCGAGAGACACCTTCGCAGCTTACTGAAAGAGTGGGTCGCGCACTACAATCAATCGCGCCCGCATTCGAGCCTTGGTCCTGGAATCCCGGAGCCCTCAAACCTGCTGCCGCTCCCCAGTAGTGGCAGACACACGCTGCCCGAGGGCTCGCGAGTCATGGCTCGCCCAGTGCTGGGTGGATTACACCATGAGTATCGACTTGAGAAAGTTGCAGCGTAACCGATGGCGATGAACCGGCGCCGGAATCTGATTACCTCCCCACTGGACTGGTTCCTGAGCGCAAATCCTGTCCCACCTCCGGCCATACCGGTTCTGGCCGAACGCGGAGGCACACAGCTCAAAACCCCTCGCCCGGTGCTGGTGGTGGATACCCGCGAGCAGAATCCATTCGACTTCTCGCGCTTCCAGGGCTGGTTCAGTGGAGTGGAACATCGGGCCTTGAAACTGGGCGACTACTCGATTTCGGGACTTGAGGACATCTGCGTTGTCGAGCGCAAGGATCTCTCGGATCTGGTGCGCTCCTTCACCGTCGAGCGTCCGGTGTTTGTCGCTCGCCTGCGGCAGATGGCTGAATATCCTCACCGCTTGTTGGTGGTCACGGCAGCTTTGAGCCAAGTCAAATCGCCCTATCCTCATTCGGCCGTCAATCCCAATCAGATTACCCAATCGTTGATCGCCGTGCTTGTCGGACTGCGAGTGCCGTTTGTCTGCACTGAAACGCACGAAATGGGAGAAGAGATTCTCGCCTCGTACCTGTATCAGGTGCACCTCTATCACTGGCTGGAAGAGAACGGATTTGGCTCTGCTCTGGCCGACAGCGGTCTATGATGGGCACATCGATTCGAGTGTCCAAAGGTGTCAATTGTTGGCCGATGTAATTTCTGCGGACCACAGGGGTCTCGTCGGGGTAAAATCATACTTCACCCCGGAATTCTTCGGATGAGCAACAACCCGTTAGATCAGTACCGAACCGCGGCGCGGGTCCATCCCGGTCGCATGTTTTGCTATACTTACTTGCCTCTACGTTTCTGCTTGGAGCCCGTGATGCTCGCCGCATCCGGTCTTGGGTGTGCGGAAGTGGTGAAATTGGCAGACACACCATCTTGAGGGGGTGGCGCCGCAAGGCGTGGGGGTTCAAGTCCCCCCTTCCGCACCATGCCTCACCCAAGTTGTAAGCAACGTAAAGAGTAACGATATTGCCGATACTGGCGCAGTTCCGCGTGAGCTTGCGGCCGCCGGATGCGAGGATTGAGAGCTACATGGTTGTCCTATTTACTGTCATTCACATCGTTGTTTGTCTGTTCTTGATTGTCGTGGTGCTGCTGCAAAGCGGACAGAGTGCTGATATTGCCGCCGCCTTTGGAGGTATGGGCAGCCAGACTGCCTTCGGGACTCGCACCGCCGCAACCGTGCTCTCGAAAGCCACCACCTGGGCGACCGTTCTGTTTATGATCACGTCCATCACGCTTTCGGTGTTCGCCACTCGCCATGCCAACCGTACCGGGTCGGTATTGGAAGGCTCGCGACCTGTGCCCGCGAAGTCGGCCCCGATGCAGCAGAAACCCTCTGCCCCGGCGCCGCAGCCGGCGACGCCCAACCGCTAGAAGGGACCTCCGTTGTGTCCGAAGCCCGCAGAACGTCCGAATCTGCGGGCGTGATTCCTGTCTGTTATCTACTCCGCCTTCTTCTTTTCTGCCATACGGCCGGCCTTGGTGTAGGTGATGGTCATTGCCTTCTGCATCTTGCTGGCATCCGGGCCCATTTCCATGGTCATTACGAACGAATTGGGCTTGAAGCCGGAATAAGTGAACCGGGTCATCGCTTTTTGCCCGTTCATTTCGCCTTCCATGGTGCCAACCAGCTTGTCGCCTTCCCACTTGGTGCTGCCGCTGTCATCGCAGCCATTCGGCGACATGTTGTCGCACCAGACGCCCCGGTATAGTTGCGCCTTGGCATCCCACCAGAACGTTCCGAATCCAGTGAAGCTACCCATGGCTCCGCTGGAGTGATACTTCTCCGTCAGCGACATCCCGCCCGGGCCCGGTGTCAGTACGGCGGTGCCCTTGCCGGTGCCGCCTTTGGGCATCATGGGATTGGGATCGTGCCGCTCGGTTACCGTCCAATTCCCGGCCATCATTTTGATCATCTTTGTCATCTCTGGCGCGGGCTTGGGCATCGGCATGCCCATCTGCTCTTTCGGCTTGGCTGCCGGCTTGGCCGCCTTGGGCTTGGCCGACATTGCCGAGTCCTGCGCCCCCAGCGGCATCGCGCAGAGTCCGCCCAGTACCAACAACATCGTCACCCGTAGAATGGTCTTCATAGGCTCTCCTCTCAGGAAAGTAAGTTCGTGCGGCAAGAATCTTATACGATATGGGAAGTTTCGCAACAGGCCGCTGGGACACACTAGGAGGTACGCCATGATTTTCAATCCAGCGCACCCGGGAGAGGTATTGAGGGACTACTTGGGCGAGATAAGCGTTGCGGGGGCGGCTACGCGTCTGGGCATTACCCGCGCACACCTGTCCCGAATTCTGAACGGGCATGCCGGAGTGTCGGCCTCGATGTCGCTGAGGCTTTCAGCGGCGCTTAACACCTCGCCTGAGTTCTGGCTTAAGATGCAGATGCAGTATGACCTGTGGCGAGCGCAGAAAGCGAAGCGGCCGCGAATACGGCCATTTCCGCACGTGCCAAGAGCCAAGGAGTTGGCAGCCGTCTAAGCGGGATGAGGGGCCGATCGCCATTCGAGGGCCAGTTCAGAACGCACCTAAAGCCGCAGCTACCTTGGAACTATCCAGACCTTGCGCTGGCCGGAGTAATCGCCTTGACCGAACGCCTCTACTACACCGATTCCTTTCTCACCGAGTTTGAAGCTCGCGTGGTGGCCGTCGGACGTGAAGCCGGGGGCATTGCGGTCACCCTCGACCGCTCGGCGTTTTATCCCACCAGTGGTGGACAGGTCTTCGACACCGGTTGGCTGGAGCTGCCAGGCACGAGCGGCCTGCAGCGGATTCGCGTGAAGGACGTCGCCGAAAACGAGCAGACCGGAGACGTGCTCCACATGGTTGAAGGCAGCGCGCAAGATCTGCAACCAGACGCAATCGTGCGGGGCGCGATCGACGCCGGCCGGCGGCGCGATCACATGCAGCAGCACTCTGGGCAGCACGTGCTCTCCGCCGCGTTCGAAAAACTTCACGGATTCGCCACCGTTTCGTTCCACATGGGCGACGAGAGCTGCACCATCGATCTCGCCAGCGACGCGGTCAGCGCGAAGCAACTGCAATCGGTGGAGAAGCTGGCCAACGATGTGATCGCCGACGATCGCCCGGTCGAGATCCGCTTCGCCACCCCCGACGAAGCGCGCGCCTTGGGCGTCCGCAAGATACCCGCAACGCAACGCGATCAACTTCGCCTGATCGACGTGCGCGACTTCGATTTGAACGCCTGCGGTGGAACTCACGTCCGCAGCACCGGACAGATTGGCGCGATCCTGCTGCGCAAAACTGAGAAGGTGAGGCAGGGGGTTCGCGTAGAGTTCGTTTGCGGCTTGCGGGCGGTTCGCACCGCCCGCCGTGATTTTGAGACTCTCACTGAGGCGGCCGCGGTGTTTTCGACGCATATCTGGGAGGTCCCCCAGCAGGTGCGTAAGTCGCTCGAGGAGATCAAGTCAGCGCAAAAGGCGCAGCATCACCTGCTGGAAGAGGTCGCGGAACTGCAAGCTGAACACCTGTTGCAGGCGGCACAAAACCGTGGCGGGTACAAATTGGTGGTGCAGTTCTTTCCCGATCGCGACCTCGCCTACATCAAGATGCTGGCGCAGAAGCTCACTCGAAAAGGCACAGCGGTCGCGATGCTGGGTTGTGGAGGTCCGCAACCGGCGCTGGTGTTCGGGCAAACAGCGGGGCTCGGAAATGACATGGGCGCTTTGATGAAGCAAACCGTGCAGCAGCTCGGCACGCGTGGGGGCGGCAATCGCGACATGGCGCAGGGCGGTGCGCCCGACCACGCCAGCGCGGAACAGGCCCTGCTTCAGGCCGCCAGCGCGCTAGGATAGCGGTAACTGGCAACCGACTACTGGCAACCGATAACTGACAATGGATCACCGCCTCATTCTCGTTACCGTGCTGATCCGCCTCGGCGTGGCTGCCGCAATCAGCAGCGTCCTGGTGCGGGCGCGCCGCTTTCGCGTTCTGCTGTTTCGCGAGGAACGTACGCTGAGCGAGAAGATCGAGATTGTCTTCATCGTGGGCACGCCCATTGCCCTGGGCGTATTGGTGAGCCACTGGGTGCACAATTTCTACGCGGCCGACATTGCCTTCGAGGGCGCGATCCTCATGGGTGTGATCGCCGGACGCCTGGCGGGAGTAGCGGGCGGGGCGCTGGTTGCGCTGCCGGCGGTGCTTTTCGGCGAGTGGCTTACCTTGCCCATGTATGTTCTCGCCGGGGGCTTGGCGGGCGTGCTGCGTCATCTTGGCCCCGATCGCGAAGCCATCTGGTCGTTCTCGCCGCTCTTCGATCTCAGCATCTATCGCTGGATTCGACGCAGCATCCGCAAGTCCTTCATCGATTGGCAGACTTCGTTCTTTTTCCTCATTCTGGGCCTGGAATTCATCCGCATACAACTGCATCGCAACTTTCCCAGGCGCATCTTCGCGCTCGATGCGAATAACTGGCTGATCAACCTGGCCATCTACGCCGGCACGGTCATGGCGGTCGCAATCGCCTTAAAGGTGCTGAACAACGTGCGCATCGAGATGAAGCTGGAACAGCAAGAGAGATTGCTGTTGCAGGCGCGCATGGAAGCTCTGCAAAGCCAGATCAATCCCCACTTCCTGTTCAACACCCTCAATTCAGTGGCTTCGCTGGTGCGCCGCGATCCGGATTCGGCGCGCCAGATGATTGTGAAGCTGGGCAACATTCTGCGCCGCTTGCTGCGCAAGGGAGACTCGTTCGTTCCGCTGCGCGAGGAGTTGGAATTCCTGGATGATTATCTCGATATTGAAGTGGCGCGCTTCGGACGTGACAAGCTGAAGGTAGTCAAAGAACTGGAGCCTGCCTCGCTGGAGCATCTGGTGCCTAGCATGATCCTGCAACCGCTGGTGGAGAACGCGGTCAAGCATGGTTTTTCCTCCACGGCTGACGGGGGAAGCATCTACATTCGCAGCCGCTGTGCCGAACAGCGCGTGGTCATCGAGGTGGAAGACGACGGCGTCGGAATGTCCGTCACCAGCGCCAGCCCGGGGACCGGTATTGGCATGGTGAACGTTACCGAGCGCCTTCAGGTGGTGTACGGCGATGCCGCCGAGATCACCATTGAGAGCCAGCCCGGCCGTGGCACCCTTGTGCGGATGGTGCTTCCGATGCTGCAGGCCGAAGAGATGGGCGGTTCCGTGGCGGGCGCGATTTACGAAGAGCGGTCCAGTACCTCGCGATAGAATCTTTCGTACAGGGGAATGATTTTGCTGGCGCAGAATCGGGCCTGGGCGCTGGCGCGCGCCTGCTCCCCCATTTCCCTCAGCTTCTTTTCGTCCGACAAAAGTTCGATCGCATAATTCGCCATCGTTTCCACATCGCCCACTGCCGCCAGAAATCCGGTCTTCCCGTGATCGACGACTTCCGGAAGTCCGCCTTCGTGGGTTGCGATGGGCACAACTTCGCAGGCCATCGCCTCCAGGGCCGCCAGGCCGAACGATTCCAACTGGCTCGGCAGCAGCATCACGTCGGCCACCGCCAGCTTCTCGTTGATGCGGTCCCGCTTGCCGAGGAAGTCCACTTTTTTATGGATTCCTTTCTTCACCGCCAGCCATTCGGCGCTGGAGCGCTCCGGACCGTCGCCGATCATCAGTAATCGCGCGGGGATTTTCTTCTGCACCCGATCGAAGATCTCGATGACGTCCCCCAGCCGCTTCACCGGCCGGAAGTTCGACAGGTGCACCAGAATTTTCTCGTCCGCGCTGGCGTACTCGGAGCGATGCCCCAGCAATTCCGGAGTGCGGTGGTAGAGATCGCAATTCACGAAGTTGGGAATCACCTGGATGGGCGTCTGCACCGCAAACACTTCCAGGGTCCGCCGCTTCAGATACTCGGAGATGGAGGTGACGCCGTCGCTCTGGTCGATGGAAAAGCGCGTGATGGGCAGATACGACGGATCGGAGCCAACCAGTGTGATGTCGGTGCCGTGCAAGGTGGTGACGTAAGGCAGTCTGCGGCGAGGGCGCGCGTGATCGCAGCTCAGCATCTGTCGCGCCAGCATCGCGCTGACGGAATGGGGAATTGCGTAGTGCACATGCAACAAGTCGAGATCGTAAATTTCCGCGACCTCCGCCATACACGTGGCCAGCGCCAGGTCGTACGGCGGATACTCGAACAGCGGATACCGCGAAACCTCCACCTCGTGATAGTGGATGTTGGGGTAAGTCTTGGGAAGCCGGATGGGCTGCGAATACGAGATGAAATGCACCTCGTGGCTGCGATCAGCCAGTTCCAGTCCCAACTCCGTAGCCACCACACCACTGCCACCGTAGGTTGGATAACACGTGATTCCGATTTTCATGATGAAAGAATTTCGTCCGTGCGCCGAGTCGGCGTTCTGCCGAAGGCCATTACGGGCAGCCAATGCAAAATTGATCAACCAAGGATTGGATGGATTTCCCGGAGCGGGGATTCAGGAGCGCGTCTAGACGATGGGGTCGGGTTTGAAGATCATGCCCTGGCTGGTTTTGCCGTTCATCAGCACCACAAGGGGCGATGCGAACCGCAAGTGGCGCACGCAGCCATGTTCCTCGACCGCAGGTTGTGCCGCCAGCCACGGCCAATCGACGAAGCCCTCGCCAGCGTCGGGGTTGACGGTGAAGTAGCCGATCTGAAACGCGGTGAGGTTCTGGAAGAAATGGCTGCCCTGCGACGGAATCACGCGCAAGTCGCGGAATCCCGACTCCACAATGACCCGCGCTCCGGAGATCTGGTCCCAGGCCACGGGAATACCGAGCCACGGATCGGTCGATCCCCAGCGCCCCACTCCGATCAGCAGATATGGCGTATTCTCCTCGGATAGCTGGGCGTTGAAATGGGCGACGCTTTGGGCTACGTCGTGGCTGCGGGCGCGCTCAAAGCGCTGGAAGTCAACCACGATCACGTCGCGAAGGTCCTGCAAACGGCCGTGTCCCAGCACCTGCGCGCTTTGGCATACCAGGCGGTCCGGTTCCACACTCTCCAGGCGAATCTCTTCGCCGCCGCGGGCCAGCACCAGCGGACGCAACTGAAGGAAGCTGAAATCAGCGGCTTCGTTCGCTTGCCGCGGGAGCCGAACGGCAAACTCGATTTCCACCGGACGTCCCATGGCGTCTTCACCGAGTCTCATAAGCTGATCGAGGATGGCGGGCAGGGGAAACAAGCCGTGCTTGAGGATGGGCGCGAAGCTGACAATGCGCGGGCCGGACCGGCTCAGCCCGTCATAGACCGCGTGATTGTCGCGCGAGTAGGTGGAGCCCAGCATCTGCAAGGTCCCATCGGCCTCGGCTGCGTCGAGTCCAAACGGCACCTCGCGCAGCTCGGCGACGGGATCGGCTGGGTCCGCCGCATGGTCCAGATTGAGCGCCCAGAATTGCGTTTGCGAGTTCGCCAGAATGTCTTCCACCGACGAAAACTGCACCAGGTGCCGAGGATGACGCGGACTGAACGTCAGCGATTTTCCTCCACTCACCACGGCGCATCCCAAGCCCAAGGCGACGGCAGCGAATCCATCCTCCACCTTGACGGGCGCAACCGGATAGAAGTTGCGCGATCGCACCACCCCGGCGAAATCCGGATAGAAGCGGTTGCCATGGGCCGCCCCTGCCACCTGCTGCACCAGCACGGCCATTTTTTCTTCTTCCAGGCGATACGGTGTGGCGCGCACGTAGGACTTGGCGTGCTGGCTGAAGGTGGAGGCGTACACCCGCTTGATCGCCTCCAGAAGCTGCTCCAGACGCAGTTGAATGTCGGCCTGATGGTTCCCCAGCATGAAGGTTTCGTACACGCCGGAGAACGGCTGGTATTGCGAATCCTCCAGCAGGCTGGAAGAGCGGACGGCCAGCGGATAACGCGCCTCCTGCAAGAAGTCCAGGAGCTTATCGATTACGGCGATGGGCAGTGGCGCCGCCAGAAAGCGCCGCACGATCTCCTGGTCGTCGGTGCTGTGAATGGCGAGTTTCAGCAGGTTGTTTTCGCGCAGGAAATTGTCGAACAAGTCGGTAGCCAACACCAGCGTGGGCGGCACGGCAATGCGAATGCCGGGAAACCTGCGGGTCACGCTGCGCTGGTGCAGCAGGTGGCGTATAAAGGCCAGGCCGCGCGCTTTGCCACCCAGCGAACCGCCGCCGATCTGCAGGAAAAAAGCATCTGCCGGCTGAAATGTCGCTGCATTGAATTCGCCAATGAGCGTCTGGGTTTGCTCGCGGCGATACTCGGCGATGGACGCAATGAGGTCGCGCCGCAGGTGCTCGGTGTCGGCGAAGTCGGAAACTTTGCGTGGCCGCAGCTTTTGCGCCAGAGCGAACTCGGTGCGCGTCATCAGCCAGTGCGAGAAGTGGTTGCGCTGGGCGTGGTACTCGATGCTTTCCGCCGGGACCCTCGCCAGTTGGGTCTCCAGTTCGTTCAGGTTGCTGGCGCGCCCGACCTCGGTTTTGCCGTCGGAGAGGCGGAAGACGAAGTCACCGAAGCCCGCCTCGTCCACCAGCATGCGCCGCAAATCGCCCAGCAGGGTAGGCGAGCGCTTTTGCAGGAAGCCGAACCCCTCGTCGAAGGCGCGCTGCATGAACTCGGTACGGCTGGACTGCAGCACGATGGGCACATCCGGCACGATGCCGCGAATCATGCGCGCCAACTGGAAGCCGGCTTCCGGCGTGAGCGCATGATTGTGCGGAAACTCCACATCCGACACCACGCCCAGCAGGTAGTCACGGTACTTCATGACCTGCTTCTCCGCGTCCTCGTAATTGGAACAGAGCAGGATCTTGGGGCGGGCCCGCATGCGCACCAGCTTGTGCGCTACATTGAGGCCCTCGCTGAGCAGGCGGCGCGACTGGCTGATGAGTTCGGTGTAAATCACCGGCAGGAAGAGGGAGTAATACCGGATATCGTCCTCGACCACCAGCATGACGGGAACGCTCATGGCGTGAGTGTCATGCAGGACGTTGCGCTTGTCCTCAATGTACTTGACGATCGAGATCAGGATGCGGGCGTTGCCTTGCCACAGAAATATGCGCTCGATATCGGTCTGCGGATTGCGCGCGATGAAGTCCTTGATCTCGCGGTAATCGTAGGCCAGAACGATGACCGGAACATCGAGACCCGCGGCCTTGATTTCACGCGCCAACTGAGCGGCATCCATGTCGCCGACTTGCAGGTTGGTCACGATCAAGTTGAATCGCGGCTGGGAGCGCGCCAGCTCCAGCGCCTTCGCCCCGCTCGGGACGTGCGTGATGCCGGGGACCTGATGAATGTCCAGCTCCAGCGACTCGCCCATCAGCAGTTCGTTGAGGCGTCCGTCCTCGCGCAGAATGAAGGAATCGTACAGGCTGGAAACCAGCAGAATGTCGTTCACGCGGAACGGCATCAGATTCTCGAAGCCCTCGAACTGGAGCTCGGGAGGGTTTGCCGGATCAAGCGTGGTGCGACCTGCCATAAGACATTCCTTCAGTGGAAACGCCGGACCTTAACCTGCGATCCTACTTGGAGTGTAGCCAACTTCCGAGAAAATTCGTCACCGGCGAATGTCCGCGTGTCGCCAGCCGTCCCTCTGCGTCTCGTACCGTGACAGACTTTACCGACGCATCGGGCCGTTTCGGGACAGGAGAGCACACAATTAGAGAACGTCACACGAACAGGGGATTTGGCCTAGTCGGCGTTTTGCTATAGTCATGGCGCCACCCATGTCGAAACGAATTGTTTTCTTGCTAATGATAGTTGCCGCTTTAAGCGCATGGGCGCACGACACGAACCAGAATTGGGTCGAAGTTCGCAGCCCTCATTTCGTCGTTCTGACCGATTCCAGCGAAAAGCAGGGCCGGCGTATCGCCGACCAGTTCGAGCGAGTGCGCTCCGTCTTCCATGTTTTGTTTCCGAAGGCGAATGTCGATCCTGCATCGCCGATCGTTGTGATCGCGTTGAAGGACAAAAAAGGCTTTCAGGCTCTGGAGCCGGAAGCCTACTTGGGAAAGGGGCGGTTGGATCTCGCTGGACTCTTCCTGCGTACCCCGGACAAGAACTATATTCTGCTGCGCCTCGATGTTGAGGGAGAGCACCCGTTCGCCACGGTATACCACGAATATACGCATCTGCTGATCGGCAAAGCTGGCGAGTGGCTGCCGCTGTGGCTGAATGAAGGTCTGGCTGAGTTCTTCCAGAACACCGAGATCCATGATAAGAACGCGCAGGTGGGGGAGCCAAGCTCCGACGACATCCTCTATCTGCGCCAGAACCGCCTTCTGCCATTGACCACGCTGCTGAAGGTTGACGTGAACTCCCCGTACTACCACGAAGAGCAGAAAGGGTCGGTTTTCTACGCGGAGTCGTGGGCGCTGACCCACTATCTTGAAATGACGGACCGCATACAGCAGACCCACAGGTTGTCCGATTATGCTCAGTTGGTAAGTCAGAGTCACGATTCGGTGGCGGCCGCTCAGCAGGTGTTCGGGGACCTGAATGTGCTCCAGAAAACGCTCGACTCCTACGTATCGCGGAGCAGCTTCAAGTACCTCACCATCCCGGCTACCACAAGTGTGGATGATGCCGCCTTCAAAGTAAGAGCGCTCAAACTGCCCGAGGCAAATGCCGTCCGTGCAGATTTACTTGCCTATGATGAGCGCACGAAAGATGCGCGCACACTGCTGGATGCCGTATTGCGCGACGACCCGAACAATGTGTTGGCGCACGAGACCATGGGTTACCTGGAATTTCGCGAGAACCACTTGGAGGCGGCGCGGAAATGGTACGAACAGGCCGTGAAGCTGGACTCGCAGAGCTACCTTGCCCACTACTACTTCGCGGCTATTTCAATGCGAGCAGGAGACCCGAATGCGGCGGACGTGGAAGCCAGTTTGCGCGCCGCGATCAAGCTGAATCCTAGCTTCGCGCCGGCATACGACCAACTCGCAGCATTCTATGGAATGCAGCACAAGAACCTCGAGGAAGCTCACTTATTGAACCTGCAGGCGGTGCAATTGGACCCGAGCCAATTCGGCTTTCGGATGAATACGGCGAGTATTTTGATGGAAGCCGACCGGTACACCGATGCCATAGCCGTACTGCAACATGCACTACCCTTTGCCAAGACACCAGAGGAAGCTGCTTTGGTGCAGAATCGCATAGAGCAAATCCAACAGTACCAAACACAGCGGGCACAGGCAGTGCAGGCTAACCGCCATGACAGCGAAAGTGTGCAGGCCGAGGTTGTTCTTAAGCGGTTTCCACCTTCCGAAAAGAACGGCGGGACGGAACCAACCGGAGCGAATCCACCCACCCCGAAGTATCCCAGCGAAGATTCCCACGGCCCCCGACACATGGTGAACGGCGTGATCACGAATGTGCATTGCACCGCGCCCGCGCTGCTCGAATTGAAGGTTGAGTCCGCTGGGAAAGGCGTGTCTCTATACAGCAATAATTATTACAAGGTCGCGTTCACTGCGGCCAACTACATTCCCGAGGGCGAGATACATCCCTGTTCCGATCTGGAGGGAAAGAAGGCGCGTGTGCGGTATTCCGAAGTCTCCAGTAAGTCGGTTGATGGGCAGATCCTGTCCATCGAACTCAGCAAATAATCCAGTTGCTAGGGCAGCACGCGGTACAGGGCCGACATCCCGCCATGCATGTGGTCGCTGACATGGCAATGGAACATCCAGGTACCGGGATCGTCGGGAACCATGTCCACCGTCACCATTTGTGCCGGCGAAAGCGCGATGACATCGGTGCGATTCTGGTTCAGCAGCACCGTATTGCCGTGCCAGTGCGGCGTATGGAAGTTGAACCCGAACCCGATAGCGAGCAGATACCAACGCACCCGCTCCCCTTTCTTCATGGTCATCATCGGCCCGTTGCCGTAAATGTATCCGTTGATGGTGAACTTCAAGTTGGCGTCGGCGAACCCCGTGCCGTTTAAGGAAAACGCCCCATCCAGGTCGAGTGGGATGATCTCGTCTTTCTTGACCCCTTTGGGGTCGCCAGCGTAGGTCTGGATGTTGTGATCGAGATACCAGCTCTGGTTCTCGTCGAAGATATTGAACAGCGCAACGAATTCCCGGTCCACGTCCTTGGGGGTGCCGTCGGGCTTGCTCATGCCGCGGCGGTTGACGATGATGGCGCCCACCAATCCGGCGTCCACGTCCTTCTGCTCGTTCACGTGCGAATGGTAAAGCCACACGATGGAACTGGGATCTCCCGGCCCCGGTCCAGCGCGCTCCGGCACCTCCCACGTGTAGGTATGAGTTTGGCCCGGCGCTACCACCCCGGTCTGTTCGTCGGGGCCGGAATACCCGCCATCGTAAGCGACGCCCTCAGAATCTTTGCTATAAAAGACGCCATGCGGATGCATGCTGTAGGGGTGCGTCCCGTTGTTCCTGAATACGACCTTGATGGTGTCCCCAACTTCAGCGCGCAGCACCGGCCCCAGAATGCCCAGATGCTCCCATTGCGGGGGGCGCGGCTTCAGGGTCGTGAACGTAGCATCGGTGTACTCGCGATACACCGCTTTGCGGTACACCAAGCCGATGCGATGCGGACCGCGCTCGGTATAGATCTTCTCCATGGGCGTAAACGGCTTGCCGCTGACCTGGTTGATGCCGCTGGGGGCGTAGTTCCATTCCACCTCATCGGCGGCAACGTAATAGGTGCGGGTTCGCGGCGATTGCGCGCTGGCCGGCGAAGTCGCGACGCCGATGGCCAGCGCCACGGATGCGACTGACAGCACGATGTGGCGAATCATATTTGAGCCTTTCGATCGCCGCTTGGATGTCGGCGAATCAGAATTGCCGGGCCGAATATGTTTGTTATGCAGTCCTTATACAAGGAAAGGAGGGCCGCTGCAATACTTTTGGTGGATGCTAGCTTTTCAGCTCAACAAGAAAAACGGGGTGGATCTCTCCACCCCGCATGTCACTCAAACGCCGCGACTGAGGACTACACCAGTCCCTGGTCCAGCATGGCATTGGCGACTTTCAGGAAGCCGCCGATGTTGGCGCCGTTCACCAGATTGCCCGGGGTGCCGTAGGTTTCGGCGGTCTCGAAGCAGGTCTTGTGGATGGCGATCATGATTTTGTGCAGCCGGTCGTCCACTTCCTCGCGCGTCCAGTTCAGCCGTGCGCTGTTCTGCGACATCTCGAGGCCGGAGGTGGCCACACCGCCCGCGTTCGCAGCCTTGGCCGGCCCATAGAGGACTTTGGCCTCCAGGAACAGCTTGGTGGCTTCGAGGGTGCTGGGCATGTTCGCGCCTTCGGCAACCACCTTGACCCCGTTGTTGATGAGGTTGGTCGCGTCCTTGGCGTTGATTTCGTTCTGGGTGGCGCTGGGGAACGCGCAATCCGCCTTGATGTTCCACAGCGGGTTGTAGCCCAGCTTGAGGTCGGTGGGCATGAAGATCGCCTTCTTGAACTGGTCCGTGTACTCACGAATGCGGCCGCGTTTGGCGTTCTTCAGTTCCAGGATCCAGGCCAGCTTCTCGTGGTTGATGCCGTCGGGATCGTAGATGGCGCCGTCGGAGTCGGAAGCCGTGACCGGCTTGGCACCCAGTTGCAGCAGCTTCTCGATGGTGTACTGCGAAACGTTGCCGCTTCCCGAGACCAGGCAGATCTTGCCCTCGAGCGTGTCCTTGCGGGTCTTCAGCATTTCCTGCGCAAAGTACACGCAGCCGTAGCCGGTGGCTTCGGGACGAATCAACGAGCCGCCCCAGTTCAGGCCCTTGCCGGTCAGCACGCCGGTGAACTCATTGCGGATGCGCTTGTACTGGCCGAACAGGAAGCCGATCTCGCGTCCGCCCACGCCGATGTCGCCGGCCGGAACGTCGGTGTCCGGTCCAATGTAGCGGCAGAGTTCGGTCATGAAGCTCTGGCAGAAGCGCATGACTTCGTTGTCGCTCTTGCCCTTGGGATCGAAATCGGACCCGCCCTTGCCGCCGCCCATGGGCAGCGTGGTCAGCGAGTTCTTGAAAACCTGCTCGAAGGCCAGGAACTTCAGGATGCCGAGATTGACCGAGGGATGGAAGCGCAGCCCGCCCTTGTAGGGGCCGATGGCGCTGTTCATCTGGATGCGGAAGCCGCGATTGACCTGGACATTGCCCTGGTCATCGAACCACGGGACACGGAACATGATGAGGCGCTCGGGTTCTGTGATGCGCTCCAGGATGCGCGCCGAGATGTATTCCGGGTGGCGCTCCAGCACGAGGCGCAGAGAATCGAGTACTTCCTGAACGGCCTGATGAAATTCAGGCTCAGCTGGGTTCTTCGTCTTCACCAGCGTCATTACGTCGTTAATGTAGTTGCCCGGAGTTTTGATCCCGGACTGGGATGTAGTTACGACACTCATAGAGGTCCTCCTCGAACCTTGTAGCTTACTTCTGTGGCCGATCATAAGAACCGGAACCGCTCGTTATTTCACTGGATCGAACGATTCGCTTGAGGCCTGTTCTATTTCAACCCAAGCTGGGCCGCCCCGCCGTGATCGCTATCACTCGGAAGCGTGACCTAGCTCGCAATATGGTATCGCTTCCAGAACCCCGCGGGCGGGAAACTTCAGCACATCGGAGGAATTCGTGGCCAATTTGGCAGGACAGGCTCCAGACCGTTACTGCGCCTGTGCACCGCTGCTGCCCCAGGCGGTGCCTGTGACTTCCAGGCGTCCTGCAAACGAACTCGCTTTCAGTATTGGGGTCTATCGCCCGGTCAGGGTCAGGACGCGGCTTCTTCGTGGCGGTTCGTTTTCCGGTCGTCCGTTGCGCGGAGGAACACTTTCCTCGCCGACCCTCACCTTGCGCGTTGGTTTCACGAATTCCGGTGAAACCGTTAGGCCGGCAATATCGGCGACGGTGGTGTTTTCCAGCACCTTGGCGGCAGCGTTGCGCACGTCGAGGAATACCTTGTACAGCGCGCGGTGGGGGGCATCCTGCTCCATGAGGCCGCGCAGTTGGTCTACGTCACCAAAGGGCGAGAGCGGGCCGTCAATCAGTCGGACGATCTCGCTGACCCGAATTGCCGAGGGGTCCCGGCGCAGCTGATATCCTCCCTTGGCTCCGCGTGTACTTTCGACCAGGCGCGCGTTCTTGAGTTCGATGAGGATGATCTCCAGGAATTTTTCCGGCAGGTGTTCTTTGGCTGCGATGTCGCGGATCTTGACCGTGCCCTGGCGATAGTGGTGCGCCAGCATGATCATCGCCTCCAACGCGTAGAGTCCCTTTTGCGAAACTTTCATGGCTTGACCTCCACCGAAGGCGTGACCAGCGGAGCTTCGGTCTGTAGCGGTGAGGGAGAAGGTGCTTCACGCACCGAAGGCCGTGCCGCTTTTGTTAAGTATCTCTGTCTGCTTAGTTACATGCTGTGGTCGGCGTCACATCCCTGTGTGATAACAGCAGGGGGCTTCCAGCCCGCTCTTTTGGCGGCGGAAGGGGTTGCTCAAGGCCGCCCCTTAGCCGCCCATGAGGCAGGGACCCCGGTTAAGAGCGGTGCACCGGCTCAGGTGGGGATGCGGTGGCATCTTCGGCGCTCTCCTTGCCCTCGTCTGCCACTTCCGGTTTTGCCAACTCAACCTCTCTCCCCTGTGGCGGCCGTGGGCGGCCCTTGTGGCGGCGCAAGCGAGAGGTGATGCCATCGATGGTGAACCCGGCAAAGACCGCCACCAGAACAGCGATCACGCCGTACATCCAGGGATGTCCCTGAGCCAAACCCGCCATCTGCATGGGAAACCCAACCTCGACCACCTGCAGCAGGGTCGTGGCCCGGGCCAGCACGGACCGATTTTGACAGGCGTACACTTCCACCTGATAGGAGCCGGGCCGGATATTTTTTCGCCAGTCGAGATCCAGAACATAGCGGGTACCACCGGCCGCAGACTGACTCAGCTTGACCGTCCCGGGACGAGATTGGTAGCTCCCATTAGCTGACTTTAACGCCATGAAGCTGTTTCGAATGAGGTCCTCATATTGGGCATCAGGTTTTACGCCTGCGCACGACGCAATCGATACCCGCCCCCTATGCTGGCCGTTGAGGCATTTACAGTTGCGCCGGCAGACGAGATGGGACTTAATGGAAGATTCATCCAGTTGGTACTCATCGATGCTGGCCCGGTCCAGCAAGGAATTGACGGTAGCGCTGGAAAAGCTAAGGAAGACGGAAGGTACTCCGGCTATGTGGACCTTATCGGTATTGATCCATATGGGACCTACCCGCCCCTTCTTGTTAAAGAACTCGTCTTTTTCGTTTCCTCGGATGATGACCAGTACGCTACTTGAGGGCGGAGCGTCACCTTCGATCCGCACGGTGGTTCCGTTGTAAAACGCTCCCATTTGGATGGTTTCCGGCGAAAGCTTCACGGATGGTGGCGGCGCTTGTGCGGTCACACTCCCGGGACGGGCGGTGGTCAAAACAACGAGTAGGAATCCAAGCAGCGCTCGCTTCCCCAAAAGAGTTGACCGGCGGGGAATGTGCGTCCTTAAACTCCGGACTGCTGCTTTCCGAGTGGCTGTATTGCGTGAAGTCAGCCCCATGTGATCAGTCTCCTCAGATGCCACAGGTGTGCAACGATGGCGTCGTGAACTGGTTTCAGGGAGGCGTGCGCGGCGTCAACGCTCAGCGGGTTGCCAGGCGACAGCGTGACGTTGATGGCCATCTTCACCATGACCACGAGTGCCAAAATAGCCATAATGATCATCAGTTGTTCGCCGCGCAGCAGGCGGCTCAGCCGGGCCCCGATCTGCGCACCGATGGTCGATCCCACAGCCAAAATAAGTGCCAATACCAAATCCACTGTGTGGTTTGTGCTTGCTTGCATCACGGTGGCTCCGGCGCACGTAAACAGAATCTGGAACAGACTCGTTCCCACCGCCACGTGAGCCGGCATCCCCAGCAGATAAACCATCACAGGCACCAGCATGAAGCCGCCTCCGACTCCCATGATGGCCGTCAGTATCCCAACCAGGGTACACAAGGCAAAGGGAACCAGCAGCGAGTGCCGGATCCCGGAGCGCGGGAAATCCATTTGGAAGGGCAACCGGTTGAGAATGGTACGGGTGTGGCCGGGTTTGCGCGACCGCGGTGCCATCAATCCGCGCCCCATCTTTCGCAGGCTGTCGCGCAAAATATAACCGCCCACGAAGCCCAGCACGACAATGTAGGTGAGAGTAATCACCACGTCTGCATTTCCCAGCGTCTTCAAGACCCTAATGCAGCGCACTCCCAAGGCTGACCCTGCAAGCCCGCCCAGTAGCAGCACGATGCCCATCCTTATGTCTACATTCTTCAATCTAAAGTGGGCGGCAACTCCCGACGCCGAAGTAGCGACAATGGCATTTGTGTCCGACGCGGCGGCTACGGTGGGAGGTACTCCGATCATCATGAGGACCGGAGTAAGCAGAAATCCGCCGCCGACCCCAAGAAGTCCCGAGAGGACTCCAATAACGGCGCCTATCGCGATTAGCAGGAACGTGTTAAGGCTCAGGCCGGCTATGGGCAATAGAATATGCATGAAGAAGCGCACCTCGCGCCACGGTAGGCGAGAACGAACTTACCGGGGAACTCCCTGACAGCGAGAGCTGACCTGGTTTCGGTTTGTCCTGGCGGATACAGTTCGCTATTCCAAACGGTTTCCGGCAGCTTGTAGTAGGAGTGACAGCAGAGGCCGGCGCGGCTTTGAAGCCGTGTGCGGTAAGGCGTGAGTCGCACACATTGCCAAGGTGACATGAGTGGTCTGCCTCTTCAAGAAGCAGACCACACTCGCTGCCAGCAATGCAGTGATTCACCGCACGCGATAGTGTGAGTGGCAACCGCTGAAACGCTATGGACTAGATAGGGATACTTCCTTGAGTGGCTTTCTCTTCAACCCGAAAACTGTAGTTGCCTTGGAGAAATTGTTGCACGTACCACTTCATTACCGCGTCGCTGGTCATGTACATGTCGAGTTGGCTGGTGCAGGCCATAAGCCGGCCGAGAATGTCGAGATTGGCAGCGGTTTCCTCGGCGGGCGCCTTCTTGAACCAGGCGTTCACCAGATCTCCACGGCGGTCAACCAGGAAACCGTAATGCGCCAGGCACACGTCGATAAAGCAGGCCCTCAGGTTTCGCCTTTCTCGGGTTGCGCCTCCTCCCGCAAAGCGGAAGGAAATGTAATTGTTGCTGGGAATGTCGGAAACGCAAGCGTCAACCAACGTAAAGTGGTACGCCAGGCGGGAATTAAGATTCATGTACTCATCCGCAACCAGCAGGTAACTGCGTTCGCCCAGGGCGCGAGTTACGCCGGTTTGCGCGGAAAGAGAGGTCGCCATTACGGAGGCCAAGTCGCCGATGCTCGCCGGCATTCCTCGGGTCCAGGTCACGTCAGGATGACTGACGCCTCGCCACAGCGCCTGAAAAGGCCGGGAGACAATCTCGGCCGGTTTCACTTCCTCGGACGAAGCTGCGCTGGCCGCCAGACCACCGCCTAAATCGAGCACGCAAAGATCGATCGGCATTGTAGCCAGGAGTCGCTTGGAACAGTGCGCGCGGCCTTCCATCTCACTGTCGTTCAGATCGAACATCGCCTCAATGCCCTTCTCGTGGCAAAACCGCAGCACGTCGTGCGCGGACTTGCACCCCGCAGGACGAAAACGGAACGAGGAAGGATCGAGCAAGTTAAGCTCGAGCATTTGCCGCCGGATAGGATCGCTGGGACCCACCCGCAAGCGCGCCGGAACTTCCTGGCCGCGAGCAGGCCAGAGACTCCCGGAATAGATTCTGGGTTGCACCGCGTCCAGGCTGATCAGATCGCCGTTGCGCAGTTGTTCGAAGGCGCCGGTTAATTGAAAGACAGAGGGAATTTTGAATTCCCGTAACAGGGCCGCGGCGTGACCAGCCAAATTGCCCCACTCCGCTACCAGGCCCGCGATCCGGGGAAAGACCTCGATGATTTCCGGCGACGCCTTGCGCAGGAAAAGAATCGCTCCCTCCGGGGTACTCCCCAAATCCCTGCGCTCGGTCACCAGGTGGGCCGCCCCCGATACACGGCCAGGGAAAACGGTGCGACCGCCAGCCAGCAGCGGAGTTTGCCGCACGTGCGACTTCGCCCGAAATCGAGCCGAGTCTGCCAGGGCCAGCGGCCGCGATTGCAGAATCCAGAGGCCTCCGCTTTGGTCAAGCGCCCACTCCACATCCTGAGGGGCGCCGAAATACTTTTCAATCTCCATCCCCCAGTCCGCCAGGAGCGCCAAGTGCTTGGCTTCCAGGCTGGGGGCCCTGGCTTCCTCAGGGGTAACAGAGTCGCGCCGCAGTCCTCCACCCTCTTGGAGCACGACTTTCTGCTCTTTTGCGGCAAGGGTTTGCTCCAACAGCCGATGGGGTTGGCCACGCGTCAGAACAAACAAATCGGCGGGCGACGAACCACTGGCAATATCGATGCCCAGTCCATGGGTCGCCGTAATCCATAGCGCTTCGTTGTTGGCGCCATTGGGGTCACGGGTGTACATAATTCCCGAAGCCCGTGCCGCAATCACGCGCAGGCACAGCACCGCCAGCGGAGTATCGACTTCCGTCAGGCCTGCCGAAAGCCGATAGAACAGCGCCCGTTCGCTGAAGCGCGCTGCCACCACCTGCTTGTAAGCGCTGGCCATCTGTTCCGGCGAAACATTAATCAGGCTGAGAAACTGTCCGGCAAAGCTCCACTCCCCGCCTTCACCCACCGCACTGGAACGCACGGCCAGCCCCAGGCCGCTCCCCTCCAAGGCAAGGGCGCGCTCGGTAATGGCGACCTCGATCGCTCTTGGAATCGGACTGGCTACTACCTTGTCGATTAGCGTTTTGGAGATTTCGCGCAGGGCATCAAGATCATTCAGGTCCACATTCCGCGTGGCATCCCGAATGTGCGTCCACAGCGGTATTCCGCAGAATTGGCGATAGGCTGTGGCCGTGAGCACGTAGCCGTCCGGGACCGGCAGGTGGAGCTTGTTCTTGATCTCTCCCAGGACGGCGGCTTTGCCGCCCGCTTCCGCCGCGCAAGACAGATCGATTTCCGAAAGCCAGGCGGACAGATTAGGGGTTGCCAGCTCCTGGGATGCGGCAATAAAACTCTCCACTTGGTGACGTTGCTCGCCGACGGTTTGAGCTAAGGAACGGTAGTTCTTGCCGGTGAGATGTTCCAGCGTGGTGACCGCGTTCGCGGTCCGGTCGAAGAGAGCGCCTACGCGGTCGCCAAGCACTTCGGTGGTAGGCGAAGCATAGTGAAGGTCCTCTTGGACCGAGGCCAGCAGCTCCAGACATTCGTTATTGAGAGCCAGGAGTTCGCGGAACTTGACATACTTGCTGCGTATCCGCTGCTCTGGAGAAGCGCCGCTGCCACTCGACTTCCGCCTCCACCACCAAGCATTCATAGCGCGGAACCCTGGAACCTTCGGTTAGCAGCACTAACTGCTCGTGCCCGGCGGCTGGCACGGCAATGCTGTTGGGCACTCTGGCTCGATTGGCAATGTTCTGCAAAGCCGCCGAGCGTTCACGGGTGCGGGGGACCGCCTTGCGGATAAGAACCGAGCCACCCGCTCTTGCCCTCAAGGTCTACAGCGTCACCCGTTTCTTCGTGCACTTAGTGTCCTGCCACAGGGGAGAGCAAGTTCGCCGGCGTGACCAACAGGCTGATTGCCATTTTGAAGGTGACGAGCAGAACTATGCTGGCCAGAACAATCTTGAGTTGTTCGCCGCGCAGCAGGCGGGCAACACGCGCGCCGATTTGGGCTCCGATCGTGGAACCCACCGCTATCAGCAAGGCCAGAATTACATCCACCGTCTGGTTGGTCATGGCCTGCATGATCGTCAGTCCTGCACAAGTAAACAATATCTGGAAAAGGTCCGTGCCGATGGCCACGTGCATCGACATGCGCAGCAGATAAACCATCATGGGGACCATGATGAAGCCTCCGCCCACCCCCATGATGGCAGCCAGCACCGCCACCAGCGAACACAACACGAACGGGACCAATACCGACTGCTGAATATTGGAGCGGGGGAAGTGCATCTGAAAGGGAAGCTTATTCAGCAGGCCGCGGCGTTCCGCTGGGCTGTGAACGATAGGGGCCATGACACCGCTCCGAAGACTGTGTAAACTCTCCAGAAACATGAAGGTGCCGACCGATCCGAGGACCACGACGTAGCAAACGGTGATCACGAAGTCCGCATCTCCCCGGCCGCGCAGCAGCTTGATTATCCGGACTCCCACCTGGGCTCCCGCCAGACCTCCCAACAGCAGGACGCTGCCCAGCTTCAAGTCCACGTTACCGAGACGAAAATGGGCGGCCATTCCCGAGGATGAGGTGGCGACGATGGAGTTGGTGTCCGAAGCGGCAGCCACCGTGGGTGGGACCCCGACCATCATGAGTATCGGGGTCATCAAAAAGCCCCCGCCTACCCCCACCAGCCCAGAGAGAAAACCAACCACGGCTCCGACCGCAATCAGCAGAAACAGGTTGATGCTGATCCCCGCTACTGGCAGAAAGATATGCATCGCGTCTGTCCTTTTGTCACCAGTCAGGGCGTCCCTGCCCGGGGACGCAACCCGTCACGCCTGCACCGGCAGTGCCATTTCCTCGAGGTTAACCGAGGCCACCCCGGACACCGCGGAAGCTACGCGCTTGACTTCGTTGACCTGGTCAAGGTCCGAAATCTTGCCCCGGATGGCGACCACGCCGCTGTCGGCATCCACTTCGACTTCCAGGTTCGAAGTCGATGGATTGATCGCCAAATCGGCGCGCACCCGGCTGGCTATGGCCAGATCGTCCATTCTTTGCTGGCATTCGGGAGTGAACTCAAAACACCGCTTCATCACAATCGACGAGATGATGCGGCAAGCTTCTTCAATCGAAATGAATTGCAGATTGATGACGATGTCGTAGAGGGCAGGATCTCCCCAGTCCACGCCGTAGAGATATTGGGTCCACTTTTGCCGCTCCTGATCGACTTTTTCGACATACGCGATCGCATCCTTGCGGCTGTACTTCAACCTGTCGCGGACCATCTGGATGCGGAACTCCACGGGGGCGATGATGCGGGTCCGCAAGATGGGCTGGCCGCCTTTCAGCAGCAAGTGGCCGGCCAGTCCGTGGTAAACGGCCCTCCCCGTCCTGACCTCTTCGGTCAGGGCCGCTTGCACCAGCGCCAGGTAGAGGTACCGCTTGTGGTTAAAACGTTCCATAAAACCGGGCGGCTTCTCCAGGGCCTCGCGAATGTCGTCCTGTGAGACACCATACGCAGCTGCCCTCTCGACAATCACATCGCGGTCAATACAGCGGTAACCCAGCCTTTGGGCCAGGCACTCCGCCAGGATCTTCCCGCCACTGAACGAGCCCCGGGAAATCGTAATCACAGACATGAGGTCCTCCGTCGCGCCAGACGCGCGGCCCGTGCCAAAGGTGGTGGCACAGGCCGCTCGGGACTTGCAATTTGCCGTTCTGGCTGGCCGAATTACATTCTAGCCTTACCAACCCCGGCTTGGCTTCAACGATTAGCGGCTCCCGTGGCAGCGCCGTGGAGTTTTACCTCCACCTTCTCTTCCACCGTGTCGTAGTACTGCTGGAGAATCGCGATCACCTCGGGCTTGGAGAACTCCGCCGGCACCGGTTTGCCCTCGCTCATCAGCTTGCGCAGTAAGGTGCCCGACAGCAGCAGCCGAGCGCCGCCCTTGTAGTTGCCGCTCTCGTCGATTACGGCCTTGCTCTCATGCGGGCAGGTCTTCATCGACGCCATGCTGCCGCACTCATAGCAGTAGAACGTCCAATCCATGCACAACGGCTGGATAGCCATGGCTCCCAGAGGTATTTCGTTGAAAATTTTCTGCGCATCGAAGGGGCCATAATAGTCGCCTACGCCGGCATGGTCGCGGCCCACGATCAGGTGCGAACATCCGTAGTTCTGGCGGAACAATGCGTGCAGCAGGGCTTCGCGGGGCCCGGCATAACGCATCTCCATGGGATAGCCGCCCTGGATCACGCGTTCTTTGCGGAAATACTTGTTCACCAGCGCGTCGATCGCCTTCACCCGAACGTCGGCCGGAATGTCGCCGGGCTTCAGCTTGCCCAGCAATTGGTGGATGTAAACGCCGTCGCAAACCTCAATCGCAATCCAGGCCAGATAGGCGTGCGAGTTGTGCATGGGGTTGCGCAACTGCAGGGCGGCAACTGTGTTCCAGCCGCGCTCCAGGAAGGTCTTGCGCGAATCGGCCGGGCGCTGATAGATGCCGGCGAATTCGTCCGGGAAGAAGGACTCCGACACCGCCGTTACCGGCCCGGCCAGGTTGACCGCGGACTGTTCCATCACTTTTTGGACTCCGGGATGTTTCGGGTCGGTTGTGCGGAACACCTCTTTGCACTCGTGCTCCTTGTCGATCTTGTATTTTTCGTTCACCTTCATGGTGCCCACCAGGCCGTCGGTTTCGACGTCCCAAAGCGCCACTTCTTCCCCAGGGTGCAGCGACTTGGCCAATTCCTCGTCAGCCGACAGGGTGATGGGAATGGGCCAGAACAGGCCTTTCTTGCTTGGCAGTCGATAATTGTCGCAGCAGCCCTGCCAGTCCTCCTTGCCCATGAACCCATCGAGCGGGGTGAAGGCGCCGATGCCCATCATGATCAGGTCGCCAGTCTCGCGGCTGGTCAAGGGGATTTGTTTCAGGCTTGCTGCTTTCCGGATTTCTTCCGTTCTAGCTTGGCCTTCCAGCAGAAGGGGTTTTAGTTCAGAATTGCCATGCGGCGGAACAAGCTTTGCCATTTTAAAGCCTCCTTGAATAACGTCGAGTTACCTCGAATTGGAATCTGTTTTCCCTTAACTCCAGCCTGGGTGGGAGATTCGAAGACAGGCGGCTTCGGCGCTTCCCAACCAACGGCCAAATGTGACATCCGCAACTCTCAAGTCTTCCTGCTCACCAATTCCCTCTTCCATCATGCTTGGCCGACTACTTGGGCAGCGGCGACCGCTGGCTGCCCCGCTAACGCCAGCTCCTTTCCTCTTACCGCCGCTACATAGATTGCCAGCGGCCGGTACGCCAGATGCGTCCACTTACCAAACGGCACTTCCACCACCAGCATGGGCACGGCAATCGCCATGTGGACCGTGTACATCACGTAGGTCGGCATGGCTAAATTCTCCAGCCGTAACACGTGCACTGCGATGCCGGTGGCGGCGGTCAGAAAAAGCAGGATCGGAAACAGCCAGTCGGAAAGATGGCTGAAGCGATGCATTTCCGTCCGTTTCGTGATGCGGTCCCGCAGGATCCAAGCGGTGGTGATCAGCAGGACCGCGGCCGAGTAGTAGCCAAGGATGCTGGTCCAATGAAAGCTGCTGTCCTCCACTTGGAACCACGGCAGGAACACCACCACCAGCACAAAGGCCGTGCCGTAGCCGGTCACCAGAAATAAATGACGCAGCCAGTTGGTGGCCGCGTCTTGATCTTTGCACTGCCTCCAGCGAATCTGTGTCAGACCTTGAAGCACCAGTCCCGGAAGCTCGCTGAAATAGCGACGCAGGGGAATGTTCTGGGCCCGGGTCAAATAGAAGAACATGTGCGCCGCATTGCTCAGCAGAAAAAAGCTCAGCAGCAACGCCAGAATCCTATCGCCGAGATGCACGATGGCCGTAGGCGCAAATTTGTCGAGCATCACCACCGAGCGCGCTTGCGGAACCGAGTGGGCGAGCAACCCAAAGCCAAAGCTTTGCGGCACGGTAAACAGCGCCACGACCAGCGCCGACACCAGCGCCAGTACACCCAATTCCCACCACGCGGAGCCATACATCAGGCGCGACAATCCCGTCCAATCGTACTGCGTGGTGAGATAGCGGCGCAGCGCCATCATGCTCTCGCCGGGATGGGCTTGGCGCGGGCACACCTTCGAGCACTCGCCGCAGTAAAAACACAGCCACGGCCCGGGATCTTCCAGCAACTGGCGTTTCAGACCCCACTGCGCCATAAGCATCTGGCGGCGCGGAAATGCGTTCTCTTCCGTGGACAGCGAACACACCGCCGCACAGGTGGCGCACTGATAACACTTCTTGAAGTCGCCGCCGCTGTGCGAGGGCGTCCTGGATGAATTCGGTGTCGGGTTGCAGCAGTAGCTTGTCTGCCATGACTAAAATCCCTTATAGGGGTTGGGTCCGAGCGCGCGGATCTTGTTCACAAAATCGTCGATCACCTGGGGCAGGCGCGAAGATTCGTCAATCGCCAACTGCACTTGCTGCACCCGCTCGGCTTCCAAGCGCAGCCGGTTCAAGGTGTCCTTCACGTTTTCCAGCCGGCGGTTCGCCAGTTCGCTGCCGCGCAGGTAGTGGCACTGGTAGTCGTCGCCGAACTTGCAGCCCATGAGCAGCACGCCGTCAATGCCGCGGGAGAGCGCGTCGGCGATCCAGACGATGTTCAACGAGCCCAGACAGCGCAGCGGAATGATGCGTACGCTGGCGTCATACGAGGCGTGACTCAGGCCCACCAGATCCAAGGCCGGATAGGCGTCGTTCTCGCAGGCGAATATCAGCACCCGCGGCTTGTCTTCGGTTTCGTCCGGCACCTCGATCGCCTTCACCATGCTGGCGATCATGTCCACCGAGTAGTTCTTGAAGGAGATGATGCGTTCCGGGCAGGCGCCCATGCAGATGCCGCAGCGCCGGCAGCGATATGGGTTGAACTTGGGCGTGCCTTTTGCATCTTCGTCGATGGAGCCAAACGGGCACTCCTCGGTGCACCGTTTGCACGAAGTGCAGCGCTGCAAAAAGAAGCTGGGGAAGGAAAGATCTCCGGCGCGCGGGTGGACCGCTTGACCTTGGGTCGCCAGTTCTATGCTTTGGATCGCCTTCATGACCGCGCCGCAGGCATCTTCCTTCGCCAGGACGGAATCCATGGGCATGCGCACCGCTCCGGCAGCGTAGATTCCCGTGCGCAGCGTCTCGTAAGGAAAACAGATGAAATTCGAATCGGGGAAACCATTTCGCAGGATGGGCAAATCGGGGCCCTGGCGGTAGTTAAGGTTCAGGATCTCCGTTCCTTCGTGGTGCTTGTACTGCTCGACGATCTTCTCCGCGTCCTGACGCTGGGTGTCGGACTCGTTTTGCAGCACTTTCAAGTTGGCATCGCGCAGGGTGCGGATGGCCGGCCCATCGGCGGAATTCGGCACCATGCCCGTGGCCAGCACCACCAAATCGACTGGAATCTGCACGGACGCGCCCAGCAGAGTGCCATCGACGCTGACCAGCGTGCGGCCGTCGCTGCAGGTGTCCACTCCCGTCACCGCACCCTTCATAAAGAAGTTCAGCGGCTCTTCCTGCAGCTTCTGGTAGTACTTCTCATACGGTCCAGGCGTCATGATGTCTTGATAGACAATGAAGACCTGGGCTTCTGCATTCTGCTCGCGGATGTACTCCGCCTGCTTGAGGGTGTTCACGCAGCAGGTGGAGGAGCAATACGGCAAATGGTCCTTGTCGCGCGACCCGGCGCACTGCACGAACAGAACGCTTCCCACCGGCGCGCCCGTCGAAGGCTGGGTGATCGAGCCGCCAGCGGCCATGGCCTCCAGCTCGAGGCTGGTGACGACATCGGGCAAACCGTAGCCCAGGGCGGAAAGCTTGGAGGCATCGTAGGGCTTCCAGCCCGTAGCCATCAGAATGGCGCCTACGCGATGAATCGAAGTCTCTCCGTGGCTTTCCAGTGTGACCTCGAAGCTGCCCGGCTGGCCATCGGTCTTGGCGATGTTGGTGGAGCAATGCACCTTGATGCGCGGATGCGACGTCACCGCTTGGATGCAGGCGATCATCTCGTTGGGTTCCGCCTCGGTATAAGAGGGAGACTTGGGAATGTCTCGCTTCAGCTTGGCGGCAAACCCGCCCAGTTGCGGCTGCTTCTCCACCAGGATGACTTCAAAACCAGCGTCCGCAGCTTCCAGTGCAGCGCTGGTCCCGGTAACGCCGCCGCCCACCACCAGAATGGTCCGTGAAATCTCGTCGGACAACCGCTCCAGCGGTTCCATCTTCTGGGCCCGCACGATCCCCATGCGCAGAAGATCTTCGGCCAGCATTTGCGTATCTTCGTGCCGCGCCTCGTGGCACCACGCCACCTGTTCGCGCAGATTCACGCGAGCGACGATGACGCCCGGATCGAAGGCGAAGCAGCCAGTCTTGGCGCGCGGCGAGCAGGCGGCGACCACCACTGCGTTCACCGTTCCCTGCTTCACATCGGTGCCAATCAGGCTGGCGCCCTCCTCGCCGCACAGAAAGGGGTGGGTCCGGCAGACTGGCGCCTTGTATTCGCTGGCGGCGACTTTCGTGAGCTGATCTACATCCACCGACTCGCCAATGGAGCAGCCGCTGCAAACGTAAACGCCCAATCGTTTATCCATGCTGGGTTGCTCCTACTGCGATTTGCCAGGCCTTCAGCGCCGCTCCGGTGGCGTCGCGAATCGAGGCGGAAACTTCTGCCGGCCGTTTCACGCAGCCGGCGGCATACAGTCCCGGTTGACGGTTGCCTGCAAAGCCAAATTCATCCAGTGTCATCGTCTTGGGTATTCCGCTGCTTTGCGGGACCATTCCTGTAGCCAGCACCACCAGATCGTATTCCCGCATGATCTTTCTTCCGCCCAGCACGTCCTCTGCCATCAGCAGCAGGTCCCGGCTGGCCGGATGCTCTTGTACCTTGCCCACTTTTCCTTTGATCAGTTCAATCCCGTTCTCGGCGATCACCTTGGCGGCAAACTCCTGTAGGTGACCGGGAGTGCGCAGGTCGATGTAGAACATCGTGATTCTCGCCTCGGGATACTGGCTGCGAATGTAAGTGGCCTGCTTGAGCGATGCGGTGCAGCAGACGCCGGAGCAATAGGGAAGATGGTTCTGGTCTCTCGACCCGGCGCACTGCACGAAGGCGATCGCCTTAGGTTGTTTGCCGTCCGAGGGGCGCAGAACTTTCCCCTTGGTCGGCCCATCCGCGGCAGCTAAACGCTCGAGAATCACGTTGGTGACGACGTTCGCGAATCTGCCGAAACCAAGGTTCTCGATCCGGGTGGCGTCATACGGCGCCCAGCCGGTGGCCAGCACCACCGAAGCGATCCGCAGGGTCATCCTTCTGGGCTGCTCTTGCAGATTGATCGCCAGGTACTTGCAGACATCCACGCAAGCATGGCAGTCGGCCCCGCAAGCCGCCCGATCAATCACATACAGCGCGGGGAAAGCTGTGCCACGGAGCAGCCGCACCGCCTTGGTCTTGACCATCGAGCAGTTAAATTCATCCGCAATCTCCGCCGGACACACCTTGGAGCATTCGCCGCAGAGTGTGCACGCATCGCTGACGTAGCGCGGGCTGAGCTTGATGACCGCTTCATAGTCGCCCGGCGGACCGCTCAGGCTTTCCAGCTCTGCCTGCGTCAGGACCGTCACGCGCGGGTTGGCGTTCAGCCGCTTGAAATTGATCTCCAGGCCGCAGGAAGGCGGACAGAGTTTAGGGAAGTACTGATTGAATCCAGCGACCCGCCCTCCCAGAGTGGCCGACTTTTCGATCAGCACAACTTCGCATCCGGCTTCCGCAGCTTCGAGGGCGGCTGTGATCCCGGCAATGCCGCCACCCACCACCAGAATCGTCTTGTTGCGCTCGCCATTCACAGCGTCGGTCCTTGTCATAGTCCTCTAAGCCGGTGAACCTGGTTGCGCGCTGATTTCGGCGCTGACTGCCGGCTGCGCCGCGCCGCAGGGCTTTCTCAGCCTCATGCGCTTCTCGTGAAACAGGCTGAAGGCCAGCCACTCGATAGCAAATTCCAGCAGTTCCTCGTCATCGTTGGCCATTGCCTCGATGCGCGCCTCGTCCACCTCGAACAGCTCTAGAAAGCGCGTGTCGAACACAAACCGGCGAAACCGGTCCAGGTCATAGAGCGCCATGTAGTACATGGCCAGACTCTCGGCGCTCAGCAGTTCCGGCTTTTCCCATCCCGGGTGCGACATGAATTCCAGGAAGGGGGTCTGCATCCGCTCAAAAGACTCGATCCCCTGCTGCTCGATCCAGTCGCGTACCGAGCACGGCTTATTGGCGCCGTGTCCATGACACAGCTCTTCTTGGAGAAGAAAATAGAATCTATTCGCGGCCGCGTTCGGACCTTTGGGCTCGGCCATGCCCAGGGGATACATGCGGCACGCCCACGGCCGATGGGCATAAACTTTGCAACCCTTCTCCGTCACCAAGGGGCACTTCAGGGTATGTTCATCCATCTTGAGCAGGACGGCCGGCACGCGCTTTTCCTGCGAACACGTGGTCAGCGTGTACTGCTCGAGGAATTGGGAAGAATCCATTCCCAACGCCCTCTTCAGCCGCAGCACATCGTAAGGCGAAAGCAGAATGGCCACGTCGCGGCAGCAGGAATTGAAGCAATCCTTGCCCGGGCCGCAGGCAAAATTGAAGCAAGTATCCAGGTTCATGCGCGGAGTTTCTTGCAGAATCCGCTCGGGGGTAACTGGGGTTTCAGGCATGGGTACATTCCTCGTCGGTCAGAATGTTGCTCTTCATCGCATCGCGAGACCACACCGGAAGCGGGCCACTGTCGCCCGTTCGGGGCTCCATACGGTAACGATAAGAAGCGTTCACGTTGAATTTGTTTTTCATCCACTGCCAGCCGCGCACAAAGTAGGGGCAATCGTCGTTAAAGCACACGTACTGGTATTCGCCGTCCCAGCATGCGAGTTCGGGATTTTGCCAGCGCACCAGTGGACGGTTGCAATGCGGGCAACGGTTGCGGGTTTCTTCGGCCATGGCCTACCTTCGCGTAAGGGTGAGAGGTCCCGGCCGAAACCGGGACCTCTCGGTTGACTAGTGAGTCAGAACCGCTACCGGCTCTGGTGCTTTGGCTGTCGGTTGCTCGAAAACACGGAGAATGGGACGGGTGAGCATCTCCCACTTTCCGGTCTTCGGATCGCACCGGCAGTTGGCGAAGACATGCCACTTCTCTTCGTCCAGCTTGGGGGTGTCGGAACGGAAGTAGTAGCCCGGCCAACGTGTTTCCTCGCGGAACAACACTGTCCGGACGTGGGCTTCCGCCTGCCACATGCGATGGACGTTCTCCCAGCAGCGCATCAACTCGTGAGTGTTCGCTGCGCCCAGTTTCTCTGAGTCTTCCTTAAGGAAGGCCAGCAGCTCCAACGCCCTCTGCAACTGGAACTTGTTGGTGGTGAACTGGGCCGTGACACCGCCCGCGTATTCGTCCATGATCTTCTGCAAACGGAACATGAACGAGCGCGGCTTGATGTAGTTGGGATTGACGTCTTCGTCAGTGCTGGCGTTCTGGTTTTGCTCGAACAGCTCCAGCGGTTTCAGGATCTCCGCCGACAACTTGTCGATGGTAGCCTGGTCCAGCTTGGGCAAGGTGTTGTTTTCCACGACGTACTTGATCGCAGCCTTGGCGGCGATGCGGCCCTCGGCGTGCGAGCCCGACGAGAACTTGTGGCTCGAAGCGCCGGAAGCGTCTCCCGCGCAGAACAACCCCTTGACGGTTGACATGCAGGGGTAACCCCAGAAGTACTCCGACTTGGTTTCAGCGGTCTGCAGGTCTTCGGGACCGCTGACCCAGGCGCCGGAAGCACCCGAGTGGGAACCGATGAAGTAGGGCTCGGCGGCGGCAATTTCGGAGCTCTTCTGTTCGGGTCGCGTGTTGGTGGCAGCCCACAGAATGGCTTGCGAAATCGTCATGTCCAGGAAGTCTTCCCAGGCCTCGGATTCCAGTTCCTTCATCTTCTTCTGGTAGGCCTTGGGATCGTCCTTGTACTGCTCGGCGATCTTGGTCAGGGCTTCTTCCGTACGCATGGAAATCGGACCCTTACCGTCCAATACGTCGAGCATGCCGAGATAGTTACGCAGGTTTGCAGGGACCGGCTTCACCCGGCCGTAGGGACCCCATTTCTCCAGTTCGGGCCGGCGGTCCACCATGTAATCGGTACCGAAGGCGTTGGTGGCGCGGGACTTGAACAGGAGGAACCAGGCGCCCACCGGACCATAGGCGTCCTTGAAGCGTACCGGAATGAAACGGACTTCCTGGCACGTCATCTCGGCGCCGGCCTTGAGCGTGAAATAGGCAGACGAGCCGGAATTCCACGGCGGATACCAGGCGCGCCCCATGCCTTCGCCCGTACTCCGCGGTTTGAAGACGTGGACAGCGCCACCCATGGCGGTCAGCGTGGCTTTGGCTTTAAAGATGAACAGCTTGTTTTCGCGCACCGAGAAGCCCACCGCTCCGGCGCAACGGTCGCCATCGACTAGCGGCCCAACAATGAACACCCGCTCGTAGATCTCTCCCGTTCCAGTTTCGCGCAGCGCGTTCTTAGCGGCCTCGGCCACCACCACCTTATAGGACTCACCGTTGATCATGAGCTGCCAACGGCCCTCATGCACGTACTTGCCGGCTTCGTCCTTCCAGATCGGCAGACCCCACTTTTCGAACAGATGAACCGAGGAGTCCACGTGACGGGCGATGTTGGCCACCAAGTCTTCGCGGGTGATACCCATAAGATCGTTGCGGACGTAGTTGACGTAGTCCGTCAACGAGTTGGCTCCGTCCCTCAGACCGACGTATTGATTGATGGCGGAGAGGCCCATGGCCACGGCGCCCGAACGGTCGACTGCGGCCTTGTCCACCAGGGTCACTTTCAGACCGTTCTGTTTCGCCCAATAGGCGGCTTCCACCGCGGCGCCACAAGCCGCCATGCCCCCGCCCAGGATCAAAAGATCAGTTTCCACTACTACGGTTTCAAACTTAGGCATGAGCACCTCCCGCATTGCTCAAGCTGACGACCGCCGGCAATCCCAGCGAGCTGGGCTCGGTGAAGAGCGCGGTGCTGTTGAGGTCCGCCTTCGTCTCAAAGCCGCCGTCCGGCACCGCAGCACCTTCCGGCGTGGTACGAATGGGGAACTTGAACCGCTTCAGCGTCCCGTCTCTGAAAGTGACGGTCCACATGATCGAGTCGGTGGAGCGCAAAGGAACAGCCGACGCTCCCATGGGAACGAAGTCCGCATAGCCGCGGACCTGCACGGCCTGGGTCGGGCAGATCTTGACGCAGTTGTAACACTCCCAACACATGCTGGGATCGCGGTTATAGGCCTTCATTTTGTTTTTGTCGAGTACCATGATGTCGTTGGGGCAAATGTATTGACAAGCCGTCTTGTCCAAGGCTTTGCACCCATCGCACTTCTCAGGAATTACATAGCTTGGCACTAATCACCTCCCGGCCATCGTGTGTGGCGACGGCCCCGATAAGGGTGCGTGTAACTGAGCGGACCGGGTCCGCACATGGGAACGGCGGGGCCCGTTTGCGGCGGCCTTGAGCAAGGCCGGAACCGGACCGTTACTAATTTGCGACCACATGTATCACTCGCACCAACTTGCGATTTGGAAGCTGCCGAAGGTTGTCTGATTTTCGCGCCTCAGCACGAGGCGGGCGGGGACCTGGCTGGAAGCGATGCGTCCTTGTCGGCGCCGCATCTGGAGTTCGTCTGCCGATAAGAGCAGGCCCTGGTTATCCACCAGCTTCCGTCGGCCCGGCTCCGCCCGGCATTCACCCCAGTCGTGAGCACCACACAGAACTGCATGTTGCTTCCTGGTTCCAAGGCATCCTACTCATTCCGTGATTGCCGCGAACAGCTACAACTATGCGCGCTCTTATATGGAATGACGGTGACCCATATCACGCTCGATGGTGAGACGCGATACTAAGAAGCTGGTTAATAACCGCAACTACAGCTTCCCTACCTAATCTATAGACTTATTTAGCTATAGGTCCATTCTAGCTGTGGCCCCTGCACGCCGCTGTCTGCGCTAAGAATGAACTGGAAGCACTCTTGTCCAAATTAAGTTTTGGCGTTCGTTAACTTGGACAGCATTGGACAGGTGCTACGGGCCGTCCACGCCGCCATAACCCTCTGAAACCATCGCAAAATCGCCACCTCCGGCCCGATTTGGCACCGGGCGATCGTTAAGGTGCCGTTGGCAGCAATTTGGACAGCATCTGGAGCCAAACGACAACCTCCTTTCCTCCGTCAAGGTCGACTCAATAGAATCAGTGAGTTAGCCTATCCAAATGCTCCATCCCCGGCTAACTTGGACAGTAATGAACTGGAAGCTATCTCATAAATCGCTTTTGAAAGAGCACGGCTTCAGCCGTGCCGCACATGGCCCGTTACGGACTGGGCTTTAGCCCCTGAGGTACGTCGCTTTGGGCCGTACCGGTATTTATGAGATGGCTTCTAGCGCATAATTGTGCTGCGAGCTATAAGCGCGGTACGTTTCTATCGGCGCACCCTATAGCCGTGGGGCGTTGCTACAGAGGCCTCGGCTCTAGCTCAGATCTTGCGCCATACACAATGCTGGAGGTGGATATAAGCATCCCGATCATAACAATAGACAATAGTTTCATAATGCCGAAACAAAGCCAGGCCTGCCGGAAAGAAAGGTGCCTAAATTCAGGCCGCCAGGTAGGACTTGTGCCCTATTGCCTTTGTTAGGTGACGGGCGTCACACCGCCGCCGCATGTTATGTCATATCTTTATATACGCCCGTAAGTAGGTACGAGCTCTCGACGACTGCGATTTCAATCCGGGGAGGCCAGCATGACGGTCATGGTGTATGTCGCAATCTACCTAGGCCTGCTGATTTTCGTTATAGGATGTGTCCGTCGCGTCATTGAGTACGCCAGTATGCCCAGGCACTTGCGGTGGGAACTCTATCCGGTGCCGCATGAAGCGCCCAGCCGCGCCGCCCACGGCGGCTCCTACTTCGAGACCAGCGAGTGGTGGTTGAAACCCCGGCACTTCCATATGGCCGGCGAGCTGCGTTCGATGTTTGCCGAGATATTGTTTCTGCGGGGCTTATGGGAACATAACCGGCGCCTGTGGTTACCATCTTTCTTGTTTCACTTCGGCCTGTATCTTTTGATTGGTACTGTGGTGTTGATCACGTGCGGCGCCGCCATTCCTCTTTTTATACCGAGCGTAGGGGGCAGCAGCTTCTGGGTGGTCCTAGCCGGTCTTTACACGGTGACCGGTTACGCTGGGGCAACGCTCTCCACCGTGGGCGCCTTCGCCCTGCTTTGGCGCCGGGCGGCCGACGCGGAACTAAAGAACTATACGAAGCCCGGCGACTTCTTCAACCTTATCTTCTTTGTGGTGGCCTTTGGCGCCATTGTCGCCGGGTACGCTCTGCGGCCGCCAGCCAGCGCAGGCGCCGGCGAGCTGGTGAGTGGTGCACTTCGCTTCAACACGGACATAAGTCTGGGATGGCTGTTCAGCGCGGGCCTGGCGCTGGCCTCGGCCCTGGTGGCTTACATCCCCTTCACCCACATGGCCCACTTCATCGCCAAGTACTTCGCCTATCATTCCATACGCTGGGACGATCGGCCGAATGTGCGAGGCGGCGCGATGGAGTCGAGGGTCACAGGGTATTTGGGGTATCGCCCGACGTGGTCGGCCGAGCATGTGGGGGCCGACGGCAAGAAGACCTGGGTTGACATCGCAACCACCAATCCCGCCCAGGAGGTGCACAAATGAATTCCCACATCGATCTTCATGAACTGTCGCAGACCGGCCGTAAACCGCTGACTCATGTTGCGAATGAAGACCTCATGCCGCTGCCCGCACCCCTGAACAGCCCGGCGGAGGACCATACGTGGACTCCACTCTCCCAAGCCGCCACCGACAAGTATGAGTGCGGTCTGGATGACACTTGCGTCCTGAATCTGCCGCAGCCGAAGACCCTCGCGGAGGAGCGGCAATTAGTCGCAAAATTCCTGTCGGGGTTGGACAAGCTCTTCACCGACGTGAACAACTGGACCTTTCTGCAACCGCTCGTGCTCACCATGGAACACTGCACCGGCTGCCAAACCTGCGCCAAGTCTTGTCACATCTTCGAAGCCAGCGGGGGTAACGAGCTATACCGGCCCACCTTTCGGTCGGAAGCTCTGCGCCGCCTCTATTTCAAGCATGTCAAGCATGGCGGTCTGCTCTCGGCCTGGCAACACGGTGCGATTCAGCTGAACTGGGCGCTGGTGGCCCGGCTCGCCGAGTTGGCGTATCGCTGCAATCTGTGCCGGCGCTGCGCGCAGACCTGTCCCATCGGCTGCGACAACGGACTGGTCGCCCATGAGCTGCGCAAACTGTTTAGTCAGGAGATGGGCATTTCGGCCAAGGAAATTCACGACCGGGGCTCCATGTTGCAGCTTAAGGTGGGCTCCTCCACCGGCATGAATGCGGAAGTCGTCAAGGACAATATTGCTTTCATCGACGAGGACACCTCGGAGAAGACAGGCATCGAAGTCCACACTCCGTGGGACGTGGAAGGGGCTGACGTTCTGTTGATCCACAACGCCGGCGAAATCATGGCCTGGCCGGAGAACCCGGGCGCCTTTGCTCTGCTGCTGACCGTGGCCGGCATTAGCTGGACCATGTCCTCGGAGCTGGCGGCTTACGACTCCATCAACTACGGCTTGTGGTACGACGACTCGCAGTTTGCGCGCGTCGCCCTCAAGCACGTGCAGGCGGCGCAGAAACTTAAAGTCAAGCGGATTGTGCTGGGGGAGTGCGGCCACGCCCACAAGGCCCTCTGTGTCATCGCCGACCGGCTCCTCACCGGAGAGTTCAATGTTCGGCGGGAGAGCGGCCTGACTCTGCTGCGCGATATCGTCCTGAGCGGCCGCATCAAGTTCGATCCCAACCGCAACAACTTCCCCGTCACCTTGCATGATCCCTGCAACATGGTGCGGCTGATGGGCGTGGTAGAGCCGCAGCGGGAGATACTGCGGAAAATTTGTCCGCAGTTTCGCGAGATGGAGCCCCATGGCGTCAACAATTATTGTTGCGGCGGGGGCAGCGGCTTTGCCATCATGAGCGGCAACAACTTCCCCGACTGGCGCTTTCACGTTTCCGGGCGCAAGAAGCTGCAGCAAATTCTCAACGCTTTCTCCGATTGCCTTGCGCCCGAGGTCCCTAAATATCTATGCGCTCCTTGCAGTAACTGCAAAGGGCAGTTCCGCGACATGCTGGCCTATTACGATCTGTGGGAGCAGAACCGCATTCTGTACGGCGGCTTAGTGGAACTTATCGTCAACGCCATGGTGGACGTGAAGCCCGGCTTCATCGAGTGGGACTGGCACTAGGCGCTTGGATTGTCGTTGCGGGCCGCCAGCAATTGTCGGCCCTTCTTTTTTGCCCAGCTTGCGCCTAGGCAGATTGCCGGTCCCGCCGGAATTGCTCCAGCGACTTCGGGCTTGAAATCTCATCCATCAACCGCCGCCGCTCTTGCGTCGTCAACTGCCGGCGGAGAATCTGCTTCCGCATCTCGCCCACGTACTCCACCCACGCGCCGTACTCCGGACCGAACTGCTGCTCCAATTCGGTCCGCAGCCGGCGCGCCAGCGCTGGACTTTGTCCTCCGCTTGAAATGGCAATTTGCAAGGGGCCGCGGCGCACCACCGCAGGGTAGAAGAAATCGCAGCGCTCGGGATCGTCCACCACATTGCACAGCACTCGATGGGCCGCGCAGGCGCGAAAGACCGCCTCGTTGGTGGCACTCGAACTGGTGGCCGCGATCGCCAGAAACGCTTCTGCAATGTCGTCCGCAGCGAACTCGCGCTGATGCCAAATCAATTTTCCTTCGCGCGCCCGGCCCTGCACCCACTGCGTTGCCTCTGGAGCCACCACCACCACGTGGGCGTCACTGCGAAGCAGTCCAGCGGCTTTGGCGGCGGCAATCTTACCTGCGCCCACCACCACGCACTTCTTCTTCGTGAGTTTTAAGAAAATAGGAAACAAAGGCATATAGTCGTCCTTCTTAACAGCAATAGTAGCGAAATGGGTGTGCAAGACACAATCTTCTTCCACTATCCGCTCCTCTGCTGATCAGGGTAGTCGCGGCATCCTATCTTTCATCGGACCTTCTTATCGCCTTCAGCAGGATCCTAGCCATGCTTTGGTCTGGAGATACTTGTTCCTCGCGCACCAGCCACCTAAGGAGGCTCTGATTAAGTCTGGCTCTTGGAAGGGGACCGCCTTCAGGCCGTCCGTAAATGCCTAATATAAGGCTGGGGCTTTAGCCCCTGAGGGATGTCCAGCGGGCTTAATCAGACCTTCTCTAACGCCCGCAAGTAGCCAAGCAATCTTATGATGAGTAAGTCAACTAATAACCTAGACAAATAGAACATTGCCGCCTAGAGCTTGGTGCATCATCTCTCACGTTGCTCGGTGACGGAGGTCACCGTAATCCGGCTTCCCCAGGGGGCATATTGAGTTTGGTTAGCAATCGTCATCAAGGTGGTGGAACTCTCGGTGACCCGAAAGAATGACGACCGGATGGCGCACTTCAGACCTTTAGCTTACATGGACGGCCACGCGACCTGCAGGACCCGACTGGAATAGGTCTTGGCCAAAAGGAGACTTCAGTTATGGCTATTGAGGGCAACGGCAAGCCGAAGACGGAGCTGCTGGACGAACTAGAAAAGGGGCCCTGGCCCAGTTTCGTCAAAGAAATCAAGTCCGCATGTGAAACCAGCGATGCTCCCAAAGACTTGCTGGGGCAACTAGAACTCTCGTACCGGGAAAAGAAGGGCCACTGGAAGCACGGCGGCCTGGTCGGCGTGTTGGGCTATGGCGGAGGCGTGATTGGCCGCTACAGCGATCTCGGCGACCAATTCCCCAAAATCGCTCACTTTCATACCATGCGCGTGAACCACCCCGCCGGATGGTTTTACACCAGCGATGCTCTGCGCACCATTTGCGATATCTGGGAGAAGCACGGATCTGGCCTGACCAACGTGCACGGCTCCACCGGTGACCTGATTCTCCTGGGCACGACCACCGATCAACTGGAAGCCACCTTCCAGGATCTCGCCCACGCCGGCTTCGACCTGGGCGGCTCCGGCTCCGTCTTGCGAACGCCGTCCTGCTGTGTCGGGCAGGCGCGCTGCGAATGGGCCTGCTATGACACCATGAAGCTTTGCTATGACCTGACCATGAACTACCAGGACGAGCTTCACCGTCCTGCATTCGCCTACAAGTTCAAGATCAAGTGCTCGGGCTGTCCCAACGATTGCGTCGCTTCCGTCGCCCGTGCCGACCTTTCGGTGATCGGGACCTGGAAAGACGACATTCAGGTTGATGAGGCCGAAGTGACCAAGTACGCGGCGGCCGGATTCGACATCCAGAACGAGGTCTGCAATCTCTGCCCCAGCAAGTGCATGAAATGGGACGGCAAAAAGCTCGCCATCGCGAACCACGAATGCGTGCACTGCATGCACTGCATCAACCTGATGCCCAAGGCGCTTGCCCCCGGCAAAGAGCGCGGCGCGGTGCTTCTTATCGGCTCGAAAGCGCCCATCATGCAGGGGGCCCTGCTCTCGTCCGTGCTGATTCCCTTCGTCCCCGCCGAAGAGCTTGAGGAGACCATTAAAGAACTCGTCGGCCGCATCTGGGAATTCTGGGACGAATATGGCACCAACCGGGAGCGGGTTGGGGAGTTGATCCAACGCGTCAGCCTGCCCGCGTTTCTCGATGGCATCGGCCTGGAGCCGGTCCCCGAAATGGTCTCGGCGCCCAGAGACAACCCGTACATCTTCTTCCAAGCTGCCGCAGGAGGTGACAAATGAGCACGACGACCACACTACCCAGACTGACCGACATCGGCCCGCCGTCCTATGACAAGTTCCTGTCTCCCATGGTGAAGAAGAACTATGGGCAGTGGAAGTATCACGAGAACCTGGCGCCCGGCGTGCTCTGCCACGTGGCGGAGTCTGGCGATCGCCTCTACACCGTTCGCGCGGCTACGGCCCGCTTGACCAGCATTCAAACCTTACGCTTCTTCGCCGCTCTGGCGGACAAGTACTGTGGCGGATATCTGCGCTTCACCAGCCGCAACAACATCGAATTTCTTCTCACCGACAAGGCCAACATTGAGCCGCTGAAGAAGGAACTGGCCGCGGCGGGTTTCCCGGTTGGGGGCACCAACAACTCCATCAGCAACATCGTGCACACCCAGGGCTGGGTGCACTGTCACTCCGCCGCCACCGATGCTTCGGGCATCGTGAAGAGTGTCATGGACGCGCTTTGTGACCACTTCACCCACGAGGACCTGCCCGCAAAATTGCGCATCGCCCTGGCCTGCTGCCTCAATATGTGTGGCGCCGTACATTGCTCAGACATCGCCATCCTCGGTGTGCATCGCCGGCCGCCCCAGATCAAGCACGACATTCTTCCCCGAGTTTGCGAGATCCCGACCTTGATCTCCTCCTGCCCAACCGGCGCCATTCGGCCCAAGACGGTTGACGGCAAGAACTCGGTCGAGGTGATCGAGGAGCAGTGCATGTATTGCGGCAACTGCTACACCGTATGTCCGGCCATGCCGCTGGCCGATCCCGAAAATGACGGCTTGTCCATCTGGGTGGGAGGCAAAGTCAGCAACGCCCGCAGTATGCCGAAGTTTTCCAAGCTGGCGGTCCCCTTCCTGCCCAACAATCCGCCGCGCTGGCCGGAGGTGGTGGAGGCGGTCAGCAAAATTGTGGACGTATATGCCAAGAACGCCCACAAGCACGAACGTCTGGGTGAGTGGATCGAGCGCGTCGGCTGGCCACATTTCTTCCAGCTCACCGGGTTCGAGTTTACCCGCTATCACATTGATGACTTTAAGCACGCCGGACTGAGCTTTGCCCGTTCGGCGCAGGTCCGCTACTAAACCGTTTGCAAGGAGTCAAGCATGGCTAGCAAGGTCACCAAGGCGGCCGAGGACGTGGAAGAGCTCAAAGCCACGTTGCGGCGCTGGCAGAAAATCGAGGAAGAGAGCATCGTCCAGACGTCGGCCATCATTGCCAAGACTCATAATCCGCTCATTCAGCTGGTCATGGAGATCATTTGCCAGGACTCGGCCATGCACAAGCGGGTACAGCAGGTCATCCTGGACAGCCTGGAAACGCAGGCCTTCAGCCTGACCCCGGAAGAGTTGGGCGACGTCTGGGATCTCATCGAGAAACACGCAGCGGCAGAGAAGGAAACCATCGCACTGGCGGAGAAGGCGCGGAAAAACTGCCGGCTGTTCGTGCAGCGGCATCTCCTGACCTACCTCACGGAAGATGAACTGAAGCACGATCGCCTGCTCAACCAGCTCGAAGATTTCAAACGCAAGCTTTACCCCTATGCTTGAGGATGAGCGATGCCTCTCTTTAAGGAAGTCAAGAAACCGGTGATTAAGGCGGCGATGGGCGGCGCGGAAATCAGCGCGCTGCGCCCCCGCTATATCGGCAAGGCGCCGCCCTGCGCGGGGCACTGTCCCAACGGCAACGACATTCGCGAGTTGTTGCTGACCATCGCGCAAGCCGAAGCTTTCGGCCGCACCAACGAGGCGGCCTTCGAGGTGGCCTGGAAACGTATCGCCGAACGAAACCCGTTTCCCGCGGTCTGCGGCAGGGTCTGCCCCCATCCTTGTGAAGACTCCTGCAACCGCGCCGCCAAAGACGGCGGGGTTGCCATCAATGCCGTGGAGCGCTTCCTTGGCGACTTCGGCATCACCAAGGAGCTGAGGCTTTCCCGCTTGCACGACGAAACGCGCAGCCAACGGATTGCGGTGGTGGGCGCGGGTCCGGCCGGCCTCTCCTGTGCCTATCAACTGGCGCGCCGGGGATACGCCGTCACCGTCTTCGAGGCTTTCCCGCAGCCCGGAGGCATGCTGCGCTATGGCATTCCGAAGTATCGCCTGCCTCGCGAGGTGCTGGATGCCGAGATCCAGCGCATTCTCGAGCTGGGTGTCGAACTGAAGTGCAATTACGTCGTGGGACGGGATATTTCCGTGGACGAGTTGCGCCGCGAATATCAGGCGGTCTTCGTCGGCATTGGCGCGCAGAAAGGCGTCAAGCTCAGAGTGCCCGGTGAGGACGCTGCCAACGTTTTCAGCGGAACGGAATTTCTGAACCTGGTCAACCGCGGCGAAAAAGTGGAGGTCGGCGACAAGGTCATTGTGATCGGCGGAGGCGATACCGCGATCGATGCGGCACGGGTAAGCAAGCGCCTGGGAGCAGAGGTGACGCTGCTCTACCGCCGCACCCGCGCCGAGATGCCGGCGGTCGCCTCGGAAATCGAAGGGGCGCTGGAAGAGGGCGTTGGCATTGAGTTCCTGGCGGCGCCCGTCGAAGTTCTGCGGCAGAACGGCCGCGCGGTCGGCCTGCGCTCGATTCGCATGGTCCTGGGCGAACCGGATTCGTCTGGCCGTCCCCGTCCGGTTCCGCAGCCCGGTAGCGAATTTGAGTTGCAGGCTTCGGCGATCGTTGCCGCGATCAGCCAGGAACCCGACTTCCAGGGCTTCGACAATCTGCATTCGGGCAAGGATTGGATCAAGACCGGCGATTTTGGCGTGACCCCGGTGGAGGGAATCTACGCTGGCGGGGACGACACGGCACTGGGCTTGGTTACCATCGCCATTGCGCAGGGCCGCTTTGCCGCCGAAGCCATTGACGCCGGTTTTCGCGGCATCGCCCTGGACAAACCGGTGGTTCCGGCCCCGATTGCCAAAGACAAGATCAAGCTCGAGTGGTACAAGCCGGCGCCGCGCAACGAGCGCAGCCACGTGCCCGTTGCCCAGCGCGCGCCTGACACCGAGATTGAGCTGGGCCTGACCGAAGCGCAAGTCGTCGAGGAGGCCAAGCGCTGCATGTCGTGCGGCATGTGCATGGACTGCGAGACCTGCTGGATGTATTGCAGCAACAATTGTTTCGTGAGACTGCCGAAAGGCGAACACTACAAAGTCAAACTTGAGCTATGTAACGGCTGTAAGAAGTGCGCCGACGCGTGCCCTTGCGGCTATATCGAAATGAACTGACGAGGAGAAAACTGTGCCTACGTTCGAAGTACACGGAAAAAACTACGCCGTCGACGAAGATGGGTTCCTGGAGCAGCCGGAGCTGTGGAGCGAAGAGGTGGCCACAGACTTTGCCGAGACCGAAGCCATCGCGCAACTGACTGAGCAGCACTGGAAGGTCATTCACTACATTCGCAACTATTACACCCAGTTCGGCATTGCCCCCATGATTCGCAAGCTGTGCAAGGAGACCGGCTTCAAGCTGAACGAGATCTACCAGCTATTTCCGTCCGGACCGGCCAAGGGCGCCTGCAAGCTGGCCGGACTGCCCAAACCAACCGGTTGCGTATAGGGGCGGCATGAGCACCCATGGGCCCATCCTCGAGCAGTGGATTGCGCAGACCATTCAGTCGTATCCGAGTGCTGCCGTCGCATTTCTCTCCGGGGAGAGCGATCCCTTCCGCAATCCGGTGGGCCACACGGTGCGCCAGTGTCTCACGGTCCTTTTCGATCAACTGCACGGGGAAATGGACCCTGGCTGTATCGCGCCGGCGCTGGATGCCATCATCCGGCTCCGCGCGGTGCAGGACCTCACCCCCAGCCAGGCGGCCGGCTTCGTGTTCCTGCTGAAGCCCATTCTGCGGGAACTGGCGCCGGAACACGACCCCGTGTGGTTTGGCGAGCGCATCGATCGGCTCGCGCTCATGGCTTTCGACAAGTACATGCAATGCCGTGAGCAACTGGCGGAAATTCGGTTGCGCGAAAGCCGCCGCCGCCTTGCGCACCAAGGAGCTGGCTGAGGTAAGTAATGCTATGAACGTGGTCTCTTCATTGCTGGCGGTTTTGTTCCTGGTCCTGATCGGCGCGCTGGCGGGACACTGGGACATGGGGCGCGCCTTCCTTGCCGTCGCGGTCCCTTATGCCGCGATCGCGATCTTCCTTGCCGGCTTCTGCTATCGCGTGCTGCGCTGGGCCTGGATCCCGGTGCCCTTCCGCATTCCCACCACCTGCGGGCAGCAGAAATCGCTGCCTTGGATCAAGCCCAGTCCCCTCGACAACCCTTCCACCATCTGGGGCGTATTGGGCCGCATGGGTCTTGAGGTGCTGGCCTTCCGTTCGCTGTTTCGCAACAACCGGGCGCGGCTGGACAAGGACCGGCTGGTGTTCGGCGAGAACAAGTATCTCTGGCTTGGCTCCATCGCCTTTCACTGGGCGCTGCTGCTGGTCTTGCTGCGCCATTTGCGGTTGCTCATCGAGCCGGTCCCCGCTTTTGTCCTCGCGCTCCAGCACGTGGACGGCTTCTTCCAGATCACCGTTCCCGACTTGTACGCCTCCGACGTGGTCCTTCTGCTGGCGCTCGCGTACTTGCTGCTCCGCAGATTGCGGGACCCGATGCTCCGCTACATTTCGTTGTTCACCGACTACTTCGCGCTTTTTCTGCTTCTCGGCATCGCCATCTCCGGCGTGTTGATGCGCTACGTGCTGCGGGCCGACATCACCACCGTGAAGCAATTCGCCCTGGGGCTGGCAACCTTTCACCCCTTCGTGCCAGCGGCCCTCAGCGGCGTGGTGCTGGTGCACCTGCTGCTGGTCAGCGTTCTGGCCGCTTATTTTCCGTTCAGCAAGCTCATGCACATGGGCGGGGTTTTCCTGAGCCCCACCCGCAACCTGGCTAATAACAATCGCAGTCAACGCCACATCAATCCCTGGAACTATCCCGTCAAGACCCACAGCTACGCCGAATGGGAAGAGGAGTTCCGGGACAAGATCAAAGCAGCGGGACTTCCGCTCGAGGCCGATGATGCCGGAACAGCTTCTGCAGATTGAATCGCGCGCCCCGAGGGGCGACTGGCGAGACCCCAAGGTCGAATTCCACAAAGGGGTGTTCTGCTACAGCGCGCTGCCCAAGAACCTGAATTACCTCGGCCTGCCCAATGCCCGCGAGTGGCAGCCCTTCGATGCCGACTGGAAGCTCCCGCCCGACTGGAAGCGCATCATCCTCGACGGCATGAAGGACCGGCTGAAGAAGTACCGTTCCTTCCGCTTGTTCATGGATATCTGCGTGCGCTGCGGCGCCTGCGCCGACAAGTGCCATTTCTTCATAGGCTCCAGCGACCCCAAGAACATGCCGGTGCTGCGCGCCGAACTCATCCGTTCCGTTTACCGCCGCTATTTCACCCTGACCGGACGCATTTTCCGCGGGCTGGCGGGCGGACGCGAGCTGACCGAAGACGTCATTAAGGAATGGTTTTATTACTTCTACCAATGCACCGAGTGCCGCCGCTGCTCGGTGTTTTGTCCCTACGGCATTGACACCGCCGAAATCACCATGATGGGCCGCGAACTGCTGAACCTCATTGGCTGCAACATCAACTGGGTGCTGGAGCCGGTCGCCAACTGCTTTCGCACCGGCAATCACCTGGGGATTCAGCCGCACGGCTTCAAGGACAGCATCGATTTCGCCGCCGACGAAGCCAGCGATATCACCGGCCTCCACATCGAAGTGCCCATCAACCGCAAGGGCGCAGAGATTCTTTTCGTGATGCCGTCAGCCGATTACTTCGGCACTCCCCACTACTTCACCCTGCTCGGCTATTTGATGCTGTTTCACGAGATCGGCTTGGACTACACGGTCAGCGCCTACGCTTCCGAAGGCGGCAATTTCGGCCTGTTCACCTCCCACGAGATGATCAAGCGCCTCAACGCCAAGATTTATGACGAGGCCAGGCGGCTGGGGGTGAAGTGGATTCTGGGCGGCGAGTGCGGCCACATGTGGCGCGTCCTGCACCAGTACATGGACACCATGAACGGGCCGGCCGACTTCCTGGAGGCCCCGGTCTCGCCGATCACAGGAACAGTGTTCCAGAACACCCGCTCCACCAAGATGGTGCACATCTGCGAGTTCACGGCTGACCTCATCCACCATGGCAAGCTGAAGCTCGATCCCAGCCGCAACGACAACTGCAAGGTCACGTTTCACGATTCCTGCAACCCGGCCCGCGCCATGGGTCTGCTGGAAGAGCCGCGCTACATCCTGAACCACGTGTGCAACCACTTCTACGAGATGCCGGAAAACACCATCCGCGAGCAGACCTTCTGCTGCGGCAGCGGCTCCGGACTGGGTACCGACGAGAACCTGGAAATGCGCCTGCGCGGCGGCTTCCCGCGCGCCAATGCGGTCAAGTACGTCAAGCAAAAACACGGGGTCAACCTGCTGACCTGCATCTGCGCCATCGACAAGGCCACCCTGCCCGCCCTCATGGACTACTGGGTGGGCGGCGTGGAAGTTGCGGGCGTGCATGAGCTGTTGGGTAACGCCCTCGTCATGACCGGCGCAAAGCAGCGCACCACCGATCTGCGCGGCGAGCCGCTCATCGCTGAGGAGGAGGCCGTTCATGCGTGACCGTCCTCAAATTTTTGCCGGTTTGCTCATCTTTGTGGGCTTGTTCACGTTTCCCCTTTGGCATGCACAGGCCGTCAAAACCTCGCCAGGGGCGCCCGACGTGAAACTGCCCGCCCACGAGAAGCAGTGCGTCGCGCCCCTCAGTTACATGCGCGATTCGCACATGCAATTGCTGGTCGACTGGAGAGAAGGGGTCGTGCGAAACGGCCAGCGCCAGTTCACGGCCTTCAACGGCAAGGTTTACGACAAGAGTCTGACCCGCACCTGCCTGGCGCAATGCCATACCAACAAAGCCGAGTTTTGTGACCGCTGCCACACCTATGCCGGAGTCTCCACGCCGTACTGCTGGGATTGTCACAATGATTCGCGCCTGGCCTCCAGGAGGGTGCCGTGAAGATTACCAGAAAAGACTTCTTGCGCCTTTCCGGTCTCGGCCTGCTGGGACTGGCAGGGAAAAAGGCGATGCGCGCCATCACCGACGCTTCCTCGGCCATCCCTGCCGGCGGCGTGCCAAAAAAGCGCTGGGGCATGGTGATTGACCTGCAGAAATGCCGGCAAGACGCGGGCTGCGACACCTGCATCAAGGCCTGCAACGCGGCCCACAATATTCCCCAATTTCACGACCCGGCCCACGAGGTGAAGTGGATCTGGGACCAGCCTTTCGAGACGGTCTTCCCCTTCGAGCGCACCGAGTACGTGCGCCAAACCTACGCTGGCCATCCCATCCCCCTGCTGTGTAACCACTGCTCTAGTCCGCCGTGCGTTCGCGTCTGCCCAACCCAGGCGACCTGGAAGCGGGACGACGGAATCGTGATGATGGATTGGCATCGCTGCATTGGGTGCCGCTATTGCGTCGCGGCTTGTCCTTACGGCTCGCGCAGTTTCAACTGGCAGGACCCCAGGCCCGCCATTGCCACCATAAACCCGGACTTCCCCACTCGCACCAAGGGCGTGGTGGAGAAATGCAATTTCTGCGAGGAACGGCTGGCCAAGGGCCTGGCCCCCGCCTGTGTGGGCGCTTGCCAGGAGAAGGCCATGACATTTGGCGATTTGGAAGATCCCAATTCGGAAGCCAGAAAACTTCTGCGGGCGCGCTTTGCCGTGCAACGCGAACCTGAACTGGGAACGAGTCCTTCCGTGTATTACCTGGTCTGAGTGCGCTTATGTTCATGTTCGAAAAAGCGATCGTTGGAAGCCGCAAGTACTGGATCTGGGTCCTGTGCTTGTTCGCCGTCATCGTGGCAGGGTTCTTTTGCTACCTGCGGCAACTGAACTACGGCCTGGTGATTACCGGGTTGAGCCGCGATGTGAGCTGGGGACTTTATATAGCGCAGTTCACATTTTTTGTGGGCGTGGCGGCCTCGGCGGTCATGGTGGTTTTGCCCTACTACCTGCACGACTACAAACAATTTGGGCGGATCACCATCCTCGGCGAATTTCTGGCCGTCTCGGCCGTCACCATGTGCATGCTTTTTATCTTCGTGGACATGGGACAACCCTCGCGGGTCCTCAATGTCTTGCGCTATCCCACCCCGTGGTCGCTGATGTTTTGGGACATGATGTCGCTGGGCGGCTATCTCTTCATCAATGCGTTGATCGCACTGGTTACGCTTCGTTCGGAACGGGAAGGAGTATTGCCTCCCTCCTGGATCAAACCGGTCATCCTGCTGTCGATTCCGTGGGCGGTCAGCATTCACACCGTGACCGCTTTTCTGTATAGCGGTTTGCCCGGCCGGTCTTTCTGGATGACGGCCATCCTGGCGCCCCGTTTTCTGGCCTCCGCCTTTGCCGCCGGACCCGCGCTGCTCATCCTGCTTTGCCTGGTGCTGCGCAAGCTCACCGGTTTTGATGCCGGGCGCGAGGCCATCCAGAAACTGGCCGTCATCGTCACCTATGCCACCGCGATCAACGTCTTCTTTGTTCTCGTGGAAGTGTTCACCGTCTTTTACAGCCGCATTCCGGCTGACATGGAGCATTTCCAGTATCTGTATATCGGAATCGACGGTAACTATGGCCTGGTGCCCTGGATGTGGTTATCGGCCATCCTGTCTCTGGCGGCCCTGACCCTTCTTCTGGTTCCGCGCTGGCGAAACAGTCCGCGTTTGTTGCCCGCGGCTTGTGTATTTGTTTTTGTTGCCCTGTGGCTGGAGAAGGGACTGGGATTGATCGTGGGTGGCTTCATACCTTCTCCACTGGGCGCCATCACCCAGTACAAACCCACCTTGCCGGAGTGGACGATCGTGGCCGCGATTTGGGCCCTGGGCACATTGTTGATCACCGTCTTTTACAAGATCACGCTCTCGATTCGAACGGGAACGGGAGCCAACCACTAACGGAGCAAGGCTATGGCAATTCTGGCAGCACCACCGGTATCGGAACGGACGCCTTCTTCGCCTGTCGCTCGGCCTCCGCAACCAGGACTGAGCGAGGACTGGCTGGCAGTTTACATTGGGCTGCTTGTCTTCGTGCTCTCGCTGGCCTTGCTGTTCGGGGCTGACGTACTCGGCTGGGCCGTGACCACATCCGTCTGGACATCTCCGGCCAAGGCCCTGGCCCCGGCTTCCAAGGCTTATGCAAGGCTGCCGGCGCTGCTTTCCCTGCTGGGGACCTATCTCTTCCTGCTGGTGCTGTTGTTATTCGGCGCCAAAGCGCTGCGCGCTGACGTAAAGCGCTTCGCCAAGGGTTTCACCGCGATCTTCGCCGTAAGCTATGCCTGCTGGTTTCTCGGGAGTTGGGCTTACATCGCGGCGACACCCGACAAGCGGCAAGCCCTGGGGATTGGTTGGTCGCTGAACTTGACCAACGAGTCCGGATTCATCATCGCGCTGCTGGCGGGCTTGGTGGTAGGCAATTTTCTCCCCGGCGTTTCCCGGTCGCTCAAAGAGGCCATCCGTCCCGAGTTGTATATCAAGACGGCCATCGTGATTCTGGGCGGCTATCTCGGGATTACCGCGCTCGATCAGCGCCGGCTGGCCTCGGCGATGTTGTTCCAGGGACTGTGTGCGATCGTCTGCGCCTATTTGATTTTCTGGCCGGTGGTGTACTACGTGGCCAGACGTTACTTCGGCTTCAGCCGCGAGTGGGCCGCTCCCCTGGCCTCGGGCATTTCGATTTGCGGGGTCTCGGCGGCCATCGCCACCGGAAGCGCCATCAAAGCCCGGCCGGTCGTGCCCATCATGGTTTCCTCGCTGGTTGTGGTCTTCGCCGTGGTGGAGTTGCTGGTCCTTCCTTTTGCCGCCCAACACTTTCTCTATCGGCAACCCATGGTCGCCGGCGCTTGGATGGGCTTGGCGGTAAAGACCGACGGGGCCGCGGTGGCCAGCGGCGCCATTGCCGATTCGCTGATTCGCGCCAAGGCCTTGGCCGCCTCGGGCATTCGCTACCAACCGGGATGGACTTTGGGCGTTTCCGCCACGGTGAAGGTCTTCATCGATATCTTCATCGGCGTGTGGGCCTTCGTTCTGGCCTGGGTGTGGTCGGCAAAGATTGAGCGTCACGAAGGCGAAAAGGTCCAGGCCAGGCAAATTTGGCAACGCTTTCCCAAGTTCATTCTGGGTTACGTCGCCACCTTCCTCGCGGTGCTCGCCCTGGGCGCCCTGGTGCCGGGGCTGGTGCCCAAGATCAAGGCCTCCATGGGGCAAGCCAATATCTTCCGCGCCCTCTTCTTTGTGATGACCTTCTTCGCTATCGGGGTCCTCTCCAACTTCCGCAAACTGTGGGAGGAGGGCATCGCCAAGCTGGCCGCGGTCTATGTGCTTTGTCTCTTTGGATACATCATCTGGGTCGGCCTCCTGATCTCGTGGCTGTTCTTCCACGGGATGCTGCCGCCCATCGTGAAAGGGTGACCTATGGCGGAACCTCGAATCAGCGACGAATTGCGCAAGATGGAGAGCGAGTACGAGCCCTTGCTTCCGATTGAGACCAAGCTCATTTGGTACACCTTCAGCGTGGGAGTGGTGCTGCTCGTGCTCCTGGTACTGATCAGCCGCGTGGTGTAGCGCGAAAGGCAGAAATGTCGAAGGTTGGAAAAGTTTATCTCGTCGGTGCCGGCCCGGGTGATCCTGATCTCCTGACCATCCGGGCCGTGCAACGGATCAGCATCGGCGACGTGATCGTGTACGACCGCTTGATCCAGCAGGGAGTGCTCGCGCTGGCCAGAACCTCGGCCGAGAAAATCTATATGGGCAAGCCTCCGGGGCACCACTCGCGCCAGGACGAGATTCACGCCCTGTTGGTGGAGAAGGCGCGGGAAGGCAAAGCCGTGATCCGGCTCAAGGGCGGCGATCCTTTTCTCTTCGGCCGCGGCGGAGAAGAGGTCGAGTATCTGGCCGAGCACGGCGTTCCCTTTGAGGTCGTCCCTGGCGTTTCCTCGTGTCTCTCGGCGCCGCTCAGCGCCAACATTGCGGTGACCCATCGCGCGGCTTCTTCTTCCGTGGCCATCGTCACCGGCCACAATGCCATCGGCAACCAGGAGCGCGTTGACTGGCAAGCGTTGGCCAAGATTGACACCTTGGTTTTCCTGATGGGCGTGCACAACATTGACACCATTGCGCGGAAACTGATCGCCGCCGGCCGTCCCGCGGGTACGCCGGCCGCCATCATCCAGATGGCGTACTGGGACGGCGAACATGTCGTTACCGGGACTTTGGAAAACATCGGCGCCGAGGTTCATCGCGCCGGTGTCGAACCCCCGGCAACCCTTGTAGTCGGCGAGGTAGTGCGGCTGCGCGAGAGATTGCAACAACTGATAGCTTCGAACTCGGAGCAAAAAGGGGTATTGGTATGACTGAAATCACTACAGTTCCCGTCGAAACCTTGGCCGAAGAAATGTATCGGCTGGTGGCCGAATGCGCGGGCAAGAAAAACCTGAAGGCTGGCGATCTCACCAAAGCTATGATCGCCAAGCATGGCGAAGCGGCGTGCAGCAAAGACGATTGCAAGAAGGCGATCCGCATCCTGATCGATTCTGGCCGCTGCATATATAGCTATTTCGGAGGCTCCTTCATTGTATTGGCCCCCAAACCGGAAGGAGCGCCCGCCCCGTAGCCGCGGCCCTGGTGCCATGAGCGAGCTTCGCGCACTGCCGCGCCTGCTGATCGCCGGATTGTCCGGCGGCTCGGGCAAGACCCTGGTCTCGCTGGGATTACTGCTCAGCTTGCGCCGTGCGGGAGTGCCGGTGGGCGCCTTCAAGAAAGGCCCCGACTACATTGACGCCGCCTGGCTAAGCTGGGCCTCCGCACAAGCGGCGCGCAACCTCGACACCTATCTGATGGGCCGGGAGCAGGCCATCTCCTCGTTTGTCCGCAACGGGGTGGAAGCAGGCATCAACATTATCGAAGGGGCTCGCGGCCTGTTCGACGGCTTCGACGCGGTCGGGACGCACTCCAGTGCGGCGCTCAGCCGGCATCTGCAGGCGCCGGTGGTGCTGATCGTCGACGCCACCAAAATGACCCGCACGGCGGCTGCGCTGGTGCTGGGTTGTCAGACCCTCGATCCCGGGCTCCCCATCCGCGGCGTCATCTTGAACAATGTGAATGGCCGCCGGCACGAGCAGATCCTGCGCGCCGCCATCACCTCTACCTGCTCCATGCCCGTGCTGGGGGCAATCCCGAAAGCGGCCGTCGGCACGCCGCTGCCGCAGCGGCATCTGGGACTGGTTCCCCCGGACGAATACGATCACCTGCAGGAACTGGAGCGCGACCTGGTCGAAGTGGTGGGCGGCAGCATCGATCTTGATGCCATCCTGGCAGTGGCCCGCAGCGCGCCACCACTCCAAGCGGATGCCCCAGAAAGCGCGCCAACCTGCTCGATGCCCCAGGTCAAGATCGGCTGGTTCCGCGACCCGGCTTTCAGCTTTTACTATCCGGAAAATCTGGAACGGCTGCAGCAGGCCGGCGCCGAACTGGTTCCCGTGTCCCCACTGCAGGCGGCGACTCTGCCTGCGGACCTCGACGCCCTCTACATTGGTGGCGGATTTCCCGAAACGCACGCCGAAGCGCTGGCCGCCAATCGCACCATGTTGCGTTCCATCCGCACCGCGGCGGAAGCGGGAATGCCGGTCTATGCGGAGTGCGGTGGCCTTATCTTGCTGGCCCGCGCCATGGTGTGGAAGGGCGCGCGATACGAGATGGCCAACGTGTTTCCCTTCGAGGTTGAAGTGTCCGACGCGGCCCAGGGCCACGGCTACAGCGAGTTGCTGGTGGACGCTGAAAATCCTTTTTTCCCCGTCGGGACCACGCTTCGCGGACATGAGTTTCACTACTCTCGGATCCTGCCGCAGTCGAATTGGGCCGCCACCGCCTGCCAAGTTCGTCGCGGGGCGGGATGCTTTAGTGGCCGCGATGCGGCCATTGTCAACAACGTCTGGGCCAGCTACACCCACTTGCACGCCCTGGCCACACCGGAGTGGGCCCTGGGTGTAGCCGGCGCGGCCAGAAAATTTGCCGCTCAAGTCTTCCACTGAAACCGTTCTCCGATGCCGTTCTCGACCGGAGAGTGCGCACAGCTTGTGTAAGGGCGGTCGTTCCAACCCGCGATCGCCGGGGGGACGTTGTGAAGAGCTTTCTCTACACGGTCACCACCAAAAAGTCCTTCGAAGCCGCAGTTGACGCCGTGGAAGCCAAGACAGTCGAAAAAGGTTTTCACGTGGTCCATACCTACGACGTGGCGGCCACGCTGGCGGCCGCGGGGTTGACTCGGGGTCCACTGAAGATTATCGAAGTCTGCAATGCGCGCTTTGCCGATGAAGCCTTGAAGCGCGACGTCAATGTGGCCCTTATGCTGCCCTGTCCCATCGTGGTTTACACCGAGGGCGAACACACTTTTATCAGCACCATGCGTCCCTCGGCCATGGCCGAGTTTTCTCCCCACTCTGGTCTCAACGGACTTGCCAGCCAAGTCGAGGCCGTGGTGCTGGGAATCATCAATGAGGCGCGAGGTTAGGTGGTTTGCTCCTCGTGGGGCCCCGATTCTCATGAATGCCAACCAACCAGATGCGGCGCCACGACCCTGCAGCCAGGAACCTTGTGAGACCGTTATTCTCAAGTTGCAGCAGGTGGTCGAACAAAATCCGGAGAACTGGCGGCTTCGCTACCAGCTCGGCATCTGCTACAGCGGCCGCTGCCAGAAGCATCCTTTAGTTTGCCCTGATCTCGCCTTGGAAGAGTTGGGCTTGGCGGCCAAGGCCTTGCAAGGCACGGAAGAACCGCGGATTCGGGCCGCGGTCCTCAGCCTGCTCGGACTGGTGTACCCGAATTCTTTAAGGCTGCCCGCAAAGGCCCGCCTGCTCTGCGCCGTCGAATGCGATGAGAAAGCCGCGGCCATCTACTTCAAATGCGAGATGTTCCAGGAATGGGCGCGCATACAGTACAACCTGGGCAACACCTGGTGCGAGTTTCCCGGCGCCGAGTTCCCAGACAAATGGGAGAATGCCATCGCTCACTACGAACAGGCGCTCCTCTTCCGCACCCGGCAGGCCGATCCGGCGTCGTTTGCCGCCACCATGGAGAACCTGGGGACCGCCTATCGCCAGCGCACCGCCGGTGACAAGGCCGCCAATGTGCGCCATGCCATGCAGTGCTACCGGCGCGCCCTGCGCTTGTCGCCCGTCGCCACCGTCCCCGCCCGCTGGGCCGCTCTGCATAACAATCTGGGCAACGCCTGCCTTTGCCTGCCGTCCCCGGACCTTTCCATCGGTGATCCGCACGCCCGCCACGCGCTACGCCATTTCGATCTTGCCCTGCGCGTGCGTACCCTGCAGCGCGGCCTGTTTGATTACGCCGTGACCAAGCTCAATCGTGCCCAGGCCTGCTTCCGGCTGGGGGTTTGCGGTTCCCCTGCCTGGTTGGCCGAGGCGATGCAGTGCCTGGGCGATGCCCGTGCCGCCTTCTTGCGCACCGGTGCGGCAACCGAAGCGAGGATGGCCGAGAAGGGCCTGGATGCGGCCAGACACGCCATGGGCCAGCTCTGCCAAAGGCTGGATGAGGATCAGTTTCGCAGCGTCCGTTGAGCCTATCGTGACGAGACCGTGGAATTGCCTGGCCTAGAATTGCAACTGAAGTCGGGGTACTACCACACTTTCGCTATGCAGAGGCGTAAACTTGGGCGAGATCATGGCGAAGCTTGTGTGTTCCCAATCAACCATCAACTTTGCGTAACGATTCAAGTACCAATTCAGTCCGACTACCCACTCCTTCGCCTGGTCTGGTGACTTTGCGGGATTTGCAAAAACTGGAAATGCGCTGGGATCAACCTTTAGAGTGCTGTACCTGGCCGCAACCTCCCAGGTCCCTAAATAGTGCAGCCCTTTCTGCGGTTCGAAGCCATGAGCTGGACGCACTCCGCCATAGGAATTTTTCTCTCCCGTCAATACCACTGACCCCGCCAGTTGCCAAGCTCGATTTGATGTCCTGCGGGTATTCGCCTCATGGCGGAGGACCTGCGATGAAATCACGTACTCTCCCAGCACCCCGACGGGTCCGTAGTAGTAATAAGCCTGCGGCGATAGCCGCTGTCGGTCGCCGCCGGCGGAGGTGCCCGAGGAGTATTTGAAGAACGTGTTCAGACCCATGGTCTTGAAGCTGGGAGCGGGTCCATGCGTATAGCCGGTGGATCCGGCCACTCCCACGCCAACCCCCTTGGCCAGGGCCTTCTGCGTGCTTGCAAATGGTTCGGCAAAGACACGCATCACACCTTCTCCACTGTTAGTCCACTCGAAATTGGCGTTCGATGCGTCCCTTGCGCCATTAAAGTAACCCACCGCGTAGTTCACGGTTCCCTGCAGAACAGCGCCGCTCACCTGAGCGCCGAGATCGCGGACCGGAACAAGATCGGAAGCTAGCGAACGTTCTACGAATGTCAGCTCCCGATCAGACCTCAGGTTCTCCAGGCCGATTGGGGTCTTGAACTTTCCGACGCGCAGCTTGGCGATTGAGGGCACCCGCAGCTCGGCATAGACTTCCTGAACGACTGGGGTATTCATTCCAAAGTCCGGCATGAGACGAAAATCGAGGGTCTTGAACAAGCTGGCTTCGAAGAGAGGACGTATGCGGCGCCAGAAGAGCTCATCGGGGCTCTGGCCTGTCAGGTTACTCTGGAACAGTTCGGCTTCGCCCTGAAGATAGCCGTGCACTCGCAGCTGAAGTGCCTCGTCACCGGTGCTGAAAAGCAGGCCTTCGCGATCAAAGGTTACGGGTTTCACTTGCTGAGCGGCGTTGCTTCCAGCCGGGTCGGTCGGAGCACCTGTCGACAACTGGGGACGGGCGCTGGAAACAGTGGCAAGAAGAGTTATAACGACCCCTAGGATTTGCCGTATCATGGGTGACCCAAGCACAACGGTGGTGCGCGACCCGCGCCGGCTTCCATGGCCGGCCAACTCAGTGGACGTAGCTGACCGCTTTTAATTGTCCTTCTGGATGCAACCACCCGCAGTGAGAGGGGTCACAGGGTGATGTGAGTGAGCGAACAAATTCCGCCGGCGCTTGCGAACTATAGATAGGTTGCACTAAGCCACTCAAGTTAATCGGTAAACTAGAGTTTGTTTCAAAAATGTTCTGCAGCTCTCTGGGTGGAAGCGCGGGCCGTTAGGCCCGCGAAAATCGCGACTCCAAAAAGAGGGCTTTAGCCCTGGTGTCGCAAAACGAGGTTTTTGAAACACGCTCTAGACATTAGAAGCTATCTCATAAATCGCCTTTGAAAGGGCGCGGCTTCAGCCGTGCCGCAAATGGTCCGTTACGGACTGGGCTTCAGCCCCGGAGGTACCTCGCTTTGGGCCGCACCGGTATTTATGATATGGCTTCTAGTTATAGGCGATTGCGATTTGGCATGTGTGGTCAGTGCAGGCACTCCCGTGCAATAGTTCAACCTGGACAGCGGACCCAGGCTGGCAGCTTGCTATGCAGCGTGGTGTCGAGTTCATCTGACCGTTAGGAATGACCAAAGGTTGGGCTGCGGCGTGACTGCCGTCACGCGAATCTGTGACCCGTCACCTGCGCGTCCGCGGGAATAGGCCGGTACAATTCCTAATAGAAACACGTGACCAGTGTAGTTACGGAGTATTGCGACCATGATTGCCGTCTTCCCCGATTCCGTTCGACAAACTGCTTCCGTAGATTTCCCCACCCGCTGGGGCCGATTTCGCATGATTGGATTCGAGCGCGATCTGCCAACCGGCGCATCGTCGCGGCGCGAAAGCGCCCTGGCGTTGATTATGGGAGACATCAAGGGCCGCCCGCCCCTGGTGCGAATCCATTCCCAATGCCTCACCGGCGACGCTCTCGGCTCGCTGCGTTGCGACTGCGGCGAGCAACTGCGGACCGCATTGTCCATGATTGCCCACGAGCGTGCCGGCATTCTGATCTACGAAGAGGAAGAGGGACGGGGCATCGGCCTGACCGCCAAGTTGGGCGCCTACGAACTGCAAGACCTCGGGTATGACACGGTCGAGGCCAACGAGCGGCTCGGCCTCAAAGCCGACTACCGTGAGTTTCGCCTGTCCGCTGCCATACTCCAGCAGCTTGGCATCGCCAGGGTAAGGTTGCTCACCAACAACCCCGAGAAGGTCAAGGCCATGCAAGATGCCGGGATTGAGGTTGTGGAGCGTATTCCGTGCGAAGTCGCTCCCGACCCTAATGCCCTGAAGTATCTCAAGACTAAGAAGAATAAACTGGGTCACCTGTTAAGTGCTTTGTGAATATGTTGCGTGTCGAATCGAGAATGGCGTCGTTTGGAACTAGGGTGAACTAGGAGTCAGCCGAAGGCTGCGCTGGAAGTTCCTAGCAGCGCTCTGGTGGAAGCGCGGGCCTTTAGGCCCGTGGGAATCGTGACGCCAAAAAAGGGCTTTAGCCCTGGTGTTGCTAAACGAGGTTTTTGAAATACCTCCTAGTAACCAAGACGATCGAGGTTGCTTGATGTGACCATCTGCGACTACCATCACCGAGGAGTTTGCAGGCTTGGGATGAGATGGTAGATTGAGGGTGGGTAAGGCCCGGGTATCTGCCGCCCATGGGCAGGAGCAGGATCGGTGCGCTTCCAAAAAGTCCTCATTGCCGTGGATAACGAGCCCATTGCTGCGCACGCCGCCGAGATGGGAGTTGAGCTGGCCTGCAAGCTGGGGGCGGAGATCGCGTTTATCCATGTTGTCGATCCTAAGGCCCTGGGGGCCCAGGAACCCGGAATCTGCGCCAGTGAGTTAATGGCGCTCGCCCAACTGGATGCCAGGCGACTCGTCGCTGCCTTTCGTGCCCGGCTGCCGGGCGAAACGATCGCTCTTGAATTCATTCAGCAAGGGCGGCCGGCCGCGGAGATCGTGAGCGCCGCCAAATGCTGGGCGGCGGACCTTATCGTCATCGGCAGCCACGGACGGGGCGGAATAGAACGCGCCCTCCTGGGTAGTGTCGCCGAGGCCGTCATCCGTCACGCTCCCTGCCCCGTGCTCGCCATAAAAGCAAAATGCTCCTGAACTCGATTGCGGCTCTACTTAGCGCAGAGCGGCGGTCAAGTCTGAGTGCAAAGCGCCGGTCAAGCCAGCCATACGCAGAAACTTACTGGAGCCGACGATCGGACTTGAACCGATGACCTGTCGATTACGAATCGACTGCTCTACCAACTGAGCTACGTCGGCTTCACTCCGATTGTAACTGCCGGTAACCAAAACGGTAAAGGGATGCAAGCCCCGCTTTTCCACTGTTTGGCGCGGTTTTCCCCTTGCGCCTGAAGTTACTTCCGCTGATAATCGTAGCAAGCTCTGCGGCGATTCTAGCCGGGCCTACATGAACCACTTCTGTCGAGCGGACGTCCTTCGCATCCTGCACATCTCGCCCAACCAACTGGCTGGCTGGCAAAAAGCAGGGCTCGTCCCCATTTCCGACACGTTCACCTTCTTCGACCTGCTTCAGCTTACGAAAGTGCGTGACCTGCGCGCCAAACGGGTGCGTCCGGCAGCCATCCGCGAATCCCTGCAAGCCATGCAGAAACAGGTGGCTGGCATGGAGAACCCGTTCCTCGAAGCCAGCGCCTTCAGCGTGGGTTCGCGCGTGGCCTACCGCCATCAGGGGCACTCGGTCGAACCCATTGCTGGACAGTTCGTCATGGACTTTGCCAACACGGGAATGGTTGTGTCCTCGGTCAAGGTGCGGCCCATCGCCAAGTTCGATACTGCGGGCGATCTTTTCGCGCGCGGTGTCACCCTGGAAGAGCATCCCAGCACCCACGACGAAGCCATCCAAACTTATCTGCAGGTGCTGGAGGTTGAACCCGGCCACGCTCCGGCTCATATCAATCTGGGCACGCTCTATTACAACCGGCAGGATTTTGTCTCGGCCGAAAAGCATTACCGCCTGGCCGTCGAAGCCGATCCCCGTTATGCGCTGGCTTACTTCGATCTGGGCAACGTTCTGGACGAGACGGGCCGCATCGCCGACGCGGTGGCCGCCTACACCACCGCCATTCAACTGGCCCCCACCTACGCCGACGCGCATTACAATCTGGCGCTCGCCTACGAACGCCTGTTCCAGCCGCGCCAGGCCCTTCCCCACTGGCAGACCTATTTGAAGCTGGATAGCGGTGGCCCCTGGGCGGTGCACGCCCGCAACCAGGTCGCTCGCATTCTCCAAGCCGACAAGCTGAAGGTTGTCTACAGCCGCGAGAAGTAACGGCGACGGCCGCTGGGATTGCATTGCTGGCTAACTTTCCAGAAAATCGCAAGAATCATCCGCTTCGGCATTCCGTCCTTGACGGCGACGGCGCGGAAGGCATTAACTATGGGGCAACAGGGCGCTGCGTGGGAAGCGTCGCAAATCGTGACCGACAAGCTGATAGCCTCCGACGCATTCGAGCGGTTACGACAGATGACAGCTTCCCGGCCCGCAGAACTGGTGGAGATTTGCCGCGAATTTTTGACGGAAGCCGGCAAGACACTTGCACAGTTGCGCAATGCATTTACACTGAAACAGGCCGAGGAACTGCGCAACCGGGCCCACTATTTGAAGGGCAGCAGCCTGATCGTGGGAGCCATCGGCGTGACCCGATGTTGCGCCAGCTTGGAAGCGATGGGAAATAAGGGCAAGTGGAGTGAAGCTGAAGCAATCCTCGATCAGCTTTCCGCCGCGCTCCAGGCGGTGGAGCAGGAATACGTGAAGATCCTCGGTCCGGGCGTGCTTCCGGGCAAGGGACCGGCCGCGTAGGCGATCCTCGGCAAACACTATGGCTATGGCAAAGGTGGCAGTAACTCCCATCAAGGTCCTGATTGCCGACGACCATCCGGTGGTGCGGATCGGTCTGCGCAACATGCTGCAGGCCGACCACCAGATGCGGGTCGTGGCGGAGGCCAGGGACGGCCTCGAGGCGCTCCACATGGCGCGCACTCTCCAGCCCGATATCCTGCTGCTGGACCTCGCCATGCCAAGGATGCCGGGCATGGACGCGTTACGCGAACTCACCACCGGGACCACCTCCACCCGCACCATCGTCTTGACCGGACTGGTGGACAAGCGGCAGATCCTGGAGGCCCTGCAGCTCGGCGCTCGCGGCGTGGTGCTGAAAGACGCCGTCGTGGAACATCTTTCGGCTTGCATTCGCGCCGTGATGCAGGGCCAGTACTGGCTGGAGGGACGTCCGGTGCAGAACCTGGTGCAGGTGCTGCGCGATCTGGCGGCGCAGACGGCCCCGCCTTCCCGCAAGACCTTCGGTCTCACCGGCCGCGAGCTCGAAGTTGTCACCTTGATTACCGAGGGTTCCACCAACAAGCACATTGCGGTCAGCTTCGGCATCAGCGAGGAAACCGTGAAGCGCCACCTAACCAACATCTTCAATAAGCTGGGCGTCGGCAACCGCCTGGAGCTGGCATTGTTTGCCCTGAACCATAATCTGCTGCCGCCCAGCACCGCGACGGATGTGCCGAGATAGCCGGGCCGTTGCATCGTTCCACTTTTCTGCCCCGTTACTCTTCTGCTTCTCTCCACTCCAAAGGTACTTCCCCAGTTGTCCGGCGACGGCTAGGGTTACAGCAGAGACCTATATGGACAACGGCTACAAATGGGGGCTGGAGCTCAGTTCCGTCCCTCTGGCGGAGGCGGTGCTATGCGCCGACTGCGAGATCATTAGCAACAGCGCGGGTGACGCCTGCGAGATTTGCGGCAGCCGTTCGCTGCTGGGCCTGGGACGCCTGCTTGGCGGCTGCATTGAGGGCGACCGCGCCGCTCTGGTGGACTGCGACCAACATCCGGTTCACAACGGATTCACCGTCCTGGTGAACCCCGGCGCCGCCGAAGTCTTGCAGCAGCGCCGCAGAAGGAAATTCAGTGGTTAGGGGCTAGCGGCAGATCAGCGTTCGAATTCGTTTAGTCCGGCCCGAGTCGAGGGACCTGCCTTTCTGGCTGTCATCCTACTTTTCTGTTTGTCATCCTGAGCCAGGAGCGCAGCGACGAGTCGAAGGCCCCTATACCTGCCAGAAATCATCGCGTAGCCGCATGGCCCGATCTTCCGCCAAAATTACCATCCGCCGCGCCGCCAATCACATCACACACGAGTGACAATTCCTTTCCCGCGAGGCCTCATGGAACACGACAAACTCCTGCGTCAACAACTGGCGAAAATGATCGACTGGAACGAGGCTCATGCGGACTTGCAGGCGGCGGTGCACGACTTCCCCGCCAAGCTGCGCGGCCAGGTGCCCGACGGAATGCCATATTCGGCGTGGCAATTGCTCGAGCACATACGCCTCGCGTTGTGGGACATCCTGGAGTTCAGCCGCGACGCCAAACACAAGTCGCCAAAATGGCCCGAGGGCTACTGGCCGAAGAACGCAGCTCCCCCCAGTGACAAAGCGTGGGACGAAAGCGTGCAGGCCATCCTGAAATTGCAACAGGAGTTCCGCAAGCTGGTCAAGGACCCGGCGCAGGACCTGTTCAAACCGTTCCCTCATGGCGACGGCCAGACGCTGTTGCGCGAGGTGCTGCTGGCCGCCGACCACGGCGCCTATCACCTGGGACAGTTGGTGCTGTTGCGCAGGGCATTGGGCGCGTGGGAAAGATAGCTATGCCGGTTTGGCTGAAGGCTGATGGCTGAAAGCCGACAGCTAAATCAACGACAGCGCGTCCACATCCACCACCACATTGTTGCGGGGAATCTTCTGCGTATCCGCATGAGCCAGCATGGAACGCAACGCGGCGTTCATGCGTTCCCGGCTCTCCGACTTCAGCAGGAAGTGATAGCGGTACTCGGTCTTCAGCCGCACGATCACCGCGGCTGCCGGCCCCATGACGCGTATGCCAGCCAATCGGCTCGCTTCAAACCATTTCCCCAGGATGCCCGACCAGGCCAGCGCTTCGTCGAGTTTGCTGCTGCGCACCAGCACATTGCTGACGGCGTTGAACGGCGGGTAGTGCATCCAGCTACGGAAGCGAATTTCCTTTTCGTAGAAGCCGTGGTAATCGTGCGCGGCGGCGAACTGGATGGCATAGTGATCGGGAAAAAATGTTTGCAGTACAACTTTGCCGGGGGTGTCGCCCCGCCCCGCGCGTCCGGCAACTTGGGTGAGCAACTGGAAGGTGCGCTCGGCGGCACGGAAGTCGGGAAAACTGAGCGCAGCATCGGAACCGACGACGCCCACCAGCGTAACGTTGGCCACGTCGTGTCCCTTGGCGATCATCTGCGTGCCCACCAGCAGATCGATTTCGCCCGCCTGCAGCGCGCTCAGCATGCGCTCGAAATCGTCGCGGCCGTGCACCGTATCGCGGTCCAGCCGCGCAATGCGCGCCTGCGGAAACATGCCGTGCAAGATGTGCTCCAGCTTCTCCGATCCCGTGCCCAGATACTGCACATACTCGCTGCCGCACTTGGGGCAGGTGCGGGGCGCGGGCCGTGTGTAGCCGCAGTAGTGGCACATCAGGCGGTGCTCGCGCTTGTGGTACGTCATCGAGATGGCGCAGTTCTTGCACTGCACGCTCTCGCCGCATTCCCGGCAGAGGACGAAGGCGGAGTAGCCGCGCCGGTTCAGCAGCACCATCACCTGCTCGTGGCGCGCCAGCCGCTCGCCAATCTCTTCCACCAGCTTGCGCGACAGCGGTTCGTCTTTGCGGGTGCGCTGAAACTCCTCGCGCATGTCGAGGATCTGGACCTCCGGCAATGGCCGCTTCTCGATGCGCTCCGGCAACTCCAGCAGCCGGTATTTGCCGCTGACGGCGTTGTAGTAGGTCTCCAGCGACGGCGTGGCCGAGCCCAGCACCACGGCCGCGTTGCACATTTTGGCGCGCATCACCGCCACGTCGCGGGCGTGGTAGCGTGGCATTTCCTCCTGCTTGTAGGAGTGGTCATGCTCCTCATCCACCACGATGAGCGCCAGGTCGGGCACCGGCGCGAAGATGGCGGAGCGCGTGCCTACCACAATGTGGGAGTCGCCGTTGCGGATGTGTCTCCACTGCTCGGCGCGCTCATCGTCGCTGAGCCCGGAATGCAGGATCGCAACCTCGTCCCCAAAGATCTGGTGCAGGTCGGCGGCGACGGCGGGAGTCAGGCCGATCTCCGGGACCAGCAAAATAGCGGAGCGCCCTTTGGCCAGCACCGCCTGCATCGCCGACAGGTACACCGCGGTCTTGCCCGAACCGGTAATGCCATGCAAGAGCATGGGCAGGAACCGGCGTTCCTCGGCGGCGCTGATGATCGTGGTGAGCGCCGCTTTCTGCGCGAGCGTAAACAGAAACTCCAGCTTGCGCGGCTTCATTCCCGACATGCGGAAGGCGGCCGCTTCTTGGCTGAGCGCGACGATCTCACGTTTCACCAGGGTTTGCAGTGTGGTCCGCGGGACCACCAACTCACGAATCGCTTCGACCGGAGCGCGCTGCTTCTCCTGGCTGCGCAGGTAGGCCACGATCTTCTGCTGGTTGGCGTTGAGCTTGCCGGACACCTCCTTCAAGGTCGCGATCTGTACGGTGCGGCTGGCATCGCGCACGTCGCTAAGGTCGTCGCGTGCGACCCACTTCTTGCGCAGCATGGCCTGCAGCAAAGTGCGCGACGCCGCGGTCGCCGAACGTAGGGCCGCTTCGCGCACTACTTCACCATCGGCGAGGCGGTTTAGCACCGCATATTCCAGCATCTGATGCTCCGGCTCTTGGTGCGACCGCAACGAGGACCCCAGGGTGGACGCAGCATGAAGTGCAGCAATCCCCTTGTCGGTGATGTGATAGCCCAGCACGCGCCGGAACTCCGCCGACAGCGGCAGCATGGTGCGAAACACTTCGCCGATGGGCGCAATGTAATACTGGGCGATCCAGCGGCCCAGTTGCATGAGTTCAGGCGTCAGTGCGGGCGCTGAGTCGAGCACCTGGCTCACCCGCCGGGTTTGGAATTTCGGTTCGCGATCGTGAAGCTCGGTGACGATGCCGCACAGCCGCTTCTCGCGGAAGGGCACAATGACACGGCCGCCCACGCAGGGCTCGGTATCGGCAATGCGATAGGTGAAGACGGCGTCGAGCGGGACCGGCACGGCCACATCGCAGAATTGCGGCATGGCCGTTAACTGCCTTCGTCGCTGGATGCACGCTGCGGCGTGGGCAGATCAAGGTAGCGCATCACCATCTGCAAGTCCTTCCACGCTTCCTTCTTCTGTCGCGGGTCGCGCAACAGAAACGCCGGATGGTAAGTGACCGCCAGCTTGCATTGGAATGGCTCATCGGCCCCATCAACAATGCCGGGCGGCGAATAGTCATAGAACCGTCCGCGCAATGACGCCATGGAGTCATTGACGCTCAGCAGGTTCTTGGCCGCGGTCGCGCCTAAGGCCACGATGACCTTTGGCCGGATGACGCCAATCTGCCGCATCAGAAACGGCGAGCAGGTTTCGCACTCATCGCGCTCGGGCGTACGGTTGCCCGGCGGGCGGCACTTCACGATGTTGGCAATGTACACCTGCTCGCGCTTCAGTCCCATCGCGGCGATCATGTTGTTCAGCAGTTGGCCGGCGCGTCCGACGAACGGCAGCCCCTGCGCGTCTTCGTCCGCGCCCGGGCCTTCCCCGATGAACATCAGCTCGGCATGGGGATCGCCAGTGCCGAACACGATCCGCTTGCGCCCCAGCTTCGCCAGCTTGCAACGCTGGCAGGCGGGGCCGATATCGTCAGCGATGACCTGCAGCAGCGCGGCACGATCGACGCTGCTCTCGGCGGTTGCGACAAACGCAGATTGCTCGACCGCCTCGACAGCGGCCTCGACTCTGGCGGCTTCTTCGGAGGTGACCTCGAGTAGCTGCCTCACAGGACTAGCGCCCCGGCGATAGAGCGGACCAACCCCCAGCTCGCGATAGAAGGTGAGACGCTCGCGCAGCGCGGATTTGGTGTTGGCGTCGAGAGTCATGGGATGGAATTGATGCTGCGATTCTACGGCACCGCTGAACCAGTGGCAAAGGAAGGACTTTTATGGCTGTCATCCCGAGTGTCACACGGGCCTGCGGCCCACACGTAGAGATGAAAACTCTTCCAACTGTCATCCTGAGCGACGAGCGCAGCGAGGAGTCGAAGGACCCCTATTGCAACCAGGAGTCGTGGCGTGGCCCGCCTAGCACAGCAACAAATCTGAGATTACCTGCCGCTCAGGGCAGTCGGAAGGTCCGCTCTACTCCGTCGCCGCCGGCACGGGCGCGACTTGCCGCTGCCGGATGCGCAGTGCGGCCTCCAGAATTTCCTGCGCGATCTCCAGCTTGCCGGCCTCGGGCACTGCGATGACTTCACTTGGGGTGATGATCGTTACTTCATTGCGATCGCTATCGAAGCCGATGCCGGCGCGACTGACGTCATTTACCACGATGACGTCAGCTTGTTTCCTGGCCAGCTTGTTGCGCGCGTTTTCCAGCAGGTCCCCGGTTTCGGCGGCAAAGCCGATCAGCAACGGAGAGCGCTTGCCGGTGGCGTGCCGCAGGCTGCCGAGGTCGGCAAGGATGTCGGGATTGGGTTCGAGTTGCAGCTCCAACGCAGCTTTGCGCTTGATCTTTTCCGGCGAAACATCCTTGACGTGATAGTCAGCGACCGCGGCGGCCATGATGATGAAGCTGGCCTGCTCCCAGCGATCCAGCACCGCCGTGCGCATTTGCTGCGCGGTCTGAACGAAGATCGTTTCTGCCGCCGCGGGCGGTTGCAGTGCGGTCGGCCCACTCACCAGGACCACCTTCGCTCCCCGCCGCAGCGCGGCCTCGGCGAGCGCATATCCCATCCTGCCGCTGGAACGATTGCTGAGATAACGCACCGGATCGATGGGCTCGTGCGTGGGCCCGGCGGTGATGAGCACGGTGTCACCCGCCAGGTCTTGTGCGACGCCGAGGCGTTCCAGCGTGGCCGCGACGATCTGCTCCGGTTCCGCCAGCCGTCCGGCGCCAATCATCCCGCAGGCCAGATAACCACTGTCCGGTTCGACGATGGTTACACCGCGGCGGCGCAGGATTTCCAAATTCGCCTGCGTGGCCGGATGCTCCCACATGTTGACGTTCATGGCGGGCGCGGCCACCACGGGCGCCGTGGTCGCCAGGTAGAGCGTGCTGAGGAAATCGTTGGCCATGCCCTGCGCGAACTTGGCGATGGTGTCGGCGGTAGCGGGAGCGACCAGGAGCGCGTCGATGGATTGCGCCACCGAGATGTGTTCGACCGCGGAGTCGAGATTGGGCGGCTCGGCCGCCGACCCGAACATGCCGGCGATGACCTTCTCGCCGGAAAGCGCGGCGAAGGTGAGCGGCCGCACGAACTCCTGGGCGGCGGCCGTCATGATGACCTGCACGCGCACGCCGCGATCTTGCAACAGGCGAACGATTTCGGCGGCCTTGTAGGCCGCAATTCCGCCGCTCACCCCCAGTGCGATTTTCATGTATGTGCCTGAATTGGGCCCCTAGTCGTCGCCTTCGCCAACGGCGGCATGGTCCAGGACCTCGCTGGCCGACTCCACCGCAGTTTTCGCAACCTGCGGAATCTCCCATTTCACTCGGCCGGCTTTGATCTCTTCCTCGGCGATGCGGCAGGGCTTGCGTGAGTGCGACTCCACTACGGGACGGGCGCCATTCTGCAACTGTCGCGCCCGCCGCGCCGCCACCAGAACGTAGCGATAATTGCTGTCGAACCCTTCAACCAGTTTCATAGGTCACTCCGTGACGATGGGTAAACGGGAAAGATCGAACGTTGCCAGGATTGTTTGGACCTGGTCGAGCATCTGCGTCCGCAAGGCGCCATGAGCAATGGCCAGCATGGCCTCATCCTTTGTCGTCACCGCGGCCGCCGGACCCTTCAATCGCTCGGCTTCCACAATCGATTTCAGAACGTCAATCGACTGCTCCAGCCGGTCGTTGACCAAAATATAGTCGTACTGGGAGAAATTCTCAATCTCGCGAGTTGCGGTCTGCAGGCGGCGCTGAATAATGTCTTCGGTATTGAAGGGGCGGGCGCCGTCCCCCAGCAGCTTGCGCTGCAGATCGTCGTCGGCCTCGGCGCGGCGCCGCAAGCGCCGTTCCAACTCTTCGCGCGAGGGCGGCAGGATGAAGACGCTCACCGCTGCGGGCGCCTTCTGCTTCACCTGAGCAGCGCCCTGCACGTCAATGTCGAGCAGCAAGTCGTGACCCCGCGCCGTAGCTTCGCGCAGGAACCGCTTCGCCGTTCCGTAGTAGTTGCCGAAGACCTCGGCGTACTCCAGGAACTCGTCCTCGGCCAGCATGCGGTCGAACTCTTCCCGGGAGACGAAGAAATATTCGCGTCCCGACTGCTCGCTGCCGCGCGGCGGCCGGGTGGTATAGCTGATGGAAAACTCGAGATTGGGGACAACGCGGCGGACCTCGTTGGTGAGCGTGGATTTCCCCGAGCCCGAGGGCGCCGAGATGATGAAGATGTTGCCGCCGCTCATTCTAGGTTCTGCACCTGTTCGCGCGCCTTTTCGATCTCCGACTTCATGGCCAATCCCAGGCCGGTGATGCGCAGCGCTTCGCCCGCCACGCCGGTGGTCTTCGACATCAGGGTGTTGGCTTCGCGGTTCATCTCCTGCAGCAGGAAGTCGAGCTTCTTTCCCACCTCGCCGCCGGCCTCCAGCAGCGACAGGAAATGCTGGATGTGGTTCTTCATGCGCACCACCTCTTCTTGAATGTCGCTGCGCTCGGCCAGCATGGCCGCCTCTTGCAGGATGCGGTCGGGATCGGCGTGCGCCCCCAGCAACTCCTGCATGCGCCCGTGCACCTTCTCATGGTAGGCCTTCAGCACCTTGCCGCGCAGTTGCTCCACCTCGCGGGTGGCCGAGGACAAATGGGCCATGCGTTCGCGCAACTCTATCGCCGCGCCCCGGCCCTCCTCCTCGCGCATCAGGTTCAGCCGCTCGATGCATTGCTCCAGTGCCGCGGTCACCTGTTTCTCCATCGCGGCCATGGCCTCGCCGCTCTCGGCGGCATTCAGCGCGCCCGGCATTTTCAGCACCGCGTTCAGGTCGGGCTCGGCGCTCACTCCAAACTCTTCGGCAACTTCGCGGAAGGTGCGCAGGTATCCGCCCACCAGATCGCGGTTCACGGAAAACGCCACCCCGCCGCTGCGCTCCAGGCTCAGGGTCACTTCGATGTGGCCGCGGTGCAGGCGCTCCTTCAGCACCCGCCGGACCTTCATCTCGATGGGGTCCAGTTCCGCCGGAAGGCGCAGATGCAGATCGAGAAAGCGATGGTTCACCGCCTTCAGGCTGAGGGTGAACGCGAACTGGTCGTCCGCGTTCATCTTCACTTGCGAGTAGCCGGTCATGGAGCGGATGTTCATCGTGGCGCTCATTCCGTCCCGGTGGCGGTCTCAACATCGACGAACTGCAAATCATACAACCGGCGGTAGGTGCCGGGATGGTCCAATAGGCACTCGTGGGTGCCCTCGTCGGCGATCATTCCGTTTTCCAGCACCAGGATGCGATCGGCCCGCCGCACCGTGGACAGCCGATGCGCGATCACAAACACGGTGCGGCCGGTAATCAGATTTTGCAGCGCCACCTGCACCAGCGACTCGCTCTCGGTGTCCAGCGCGGAAGTAGCTTCGTCGAGCACCAGGATAGGCGCGTTCTTCAGGATGGCGCGCGCAATCGAAATGCGCTGCCGTTCGCCGCCGCTCAGGCGCAGGCCGCGTTCACCGATCACCGAGTCATAGCCCTCGGGCAGCGCCATGATGAAGTCGTGGGCCAGCGCTGCGCGCGCCGCTTCTTCCACTGTCTCGGCGGAGACCTGCGGCTGCCCATAAGCGATGTTGTTGCGCACCGTATCGTTAAACAGGATGGTGTCCTGGGTGACAATGGCGATTTGCGCGCGCAGCGAAGCGATGGTCAAGTCGCGCACGTCGCAGCCGTCGATCAGCAGCCGCCCGCGGGTGACGTCAAAGAAACGCGGCAGCAGATGCACCAGCGTGGTCTTGCCGGAGCCGCTGGAGCCGACCAGCGCCACCATCTCGCCCTGCGCTACTTCCAGGTTGATGTCGTGCAGCACATCATGATCGCCGTTCGCCTGTCCATAACTGAAGTCAACATGCTCGAAGCGGATGCCCTGATGGAACGGCGCCAGCTTCTGCGCGCCCGCTTTCTCCCGCACCTCGTCCCGGGCGTCAAGGAACTCGAAGATCGCCGAGGAGGCGCCCAGCGCCTGCTGAAAATTGTTGTTGAAGATCCCAAACTTCCGCACCGGCTCGTACAGCTTGAACACCGCAATAATAAACGCCAGGAAGACGCCTTCAGTGAAAAAGCCGTGTTTAATGTACTCGCGGCCCATCAGGATCAGCAGCGCGATGGCAATCGCGCCGAAAATGTCCATCATCGGCGAACTCAGCGCGTAGGCGCTCACCGAGCGCAGGTTGGCCCTAAACAGCCGCCGCGCAGCATCGCGGAAGCGGCGCGTCTCCCAGGCTTCCATCGAAAAAGCCTTCACGATGCGCACGCCCGTGATGGTTTCCTGCAGAATGTTCTGGATCTCCGCCAGCTTGTCCTGGCCGCGCCGGGTCGTGGTGCGCACCCGGTGGCCAATCCTTCGGGCCGACATTATTACTACCGGCACAAAGATGATGAGCACCCAGGTCAACCGTCCCCCCAGCAGCACCACCACGCAGGCCGTGAACAGGAAGGTAAAAAACTGCTGCAAAAATTCCGCCAGCACCGACGAGAGCGCAAACTGCACCCGCTCGATGTCGTTCACAATCGCCGACAGCAGGGTGCCGGTGGAATACTTCTGGAAGAACGCCACCGAGCGCCGCAGCGTGGCCGCGTACAGTTCGTTGCGCAGGTCGGTGACCATGCCGTAGCCGGCGTAGTTCGCCAGGTAGCTTCCCCCGTAGTCGAACATGCCCTTCAACACCGTGGAGGCAACCAGCGCAAACGCCACCATCGTCCACACGTTGTGAAAGTGTTCCGGAACAAACCAGTTCAACTCGATGGGCTTGCCGGTCATCGGCATTTTGAATAAGGGCAGGGTGTGCGCTTGGGCGGACGGATTCAGTACCAGATCGAAGATGGGCCCGATCAGCAGCAGCCGGAAGGCGTCCAGCAATCCCACCATCGCCATCGACACCACCGCCGCCAGCATGTGAAACCAATACGGTTTGAAGTAGCGTAGAAGGCGGCTCAGTTGACGCATAGTTTCCGCAGGTTCGAGTGCTGACTTATTCCGCGTAGAAACAGGCCTTGGGAGAATCAGGGTGCAACCCTTGATTCTACTGGATTTTCGCGCCGGAACAAATGACTAACGTGGGTAGAGCGGTCGGCGCTACCGCAGCCGCGCGTACTCGGCTTTGGCTTGCTTGTAGATGGGAATGTCGGGATCGGCGTCATTCCAGAGCGTGAGGAATTCCTGATACGACTTGCGCGCGGCAGGGTCTTTGGAGGCCTCAAGCGCGTAAGCGCGAGCGAGCTGCAAGCGCAACCGAAGCGCAACCTGGGCTGGTGGCCTTCCCGCACGCTGCTTCAAGAACTCCGCTGTCGTTTTCACAGCCTACGTTTCCGCCCAACGCGATCGTGATCCATTGGTTCGCTGTATCAGTGGAAATGACTGATGAGCACGACGTCGCGCGATTGTGTACTGCGCGTCAATGCCAATTGTTTCCCATCGGAAGACCAGTCGTAGGCGACAATGGCGTCAGGGAAATTTGTGATCTGGCGCGGAGGGCCGCCGGACAGCGACTGGCTCCATAGGTTGACAGCAGCACCCTTCTGGAGAAAGTAGGTAACCGTCCGGCCATCCGCTGTCCAGCGAAGTTGCCGAGCTGGAGAGTTCCAAGGAATATCGAGCCCGGCAGGCAGGTCGAAGGATTTCAGTTTCTGTCCGGTTTGCGAATTCCTGACTATGAGGGTGAATTCGGGCTCGGGCTCGGTAACCTCGGTTAAGGGACACTCGATGTCAGCAATCTGCTGGCCGTCCGGAGAGTACCGCAAGGCTAAGACCTCGGCTTCCTTATCGCTCAAGATGGCTGGTGTTCCGCCATCGATGGGAATTTTCGTAAGATACTGCGAATATATCGAAAGGTAAATCACCGACTGGCCGTCAGGAGAGCAATCCGGAGCTATGTCAGAGGGACCTTCCGTGAGCTGTTTCAGATTATGGCCGGTAAAGTCCATCCGCCAGATCGCACTTAAGTCCCCCGAAAGCGAGCTTTGAAGAACGATGAAGCGACCGTCTCTGCAAAGCGAGAAACCTCCGGGGAAGACTTGGTCTTTGAACAACGCAACCCGGCGCTTCCCGTCGGGAGTGAGCGAAGAAAACTCTGAATCCACATTTTGGGAGACCAGGTTTCCATCCGGCATCCAGGCTAGGCCGATGCCATCCGACTTTCCGGCGCTTATCGCTGTGCCTTGCTCTGGCCTGGAGGCGGGATCGACGAACATGGTGAAATAGGTTTGCACTCTCACCGCAGCAAGCGATCGTCCGTCCCGGCTCAAACTCAGATGGAGATATCCGTCCAGGCCGTTGGTCAACCTTTGCAAAGTTCCCTTGGGGAATGGCTGCAGCCAGATCTGGGGCGGCGCGGCGAAGGAGGGTTCGATGGTGAGTAAGAGACCACTTTGATCCGGCAGCCACAAGGCTTGCACGACCACGCCCGGAAGCGGAGTGACGCTTGGGGGACCTCCCTCAGCCGGATACACGTTCACGACGTAATCAGTCTTGCGGATCGCCGGCATCGCGATCAGTGTCCCGTCGGGAGACCACGACGGGGCTGCCACCGAGACGAACCTCACCCCTGATTCTGGGGGATGCTCTGCAATGACATGCGCGCCGCTCCCATCTTGATTCACTACGATTAATTGCGACTTCAGGGCGGCATCGCCGCCTTCAACGAATGCCAACTTCCTGCCATCGGGAGAGACCCCGATTCCGCCGAACGTGGCCTCAATGATTAACCTTGGTGTTCCGCCCAAAGCCGGAACCACGTACCCCTTAGAGTCGCGAACGAAGTAAAGGTAGTTACCGTCCGGCGAAAAAGCGACTGCCAAAATATCCCCGGCGGAAGGGGGAACGACCTCTATCTTGCTCTCCGGCGACACTTGCTGCACCCATATGCTTTGTTGTGGCTCTCGCACGCTGTACGCCACGTAGCGTCCGTCCGGCGAAATTGCAGCCGCCCAAACCTTTGGGTTGTCAGTCAGGCTGGTGATCTTCACGTTCTGAAGGTCGAGGTGAGGGGCATGCGCCGTTGTGACTCGCTGGTAGATGAGCGCTGAAACTCCGGCCAAGACCAACAAGGTTATGACAACCGCGGCGATCCATTTCTTTGCTGACCGATGCGATGAGCCTCGGCCAGAAGGCATCACCGCCTGGAGGTCGGCGCGCACCTCGGCACAGGACTGGTAGCGCCGCTCGCGATCTTTCTCCAGGCATTTGTCGATCGTCGCGGCCAGTCTTGCTGGAAGCGTGGAATTCAGCTCACGCACCGGGACCGCTGAGTTGTGCAGAATGAAATCGTGCACCACCGCCGCCGTTTCGCCGCTGAAGGCGCGCTGGCCAGTAGCCATCTCGTACAGAACAAGGCCGAAGGAGAAAATGTCGGTGCGCGCGTCCAGTTTCTCGCCGAGTGCCTGCTCCGGCGACATGTATCCCGCCGTACCCATCGCGGCGCCCGTTTGCGTCAGGCTGCGATCGATTGCGGCAATATCTCTAAATTGACTTTTAGAGCAATTTCATCATTGCTGTACCCGATATCCGCAGTGCCGGAACCAGGCGGCAGCGTTGTCCGCCGTGATCGCCTTGAGGGCTTCGGTGATGGCCTGATCGAGCGCTTCCGCAGTGCGCGCTTTCGCAGCACGCAGCAGCTGCTTGAGTTTTGACCAAGCCTGCTCGATGGGATTGAAATCCGGGGAGTAGGGCGGCAGGTAGAGTAGTTCGGCCCCGCTGGCGGCGATCAGCTCGCGTACGCCTTTGACCTTGTGGGCGGACAAATTGTCCATCACCACCACGTCGCCAGCCTTGAGCTTGGAGCACAACACATGCTCCAGATAAGTGAGAAAGACATCCCCGTCGGTGGCCGACTCGACGGTCATCACCGCCTCCATGCCGCGCAGACTCATGGCGCCCAGCGTGGTCAATACTTTCCAGCGTCCCTGGGGTGTGGCTTCGGCGATCCGTTCGCCGCGCGGGGCCCGTCCCCACTGCCGCGTCATCTGCGTGGTCACCCCGCTCTCGTCCAGAAAGAACAGCCTCTCCGGCGCTATCGAGCCGAGCTTTTCTGCGAACTCCGCACGCCGCTGCCGGTTCGCTTCCGTGTCCCGCTCTTGGGCATGGAGCGATTTTTTTTACGCCCCAGTCCCAACTTTTGCAGCCACAGCCAGAGTAACGATTGGCTCAGCCCCACGCCGCTGGCCTTCTGCATGCGCTCTTGCAGCTCCCACAGCGTTACATCGGCTTGCTGGCGCACGGCCGCCCGGATTTGCTGTTGCACCGCCTCCGTCACCCGGCTCACACAGCCGTGACGGGCCTGCGGGGTACGCTCCATCTGCCCGCTCCGCAGTTGCTGCTTACGGATTTTCTTGACGTAGTCGTAGCTCACCCCGAAGCGCTGAGCCAGCGCAGCCTGGCTCATGTTTTCCCGGGCATAAGTCTGCAGAATCCGCCGCCGTAGATCATCGGAAAATGCTTGTCCCATTCGCTCTGTCGCCGAGAACGCCGCCAGTCGCATCTTACCCACAAACCAGCATTCCGGGTATAGCTATCTTGGAACTGCTCTAGAGACGGCAGCAACAGATTCGGTACCTATTGCCAGTTTCGCGATTCCAAAGTCTAGAATCTTGACCTGCCCCGAACTTGTTATGAAGATATTGGCCGGTTTAATGTCACGGTGAATAATGCCGCGGTCGTGCGCAGCCTGTAGTCCGGCGCAGATATGGACTCCAAAGTCCAGCAATTGCTCCAGCGGCAGGACCTTCTGAGCGTCGGCGGCCCTGGCCAGGCGATCGCGCAGCGTCTCGCCCTCCAGCAACTCCATCACGATGAAGGGTTGGCCTTTGTGCTCTTCGATTTCGTAGATGGTACAGATATTGGGATGGTTCAGCGACGAGGCCGTCTGGGCTTCACGCTCGAAGCGTTGCATTGCAACTGGGTCGCTGGCCAGCTCTTCCGGCAAGAACTTCAGCGCCACTCTGCGCCCCAGCTTCAGGTCCTCGGCCTTGTACACCAACCCCATGCCGCCGCCGCCGATGACCTCCAGCACGCGGTAGTGGGAAACCTTCTGGCCAATCAGTCCGGCTGAGTCGAACTTTACCTCCACCGCCCGGGGACCGCCGTTGCTGCTGGAAGCCTCGTCGTTGGAAGACTCGGCAGTCGCCGATTCAGTCCATTCCACCGGCACCATCAGCCGATACCCTCGGCGGGCCACGGTCTCGATGTATTTCGGCTCGTCGGCGGAATCGCCCAGTGCTTTGCGCAGCTTGCCAATGGCCACGTTGATGCTGTGATCGAACTCGACGATCGTGTCGTTCGGCCAGAAGCTCTTCCTGATTTCCTCGCGGGTTGCAATGGCGCCTTCGCGCTCTACCAGCATGACGAGTAGGCGAAACGGCTGATCCGGAAGCACGATTCCGTCTTCGGCATCCGCCTCAGCCGCCAGGCGCAGCTCTCCAGCCTTCAGGTCAAGCTCAAATGCCCCGAAGCGGACGCGAACTGGCAGCGTGTCCCTCATTAGGATTGCCGTAGAAATTTCGGAAAAGGGCCCTTGCTTTGCGAGAAAGTGTACTACCGAGTAGTCCAGGCCAAACAAGTTTCGCCCCTCTACAACGCAATTTTCTTTGCGCAGATCTTTCCCCTGAAGACGCCAGATCCGGTCAAGAGCCTTTTCGTTCAGCCGGTTAGCTCGGTTGACTCGCAGATGACCCGCAAATGACCGCCAGTGCATTGCCGCCGCGAACCATTTGACGCACACTCGGCGCGTTCTTGCACGGGGTGGGTAGTACGCGGGGTGATCGTTTCTACCGGCATTTTGAGTCCGAAAATTCAGATTCGAAAAGAAAAGGAGAAGACAATGAAAAAGACCTTGGTATTGCTCACTTGCATTCTGGCACTGGCGATTGGCGCCGCTGCCCAGGAAAACCTCAACTTCGCTGACCTTCCCCTGGTGGGCACGCCAGCGCCCATGCCTAGTGGCTACGGTCAGCTCAACTGGAGCAACATTTCCTACGTGGACCCGAGCCTGTGGTCCGGCGCCGGTCCTGGCTACAAAGATGGCCCGATAGGGCAGGACGTGGCCTTCGTGGGCTCGAAGGTTTGCCGCCTGCTGCAGGAATACTGCTTCGGCACCATCAGCTCGCCCGGCGGGCCGACCAGTTTCCAAGTGGTGAGCGCGGTCGTGGCTGGAGGTTTTGGCCCGACGCAGATAACCGTTACCGCATACAACAACGGCAGCTATGTGGGGTCCTCGGCCTATTTGCTGAGTACCCAGATGGCGACCCTGAACTTCCCCTCCTCCTGGGGCAGTATCACCCAGCTTGTCTTCCAGACCTCCGGGGGTGGAGATCTGGTGATCTACAACGTGAGCGCATATCTGCTGGGCGGATAGGTACTCTTTTGGTCGATGTCGTTCGCTCATACAGGCGGGCGATGCGGTTTCCTTCGCAGGGGCGGACCAACCCACCGTCCCTGCCTCGCGGCTATCAGCGTCGGAACAAGACAAGTTAGCCGTAACCAGGTCACTGAGTTTTACCAGATTGGCAACGAATTTTATGAGGCCAAATGTGTTGGCAATATCAGATCGTCCTATTCGCGTTCAGTCAGTCTTATCCGTCACCTTGGGCTCGCTGGAATCCCAGGTGATGGAAGTCCTGTGGACGCGCGGTGCATGCAAAGTGCGCGAAGTGACGCGGATGCTCGACCGGGACTTGGCCTACACCACGGTCATGACGACGCTTGATCGGCTATTCCACAAGAAGCTTGTCGACCGGAAGAAGTTGGGTCGTGCCTACATTTACTCGCCACGCCTCACCTGCCAGGAATGGAAAGATAGACTGGCTCGCGATGTTGTCGCCAAGTTGCTCGCCGGGCCGCAATCCTCACGAGAGGCCCTCATCACCTGTCTGCTGGAGGCGGTGGCCACGCAGGACACACTCCTGTTGGAGTTTCAGAAAGAGATCCGAAAAAGACGACCCCGGAGTCGGTTGCCCACCGATTAGATTATCTTCGTAGACTCAATGTTATCCTGGTCTCACCTCGATTATCCCACAATGTGGTATATCCCACATTGTGGTACATAGCGCCCGGCCGCAACCCATCCGTCAATCGCTGGGCTGGGCGGCCTCTGGAGACGGCGGGTTGGGACGGGTGACGCGCTCGAGGATCTCTTCCGCTAATTTCAGGTAGGCCTCGGCGCCGCGGGCGTGGGGATCGTACAGCAGCGCGGGCTTGCCGTGGCTGGGCGCCTCGGCGAGTCGAATGTTGCGCGGGATGGCGGTCTCGCACATGAGGTCGCCGAAGAAGCTGCGCAGCTCGGCGGCCACCGACTGCGCTAGGTTGGTGCGCTCGTCGAACATGGTCAGCACCACGCCCTCGACCGCCAGGCTGGGGTTGAGCTCGACGCGGATGCGGTCGATGGTGTCGAGCAATTCGGTCACGCCTTCCAGGGCGAAGTACTCGGCCTGCATGGGAATGAGCACGGTGTCGGCGGCCACCAGCGCGTTCACAGTGAGCAGGTCGAGCGCCGGCGGGCAGTCGATCACGATGAACTGGAACTCCTCGCGCAGCGGTTGCAAGGCGTTGCGCAGGCGGTACTCGCGGAGATCGAGGGGCACCAGCTCAATGTTGGCGCCGATCAGGTTCTTGTGCGCGGGGATCATGCGCAGGTTGTCGAGCTCGGTGGGGAGCGTCGCCTGCTGCGCCGGGACCTCGCCCATGATGACTTGGTAGGTGCTGTGGCGCTCGGGATCGCGGAGGAAGCCGAGGCCGCTGGAGGCGTTGGACTGCGGGTCGCAATCGACCAGCAGCGTGCGGGCCCCGAGGGAGGCGAACGACGACGCCAGGTTGATGGCGGTCGTGGTCTTGCCGACTCCGCCCTTCTGATTGGTGACTGCGATGATACGTCCCATGGTTGTGCAGGTGAGGCTGACTCAAGAAGCTTAGAACGCGGCGTGGGTGGTGGGCAATGACGGAGGGCGGCGGCGGGGAAATTTTCGTTGGAAAAGCTGTGCAAGACTCGCATGGGACGGCGGAAGGTGCTGATTAAGCGGAGGGTAGGCAGGGTGACGGGTTGTGGGTAAATGGAGCGGGGAGAGCTGAGCGGCAATGTTCCACGTGGAACATTTCTTGGACGGAGCCAGCGCAACGAGATCTAGGCTTCCCGTCGTGGCTTCCTTGGCGTTGGTAGGAGCGGCGGCTGACGCGGGGAGCCCCAGCGCAAAAAATGGGCTGCGCAACTGGGAGGACTCCGGTTGTCGAACTTCATTCCCTCAGTGAGTGGACCGAAATGTTCCACGTGGAACATTTCGGCGAACCTGCCCAACGTCAACATCCTGTTCCACTTACTCGACCAGAGCACCCATGATTCTCTTAGTCACAGGGAAAAACCACTCAGCCGAAGGGATACTCCAGCGAGGGACTTTGGGGCGTGAACAGTTGGGCGCCGTCGGCGGTGATGTGCATGTCATCTTCCAGGCGAATGCCAAACTCGCCGCGGAGGTAGATGCCGGGCTCGTCGCTGAAGCACATGGTGGGCGCAAGAGCGAGGGTGTCGCCGCGGACGAGGTAGGGCCACTCATGGCCATCCATCCCGATCCCGTGACCCAGGCGATGGGTGAAGTGCGCGTAGTCGGGGCCGAAGCCGGCGCTGTCGATCACCTGGCGCGCAGCCGCGTCCACCGACTGCGCTTCCACGCCGGGCTTGGCCGCGGCCAGCGCCGCTGCCTGCGCCCGGTGGACGATATCGAAAACGCGTCGCATTTTGTCGGCGGACGGGCCGACGGGCTTGCCCAGAACAAAGGTGCGGCTGATGTCGGACGCATAGCCTTCGACGCTGCAGCCGCCGTCGATCAGCAAAATAGTGCCTTCGCGAACCACTTGCGGCATGGCCGAGCCGTGCGGCAGCGCCGAATACTCGCCGACCTGAACACTGGCTTCGCCCTTGAAGCCGAGACGGGAATGGGCGGTTTCGACCAGTCCGGCAAAGTCGTGCTGCGTCATGCCGGGTTGCAACGCCTGGTAGGCGGCTTTGTACGCCGCCAGGGTGACCTGATTGGCCAGCAGCATGAGCGCCAACTCGTGCTGGCTCTTGATCATGCGGCAGCCGGCGGTGACCGGAGTGGCGCTGGCGAGCGTCAATTGCGGCGCCGCCTGGGACACACTTGAGCTGAAGACGTAGGCGACGCGCTCTTCGATCCCCAGGTTGCCGGCGGCGATGCCGCGCGCGCGCAAGCCCTGGGCAACGCGCTCGTAGGGGCTCTCGTCTTCCTGCCAAGTCAGGATGTCAGCGTCGCCAGCGAGCGGACCTTTGGCGATCTGCTCGCGCGCCCGATCTTCCTCGAATGCAGGGCAGACGAAAAATGCTGTACCTTTCTGCGGCAGCACCAGGGCGAACAGGCGCTCGCTGTTCCACCAATCGATGCCGGTGAAATAGACGAGCGAGGTGCCGCCGAACAGTAAGATGGCGTCGAGCTTGTTCTGCTGCATCAACTGGCAAGCGCGCTCCAGGCGCTGGCGACGCTCGTCCGCAGCGATGGGCTTGGCTTCGGCGGCGCGCGATCGCAGCGCAGCCAGCGAGGGCGGCAGCTTGCCCTTCATGGGCCCGGTGGTGCGGTGTTGGGCAAGGCCGGGCACAGTAGCGGCGGCACTCAAAATGGCGGCGTTGGTCAGGAACTGTCTTCTTGAAGGCATGGAGTGACTAACGTTGTATCACAGCCGGGGCGACAAATTCATCCTGGCCGGACCCCGATCGACTTCGAGTGAGATACAATGTATCTCATGGGGGTTGGGCATGGCTACGACGATGGTCCACGTTCGAGTGGATGAAAAAGTGAAGAAGAGGGCCGCGAAAGCACTGGCGGCCATGGGAATGTCGGTGTCTGACGCAGTACGCATGTTGCTGGTCCGAGTGGCCGCGGAGCGCGCCTTGCCGTTTGACGTCAAGGTACCTAACGCGACTACTGCGAAGGCCCTGCGGGCCGCCAATCGAACGCGAGGGGAAGCGCTTTGAGTCTCCCAGCGCTCTGTTCAAAGACCCGGACAGCTAACCCGTGAGTGAAACTTGATCAGTGGGCGAGTGAAGGTTACGGAACTATCCCACCCACAAAAGAAGCTTGGGTGGAACACCCGGCGTTAGACTGTCATCGCTATGGAGTCACTTTACCGGCAGGATCTCGCATACATCCAGGCGGCAGGGTTCGGCAGCCTGGCACAAGGCTCTGCGCCGGGAATCATCCGCCGGCTCAAGTCTGCTCCGGTTCCTATCCGGAGGGTTGTGGACGCCGGCTGCGGGGCGGGGTCGTTAAGCGCCGCACTTGCCGAGGCCGGATTTGAAGTCACCGGGATCGACAGTTCCGCTGAGCTGCTGGCGATTGCGCGGACCGCCGTCTCGCGAGCGCACTTCATACACGGGTCCGTTTATGAGACACCGCTCCCGGCTTGTGAAGCCGTTATTGCGTTGGGAGAGCCACTGACCTACCACGGGGAAGGCGCCGACGCCGACTTTCTGGTCCAGAATTTCTTTCGGGCGTTGTCTGACGTTCTGCCCGTGGGCGGGATGCTCATCTTTGATGTGATCGAGCTTGGCGACCCCTCGCTGGCAGGCCGGTTTTGGAGTTCCGGCGAGGACTGGGCCGTATTGGCCGAGACCGAGGAGGACCAAAGTTCGCGGACGCTGGTTAGGCGTATCGAAACCTTTCGGCGGGTTGACCAGCTCTACCGGCGTGGAAGCGAGGTCCACCGAGTAAGGCTGTTCGACACTGCCGAGCTGCTTGAGCAACTAGCTGCGTGCGGGTTCTCCACGGAGACTGCCCAGGCCTACGGCACTCACCAGCTTGGTCCTCGCCGGCGGGCGTTTTTTTCCACTCGCATGGGCCGCATGGAAACCCATTTGCGCTAAATCTAACCACCCGATTTCCATGAGGCCATCTGGTTTCCTAAGGCCAAGCACTTTTAGTTCTGGTTCCTGGCGGGTGGCCGACCTGACATTCTGCGGGTGCCCCATCCTTTCGCCCGCCTTTGGCGAAGGGGTGGGAGGAAAAAAGTGGTGGGGTCGTAAACTGCGGCGTTGACGAAATTGGGCAGTGCCCCAGGTTCGCGTCCCTCTTGTGGACGCCAACCTGGGCGGAGGCGATAACCACTGAAGGTGATGGAATGCGGGGATTCGTGAAACCGCCGCAGACCACGCGGCAGGAACACAATCTGCACCGTTGCGGCTGCCCAGTGCAGTGCCCCAGGTCAGCCCAACAGAGGGGCGAACCTAGGGCACGGGGCCGAAAGTCGGTATTATAGCGCCCGTAACTTTCCTTGTTCGCCCGCTTATATCACCGCTAGAGTGAGTTGTTCCCGCTATAATGTCGCGCAGAATGTAAAGGAATATCTGCGTTGGGTAAAGACCTGCTTCCTGCCGACATCCGGGCTACATATCAGGTCGAGGAGAGGCACCATGCCTGCTCAATGCTCAAGACCGATTTTCCTGAACAGTGGAGGACCTCCTCCACGTCTTGCGAGAGTTCAAGCTTCGCAGGAGCGACATTGCGAAGAAAGGCGGCAACAAATCCCCGATTTCGAGAGCCATAGACGACCTTTTCTTTAAGAGAGACTGGATCGAGGAGAGCTTTGACATCAAGGCCGACGACATAACGGCGCTGCTGACAATAAGGAAGGGAGTTAAGTATGGGCTTGAGCATTGCCCCCGGATTTTACCGAGAGAGAAAACAATTGGTACGTCTGCTCAACCGAGCCGCAGAATTGAGTGGAAGTTTGAAACTCCACGTCGATGAAAAGGAAGTTGCCGCAGAGCTCAGCACCATTTCCGAAAAATTGGAGGTACTGTTCGCCTACCAAAGCGAGAAGTGCTGAAGGGGCGCGACATTCCGCGATACTTGGCAGGGTCTAAGCCGAAGCCGTGAGCTGCACCTTCCGAAACTGATAATGGCCGGGACCCCCAAATTCGATTACCCCCAAGTCCCTTAATCGCTGCAATTGCTGGCGAATCTTCGGCTTCACGTTGCGATTTGCAGGATGAAGAGATCTGAGTTCCGTCTCGTGCGCGTACAATTCGTCGAGCGAGAAATGCCTCTTTCCCAGCGAGCGCGCGACTCTCAACACGTCCAACGTCCACCCGCGGACGTCTACATCCATACGGGTTAATGGTGTCAGTTGTGAATACTTGCTGCGCACTAGATCAGGGTTTGTGGGAACCCCCTCTCGAACCAAATCGATCCTAGCGTCTTCCGGGATATTGCATAGCAGAATGTTGCAACCGATCCATCCTGCCCGCCGCGCTGTGGAAGCCAGAGGCTTCCTCTTCTCAATGACCGACATCGAGAACGCAAAGCGCGGCACAAGGACTAGGTTCTTAACTCCCCAAGTGCTCGCGTCGTAGTGAAGAGCAATGAGATTCGGCGTCCGGTCCCCAACTATAGCTCGTCGCATAGCTTCGTACCCCGCATCTACGATGCGGCGGGAGAATGCCGATGACTGGCTTTTCAGTTGAAAGGTGGCACAGCAATTTGGGCAGGCGAAGTCGATTGCTTGAGCATTAGGTCGAGAACGTGTCAGTGCAGGTGAATCGCAATTGGCGCAATAGAGGTTTCGTTCGGCCCATAGTTCGGTGACTACCCGAGCTCGCTGGGACGCGCTCTTGTATAACGCGGCAACGCCGAATTCCATCTGTACTCGCATCGAGATATCCGTTCGTAGTTATAGTACAAGTCGGAGGCAGGCCTCCGTTCGGAAATCTTCTCCGATCGCTAGATACCCGCACGCGACTGCCGCGCCCCATGGAAGACGGTATGATTCGACCTTATCGCATGCCCCAAATACCGCTTTTCCGCTAGCCCTTGCTGTGGATTCGCGCCCTCGCAATCCGCACTGTCTCGCCAGAATCCCCCTCCATAAATTTCCCTAATACCTCCGATCAACTTTTTTTACTGGCGAGGGGAAGCGGCGGGCTGTAACCTCGAACTTCACCCGAATTCACCCCGAGCAAATGGGAAAGAACTTCACCCCGAGCACAGGGCAACCGCATCACCGAAAACAGATCGTGTCCGTAAGCAGTAGGGAAACCACAGTCAGCAAAAACAGATCAATCGGTAGGGAAACCGCAATCAGCGAAAACGTAGCCAGTCCCGTTGCAATGCGCGCTTTCATCTTCAATCTGGCCGGAGCCGGGCGAATCCATCCCGGACAAAACCATGCCGGACAAAACCACGCCGGCCAAATCCACGCTGGCCGAACTTATTCCGAGGAGATCCATGTCCACTGAACTGCGTAGCTTCCTCACGCTCTCCTATGACGAGCTCGAAGACCTGAATTTGCGCTCCAAAGAGCAGCGCAAGAACCGCGTCCCCCGGCATAAGGTCCAGGAGGAGCGCCTGTAGTACCTGACCGACGAGAAGCGCATCAAGGCCGTCACCGTGCTGTTCAGCGACCTGGAAGGCGGGCTGCAGATCGAGTGGGAGTGGACTGGCCGGAAACGCGAACGTATGGGGATGCCGCTAGGGGTCCGCATTACTAAGCCGGCAACGGCCCCGCCCTAGTCAAAACCAGGCTAGAACGGGGCACCCCATGTTTGATCAGACTCTTCGCCAACACGAGCTTTGGCCGGGCCACTCGGCAACGGCCCCGCCCTAGCCAAAACCAGGCTAGAACGGGGCACCCCATGTTTGAACAGGCTTTTCGGCAACACGAGCTGTGGCCGGGCCACCCGGCAACGGCCCGGCAGTCTGAATTTATCACTTGCATTTATAGCAGATATCGCGTACAGTTGCATCACTTGTAGCGGATGTAGCATCTAAAGTTGCGAGTGGGTTTGGGGAAACACTTTGAGTCCAAGAGGGCCCAAGGGTCCAATGAAAGGAGCATTGAACCTGGAGGTTCACAATGTCAGCCACGGAGGAGAAAGATATCGCGCCTGCGGCGACTAGCCCGGCGTCTGTTCAAATCTCGGAAAAGGATAAGCGAGAGATCCAGGACATTTACGAAAAGCTTCGCACGGCAGATGCGAAGCTCGTTGGTCGTGACGGCAAGACACAAATTCTGCCTAGCACCTTGTACTCGTTTCTTTGCACATTGCTTGCCGATCTGAAAGCTGGACACTCGGTAACCATACTGCAAAGCAATGCTTCGCTCACCACGGTTGAGGCCAGCAAATTGCTTGGCGTATCTCGCCAGTTTTTAATTGGGCTGTTGAAGAAAGACGAGATACCCTGTCACAAGGTAGGAACTCATCGACGTCTGTATGCCCGCGACGTGCTGGCATATAAAGCAAAGCGCGATACCGCGCGGAGTAAGACGCTAGACGACTTGGCGCGCAAGGAAGCCGAGCAGGGAACCTACGACAAAGTGCCCGATGATTTTGAATCAGGACAATGAGTACACCGCGCTGTTGGATGCATGTGTGCTCGTTCCAATGTGCCTTTGCGATACGCTCCTGCGTCTCGCAGAATATCCGGCGCTGTACCGACCTATCTGGAGCGAACAAATACTTCAGGAGGTCGGTGCAGCGTTGCAAAATAAACTGGGCTTAACGCCGGAGCAATGTAGTTACCGCACAACTCAGATGTGCTTAGCGTTTCCCGAGGCTTCGGTGCCCGTTCCTGCTTGCCTGGCCGACCCCTTGAATGGAATCCCCGATCCAAAAGACAGACACGTGCTAGCTGCGGCTATCACCGGCCATGCACACGTCATTGTCACCAGCAACGTTAAGCACTTTCCTGCTGATTATCTTGCGCAGTTCGATATTCTCTGCCATTCTCCTGACGATTTTCTAATCCATCAGTTCCACTTGAATCTATACCAGCTCCTTGAAAAACTTGACGGACAGGCGGTCAACATTCGACGAAGAAGAGGTGACGTACTCTCGACGTTGAAGCGCGTGGTTCCGAAGTTTGTGGCGCTAGCAGAAACGCTTTAGAAGGCAAGCGTGACCGCCTCGATAAATGGCCGGGCCACTCGGCAACGGCCCCGCCCTAGCCGGAACCAGGCTAGAACGGGGCACCCCATGTTTGATCAGACTTTTCGGGAACAAGAGCTTTGGCCGGGCCACTCGGCCATCATTCGAGGCACCGTCGATCCGGTTGTTACCGCCGGTGGATGAAAAGCTAGGGAAGGTCTGATTAAGTCTGCTGGACATCCCTCAGGGGCCAAAGCCCCGGCCTCATATTGGGCATTTGCGGACGGCCTGAAGGCCGTTCCCTTCAAAGAGCCAGACTTAATCAGAGGCGCCCTAGACTAGAAGAGCCCGAATCTTTTCTTCTTCTTTGTCTTCGACGAGCCTTCGGTCGCCGCCGTGGTGTAGATGGGCTTGGTTTCGTTGGGGCTGGCGCCGGTGTCGGTGTAGCCGGGCTTGATGTCGATGTAGGCGTCCTCGCGCAGCTTAGTCAGATAATCGCGCAGTGCGGGCTGCATCTTGGTCATGTAGATCTGTTCCTGGATCCGGCCCTCCACTTCTTTCAACGGAGGAACGCCGGCGGTCTGGTGTTCGGTGACCTTCAAGATGACCCAGCCCTGATTGGTGCGCACCGGCTCGGTGTAGGCGCCCGCGTTCAAGGCAAACACTCGTTCTTCGAGATCTTTAGCAAGGGTACCGCGCTTGAAGTATTCCAAGTCTCCGCCGATGGCGGAAGTCGGACCGTCAGAGTACTGCTTGGCCAAGTCCTCGAAGTTGCCGCCCTTCTTCAGCAGGTCGTAAACCTTGTCTGCCTTGGTCTTGGCGGCCGCGACCACTTCCGGGTCCGGGGCCTCCGGCAGCACATCCTGCCCTTTTTCGGTCTTGACTGGGGCCTCCTTCTGGGTCGAAATCAGGATCTCGCTCATGCGCACCTGTTCCGGGCGCTCCATCTCACTCTTGTGCTGGTCGTAAAACTGCTGGATATCCTGCTGCGCCACGTTGATGTGCCCGCCCACCTCCTGGCCGATCACTTTCTGCGTGATAATGCTGTTCTTCAAGTTCTGTTTGAATTCTTCCCAGGAGACGCCCTGCGCCTGGGCCGCCTTCTCCAGCTCCTCCATGGACGTGGCGTGTATCTGTTTGCGCAACTCGTCGAGCCGCTTGACCAGGTCGGTGTCCGCGGAGATCGTCAGCTCTTCGCCCTTTTGCAGCAGCAGTTGCTGGTCAATCAGGTCGCGCAGCAAGTCCTGCTCGCGCTCTTTGGAGTCGGACGGGGCACCGGAGGGGTCCGGCTGGCGGGACTCGGCCTGCAATTGCTCCTGGCTGCGGCGCAGATCGGCCCGGGTGATGATGTTGTTGTTGATGCGGGCGATGATTTCCTCGACGACGGTGTTGTCCTGGCCAGCCGATGGGCCGGCTTGGGCCATCAGCCAGGGTGCACCGACGAATGTGGCAAGCAGAAGGACAGCAAATCTCTTCATCCAATACCTGACTAGGCGGGGCTGCAAACGCGCACTCTCACCCGGGGACCAAAATCGCTTTCGTTCCAGTTATTCTACCGCGTCTGGGCAGGTTTTGCTGGCGCAAGGCGGCAGCGAAAAATATTGCAGCCGCCTCGCCGATGCCGGGAGCGAATCTGGCGGGAAGCCTGGGATCTGCGATTCGGTTCGGCACGCTGTTCACGGCGCCATGCCGTCGTCTATCCACTGCTTGAACTTTGCGATTTGCGCTTTGGGCCAGGGTTCGTCGCACGGCATGCTGCCGTCGTCAAGGCTGGAGTAAATCGCCTCGGCGTGCGTTTTGACGTCATCATAGGCCGACAGGTCCATGCCGAACTGTTTCATGGTGTCCACATCGGGAGTGTCACGGAACAACGGGCGAATGTCGTGGGCGAAGCTGAGAGCCATGCAGCACCTCTGAAGGATTTTGTCACAAAGCGGAAGAAAGTTCCCGTCGGCTTGATCTCATATTCGGGTGTTCGGCAAACCAGGCCGCAGTTCGGTGCGCCGCCTCCACCACCTCTGTGACGCGGGTCACTGCGTCTCTTGGCTTGATTCGGGCATTGTGTTGGGGATATTGTCTGGTTTCCCACCAGATAGACCGATCTCAGGGATAGGAATTACCTCTACGATCCGAAAGTTGCCGGAGTGGAGCCCATGCGCCTCAATCGTTTCCGCGCGGACCCTTCGTTGTTGTCTTCTTCCCCAACAAGGCGCAACTGGCGCGTGCGGCTGAGCGTTCTCTTGATCGGTTGTTGCGTCGGCTTGTCAACGTACTCCGCGGCGCAAGAGAGAGCTTCCGTCCCGCAAACGCCGCGGGCCGTGCAGAACGGCACCGCCCAGCTCATCGGACCTTATGGCGCCGATCAGATGCTGCGTCTGGTCTTCGCGCTGAAGCCGCCTCATCTGGCGGAAGAAGAGCGGTTCCTGAACCAGTTGCAGGACAGAGACTCGCCGCTGTTTCACAAATATTTGAGCGAGCAGGAGTGGAACCAACGTTTCGCGCCATCGGCGCAGGATGAGCAGGCAGTGGCGGCTTGGGCGCAGAGTCAAGGGCTGACCATCACGCAGCGCTATCCCAACCGTCTGTTGGTGGATGTCGAAGCGCCGGTGGCGACCATCGAGAAGGCGCTCGACGTCGCCATCAACCGCTACCAGATTGGGAGCGCCTCGTACTACTCCAACGATCGCGATCCCGCGATTCCCGCCCAGCTCGCCAGCGTTGTTCACGCGGTGCTGGGCCTCAACAACATCGAGGTGGCACACACCGCATCGAAAGGTTCGCGGGATTTCAAGGGGCCAGACTACTCGCCGGGGCCGGTGTACACGCTGGGATCGCACCTAACAGGCGACGCCCATCAGACCCCGAGCAAGCTACGTCCTAAGCCGGAAGATCCCCTCCTTTTCGACGGTGTTGCCGACATATATAGCAGTTACACATACAACTACTGGGCTGTAGAACAGTTGGGCCATTGCTGCAATCCGCTAAACAATCCCCACAACTCTCCGCCTGAGGCTTCTATCGCCATCGCCATCTGGGGCGACTTTAGCGACCCGGATCTCGGTGGGTTTCTCGCTTGGCAGGATCCGTACATGCGTGGGCTGACATTCGCGTACAACGTGCAGAGGTACTTCGTTGATGGAACACCGACCTGCTGCGACGTTGAGACCACCCTCGATGTTGAGTGGACCACAGTCATGGCCAATAGTTTCCACTCGTCTGCGGACACGGCTGAGATTCATGTGTACGAAGGCGCCAACTACCAATTGTCAACCATGCTGGACGTGGTCAATCGCATACTGACCGACGGCCATGCGCGCACACTCAACATGAGTTGGGGAATGGCCGAAATTCATGAGATCGGCGGCCCTACCATGGATTCCTTTCATGCCGTCTTCAACCAACTGGTCGGGCAAGGCTGGAGCCTGGTCGCCGCTTCCGGGGATAAGGGAGCCGCCACCGATTGTGTGCACGAGTCGGTGAGCTATCCAGCGTCGGATCCTGACGTCACCGCCGCTGGAGGAACGGAACTGGATGCAGGCGCCTGGGGTTACTACCTCGAGAATGCCTGGAGCGGCGGTCCCGAAGGTTGTTCGCGCAATGATGGCGGCAGCGGTGGGGGCTGTAGCGTTTATTTCCCGGCTCCTGGCTATCAGAGCAGCCCTGCCTGCGGCGGCAACAGCCGAAGCGTTCCCGACTTGGCCCTCAATGCCGACGGGCTAAATACACCCCAAGCACTCTATTTTGAAGAGCACCAGTTGTTTGGCGGTGGCACCAGTATTGCCTCGCCTGAAATTGCGGCGTTTTACGCCCAGGAGAACGCGTACCTGCTGTACCTACAAAGCATCGTGGGCAACACCTGCGGTCCATCGTTTTCCGCACCCTGCGCGCCGATGGGAAATGCGAACTACTACATCTATGACGAAGGCCTGAACCAGCGCGCGCCTCACTACCCTTTCTATGACATTACTTCCGGATGCAACAACAACGACGCCACCCTGCGGTATGGATTGAACTATTTCTGCGCTGGGCCGGGTTATGACATGGTGACGGGCTGGGGTTCGGCCAACATGCTGCAACTCGCCTGGTCTATCAACAACTATTTGGCGGGCGATGCCGGCCCTCCCTCAATTACAATCTCGGGTCCGCCGGTAAACCACTGGTACAACACCACCCAAGTGATCACCTGGGGCGTGACTGACACCAGCGGGAACGGTCACTTGCCTATCGGGGTGGCAGGATCCACTCACGCTTGGAACGCAGATCCGGGCGATCCGTATAGCGAGCCCACGCCAGGCTCCGGCAGTAGCTATTATGGTCCGGAGTTTTTCGGCACTGCTGGCTGGGCATGGCTCGGCGACAGCGATGAGGGCTGTCATACGGCCTACGTCCGTGGGTGGGACAACGCTGGTAATTCAGGTCTCTCCAGTTATGGGCCACTGTGTTTTGACGATATTCCACCAGTTACTACCATGACCCTGAGCGGCCACCTGCAGCCGGACGGAAATTATGACGGCCCGGTGCAGGTCACAATCAGCGCGACCGACAGCGGCAGCGGCGTCGCCAGCATTCAATATTCGATTGACTGGGTATTTCAGGCATACTTAGGCCCGTTCTACGTCTACGTGCCGGGCAATTATCAGATCGGTGCTAATAGCGTCGATGTCGCTGGAAACCTGGGGATGTACGTGTATGCGAACTTTGACATCGAGCAAAATCAGCAATTCACGCTGGCGGTTTCCAAAACCGGCACGGGCAGCGGCACCATTTCCAGTGCCGATGGAGGCATTAATTGCGGAAGTATTTGCTCCGCCGCCTACTGGGATGGGCAGCCGGTTACATTGACCGCCTCGCCCGCGCCGGGCTCCGTGTTCGCCGGCTGGCGTAATTGCGACCTGAGTTTTGGCTTCACCTGTACCCTTACCGTTCTCGCCCCCCGTACTGCGACCGCGATCTTCAATCTCCCCGTTGCCCTGCAGTTCATTCCCATGATTCCATGCCGTCTGGTCGATACCCGTCCCGACCGCGGTGGCAGCGGCCCGATTCAGGGTGGCACAGCCCGAACGTTTAACCTTCCGCAGTTGGCGCAATCGGCCAGTCCCCCGTGCGCCAGTCTTGCCTCGGCCGCCGCCTATTCGCTCAATGTCACCGCTGTTCCGCATGCCCCTCTCGGCTACCTGACGGTATGGCCCGACGGGTTGACCCGGCCCCTGGTTGCTACCCTGAATTCGCTCGACGGGAGAATCAAGGCCAACGCCGCCATCGTGGCCGCCGGAGATAACCAGTCCATCGACATTTACGCCACCGATACCACCAATGTCGTGCTGGATATCGACGGCTACTTCGCGCCAGCGCCCGCGTCTTCGGGACTCGCGTTTTATCCGCTGACGCCTTGCCGCGTCATCGATACCCGCAACCCGACTGGCGATCTCGGAGGACCTTATCTGCAGGACCACCAGGAGCGGGATTTTCCCATACTGGAGGCGACTGCCTGCAACATTCCATCCAGCGCGCAGGCGTATTCCATGAACTTCGCAGTCGTGCCGAGAGGCGGCAGGCCGCTAGGCTATCTGACAGTGTGGCCGGCGGGTCAGTCGCAACCGGTGGTCTCCACCCTCAACGATCTGACCGGAACCATCGTGGCCAATGCCGCCATCGTGCCGGCCGGGACGGGCGGTGACATCGCTGTCTATCCCAGTAGCGATACCGACCTGGTGGTTGACATTGACGGGTATTTCGCGCCGCCGGATACGGGAGGTCTGTCGCTTTATACGTTGGCACCTTGCCGTGAGTTGGATACGAGGCAGGTCGGCAACGGTCAGCCCTTCAGCGGAACGCTGAGTCCGCCGGTGAATGTGGCGGGCGGCCCGTGTGCAATCTCCAGCCAGGCGCAAGCCTATGTCTTCAACGCAACCGTCGTTCCGCAAGGCCCGCTAGGGTATCTGACGCTGTGGCCAGATGGCCAGCCGCGGCCGCTGGCTTCGGCCTTGAATGCGATCGATGGATCAATTACCTCCAACATGGCCATCGTGCCTAACGTGAACGGCTCGATTGATGCGTATGCCTCCGGGACCACGCAATTGGTCCTCGACATCTCCAGCTACTTCGCGCCGTAGAATGTCGCTCTTGCAGCTAGCTGGACGAGCTCGGCGATTCGCAATCGTCGTCCACTTGCCGTCTTGCCCCGAAACGCAGCTCATCCCAGCGGCGACGTTCAACTTCGGTTTCCCGCGTGAACAAGTCGTAGCCGTCGTCTTCCGGAAGGTCGCACTCGTCTTGGACGTTCAACATGGCAGTCACCTCGCGGTATCTGCTACTACTATGGTCGGCCTTGCCGGCGCAGGTGCGCAGTGACGCAGCGCACCCTTGCAAGGGTTGACCTTCCCGAAGCGGCACTGTTGCGATTTGCAACAGCCAGCTTCATGCTGGCTTCCGGTGACGCTGGTCTCCAGCGCATCGAAGTGGATCAAATCAAGGAAATATGGCCAATTATTGTCTTCCGTGTTACAGTTCTTCGCTCCAAAGATTTGTAAAGTGGGAAAAACAGGCTCGTTCTACTCCCTTGGCGTTGTCGGACCGCGATGGCCCGCCCGAGCGGAGGAGGCTACCCTTCAGCTAGGGATGCGGCTTGACCTGTGGAACTTGGCGCTCTGCTGCCGACGGCACCCTTTTGCCGGTGCGGCGCTGCTGCTCGCGATCGATCTGCAGGCGCAGGTCGCGAATCAGGATGGTCCACATGCGGGCGTTGCTGTTCAGCAGGATTTGCAGGTTCTGGTCCCGCAGAAAGGTGATCTCGCTGCTCATGTTGTTGAGCAGACTCTCCATGTGGTCAAGATCGGTCCGCATTTGCGCCAGATCGTCACCCGCTTCCGCAGGCGATGGCCGCGTCGCGGCTTGCCCCGCAGTATCGGCCTGACTTTGCCCGCCCTGGGCCGGCGGACTGAGCTGCCCGCCAGCGCTTTGCGCCCATAATGACGAACTCAACAGAAGTAGAAAAAGCATTTGCCGCATCATCGCCGCACCCCCTCTCAGAGTGTAATAGTTCGAGCCGGCCCTGGAGACGACGCCCTTTAGCGCGAGCTGAATTCAATCTCCGGAGTGGCTGCCAGCAGACTGCGCGTATAGGGATGCTGCGGCGCAGTGGTGATCTGCTCGGTGGCGCCAACCTCCACCAATTCTCCGCGCTGCATGACCGCGATGCGGTTCGCCAGGTAGCGCACGATGGGCATCGAATGAGAGATGAAAAGGTAAGTCAACGAGAAATCGCGCTGCAGTTGCTTCAGCAGGTTGACAATCTGGGAACCGACGCTGACATCGAGCGCGGAGACCGGTTCGTCGGCGACGATGAATCGCGGCCGCAACACCAGGGCGCGCGCGATCCCCACCCGTTGGCGCTGTCCCCCGCTGAATTCATGCGGGTAGCGCTCAAGAGCTGAGGCATCCATGCCCACGGCACGCATCACGTCCGCTGCGTGTTGGCGGCGGCCGGCACGGCCGCCGGTCCCATGGATGGCCATGGGCTCGCAGACAATCTGCTCAACCGTCATGCGGGGATCGAGAGAGCCAAACGGGTCCTGGAAGATGATCTGCATGTCGCGACGCAGGCGACGGAGTTGAGCTCCGCGGGCGCGCAATACATCGTGACCATCGAAGAGCACCTCACCTGAGTCTGGCTCGATGAGCCGCAACAGCATCCGCCCTAAGGTGCTCTTGCCGGAGCCGGATTCGCCGACCAGCCCCAGCGTTTCCCCGGCCTCGATCGCCAGCGACACGCCGCTGACGGCGCGCACCTGCCCCGATGTCGCGGTCCCAAACATGGTTTGACCGGAGCTGAAGGTCTTGGTGAGGTGGCGGGCTTCCAGCAGGGGCATGACTGGCGATGGTAACAAATGGCGGTAGGAGTGGTGTCATTGTTGAGCGAATGTTCGCCGCGGTTAGCGAACACGAGTCGAAGCATCCCTATTGTTGAGCCGAGCTTCCTGGTAACTATAGGGGTCCTTCGACTCCTCGCTACGCTCGTCGCTCAGGATGACAGCGGCTGAAGATTTCAAATTGAGTGCATCCCGCGCCAGACATGGTTCTTGCCGGATTTTCACAATTGCGGCGCGGTTACCGTGACGGCGAGCCAGGTTTTCAATTTGCCGAAGTCCGCGAGAATTGCGCCCCACGAGACACTTCGCCAATCTTGGTTTTCAAGGTTGCACAAAAATTCGGCATGCCACTGTGGACGAGCTGCACTCGACTGAAAACAGAGGAGATAAAGTTGCGAAAAAATTGTTGACATTTGCCGTGGCAGGAGTAAAAACACACTCGTTCCTTGACCGTTTTGCAGTTGTTCCAAGTCGGCAGAGACTAAGGGCTGAAGCGAGTTCACTGCGGCTGCTTCTTCGGGAGCGGACGCAGAAGAACCACTAAGGTAGGCAGCGACTGTGGGCTGAGGAAAATGCGAGATCGGTCGAGGGCAAGACGGAATCCCGAGGCGTTGAGCGGTCATTCCGGCTGGTGACGGGCCCAAGATTCAAGCTGAGCATGCCCTGCGTACGCCAGTACCAGTCGCATAGTCCAGCAGGAACTGAATGCAAGTCACTGGTCGAGAACCACGGCCCAACATAGCCCTCGGGATTCTTATTGATTCACAGTCCTCCCCCCGGTCTGTGGATTAGAATCCGCAACTCCCAACTGCAGCCGAAATCAACCTGCGGGCCGGAATGCTCATTCCGGCCTACATCTCTTTGTCCGCCACCCGACCGTGCCTGACGAGTGCGAGAAGGGAACCCGGCCGGAGTAAAATCTTGACAGCCATGGCCGACCTGTTTACGCCTGCCCAGCCTGCCGCGCAGCAGCGCAACTGGATGCCTATCGTTGTGGGCCTGATTGTTGTACTGCTGGTCGTCGGGATCATCGTCGCCCTCACGCGCAGCCACGCCCCAACTGGCCCGCAGACCAACCCTTATGCGGCCAAGCTGCAGCTCTCCAATCCCAAGCTGAGCGCTGCGGAAAACTATGTCGGCGGCACGGTCACCTATCTCGATGTAAATATCACCAACACCGGCGACAGAGCGTTGGCTGGCGCCGACATGAGGGCGGTGTTCAAGAACACCTTGGACCAGGTGGTGCAGACCGAGACCCTGCCGCTGCACGTGTTGGTGGAAAACCAGATGGGCGGATATCCCGACTTGGTGGACTTGGGCCGCTCGCCGATTGCTCCGGGCCAGACCAAGACGGTCCGTGTGACCCTGGAGCACATCTCCGCCGACTGGAACCGGAGCTACCCTGAGATCCAGTTGATGAATTTAAAGCTGAAGTGACGCTGTTGGCACTTGGCACTTCGCACTTGGCGCTTGGTTCAAGGGTTTAACTAAATGCTAAGTGCCAACTGCTGCTGCACAATCTCCCATCCCATTCGTTCCCTACCATTGTTAGAATGAACCTGCATGACCGAGGTCAAGACAAAGCGCCTTACGGAGATGGTGAAAGCTGCGGGTTGAGCCAGCAAGCTAAGTCCAGCGGCGCTGGACTCAGTGCTTGGGAAATTAGCCCGGCAACACGATCCCAACGTGCTCATCGGCTTCGAAACAGCCGACGACGCCGGCGTGTATCAACTGACGCCGGAGATGGCGCTCGTCCAAAGCGTCGATTTCTTTACCCCCATCGTTGACGATCCTTTCGTGTTCGGACAGATCGCGGCCAGCAACGCGCTCAGCGACATTTACGCCATGGGCGGCTGGCCGATCAGCGCGCTGGCGCTGGTCTGTTTTCCCGATGGCGGCGACCTCAAGGTGCTGGAAGAGATGCTGGCCGGCGGACTCTCAAAATTGATCGAGGCCCAGTGTGCGCTGATCGGCGGGCACAGCATTCGCGACGAAGAGATCAAGCTGGGCTACGCCGTGACCGGAACCATTCATCCGCAACAGGTGCTGGCCAACAGCGGCGCGAAGGCCGGCGACCGGCTGATCTTCACCAAGGCGATCGGCACGGGCGTGATCTCGACGGCGATCAAGCGCGGCCAAGCCGACGCCGCGTGGATTCGCGACGCGGTCCGCTCCATGACCACCCTGAACCGGGCTGCGGCAGAGATCGCCACTTCCGCGCTCGGATTCGCGGTGCACGGCATGACCGACGTCACTGGTTTCGGCTTGATCGGTCACGCGCGCGAGATGGCCATCGCTTCGGGCGTCAGCCTGCGCATTCATGCCTCGCGCGTGCCTCTGCTGGATGGCGCCCTGGAATGCGTTCGCGCCGGATACGTTCCCGGCGGCCTGAAGGCGAACCGCGACTTCGCTGGAAGTTGTGTCACGTTTGACGAAGCCGTGCCCGAGGAGATTCGCACTCTGCTCTTCGATCCGCAGACCGCGGGAGGCCTGCTGATCTCGCTGGCGGAAAAAGATGCTGAGCGCTTGGTTGCAGCCTTGCGCAACTCTGGAATCGACGCTATCGAAATCGGCGAAGTCATTGCCAAACAAAAGCCGCTGATCAGGGCGTTGGCCTAAGCTACCTTCGTCAGATTGCAGCCAGCAGCCGGTAGTTCGCTGCACAAGACTCGACGATCCGGCGCCTGCCGTGTCCCGGATTCTTCTCGTAACGCGTTTGCAGCAAGCCGAATGACTCCAGCAAATCGACATCGCGACTTACCGCCCGGGTATCGCGCTGCAATCCATTCGCAAGGTCAGAAACAGGAACTGCCTTTTCCCTGGCCACGCGCAGAAGACGGACGCGCTCTGCCGACAACACTCTCAACATGTCTCTGACATCCTCGAAGGTCACGGTAATCTCGGGCACGATCGGTCCGCCGCGATCAAGTTTGCGAGCGTGTTCCCGCACCCGGCGAAAGAACCCTTCTGCACCGCCGGCAGTCACCCATACTTTAGTGTCCCGCTTCATCTTCGCGCCTCCACAGGTCCTGCACTTCCCTCTCAAATTGCTCAACCAGCGATTCATAATCGACAAACTGTGCCGCCCCGGAGCTGCCATTGTAATGGCGGTGATGCTGATTGTGGCTGTCATCGTAGCCGAGCGCACGGCCATTGTCGGCTGCGCAAATCCGAGGGTCAATGTAGGCCAGGCTGTACTTGACTACTTTGTCGCCTGCAAACCATACTTCTTCTTTAAGAATCGCGCCCCGTCTCATGCCGGTGAGATAGAAGGTCTGATCTATCTTCTTATCCAACTTGGCCGGCTTCTTGCGTCGCCTCGAACCCACCGCTCCAGCTTATCGCAGGTGGGATAGGGTTGATCCCCTCTGCCTGGGACATCCCCGTCTACCGCGGCCGGACGTACTCGGCTTGTAGATTGGAGCGATTCAAGCGCGGAAGCATGACAAAACGGGCAGGACTCTTGGTCCTGCCCGCCGCTTTACCTCACTGCTGACAGCTGCTTTACGCCTGTGCCGGGCGCTCCGGGGCCACGTTGGGTTGCTGGCCGGGGGCTGGCTTCAGCACCTGCTGCACTTCGTCCTTGGGCGGCGGCGGAACGTTAGGATTGACGCGCGCCGGAAGCTCTTTGCCCTCGATCAGCATCTGCATCTCACTGCCATCGAGCACCTCGCGCTCCAGCAAGGCTTGGGCAATGGCGATCAGTTTCTCGCGGTTGTCCTCCAGCAGCTTCTTGGCTTTGTCGTAGGCGCCATTCACGAAGCGCCGTACTTCCTGGTCGATCTTGATGGCGGTCTCTTCGCTGAAGTCGCGGTGTTGCGCGATTTCACGGCCCAGGAAGATCTGTTCTTCCTTCTTGCCGAAGGTGAGCGGGCCAAGATTGCTCATGCCCCACTCGCAGACCATTCTGCGGGCCAAGTCGGTGGCGCGCTCAAGGTCGTTGCCCGCTCCAGTGGACATCTGGTCCAGGAACAGCTCCTCCGCCAGGCGTCCGCCCATGAAGACCGTGAGTTCGGTTTCCAGGTACTCACGGGTGTAGTTATGACGATCCCCTTCCGGCAATTGCATGGTCAAGCCCAGCGCCATGCCGCGCGGGATGATGGTCACCTTGTGCAGCGGATCGGCCAGGGGCAGCAACGCGGCAATCAAGGCATGGCCTGCCTCGTGATAGGCGGTGACTTTCTTCTCCTCCTCGGTCAGGATCATGCTGCGGCGTTCGGCGCCCATCAGCACTTTGTCCTTGGCCAGTTCGAAGTCGTACATCAGCACCGCCTTGCGGTTCTGGCGCGCAGCGCACAAAGCTGCTTCATTGACCATGTTCGCCAGGTCAGCGCCGGAGAAGCCCGGTGTGCCGCGAGCGAGGACCTGCAAATCAACGTCCTCGCTGATGGGAATCTTGCGGGTATGCACACGCAGGATCGCTTCGCGTCCACCGACGTCAGGCAGCGAGACCACGACCCGGCGATCGAACCGGCCCGGGCGCAGTAGCGCCGGATCGAGCACGTCAGGGCGGTTGGTGGCCGCGATCAGGATGACGCCGTCATTGGACTCGAAGCCGTCCATCTCGACCAGCAACTGATTCAGGGTCTGCTCGCGCTCATCGTGTCCGCCACCCAGGCCCGCGCCACGATGGCGGCCCACGGCGTCAATTTCGTCGATGAAGATGATGCAGGGGGCGTTCTTCTTGCCCTGCTCGAAGAGGTCGCGGACGCGGCTTGCGCCGACGCCGACGAACATCTCCACGAAGTCGGAGCCTGAGATGCTGAAGAACGGCACGTTGGCTTCGCCAGCCACCGCCCGGGCCAGCAAAGTCTTGCCGGTTCCCGGAGCCCCAACCAGCAGCACGCCCTTGGGAATGCGTCCGCCGAGCTTCTGGAACTTCTGCGCCTCGCGCAGGAACTCGATGATCTCTTTCAGCTCTTCCTTGGCTTCATCCACGCCGGCGACGTCTTTGAAGGTCACCTTCTTCTGCTGCATGGAGAGCAATCGCGCCTTGCTCTTGCCAAACGACAGGGCCTTGTTGCCGCCACTCTGCATCTGGCGGATCATGATGAACCACAGCGCGCCCAGCAGAACGAACGGCGCCAGGTTGAGCAGCCAGGAGGGCCAGCCTCCGGATGCCGGGTCCTTCACCGTGATGTTGACCTTCTTGTCTTGAAGGATCTTGTACATGTCCGGATAGTTGGACGGAACCGTGACATGGAACCCAGCCTTGTCGTTCTTGAACTTGCCGCTAACCTCCTGGCCGGTCATCGTCACGTCGGTGACGTTGCTCTGGTCCACTTGGGAAAGGAACTCGGAGAGGTTAATTTCGCGTTGCTTGGGGCTCGAGCTGCCGGCTTTGACGACCTGCCACAGCAGGACGCCCGACAACACAATGACCAGCCAGAACACGACTGTCTTGACCGTCGAATTCACTAAAAACTCCTGTGTAACGGGACAGACACAATAACTGCGCCTAGCAGATTAGATGCTGCCCCTGGACGCCGGATGTACAAATTCCGCGTTGTTTAGATTGTAACTCGCGCCTAAACGGAACGGCACGAAAGAGTTAAACAAAATTCCGGGTGGGGCTGAGCGGCGATTCCGTTTTGGAAGCGCTGGATTGCGTTCAAGCTACAAAAACGTTATGGCGGCCGCTGTGCGAACCAATGGGAATTCAAAACGCCTTGGATGGCCATGAGGTGCGATTTTATTCGAGTGTCACGTGGGCCTGCGGCCACCCATAAGAAGGAAAATCAACCACCGGGGTCACCGAGAAAACTCGATAGAAACTAAAACTCCGGGTCCTCCGGGGTGAATGGGGTTCTACGGAGCAGCCCGATTTTCACCGCATCTCCACGTCCGTTCCAGGCGAAAGCTCGCGCCACGGGAAGTCCGCGTACCCAAACGATTTGATCGCCCTTGAGTACGACGGGCCAGCCCGGCCGCTGCCCGGCGGGGACGCGCTTCTCGGAGAACAGCCGCTTCAACTTTTCTTCCGACTTGCGGTGTGCAGGCCAGAAGCGATCGCCCGGGCGCCAGTTGCGGACCGTCAACTGCGGACCGAGCCGCTCGGCGCTAAGCAGACCGTCAGGCGGCCCCTCCTTCGCGAATTCCTGCGGCACAGGGATGCATTGCACGGTCAACGCAATCTCCGCGATGTGGACCTCGCCAGGAACCGGCAAGGCGTAAGCGTAGTCTGGACAGGAGTGCGGCGACTGAGGCGCACGCAATTGGAGACACTCGCCAGTGCGCGAGGCCAGCCAACCGCCGGTAAGCTCCGCCTTCGACGACTCCCCGAGAGCGCAGCGCAGCAGCTTCTCCACATGTTCGAAGTCCAATGTCAGGTTCGCGGTCTCGACAAATCGCCGCAGCAGCCTGCGCTGCAATGCGAGCGGAAGCGCCCGAAAGTTCAGCAAACTGAGGCGTTGGGCTGCCGCACTGCCTTGAAGGGGCACGGCTTTAGCCGAGCCGTCACCGGCCACCCCGGTGCCGGGCTTTAGCCCCTGAGGGATTCCCGTCTTGCTGCGTTGGCGGGTAGCCAGTTCCCGTTCGACCAGCGCCCGCCAGTACTCCTCTTCCCCGCGCGCCAGCTCCGCTGCGTCGCTCAGCACGTGCCGTAGATTCGGGTTGTACTCACGCTCCAGCAGCGGCAGCAGTTCGCGTCGCACTCGATTACGCGCGAAACGACGGTCGAGGTTGCTCTCGTCCTCGCGCCAATCCTGCCCGAGAGCAGCGAGGTAAAGCTCGACCTCCTGGCGCGTGACTCCCAGCAGGGGACGAATGATGCGGGCGCCAAGCTGGCGATGGCCTCTGTTTTGCTTCGGCGGACTTTCCGGCAGGCATTCCGTGGAGTGAAAAGAATCCGGGGCGGGGTTGTGATAAAGCGGGCCTTCAGGCCCGCGTTCCGCCGACTGGAAAGAAGTAGGGGCTTTAGCCCCGATCGCGATCTCGGGATAAATTCCCGCCAGCCCGCGCGTGCCGGCGCCGCGCAGGAATTTCAGCAGCACGGTTTCGGCTTGATCGTCGAGCGTGTGCCCGGTCGCAACCTCATTCAGATTGTGCGACTCGAACAGTGAAGTCAGCCAGCAATAGCGTAACTCGCGGGCCGCTGCCTCCAGACCCAACTTGCTGGTGAGCGCGTGATCGCGCACGTCGCCGCGGCCGGGGAACAATTCCAGGTCGTGCTGCCTCGCTAACTCTGCGACGAAGGCTTCGTCGGCTTCCGAGACCTCGCCGCGCAGCCCGTGATTGAAGTGCGCGACCGAGACGACGACGCCCAGCTCGATTCTAAGCTCGAGCAACACGCGCAGCAGCGCGACCGAATCCGCGCCACCCGACACAGCCACGCAGACGCGGTCGCCCGCGCGCATCAGCTTGCGATCCAGAATGTAGCGAAGCACCTTTTCGCGCACGCAATGATGGTAATGCAGCCGTCAGCTTTCAGCTATCAGCTATCAGCTGTCAGCTGTCAGCCCTTCCAATTGTCATTCTGAGCGACGGCGGCCGCATTTGGCTGCCGGAGCCGAAGAACCCCTATTGCACAAAGAATCCGGGGAGGGCATAGGGGACCGCTCAACTCGAACCAGAGCTGGACTAAAGAGTATGTGTGAGGCCTGTACCGTCCCCGGGGGACTCGGTTTCTCGACTCGCTTACCCACCGCTGAAGCGGTGGGCTTTCTTATGTCGTCGCGCGGAGCGCGACTGGAGCTCTGAGGGTCAGACCGACCCGCAAACCCGGCGATTGCAACTATCCCCTAGTCCCTGCCCTCACGGCCTCGTGTCCGGCACGGTGATGGCGCGGAACATGTAGGGCAGGGCCTCGGCCACGATCATGGCCACCACGATCAGCGCGCCGCCGACAGCCTGGCGCGCCGACATCGACTCCTTCAGCCAGACCACGCTGAGCACCGCGGCAACCACTGGCTCCAGGCTGAACAGCACCGCCGACTCCGTCGGCCCGAGCCGCGTCTGCGCTGTTGCCTGTCCCCAAAATGCGAAGACCGTGGACCCGAGCGCCAGGAAGAGTGCCGCGCCCGCAACCGGCCAGTGCGCCAGCGCCGCAAAAGCATTCTGAAACCCGTAGGGCGAGGGCAGAAACGCGGTGACCCCAACGGACACGACGCCGCAAATCATCACCTGCGAGCCCGCCAGCAGCCATGCCTCAGAACGGCGGGTAAACGCCCCCATCATCACGATGTGGACGCCGCACAGGACGGCGCACAGCAGGATCTCAACGTCGCCCCGGTTCCAGCCACTCCACCAGGCTCCCCGCAGATGGACCAGCAGATACATTCCGTAAACAGCGATCAGCGCGCCCAGCGCCGAGGCCAGCTTCACCCGCTGACCGATGGCGACGGCAATCAGCGGCGTAAACAGTACGTAGAGGCCGGTGATGAAGCCGGCCTTGGCGGTGGTGGTGAAGCGCATGCCATCGGTCTGGAGCCAGAAGACGACAACCAGGACGAGCCCGAGCCAGATGCCATCCAGCACGCCGCGCCGGGTAATGGGAATTCCCTTGGTGCGAATGATGACGAACATCACCAGACCGGCAAGGGGAAAGCGCAGCCCCATCAGCGCGCCCACGGAGAGACCGCCGTCGAGCACGATCCGAGTCGCGGGAAAGCCGAAGCCCCATATCGTCGCCACCAGCGCGATGATGAGCACGGCGCGGGCGTGGGAGACAGACGGCGAATTGGGCCGAGAATTCATTGGGCAGGCACAAGGAAGCGGCTGCCTTTGCGGGCGGTCGCCGGAAGGTCACAAGAGGTTATAGGGGCCCTTCGACTCCACTTTGCTGCGCCTCGTTGCGCTCAGGATGACAGCAAGAAGGTGCGAGCAGTCCTACAGAGTAGGACTCTTGCTTTCAATCAGCCCCTTCACCCGCTCCACGAATACATCCGCCTTCACCGAGCCTTCGGCCCGCTCTTGCCCGCGGACGCGCACGTTGACCTCGCCGGTTTCCATCTCCTTGTCGCCGACGACGAGCTGGAACGGCACCTTCTGCATGGCATGCTCGCGGATCTTGGCGTTCATCTTCTCGTTGCGCACGTCAACGTGTACGCGCACGCCGGCGGCCTTCAGCTTGTCGCCGACTTCGTTGGCGTAGGCGTGGTGCTTCTCGCCGATCGGCACCACCACCACCTGCACCGGCGACAGCCACACCGGAAACGCTCCCGCGTAGTGCTCGATGAGCACGCCGAAGAAGCGCTCGACCGAGCCGTAGAGTGCGCGGTGCACCATGAGCGGCTGATGTCGCTTGCCGTCTTCGCCGACGTACTCCAGCCCGAAGCGCTCGGGCAGGGTGAAGTCGAACTGCACGGTCGAGAGCTGCCACAGGCGGCCAATCGCGTCCACCAGCTTGATGTCGATCTTGGGCCCGTAGAATGCGGCCTCGCCGGGGATCAGCTTGTACTCGATGTTGCGCCGCTTCAGCGCCTGCTCCAGCGAGCGCTGCCCCAACTCCCACTGGTCGTCGCGGCCGGCGTAGGGCGCACGATCGTTCGGGTCCCAGGTGGAAAGTTCCACCTGGAACTTTTCGAAGCCGTAGGTCTTCAGCACGGCGAGCGCGAAATCGATGCAGCCGACCACTTCATCCTCGATCTGCTCGGGCGTGCAGAAGATGTGCGCGTCGTCCTGGGTGAAGCCGCGCACCCGCAGCAGGCCATGCATCACGCCGGAGCGCTCGTAGCGATAGACGGTGCCCAGCTCGCCCAGGCGCACCGGCAGATCGCGATACGACTTCAGGCTGTCGCGATAGATCAGGATGTGGAACGGACAATTCATCGGCTTCATGCGATAGTTGGCGTCGTCCAGTTCCATCGGGGTGAACATGTTCTGCGCGTAATAGCCTTCGTGGCCGCTGGTCTTCCACAGGTCCACGCGCGCCGCGTGCGGCGTGTACACCAGCGAGTAGCCGCGCTTCAGGTACTCGTCGCGCATCCAGTCTTCCATCTCCTTGCGCATGAGGCCGCCCTTGGGATGCCAGAAGATCAACCCCGGCCCCGCCAGCTCCTGGATGGAGAACAGATCGAGCTGCTTGCCCAGCACGCGATGGTCGCGCTTCTTCGCTTCCTCGATCTTGCGCAGATACTCGTCGAGGTCCTTCCGGGAGAAGAATGACGTGCCGTAGATGCGCTGCAGTTGCGGGTTCTTCTCGTCGCCCAGCCAGTACGCGCCTGCGATGTTGAGCAGCTTGAACGCCTTGATGCGCCCGGTGGACGGGATATGCGGACCGCGGCAGAAGTCGGTAAACTTGCCGGTCTTGTAGATGGAGATCTTCTCGTCGGGAGCGGTGAACTGCTCGATGAAGTGGCACTTCATGAAGTCGCCTTCCGACTTGAAGCGCTCCAGCCCCTCGGCGCGCGGCAGAAACTCGCGCGCATACGGCAGGTCCTGCTTCACCAGCTCCTGCATCTTCTTCTCGATGGCTTCCAGGTCCTCGGGGGCAAACGGTTTCTCGCGATAGAAGTCGTAGAAGAAACCGCTCTCGGTCGCCGGGCCGTGACCAAGCTTGGTTTCGGGAAACAATTCCAGCACGGCTGCCGCCATCAGGTGCGCGGAAGAGTGGCGATAGACTTCCAGCGCTTCGGGATCGCGATCGGTAAGCAGGCGCAGCTCGACATCCTGTTCCAGCGGGCGCGTGAGGTCGATCAGTTGCACATTATCTTTCGCGGGCCCGGCTGCCGGAGCCGCTGCGGCTTCGCCAGCCGGATGGTGTTCGTCGCCGCCGCTGCCGTTCCCGTTTGAAGCCAGCGGCTTGATTTGGGCAGCCAGAGCTGCGTCAGCCAGACGCGGGCTGATGCCCTTAGCAATGTCGAGTGCGGAGGTCCCGCGGGGCACGTCTTTGACGCTGCCGTCGGGTAGTTTCACATGAATATTTTCGGCCATGATGATCGCACCTGTATGCAGCGTTCACGCTGCGGGTAGCAAACTTTTGAGTTTATCGGAGCGCAGAGGGCAGGGCAATCGCGCGGCGATTGCACGGAAGTTACAGGGATGTTCGTTGGCGGTGAGCGCGCACTTCCAGCACCAGCGCGCCAATGAAGGCGGCACAGCCGATGACGATGGCTGCGGGAATGGCGACGTGCTTGTAGGCGTTGGTCATGTCAACCTGTGTACCTCTTATCATGCCATAAATCACGGTGCCGACGATACCGCAAAACAGCCCCGCGCCCATGCCGGCGGCGGCGAACAGCAGCGTGGTAAACAGCACCCACACCGTCGAAGTGAAGACGATGGAGATGGTGCTGCGTTGCTTACCGGGCGCCGTGGCGGTGCTGTGCATAAACTACTAAAGATTCTAATTCAACGATTTGCGGTGCGTCCGCTCACGCGCAGAAGTAATCTATTGACTTATTCCACGCATCGGAGAGAATCACCTGTACCGGGAGTACGAACATGGCAACGGTTCCGACTGAAAAACCGCCTTACACGCAAGTTCCGGATGGCAAAACCTTGATCAGCTTCGAAGAAGCAATGAATGTGCTGTCGCGCGACGAACGCTTCAAGGCCACGGTGTACGCGATGAACACGCTGCTGGTGGAGAAGGGCATCTACTCGCCCGCCGAATTCGAATTCCAGTTCCGGCAGTGGGCGCAAAAGGTCAAGAAGTAGAGTCCTTCTGCGGTGGGCTACCTTGAACCCCTCAGCCAGAATCCCAATACTGTCCCTAATGCCCCATACGCCCAGTTTTTCTCCTGCAGAGAATAGAATATTGATGCGACAGAACGATCTCCACAGCGATCATCAGAAATACGAGAGAGACAAAAACCTGCATTCCCGGTTTCAGCCACCCGCGAAGTAGCCGATTATCGATCTTTGTCATTCGTTTTCCTCACGTCCTGCCACTCGGGCATGTGGCACTCCTTCCGGGTGCAGCGCTCGTGTGCTCCGATCTCGCACTGCGAACATTCACATTCGCACCAGTGCTCGTACTCCTCCGGCTTCTTGCGTTGCTCTACCATTTGCTCTCCAATCATACTTCCTTTAAACCGCGACCATTGCAAATCGTAATTTCATACAACCATCGGCGACAGCGGACCCTCCGGCTAAGCGCCGGGATTCGCGCACAGCGCGTGAACCTTCGGATCAAGCGGTGGATTGGCCATAAGCCTCCAATGCTGCAAACTTAGAGCGGACAAGGCGGAGAAACAAGGGTGTGGGATACGCTTGGGATACAACGTGGATACACTGCTGGGCCATGCCCCTAATATGGATTGCGGAAAAGGCCGGTACAAGAGTTGGGCGCAACTTGGGCGCAACGTGGGCCTAGATGCGGCGATGGCGGGCCAACCGGGCCATTCGCAGGTGGGCGCTCCCGCGTCTCACAATACCCTCTCTTTTCTTTCGCTGCGTTACAATCAAACCTCCATGTCTTCGACCTCCCAAGCTGTCACGCGAACGCCCGCCGAGGTGGTGCGCATGGCGCCGGTGTCGCAGGCGGGCAACGGCATCTGTTACTCGGTCATGGGAGAGGTCACGACCGCGGTCGCCGACCTGGAGCGCATGATCAACGCCGTTCCCTGCACTATTGCCGCAGCGCTCAACCGCAAGGCCTATTACTTCGTCCCGCTCACGCTGAACATGGGCGACGACACCATGATCGCCGACCGCTACGACGTGCAGCTCTCCGACAGCGCCGTCTGCCATCGCAACCAGACCCTGGGCGATTCGCAGTGCGTCTTCATTTCGACCCGCCTGATGGAAGACAGCTTTGCCATCGCCTTCGAGTTCTTCATCAACGTGGGACACAACTTCGTGGAGCGCGCCGGCGTCTCGCAGGAGTTCGCCGACCTGGTGTGGAAGCAGGTGGACGAGAAGGCCCGCGGCGAGACCTCGCTTGACGCCTACGAGTTGCGCAAAGTGGCAACCACCGCTGGACCTGAAGCCGAGAAGGCCAAGCACGAGTACCTGCTGGCCGCCTTTGCCGATGCCATCGCCGTGTACACGTTGTCGCTGTATCTCGATGTGGATTACCAGGACCTGCGCGAACGCGATTATCCTTTGCTGGCGCCCAATGCCTTGGCCGAGCGCTTGCGCAAGATCAACGAACTCTTCCCCGCCAATCCCGGATTCGAGTTTGCCGTGTATCACCGGAGAAGGCAGTAGGAAGCTCTTCGCTCTTCGCTCTTCGCTCTTCGCGAGAACTTTCCACGCGAACGACAATGAGAGCTAAACAACACAAAGCCTGAGCTGGAATAGGGGTCCTTCGACTCGTCGCTTCGCTCCTCGCTCAGGATGACACTGCGATGACTAATGGCTGAATGCTGACGGCTGATTGCTGAAGGTTGAACGCTGAAGCTTGAATGCTGACGCCACTGCGTTCCACCGGCACAGCACCATCCCCCGAGCGCCCTCCGCATCCTATACAATCGAGCTTCCCACCATGAACCGGATGATCCTTGCCAACCTCGTGCACCGCCCGTTTCGCACCATCATCAGCGTGGTCGCGGTGGCGGTCGAGGTCACCCTCATTCTCCTCATCGTTGGCATCATGCTGGGGATGCTGAACGACAGCAAGACCCGTCAGGCCGGCATTGGCGCCGACATCATGGTGCAGCCGCCGGGTTCGTCGCTGCTGATGGGGGTGAGCGGCGCGCCCGTCTCGGTGAAAGTTGCCGACAAACTGCGCAAGCTGCCGCACGTGGTTGCCGTGACTCCCGTCGTGACCCAACTCACGACTGCGGGCACCGTAGAGGTCCTCGACGGCATCGATCTGCAATCGTTCGACGCGGTGAGCGGAGGCTTTCGCTATCTTTCAGGGGGTCCGTTCCAGGAGCCGTACGACATGATCATTGACGATCTCGAGGCCGGGTCCAAACACCGCAAGGTGGGCGACGTGGTTGAGACGCTCAATCATCAATTCCGCATCTGCGGCATCGTCGAGCACGGCAAGGGGGCGCGCAAGTTCGTCCCCCTCGCCACCCTGCAGGACCTGATCGGCGCGCTGGGCAAGGCCTCCATCTTCTACGTCAAGCTCGACGATCCCAACAATGCTGACGAAGTTGTGCGCGCGATCAAGAACATCCCCGGCATGCAGCAGTACGGCGTGCACTCGCTGAAGGAATATCTCAGCCTCATGACCTCGGCCAGCATTCCCGGCCTTACCACCGTGATCGACGTCGTCATTGGCATTGCCATGATCATCGGCTTCATCGTCATCTTCCAGGCCATGTACGCCGCGGTGATGGAGCGCACGCGCGAGATCGGCATCCTGAAATCGCTGGGCGCCGGCAAGCTCTATATCGTGAACGTGGTGCTGCGGGAAACCCTGCTGATCGCGATTGGCGGGGTCATCCTGGGGATCGCCATCAGCTACGGCGCGAAGGTGGGCTTGCGGGCACGGTTTCAGACCCTCCCGGTGCTGATCACCTACGCTTGGCTGGTGAAGGCGACGATCATTGCGCTGGTCGGCTCGCTGCTGGGAGCGTTTTACCCCGCGATGAAGGCCGCGCAGAAGGACCCCATCGATGCGCTGGCGTACGAATAGTTCCGGCTGTTTCTCATTTGGCACGCTCGTAAAGCTCATCTCTTATCCAGCGCCCGATGTTTACGACGCGCTGCGAACGCAAACGGCGGAATAGTTTGCGGCGCGCAGCGGCGCTTGTTATGTTCTTGCCGGCGACGGGCTTTGGTTGGACTATGGGCTTGTGATGATTCATCACGAATTCTATCCTTAGATGAGATCTTCTTCTTTCAGACCCGCGGCTTTGAGCAGATGCCGCAATAATCCAATCTTAATGGGTTCGTTTCGATGCGCTGGGACGGACAGGCGAACGATACTGCCGGGCTTACCGTAAATGTGATGGCTGCCATGAATGCGGAGGAGAACCCAGTCATGGCGCTCGAAAATTCGAACCAATTCCTTACCTGAAAGCGCTCTCATACCGCGATTTCAAGCACGCGGTCCTTCGGGTGCGACTCGGTTCTCGCGACATCCACAGACAGACACCCCTCAATGGCTTCGTGAAGGTTGGTGAGCAATTCCTCGAGGGTTTCACCTTGGGTGGCGCAACCCGGTAGCGCGGGCACCTCTGCCCAATAGCCACCCTCTTCCGCCTCGTGCACCACAACTTTGATCTTCATCATCTACTCCGATCCGAACCAAACAAAACACCACCATGGTCAAGCTGCCCTCAGATCCGCATCGGCATGACGACATAGCGATACTTGAAGCCGTCATCGTTGGCGTCGTCGGGACGCATCTGGCCGGCGGACTGCGCGTCCTTGAACTCCAGGCGAACCTCGCCGCCATTGGAGGCCTTCAGGAAATCGAGCAGGTACTCGGAGTTGAAGCCGATGGTCATCGGCTCGGCGGTGTATGGGGTCTCGATTGAATCTTCCGACTCGCCCGCGTCGGTGGACGAAGATGAAATCTTGATCTCGTTCTTGTCCAGCTTCAGGCGAATGGCGCGCGAGCGCTCGTCGGCGAACTGGGCCACGCGCTGGATGGCGGTGTTGAGATCGGCTCCATGGACGGTGACCGATTTGGTGGTCTCACGCGGCAGCACGGCTTCGTAGTTGGGGAATTGTCCGGTCAACTGGCGCGACGTCAGCAGGCGCTCGCCAATGCGGAAGAAGAGCGTCGATTCATCCTTGGCGAACTCGACTTCGGCCACATCGTCCGCCGCCGCGGACAACAGCGAATAAATCTCGCCCATCGCTTTTTTGGGGATCAGTGTCTTATTTTCGCCGCTGACATCGAAATGCTCGCCCTGCTTCTCGATGTGCGCCAAGCGGTGCCCGTCGGTGGCCACCATGGTGATGGATTCCGCCTTCAGCACCATCAGCCCGCCATTCAGGGTGTAACGCGATTCCTCGCTGGAGATGGCGAAGATGGTCCGGCCGATCATGCTGCGCAGCGTCTGGGCGGGAATCTTTATGCTGCCCGCGGCGGGGAAGGCCGGTAATCCTGGGAAGTTTGACCGAGCCATACCAACCATCTTGGTATTGGAGCGGCCGCATCGAATGTTGACCCAATGGTTCTCCAGCAACTTGATGGAGATATCGCCGTCGGGCAGCAGTTTGACGTAGTCGTAAAGCTTGCGGGCGGGAATGGTGCAGGCGCCTTCGCGCTTTACCTTGGCTGGACATGAGGTGCGCAAGCTGAGATCGAGATCGGTGGCAGTAATATTCAACCGGTCATTTGCAGCCTCGAATAAGAAATTGGAGAGGATGGGAATCGTGGTCTTGCGTTCAACCACTCCCTGGGTGGCAGTCAGTTCCTTGAGCAGTTCGAACTTGCTGACACTGATTTCCATCGCTGTACCTTGGACGACTCCGGTTTCGGCAGCCATAACGTTTGCACCTCGGCAGGCACCGTGCCTGACCCTGTAATACTGTTACTCCTTATACCAAATAAAAAACATATAAAACCAGTAGTAACAGCAGGCACCCCGGAAAAGTGGAAATTTTGGTGGAAACCGCGTCGGATACGAACGGCGGATGCTTGCAACTGTACAAATGACCCCGCCTGGCTTGAGACTGCCTGTGCTGAACTGGAAGGAACGTTAAGTTTCATCCGTGTATTTCACTGAATCCACACGCAGTCCACAGGCAGGGCCGGAGAAAAACTACCTCCCAAAGTGAAAAACCGCGCTGGATGCGCGGTTCAAGCACCCAAAGTCTCGATGAGTTTATTGAGCACCCTGTTTAAATCCTTGTCGGTTTTGCGTTGCTGTTCGATCTTGTCAACCGAGTGAAGAACCGTGGTGTGGTGCTTGCCCCCAAACTGCCGCCCGATTTCCGGCAAGGAAGCATCGGTAAGGTGCTTGGCCATGTACATGGCGATCTGGCGGGGAAAGACGATGACCCGCGAGTTGTTCTTCGCCTTAATCTCGGCTACACGCAGGCCGAACTGCTCTGACACCGCTTTCTGGATCGATTCGATGGAAATCTTGCGGATCTGCGAGTCGATCAGGTTTTTCAAGACCTCCTGTGTGGTCTGCAAGTTGATCTCGCCGCCAGTGAGCGACGAGTACGCCAGGACGCGAATCAGCGCCCCCTCCAACTCACGCACATTACTGCGGATGTTCGACGCAATGAACAGGGCCACTTCCGTGGGCAGCATCACCCGGTCCATCTCGGCTTTCTTTTGCAGAATCGCCACTTTGGTTTCCAGGTCAGGTGGCTGGATGTCGGCAATCAGTCCCCATTCAAAGCGGCTGCGCAGCCGGTCTTCGATCTCCGCCAGTTCCTTGGGAGGCCGGTCGCTGGCGATCACAATCTGGCGCATGCCTTCGTGCAAGGCGTTGAAGGTGTGGAAGAACTCCTCCTGGGTGCGCTCTTTGTTGACCAGGAATTGGATGTCGTCCACCAGCAGGACATCCATGTTGCGATATTTGTCGCGGAAGGGAGTCATCTTGCTGTAGCGCAGCGCGTTAATCATGTCGTTGGTGAAACGCTCGCTGGGTACGTAGCAGATGGACTTTTCCGGTTGGCGCTTCTTGATCTCGTGGCCGATCGCCTGCATCAGGTGGGTTTTGCCCATGCCGACGCCGCCGTAGAGGAAGAGCGGATTGTAAGCCTTGGAGGGACGCTCGCCGACGGCGCGCGCGGCGGCGTGGGCAAATTGATTGCCGGCGCCGGTGACGAAATCGTCGAACGTGTACTTGGGATTGAGTTGAGCGGCGCCATCCCAATCGAACCGTTGCTGCTGGGCGGGACTAGCCACGGGCTTCTCCGGGGATGCGGGAGCTTGGTGGTGTGCTGCGTCGGCCACAATGGCTTTGGCCTTCTTCTGCGGTTCCTCTTCGGTGACGAACTCGACGTCCAGATACTCGAGGCCGAGGTTTTCCATGGCCTCGCTGATTAAATCGCCGTAACGTTCGCCGATGTGGCAGAACTCGGGATTGGGCACCCGCACGAACAACACCGCGCCCTGCGCATGATCGTAGCGCGTAGGCTTGAGCCAGGTCTCGTAGGAACTGCGGTTGACCTTTTTTTCCAGCGCGTCGAGAACCCGCACCCACGGATTAGCAGAGGCTGCACCAAAGGAAGACATAAAAAGTAATCCAGAGGCAGTCGCTGCCTCTTTAGCAAAACCGATGTTAGACGGAAACGGGACCGAGTACAGGGCCACAGACTGGCGAACACTTCAAGTGAAAATCTTCAAGTTGCAAACCCAACGATTGCGGCGATCAGCAGCCCGCCACGGCGGGCACCTGCGTTCGTGCAGTCAGTTTTTCTTGTGGCTGTATGGGATACTAGCACGAAAAAAAATGAGCGCCAGAGAATTCGTGGGTTGGGAATTCCATTTTTTTCGCGAGTGATTGATTTGGGGAAAGTTACCGGCGAAATTTTTTTGCAAGTGTCGCGCGCGTGGTGCAGGTGCAGGAATGCCAGCGCCGGAGCCTACTACCTGGGCTTTGGCAGCCGGTCATTTGAATCAACGCCGGAGCGCATTTGTCGAGCCGCTGGCGCCGTGGACTGCCTCTTGGTGTGCTACGCAGGTGATCTTCGAGCACTTTCCGCGGACTTCACAACTGCGACTTCGCAAACTCCCGGAATACCAAAGGCCCAGTCGGGTTTGCCACCGAGGCGGGCTGGCCGTTATACTTTGAGTTTGCTCTGTTCAATTTCCAGCTAGTGAGGAGCGCAGTTTTCGAATGCCCAAGCGCACATTCCAACCCAACCGTCGTCACCGCTCAAAGACGCACGGATTTCGTTCTCGCATGAAGACCAGCAGCGGCAGGGCGGTGCTGTCGCGCCGTCGGGCCAAGGGGCGCAAGCGGGTTTCCGTGAGCCCGGGCTTCCGCGATTAATCCAGAGGACCCGCAATCTGCGTTATCGCGACTTTCCAGGTGCAGTAACCGGGAGCCGTCGCAAGACTCGGCCGCAGCAAGACAGAAACCCGGCGGGTCAGCGCCGAGCGCTTAATGTGACCTCCGCCACCAGCAGCAAGTTTCCCAAATCGAGGCATCTGCTGAAACACGCGGATTTTCAGCGGGTGTACCGGAGTGGCCGCCGGCAGTTCACGGGAAACATGACGGTCTTCTTTCTGCGACGTAGTAGCGGCCCGGAGGCGACTGGGACGGGCAACGCGCCTCGTGTAGGATTCACGGTGGGCAAAGTGCTGGGAGGAGCGGTCGAGCGCAACCGCATCAAGCGGCGGATGCGCGAGGCGGTGCGGTTGTCGGCCCAGGCCTGCGATGGCCCCATCGACGTGGTGTTTCATCCGCGGAAAAGCGTCAGCAACGCGCCTTTCACGGAATTGGTAAACGAAGTGACACGCGCTCTGCGCCTGGCCGCACAACGCGCCCGGACAGGGGAACAAAAATGAAGCAGGTGGTGCAATTCGCGCTGCGGTGCTACCAGCGAGCGATCTCGCCCATGCTGCCGCATGCCTGCCGCTTCGTTCCCACCTGCTCGCAATATGCGATGGAGGCGGTCGAGTGCCACGGCGTGGTTCGCGGAGGCCTGCTGGCCGCCGCGCGGCTGTTGCGCTGCCATCCCTTCGCGCGCGCGGGATTGGATCCGGTGCCGCCAGCGATGGTGAAAGCAGGGCACGGATTAGCAGACGTTTTGCCGGGGAATTCTCGCTCCTTGAACGGAACTTAAACTTGGCCGAGTATAAAAATCCACAGCAAGAGCCCGGCGGCGATCGCCGCATGTTGATGGTGTTCGCCGTCACCTTTGCGCTGATCATCATCAGCCAGATTTTTCTCTTCAAAGACAAGTCCAAGCAGCCGCCGAAGCCGAATCCCGTTCAAACCTCGCAGTCGAATGCGCCCGCGCCGCCGTCCCAGCCCCAAGCCGCCAGTACTGCAGCGGAGCCTGCCTCCAAGGGAAAGGCGCGCGCCATTCTCAAGCCGACTGAGAGTTCTGTGGTTACGAAGGTCGCCAACAGCGAAGTGGAGACCGTCGTGGAGAACGACGTGGTTCGCATCGTGTTCACCAATCGTGGCGCGCAGGCGAAGTCGTGGGTGCTGAAGAAATACAAGGACGAGGACGGGCATCCGCTGGACTTGGTTAACCCGCTCGCCGTCAAGTTCGGGCTTCCACTCAGCCTCTACACCTATGACGAGAGCCTGCGGAATCAGATCAATTCGGCGCTCTACGTGGGCAGCGCCAGCGGTCCCATCACGGTCCCCGGCACGCTGACCTACGAGTACGCGCAAGGCGATATTACCGTCCGCAAGACCCTGCAATTCGGGGACAGCTACGTAATCTCGATCGAAACCGTGGTCACCCAGAATGGCCAGCCGGTGCAGGCGTATCCCATGTGGCCGGCAGCCTTCGGCGATCAGAGCACCGGGCCTGCTTACGCCTCCGCCAAGATCGCGTACATGGCCAACGCCAAGGTGGAGCGCCTGGCCGCCAAGAAGGTGAGCAGCGGCAACACCTTGCGCGGACCCTTTAACTGGGCTGGCGCCGAGGACCAGTATTTTGCGGCGATTGCTTTGCCGGACAATCCCGACACCGCCGCCATGGTCACGCTGCACAATGCGATCAGCGTACCCAAAGATCTGAAGAACCCGGACCCCAACAACGTGAACCACTACGAGGTGCTGGGCGCGGCCGTAGGCGATGTCAGCGGCATGACCCGGGAACGGCTGTTCGTGGGCCCCAAAGCACTGCCGGTTTTGCAGGCGATACGCTCCAACACAGCGCCCGGGCAAATGAACGGTCCCGATCTGCGCAACGTGGTGGACTTCGGCTTCTTCAGCCTGATCGCCCGCCCGCTCTTCCTGTGGCTGGTTTGGACCCACCAGCGCATGGCCAGCAACTGGGGTGTGTGCATCGTCATCCTGACCGTCATCATCAACGCGGTGCTGCTGCCGTTGCGCATCACCAGCATGAAATCGGCGCTGAAGATGCAAAAGTTGCAGCCCCAGATGAAGGCCATCCAGGAAAAGTACAAGAAGTTCCCATTGCGCGATCCGCGGCGCAAGGACATGAACGTCGAGATCGGCGAGTTGTACAAACGCGAAGGCGCCAATCCGGCGGGGGGATGTGTGCCGCTGATTATCCAGATGCCGTTCCTGTTCGCGTTCTACTCCATGCTGGGGGTCGGGATCGAACTGCGGCAGGCGCCCTTCCTCTGGCTGCACGATCTGTCGTCGCCCGATAAGATATTCATCCTGCCGGTCCTGATCGTGATCACGACCTTTCTGGTGCAGAAGATGACGCCCAACGCCGGCATGGACCCGAAACAGCAGCAGATGATGACATTGATGATGCCGCTGATGATTGGTTTTTTCAGCTATTCCCTGCCGGCGGGCTTGAGCGTGTACTGGACGGTGGGAAACCTCATCGCCATCGGCCAACAGTACATCATGAACCGCACCGGCCTGGGCCGGGAGATGCGCGAGGAGATGGAGAAACGCGCCCGCAAGAAGGCGAGCAAGTAAACGGCTTTGCCATGGGACGTTTGTCCCGGTGACTTCATTATGCCGATACATGACAAAATTGCGGCCGCCAAGAAGATCAGCGAACTGCTGAATGCCACCTTCGCCAGCGGCGACTTTCATCTGCGCTACAAGATCACCGTCGATCCCCAGCTCGGCAGCGACCGCGACTGGGAGCGCCCGGAAATTTTGGTGGAGATTTCCGGCGCCGACAGCCCGCTGGTGCTGGAGAACGGTGCAGAGTTGCTGCGCGCCTTCGAGCATGTGGCGCTGGAGATGCTTCGCCTGGCGCCCAACGAACACGAGAAGGTCAGCTTCGACTGCCAGAATTTTCGCGCCGCCCGCCTGCAGGAGCTTCGACTGGCTGCCGACGTAGCGGCGGAGCGGGTCCGCAAGACCGGCTTGCCGTACGCCTTCGCGCCCATGTCGTCGCGGGAGCGGCGCATCGTGCATCTGGCGCTGCGCGATTTCGACGACCTGCGCACCGACAGCGACGGCGAAGCTCTGCAGCGGCACGTGGTGGTCTATCCCAAAGACTACCAGGGCAAACCGCCCGCCCCGCCGGTGTCGCGGCGAAGATAATTATTCACCACAGAGACACAGAGAAACAGAGCAATACAAAAGAAAAACTTCTTTGTAACCTTTCCGTCTCCTCTCGCACCAACCGGAGTCACTGAGCGCAGCAAAACACGGCAATACAAAAAGAAAAGAAGTCCTCTGTGTCTCTGTGCCTCTGTGGTGAATAATGTTCTCCATGCATCTTGACGACACCATCGTCGCCGTTGCTACGCCGCCGGGACGCGGCGGCATCGGCGTGGTGCGTCTCTCGGGTGCGGAGGCGCGCGACATCGCCCGTCCCATGCTGCGGCTGGCTCATGGCTGCGACTTCGAGCCGGGCCGCGCTCATTTCGGTGAATTGATCGAGCCCGCGACGGGCGAGCGCATCGATGAGGTCGTTGTCACGTTCTTCGCCAAGCCGCACTCCTACACCACCGACGACGTAGTCGAAATCTCTTGCCACGGCTCGCCGGTCGTCCTGCGGCATGTTGTGCAGATGGCGATGGCGCGAGGTGCGCGGCTGGCTGAACCGGGCGAGTTCACCATGCGCGCCTTTCTCAACGGCCGCATCGATCTCACCCAGGCTGAAGCGGTGCGCGATTTGATCGAGTCGCAAACCCTTTATCAGGCGCAGGTTGCGGCCCGTCAACTCGAAGGCGCGTTGTCGAAGCGATTGCAACCGACCAAGCAGAAGCTGATGGAACTGATTGCCGCCATGGAAGCGGGCGTGGACTTTGCCGAAGACGATGTTGCGGTGATTCCCGATGCACAGATCCTCTCACGCATCACCGCGATTCGCGCGCCGTTAGAAGGCTTGCTGTCCAGCTTCGCGTTTGGAAAAGTGGTGCACGAAGGTCTGACCTTGGCCATCGTAGGGCGTCCCAATGTCGGCAAGTCGAGCTTGTTCAATCGCCTGGTGGAACGCGAACGCGCCATCGTTACCGCGACGCCCGGCACCACGCGTGACCTAGTGAGTGAAACCGTCGCCATCGGAGGCATTCCCGTGCGGCTGGTGGACACGGCCGGCATCCGCACTGCGCTCGATGAAGCCGAGAGCATTGGCGTGCGTAAATCCATGGAGGCGCTGGCGGACGCGGACATGGTGCTGGTGGTGCTGGATGCATCGCATCCTGCCGCCGATGAGGAAGCGCGCGAGCGCGACGCCGAACTGGTCGCGCTGGCTGCGCAGCGCCTGGCGGTGGTGGCGCAAAACAAGATTGATGCCGCGAACTACCCCGCTCCTCTGCCTGCCCCGCTCACCTTGCCGGTGGTCCAGACTTCCGCCATAACTGGCCAGGGCATCGCCGAGTTGCGCACGCAGATTCTGCGGCTGTTGGGCGGCGATTCCGGCGCGCAGCAGGAGAGCGGCTTTCTCACCAACGTTCGCCAACAGAAGCTGGTGGAGGACGCAATTGCCGCGCTGGACCAGGCAGCCGGCGCGGTTCCCGTGAAAACACCGCACGAGATGGTGCTGCTGGACCTCTACAGCGCGCTGCGTCCCTTGGACGACATCACCGGCGCCACCACCGCCGACGACATCCTGAACCTGATCTTCAGCTCGTTCTGTATCGGAAAATAAATACACCGTCCGAAGACGTCCAAAGACGTCCAAAAATGTCACATAACCCAATTGAAATGATTATGTTAGTTGCATCATGCCGTCCGAGTAGGTACGATGGAAGCCGACAAATCTCGTGTCCACATTTGTGTTCACGCAGGCGAGTATCATGCTAATTCAGCGCTATGTGGACACATCAGGGGCGTGAAATGACACTTACCGGCACCGTAAACAAGAAGCCGCTTACCGACGCCGCGATCAAGGCTCTGAAACCGCGAACGGTTCGCTATTACGTCAGCGATGGGCGGGGGCTGTGGCTGGAGGTCTTCCCAACGGGTGGACTGGCGTGGCGGTATCGGTATCGGTTGAAGGGCAAGGCTGAAAAGGTGGCGCTCGGCAAATATCCGGAGATGACCCTGAAGGCCGCGCGTCAAAAGCGTGACGAGCTGGCTTCGATGGTGGCAAGTGGCCAGTCACCGGCAGCCCAAAAACAACTTGTGAAAGTCGCGCTTGCGAACACCACGACGATGCGTGAGTTCGGCGAACGATACTTCAAGGACATTGTGCTGCGCAATGTTAAGGACCCGAAGAACCTGCGACGATGGTTGGACAAAGAGATCTATCCGGCGCTGGGGACGAAGTGCCTGCGAGACATTACGGCAGCGGACGTGCAAGCAATCGTCTTTCGTAAGCGAGACAACGGCCGGCCGGCCTCAGCCGGTGCCATTCGCAATCTGATAAAGCGGATTTTCGACTATGCCGTCGTATGTGGCGTGGCCTTGACAAATCCAACGCTCGCGACGCCGATGCGATTCGTCACAACGGCAAGGCCGAGGACGCGGGCCCTGTCGCCCGAGGAGATTAAGGCGTACATTCGGACACTTTATCGGTCCAATATCCGCCGGCAGTTCAAGCTCGCGTTTCACATCATCCTGTTGACGCTTGTTCGCAAATCTGAATTACTACTTGCCAAGTGGTGCGACGTGCACTTCGATTCCGGAGAATGGCAGGTTCCGCCGGAGAACTCGAAGACGGGCCAAGAGCATATCGTCTACATGTCGCGCCAGGTCATTGAAATGTTCGGCGAGTTGAAATCACTTGCCGGAGACTCGGAGTTGGTGCTCCCCAGCCGCGGCAGTGTTGCGAAGCCATTTGCGAAGAATGCTCTGAACCAAGCGCTTGAAGGCGTCAACTTTCCGATTCAGCCGTTCACAATCCACGACCTACGCCGAACAGGATCGACTCGACTCAATGAGATGGGCTTTCAATCCGACGTGATCGAAAAGGCGCTGAATCACAATATCGGCGGCGTGCGTGGGATTTATAACCGTGCCCAGTATGCCGAGCAGCGGAAGCAAATGCTGCAGCGCTGGGCGGACTATGTAGATAGTCTGGTAACCGAGGACAGCGTTGTGTTTCTACTGCAATCCCAAGGCGGAAAATACCAGAGCTTATGAACAATCGACGCGAGCGGGCGAAGAGAACAGCGCTGGCTGCGACTTGCAGGATGACAAGCCGCATGGTTGGTTTAGAAAATAGAAGCAAGCATAGGGACGATCGATCGTGCGCAAAGGCTGTCGCATATTTCCTGGCACGAGTTGTACCTTGCGGGTTCACTATTTTTCCGGGACTGTAGCCGCTGTAGGGAGCCGTTGTTTGTATTGATCAACTCGCAACCTCTGCAGTTGCATAGGTTTTCATACCCGAGTAGAGTGTGCGGAACGTTTTAACCAGTCGAGGGACTCAGGTAGCAATGTTGGCGAACCAGGGCAAATCTCGAAGATCCGCTGGAGAACTCCCAGACATCGAGCTGAAGACGCGCTTCAGGGAAATCGGGTTATGGGAGGAGAAGCTGAGGCGGCTCAAGTTCGACCGCGATGAGGATATCGAGCAAAAGGCTGTATTCGAGGACCTTTTGGATTATTTCCTTAAATTGCAGGCAGTCTCCATCAGAGAGCAGGGACGAAGGAAGTGCCTCACGCGCCTCAAGTCGGTTTGGCAAGAGCTGGCGGCGATCGAGGCGAAGATAAGTGCGACCACTGCCGAAGAAAAGAGGGTCTTGGAGGGTCTGAGAACTCGTTGTCAGGACTGTGTCTTTGCTCTGCAAGAAGCCGCGGTCGAGGCCGAACGGGAGTGCTCAGAGCTGGAACAGGAGATTGGCGGCAACGTGGAGTACGTCGCATATATCAACCGAGCCCTTGATCGCATGGGAATGAAGCCAGACTGCGATCTCCGGCCAGAACTGCTTTTGGCTGAAGACCCTGTTCCGGCGGCTACCGAACCACTAAACACGGCGCGTGAGACCGTTGCAGATGCAGTAAAGAAGAAGCTTAACAATCCCTCGCAATATCGCGGCATGCTGATCGAAGAGGTTGAATACGCGATAAATCTGCGACGTTCGAGTGTTTATCGGCTGATCGAATGCGGAGTGCTGGAGAAGCAGAAGAGGCGACCAGGCGCTGCCAAGAACTCGCGGACGCTTATCATGATTTCCAGTGTTCTCGAGTACATGGAGAAGAACGACATCGACATAAAAGGCCTCTAACCAATAGGTTATCCGCTGTACTGTCCCACCATCTTTCCGCCTGCTGTCCCATAACGTTCTACGCAGTATCCCATCATTCCTAGACTCTGTAGCGGTCCCTCGTGCAGCATTGACCCCGGAGGTGCGACAGTGCACGAAAAGATACTTCGAATGCCCCAGGTCAAAGATTGCACCGGGCTCTCACGAACTGGAATTTACGATCGCATTGCCAGGGGAGCATTTCCTGCGCCGATAAGCCTCGGTACGCGGTCGGTCGGCTGGCTTGAATCCGAGGTGGAGGCCTGGATTGCACACCGAGCAGCGGTCAGTCGCGAATACAACAGCGCGCAAAAAGAGACGCGATGGAAAGAAACTACTCTGACACCTACCGGAAAAGCTCAGTCCCGAGCCAAGACCGCGGCATAGGCACGTCTACGTCCGCCATGATGATGGGCCGATGCCTCGAATCGGAACACAGGGTGACATGCGAAATACTGCCGGAGATCCTTGGGTCGCGTGCTTACCACAGCAGAGCTCGTAATCAGGTGTCGCGAGTGGCTGTGCTGTTAGTGGTCATGCTGGGAACGTGCAGCGCACTGCCAGGAAAACCGACCCGGAAGGCGACCAGGAAGGAGACAACGACTGCTGCGGCGATGCAGCAAGAGCGCGACGCTGAATCCATGGAGGACCTCTTCATGCTCCGCCAACGACTGGCCATCATGGCGGTCGGGGCAATCGCAGTCCTGGTGACCGGATACTCATTATGGCGGTACCAGCGAATCTCTGCCGAGCTAGAACAGGTTAGCGCCGGAGCCGACGTGCTGCAGAGGAAATTAGCCAAACTGAGCAGTGAACACGACAAAGATCGTGCGCAACTCGTGCGTCAGGCTGGAGAGAATGTACGGCTGAAAGCGGAGAATACGAAGCTCAGAAACGAACGAGACCATTGGCAGCGGACCGCACAAGAGGCACGAGCTCTGGCCGCCGCGAAGCAGTATTCGGTAGAGGACCTGCGAAAGGCACTTGGGAGCGATGGCGGGAAGGATGCTTGAACCCATGCTTCCCCACATGACAAGAACTCGAGAGGAATGCAGATGCGATCGCCTGGCATAAAAAAGATGAAATCGGCAGTTGGACAGCGTCGCCCCACCAAAGTCATTATGGAGCCCACCAAAGATCTGGCACTGCTGAAGACGGTGCGAGACTGTCGCTTCATTACCAGCTACCAATTGTTCGAGTTTGCCAAGGCATCCAACATTGCCAGCAGTTTGGGATCGTTCTACTGGCGTATCGGCCGTCTGGTGGAATGCGGCCTGGTGCAGACGGTGATGCTGCAGATCGGCAAGTACCGGATCTACACGATCACCCGGCAAGGTCTGAGGGAATTAGAGAACCGGCAAGAATGCCTCCTAAGTTTGACGTCGGGTGCGCGAGTCCTCACGAAACGGGATGAAATCCCGCACGCCCTCTTGCTGAACGACATCCGGCGAACGTTTGAGCAGCAGTTCCAGGTTGAGTGGTGGAGGACGGACCTCCTAGTCCGGGCTGCAAACCTGTCGGCCCGCCGGTATGCGAAGGATTATGACGCAGTGTTTTCGTTGGATCGTTCCAGCGCTGGCGCGCATTCTCTGACCATTGCGGTGGAGTATGAACGCACCCTCAAGGCCGAAGACCGTTACGCCGAAATCAGCAATACTCTCAGCGGCGAGAACTCCATCGATTTGCTCTTTTATCTTTGCGCGTCCGCCGACATGGTGCCGCTGCTGGCGCAGAGGATTGCCCTGAAAAACCTGGTTCTCGGCTTCACGGTGGCACGGAGTTTTGTCCATCAGGGCAAGCAATGTCCTGTGTTCCTCTGGACCCAGCAGAAGCTGCAGCCGATTCCCATGGTCGACATCATCAACGCTTCCAGGTGAAAAGTTGCGATAGGTGATCCCTGTTGCTCCGGGGATGTGCCTAGAATAGCCCCGGAATAAGCCCTGAAACGCCTAGAACGGGCTTCTCACAAGTTGCTGTCGTTAAGTCACTTAGCGGCTGACTAACCCCTCGATAATACTGCTCTGCAACACCCCTCGCCTTGTGGTCTGGCCAGTCCGATCGGCGTCTGGCTACAAGGATGCAACCGTCGGCGGCTCGCGGACACCCTGCGAATAGCATCGCCAAGTGGTGCCGATGGTTAGCACGCGGATATTCGCACGTGAAGCGCATCTGGCTCCGCCCGCCTGTATTCCCTGACCTCCAACTTCACTCCACCGGTGTTGCGAACGAAGCAGCCGGAGGTGTGTCCACTACAAAACAACGATCAACCAACACACATTTGAGAGGTGAACCATGAAAGAAAGAGTTGTGTTTGAAGCCAATGTGCCGGTGTCCGCCATGTTGGCCTATGCGGATGGATTGAAAGTCCAAGGACGTTTCGGCGATCAGGTCATGTACTCGCTCACCGACGGACGAGTCATGTATGTGCCGCCGGTTGTACGTGACAAGCTGGTAGAGCTTGGCATCCGGCAGAACGAGCCGTTTGATATCTGCCGTGCCGAACGCCGCGAAGGCAATCGCCGTTTTGTCGATTGGGTTGTGCAGCCGAACGGTGCGCCGGCACCGTCCGAGAACGCAGCCGGGTACAGCACTACGCCCGGTTCGCCCGCAAACGGCGACAACGGTACACGGGTCAGAGCGAACAGCAACGGTAGTGGTAACGGCAATGGCAAACCGGCCAGTGCACCCGCCAGTTCGGGCAATGCGGAAACGGCGTTGCGCGCCGCGCTGACAGCGAGCATCGACGCAGCTCTTGCGGCCGAACAGTACGCGTCCGCGCATGGTCTGTCGGTTCGCTTTGGCAGCGAAGACCTGCGTGCCATGGCGCTAAGTCTGTTCATCCAACACGCCCGCGACGGAGGTGTGCGATGACAGAAGTTGCCGTACACGAGGCGCTGGGGGAGTTGCTCTCCCCCAGCCAGGCATCCACATATCTGGCATGCCCCGCCAAGTGGTACTTCCGCTATCTGGTCGGGCTGACCGAACCGACGACCGGCGCACTGGCACTGGGCAAAGCGTTCCACGGGACATTGGCACGGAACTTCCGCCAGAAGATAAGTACGGGCCGCGACATGGAGAACGGCGAATTGTCCGAAGCCTTCGCAGAGGAATGGTCGCTTGCCATCGCAGAAGCCGCGCTGCGTGACGATGAGGATTCGACGGAACTTGCTACCACCGGGAGGATTCTCGTCGAGGCCTATTTGTCAGAGGCGGCTCGTTCCGTAAAGCCGAAAGCAATGGGAATTATCTACTTAACTTCCTCGGGGCGTGAATGGAGAAGCTAGTACCAATTACGCACGAAAACAGTACGGTTGACGGTTCCGACTGGTCGGCTGAGGACTTTGCGAAGCTGGACTTCAGTGGGTCGCTCTATTCGGACACTGGATACCACTGTGGATGCCTGAAATACGTGCCTGAGATTGACGACGACGACGGTCGTGGTCACAGAGTGCGGTCAACTTATTGTGATGCGACCGCCGTTAAGGACAACGGGGCTTGGATGTGGCTAGTCCGCACAATCATAACCGAGTAAGGGAGTTAAAGGGATAATTCCCAAAGCAATTGAGCAGACCGTGCAAAGCGAGATTGCTGGCGTGAAAGTGCGTGGGATCGTCGATCTGCTCGACGTTGATGGTTGCGTGTTTGACTTTAAGACTTCGTCGAAGCGGCCAAACGGGATCTCGGCGGAACACTGCCTGCAACTGACGACGTACGCGATGATCACGCCTGAAGCCAGCGGGCTTTGTCGCTTGGACACGGTGACCAAGACCAAGCCTGTGAACGTGGTGCAACAGAGCTATCAGGTCGGTCCTGAAAACCGGCGCTTTGCCGAGACTCTGTATCCCATGGTGCAGGAGTCGATCCGGGACGGAATCTACCCACCGCATCGTAGCAGCCCATTGTGTTCACGACGGTATTGCGGCTACTGGCGAGAGTGTGAGCGCGAGTTCGGCGATCGCGTCGCCGAATAAGCGCGCCAATCCCCGCGTCGGCTTCACGACTCCCATCTCCAATTTGACCTTATACAGCTAGCTCGCGTTGAGCGGGTGCCGAGCCGCCGGATGCGGTACAACCAACTCGGGAGCGTCGCGGACTTGTTGTCTCGTGGTGCTCCCGATTTTCATTTTTGGAGGAAATGCGATGCAAGAGACAAACCTTATCGAGCAGGCACAGCCGGCTGGTGTCTTAACGGCCCAAGTACCGGCGCCCGCTCCGACGATGACGCTATGCTCTTACGGAGCAAAGCTAACCCGGGAAGAACTGGCCCGCGTGGCAACGCCCGTAGGGGCAGAAACCCACAAACCCATTCCGCACATCGCAGTAGTGGAGAAACTGATCGAAGCACTCGGCTTTCGCCGAATTGGCGTCGTGCAGGAGGAATACGCCGTATCGACGGACGGAATGCGCATGTTCGGAGTGATGGACTTGAGCTCCGGCTTCGACGGATGCCGTTTCGCCATCGGCGTGCGGAACAGTCACGACAAGAGTTTCCGGCTTAGTTGCACAGTGGGTCTGAGAGTCTTCGTATGCGAGAACCTTGCGTTTCACGGGGAATACACGCCCGTTCTCGCGAAGCATTCGAAGCATTTCTCCCTCGAAGACAGCCTGGCCATCGGCGTCGATCGGATGCAGAGGAACTTCGGGCCTCTGAAGCAACAAGTCGAGGAGTGGCAGGCGCTGCAGTTGTCAACGGCTTCAGCAAAACTGCTGATCTACCAGGCGTTCATCGAGGACGAATTGTGGTTTCCGAAGCACCTGGCGCGGCGTGTGCACGAGTTGTATTTTCAGCCCGTGCATGAAGAGTTCCAGGCGCGAACCATGTGGAGCCTCTCGAACGCATTCACCAGCGCGTTCAAGGAACTGGAACCAATTCCTCAGTACAAAGCGACTGCGAAGCTGGCGGGCTTTCTGCAATCGGTCCATCCCTCGTGATACCCCACATAAGGCGTCGGCGTATAGTCGCTGAAGATGTCCTCTCTTCTGGACCATGCTGAAGGAAGTGGGCAGACGAAGCGAACGTGCGCCGACGGCCAACGAGCGTAGATCAACCCTAATGAAATGGGAGTTCCCCCGGCTCTGCCGGGGAGGCAGTCAGACTTTGAGAATTCCAGGAGTATACCTCCCGCTGTTGCTTTCGTTTTTGCCGAAGCGCGTTGCCTCGCGAGCCTCGTGCCGTTGCAGTTGCTTTTGCTTTTCACCGGTTGCGATCAGGCCCCTTTGAGGGGCCAGCAACCGTAAAGCCTCCGGCTCTGCCGGAGGATACTTACTCACTCTTTGATTGCCGGCACGGATGAGACCCCAATCTGCAGGCTTCTTTTCAACGGTTTTGCGGAAGCATCTACTCTGTGACCAGACCTATAGCTTTGCGTTTGTCAGCCGACGCAGAAAACTCCCCTTGGCGGCGTGCGTTTGGCGGAGTTTCTCCAGTGCCGACTGGAATACTGACTCACGTCCCTGGCGGACTGCGAGATCACGCAAGTCGACCAGCAAGCTGACCGCCTTGTCGTATTCGTTCGGCTGGCGTTTCTGGATGTGCGCAGAGATCTGCTTCCAAGCCGCTTCTTTGCGATTTCCCAATTGGTCTAGATACCGTCTGCGGTCAGCCTCGGCTTTTGCTTTCTGCCGCTCTGCCTCCGCCGCTCGTCTTGCGTCCGATAGCCGAGTTCTCTCCTCAGCCCGGGCATGAGCTGCTGCCAGGAGGTCTCCGGCTGTCCGCCGTTGGACCTGACGGCATTCGCGAGAGTCGCGCGGTTGATTCTGCTGCCGAAAGCGCCGCAGAAGATCGTTTCTCCAGCGATCGCCGGATTGCGATGCCGCGGTTACGAGCTGATCATTCTTCTCTTTTTCGGGCAGGCTTCGAATCCAGGCATCTAGTTGTTTCCTGCTCGGCCCGGCGTTGAGCGGCGCTGAAGTCAGCGCGGCAACCTCGACGAGGTCTTCGTCGATTCCGAGAAACTCAATCAGCGAGTGGAGAGGAGCCGACTGTTCGCCCAAGCCGGCGGGTACGGTAGGCTCCAGTTCCTCTTCCGCGAACTCCTCACACTGCACGCAAAGAAGCCATCCGAGATATAGGCACCGGAGGTCTCCGCACAGCAATTCAGAACGCAGCGACATCAGTGAGCCCATCCAGCCCGTGCCGTCGTCCCAGTCATCCTGTTCTGACTCGTTTTCGAACCCGACAATTACACAGCTCCCTTCCTTTCGCACGCTCGCGGCATCGCCGGGGAGCATGGTCCTGAGCAGTTTGTAGTCGACCAACTCCAGCGGAAGGCGAAGATAGAATTCCCGTGTCCCCCAATTTGCCACGTAAACAAATGCGTCGAAGTACTTTTCCAGAAGTTTAAGGGGATTTGCCTTCAAGTCTCCCCACTCGTAGTGGTTCGTGAAACTCGTCGAGGTAATCACGGCGCGGGTGGAAATGGACCGCAGTTCAGCCATCTCAGCTCTTGTCAGTGCCCGATCTATCGCCCGGAAATCGTAGTATTGGTATTCGCTCACTCAGAACCCTCTGCTCCAGTGGTGATATGCTGCGATCCATTCCGCGCCGGCCGGCGTGGGCGTCGGTAGCGCCAGATCGAGGATTCCGATTCGCTGCCGGACGTTGTCTCGTCGGCAAACCGCCACAATCCGGCCGTCGCGGGTCATGTCCACTTTCTCCACCACAGCCTCAACGCCGAGGATATTCACGGAGAAGGGCAGAACGAGGTGATCCTGAATCATCGTGAGGAAGCCGACGGCCTGCTCCTGCTCCGTGTAAGCATCCACCACCGCCTCCGCGATCAGTTTCTCCAATCGTGCTTTGCTGACGGACGGGAGATTGGTGTCAGGTTCTGGCTTTAGTTTCCGTACATCCATGTGGACCACCATCAAGGGTTCGTGCTTCTTTTGTGTCATATCGTCCTTCGATCCGAGAAGCCGTTCGCTTAATGTCTTTTGAAGAACGGCTTATTGTACTGGGCTGGATGCCACATCTTGCGCGCCGTCGCGAATCCTGTAGCCGATGGCACTGTAACCTCTCAATCGGCGCGCGTACATTCTCGCTAACATCAGGACATGGCAATCTACATAGTCGTAGACCCTGACGATGCGCTTAGCGTCGTGCAGTCGATGAAGGCGCCCGACATACTGCTGCAACGTGCCTTTCCAGGAAATCGGCATTGCTAAGAACAGCGTGTCCAATCGCGCATCGTCAAAGCCCTCTCCTATGTAGCTTCCAGTTGCCAGGATGACTCGTGGCGCGTCCTCCGGAACGGCCGCGATGGCTTCCGCGACTGATCGCCGTTGTCTCTTCCCCATGCCGCCTCTTAGAACGAACACGTTGTCCACTTTACCTGCAAGCGTCGTCTCGAAATACTTCAAGTGATCAGTCCTACCGGTAAGCAGCAACGGTGAGCGTCCATCTTCGACAGCCCGTACGAGATCGGCAACGATGAGTTCATTTCGAGCACTGTCATTTGCAAGTGCGGCATACAATTCCTGAATTGTTGTGTCGATCTGCTCGGACGGCAAGCAAAACTCTGTCAACCGAGAAATCACTTCATGATCGAAAGGTGTAGCGGCGGTCATCGAGCGAGCGCTGAGTTTAAATCGACTCGGCCCACATTGCATGTAGATGATGGGATGGTGTCCATCTTTACGCTCGGGAGTTGCCGTCAACCCGAGAATGTACTTCGCTTTCACCTGCTTCATCACCTGCTCGAAGGTGAACGCCGACAAATGGTGGCACTCATCGACAATGACTTGACCGTACTCTGCGACGAAATCCTTGACTCCGTCTTTGTCGTGGGTGCTTTGGATGATTGCGATGTCAACACAACCGGTGCGCTCGCTCTTTCCTCCGCCAATTTGCCCGATTGACTTGGCCGGGAGATTCAGGAACATTGCTAACCTGGCATGCCACTGGTCCAGCAGTTGTTGGCGGTGAACCAGTACGAGGGTATTTACTTTTCGTGCCGCGATTAGCCACGCGGCCACAGCAGTCTTGCCGAACGCAGTCGGTGCACAGAGAATTCCCTCATCGTGTTGGGCAATCATGGAGACAGCATCGTTTTGCAACGGGCGCAACTGGCCAGAGAACTCCACATCAATTGGAAGGCCGGCGACCCGCTCGTCACGAATGTCCGTCTTGATGCCATGCCCTTCGAACAGTTCCACTACCTCCGAGAGGCAGCCACGCGGCAACGCAATGTAATTGGCAAGATCTTCGCCGCACGCGATCACTCTCGGCTTATTGAATGTGGGAAGGCGCATTGCCTGGGCCTTATAGAATTCGGGGTTCTGAAATGCTGCCAAGCGTAGCAGCCTGTTTAACATCGCCGACGACAGACCATTTTTCTCGATGTACACGAGATTGGCGCGAATGATTTGCACCTGCAGTTGGGAATGGTCCTGGTATTGGGCGCTCCACTCTCTTTTGTGACGGCAGCAACGTCCACGGATCTTGTCCCTCGTCTTCTGCAATGCTGATTCTGACTCCAATCAGATCCCCGCGTCGTTGCGCTTCAAGCACTACCGCCTCGACGGCATCGTTGCACATCCTTTCTAGGCTAGCCAGAAATCCCCACTGGTCCGGATACGGATCAAATTCCGCATTGACAAAAACACTGTTTCCGTTTCGCACGCGGGACCTTTTGCAGAGGTAGCGCGATTAGGTTGCCAAGCCCTCCCTTGGGCATCGTGTCCTGGTTGGGAAAGAATCGGTCGTATGAATCCAGTCCCACCTGATGGCGGGACTCCATGGTTCGGGTGAGGATGGCACAGCCCAGTTTTCGCGCGGTTGTGGCAGGGATCGCTCGCTCAAAGAAAATCCACACGTGTCCACCGTTTCCCGACCGGGAACGTTCCAATGCCGCAGGCACTTTCAGTTCGTGACAAGCCGCGAGAAACGCAGTGGCGTCCTTCTGCCAGGTCTTCTTGTCAAAATCCACCGCCAGCAGCCAGCAAGTCTCGTCCTGCAGGAGCGGGTAGATCCCGATCGTGTGTTCGCCGACAAGGTGCGCACGAACAACGTCATCAGTGAGCGGCCTGAATTTTCGCGTCAGGCGATCAACCTTCCTGCGCTCCTCGTCTTTGGCACGTAGATACGATTTCCAGTCACGATCTGCCTTGGGCATGTATCCGGATCGCCCGTCGGCGCTCTCCCAGCGAATGGCATAAACATCGTCACGTCCACGGAAGAGACTGCGGAACAAAGCGATTCGCTGTTCGGCATTTCCCACGCCAGGGTTGCGATTGTCCGGTGCTGCACTCGACGTACGAGGTGTCGCGCCGGTGGATACTGGGGTCTCCGGAATTCGTATACCATGCTCGATCAAGAGGCCCTGCAGACGAGCGTTCTCTTCCCGCAGTCGTCGCACTTCCGCGAGTGTCGCCTCAGAGATCGAAAGTTCACAATCGGTTTTGTTCAAGTTGGAGTTCCGTTCGCACGCCGCCAATTGCTTGACGCCAAAATAATCGCACACAGCGGAATCTGGCCCGCGATTGGCGTTGGTCACGAGCGGCTGGAGCGTGATCGCCTTCTCCGTCGATCAGAACTGTTGCACTGCCGATAATGTTACCGCAGAGAAGAGTCCCACTTTGGCGAGCGGTCTACAAGAGCCGTCGCTATTTGCAGTGATGTGTTATCGCACAGCCTCTTTTCGCCCATGGCGGCAATGTCGCCGGAGCATCGACTGTCAAGCCATTGTCCTAATCCCGGAACCCTGTTTGCCGCAGCTGGACATCGGCGGCGTCAAACGCAGAATCGCAGTAGCCGAGCACCTCGAATTCATCTTCACCCCGATGTTCAGGCACTAGCTCCTGTCCCGTTCTTGACGTATCCAGAGCGTGCCGACCGTCGATTTAAATAGGTAGACGAACTTGGGCATAGCAAGAGTCCTAGCTGTTCGAACAATCATCGAGCGGCCTCCTGTTTTGTGCCCAGATGCGACGGGAAAGTTGCTGTTCGTCGGTCAGTCCGTCACCTGGCGTACGGACACTCGGGGCATGCAACGACGGCGTCTTATTTCCGCAGCAACTTGCGGTGATAGCGCTGGCACCACTCATCGTCTAAATTGCGCCAATGACTGTAGTTGAACTAGCAGCCGTCGCGGCCCCAGGGAATACGTGTTGTTCGAGGCGCATTCAAGACGATGAGGAAGAAGAAGGTTCTCGTAATCGATGGAAGTCTTCAGTGCCAAGTTCTGCTTACGGCGAACACCGCGATGGGCCGTGCGCTTGTCATCCTTTGCGCTGGCAAGTCCTGTGATCGCCGCATACGGACGTCGGTAGGAACGGCTCATGACATATTCAAGGTCGCAGTTGCGTACCTAGGTAATGGTGTCCTCCTTTTCCTGGCGCAAAGCGCTCGCTTATTGCCCGGCCTCAACCGTAAGTTTCAAACCCATTGCCTTGGTAACGGCAACCAGTGTGGACAGGCGAGGATTGCCGTGCGCCGACAGTGCTCGGTAAAGGCTCTCACGCTCGATACCAGCGGCCTTGGCCACCTTGGCAACACCACCCCGGGCTTCAGCTACCCGGCGCAAGGCGACCAGGAGCACCTGCGGCTCTTCTCCGTCCTCCAGCGCCGCCCTCAAGTATTCGGCGGCAAAGTCTGGATTTTCGCGAAGCTCTCTAACCATCGCTTCGTCATGAGAAGTGCTGGCCTTGTGTTTCATGGCTTGCGCGTCCTTTCCTTGTAGTCACGGAGGCATTCAATCGCCCGATTTATGTCGGACGCTTGTCTGCGTTTAGCGCCGCCGCACAGGAGCAGCACGCAGGTCCTGCCCAACAGCGCGTAGTACACCCGATATCCCGGCCCCCAGTCGATCCGAAGTTCGGATACTCCCTCGCGCAGCGATTTGCAATCGCCGAAATTCCCAAGAGAAAGCCGGTCAATCCGCGCGGCGATTCTCGCTCGCACATGGGCGTCGAGACCTGCCAACCAGTCGCCGATCAAATCTTTTCCTAATCGGGTGACATACCGACGAATCTCAATCACGCCCCCAGTGTATCTTATAAGTTACAACCGCGCAAGCCCGAATCGGACTCCGAAGCGCGCTACCTGCTGGTCAATTTTTCGACATCTCCGGTCGGCTTCGCCCCTTCTTTCCACTGCCTCCGTTCAGTTCCTTTCACCGTTCCGTCTGTCTTTGTCCGCTGACGCTCAAGTGAAGGACAAAAACAGGCTGGCAACGGCAGAAACGAAAGAACAAATGAAATTAGGTCGGAGTTCAGCGCAGCGATTTCTATTCATCGGTCTGTCGCGCCCGCTATAATTCGCCTTTCCCATGCCCATTACCCCCGAGGACCGGGCCCGCGAGAACATCGACCAGCTTCTGGGCGCCGCCGGATGGATTATCCAGAACCGGGACGCCGCCAACATTACGGCTGGCCGAGGGGTTGCTATCCGCGAAGTTCCGATGAAGAAGGGGCACGGTGAGGCCGACTACCTTCTCTTTGTCGACGGTGCAGCCGCCGGCGTGATCGAAGCCAAGCGAGAAGGCGAGACGCTCACCAGCGTGGAGATCCAGACGCAGAAGTACAGCGAGGGCGTGCCAGACGGCCTTCCCACCCCGCGTCGCCCACTGCCTTTCCTGTATCAAAGCACCGGTATCGAAAGGCGACGCCTACGAAGGTCTGCTGGAGAAAAATGCGTCAGATGTCAAAGGCGGGGCGGGCCAGTACTTCACTCCTCGCGCGCTGATCGAAGCCATCGTGGACGTCATGCGCCCGGCTCCAGGGCAAACCATTCACGATCCTGCGTGTGGGACCGGCGGATTCCTGCTCAAGACGAACATCTACATCAGCAATCCTGAACACTACCAACTCGACAAAGACCAAAAGAAGCACCTAAAGTACGACGCCCTGAGTGGAACCGAGATTGTGGACGCCACGGCCCGGCTCGCGGCGATGAATCTCTACCTGAACGGCATCGGCGGCGATCAGTGCCCCATCGTCGTGGCGGACAGCTTGAACCAGAAGCCTTCGACAGCCTACAACATGGTGCTCACCAATCCGCCGTTCGGCAAGAAATCGAGCATCACCGTCATCAACGAGGAGGGAGAAGAAGCCAAGGAGAGCCTGGTCGTGGTGCGTGACGACTTCTGGGCTTCGACCAGTAACAAGCAACTTAACTTCCTCCAGCACGTAAAGAGCTGCCTGAAGATTCACGGACGCGCGGCGATCGTTGTGCCGGACAACGTGCTATTTGAGGGCGGAGCGGGAGAGACGGTTCGTCGCAAACTGCTGCACGAGTGCGACGTTCATACGCTGCTGCGCCTCCCGACCGGCATCTTTTACGCTCAGGGAGTCAAGGCGAACGTCCTTTTCTTCGACCGCAAACCCGCGAGCGAGAAGCCCTGGACGACGACGCTGTGGATTTACGACTTCCGTACCAACGAGCACTTCACGCTGAAAACGAATCCGTTGAAGCGCGTCGACCTCGACGATTTTGTGACCTATTACAACGCGGCGAACCGCCACGAACGGAAAGAGACGGAACGGTTCAAGTCATTTGCTTACGACGACCTGATCAAGCGGGACAAGGTGAGCCTGGACATCTTCTGGCTGAAAGACGACAGCCTGGAGGATTCGGCCAACCTGCCCGACCCCGACGTAATTGCGGCCGAGATCGTAGAGGACCTCCAAGCCGCTCTGGACCAATTTGCGCAGATCTCTATGGAACTCAAGCGATAGGAATCGGCGGATTTGTTCGTGGTCAAGGGATCAGTCAAGCGCGTTTTGCAAAGTCAATCTTCAGCAACATTTCGACGGTGCTGTCGCCCTTTGGGGTGATCTTCTGAATCTGGACGTTCTCCTTGGAAATGTCGTTAACTGAGAACTGCAACTCAAGTTGACCGTCCTCGATCGTTTTCTTGTTGATATAACCCTCACCCAAATCTCCGTAGCTGACTCGGATCTTCCACCTCTTACGGGCTCTCTCCAAAACGCGCAGACTTGGAATGGGCTGGCCTTGTTTTCTCGTGTATTTGTGCAAGGCGGCCCGAGTTATGCCTAGTGTTTCTGCGAACTTATCGACGGTATAGCCCATCTCTTGCGCACGATGTAACGCTCGCAGGAACTCATCTCTAACGGCACTCTTAAAGGCTTCGTCTTGAGGCGTATCTCGCTTCATTGCACCAAAACCGGGCACTCAACGATAAAAGATTTCGTTGCATCTTGTCAACCGAAGTTGACGTAAACTATAGTTGACGATCAGAGTCGATATAGGACGGTTCAATGCTGCAGCAGACCTTCATTCACATCCCAGGGATCGGCCGAGAAACCGAACGCGCGATGTGGGCGAATGGGATCCGCGACTGGGATGATGCGGATCGATTCGAGAAGAGATTCGGGTTGCTTGGTGCTCGATTGCAGCAGAGGCTCGACGATTACATCCCTCGCTCCCGCCAGGCCATCAAGAACAAAGATGCCGCCTTCTTTCAACGGTTGAGCGATCTGGGTGAGGCTTGGCGCGTTTTCCCCGAGTTTTCCGATCAATGCGTCTACCTGGACATTGAGACGACGGGGTTGTCAACCGTGTTCGACTCCGTCACAGTGGTGGGTCTCTACGACGGAAGGCGCTATAGCGTCTATGTTCAGAACGACAATCTTGACAAGTTGCAGGAACAGCTGAAGAAGTACTCGGTTGTCGTGACATTCAATGGCGCCGGGTTTGATTTGCGATTCTTGCGGTCTGCTTTTCCGGGGATCACACTCCCTCCTGTGCATATCGACCTTCGCTGGGTTTCTCGACGGCTTGGCTTTAGCGGAGGATTGAAAGAAGTTGAGAAAGCCCTCGGAATTTGCCGCAGTTCATCCATAGCCGACGTCTCGGGATACGAAGCAACTGTCCTGTGGGCGCAGTATCTGCGAGGAGACAAGGCCGCTCTGGGAAAATTGATCGAGTACAACACTGCCGACGTCGTGCATCTGAAGGCGATGATGGAGATCTGCTACGACCGATTGTCGCAGCAGACGGCTTCCTTCGTTCAGGATTCTATTGCCCCCATCTTTACGGGTATCGCTGAAATCCCGAAGCAGCCGAAGCTGTCGACCGCGAGGAAGGCGCTGCCGCAGATTCCCGGCAGTGAAATTGTTGGAAATCTCCTGACGAAAGTTGTTTCGCAGTCGGGGTCACCGAGAATCGTCGGGATCGATCTCACTGGCAGCGAACGCCGCGCAACCGGGTGGGCGCTGATGGATGGGTGTAACGCGACGACCAAGTCTTTGCGCACCGACGAAGAACTTATCCGCGAGACATTCGCCGCGGCGCCTGACATTGTTTCGATCGATTCTCCGCTGTCCTTTCCTGAAGGGGTAACCGATCCCGACAACCTTGGGGATTCGCTGATCTACCGAAAGTGCGAACTCGCGCTGAAGAGGATGGGTATTTCGGTCTTCTGGGCCCTCTTGCCGAGCATGAAGTCGCTCACAGTACGTGGGATGCGGATGGCAACGGAACTTAGAAAAAAGGGGCTGAAGGTGATTGAAAGCTACCCCGGCGCGGCACAGGATCTGCTTGGGATCCCACGCAAGGGTGCGAGCCTCGAAGAACTGAAACGTGGCATGGGGCGAATCGGCATCACTGGAGCTTACCTGACCGATCGAGTGACCCACGACGAGGTCGATGCGATAACGTCGGCACTGGTTGGCCTGTTCTATTTGGCGGATGATTACATCGCCCTGGGCACGCCGGCTGAGGATTACTTGATCGTGCCGCGCTCACCGAGCATCAACTACGCGAAACTTGCCGAGATTCTTCAGGCGTCCGGACTGGATAAAGTGTAGGTGTCTACAATGCTCCGCATGAGCGAATCACGAATCGTGATTGGAGTCGCGGGGCGAATCGGGTCCGGCAAGAGCGAAGTCGCCCACTACCTCGAACACCATTTCGGGTTCCGGTATCTCCGATACAGCTTGGTTCTCGCCGATTGGTTCAAGGGTGATCCCGCAGCCAAGTCCCGCCTTCAAGAGGTCGGATGGGGAGTGATGTCGGGGGATCGCCAAATCGAACTCAATCATCGACTGATCGCCTTAATCGATCCCAAGAGCGACTACGCGATAGACGGACTTCGGCATCCGATCGACTACGAATCCCTCAAGGACGAATTTGCATCCCGTTTCATCTTGATCTACGTAGATACTCCTTCCAACATCCGCTTTGAGCGACTGCGCGACCGGTATGAATCGTATGAGGAATTCCTGGCCGCCGATTCACATCCGGTTGAATCGAACATCCAGGCGCTCGTGCCCCGCGCGTCGGTCGTGCTACCTGGAAATCTTTCAATTGAGCAAATTGAGGCGAGAATTAACAACATTCTCGAGAGTTTGCGCGGGGGCTCATCTACGTTGCCCACCGCACCTTGAAGAACAATTGCGTTAGCGAAATTCTACTGAATGCGGGAGGCTTGGCTATCTTCGCTGAATTCTTCGAGCAGGCCGCTGGCAGTGTTCATCGTGATGAATTTCTCTGCCCACTCGCGGACTTGCTTTTCAAAGTCAGCCTTGCTCAATTTGTCCAGTGCATCGGCCAGGTCGTCTGTGCCCTTTAGGTGCTCCAAAAAGCTCTTGAGATCGGCGACCGTAAAGCTATCCAGCCGCTTCGAAGTGTCGTTCGAGTCACCTAATGACTCGAGTTTGCTTTGGATGGCACTAACTTGTTCGGCAGGAAGTTTCTTAAATATTTTCGATAGCCCTTCTATCTTCTGGGTCCAATTCGGCGGCCCAACACAGATAAGCAAATCGAATCTCCCCGGGCGAGTTATCGCTGGGTCGAGTTCTTGGATATGATTCGTGGCCATTAGGAATACAACGCGCGCCCGCTTATGGAGGTCAGCAAGTTTCGGCAGCATACTGGTCGTTAGCAGGAGCCGAGTGACGTCCAGCCCTGGAATTCCCTCTTTGTTCTTTCCCGGCTTCCCTATGGTTTGGACCAGAGCATCCATCTCGTCGAAGAGAATGACGGCGTCCGAAATGTCCATCAAATCCTCGAATATCTCGTTGGCGCGAACGTATATCTTCTCCAAGCCCAAACTCAAAAAACTTGAAGGTGTGATTACGAGTAAAGGCCACCCGATCCGCTGAGCAATCACTTCTGCCAAAGTCGTCTTAGAAGTCCCTGGCGGACCAAACAGGAGAGCTGAGCGTCTACCCGAAATCATTGGCTCCCTGACAGCCTCTCGTGGCTTCCCTCCCATTGTGTTCCTTAACAGCTGGTCCTCTACCACTTGCTTCAGCGAGGCGACTTTACCGCCGGGCAATTGAAGGTCGACATCGATCAAATCGTCCCATTGTTTGCTTGTCGGCTCGACATCGGCACGATCTACTCCAAACCGAGAAAGGAGCAATTGATCCAACCATCCGGAAAGAGCAGTATCAAGCTCCCAAAGGAACATGTGGACGGCGCCTGTTGCCCACGCCTCGGGAATACCAGCAGCCAGATTGCGGACTTCACCTCCTGCATTCCAGCCGTTATAGACTTCCGTACCCTCACGGACCTTGAAACGATTATTCCCACACCACTTCACAGCTTTTTCAATTCCCTCAAGTATTCCGGTTTTGGAGAGGATTTCAAACTCAGAAAACTCGATGAGGATCGCCTCTAGGAACTCGAAGCTGAAACAATAGTCTGCTGCGCCTGAGCCAGGGAAGTGAAACAAAGGAAAGTACTTATGCCAAATACCAGAATCGCTCTGTTGCTCAAACACCTGTTGAACGGCGTGCATCAGCTCAACTTTAGAGGGCAGTTTCTTGCTGATTTCAGAAAGTTGGTCGCTTTCCGCACAGGTCTTCCTGATTCGACTAATCAAGCAGGCCGCCATCGCAAGCGATGCCGGATCCATTAACGGATCGTCGCCTGAAACAACATACGATAACTGCGTTTCAAACTCTAAAGTCGCCCAGTTTGCGATTTCACTCCAGTATTCCGCGGGCAGATTGATCTTGGCTTTTGTAATTCCGTCAACGAACCAATACGCCATCGTGCTCTTTGGGGGATACCCAGGGATGCTAAAGCTCGCCGGTGCTTTTTTTGCGACAGTGAGGATGATGTCATCCAGAGACGGTTCGTGCTGCTTTCCCAAAGCGCCTTCTACAACGCCAAGCAGTTTCTTTTTCTCGCGTTTGCCTGGTTGACGAACATGCTTTAGAGCTCTCACTTCCGAGGAGGTAAATACTTGGGCGGTGACCAAGAAACCAGCAGCTCGAATGACCATGCAGGTACTGAAGGCATTCAGGTCGCGCAAGCCAGAACTCTCCCAAGTTCCTGCCACCACTGCTGAAAAAAGCTCCCGCTCGGGCGAAATGCGTTCTTTTTGCGCAGGGAGCGTGGGCGCCCCCACTTGCTGCTGATTCGGCCCGACCTTTTGGTCAGATGGCCGTAACTCGGAGAGTTTGTTGGAATCAATAAGCGCCATCAATGCAGTGCATGTGGTTGCGGTACTGATGCCTTTTCGGTCGGACGTCGGCAGGGTGAAGAAAGAGTTGTCGTCGAGTTTCTGAAATTGTCGAAGATCATCGACTAGCGTAGCTCGCAGCCGTCGTGCATCAACCCTCAAAGCTCTAAGGCGCTCTATGAGATCGGACCGTTGTTGTGTCATGCGATAACCGAAACGGGATGCCCCTTTGCACGGCTTGGTTTCAATGCATTTGAACACTCACCGATCTCGTGTAGTGCAGGACCGGTACCGAAGTAGGTGACACGGCCCACCTCCGATTCAAAACGCTTGAGGAAACCAAGGGACTTCGCACCAAAGTGCTGCGAACTCGTCTTACTTCGGTCCGCGTAATCCAAATAGTCGAACCCCATAACCGCGATCCGAGTCGGGCGATTTCGGTCGACAGTGCGTCGAGCCAACTCCCAATCAAAACGTGCCACGCGCCGCAGTTTCTGAGTCACAGTTGTATATTCACGGATCGGAGATGGATACCCACTCTCTCGTTGCAAAGTATCCCAGTCGATCTCGTCATCAAGTCTGCCGGCCTGCTGGCCCGCAACTCGAATAGGAAAGGTTCTGAAAACTGCAACGACTTCCGTGACCCGCAGCGGGCTAAGTCCGACTTCACTCAGAAAACCGGCTGCGGAAGTGTCTCGCGAAGTGACCTTTGGATAATGATCCGAATGGTAAACCGAAAGGCCGAAGCCTTGGGTGCCTTCGACAAGCACTCTCTTGCCGCCGTCGAGACCTCGATTGCATTCTTCGGCTACGTCAGTGATCAACTCTTGGAGCCACGGATCTCCAACATCCTTGGCGAGTCTGACGTCGGGCGACCTCAATGCGCGACGAGCCACGGCGGATCCAACCCCAGACAGAGTGGAACTCAGACGCTCCCTCATGCCGAGCTCTGTCTCAGCCTCGCGATCGGTATTTTCGATAATCATCGCGTTTCGGTCTATTCCAACGCGGACAGAGTCCAGCATCAACATTTGCATCTCTTGCCTGAGAACGCTCAGGTCAACCAGGCCGCCTGCTGGAATGAGCAGCCTCGTAGAGGGCCTTACTACCCCTGTTGGGAGTTGCCTTAAAAGGAAGCGGGATCCGTCGTCATTCAGGAACGAGTGTCCAGAGTTTGGACCACCGCAGCGAACGCAAATGTCGATCTTCTCGGAGAGCGTAATGTGCGCCGAAACCTTGCCTTTGCCCTCCGAGCCAAACTGGCCGCCTATAACGATCCAAAGACTCACATTCCCTCCCGAATCGTAAGTCCTCGATTGTACCTGAGCATTGGAAACGCAGGGAGTCATGCTTGCTGTTCCGCCTTCGGCTTCCTGGCCGAAGTTGCACTTTGGCCAGGCTCGACGTATCGGGAATCCAGAGGAGCCGCTGAGCCCCATCCCGACACGATTGTCGGACCGATGACTCTCTAGCTTTAGCGGAGTAATGTGTCCACCAATGTGTCCACAGAACGACGCTCTAATTAGCAAGTATAGCGTCCCGTTGTAGATAGGCGTCGCAAACACCTTCTGCATCGGAAAGTAATATCAGGGAGCCAGGGCATCCGGCCGTTAGGGTGGACCCGAGGGCCCCAGATTTGCGCAGCGCGGTGGGATGCCGCGCGGGGATAAGCCAAGGCATTCGGGAATCAACGGCCCTACAGCGGATTAGGCGGCGCAGGCATATAATCCGGCCATCACCGGAGGTCGCCATGGCGCGCTTGAACGTTTACATCTTCCACTGCTCACGATGCGGCGAGCCCGCCTACGCGCTGCTGAAGGAAAGGACGCCGGGCGGTGTCGAATCGGGTGACACCATCTTTCCCACCATTGACCTGAAGGCCATCCGCGCCCAATGCTCCGCCTGCAAGCACACCCAGTTTCGCGATGCCCAGGAAAAGGCCCACTTCGCGCTGCTGGAGTGGAGTTAAGACCGCTCTGTTCCTTGACAAATCCATGGCTAGCTAACTAGATTAGCTAATCATGAAGTATCACACTGTTCACGAAGCCAAAACGAATCTATCGGAGCTCATCCGCAAAGCCTGCGACGGGGAACAGGTCATCATCGCGCGTGGCCGCAAACCGGTGGTGAAATTGGTGCCCGTTGGTGATGCGGCGAGGGAAAGAATTCCTGGGGGTTTCGAGGGGAAAATTTCATGGACCGCGGATGCCTTCGAGCCTCTCACTGACAAAGAGATGCGGGACCTGGGCTTCGAATGAACCTTCTCATCGACAGTCATTCGCTGTTGTGGTGGCTTGGGGCCACGGACAAGCTCTCCAACATAGCGCTCGATGCGCTGAGAAGTCCGGCCAATCGTGTCTATGTCTCGGCTGCGGTTGCCTGGGAGCTTGCGATTAAGGCCAACCTCGGCAAACTCGACGCGAGCGAGCTGATTTCTGAGCTGCCCCGCGTGCTATTTGAGAAGGGCTTCAGACGGCTGGCAATCTCGATGGACCATGCGCTCCGCGCAGGGAGTCTTCCCAAGCACCACCGTGATCCCTTCGATCGCATGCTGATCGCGCAAGCGCAAGCTCTAGGTTTTGCCATTGTGAGCGCAGACGCAGAGTTCGACCGCTACGGAGTCGCAAGAATCTGGTAGTCGTAGCTCCGGGCAAAGGGACCCTCAGATTTCGTTGCCGCGGAACTACTTCGACAATGCTCCCAACGCGGCCCTGAACATGGCGTCGAAGTTGTCGCGTGCGGCCGATTGCGCCGCGCGTTCCACAGCTTTCTCCGCAGTCGCTCGCTGGTAGCCGAGGTTCGACAGCGCCGAGATCACGTCCTCCTCCACGGCGGAATGCGTCACCGCGGGCTGCGCTGCGCCAAATCCTTCCAGCTTGTCGCGCAGCTCGACGCACATGCGTTCGGCGGTCTTCTTGCCGATGCCCGGAATGCGCGTGAGCCGCGCGAAATCGTTGCCGCGAATCGCGCCCACCATGTCAGCCGCCGCCATGCCGCTGAGGATGGTGATGGCCAGCTTGGGGCCGATGCCGCTCACCGTGATGAGCTTCTCGAAGAGCTGCTTCTCTTCCCGCCGCAGAAAACCGAAGAGCGCCAGCGCATCTTCGCGCACATGCGTGTGAATGTGCAGCGCGACCTCGCTACCTGGCGCCGGCAGTTCGGAAAATGTGGGCACAGTGATGGTGACGTCGTAACCGACCCCACCCGCCTCGACGATGGCCTGGTTCGGATGTTTGGCGATGAGCCGTCCGCGAAGGTGCGCGATCATGCAGGATGATTGTAAATTGATCGTCGACGTCGGATGCTATTTACGGTGCCGAATCGTCATACAGCCACGGAGAAGTTGGCGCCGCCAGCCGGCCGGCTTACGGCGATGATGCTGAGCCATGCTCGGATTCTTCCGCGCGAATTCTTTAATCGCGATCCGGTGACCGTGGGACGCGAGTTGCTGGGCAAGCTGCTGATCCGCCGCGAAGGGCGAACTTTGCTCGCTGGCCGTGTCGTCGAAGATGAAGCCTATCTCGGAGCAGAGGACCCGGCGGCGCACGCTTACGCGGGGCGCACTCCGCGAAATTCCGTCCTCTTCGGGCCACCCGGGCACGCGTACGTGTACTTCATTTACGGCAATCACTACTGCCTGAATGTCTCTTGCATGAGGGAAGGAAGTGCCGGCTGCGTGCTACTGCGGGCCATGGAGCCTGTGTTTGGACTGCCAGCGATGGCTAGGGCTCGCGGCCTCGAACTGACGGCCATGGCGCGACCCACGCAATTGCGCCTGATCGCCAGCGGCCCGGGGCGCATGTCGCAGGCGCTTGGCATTACCCGCCTCCGCGACAACGGCAAGGACCTCACTGCGCCGGCATCGGACCTGTGGTTTGCGGACGACGGTTATCGGCCGGAGCGCATTACGGCCACGCCGCGTGTCGGGATTACCAAGGCGGTCGAGCGGCCGCTGCGATTTGTGATTGCCGGAAGTCCCTTCGTGTCGGCGCTCAGGCGGCGCCATCCATAAAAGGCCGCTGAAAAAGTTGGAACAGCAGATCCCTCGCGGGGCTGAACTTTACCCCAACAAGCCCGCCACGGCGGGGCGCTTGTTGGGGACCCCTGTTCGCCCGCTCGGGATGACAAAAACAAAGATCTTACGGCGCACCTAAAGGTGCGCCCCTTCAAAGCAGCCGGTTGCCAACCCTTTCAGCAGCCCAGGTAGCTATTGCGGATCGTGCCAGCCCCCGATGTCGGCGGCCAATTCGCGCGAGCCGGGCGGACCCCAGGTGCCCGGCTCGTACAGCTCGGTCGGGCAGCACTCGCCAAGAATAGGATCGACAATCGCCCAGGCCGCCTCGACTGCATCCTGCCGCACAAACAGCAACTGGTCGCCCTTCATGGCGTCGGTCAGCAGACGTTCGTAGGCATCCATCTCATCGCTGGTGGTGTACTTCACCGCCGAGAGCTCCACTGGCATCGGCACCATTAACGGACCAGGCCGCTTCACGCGTCCGCCCAGACTCAGCTCGATATCGGGACCCAGGCGGAAGCGATAATAGTTGCGGCCATCCGCGCCCATCTTGCTCAGCGGCGGCTTGCGCAACTTCACAAACACTTCCGTCGCGGTGGTGGGCAGACGCTTGCCCGCGCGGATGAGAAATGGAACTCCTGCCCAGCGCCACGAATCGATCTCCAGGCGCAACGCGGCAAAAGTTTCCACGTCGGAGTTGGGCGAGACGCCCGGCTCGTCGCGATAGCCGCGAAACTGTCCGCGAACGATGTTGGCTGGGCTGAGCGGCGGAATCGTGCGAAAGATTTTCACCTGCTCATCGCGCACCGAGTCCACATACATTGTCGTGGGCGGCTCCATGGCGAGGAACGCAACCACCTGCAGCATGTGGTTCTGCACCACGTCGCGGATGGCGCCCGCCTCTTCGTAGAACTTTCCACGGCCCTCCACGCCGAACGACTCGGCCATGGTGATCTGCACGCTATGCACGTAATTGCGGTTCCAGATGGGCTCGAGAAAGCTGTTGGCGAAGCGAAAAATCAGCAGGTTCTCCACCGCCTCCTTGCCCAGGTAGTGATCGATGCGGAAGATGCGCTCTTCGGGAAAAGCGAGGTGCAGCGTCTGGTTCAGCATGCGGGCCGAGACCAGGTCGCGGCCGAAGGGCTTCTCCAGAATTACCCGCGCGTTTTTCGCGCACCCGGAATTCGCCAGCCCCTGCACCACCACAGGGAACATGCTGGGCGGGATCGCCAGATAATGAGTCGGCGATTGCGCATCGCCAAGCTTGGAACGGAGAGTGGTGTAGGTGGTGTCGTCGTTGTAATCGCCATCGATGTATCCCATCAACGCGCAGAGTTTTTGGAAGGCTTGTTCGTCCACCCCGCCGCCGAACTTTACCAGGCTGTCGCGGGCCCGCTCGCGCAACTGCTCGAGGTTCCAGCCGGACTTGGCCACCCCGATCAGCGGCACGTCGAGTGTGCCGTGCTGCACCATGCTCTGCAGGGCGGGAAAGATTTTCTTGTGGGCCAAATCGCCGGTGGCGCCGAAAAAAACGAAGGCGTCGGAAGTTAACGGTGCCATAAGGCTGCTCTCCCCGGGTGAACAAAGTCAGATGAATCGCGAATGCCCTTAGGCTTCAAGTCAAGGCATGAATCCGCTCGCAACAGTGTATCCGGCCAAGCGGCGGGAGGGGTAGTTGGGCTATTCGCGGCTGGGTGGTACAGGCCGCAGCAACTCTGGAATTCCTTTGGCTGCTGTACGATGGAAACGGCCCTGATGAACTCTCCCGACCCAATCCATTATTCCAGCGAGCAGGTGCTCGAATTCGATCAGTTGCGCCAACTGCTTGCCATTTACACCGGCTCGCCGCTTGGGCAGGAGCGCGTGATGCAACTCGCGCCCTCGCGTGACCGCGAATGGATCGAACGCCAGCAGCAATTGGTCGCGGAGCTGCGGGGATATCTGCGCGCCGGCGGGCATTTCGATTTTCATGGCCTGCTCGATCCCACGACAGTGGTCAATAAATCGCGTATCCGGGGCGCTGCCCTGGAGATCATCGAGATCCGCGACCTCCTACGGGTGGCCGACCGTGCCGCCGAGTGGCGGGAGATCGCCCTGCATCCGCCGGTGCAGGTCGAGGGCAAGTGGCAGGGAATCCTGGAACTTTCTCAGACCCTGGCTGACTTCACGCTCCTGTTGCGTTACTTCCGCAACAAGATCCTTCCTGACGGTACGCTCGACGATAAGGCCTCGCCGGAACTGGCGCGAATTCGCCGCGACATGGAGAAGCAGAAACGCGCCATTCAGGAGTCGCTGCGCTCCTATCTGCGGCGTCTTTCCGAGGATGGCGCAGTGCAGGATGAGCTGGTTACCATTCGCGGCGAGCGCTTCGTCATTCCAGTCAAAGTGGAGCAGCGCCGCCGCGTGCAGGGTGTCGCGCACGGCGCCTCTTCCAGCGGTCAAACCGTATTTATCGAGCCGCTGGAGACCATCGAACAGAACAATGACCTGGTGCGCCTGCTGGAAGACGAGCAGGCGGAGATCCATCGCATTCTGCTGGAGATGACTGCGCGGCTGGGCGAACACGCCGACGCGCTGAGCAATGCGGTGTATGTTCTTTCCGAACTTGAGCTGCAATTCGCCAAGGCGCGATTTGCCGAGGATTATGACTGCGTAGCCGTAAAGTTCCTGGCGGATGGCAACACCGCTGCCGAATCGGAATCGTCACAACCCGGCATGTCCGGGACCACCGAATTACCGTGCGATGGGTCATCGGTTACAGACTCGTGCAATGCGTTTGTGCTGCGCAACGCGCGGCATCCGCTGTTGGAGCGGGCCCTGAAGGCGCGGGACGCCGCCGTGGTTCCGCTCACCGTCGAGCTTGACGCCGGGCACCGCCAGCTCGTCATCAGCGGCCCCAACACCGGCGGAAAAACCGTGGCCCTCAAGACCATTGGGCTGTTGGCGCTGATGGCGCAATCGGGTATCCCGCTCCCTGCCGAGCGCGCGGAGCTGCCGATCTTCGATGCGGTGTTCGCCGATATTGGCGACTACCAGTCCATCGAGCAGAACCTCTCGACCTTTTCGGCGCACGTCACCAACATCGATCTCATCTCCCATCAGGCGACCGCGCATTCGCTGGTCTTGCTCGACGAGCTGGGCTCGGCCACCGATCCCGAAGAGGGCGCCGCGCTGGCGGTGGCCATTGCCGACCACTTCCGGCGCGCGGCCTGTATCAGCATTGTCTCTACGCATCACACCGCGCTCAAGGTCTATGCGGCGAACACGCCGGGCGTACTCAACGCGGCCGTGGGCTTCGATGAGCACACCTTCGCTCCGACGTTCGAGCTGCGCATTGGCGTGCCAGGCGCCTCGGCAGGCATCAATATCGCGCAAAAGCTGGGGCTGAATCCGGAGATCGTCGCCCAGGCGCGGCAGCGCATGACCTCGCAAGCGCAGGATGTCGCGCGCTTCCTCGACCGCCTGCACTCGGAGTTGCGACAGATTGACGTCGAGCGGGCCGAGCTTGGCGCACGCGAGCAGGAGTTGGCGCATGAGCGCCAGCATCTTGCCCTCGAAGGCCGCAAGGAACAGCGCGAGAAGCTACGCGAGATGGAAAAGAAACTGGAAAGCGTGCTGCGCGACTTCGAGTACCGCGCCCGCGAAACCGTCAATGCCGTGCAGGACCGCGCCCAGGCGCTGAAGCTGTCGAAAGACGCCGAGCGCCGTATCGCCAAGATGCGCCGCGAATTCCGCGAGCAGTTCGATTCCACCGTGGTGGCGCACACCACCGGCGCCGACACCGGCGATCCGCACGCCCAGCAGCACGTCGTAAAGCAGGTCGGCATTGGCGACACGGTGCGGCTGAAATCATTGGGCCGCGACGCCAAGGTGCTGCGCTATTTCGACGATGACAGCTTCGAGGTCGCGGTTGGGCCCATGAAAATGAAGGTGGCGCGCGACGATTTTGCCAGCGTGATCGCTCGTGCTGGAATCAACCCGGTGGAATCGGCGCGCGCCCGCGGCATCAACGTTACCCTGGCGCGCGAAGACGACAACGTCGCCACCGAGATCAATGTGATTGGGCAGACCGTGGACGAAGCTACTCGCGCGGTGGAGAAGTTCGTGGATCGCGCGTTCCTGGCGGGCGCCGTGCGGGTCCGCGTGGTGCATGGCAGCGGCATGGGAATTCTGCGCAAGGCGCTTCGCCAGTTCCTGCAAAGCCATCCCCACGTCGCCAGTGTGAGCCAGCCTCCGCAGAACGAAGGCGGCGGCGGCGCGACGGTGGTGGAACTGAGGACGTAAGGCCGGGGCTAGGGGTTAGGTTCGAGGGACTAGGGATCGCCGCCCAATCAGCACGGCCGCATTCCCTAGATTTGCCACGGGCCGGTTTGGGCAAATGCTAACGGCTAAGTGCTGGTTGCTAGCTCCTAGTTGCTAGTTGCTGTCACCTTCCTTGCGCTTCGCGGTGCGGCTCTCTAGACTGAAGGCAGCGATGAGCAAGTTTGGTCAAACCTTGAAAGCGTACGTGTGGTGGACCTCGCCGCGGGGCAGCGTCCACTACGATGTCATGGTTACGCTCATCCTGGCCTTCATCTTCCTGGCGCCGCACTGGATCAACTTCCGCGACAAACCCGTGGAACGCTCTCCGCATCAAACGGAAGTCGTCGTACAACCAGAGGGAGACGGCTTTGTCTATAAGGTGGACGCCGCGGCGGTTAATGCCGGCAGCGATGCCGATATCAGGGACTCGCTGGCCCGCATCATCGAACCGGTCGCGGGTTACGTGACCATCGACCGATACGAAGCCGTGCGCGACAATAAACAAAATGTGGTTGCGTATAAAGTCTGGGGACATCGCTGAAGCAGCAGTCAGCCATCAGCACTCAGCCCTCAGACGTTGCGTCTCTTGATTTTCTGAGTGCTGAATGCTAACCATGAGATCGATCCTCAAGACTACCCTGACTAGCGTCGCCCTCTGCATTGCCGTCGCAGCAATTGCGCAAGCCCAGAGCCTGGAAGCGGCCTTGATCTCCATGGACCAGGCAGCGGCCAACTTTCGCACCGCCCAGTGCGATTTCGCTTGGGACCAGTATCAGAAGGTGGTTGACGAGCACGACTACCAGAAGGGCACCATGTACTTTCGCCGCGAGGGCAAGGACGTGCAAATGGCCGCCGACATCACCTCGCCCGACAAAAAGTACGTGCTGTTCACCGGAAACCTGGTCAGTGTGTATCAGCCCGTAATCGAGCAGGTCACCGAGTACAACCCGGGCAAGAACAAGGCCGATTTCGAAAGCTTTCTGGTGCTGGGCTTCGGCGGGCGCGGCCACGACCTGGGAAAATCATTCGACGTGAGTTATGCCGGCATGGAGCAGGTGCAGGGCGTGAACGCCGCGAAACTTGAGCTGACGCCGAAGTCGCAAAGGGTGAGAAGTATGTTCCAGACGATTACGCTGTGGATTGATCCGGCGCGGGGCGTCAGTGTGCAACAGAAGTTTTCCGAACCCTCAGGTGACTATCGGGTGGCCAAGTACAGCAACATTCAAATCAACCACAAGATCCCAGGCGATGTTTTCAAGCTGAAGACGACCGGCCATACCAAGGTGATCAAGCCAAACGGGTAGGGACGATAGGGAGGGAGCAGTTCGTCTCGAGGGAAAGCAGATTTCTCGCGGGCTAAACTTGCCCCAACAAGCCCGCCACGGCGGGGCGCTTGTTGGGGACCCCAGTCCGCCCGCTCGGAATGACAAAAAAGGGCTTACAACGGCGCACCTAAAGGTGCGCCCTTTCAAAGCAGGCCATCGCCGTTTTTTTCAGCGTCTCTGAGGACGTGCCCTTTCAAAGCGCGAGCTGCTCATGGAGGCTAAACCTCCGACGGCATGAGCGACGCATCGGCAACTTTGCCGAGCGGGTGCCGACGGTCGTTGGTGGGATTTCGCCAGTTCACCTGCGGCATGAACAAGGCTGAATCGACGCGGTCGCGGTATTTGATGGCGATATTGATCAGCGAATCCAGCAGAGCGTCGGAAAGAAAATGGGGCTGAAGACCAAGATCGATCAGCTTGGAATTCTTGGCATTGTAATAATGGGCCTCGGCTTCGACCCGCGGATCGGGCAGATGGTCGATCTCAGCCTTTAACCCGAGTTTTGCGGCCGCAGTTTGCACCATGCGGGCGAGGTCCAGGACGGTGAACTGCTCCGTGAATTGGTTAAAGACACGAAATTCGCCGCGTTCCGCAGGATGCTGGCAGGCGATCTCGACGCAGCGGATAGTGTCGCGGATGTCCAGGAACCCGCGCGTCTGTCCTCCCGCGCCGTACACCGTCAGCGGATGGCCGACCGCCGCTTCCGCGCAGAACCGGTTCAGGGCCGTGCCGAAGACTTCGTCGTAATCGAAGCGGTTGATGAGAGCTTCATCGAGAGCGGTCCCGTCCGACACGGCACCGTAAACCACCCCCTGATTCAGGTCGGTGGCGCGCAATCCCCACGCCTTGCAGGTGAACATGATGTTATGGCTGTCGTGCACCTTCGAAAGATGATAGAAGGAGCCGGCCTGCTTGGGGTAGGGAAGCACATCGCGGCGCCCGTTGTGTTCGATGGTTATATAGCCCTCTTCGATGTCGATGTTGGGGGTGCCGTATTCGCCCATCGTTCCCAGCTTGATCAGATGGCAATCGGGGCGAAGCTCGCGCAGAGCGAACAACAGATTCAGAGTCCCGGCAACATTGTTGACCTGGGTGAAGACGGCGTGCCGGCGGTCGATCATGGAGTAGGGCGCGGAACGCTGCTCGGCAAAGTGGACAACCGCCTCTGGCTCAAATTCCTTGATGGCGAATGCCAGAGATTCGTAATCGATCATGTCGCCGACGAAGAGTTCGATGGTGTTGCCGGTAAGTTGTTTCCACACCTTCAGCCGTTCCGGCAAAGCGCGGATCGGCGTCAGGGTCTGCACGCCCAGCTCGTAGTCCCATTGGCGGCGCGCAAAGCTGTCGAAGATGGCAACCGAGTTCCCCTGCTTGGACAAGTAGAGAGCGGTTGCCCAGCCGCAATAACCGTCGCCCCCGAGCACAGCAATCCTCATTCGTCCTCCTCAACCGGCCATACTTAAGACTTCAGCAATGACCCCTAAAGTGTTCGACGCAATCGTGCCTATTGTAATGTCGCCATCCAAGGCAGCTTCTTAACTTTATCAAAGAACCCGGAAAATCTCCTGATTTGCGGTTGCCGCATGAACGAAAATCGGAATGACACGATGCTGCAATCAGCAGAACGGCTAGATCGACATGCTCACACCCGCGGGCGCCAACAGGTGGGCCGCCGTCGAGGGGGCTGGCGCCTGGATCCCCCACTTTTTCATCCACAAGAACAGGACCATTAAACCCCATAAGTGATAGCCGACATTGATCCGCTTCTCCAGATGATCGCGCAGATAGTTTTCAATTGCAGCGGAATGGAAAATGTCTGGATAATCGGAGAGACCATTACGCAAGGTATCCACTACAAGCGAGCGAAGCGGACCACGGACCCATTCGTGCGCCGGAATGTCGAAGCCAATTTTCTTTCTCTTCACGACGGATGGCGGCAGCTGGTTCCGCATTAGGTCCTTCAGCAGAAACTTCTGCTGCGAGCCCCGAATTTTGAGCGAGGCCGGCAAGGTCGCGGCAAATTCGACGATACGGTGATCCAGGAAAGGTGGACGCAACTCCACGGCATGGGCCATGCTCATGCGGTCCGATTTGACCAGAATGTCGTCCGGCAGGTAGTACTTTTGATCGAACCACAGGTAAGCGCCCAGGTCATCTTTCCTGTCACTCAGCGTCTCGTGCAACTCGCCAAGGACCTGATCGAGCGAGCCCGGAAGTTCCATCGCCACCAAGGAGCGTTTCTCCGCGCCGGAAAATGTTCCATTCCAATAGACATGAGCGTGCTCCGCCGACATTAGGCTGCCTTCGAGGAGCCGTTTGAGCATGTATTCAAAGCTTATTTTCTCGTTCGAAACCGGCCATAAGCGCAACCCAGCCAGGGCCAATCGAACAACACCGGGCGGCAGCTTACGCAGGTAGCGAGCCAACGTATTGGCTCGGTAGGTTAGATAGCCGGCAAACAGCTCGTCGGCGCCCTCGCCGCTGAGTGCTACCGTCGTCCTGGTTTTGCAGAGCTTGGAGAGAAACCAGACCGGCAGCGCGCCGGCATCGGCGCTCGGTTCATCCGAGTAATAGGCGAATTCCTCGATGGCGCCTTGCAGATCGAGTTCCGGGTTGAGGTCAAGCTGCTCGTGCTCAGTTCCGTATTTCTTAACTACCTGCTGGATGTAACTGGTCTCGTCGAAACTGCGCCCGCGAAACGAAATCGAGAAAGTCTTCAGCCGCGAGCTGGAGGCCTGCGACGCATAGTGCAGGATCGTCGATGAATCAATGCCGCCGCTCAGCCACACTCCTAAGGGAACATCGGAAATGAGGTGTTCGCGGACCGACTGCTGCAGAAGAGAATCGAGCTCCTCACGGGCCGACGCCAAGCTGCGCCGCTTAGGTGTCTCGTCGGGTAAGCGCCAGTAAGCTTCGCGACGTTCGTTGCCGTCGCGCCACTCCAGCCACTGTCCCGGCAGGAGCTTCTCGATTCCGTCCACCAGCGTCCAGGGCGCCGGGACGTAGTTCAAAGACAAGTAACAATCCAGGCCCGCCAGGCTTAAGCGGCGATCGATCTCCGGATGTGCGAAGATGGCTTTCAGTTCCGACCCAAAAAATATTTCCTCGCCGCGATGGGCGATGTAGAGCGGCTTGATGCCCACACGATCGCGCGCTAACACCAGGCGTCGGGTGGAATTGGTCCACAGCGCCACCGCAAACATGCCGCGGAACCGGCGGAAACACTGGGTGTCCCATTCGAGGAAGGCACGAAGGACTGTCTCCGTATCGCAGTGCGTATGAAAGCGATGACCGAGCTGGCCCAACTCGGCGCGCACTTCGAGGTGATTGTAGATTTCCCCATTGAACACCACGACGGTGTCGCCGTCTTCGGTCGCGATGGGCTGATCGCCGTGCTCGAGATCAAGGATTTTCAGGCGGGTGGCGCCCAGCGAGCAGATCTGGGATTGGTAAACCCCAAGCTGGTCTGGTCCCCGGTGGACCAGGGTCGAGGTGGCGTTCCGAATGCGATCCGGAGGTGGAGACCAATCTTTATGAGTGAATCCGACAATGCCGCACAAATCGATCAGTCCCTCGATACCGAATCATCGGCCTATCGCCAGTTGCCGCCGTGAGCAAAGGTGACAGCGCTCCGACAATGCAGCCCAGGCAATATTCGTCTCCCGAGGTGTGGGAGTCTTCGCGAGTGCCGCTATGTAAGAATAGCATTTTAACGATCTCCAAAATGCCAATCACTCGCGCTCGACTGGCTCTGTAGCAGTCTCCCCTGTTGGGTGCTTTGCACTGCAGTTGAGCGCTCCGAATGCGTATGTGCTTGCTGGCTCTCGGCCGCGCGTCGAGTGATATACCATAGGGGTATGCTTGTTTACGGTTGGAGCGACTGACCACGGCCAATGGAATCCCCCAGGCGACTGCATCTCAAAACCCTTATTTTGATTTTCATCATGGTTGTTGCCGGCCCATTGGGCAACGTTCTACTCGGCAAAGGCATGAAGCACGTCGGAGCGGTGCAACTTTGGCCTCCCGCGCAACTGTGGCACGTCTTCATCCTCGTATTCACCTCCGCCACGATATGGCTGGGAGTCGGCTCCCTGCTGGTATTTTTCGCAGCGTATATGATCGTTCTGTCGTGGGCTGACTATAGCTATGTGCAACCCGCCTCTTCTATTTCTTACGCTGTAGTGGCGCTATTGGCCTCGACCTGGCTGGGCGAATTCGTCCCTCCCTTGCGCTGGGCTGGCATCGCGGTGATATGTATTGGAGTGTTCCTGGTCGGCCACACCCATCCTAATACCACGGAGAATGGCTAGCCGTGCCTGAATTCATCTTCTTGATGTTCTTCGTTGTTGTCTTCGGGACGGTGGGCGAAATATTCGTGTCGCGCGCGATGAAGCAGAATGGCGAGGTGAAAGACTTCCGTCCATTTGCGCTCGTCAAGGTGATCCTCCGCGCTTTACGGGTCAAGTGGATGTGGCTGGGTGTGGGGATGATGGCCATGGGGTTCTTCTCGCTGCTTGCGGTGTTTTCCTTTGAAAACGTAAGCTTTGTGGTGCCGGTGACCGCCCTAAGCTACGTTGTGGGCGCGCTGGGAGGCAGGTTTTTCCTGGGAGAACGGGTCAACTTGCAACGTTGGATCGGCATTCTTCTGGTGGGCGCGGGCGTAACCTTGGTGCTCATCGGCAGGAGTTAGCGGATTATGCCCCGACCGGCGAAAGTGCGCTCCATCTCGTGGGCCGTGTCCCCCAAGAGTACGTTGGTCTTGCGCGAGATTCTCGCGATTGCGGTAAATTCGTTTCGCGCCGACAAAGTGCGTGCCACCATGACCGCCTTGGGCATGGTGATCGGCACGTTCTCGCTGGTTTTGGTAGTCACCATTGCGCTCACCGGGAAACGGTACGTTCTGCATGAAATCCAGAACATTGGCGCCAATCTCATCTGGGCGGAATATGCCGGGCCAGCTAATGGAAGCGCGGGCACCGGCACGGCGGATTATCTGACCGTGGACGACATGATGGCCGTGGAACACCAGGTGCCAGGCGTGCAAGCGGCCACGCCGGTGCTCAATTTGCATGAGCCCATATTGGTCGGCAATGGCAAGCAACGGGACATGTTGATCCTGGGTGTAAACCCGGAATATGGAAATGTGCGCCGCATGGTCGTCAGTTCCGGCAGGTTTTTCGATCAACCAGATTCCCAGTCCCACCACAAAGTCGCCCTGGTCACGGAAAACTTCGCTAACCAGCAATACGGGGGGATCCAGTTCGCGTCGGGACACGAAATCGACATTCAAGGATTGCCGTTTGTTGTGATCGGCGCCTTCCGGGAGAGCGTGGAGACGTTCGGCCAGTCGGAAATACAGGACGACACGGTGCTTATTCCCTATTCCGTGGCGCGTTATTTGACCGACACCAACGCGGTCAACCAGATTTATTTTTCCATGGCGGATGGCAGCAGCGTGTCGCGTGCCACGCAGCGAATCCTGGCGGTGTTAAAGGCGCGGCATCGGGCCGAGTCAGTCTATAACGTCGGTGATCTGACCCAAGTACTAAGTTTGGTGGCCAAAACCGCGAACGCATTTACCATCGTTCTCTTGCTGTTTGCCACCATAACCCTGGTGGCCGGTGGGGTAGGCATCATGAACATTATGCTCGCCACCGTGAGTGCCCGTATTCGGGAAATCGGTATTCGCAAGGCGGTTGGTGCCACACGCCGTGAAATCGAACTGCAATTCCTCTCCGAGGCGGTAATGATCTCCTTGATCGGCGGGGCCATCGGCACCTTGGTTGGGCTGGCGCTCCCGTTTTCACTCTGGGCCTTCACCCAGTACCGGCTCCCGGTCTCCTGGCTCTCCGCCCTGATCGCCATGCTGGTCTCCTGCCTGATCGGGATCACCTTCGGTACCCTGCCGGCCAGGAATGCTTCCAGATTAGATCCCGTGGAATCTCTAAGACACGAATGAGACGAGGCGCAAGATATTTTGATTGGCAATGCGGCCCGCGCCTCTACTTCCGCTCCCCACGCTTGGGCTGGTTGTAGGTGAGACCCGTGGTCGCAAACATAGTGGCCGGGAAGCCGTTGTTGTAGGTCACAGACGTGATGAAGCGCTGACTGGTCATTTCCCCGTTACGATGCCGCACCACGCTGAAGGGTGTCTGGATACCCTGGACCAGGCGATAGTTGCTGAAAACTTCTGATTCGTCATCGAGCTGGCGATCTCCCGGATCGCGGTAGCTATAGGTTTTCTTCACCGGCAGGTGGGAACGAGGATCAACCGACAAAGTCACGCTGTCGTTTGTGGAATTCAAGATGGTGACCTGGTCGGTGAGGTTCTGCTCCACGATTGCCGTCCCCTCGTACAGGACCATGGTGTCGGATGCGCCCAGCCATTTGCGGACCACCTGCTCCAACGAATGATCTCGCCGGCGCAGATAATCCTGGAGATCCTTCGGCTCCTGGGTCGCAGCGCCCTTGTAGGTGATCTCGTACCCCTTATCGCCAACATTGAGTTCGATGATGTCGCGCTGCTTGGTAAACTCGACCCGCTCTTTGTCGGGCCATTCCCAGAACCGCCAAAACTCAACACCCTGGCTACTCGGTCGTCCGTGATAGAAGGCGTAACCGCGGCCTTCAGTCTTCATATCGCGCACGTTGAGGTACGTATCGCCGCCCAGGGCCCTGATCATGTCAGTGAGAATCTGGAACGCCTTCTGCACGCTGGGGTCTTTGGTGGAAGCGAAGTGGGCAGTGGGCCAGGCGGCCGGAGTGGCTGGAGCCTGAGCCGGTGCGGCTGGCGCTGGGACTGTCTGCGCGAGCGCGGACGCCGCCAGCAGGACAATGAAGCCGAATATCGCAACGTTACGCATGATTTCCAGAGTAGTTTGGGTTTCTGTGACTGCTTTCTGCGATTGTAAACGCATTTTGATGACAGTCGCTCGCGCATATGCGCCGGGCCTCCGATCAGCGCGGGAACGCTCGACCTATCGCGATAGACGTCTCAAAACACCCATTGTCAGCCGAACCAGAGCTTACGCCTTTTTGTGCTTGCGCTTGGCCGGCACCGGCCGCTCCTCGACCAACGCGAACTGAATGCGCTTCTGCATACGGTCAATGCGGTCCACCAGCACGCGCACCGGATCGCCCAGCGAGTAGGTCCTGCGGCTGCGCTGCCCGATGATCTGCCGGGTGTTCTCGTGATACTGGAAGCGGTCGTCGGCCAGGGACGCGAGCGGCACCAGCCCTTCGATGAACATGTCGATCAGTTCCACGAACAGCCCAAACTTGGTGACACTCACGATCAGTCCCGCGAACTCTTCGCCCACGCGGTCTGCCATAAACTTCACCTTCTTCCATTCCATCAGCTCGCGTTCGGCATCGTCGGCGCGGCGTTCGGACTGGCTGGACTCCTCGGCGATGTCGTGCAGCGTGTCTTCGGGAATCGGGCCGCCCAGGGGCGCACGGTGCCCCTTCTCGTGTGCGTCTCCCTTGGTTGGCGAGACCGGCGGCTGCCGCTTCGACCACGGAGAAGGTGACTCGCTGTGCGCGATCTCCCCCACGCCGACGGCGACACTGTGTTCGTCTTGCTCCGCGGAATCGCGCAGCACGTCTTTCAGGATGCGGTGGACGATCAGGTCTGGATATCGTCGTATCGGCGACGTGAAGTGCGTGTAAACCGGCGCGGCGAGCGCGAAGTGGCCCTCGTTGACCTCGGAGTAGCGTGCCTGCTTGAGGGAACGCAGCATCAGGTACGACAAAATGCGCTCTTCCGGCTTGCCCGCAATCTTCTGCGTCAGCTTCTGATACATGCGCGGCGTGATGTGGACCTCTTCGGGAATCTCGACGACGTGCGGGTTGCGTCCGCTGCCATGACGGTCGCGGCGCTCGGCCCGCATTGTCATGCGCTTAACCGGCAGCGCGCCGACGCCAAGCGAGTAGCCGAAGGTGGCGGCGATAGTCTCGAAATCGAAGACGCGCTTGGGATCGGGCTTTTCGTGGATGCGATAGAGCGAGCCAACCCGCTTGTTTTCGAGATAACTGGCCACGCACTCATTCGCCGACAGCATAAACTCCTCGATGATGCGATTGGCAATATTGCGCTCGGAGCGCGTGACTCCCTTCATCAATCCGTGCTCGTCGAACTCGATCACCGGCTCAGGCAAGTCAAAGTCAATGGAACCGCGACGCACGCGCTTGCGATTCAGCACCATCGCCAACTCGCGCATCAGCTCAAAGACATCCATAAGCTTGTGATAGCGCTGGCGCAAACCAACGTCTCCTTCGAGGATGAGATTCACGTTGGTGTAGGTCATGCGTTCGGCCGAGCGGATGACGCCCTGGTTCAGGGTGTAGCCAACAATCTCGCCCTGGGGATCGATCTCCATCACGCAGGAGAGCACCAGCCGGTCAACTTGCGGGCGCAGGCTGCACAGGTCAGTGGAAAGCTCCATGGGCAACATGGGTACGGCTCGGTCGGGGAAATAGACCGAAGTCCCACGCAACCGCGCTTCCAGGTCGATGGTCGAGCTCTCATGGACGTAGTGCGCGACATCCGCAATGTGGACTTGCAGCTCGAAATGGCCGTTTTCGAGACGGCCCACGGTGACGGCATCGTCGAAGTCGCGCGCGGTTTCGCCGTCGATGGTGACGATGGGCAACGCGCGATAGTCTCGCCGATGGCGCAATTCTCTCGACGGGATGACCGGCTCGAACTGCTGCGCCTCCTGTAACACTTCAACCGGGAAGCGATGCGGCAGGTGGAACTTGCGGATGATGATCTCGACATCGACGCCGAAGTCATCTTCGTAGCCGAGAATTTCGACGACGCGCCCCCGTGGACTCTCGGCCGGCGAGGGCCAGTCGGTGATCTCCACATCCACTACCAGGCCTTCGAGATCGTCCCACTCGCGGCGGCGCGCCTCTTCGCCGAGAACGCGGTCTGCATCCGCCTGTGTTCTGCGATGTACCGTAGATTGCTTCGTCGGCGGGGTTCCGGTTCGACCATGGGGCCCAGCTTTGGATTCGGCTTCACTCTGGCTGGCTGGCCACTCCATCCCGCGCGGAATGATGATCTCCCTGGTGACCTTCTCGTCGATGGGCGTCACGTAATTTTGACGCGATCCGTAGTGAAACGTGCCGACGACGGTAGGATTGCCGCGCGTCAGCACGCGCAGGATGCGCCCCTCGGCACGGCCGTTGTCACCCACCCCAGCACGCGCAAAACCGGCGCGCGCTGGGGACCCCAGAGTGTCGCTCCTGCGTCCCAGTTCCACCAGCACCTGGTCGCCATGCATGGCCGAACCGATGGCCTGCGGGCTGATGTAGATGTCGCCGGTGAAAGTGCTGCGCTGGCCGGCGTTGGGAATGACGAAGCCGTAGCCGTCGCGGTGCATGGTCAGGCGTCCGGCAAGGAGGTTCTGATGAGCGGCCGCATGTTCCGCCAGGGTGTAACGGTCGCGTCCGGTCTCGATGAGACGCGCGTTTTTCACCAGCGCCTGCAGCCGTTCGGCGAGCTGCCGGCGTTCGTCGCCCCGCAGGCCCATCTCGCGGACCAGTTGCTTGAATCCCGCCGAGCGGTGGGGCTGGCGTTCGATGTGGCTCAGGATGGCTTGCTCAGTCAGCATAAGAACCTAATCCGTGTTCATTCATGCAATCCGGGGTTCAAGGTTTGTCCGGTTTGCTTAGTCCTTTTCTCTTAGGCCGTTAACTAACGGTGCACTGAGCCCGCGATGAAAAAATGCGTAGGGGTATTCCCTCATGCAAGAACTCGCTGTATGGTAGCAATAATTACATCGCACACGGGCGCGCTTGGGCGCCCACCCGACGATGAGCCCAGACAAACCGCACCAAAGCATCAGGTTTTGAAGAAAAGCAGTGGAGCGCGGGTTTGGCAAAACAAGTGCCTCTCCAAGCCGGGCCCCCAACGACCGCTGCTGTTGCGGTTGTTGGGGTGGAAGCCGGGCCCCCAACGACCGCTGCTGTTGCGGTTGTTGGGGTGGAAGCACTTATAACTTCAGAAAGGATTCGTTTACCGATTATGTGGAAACCTACCAATACTCCATCTTCAACTCCCACCCCTAGTCCCGAACCGCAGCGCGGCTACTCTCCGGCCGTCCCCGAGCCGCCGAGCGCGCCCCGCCCAGCCAGCCCTCCTATCAATACCCAGGAACAGGCCACGCTGGGAAAGTCGCTGGTCATTAAGGGAGAGGTCACGGGTTCGGAGTCGCTTTACATTGACGGGCGGGTGGAGGGGTCGATCAACCTGCCGGGCAACCGCGTCACCGTAGGACGCAACGGCGTAGTGGCCGCCAACATTTCAGCGCGTGAGATTGTGGTGCTGGGCAAAGTCCGCGGCAACATGACCGCCAGCGATCGCGTGGACATTCGCGGCGAAGGCTCGCTCACCGGCGATGTGGTCGCCCAGCGTATCAGTATCGAAGATGGCGCTTACTTTAAGGGCGGCATCGATATTCGCAAACCCGGCCAGAAAGCCAATGGCGAATCCAAGGAGACCAGCACGGCGGCCACGGGCGAGACCGGTACTTCGGCGGCAGCGGCCCGGGTGTAATCATTCCCGGAACGAGGCCCGGGGCAACTGGTTTCAAAACTGGGTTACCGAGGATGCTCTAAGGTATTCCACTTCTTGACTCCATTGCGCGCGGGAGAGACTCTCAGAGTTGCGGGCGGCGGTGTTTGCCGCCGTTCGCAAGGTCTCTCGAAAGTCGGTGCACTCCGATGTGGGAGAGAGTGCTTCAGTTGCTCGCCGTACATTGCCGACACAGCCACCTCTCGAAACCCGTTCTCGGCTGCGTCATCCAGTCGGCACGACTCCGGTCACAGCGAATGGGAGAGCGTCTCCAGCCACCAGCCAGCGCCTTACGTCGTGTGCCCCGATTGCGACAGACACTTTGGCTATGACTGGTCGCGGATGCAGGTGATGAAGTAAGTTGTCAGTGGTCAGTTGCCAGTTGTCAGTTTGTAGGACGGAATCGTGAAAACCAGCTATGATCCGAAGACCGATACGCTAAGCTTCGTTCTGAAAGAAGGCGTGCCGGTGGCCGAAAGCGACGAGGACAACCCCGGCGTCATCTTGGATTATGACGAACGAGGAGATCTGGTTTCGATGGAGATACTGGACGCTTCCCGACGTGTGACTGACGCAAAGAAAATGGAGTTCCAGATCGCCTAGCGGTGTCGGAGTCACGTTGCGAAAGCTACGGCTCCATTCCCCCGGTCGTCCTTTCGTTGACTGGCTCCGGTAGGGTGATGTTCGGGACTGCGGCCGCCTTCTTTCGACGCAACTCGCGCGGGAGGTTCGACTTCGTCAGCCAGAGGCCCACCGCCACCGCCGCCAGCCAAGTCACGCTAATCAGTGCCAAGGACTGCAAATCGGCCTTCCGGCTGCCATCAATGGCAATCGTCCTGCCGACAAAATAGCAGACCCCGGCAGCGAAGCCCGCCGTTCCCACAGCCTTCGTCAACTCCGGCCACGGCATCCCAGCCAGTGGGACGAGTTTCTTGCGATTCAGCAGCCAGGCGAGTGCAACCGTGTGCATCAAGATGCCGACGTCCGAGGCCATGGCCAATCCGGTCACGCCAAAATGGCGGAAGAACGCCGAGTACACGGGTAGCGACGCCGCCACAATGACGGTGCTGGCGATCATCGGCGTCAGGGTGTCGCCCGCAGCATAAAAGGCACGAGCGTACAGCGCCTGTGCCGACCACAGCGCCAGCGACAACGCGAACCAGAAAAAGTAGGCTGCCGTCTCCCGCGAGTCTTGGAAGCTGAAGCGCCCTCGGCGATAGACGAGGTCAATGAGCGGCAAGGCCGCCGGCATCATCCATGCAGCCGAGAGAAACGATGCCGCTGAGATGCGATACACCGAACCGTTGACCGTGTCGGCGAAGTCCTTGCGCCTCCCTTCGCCAAAGAGGCGCGCGAAGAAAGGCATGGAAGCCTGGCCGGTGGCCTGTCCCAGAATCGAGATCGGCACCGCGAACAGGCGCTTGGCATAGTTCAGCCGGGTGATGTCGCCGATGCCGCCGGAGGCGAAATAGCGCAGGATCCAGTCATCGGCGGAAACCAGCGAGACCCCCAGCATCAGGGGGATGGAAAGCTTTACCCATTCGCGAAATTCCGGATTGCGCCAGTCGAAATTGAAGCGGTAGGTCAGGCCGTCTCGCGCCGCGCCGATAGCGTTGATGAGAAATGGGCCGACTACCGCGCCGACCAAGGCGCCGTAAGCCAGAGACGAAATGCCGAAGCGGCGCGCGCCGATCACGCCACCCACGATGATGAACAGGTTGTAGAAAATGGGGCTGAACGCCGGGTACAGGAACATCCGTCGCGAGAACAGCACCGCCGAAACAATTCCGCCAGCGTAGAAAAAGATCTGGCCGGGCAGCAGAATGCGGGTGAGATGAACGCACAACTGCAACTGGTCGGCGGAGAAGTGCGGGAAGATAAGCCGCTCCAGTTGCGGCGTGAAGATCTCCAGCAGCACCGTGCCCAGGCACACCACCGCGGTCATGATGGTGATGGTGGAGTTGAAGGCGTCCCGCGCCTCCCGGTCGCGTCCCTTGGAGGTGTGGCGCGTGTAGATCGAGATGAAAGTGATCGACGCGGTGCCGCCCGCGAGAATGTAGTTGAGGAAGTCGGGCAGGTTAAAGGCGCCGACATAGGCGTCGGTATTCAGACCGGCGCCGAAGGCCCAGGCAATGTAGGCCTCGCGCGCATAGCCGATCACGCGCGACAGCATGACGGCCGAGATCATCAGCAGCGTGGCCGAGTAAACACTGTGCTGGTGCGACGGCCGCAGGATACGCAGCAGCCGCGCCCAGAAACTGGGAGGTGCGGGGCTTGCGCTGTGGTCGGCCGGGGGCGGCATCAGAGTGCGATTTTACACGCTCAAGCCGCGCCTTCCGGCGGCGCTACTGGAATTGTTGGAATTCCATTGCAGTAATGTTTGAATTGCGCTGCAGCAAGTTTGAATTCGGTTGCAGTGAATCGGTAGGTCAACCACCTGGTTCGGGACCAGACATCATGCGCACCACGGCGAACCACCGAGCAATGAAAATTGGATCTAGCCGGAAGCGGGTCAGCCTGTGCGCCGTCGTCCGCAGATTGCGAATCAACATTCCGAGCATGTGCTGGTTGAGTACAACCGGACGTTATGTTGTACTCTCGATGCAGTGTTACAGTGCCCACGAGAGGCTGTCCAAATGAATCTGAAATCCAAGACGACTGCTGCCGCCGAGCTGATGTTCGAGGTGGACTCGCTTTACGTCAGCACCGAAATGATTCTCAGCGGTAAGTTCCGAGAGTTTCCACTCGATGGACTTTTGCTGGAAGCGTGCCTCCTCCACTTTCGGATCATATGGGATTTTTTTTACGGAACGAAGAAAAAACGGATGTGTTGCAACTTTCAGGGCGGCTGGCTGGTGACGTGAAAGAATCGGGGAATGATAGCCCGACCCGCGATCTTCAAATGGCGGCAGACCGAACCCGGCCTCATCCTGTGTGCGGTCCGGTGGTATCTTCGCTATTCTCTTTCGCTGCGCGACGTTGAGGAGCTGCTGGAGGAGCGCGGTCTCAATGTCGATCACACAACGGTCTGGCGCTGGGTGCAATATTACGGCCCCGAGTTGGAGCAGCGACTGCGAAGGCATCTCAAGCCGACAAACAAGTCTTGGCGAGTGGACGAAACCTACGTCCGCGTGAAGGGTCGCTGGTGCTACTTGTACCGGGCCATCGATTCCAGGGGAGCCACCATCGATTTCCTGCTGTCAGCGTTGCGCGACGCCGATGCTGCCAAGCGGCTGTTTCGCAAGGCGCTCAGCGATCGATCCCATCCCCAGCCTCGAGTGATCAACACCGACTTGGCGCCGATATACAGCTCCGCGATCCCCGACACTAAAAAGGAAGGGACGCTGCGCAACCGCTGTCGACACCGACCTGTGCAGTACTTGAATAACATTCTCGAACAGGATCATCGAGCCATCAAACGTCGAGTGAACGCCAAGCAGGGCTTCCGAGAATTCCAGGCAGCTCGGCGAACGATTCAAGGCTACGAAGCCGTCCACATGATCCGGAAGGGGCAAGCTCGATGGGTGGCAGGAGATGATCTTCTTCGTCAGATTCAGTTCATCGACAGACTTTTCGATTTGGCAGCCTAAGAACGCACGACAGACGCTCAGCGACAAACTTGTCTGCATTTGAAACTTGCAACACTACCGTTTTTGCGCGGCTTGGCGAAAGCCTCGGGGATCGAGACGCCGACGCGGGAAGACCTGGCGCGGTTGGATCGCAAGCGCAAGAAGCGTATGTCGAATCAGGAGTGGAAGAGTCCTGGGGACGGGGATGCGCGGATTGCGAAGATGAAAGACGGGCGCACGCATCTGGCGCACAAGACCGAACACGCGGTCGATCTGGACACGGGCGCGGTGGTGGCGGTGACGCTGCAAGGCGCCGATCAGGGCGACACGACAACGCTGGACGAGACGTTGTGTGAGGCGGGGATGGCAGTGGCAGAGCAGATCGGGCGCGAGGTCGAGTTGCGGCCTGACGATAAGCCCAAGGTGAACGTCAACGGGATCGAAGAGTTGGTGGCCGACAAGGGCTATCACAGCGGCGCGGTGGTCGAGCGGGTAAAGAGTTACGAGGTGCGCAGCTACATTCCGGAGAAGCAACCAAAAGGGCGACGTAACTGGCAGGGCAAGCAGGTGGAACAGCAGGCGGTCTACCAGAATCGGCGGCGAGTGCGCGGCGACTACGGCAAGAGCTTACTGCGGCGACGCGGCGAGTTGGTGGAACGCAGCTTCGCGCACTGCTACGACACCGGCGGCATGAGGCGCACGCATCTGCGCGGACACGAGAACATTCTGAAGCGGCAGTTGGTTCATGTGGGCGCGTTCAACCTGAGCCTGATCCTGCGCCGGGTGCTGGGTGCGGGAACGCCGCGGGAATGGAGAAACCGCGTCGCCAAGCTAGTTCTGTTCCTTTTTTTGCTGTTTACACGGCGCAAGGATTCGAATCGGCTCTGCCGAAGCCAAATCCCGACGTTCCGCGCGAAATCCTTCGCAAGACTAAGAAGCCGAAGACGCCGCTGGTCGTGCCGGAAATCAGCTACTTACACCACGGGCTGATAGGGCGAAAAACTCCATTTGAGATAAAATACGCGGCTTAATGACATTGCTGCATCCTGGTGCAGGGTTCTTTGAGAAACTCGCGCCTGTTGTGGAAATTGAGGACCAAACCTTCGCATGGAACTGCATCTTACGTTGAACAGAATCGGATAACAAGGCTACACTGCCGTTATACACAATGTCTGTACTTGCGCTGAGTCCGCCAGAGCCGAAGTCCGTTTCGCCCCTTCGAGAGATGGGTGCGTACGAGGCTCTGTGGATGAACAGGGAAGCATCATTCAAAACGCTTGCCGAGAAATTTCGCGACAGACCCGAGGCATTACCGACCGACCTCGTGTCAGATGAGACCGCGTTGCGCTGCGCTGATCTTGCATTGGACATCGCTGCGCAAAGAGGTGTCCAACAATTCAGTGTTAGGATTCACGGCGCCGGGGAATACCCTAGGAAATTGCGAGATGCACGTCACCCTATCGAGTTACTCTACTATCGCGGGTGGTGGAATCTTGTAGAAACACGATCCGTGGCGGTTGTCGGAACAAGGAAGCCCAGTGCTAGCGGAGCACAACGTGCGGCAAGGCTTGCATCGTTGCTCGTCAATGACGGGTTTACGGTCGTGTCTGGACTTGCCCGCGGCATAGATACAGCAGCGTTGACCGCAGCCATCGGCAAAGGCGGGCAGGTCATCGCTGTTATCGGAACCGCGATTTGCGATTACTATCCTCCCGAGAATGCGCAGCTGCAGAACGAGATTGCTGAACGCTTCCTCCTGATCAGCCAAGTACCAATTGTCCGATCTTCTCGGCAGCGCCCCCACCAGAACCGCATGTTTTTCCCAGAGAGGAACATTACAATGTCGGCGTTGACGGAGGCGACGATCATTGTCGAAGCGGGTGAGACGTCCGGTACTCTGACTCAGGCTAGGGCCGCAATACAGCAGGGGCGCAAACTCTTCATTCTCGACAGTTGTTTTCAAGATCCGAGATTGACTTGGCCGCGGAAGTTTGCTGCGAAGGGAGCGATTCGAGTCCGAGAATATGAGGACATAAAAAAGCACCTTGCCCCCTCGACTGACCAGAGTTGATGAACTGATTCTTGAAGAGCATGGCTCTCTAACCGTGGAGGACGAGTGCTACTTCCTACGCGAGTACACACGCGGTGTCGGGTATCAGGCGAGCGACACGAATCAGCTTATTACAAACTTGAAGAAGTCAACTGAGAGACGCGGCCAACGCGACTACCGCTACAAGCAGCAGGCGGTTGAAATTGCGGGTCGAGAACTTCGATCAGCGCTGAATCCAGAATGGCTAAAGACAACAACCTTGGTTCCTATACCACCGTCGTCGAGTAGAGACGACCCTCACTATGACGATCGCATTACCCAAGTCATTCAAGTCGTAACCAGTGGTCTTCAAGCAGATATTCGCGAACTTATCATGCAACGCGAGAGCACCACTCCGGCTCATTTGAGTGGCAACTATCGGCCGACGGTAGCAGAGATTCTGGAGAATTATGCGATCGACGAGACGCTTACCGAGCCCGCTCCTAACCGCATTGGCCTCTTTGATGACATCTTGACTGCGGGATCTCACTTCAGGGCCGCTAAGCTTCTGCTGCAACAACGATTTGGTGCGATTTCGGTCGTAGGCATTTTCGTTGCGAGACGAATTTTCCCTAGGGAACAAGACTCAGGGCAGTCAGGTTAGATGGGAGACAGTCGAAGGCAAAAAACCAACTATTGGGAATAATGGTGCCATCAGCTAGCCAAAATTCCACCCTAACCTTGCCTGTCAACGTTTACTTTGCGGGCCCGATTCATCGCGGGTGATGGCAGTTAGTAATTCTTTACTGAGATGATCAGCTAAGCTGCTGCTTGTGCTGCCGCCTATATGTGCCATAGTTCTGGCCTCGCTTCCCCACAGAGTGCGACCATCCTTCGTCACAACCCGAATTGCTGCTCCGCTCGCTCGCCCGTAGATGTCTGTAGCCACTGCCCCGTTCAGAACTGCGTCTGCATCCGACGAGTCCTCAACAACCACAATCTTGCCGGATCCCGTTAGTCGATTGATCAGCTTCTCTCGCACAAGTCCAGCGCCTTCTGTACTACCGAAGGATCCAACAGCGATTTTCCGGACTTCTGCTAACCGTTGGATACTATTCGCATCGGTCAGGCCCGAAGTAGATTTTGAAAGCCGTGGCGCGGACAATAGAACCTTGATCTCATCAGCGGGTGCCGCAAAATTGAGATTCTGTCCCACCTGAAGATTTACTCCCCAAGTGATTACTCCAACAACGTGATCACTCATGTCCAGCAGGGGTCCGCCGCTGTTGCCGTGCGACACGGGTGCCGTTGTCTGAATCCATTTTGCCTTCGCTCCGTCCCGAAGAGCGCTCACGATCCCGTCTGACGCCGTGCCTTCAAGTCCTAGTGGGCTACCGATTGCCACGACGTGGTCTCCTACGTGAAGGCTCCCCACATCACCAATTTGCAAGAAAGGCAGATTTCTGCCAGTGACCTTGATGATCGCCAAGTCTTTGTCGGGATCAGAGGCAACAACGCTGTTTACTAGGAAGAACGCTCCGTTTGACAACTTCACGATGGCAGAGTGGGCGTCCTTTATGACGTGATAGTTGGTGACGACTTGACCATCAGCGGAAATCAGGAAGCCGCTACCTAGAGCGGTTTCCTGTCCTGCTGAATTTGAAATAACTATCAGCACAACGGCATCGCTGCTTTGCTTCACGACCTCAGCGACATTTTGCTGCGACACTGAATATGACGCCAGAGCTGCTACAAGGGAAATGAGAATCACCCCGGACTGAAGTGAGCGCATAGTGTTCCTCCGGCATTTGCCTTCGAGTGTAGTCCACCACTGACCTAAGTCAAAGGCATTGTTGATCCTGATTCGCGGCTGCCGGGGTGCCCCTGTGGCTCGTTGTCATGTGATTTGACCGCGAACACGGTGAGTGGTTCCGGTGGGGTGGACTTGCGTGCAAACTGGAGCAGTACATCAGTCATCAGCAGATCTCCTCGACCGTTTTTTAGGCGCCAACTTCGTGTACTTCAGTGCAACATTCCGGGAGCGGGCGATCGGGTACTTCTTCCTGTTATGTCGCAGCTTGCGCATGACGGCCGCCGCCGGGTCTGTTCCCGTCGCCTCGCACATCAATAAGGTGAAAATAAGGACGTCGGCGATCTCATCCCCCACTTCTTTTCTGCCCTGTCGTGTGGCGAGTAGCTGCTGGATCTCTGCGTCCGTCTTCCACAACAATGTTTCTTGTAGTTCTGCAGCCTCGATGGCGAGCGCGGCGGTCAGCCAGGAGTCCGAATTTGAACGCCTATGCGGAACGCTGGGTGAGATCGGTGAAACAGGAATGCCTGTCGAAGCTCATCTTGTTCGGGGAGAGGCCGCTGCGCCGAGCGCTGCAGCAATACGTGGCCCATTACCACGAGGAACGCAATCATCAGGGCAAGCAGAACCGACTGCTGTTCCCCTTGCCGAATCGAGGGGCGAGCGGGCACAACGGAATTGTGCGTTGCAAGGAACGACTGGGTGGTCTGCTGAAGTACTATGAGCGGGAAGCGGCATGAGCCTTCGGTCGGGTAAACTCCCCTTCCTTGGAAGCGAAGATGAGTCTTTTTACCATACGGCATCATGGAGCTCATATCCACGGTGTAACCCCTTGTGGTTCATCAAAACTAAACGCGGTCGAGTCTCCGATGCAGGCGGCCCTTTCCTTGGAAGGCAGCGCTTTGTATGACGTGGTCTTCGACCTCTATGAGCGTCCCGGAAACGAGAGGGAGAGCTCGACTGCCAAGATCCGGGCGTGAATCTATCCCCGATCCTGACAGGGAAGGAGTTTAGTTCGGAACTGGAAATTGTTAGGCCGCGACTGTGTAGCGGTGATGCAGACCACCCAGTCGCGGCAGAGAGATAACCTTGTGGCCACTCGAATGCGGTGATGCTGGAGCCCGACCACCGGGAGTGTCCTTCCCAAGTCCGAGATGAGTCCGGTCCTCGTGGTAATAACGGACGTACTCTCTCAGCAGCCGTCGCAGGTGCCGCTCATTGAGAACGATCACGTGATCGAGGAAGTCCCGCCGCACACTGCCAACCCAGCGCTCGGCAATTCCGTTCTGCCAGGGACTGCGGAATGCGGTGCGAATCGGTTGGCTGCCCATCGCCTTCACAGTCGAGACGACATCGGCGCTGAACTTGGCGTCCCGATCAAAGATCAGGAAGCGCTCCGGCTGTTGGCCGCATTCCCAAGCTTCGTGCAGCTGCAAGGCGACCCAAAGCGCGTTGGGATTGCGAGTCACGTTGTGGTGAAGGATTCGACGCCGGTCATGGCCGATCACGAAAAAGCAGTACAGAACGCCGAAGGTCAGTGTCGGCACAGTGAAAAAGTCCATCGCGGCAATGGCCTCGCGATGGTTCCTCAGGAAAGTCAGCCAGCGCCTGGACAAGTCCGGAGGTCTTGGTGCTCGCCGAACCCATCGCGAGACTGTTGGTTCCGATAGATCGAAGCCGAGCTTGAGCAACTCGCCATGAATGCGGGGCGCTCCCCAGGTTGGATTTTCCGCAACCATTTGAAAAATTAAGGCTCGAATCTGTTTGCTCACCGGCTTGCGACCGCCCCTCGACTGGGCTCGTGAAAGCCATTTCCAATACAGCCGAAAACCGGCACGATGCCAGCCGACAACGGTTCTGGGTGTCACCTGGATGAGAGGTTCCTTCCATCGAGCCCAGCACCTTCGCAATACGACCCAGAACAGCTTGTGGGACGCAGTGAGTCGCCGGCGAGGGCGCTGGGTGTGAAGAGCCAGCAACTGCTGACGCAGGGCAAGATTTTCGAGGATGATATCCTCGCGGGACCTGAATGCACCAACAACCCAGCCGAGGAAGTGCCGGAGCCATACGATCATGCTCAGAATCTTATCGGAACGTTGCCAATCGAGCTTTGTGCCAAGCCATTGATATTGCGGGTGTACGATGTTTTGATGAATGACAGGCGTGGTTGCCTCATACGAATGGAGGGCGAGAAGCAGGTCCCTCCGGTTCCGCAGTCTAGATCCGTTTGATTGTTGCGAACCAGGCCGGTGCTCCATCGTCGTGGAATCTCGTCTGAATCCGCTCCGCTTCGATGGCGGCAACATTCCATCCAGTGCTGGGGTTGAACGCCGCTCTCAGCTCTTCCTGACTGATGGGGTGTGGGCCAGTATCGGGGCCATCGTCACTGAAGCACAACACATACAGGGTTCCATCGTGTTCGGTCACCGACGCCAGACTGGCCACGTATCCTGGTCGCTCGTCGCGGTCGAAGGTGTGGAACAGTCCGCAGTCCAGCACCGTCTCAAACCTGCGCCCTAAACGCTCCAGCTGGAACGCGTCAGCCGCAGCGAACTCAACCTCGATCCCACGGTTGTCGGCCTTCTCTCGGCCGATCGCCAGTGCGGTCTCAGCCACGTCAACGCCCAGAACCGACAATCCCAGCGAGGCGACGTGAAGCGTGTTCTCGCCGGTCCCGCAGCCCGCATCGAGCACCGCTCCGACGAATCCGCCTTCGGATGCCAAACGCACTATTGCTGGCTGAGGCCGGCCAATATCCCAAGGCGCAGGGCCGTCGCGGTACGACGCATCCCATGACAGTCCCGTCAGCCGTTCGTGACTGGTTGGGTGCCGACCCCTGAACGGATCGTCAGCGAGGGTTCCTGATCGCCCCGACAACTGCGTCCTCTTCCTGCAACTGATCTTGCCACCTCATCGTAGCACTCCATTCCACAGGTCTTGACCATTCCCCCGGTAGTTGGCGAAAAATCGCCATTACACAACTGATCGGCGCTGGGATTCCCGTTTCGGGATTGGTTGTGTAATCGCCTGATTACAACACCTAATGGGTTGTGGAATCTCAACCGGCCCGTAACCTGCTGTTGGGTGCGGGCTTCTGCTCCTTATTGCTGACGTACATCGCTGTGTGTCCAGCGTCACTGACCAGTGGTTGCCGCGTAGGTGACACTTTGCCTGATACCGCGGGGGAAGACCCTCGGCCTGTTCCCTACTGCCATTGCGCTCGCGGCGGCGAGAAATTAGACCCTCGATCCTCTTTCTCCTCTGGCGTTCCCATCGCGCCCGTCCCTTTGGTCAATTTCATTTGGGCCACATGGCGAGGAGGGTACAGCCCATGCACGGCAAAAGGCAATTCCACAATTTACTTTTAAACATCATCTCGCGAGTGGCGACGGTCGCATTGGCGATCGCGGTTGTATTTGGGCTGACGGTTGTCTTGACCCAATGGGCGCAGGCCCAGACCTTCACGGTAATCCACAACTTTACCGGCGGAGGGGACGGGGCATATCCGGCCACCGGCCTGACGATGAATGCCACAGGAAATCTCTATGGCACCACGTGGTATACCGACAGCGGCGGTCACGGCACGATCTTTGAGCTTAAACATTCCGGCTCCGGCTGGGTCTTGAGTCCACTCTACAGCTTTGCAGGCGGCAATGACGGTGCTTACCCTTACGGTAGGGTCGCCATCGCCCAGGACGGAACCCTGTATGGCACGACCACACAGGGAGGAGAGGGCGACTGCGGCGGGTATACGTGCGGCACGGTTTTTCGCCTGACGCCGCCACAGACAGTTTCCAGGACAGCGCTAGCACCCTGGACTGAAACCGTGCTTTATCGTTTTACTGGAGGGGAGGATGGAGGGGGTCCTTCGGGTGACCTCACCTTCGACCAATTAGGAAACATCTACGGGACCGGCCGCTACCCTGGCGTTATTTATGAGCTGACCCCGTCGGGCGGCGGATGGACGGAGACCGTCCTTTATTCCGATTTCGAAGGCCCAGAGGGTGGTGTTGTCTTCGACAAGCCCGGCAACCTTTACGGTGTGCTTGAGCCAACTGGGCAATACCGTAACGGTGCGGTTTACCAGTTGTCGCCGTCCGCGTCCGGTTGGACGGGGCACACTCTCTATAGCTTTACTGGCGGAGGCGATGGAAGGGACCCACTAGGGGGGCTCATCATAGATTCGTCGGGCAATCTCTACGGAACGACTGCGCTTGGCGGCAGTGGGGATGCCGGCACGGTCTTCGAACTCACGCAGGCCACTGGGAGTTGGACTTTCAAAACGCTTTACAGCTTTCCCGGGCCGCAGAACTGGGGCCCCGAGGAGAAGCTGGTAATGGATGCGGCTGGCAACCTCTACGGCACGGCGAGGAACGGTGGCGCAAATAGGATTGGATCGGTTTTCCGACTGACACCTGTGATTGGCGGCTGGACATACACCTCACTTCACGATTTCACCTTAGGCGGCGACGGAGGGGAACCGGTAAGCAGCCTTGTTTTCGACGCCTACGGCAACCTCTACGGCACTGCCCTAGCCGGTGGCGCCTACGGTTACGGTGTTGTCTTTGAGATTACGCCGTAGTTGAACCTCGGTGGCTCCTCAGCGGCCCGGCATTCTGGATTGGGTGTCGGCCTTTTAACCACGGCGCTCCTGCGGAGTCGCCATCGGAAACCGCCTTGTCCCCTGCTAAGCCTCGGATAGCGGTTGAGAAATCGCCATATCGCAAGTAACCCTCTGCCGTCAGGATTAGTTGTGATAAGGCCTGTTCGCAACAGTTATTGAGAAACGCGGCATAGTCCTCTATTCTTGCAAACGCCAATGAAACCTCGGATACGAATCGCACTCGTCTGCTTGTCCTGCCTTGTGAATGTGGGCTGCCAACGCACGGTGCATGTAACGGAACAGATGACTTGGGAATGTGCGCCGGACGCGTACAAGCCTGCATTCTATGCGAGGCCAGATGAGTATGTGCGATTTCGCTATGTCGAGAATCCTCGCTGTGAAGACGTTGAAACCAGCAAAGACTTCTGTGCCGAGTTGCGCAAGGCCGGAAAAACTGTCGTCAATGTCGACTTTGAACTATGGGGTCATTCTCACACCTTGCGCGGCTACCGAATTGTCTCCGTTGACGGTCGTCCAATTCAAGATGTTGGCGGCTGGGGGTATAACGGAGCCAACGACTACTCAGGGCCTTGCCCCCCAAATCGTGCGTTCGCACGGTAGCAGTTGTAACATCGCCATTACACAAGCAATCCGCGCCCAGGCTCCCGTTTCGGGATTGGTTGTGTAATCGCTTGGTTACGACAACTATCGCTGGCCTGAGCCAGCAGGCAGGACTTTCTCCTCCTATTGCAGCTTCGCGTACTCCGCCTTGGCTTCCTTCAGGATGGGGATGTCGGGATCAGCGTCTTTCCAGAGGGTGAGGAAATCCTTGTAGGCGGCGAGCGCACGGACGCGAGCGGCATCGGCATCTGCCCCCTGTGAGGTCTTCGCCTCCAGGGCGTTGGCGCGAGCCACGCCCAGATGCGCCAACGCTCCCGTCCAGCAGTTCCAGACGATTCCGCTGTGGTCGAGAATCTTCTGAAATTCAGCAGCGGCAGCACTGCCCTGTCCGGCTGACAAGTATGCCTCTCCGCGTACATACGTCGGGTAAAGGCAGGAAATATTGGTGACGAACAGAATCGACCCTAGCTCTATCGGCGAAGCAGCTTGCAGTGGAGTTATGGCAGCAGTCGGTTTCTTCTTGTGCAGCGACAATTGCGCCTGAATCGCAGGCAGCCAAAGCGACTGTATCTGATTGTGCAGCGGAAAGCGTTTCCCCAGGTCTTGGGCCAATGACTCGGCCCGCGCCGTATCGCCCACCATGGCAAAGGCAAGTGCGACTTCAATCTCTACTCCCTGACTGGTGGGAGCCAGCTTCAAAGCTTCTGCGGCTGCCTGCCGCGCTTCCACAGGATTGCCATAAGCCGCTTGTTCAAGAGCAGCATTGGCGTGCCAAATTGCCCCACCTTCCTTGTTGTCAGTGCGGATGGCGGAGTCCACCGCCCGATTGATCAGCTCCCGCGCCTTGCCCAGACGACCGGCGTAGGCCTCGGTGTCGGATGCCAACGCCAGGCCCTCGTTTTCGTAATCGCGCTTGCCCGCATACCACTGTTGCTGTTCCGCCATCGCGGCAGAATCCGAGGCGACGAAGGCGAGAGCGTACAGCGCATTGTGCAGTACGTCAGTATCCAGGTTTCGCGCCTGCGCCTTCCCGATGATCTGCCGCGTCTCTTCAAAACGCTGCAAGGCAAGAGTGTAAGCGGCCAGACTTCCGTAGGAATTTACCCGATCCGGCGCCAGACGCATGGCTTGTCTGTCGATCTCCACAGCTTTCTCATACTGCCCCTGTTGGCTATACACAGTGCCCAAATTGCCGTACGCTCGAAAATCTTGCGGGTAGCTCTCAATCATCTCTTGATAGGTCTGGGCCGCTTTATCCAGTTCTCCGGTTACATACCAATAGTACTGGGCGGTGATCTGCAGCTTTTCCCGCTCGCTGGCATGTGTCCGCAACTGGAATGCTTTGGTCATGTATTCGCTCGCCCGCCCGAGCTCGCCGAGATTCGAATAGTCAATGCCCACTACCTCGTAGCCCATGGCAAAATTTGGATCAAGTTCGATGGCACGCTGATAGTAAGGCAGGGATACAGCGGAGCCTTTCTCGTTAAAAACCTTTCTGCCAAGGCTGTACGCCTTCAGAGCTTCGAGCGAGGACGTGGTCGCCTGCTCCAGCGGAACATCGAACCTCTGCACGGTAGCCAGCGATTCGCCCAACTCACCGCGTAGCTTGGAGGCCGCCTCGCCCAGTGCGTCCAGCACTTTTTCCTTCGACGCCGCCGTAACCTGCTCGTCCGCCAGCGTATTTCCGTTCTGGCAATTCACTGCCTTCAATTCCAGTACATACTTGCTACCCAGGCTGCCGATCGCTCCGGCGATGTAGGCTTTGCTCTGGGTCCGCAGGCAAAGCTCGCGTGCCGCCTCTGCCGCAAGCCTGGTACTGGGCGGAAGCGTCATTTGTTGCAAGGTCTTCGTCACTTCTCTGTCGGAAAGCACATTCAAGAAGGGCGATTGCCGCAGGGAAACGCTCAGCGCCGTCTTCAGCGTGTCGTCGAAAATCGCGTCTCCTGTGCTGTTAGCAAAATCATTGAGAATGATGGTGTCCTTCTCAGTCAGCCGCTTGGCGGGTTGATGCACATAATAGTAAAGGCCGCCTGCGATTAGACCGACGACAAGCAGAGCAATCAGCCCTGCTCGCCGCATAACCTTCCGCCGCAATCTCCCGTGCGTGCTTGCAACAACTGCCACCGGAACTGAACCTGAGAGTGCCGCGGGCAAGCGTCCAGTCTCGGTGTCCCGCTTCAGCCGTTGCAGGTCAGCTCGCATCTCGGAGGCGTGCTGGTAACGCAGAGAGCGATCCTTTTCCAAAGCTTTAAGGACAATTGCGTCCAGTTGAGGGGGCAGCTGGGGGTTCCACTGACTCGGCGGCTCAGGTTGTTCGTACAGGATCGCTCCATAAGTCGCTCCATCCGTATCTTTATCGAACGGCATGCGGCCGCTGGTCATTTCATAGAGGGTCACCCCGAAAGAAAACAGGTCTGTACGTTCGTCAAGCGGCTTTCCCGCCACCTGTTCAGGCGACATGTAATTTACCGTACCCAACGCCGTGTTCTTAGTGGTTAAATCTTTATCGTCGATCGTGGGACCGGCTAATGTCGGGTCGTCCGCGCCGGACACCGATTCTCGTCTGGTACCCGCGTCTGTCCTCTTGGCCAACCCGAAGTCGAGAACCTTAGCGTGCCCACGCTTGGTGATGAAGATGTTAGCGGGCTTTATATCTCGATGAATGATCCCCGCTGCATGCGCCGCATCGAGTGCATCAGCGATCTCAATCGCAATGGACAACAGCAAATCAGTCTGCAGCGGACGCCCGACAATGTGGTATTTCAGCATGACGCCGTCCAGATATTCCATGGCGATGAACGCCTGCGCGTCCTGCTCACCAATGTCATAAATCGTGCAGATGTTGGGGTGGTTCAGAGCGGACGCGGCTTGGGCTTCGCGTTGAAAGCGGGCGAGTGCTGCCGGGTCACGGGCAACGTCGTCGGGCAGGAACTTGAGGGCGACAAAGCGATGCAGCCGAGTGTCCTCAGCTTTGTAAACCACTCCCATACCGCCGCCGCCCAGCATCTCGACGATGCGGTAGTGCGAGATGGTTTGGCCGATCATTGGAGCAGAATCCTACGTCTGCGAGACGGGCAAGTCAATGAAGGCCGTGGAGTTGGCGGAATCTCAGAAGAGTAGTTGTCGTAACATCGCCATTACACTCATTGACCGGGGTCGGCCATCAATGAGTGTAATCGCCTGGTTTCAACAGTGAACTCGATTGCCCAACCGGTCCCAAGTTAGCGAACCAGGAGGTCTAACTGGCGCACATCCAGGCCGGCGTGCTGATAGTGCTTACGGCACAATTCCAGGAGACTAAATCCATCCTCGTAAGCCGCAAAGGCACCATTCTCCGCCTTGTCCAGATAGATTAAGCCGCCTCCAACTACGAAGAGGGTCACCATCGGTTCCGGCGAGTCCTCGGTGATAACCAGCGTGTGGGCTTCGCCCGCAGGTTCGTAGATGAAAGTCCCAGGCTTCGCAACCCAGTCATGTTCCAGGTATCGCCAGTAACCGTGTAGGGTGTAGCCGTGAACGGTGCCGACGTGATAGTGAGTTCCGATCCTAGAACCGGGAAGGCCTTTCAGCACGACGCTGAATCCTCCAGATGTAACGTTAAAGTGGCAGGGTTGGAACCAGACGCCGTCCGCGTAGGGAACCCATAGCCGGTCGTTTTCGAGGTTGGTGTCGGTGATGAAATGGTCGCGGCTTCTTTGGTCGCGGTCGAGGCCATCGGTAAAACTGGAAAAGGTAACAATTGGCATGTTTTCCCCTTCGAGGAGTGGAGCCGGGCGTTAAGCTGTAATTTCGTTTTGGTTGGCAGGCAGTTGGAAATATACACCCAACCCATTACTGTCCAAGTTAGCCGGGGATGGAGCATTTGGATAGGCTAACTCACTGATTCTATTGAGTCGACCTTGACGGAGGAAAGGAGGTTGTCGTTTGGCTCCAGATGCTGTCCAAATTGCTGCCAACGGCACCTTAACGATCGCCCGGTGCCAAATCGGGCCGGAGGTGGCGATTTTGCGATGGTTTCAGAGGGTTATGGCGGCGTGGACGGCCCGTAGCACCTGTCCAATGCTGTCCAAGTTAACGAACGCCAAAACTTAATTTGGACAAGAGTGCACCCAACCGTTTTCTGATTTTCCAATTGGTGAGAAATTGCCATTACACAAGTGATCCGCGCCGAAGGCTAGGGTACGCTGGCCTCCGCGACGGCTCTGACGAAATCCTCATTATTGATGACGAGCGTGGGTTGATTCTCCGTGGGCGACGGCCTGCAACTCACGAATCACCCAGAACAGCCGCCGGGCCGATACATAGCTGTGCTGGCCACCATTGCGTAGGTCAGTGATACGGGATTTCGCGATTAGCTCTTGGATTTTCCGCTGCGACAGTCCGTACCCCAGCTCAGAATGCACGATGTGGGCCGCTTCGTCGTCGGAGATGCCGGGCAGGGCCTGACCGGCATGAAAGCGGGAACGCCATTGCTCCAGCTCCAACGCCTGGCGGGTGAAGATTGCCTCTAGTTCGTGGGTGCCGGCGAACAGCAACCCGCAGTGTGGCGGTTGATCCAACAGTTCCCGTAGGGTCTCCAAGCACGCAATCGACAGATGCTGGGCTTCGTCAAATACGAACAGCACCTTGCGTTGGCTGAGATCGAATCGCAGATTGCGCAGAATCCGGTCGACCGTGCCCATTCCGATTGCTCCGCAGCTCTGGGCCACGCATTATAAAAGGGCGCCCCTTTCGAAGTAGGCTATGGTTGCTGTGTGAAGCAGTAAACCAATGCCTGACGAAAGGAACACCCATGGATAGCATCAAGTATATCGGCCTCGATGTCCACCAGAGCACCATCTCCGTAGCCGTGCTCAACGCTGACGGCAAGCTGGCGATGCAGTCGGTGATCGCAACTCATGCCGCCACCATTCTGGATTTTCTTCACGGTCTGCGCGGGACCTTGCATGTGACCTTCGAAGAAGGCACGCATTCCGCCTGGCTCTACGATCTGCTGGTGCGGCGCGTGGCCAAGCTGGTGGTGTGCAATCCGCGCAAGAATGCCCTGCTGAAGGCGGGCAACAAGAGCGACACCGTCGACGCGCGCAAACTTGCGGAACTGCTGCGCGCGGGGCTGTTGTCGCCGGTCTACCACGGCCAGAACAGTACGGCGGCGGTGAAGCATCTGGGGCGCAGTTATGCCGCGCTCACCGAGGACAGCACCCGCATCATGGGCCGGTTGAAAGCCCTCTACCGCAGCCAGGCCATTGCCTGTGCCGGCAAAAAGCCCTATGGATCAAGGTATAGGGAGGAGTGGTTGGCCCAGTTAACCGAGAGCGGGTTGCAGCGCCGCGCCCGGCGACTCTACCAGCAACTGGACCTGCTGCAAGAGTTGCGCCGCGAGGCCCGCCACGATCTGATTCTGGAGTGCCGCAAGCACAGCGAAGCCAAGTTGCTGCGCACCATTCCATGGCTCGGTCCCATCCGCGCCGCTTTACTCATCGGGCGAGTGCAGACGCCGCATCGCTTCCGCAGCAAGCGGCAGTTCTGGGCTTACTGCGGCCTGGCCCTGGAAACGCGCAGCAGCGCCGACTATGCTTTCGTCAACGGGCAACTGGAGCGGAGGAAAAAGCCGGTGTTCATCCGTGGACTGAACCTGAACCACAACCACGATCTGAAGAACCTATTTAAAAGCGCGGCCACCACCGCCAGTGGCAGTAACGGACCCTTTCGCCCGTTCTACGAAAATCTTCTGGGGAAGGGGATGAAGCCCGAGCTGGCCAGGCTGACCTTGGCGCGCAAGATCGCCGCCATCACTTTGCATGTCTGGAAGAAAGGAGAACCGTTCGACGCCGAATATCTGAAGCCACAAACCGCTTGAGCGCGCCGATCCGAAAGGCTAAACCGGAGTCACTTCCACGATAGTCGATTGCTTCTGCGGGCTCGGGTTCGAGGGTGAGTATCCTGGGCGGGTTAGGCGGGGTGCGCCGTTGGCGCCAAGTCTCACGGGCCACCATATGCCCCCTCGGACAACCCAACAAAGCCATAGTGCCGCGCCTCGGCGCGAGTCTCAGATAGAACCATGGTTGGCCTCATGGCCACCGTTTGGCTTGTGCAGCTTCAGCACCCAACGACGTAGTAGCGTGGACGTGAAAAACGGAAAGACAACTGCGGATCTCCGCCAGCAGCACGACGAAAGGGGCTGGATGTCAAAGAACTATCCCTGCTTCCAGCGAAAGGAGAAGTGTTTTCTCTTGACATCCCCTTTTATAGAACCCGCTTCATCAGGTCCAGCGAGTGGATTCCCTGACGAACGTAGATGTAGTAAGCTCTCCGGCCCTCGCCGTTCTTGGCGATCTCCGAGCGGTTCAACTCCGCGATCAGGTGCTGCAGTACGTAGGTTTTCTGGGTTCCCGGGGCGCCGTAGAGGTAGTAGGCTCGCCCATGATCCAGCGCTTCGTAGAAGTACCGCCGCAGCAAACGAACATTCTCGGTCTCATAGAGCTTGCCTGAGCTGATTGTTGGGGTGGCAATGGGATGGGCGGCAATGAAGTCGCGAATCGCGGTTCGGATGAGGCCATCGTTGGACGAGATCCGGCTGTAATGGCCGTTCAGAAACTGATAGACCGTCTCCCGGGCATAGTTGATGCGGCGGGCAAAATCTGGGGGTGTCATGCCGGTACGGGCCAGGTAATCCTGCAACTCCAGCCGAACCTCGGTCGATTCCGGCAAGCTCGCCTCTAGCAGCTGTCGGCGTACCGCATAGGAAAGAGCCATGGCTTTATTCTCCTTCCGTCAGTTCCCGAACAATATCGTCGATGAAGTCGGGCCCGGCAACGGTGTGCAGATCTTGCGGCCGTATCAGGGTTGGTGGCGGTGGCGACTGCTGCTCCCGTGGCATTTCGGCTCGATGCTGGAGGTGCGAGATCTCCGTACGGTCCCCGGCACGAGCCCGTATCCCCGACAAGCCAGTAACGTAATCGGCGATCGCCTTACGAGCCGTGCGCCGGATCCGCATCGAAGCTCGAATGTCTTCATAACTAGTGGGCCCGCGGGTGATCAGCTTCTGGGCCCGCAGCCGCCCCAGAAACCGGCCGTCCAAGTCCAAGGCGATGGCTTCCCCCAGATTGGCTGGGTCGCAGGCCACCAGGACATCCCGTTCGATCTCCAGAAACAGCTTGGCCAGACTCTCGCCATCGGCCGGTTCGTAGCGCTCGCCGTACAATTGCACACATCCGCCTTCTGACACCTTGCGCCGCTGGCGGTCCCAGAACAAGGCATAGAGAACTTCCGGGGTCTCAATCAGTCTTTTCTGGCCGGGCAGCAGCAGTTCGTTGAAGACCTCATCCGGAGTCCGGCCTCGCATGCCTCGTCCACCATGGGGATGCTGCGAGTTGTATTCTGAGATCCATTGCCGGGCGGTAGCGACAAATTCGCTGGCCAGGGGTAGAGGTGAATTCTTCCGTTTGCCCTTCAGAAAGGCCTGGTGCTCTTTCAGGGCAGCCACGCACTGCTCTGGCCTGTCTTTGGGACCTGCTGCGCAGTAGGAGGGCCAGAGGCAATCAAAGCGCTTCCTTACCGTCCCAAACCAGCTCTCGATCAGCTTCGACTGGGGATGGCGGGGCAGGCAGTACTGTGGCTCGATTCCCAGCCTGACCAGTACCCCACTACATTCCGGAGAGAAGTCGATGTGACCGACCTTCTCGTAGTCCTTGCCGTTATCCACATAGAGGATCTGGGGAATCCCAAAGCTCTCAATCCCCACTCGCAGTGCCGAGCTGATGGTGTGGGAGCTAGGGGTGGCCGACCAGGCGGTGCCGACGATCTTACGAGACCGCATGTCGATCATGGCGGTCAGCCAGGGCCGGAGGGCAGCATTGGTCGATATCCCGGAAAACAGGTCGTTGCGCACCCAGACATCATGTTGGCCGTGGTCAGAGACCCAGATCTGGTTGGGCACCAGAGACTCGAAGTCGGTCAGCAGGTAGGGCTCACAACGTTCCTGGAACTGCCGCTCGCCTTCCCGGCTCAGGATCAGCAAGGGCTTGGGCAGTTGTTGCAAATAAGACCGGACGGCGCTGTAGCTGGGTGGTCGGGTGCACCCGGGCTCCAGGTTCCGCAGATCGCGCAACAAGGCCTGGTAGACCAGCCGAATCGACAGCCGCTCACCCAGGTACTTGTTCTCCAGATATGCGCGGACCGCGGGATGGGCTTTAAGAAACCGCGACTTTCCCTTATCCGAGCGAACTCGGTCGACCAGACCCGCATAGCCGAGCTTGCGGTACTGTCCGTACCAGTTCCAGAGAGTTCGGGGGCTGACGTGGTGCTGGTCAGCGAGGTAGCCGGCGAGGGCGTTCATGCTTCGCACGGAGACTCCGCCGATGGTACGGAACGTCGGACGGGATCGCTGGCTGCGGCTACTAAATTCCAACAGCGGCGCAATCACTTCCAGGCGCTTTAAGGCCTGTGCGTTCTGCCTTGCGGAAAAGTTGAGGCGCTCGGGCTCGGCAATCTCTGGCAGAGAAGCAAACAGGTTGGATTGGGTTGAATCCGAGCGTAGCGCCAGAGCCGTGCAGGCTGGTCCTGACAGTAGCGGCTGCTTGAGGAATTTCAGCTGCGCGTCGACCGGCAAGGAGGATAGTGCGTATTCGCGCTGGCAGGAGCCGCGCTTTTTCCCGTTGCTGGCGTTCCGCAAACGTAACGCTCCGAGCTGCACCTTCCAACGGATAGTTCGGTCGGACCATCCAGTTGCGCTTCTGACAGTTTCCTTGTTGATCCACAATTCGGCGCCCAAGATCTCATACCTCAGTCGGTGAAGTGAACAGTAAGAATGATTGCACAATGTGACTGTAATAGACAACTAAATAGTTATAAACTCTATTTTATTGGGTTTACGGGTGCCATCGTGGTACGGTCACTTCGTGATCACGGGGCGACAGTTACGGGCCGCGCGTGTGCTGCTGGGTTGGGGGCAGATTGCACTCGCCAAGAAGGCGCGAGTGGCTATCGGAACCATCCGCAGGATGGAATCCTTCGAGGGAGAAATCGGGGCACGGACCTCAACGCTTTCTCAGGTGCAGGCGACGTTGGAGAAGGCGGGAGTGGAATTCCTCAATAACGACCGGCCAGGAGTGCGGGCTAAGAGACGATGATGGGAGAGGCTACACTTCGCGGGCGGGAGCGCCTGTGGTTTTGGGCTAAGGCTGGGATTGACATTGCTCTCCTGTCGAAGACTCAATATCCAAAACGGACAAACGAGGAAAGGGCTGACTAGCTCGGTGGAGAAGAAAGGAACGCCAGTGGCTGGGTTCTAGTAGAAGGTACCAAGCGATGCGGGCAAGCGGGAAGATATTGCGCATCATCGTGAGTGTGGCCGCCCTCTGTTGTCTCGCCTGGCTCTTCAAACCAGGTGCAGAAGTGCGAGAGCAGCCGGCACGGCGTGGGTCAGACAAGCCACATTCGTTCGAGCCAACTGCTGGCTTTCGTACCTGTAGGATTTGCGGCCTTCCTAGAAGCCACAAAGTCCATGACGTAAAAACCCGCCCAGCGAGTCGTCGCGGAAGGCTAGCCAAACACGCTGGGCTCGGGCAAGAGGAAAGTTAAGATCTCCCTCAAAATGCGCAGCTCGATCTCTGCCGTTTTTCTGCCGCTGATTGGGTACCTCAGTTCTGAGCTTTCCGCAAATGAAAGCTGTTTGTAATCAGATAGTTAGTGCGTAACTGGATCCTGGGTTCCACGTTCTGCCACTTTCTCGGTCCCGGGACGAAAATCCATGCTGGCTTTTCAATAGGTTACGGTTGCCGACAGCCAGGCACTGCAAATCAATTCCGCACAAGTAGGTCGAGTTTCGCCGAATTTTGACGCGATAAAACCCGCGAAATCCCGCCATTTCCCGCCATCTACCGCCATTTCCCGCCACTGTAAAATATCTCCCCTCACCACAGCTACTGTAATTATTGGAATTCGATTGCAGTAATGTTTGGATTGCGTTGCAGCAAGTTCGAATTAAGTTGCAGTGAACCGGCAGGTAAGCCACCTGGTTCGGGACTAGACCTCATGGGGTCTGATGTTCTCCTAACCGCCAAAAGGGCGGGTAGCCAAATGTAGGCCGCAAAACGGCAAAACGCAGCAGGACAGTCTGCAAATAAAATTCGCACAACGACTATCTCAAAGCCATACTCCCAAGCAGGTATCGAAAACTCGCTAAGAGTGCCCTCGGGGGGAAAGTTCTTACCACGTAATCCTCCCGAGGACCTTTGTCTGTATTTCAAAATGAAGGGGCTCAGCCAAGCCCTCGCCTGACTGAACCCTCGTCGAGTTGCGGACCTTGGTAGATCGCGCAGCCTAAGACAGCTACATCATACGCGATTTTCGGAAATCTGTTTCTACCCCGGCTCGAAAAATACTTCCAGGGGACCGGAGCAGTGCTTCCAGGGGCAGTCCCAGCCCACTTCCAGGTAAGTAGCATGCAGCCAAGCAGAACGCACTCAACCAGCAGCCAGTGTGCGAGTAGGAAGCAGCCCTCCCCCACTGAAAATCAAAAAAGGAGTGTACTCTTTATCCAGCGGAGAAGAGTTCGATCCGCTGGTGGATCACGCAGCCTAAGACACTGCTAGACCCCTCCGGGGGTGGGTTCGATTCCCCTCTTCTCCGCCGAGAGGAATCGATATGGCGACAGCAAAATCCAACAGAGTTGTTTCCTTCCCGGCGACCGCCGATAAGACATCGAATCGGAGCTTTGCGAACCGGTGGGGCGGCGAAGAACTGTACAACGCCTTATTCGGCAAGGGCTACGTTCCCGTACCCAGTTTGTTTCTGCAGTTGTATGCCCGGTTAAACCCTCCGCTGAATAGCGGCGAGGCAATGTTCGTCTTGCAGTTGATGGATCACAAATGGGACTCAAAACTTCCCTTTCCCGGCTACAAGGCAATTGCGAAGCGCATGGGCATAACCGACAAGATGGCGCGCACTCACGCCAAGAGGTTGGAGGGCTGCAAGTATCTTATCCGGCACATGCGTGTTGGCCAGACGAACCGGTTCGATCTAACGCCGTTGTTCAAGGCGCTGGCTGAGGCAATCGCCAAACAGAAACCAAAAAAGACCCAAACATCGCCCAGGCAAACGGACGTGTAAGAAGTTCAGGCATTCGCAATGATTTGGTCGATGATAGCTCCTGTATCGGCGGCGATTTCTCGCTCCAGTAGGTCTGCTGCTGAACGGGCTTGGGGTTGCCCAATTGCCTTACTTAATCAGGCTCTTTAGCAGAATTCGTGGGTAAGAGGGTCGTGGAAAAAGCCGCTGCGTGGAAAAGTCCAAGGGCGGGACTTTCCCCCTCCGCTTGGAAATCCCGCAAAAGCGGCGAGATTTCCACTTTTCCCACCGCCCCGGCTACGACGAGTTAACTTTCCGATTTCACCCCAAGCAGAGGAATAGCTGAAGTCCAACAAGCTCGCTTAGTCTGCTGTTTGTCAGGACAGAGACCGAGGCGCCGGGAGATCAGCTATTCAACTACAGGTTAAGACCATCTTGAATCGAGTACAACGTTTTGTGGGGTTCGTCTACGAAGAGGTGCAGCTGCATTGTCGCCAGGGGCAGCCGGAGGCCATTGAGATTCGGATCGCGCCGCACGGTGGTATTCGCGGGCGCTGCTCGCTGTGCCAGCGACCGGCAGCGGGCTATGACCGTCTGCCGGAACGGCGCTGGCAGTTTGTGCCGTTGTGGGGAATCCCAACCTGGTTTCGCTACGCCCCGCGGCGGGTGGAGTGCGCCGAGCATGGCGTGGTGGTGGAGCAGATTCCCTGGAGTGAGGGCAAACGTCCGGTGACCCGCGCCATGATGGGCTTCCTGGCCCGCTGGGCGCGGCGGCTGAGCTGGCGAGAGACGGCGCAAGTATTCCAAACCAGTTGGGAATCGGTATATCGCTCGGTGGAGTGGTTTGTGCAGTGGGGCCTGACCCACCGCAAATTGCACGAGGTGGAATCGCTGGGGGTGGACGAGATTCATTGGGGCCACGGCCTGCGGGCGGACAACTTCCTGACCGTGATCTACCAGATCGACGCCCCTTGCCGACGCCTGCTGTGGGTCGGGAAACGGCGGTCGGAGGCGACACTGCGGCGGGGGCTGAAGGCACTGGGGCCGGAGGTGGTGCAAGGGTTGCGCTTTGTCTGCAGCGACATGTGGAAGCCCTATTTGAAAGTCATCGCGGCGCAAGCGGGGCAAGCGCTGCATGTGTTAGATCGTTTCCATATCACCACGCACTTGAATCAGGCGGTGGATCAGGTGCGTCGTGCCGAAAGCACACGTTTGCGGGCTCAGAGCCAGCAGCAGGCGCAGCAGCTCAAGCACATGCGCTGGCCGTTGCTGCGCCGGGGCAGTCGAGTACGCGGGCGAGCCCGACAGAAGCTCGATGCCCTGCTGGCCAGCAAGCTGGCGACGGCCCGGGCCTGGGATCTGAAGGAGACCTTCGCCCACTTCTGGAGCTACAAATCCGTCATCTGGGCCGAAGCCTTCCTCGACTACTGGTGCTATCGGGCCATGCGCAGCCGACTGGAGCCGATGAAGAAAGTCGCCCGCATGCTGCGCGACCATGAGGAGCTACTGCTGAACTGGTTTCGCGCCAAAGGAGAGGTTTCCAACGCTGCCGTCGAAGGGCTCAACAACAAGATTCGTGTGGTGACTAGACGTTCCTACGGTTTCCGCACGTACGAAGCCATGGAAATCGCTCTCTATCACACGTTGGGCCGGCTTCCAGAGCCGGAATCAACCCATAGATTCTGCTGAGGAGGCCTTAATCAATTGCCGCAAATTCCAGATTCTGCGATGCCAGCCGGAGCCTGGCTGGGCTTGCCCACCAACACAAGATTTCGGGCAGAGCAAGCCAAGAACCGCAGCTTGGCTCGTTTGCTCAATTGTGCGAATCGCTCGGCTCGTTCTTAATTTGGCGGCAGCGCAGGTTCGACTTCGCCGAAAGAGGAGGCATTTCTATTGATTTTTTCAGGCTGAACGACCGAAGAAACAACGCTCCATCGTTCGGCACACTGGAATGCTTCGCTCGTGCGTTCATAGTGCGGGTCGCCGAACTTTTTCGAGTTGTTATTTGGGGTCACTTTGCATAAATGTCTTCGCGGTCGAGGCGATTACGTCTTTCAGTTCTGTCGGGCATCGGGGGCACCTCGTCAGGCGTAAGAGCTTCTGGGATGGAGAGGCCAATGTTTGACAGTCCGTAGGCAACAGTCACGAACGGCAACTCGCCAATCGTCACCTTCTTGTTGTCGGTGCGTACCAAGTCCGCTGGTTGTTCGAGGGCCGCCAGGTCAAGCACAATGCTTCGGCCTGGATGTCGTCGGCATGATTCCACAAGAGCGGGAATAAGACTGCCCCCGCCTATGACGAAAACCCTGTGATCTCTCCACGCAGTCAATTCAGCGACGTATTTGTTTATCTTTTGATAAGTCTCGATCCAGGCTTTGCGATACGCCTCGTAGATTTGTTCTTGCGCTGGAATTAACGCTCTACGAGCCCTAGCGTCCGATTGCAGGATGGAGTTTTCCAAACCCCTCAGCGCGAGGCAGTCGCCGCCCAAACCCTGACAGGCCGCAATAGCACTATCCACCGCGTCCATTCCAACCGGGACCGTAACCGCACCGAAGAATGCTATTCCAGTTTTTGGCGTCCTGTTGTTTCCGAAAATTCGATACAAGCTTGAGTGCGTTGTACCCGCGCCAATATCCACTTTCGCATACGGCCCTGCGGCGATTGCGGGTGATTGAAAGGGCCACCACTCGTCACCGAGAGGGACACTGGCGGGCGCGTGTACGTTTCGACGTACCCAACGATGATGGGGCTCATTGAGGAGACCAAGGACGAACAGCGCAGGTTCGGGCCAGGACACTTCGACCTGGTGATTATCGATGAGGCGCATCGTTCGATCTACAAGAAGTACGGCGCAATCTTCGCTTATTTCGATTCGCTGCTGGTGGGACTAACCGCAACGCCGAAGTCGGAGGTAGACCGCAACACTTATCGACTGTTCGAGCTAGAGACTGGAGTACCTACCGATGCCTATGAACTGGAAGATGCCGTAAAAGATGGTTTTCTGGTGCCGCTGAGGGCTGTCTCGGTGCCGCTGAAGTTCCAGCGTCAGGGCATCCGCTACGACCAGCTATCCGAAGAGGAAAAGGAAGAGTGGGATGCGCTGGATTGGGGGGATAACGGAATCCCGCAACTCGTTGAGCCGGAGGCGGTCAATCGCTGGCTGTTCAACAAGGACACCGTGGACAAGGTGCTGGAGCACCTGATGACCCGTGGATTGAAGGTAGCGGACGGCGACCGACTCGGCAAGACCATAATCTTCGCAAAGAATCACAATCACGCTGAGTTCATTGCAGAGCGATTCGACGCGAACTATCCGCATTACAAGGGTCAGTTCGGCCGCGTTATCGACTTTCATGTCACATACGCTCAAAGCCTGATCGATGACTTCTCGAACCCGCAGAAGTCGCCGCACATCGCAATCTCGGTGGACATGCTGGATACCGGGATCGACATCCACGAAATCGTCAACCTTGTGTTCTTCAAACTGGTGCGGTCGAAGACAAAATTCTGGCAGATGCTGGGTCGCGGCACGCGGCTGTGCGAGAACCTCTTCGGGCCGGGCAAAGACAAGAAGCTGTTCTACGTCTTCGACTACTGCCAGAACCTGGAGTTTTTTAGCCAGAACCCCGAGACGACGGAGGGTGCAAGCGGGGAGTCGCTTGGCAAACGCCTGTTCACCGCTCGCGTGGAATTGATTGCCGCACTTTCCGGTCCACATCACTCGCCCTCGCCCGACGAGCAGGACGCTGAATTGCGTAAGGATACGGCGACTTTCCTACACGGCGAAGTGGCCGCCATGAACGTTAATAACTTCATCGTCCGGCCGAAGCGCTGGTTGGTTGAGAAGTATGGCAGGGCGGAAGCCTGGGAGAATTTGGGGCTGGAGCAACGGGCGGAACTCATCCACGAAGTCGCTGGGTTGCCATCGGAGCAGGCTGACGAAGACCAGGAAGCCAAAGAGTTCGACTACCTCATGCTTCGGCTGCAATTGGCGGTGTTGCGCGCGGATCGGTCATTCACCCGCCTACGTGATCAAGTGAAGGAGATCGCAAGCGCGCTTGAGGAGAAGGCGAATATTCCGATGGTGCAGCAACAGATCGTCCTAATCGAGGAGATCCAGACGGACGACTTCTGGCAGGATGTTACGGCTCCCATCCTCGACAATGTACGCAAGAGGCTTCGCTCGCTGGTGAAGCTGATCGATAAGATGGGGCGCGTCGTCGTTTATACGGATTTTGAGGATGTCATCGGCGATGAGTCGAGCATTGAAATGCCGGGCTTCGGAATTGGCGTTGATTTGGACAGATTCCGGTTGAAGGTTCGCCAGTTTCTGAAAGAACACGAGGACGCAACCGCAATTCATAACCTTCGCTTCAACGAACCACTCGGCGCAAGTGACCTTCTCGCGCTCGAGGAAATGCTGGTCAAAGCCGGAACCGGTACGTCGGCAGAGATCGAGGAGGCCAAAGCCGCGAGCAACGGATTGGGGCTGTTTATCAGGTCCTTAGTGGGCTTGGATCGAGAAGCTGCCAAGCAAGCTTTCGAGAGTTTCCTCAGTAACAAGACCCTCAGCGCCAATCAGATTGAATTCGTGAACCTAGTCATCGACCACCTGACCCAGAGCGGCTGGCTTGACCCGTCTCGATTGTACGAAACCCCGTTTATCGACTTCAGTGCGAGAGGAGTCGAGGGCCTGTTCAGCCACGAGCAGGTGACGCAGCTAATCTCGATCTTGGACGGGGTTAGGCAAAGGGCTGCATTCTCTGTGCAATGAGCATCGAACATCGCGGGGCTAGAACTGCTCAAGACCTTCGATATTATTGTTAGTTATCCGACAATTGCGGTCGCCTGGAGGTCACCCGTGGAAACCGAAGATGCTTTTAGGGATCTTCAACAGTTTCGCCTTTCAGATCATGGCGATGCACGAGAGAGAGCGATTTGGTCGTCTGTTTCCATGGAACTTTCAAACTATGAAAAGTTCTGGCGAACGTTCGTAGTGCTGCTGACAAATCGAATTGATCCCAGCAAACGCTTCGGAACTAACGAATGGCTTCGGCTTCGGCCTGGTCTCCCACGTCAGTATGAAGACCTCGCAATGAGCAATTACTCCGCCCTGTACTATGCGGCATCGGCGGTCGAACAGATGAAAGAAAACGATGCGCGGATTGCGTCGGGACGACATTATCGACCGGAGCTTGTCTTTGTCTACCTAGAGACCTGCATTGAGAACGCCAAGAGATTGCAAGGGACCGCGCGTGTATTGTTAGCAGGGCTCGGCGTCAAGTGTAAGCTTCCGAAGCATCCCGATGCCTGCTACCAGACCGTTGGTGCCTACCGAAATGCGTTTACGCATGACCCGATTCTTGGACGTGCCGCAACTCATGGCCGAGAGCTGATTCCGCCAGCGGGCATGTTGCCTAAAACAAGGAAGAAAGACGACTTTCTACGGTGGAGTGATACTGAAAAGATTCCTTCGGGCCAGATGGTTGATTGCTCGAAGTGTCAAGAAGAGCTTTGGAGAAAGTTGAGCGACTTTTTACAGGACACCTGGGGATCGCTGGCCAGCGCCTTCATGACACTTCGGACGGAGGACGAATTCATCAAAGATGTGAATCTCTCCACACTACTTCCAATCCGTGTGTCACTTGGAAATGTATCCACAACGAGCCCTTTCTCTGCATCTGGGACGATCATTCATGGAAACCACTGATTAAGCCGCCTGGCGATGGACAAAAAAATTCGGTTACCCTGCCGGCCGGGGACCTGGTTCGCTCTCTTGCCGTTTTGGGAAAACTATTACTATCACGGGAGTAACGCGAGGAGGTGTTCTTAGCATCGGCAAAAACGTCAAACGGACGCCGAGGGGGAGCACCTGCAATCATCAGTTGCGAGAATGCTGAACACAATGAAAACAAAGATTAAGTTATCAATGTTCCAGATTGGCACTCCAGCTTGGCGTGGCCAAGGACTGCAAATTGGCACGACTCGACGGCCACCTCGAGGCGTGCCGAAGGCCCGTTGGACGTGCGATGGCTACTTTGACCTATGGCTTTCTTCACTAGCACCCAGTGCTAAGCTGCTCACACGTTTCAAAAGCCGCAACTTCGATGATCCTGCAACTCGACAGACATTCTTCGATAGTTACGAGCGTGAGCTTCTGGCAAAAGCTGAAGGCCGGCAGACGATTGAATTCATCGCGCAGGTCGCCGCACGAACTCCTATCAGCATCGGTTGCTTCTGCGGGGATGAATCTCGATGTCACCGCTCGCGTCTTTTTAACATTATCCAGAGGCACGCACCTCGGGCATGATCGATGTCCCGGCTGTACGGATGACCGGACCGCGAAACGTCGCTCCGAACCGATCATACGGACGGACGGTTCTTTGGCCTGGTTTCTGCTGCCCGAAATCTTCCGTTTCTGGGCGGGCGAGTTCTTCGTTGCCCGCCTCCGCGACACCAAGCACTTGCGGCGATAGTTTTCGTGGGGTGATTGGGCAAGCCGTAAAATGCCCGCTTAACAGTAGCGAGCGCTACGGACTCGCGACTTCGTTCCAGCTCCTACAGTTGTTGCCGACACCAGCTTCGGGTTCAATATTGTCTTGATGGTCCTTTTTTGACACCCTTCATGGATTCGGTCGGAAGCAACTCTTAAAGTTCTCGCTCTGGTGTCGCCAGTGATCATTTTCGGAGGGGAGAAGACGCTGCGGGACGAGTGCCTTTCCGCCGTCCGCGCGCGCTGTCTGCTTCCGGACAGCCCAGTTGCGCAATCGGACGCCGCGCCGGACGCAATTTCCTGCGCCTTCGGATCTCCTGTCACGGTTTCAACAACTTACGGCATGGCTGCTTTGGCCCCGCGAGTGCGTAAATAGAGGCGGAGTGGTCGAGATGGGAGACACATATGGGTACCCTCGTTTACGACTTACGGTATGCCTGGCGCATGCTGCGAAAGAGCCCTGGGTTCACGGTCGTGGCGGTGCTGACGTTGGCGCTGGGGATCGGCGCGAACACCGCGATCTTTTCCCTGGTTAACAGTGTCCTGCTACAACCGCTCAACTTTCGGGATTCGCAGCAGCTTTACGTGATCCACGAGATTATCCCGCAGTGGTCGAGCTCTTATCCGCTGCTCGACGCTAACCTCCCTGACTTCCAGATTTGGCAGAAGGAATCCCATTCCTTCGATGGCATCGCTATCGTCGAATCCACCTCGATGATTCTTGTCGGTGTCGGCGAAACCGAGCAAATTCGGGGCACACGCGCTTCGGCGAACCTTCTGGAACTATTGGGAGCGCACCCGGCTCTCGGCCGTTCGTTTCTACCGGAAGAAGACCAGTCCGATCACGGGCATGCCGTTATCCTGATGGATTCTTTCTGGCGCACCCGGTTCAATGCCGATCGAAGTGTCATAGGCCGTTCCATCATGCTCGATGGAGTTCCTTACAGCGTCGTGGGAGTTCTGCCGGCATCGTTCCACTTGCCCGGAGCTGTGAACGGCTTTTCAAAACGCACGCAGTTCCTGACACCGCTGAACGGACCCAAATCTTACGAGCAGGACCTGATTGGTGAATTCGACTTCACCGCAATCGGCCGTCTCAAACCCGGAGCGACAAGCGCGCAAGCAGTCGCCGAACTAAACCTGATTCAGGCAAGGATCGCAAAAGAGGCCCATACTAATGTCGATCTACGCGCCGATATCATTCCCTTACAATCTGAAGTCACCGCGTCGGCCCGGCGTGGACTGATCCTGTTGCTGGCCGCTGTTGGGGCCGTGCTGCTGATGGTCTGTGTGAATCTTGCCAATCTGCTCTTCGGGCGCGTGCCCGGCCGCCTGCATGAAGCCGCCATTCGCAAGGCGTTGGGCGCCAGCGAACGGCGTCTGTTGCAACAGATGCTGGCCGAAAGCTTGCTGCTTGCACTGATCGGCGGAGCGCTCGGCATTCTGCTTGCGTACTTCGGGGTGCGCTGGTTCGCGTACTCCGGACCGGCCGATATTCCGCGGTTGAACGAGGTCAGGCTCGATGCACGCGCTCTGGCGTTCGTCGTGCTCGCGTCGCTGACGACTGCCGCATTATTCGGAGCGCTGCCCGCCTGGTTGGTCTCGAAAGCCGACTTGAACGAAACTCTCGGTTGCGCCGGGAAGAGCATCTCGGAGAACCGCCGCACCCGCAAATTGCGCGCTGCACTCGTCAGCGTCGAAGTTGGGATGTGCACGGTGCTGCTGATCGTCGCCGGTCTGCTCGGCCGCAGCCTGCTGCACCTGCTCCACCTCGATCCCGGCTTTAGCGTCGAACACGTGCTCGCGGCTGATGTTGACTTGCCGCCTGTAGCCTACGCGAAAGCTGCCAAGCGCGAGGCGTTCTACGGCGCTGCCCTGGATGGAATCCAGACCCTGCCGGGCGTCAGCTCTGTGGCGTGGACAAGCATGCTGCCGCTGGAGGGACAGGGCTCGGTAAGCGGTATTAATTTGCCGGGACACCAGCTCCCACCGGAGCGGGCGCCCATTGTCAACTATCGCGCAGTGAGCACGGACTATTTTCAGACGATGAGTATTCCAGTTCTTGCCGGACATGGGTTCAACAATCATGATCGCGGCAGAAGAGAAGTCATTGTGTCGCAAGGCCTGGCGCGGCGGCTGTGGCCAAACCAGAATCCCGTGGGGCAGCAATGCCTGGCGGAATGGGGACCGCTGCAACTGAGCGAAGTAATAGGAGTCGCCGGTGACATTCAAACTCGGCTGGATCGACCTCCGCTGTTTATGGTTTATGTCGCCGACTCCTGGGCCGAGGCACCGCCTAGCGCTCCAGGATCCGCTTCCATCGTAGTGCGGACTGCGGGGGACCCGGCGAGACTTGCAAGCTCAGTGCGTAATGTCATTCATCAGTCTGGTCCGGACGTGCCCATCGTGGCCTTGCGGCCCATGTCGCAATTGGTGGCGCTCAACCTGAAAGATCGCCGCTTCCAAGCGTCCCTAGTATCATCGTTTGCCGTCTCGGCGTTGCTGCTTGCGTCGCTGGGCATTTTCGGAGTTTTGGCTTACTCGGTCGAGCAGCGACGGCGCGAGTTTGGCATCCGCACGGCGCTCGGCGCCCCGCGCTCGCAGTTGCTCGGCATGGTCATGCGACAGGGGCTTCGGCCCGTAGGGCTCGGCCTTTCGGTTGGCATCTTCGCCGCTATGCTGGGCGGCAGGCTGCTCCAGAGCCTTGTCTTTGGCCTCAGTCCGCTCGACCCACTGACGTTCGTCTCAGTGGCTGTAATTATCACGTTCGTTGCTGCCGTCGCGTGCTACATTCCCGCCCGGCGCGCCATGAATGCCGACGCGGTGGTCGCGTTGCACTACGAATAGCTGCTCCCGAGGGAGCGAGAACTTTGAAAACCTTGGTGACAGTACGGTAAATATCCCGTATGGTCAAGAAATTCGAACGGGTTGGAAAGGCGAGGCTTGCAGCCTCGCCTAGTCTTTTCGGATTGCCTTCTCTACCGCCTCGATAGGGCCTACAATCCACCTTTCTTAACTCGATCAACCAAGAGGAACAAAATGATTTGGGCTCTGCTGTTGGCCAGAAATCCCCGTCCAGCATCGCTCACATCGCCATCATTGCGGGTCGCCCATGCGTCGTCGTGATAAATGGCCCCTTCCAGTGAAATCTTCTCAAGAGGACCTGGATAAGTTTCGTCGTTCCGACAAGACTAAGCGACCCGATAACGAGGCAAACCGGAATCAGCCACCATCCCAGGAGTTCATGAACAGGTGATGCCGGATTCGTCATCGTAGCGCCCATGCGAAAACTGAAGTTGAATTCTCCCGGCCCGACCCACAGCCCGGTGTGTTGGGGAAAAAATGGCTTGAGCAGTGCAAGCAGCAGGAAGCTGACCCCCATTCCGTAGCCCCATATCGCAATGATGAACACCAGGAAGCCTTCCACCCCGGTCGTCGCCCAACGCAATGTGGCCCGCAGGATCACCAGCGGCGAAATGCTGTGCCGCGCCTTTTGCACCAGCAGCCCGGTACGGTATTGCTGGGCCAGCTCATCGGCCGGCCCAAGTCCGGCAAGAATCTCCTCCATGCTGGTCTGTGGATCGCCGCAGGATTCGCGGATGTGCATCCGGATTTCTTCCACGATGTCCTCACGCTCCGCCAGCGTCATACCCGTAAGCGCCGCACGAAGCCGCGCCAGATAGCCATTCATCTGCGTTTCGGTCGTTGTCATAAGGCTCGCTCCACTTCCTTGTCTTTGAGAACCGGCTCAATCAGAAAGCCGAGACCGGCAGAAAACTTCGTCCACGTCTCGGCCATGTGCGTCGCGCGGTCACGCCCGTTCTGCGTAAGTTCGTAATACTTGCGGGGATGCCCCGCTTCGGCTTCCACCCATTGCGATTGCACCAGGCCCTCCACCCGAAGCCGGTTGAGGATGGGATAGATTGTCCCTTCAGATAGCATCAGGTGGGAGTCACGTTCCAGCACTCGAAGAATCTCAAGCCCATACAAGCGGCCATGCCACAAGCTTGCCAGGACCGCCATTTCGAGGCAGCCCTTGCGCATCTGTGCTTCCCACTTGTCGGTTGTCTCGATTTCAGGAGTGCTGACCTTAAGCTGTGCCATGCTTGTTACCTAGCAATGCACTATATACTGTCAAACAACTAATATCTTGTCAAGCCCCTTCAAAACAAATTCCTAAATCTGAGGTAAATTACTTCAGTTCAATAGCATAGCGTATGGCCAAGAAGTTCTACAGGTTTGAAAATGCGAGGCTTACAGCCTCGACTAGTCTCTTCGGATTGCCTCCGCAGCCGCATGGCTCCGGCCCCATTGAAGCCCAATGCCAGGAAGGGGGTGCAGGCAAGTCCGTTTTCCCTCGCATTCCTGCATTTTTGACAGAGAATTGTGTATATAGGCAATCATGCATCGTTGGTCCCAGCTATTCATACCGACGCTCCGCGAAGCCCCGGCCGACGCCGAGGTTGCCAGCCACAAGTTCCTCGTCCGCGCTGGGTACATCCGCCAGCTCGCTGCCGGTCTGTATTCCTTTCTCTTCCTAGGCAATCGTTCGATGCTGAAGATCGCGCGGATCGTTCGCGAAGAGATGGACTGCATCGGCCAAGAGTTCCACTTGCCGGGGCTACACCCGCGGGAAGTGTGGGAGGCCAGTGGCCGCTGGCAAGTGATGGGCGACAGCATGTTCCGTCTCAAGGACCGCGGGGCTCGCGACCTATGCCTGGGCATGACGCACGAGGAAATCATGACAGAGATCGCGCGCCGGGAGCTGCGCAGCTACAAGCAACTGCCTCAAATCTGGTACCAGATCCAGTCGAAGTTCCGCGACGAGCCACGGCCGAAATCGGGCTTGCTGCGCCTGCGTGAGTTCATGATGAAGGACTCGTATTCCTTTGACCTCGATGCTGCTGGGCTCGACATCAGCTATCAGAAGCATTACGACACCTACTGCCGCATCTTCGGCCGTTGTGGCCTAAGGTACGTTGTCGTCGAGGCGCACTCGGGCGCTATGGGCGGCTCGCAATCGCATGAGTTCATGGTGTACACCGACGCGGGAGAGGACTTGGTCGCCAGCTGCGCGAGTTGCGGGTATGCAGCGAACATGGAAATGGCGTCGTCGAAGCTTGAAGCGGTGGAAGATATTGAGGCCACGAGTGATGTCCCGGTCGAAGTTGCAACACCGACACAGAAGACGATCGAGGAGGTTGCTAGTTACCTGGGCGTCAAGTCCTCACAGGTAATCAAGTCTTATTTAGCGGTTGCTACCTATCGATATGCCAACGGCATAGCGCAAACGCCAGTCGTGGTGTTCCTTCGCGGCGATCACTCGGTCAATGAAGCGAAACTCCTCACGGCGCTTGGCAAAGCAGGATTCAGCGGAGCGGACCTGCGCCCCATGCAAGCGGACGAAATCCGGGAATGCTTTGGTCTGGAACCCGGATATATCGGGCCTGTCGCGTTTTTCACCCCAACCTTCCCTGTTGGCGGCGTCGGCAAGTGGAGGAGACCGCAATTCTATTTCGACCTAGGGCTGAAAGGACGCCGCAACCTCATCGCGGGTGCCAACAAGCCTGGATTCCATATGAAAAACGTGACGCCTGACAGCCCCAGCAGCTTCAGAGTCAAGGATGAGTGGTGGATCGACCTTAGGAATGCGGTCGAGGGAGAAGGGTGCCTGAACTGTGGCCATCCGCTGAAGTTCGGCAAGGCAATGGAGATCGGCCACGTCTTCAAGCTTGGGTACAAGTACACGGAGTCGATGGGCGCGCGGGTGCTCGACGAACACGGCAAGGAATTGACGCCAATCATGGGCAGCTACGGTATCGGGCTGGAGCGCATCCTGACCGCGTGCATCGAGCAGAATAATGACGAGAACGGCTTCTGGATGCCGGCGAACATCGCGCCTTTCCAAGTCCTCGTTACGCCGACCAACACGGAGAACGAGAAGATCAAGACGGGCGCCGAGGAGATCGCCAAGGCGCTGGAGGCCATAGGTATCGACGTGCTGCTTGACGACCGCGACGAACGTCCTGGTGTGAAGTTTAAGGACGCCGACTTGGTCGGAATTCCCTATCGCATCAACGTCGGCAAGAAGCTCGCAGAAGAACAGGTCGAGGTATTCACCCGCAGCACGAGCACGAAAGTGGACGTCGCGGTGGACGCTGTCGTCCGGTGTATAGAGAAGAAGCTGGCACGCGAGTAGATCGGTCATTCCCATTGAGGATGTGCGCGAGTAGAAACGCTCCACAGAAAGCGAAGATGAGTTTCTTGACGATAGGGCATTGCGACTACCTCCCACTGCATAACTTTGCGGGAGTGGCGATGGCAGAGTTTGAAAGGTCGTTCATTCAGGGTAAAGATTTTTCGTGGCGCGACATCTCTGCCCTGCTAGGTATTGGTTGCGATCGGCCGATCGCAGCGTGCACAACTGATCAGTGGTTTTGCGTGCTATCCTGCGGTCTATTGTGCGAACAGCCATCATTATTCTCGTCATCCTCATCGTCCTACCGGTGGCGCTGTTGCTGGCGCTGTCGGTGGCACCCGTTGTTAGCCTGCCGGCAGCGGTGACCGCCCTCGGCCAAGCCACGCCGATTACAATCCAGGTGAGCGATCCGCATGGCATCCGCCGGATCGCCGGATTCCTCGAGCAGAACGGCGTCCGCTACCGCCTTTGGGAAACGACGCAACCGGCACGGCGCATCTTCTGGCAGCGCGGGGCAGCGGACGGAGCGTGGAATTTCATCGTGGGCACCAGGACTACGCCCCAACTCCAGGATGGCCAAGCGCGACTGATTGTCGAAGCCACGTCCAACGACTTCCGTGGGAAAACCACGCTCGTCGAGCGCGAAGTGATGGTGGTGACGCAGCCGCCGACGCTCAGCGTCGATTCCGAGCAGCACTACCTGTACTTAGGAATGGCCGACCTGGTGACCTTCAACGTCGCGGGGTCTTGGACAGAGGCTGGCGTTCGTGTGGGCGATCAGACATTCCGCAGCTGGCCCATGCCTAGCGGCAAACCCGGCTTGTTCTCGCTTTTCGCTTTCGCTTGGAACATGCCGGCTGGCACGGTCCCCATTGTTTATGCTAGCAATCCCGCGGGCAACGAGGTGACCGGCCGATTCGTGTTCCAGTTCCCGAAGAAGGAGCAGCCAAAGTACCGTGTTCGCGATTTGCAGGTGGACGACCGCTTCGTTGAGAAAGTGATCGACGAGCTGGACCCGAACGGTGCGGGCGATCCGGTGGCGCGGTTCTTGAAGATCAATGGCGAAATGCGGCGTGCTAACAACCAGACTTTGTCCGATCTGCGCCGCAAGACGGAAGGCCGGTTCTTATGGTCGCAACCCTTCCTGCAGCAACCCAACTCTAAGGTGGAGTCGAACTTCGCCGACGTGCGGAACTACATTTACCACGGGAAGAAGATCGATCAGCAGGTCCACCTTGGCTATGACCTCTCGGTCACGCAACACGTGGGTGTGGTGGCGTCGAACGACGGCCAGGTGGTGTATGCGGCGCCGCTGGGGATCTACGGCAATTGCATCGTGGTGGACCACGGCTACGGGCTGCAGTCCATCTACGGCCACCTCAGCGAGATCGCAGTGCACGAGGGCGACATGGTAAAACGCGGCCAGATCATGGGTAAGAGCGGTCAGACGGGCATGGCCGGAGGCGACCACATTCACTTCAGCATGCAACTCGAAGGCGTTCAGATCGACCCGAAGGAGTGGTGGGACGGCCATTGGATCCACGATCACATCGCGAAACGCGTGATCTGGCCGGCTCCAATTACTAACGGTAGTGTACCTCGCCTTCGCAAACGGCAACTTACGATCGACCTATAATTGTTTTCGTCAGGAGATCACTATGGAAGCGATTGCCGTCATCGTGAACGGTAAGCAACAGCGCATTACAGTGCCGCCGGACGAACCTTTGTTATGGGTTTTGCGTGACCAGTTGCAACTTACCGGAACCAAGTATGGCTGCGGCGAAGGACAGTGTGGCGCCTGCACGGTCCTACTCGAGGGAAAACCGGTGCGATCGTGCCTTACGCACGTTGCCGCGGCCGCCGGGAAGCATGTCATCACCGTCGAGGGATTGGAGCAGAACGGCACTCTGCATCCGGTACAACAAGCATTCCTTCGCGAGGAAGCGTTCCAGTGTGGCTACTGCACCTCGGGAATGATTCTCTCGGCCGCCGCACTTTTGGGCAGCAACCGAACCCCCACGGAAGAAGAGATAGTACATGCGATGAGTGGCAACATCTGCCGCTGCGGAACCTACCCGCGCATCGTGGCGGCTGTGCGCGAAGCAGCGCAGGCCATGAAAGGATGACGCGCCATGAGCTCTGTTCCTGATCGAGAACTCGCGCTGGAAGTAAAGCAGCATGAGGTAAACGGCGACCTGCATTGGTTCGAGCTCGACCGCCGCGACTTTCTGAAGCTCTTCGGCGGCGGCCTTTTGATCTGCGCGTGCGGGGCGAAAACCGTGGCACAGGAATCCGGTCGGAGGGGCGGCGGCCACGAGTTGCCAAAGGACATTGCCGCCTGGCTGCGCATCGCGGGCGACGGACAGGTTACGGTCTTCACGGGAAAGGTCGAAGTCGGCCAGAACATACGAACATCATTAGCGCAGCAAGTCGCTGAGGAATTGCGCGTACCCATCGAGTCCATCTCCCTCACCATGGGCGACACCGACCTGGTGCCGTGGGATGCGGGTACCTTCGGCAGCCGCACCACACCGACGATGGGCCCGCAGTTGCGCACCATGGCGATTGCTGCGCGCGAGATGCTGCTCAACCTCGCGGCGCAGGACTGGCAGGTGGAACCTTCCGCGCTGGTCGCCTCCGATGGCAGGATTGCCAATCCGAAGACCAGCCAGTCGCGCAGCTATGGCGAGCTAACGCACGGCCAGAAGCTGGTGAAGGTCATCGAAGGCGATCGGCCTCTCACTCCCGCGACTGAGTGGAAGATTGCCGGCGCAGCGGTCCCCAAGGTTGACGGCACAGCCTTCGTCACCGGCAAACATCAGTACACGTCCGACATGAGCCGGCCGGGCATGCTCTACGGCAAGATTCTGCGCCCATCTGGATTCAAAGCAAGTCTCGTCTCACTCGATGATCAGGCAGCAAAGAAGCTCTCGAACGTGACGGTGGTGCGCGACGGCGATTTCGTCGGCGTAGCTGCAGCCGACATGTCGTCGGCCGAGCAGGCCCTGACGGCGCTGAAGGCGCAATGGAAAGTGCCGCAGCAGATCTCCAACCGCGAGCTGTTCGCCTATCTCAAGGCGAATGCCGGGGAGCATGACCAAGAACCTGCGGATGTCACCGGATCGGTGACGAAGGCAATGGCAGCTGCCGAGATCAAGCTGTCGCAGAGCTACACAGTCGCGTACATCCAGCACGCTCCGCTGGAACCGCGCGCCGCTCTGGCGGAGTGGCAAGGCGACAAGCTAACGGTTTGGACAGGCACGCAGCGTCCCTTCGCGGTGCGCGACGAACTGGCCGCCGCGCTTCGCATTCCGTCGCAGAATGTTCGTGTGCTGGTGCCCGATACGGGGTCGGCTTACGGCGGCAAGCACACGGGTGAAACAGCGATCGAAGCCGCTCGTCTCGCGCGGGCTGCCGGCAAGCCGGTCAAAGTAATCTGGACGCGTGAGGAGGAGTTCACCTGGGCGTACTTCCGTCCGGCAGGCGTAATCGACATCAATAGCGGAGCGCTTCGCGAGGGAACCATCACCGCGTGGGAATGCCACAATTACAACTCCGGGCCGGCGGCGATCAACGTCCCCTATGACATTGCCAATCGCCTGATCCAGTTTCATCCCGTCGATGGCCCCTTGCGGCAGGGCTCGTATCGCGGACTGGCAGCGACTGCCAATCACTTCGCGCGCGAGTCGCACATGGACGAGTTATCGCACGCGGTGGGTATGGATCCCCTGCAGTTTCGGCTGAAGAATACAACCGACGACCGGTTGCGCGCCGTGTTCGAAGCAGTTGCGGAGAAAGGCGCGTGGAGCAAGCAGAAATCGACTCCGGAGCGCGGCTTCGGGATGGCCGGCGGATTCGAGAAGGGCGGCCATGTCGCCACTATCGCCGAGGTCGAGATCGGTCCTGCCAAGACGGTTCGCATTCGACGCGTGGTGGAGGCCTTCGAGTGCGGCGCAGTTGTCAATCCCAATGGGCTGCGCAATCAGATCGAGGGTGCGATCGTGATGGGCATTGGCGGGGCGCTTTTCGAGGAAGTGCGTTTCGCCGACGGACGCATCCTGAATCAGCATTTCTCCGAATATCGCGTGCCTCGGTTCAAAGACATGCCGCAGATCGACGTCGTACTGGTTGACCGCAAAGACTTGCCCTCGGCGGGCGCGGGCGAAACGCCTATCGTCGGGGTGGCTCCAGCAGTAGCGAATGCCATCTTCGCTGCTACCGGCGAACGCTTGCGAGCGCTGCCGCTGAAACCAGGTTAGAACCTGTGATCCGCTAAAACCTCAGCCGTCAGATATTTCGCACCCGCCCGCAATGAACAGCGTGTGATCCCCGCGGGCGCGAGCAACAGCTCTTTGGGTCCGCTACCCTAAGCCGTCGACCACGAATTCGTCTGCTCCAAGACTATGACTGTGTCAAAAATGTAAGTCTTCAACCCGGTGCCGACCCGGTTACGCTGGCAGGGACTAGCTAGCGCGGCGGCATAGGATGCGTTCCATCGCCCGGTCGATGACACGGATCGCTTCACCTGCATACTCGGGTGTCCGGTACTCTCTCAGCAGCTGCTTGGCTTCGGCTGCACAGAACCAAGTTGGATCTCGGTGCGATTCCTGAGGGGGTACCAACCGTATCACCTCGCATAGATAGGCATCAACCAGAACCACTCGCCTACGCGAACGAAGCCGCGTGCGTTTGCGATGTAGGTATGAAACGAAAGGCGTGTTCTCGACCCGACCCTTTACACCCGCTTCTTCATACGCTTCCCGCGCGGCAGCATTCGCGTTGCTTGCGTCCTGATCGACGCCGCCTTTTGGGAAGGTCCAGGGGCCGCTTCTGGTACGCACTAGGAGGAACTCCAGTTCACCGTGGTGTACCCGATAACACACGGCGGCTACATGAATTCGATCGGGATTGGATCGAGGGCGATAAGCTGAACGCTGCCGGGATGATCGGCCACCTTGTCGAGATGAGAGACGGTCCGTGAGTGCCACTACAGGCTCCGACAAACTTGCTTCGAAGAGTCTCCTGGCATTAAGGAAGGAGACATTAACACCTTGTTCACTCTTGCAGCGGTCTGCTGATGTTTAGTATCTCCGACGGGCCCGTAACGTGCGTGAAGTTCTAGGGCAGTATCACGGTAGTAAACGCTCAGTCGAAACGTCCGGTTGCTCCTAACCCTCCAAGCTATGCGCTCATGGCCCGCTTTGCGCCTGTCGCTGAAGCCGCGCGATCGCAGCCCTCAATACCGCCAAGTCTCTCGGAATTGACAACCTGAAGAACGGACTGCAAGTTTGTCAGAGCGATTAGTTTTCGCACGCATGCCGAGGGCCGCACGATTCGCAACGCCTTCTTCCGGTGTTTTGCCCAGCATTGCAACTCGACCAACAACGCCAGTCCCGCAGCATCGAGTGTGCGAATACTATTCAGATCAAGAATGAGACAGTTCTCGGTGCGCGACGTCGCCATGCAGCGCAGAGTCTCCACCTCAAGCCCAAGCACAATTCTGCCCGAACAGCGCAGCGTCACGTTCGGGTGTGCAGCGTGGATTTCAATTCTCAACATGATTCCATCCTGACCAGCTTGTCGTGGCGGTAAGAGCCTTGCAATATTCCTTATTGCTAAGTGACGTCGGCAGTGGTCGGTTAGTTAGCTGCAGTATGCATGGACTTGATTGCAACAAGATGAAAACTGTGATAAATGACTTGTGATTTGCGACAAAGTGGATGTGTTGCAACTTTCAGACTGCTAGATTCGAACGCGAAAACGTAGATGCCACCAACGCCGAGCCGTGCGTGAAGCTGGCGGTCACCCACGAAGAGATCGCACAGATGATCGGTACCTCGCGGGAAACCGTGAGCCGGTTGTTGGCCGATCTCAAAAAAGCGGCAGATTGTGCAGTTAAAGAACTCGACGCTGCTGATTCGCAACAAGGTGCCGCTGAAAGCGATGGTCATCACTAGCCGACTGGCTCGTCGAGTTTGCACACCACCGGTTTCTCCCCATCCAGCGTAATGGTGTGGGTGCTTGCACATTCAGGACAAAGCCAATAGCAATGGTCAATCAGCCTCGGCGCTGCGGAAGAGTCCCGGAAATCACGCATTGGCGGCAGCAAGAAGAGACGGCCCTTGCTAAGTTCGTGGAATTCACGATTGCAGTCGCGGTGTGCGCAGTGAGCTACCATAAGAAACTTCCTGACGGGAATTCGGCGAAGTGGCGGGTTAAATCGGCGCGAAGAGTATGAAACGGATTGTAGGTCGATGTCGGTGACCGGCGTCACCGAGTGCTGTATCGCTCCGAAAGAAAAACCGCCACAAGTTCTGGCCGGACTCTCGCAAGCGGGCACATGTCCCCGAAGCCGGTTTCTGGACTCCGCGGCTTGGTCGTACACAGCCGGGCACATTACGTCTGATTGCCGACGACTTACCCGACCTCCCGTCTAATGGATCTGCTGTATCCTCAAGGGATGATCTTCGCGACGCATAAGCGGTTGGCATTTCACCTCTTCGCATCCTTCCTGTTTTGCGCCTTCGCCTTTGCGTCAGAGCCGGGTACCTTTGACCGCACCTTGCCCGTGACAGGGCCAGTGGTTCTCGACGTAAGAAGCGATCCGGGCGGTGTTTACATCACTACCGGCTCTTCTCCCAATGTTGTTGTGCACGCCATCATCAAGCCGCTCTATGGCAGGTTGGATCTCGACATTGCCGAAGCGAACATTCGTGCTCTCGAGCAAAATCCCCCGATTGAGCAGGTGGGTAATCAGATTCGCATCGGATTTGTGAAAGATCCGGCCCTGCTAAGAGCTGTCACAATACGTTTTGAGATCGAAACACCACGCGCAACTCAAGTGCACGCCCATACAGAATCGGGTGGAATCTCTATCGATGGCATCGCCGGACCAGTTGAGACGGTCACGTCCTCGGGACGGACCGAGATCAGTAATGTCGAAGGTGAACTCAAGGTGACAGGTCATTCGGGAGCCATCGTCATTCGTGATGCAGGTGGCCATGTCTCCGTTCACAATGGATCGGGCGGCCTACAGCTTTACGGCATTCACGGAGGAGTAGATGCAGAAACGACAAGCGGGCGAACAGAGATCAGCGATGTTTCAGGCGATATTCGCGCAACGACGCATTCCGCAAGTATCCGTATCGACAAGGCGAAAGGCGCTGTGGAGGCTCACAATACATCAGGAAGCATTGATGCCCTTCAGTCGAGTGGCTCCGTACATGCCGAGACGACCTCTGGCGCAATCCGAATATCTCAAGTGAGCCCAGCCCCCATTCGCGCTCTGACAAGATCAGGTGCAATCAAGGTGCAGCTTGCCAGCGGGGGAGGATACCTACTCGACGCTCAATCGGCCTCTGGAAAGGTCTCAGGCCCGAGTACGAGTACTCTTGCGCGGACGAAAGATGCTCATAGTCTGAAGGGGCAAATTGGTTCCGGCGGACCGCTCGTCGATCTGGACACTCATTCGTCGAAGATCGAGATCGAATAGCAATGCAGTTGAATCGTTAGAACCACTTCCTGGGCGCATTGGCGGCGTCTAAATCGGCAGCTCGTTAGCAGTCATCATGCGCCCGAGTTTTACAGTTTGAAGCTCCCCCATAAGTCTTCTTGGAGGAAACTAGACCGCGCTTCCGCGAATTCCGTTAGCGAATCTCTACATTCCTGAACCCAAGGCCCGTCAGCATGCTGGTAAGCGTCTGGCGGGCATTTTTGTCGGCGGTCTTCAGAATGCCGTCCTGCAATGCGGCTGCCTGAAGTTGGCGCTCAGCTTCCTGGCGTACCTCGCCTTCAAGATTCGGATCGGCCGTGGAGAAGAGTCCGGTGTCGCGTGAATAGACTCTCGTTTTCGCGTTGTCGAGGCGAGTGGTGAAGATTTCGGCTTGCGGCAGGTGAATCGAAACGCTGCGCCCGCTTACGACGACATCGCTGGGCTGAAGCTTCGACAGGTCCATTCCGGCGATCACCTCGCCGTGCACCACCAGCAGCAGACGATCGCCCGCGAGTAATCTCGGCAGGATGGGATTCTCGCGCTCGCCGCTGATAATTTTGTCCAGGGTGTAACCGACTGTCTCGAGACGTTGAAGCGCCCGGATCTGGTGGATGACGGTGGGTTGGTCCACGCTGATGTGAATTTGTCCGCCGCGCAGCATGCGGCCGAATTCGAAGAGGCCAAAGCCGGTGAACGCCCATAGTGCGGCGCCAATTACGAGCATCGCCAACAGTACGCCCGTGAGAATGCCGGTGAGCCAGCGAAACGGACGGGACGTGGTGGCTCGCGGCGACTTCGGATCCGCAGGAGTCATTGATCCGAATCTTACTCCTGATTTTGTGAGGAATTAAATGGTTGCTCGGTGAACCTTGGGAACGGCGTGGTGCTGCACGGCGCCAGCCGAGCGCGTGCCGCCACCTCCATTTGTAGCCCTTGTTCTCGGGTAGTTGGCATAGGTTGCCGACTGTTCCAGCCCGTTTACGCATTTACCGGACAAGTGGAATTTGACTGTTTCCCCCGAAGTCCGCTTGTCGGAAGTTAGCTGGATCCGCGTAGCTGAGCGCACAGCTGCACGAATAATGGGCGGAGCAGAAATGAACATTAGCGCTCGTGCGAGTTCGCTTATTTCGGCCTGACCCAGCCAAATGCTGGTTCCGTTTGCGAGCTGGCTATGAGGCCCGCCGTAAGCCCGAGAACTGTTGAAGAGATGCTATGGCCAAACGGCTGGGATAGAGCATGACAGACCGATACACCCCAATCCAGTCGCGCACTGAAAGGGGCCAGCCGACGCTGGTTAAGCCCTCGAGCCAGCGTTGCAGCAGGCGTTGCAGCAGTACGAGTTCAATACTGTCGCTCGGACCTGCAATGTCGTGCAGAATGCCGTCCAGCGTGAACAGCACCTTACGCAGCATGATCAGTTGATTGGGCAGGCGGACGCCTTGCCACGCAATTCGTTCCAACAGGTCTACGATATCTACCGCGCTCGGTATCCAGACTAGCGGCTGTTCACTAAAGAAGTCGGTTACCTGTTTCCGGATTACCCGCACTTTGTCGGCGCCGCGCTTTTTTCCTCCCATGCTGAGGGAGTGGATGGCGCTGCAAACTCCCTCCGAATCGCGCAGGAGGACCATCAAGAACAGTAAAGCAAAACGCCGTCGCTGCTCCTCGCTCACATGGCCGGTAAGGGCCCAATCGAGAAGCGTTAGGATCCTAGTCCGCTTGTTGTAGAGAAGATTGCCGGCATGCGGGTCTGCATGGAACATGCCATTCGTCCCGGGCGTAAGCAGCGGAACGGCAATCACTGAGTCGATAAGCTGCTCAGCAGTGCGTCGCCGGCCCCAGCTCGGCATGCTGGTCACCGCCTGCGTGATCTTCTGCCCATGTTCCTCCGTCATGGCAGTTATCGTGTCCGTACACAATGGAAGAATCACGCGAGGTATGTGGATGTACGCCAGCGAGCGGTAAGCGCGCGAGGCCTTCTGCAGGTTTGCCTGCTCGCGAACGAATTCCACTTCGTGCTGCAGCAAGCGACGGACGTCGTCAAACGTTTCCGAGAGAACGTGCTCAGCGAAGCCATATTCCTGGTGCTTCGAGCCAAGGTGCGCCGCCAGGCGTGCAAGCAGGTCCATGTCCTCGGCAAAATACGCCGAAATATAAGGCTTCATCACCTTAAACACACCGTGCTCCCGCTGCCGCCGTTCCGGGTTGTACCAGGTAAATCGAACTACCGCGCTAACGCTCGCTTCCGAGAAGATTTTGTCTTTAATATCGACTTTGTACTGCTCGATCATCGGGCCTAAGTTCTGCACGATGATGGCCCGGATCTCCTCGAACGTTACATCGCATATCCCGTTTTCCAGTTGTGTGAGTGCTCGTCGCAAACGCGGATGTAGGTGGCGATTCCTGGCGATCACCTGCCCGAGCTTTTGCAATCCTGGTACTTTTGCGATCAACCGGAGAAGACGCTTCTCGGGAGTTGTATTCGCTGGAAGCTCGATCTGTTCGACTAGCTTAGGCGCGAGCCGCGGGGTCGAGAGATGCGAGCCAAAGTACAACATGGCTTCGCGCACCACCGGCCGCCACTCTGCATACCGCTCCGGGACCAGGTACCTGACAGATAGGGCCTCAACGATCCACTGGCTCGCCTCCTCTCGAAAGTTCTTCCCTTCCTCGCTGTCGAAGATCGTGGCCAGCGCACTCGTCCGGGCAGCCGTGGGCAACTGCAAGAAAACTGCCACTCGTGGATCACTCAATGACTTGTGGATCAGGTGATCGAGCATAGAACAATTTCGGCCGTCGCGATTGCGGTGAGCGCTAGGGAGGGTCGATCCTTGGTTCATGCAAATAGCATCCCCCAGTTCGTGTGCCTTTGTCAGTGATGAGGTGTGAAGCAACGAAAATAGCGCTAGGCCCCTCACGATTGTCTCCTGCTGTTATGTCACGCCAGAGACACCCGCTGACAGACAAGGATCCTCGATCTATGGAGACGTTGAACAGTAACTCCCGAAAAGTCCTGTTGTGGGAAGTTTCACCAGATAGGTAACGAGAAACGATAGGTCCCTATCGGGACTGCCCCGGCCGGTGAGGCGAGATTGAGCGCAGCTTTCCTCGCCGGGGCAGTTTCGATAGGGTCGTTTGAAGTAAGTCGCTGGCGTTTGCGACGGACGCGGTGATCTACCTATGGGATTTCGATCGGCGCCAGATGGGTTTTGTGGGTGTTGGATCGCCGAGGTGGGACGAATCGTGCTATGCGGGCTCTGGTTTCGGCTGAAGTGGAGGCCGGAGTGGCGCTTGCAAATGAGCTTCGCGCGGGTCGTGGGCGTAGGCAAAGCGCACACCGGCTTTTGCGTGCGCTAGCACGACAGCGTGGAGGGCAGATAAGGACTTCGCGAGCGGTGAGTCTCTCATGAACTGTCAACACTGCACCTCCTTGGCTGGGCCGGGGTCAGGCTTGGATGGAAGAAAAGCTGGCCGCGGGTGAGCCGTTCGACAACCAGCATGATGCCGGAGCATGCTGGACAGCGCAGGCTGGGGGGCTCGGGTGGCTCGGCGCATGCCGTTGCGCCGAGCAGAACGCGGCAGCGTTCGAGCGCAGCACTCCGTCTGCGGTTGGCGAATAGTCCAAAGTGGCGGATGCGAACCAGGCCACCGGGCAGGACGTGAAGGAGAAAGCGGCGCAGGAACTCATGAGCGGAAACAGTCATGACCTTCTTCTTGCCGCCATGGGCGTAATCTCGCCAACGGAATGAGACACTGTCGTTTTCAAAAGCCACGATCCGATGGTTGGAGATGGCGACGCGGTGGGTGTAGCGGGCCAGGTAGTTGAGCACATGTTCGGCTCCGCCGAAGGGCGGCTTCGCGTAAACGACCCAGTCCGTTTGGAAAAGCTGCCGGAGGAAACGGGAGAAACGGTAGTGTTGCAAGTTTCAAATGCAGACAAGTTCATCGCCGAGCGTCTGTCGTGCGTTCTTAGGCTGCCAAGTCGAAAAGGTTGTCGATGAACTGAATCTGTCGAAGAAGATCATCTCCTGCCACCCATCGAGCTTGCCCCTTCCGGATCATGTGGACTGCTTCGTAGCCTTGAATCGTTCGCCGAGCCGCCTGGAATTCTCGGAAGCCCTGCTTAGCGTTCACTCGACGTTTGATGGCTCGATGATCCTGTTCGAGAATGTTGTTCAAGTACTGCACCGGTCGGTGTCGACAGCGGTTGCGCAGTGTCCCCTCCTTCTTAGTGTCGGGGATCGCGGAGCCGTATATCGGCGCCAGATCAGTGTTGATCACTCGAGGCTGGGGATGGGATCGATCGCTGAGCGCCTTGCGAAACAGCCGCTTGGCAGCATCGGCGTCGCGAAACGCTGACAGCAGGAAATCGATGGTGGCTCCCCTGGAATCGATGGCCCGGTACAGGTAGCACCAGCGACCCTTTACGCGAACGTAGGTTTCGTCCACTCGCCAAGACTTGTTTGTCGGCTTGAGATGCTGTCGCAGTCGCTGCTCCAACTCAGGGCCGTAATACTGTACCCAGCGCCAGACCGTTGTGTGGTCGATATCGAGACCACGCTCCTCCAGCAGCTCCTCAACATCGCGTAGTGAAAGAGAATAGCGAAGATACCACCGGACCGCACAGAGTATGAGGCCGGGTTCGGTCTGCCGCCATTTGAAGATCGCTGGTCGGGTTCCCATTTCGCAATTCTTTCACGTTACCAGCCAGCAACCTCGAAAGTTGCAACACATCCACTAGTTCAGCGTCAATTGGCTTTTGGCGGGCGCGTATGATGTATCGAGCAACTCAGACGCCTAACAGCGAACCAGGAGATATCGGCTATGACCACCGATGAACGAATGATGGAAGTCGCGAAGCTTCGTCTTAGATTCAGGATGAACAGCCGACTCAGGCTGGAAACACTGGCTATGCTGTCGAGGGTATTTCGTGAGCATCAGGAGCCGATTGCGGACGAATTGCTATCGTCGATGGTGTTCGCAGTTCCGGATGAGTTGATGGGTGAGGCGGAGGACATTTCCGGCTCAGCGGAAACGTACAAAGCGCAAAATTCGCTGGCCAATCCGTCGCGAACTCCGCCGCCGAACCCGCCAAAAAATCCACCGCCGAACCCGCCAAAAAATCCACCGCCGAACCCGCCAAAAAATCCACCGCCGAACCCGCCAAAAAATCCACCGCCACACCCCCCAACAAGGAAGTCCTGAGCTGATGTTTCATCGCCCGACAGCCCGTCATCAATTGCCCCGCCGCCGGGTGCTCGACCTGAAACCGTTCCGAACGAGAACCTGCTCCAGAAGTAGACATAAGTGTGCGCATAATGGTACAGATGCGTGATGCTCTGCGAGACTGAGGCCCACTGTGTTTTCGCCACCAACCTGTATGATACGGCGCATTGTGCGCGCATCGTCAGGCGCGCAAAGAGTGTCGATGAATGGGATCTTGCAGGCGTGAGAGTAGAAAGCGACGGGAACTCCTGTGATGCAGTCCTCCCAGAGACCCGGGCAGCTTTGATCGTCGACCGTGATCGAGCCCCAGATCTTTACGAGGGCTACGAGGATAGGGTTCGTTTTGCAATTCGTCCTCTGGTGAGAAAACTTTGGGGGATCGATCTGCCTCGATGCGAGGGAACACAGCTGATTCGGTATAAAACAGGCGGCCACTATGTTCCCCACAAGGATTCTGATGAAATGGAGTTCGCCAACCGCTATTTCACGGTGCTGTGCTATCTAAATGATGATTTTCAAGGCGGGGGTACTCGCTTTCCCTCCTTGAAACACACGGTCAGATCGGTTCCCGGAAAAACCTTGATCTTCCCTTCTCACTACCTACATGCCGCAGAGCCCGTCATGGAGGGTGAAAAGTTCATTCTCTTGACCTGGATGTGCGGCCCGGCCCCAGTACGATGGATATGAATGGCAGCCGCTTTCATATATATATATCAACCGTGACCGTGTTGACGGTTTTTCCGCGCGTGGGACATGGGAAAAACTAGGCGTTCTTGAGCGCCAGCTACGGCCGTGTTTGCATGGAGCTGGACCGTAAAGGCAAAAGCCCCTCTGCTCGGTCCTTACAACCTTCACTTTCGTGGGCTCCCTAGTCGAGCTTGCCAGTGAAACCGCGGCGCACAAAATGAAAGAAGACCGAAGTTGCGGTACAACCTAGTGGTAAGGGTTGGCGGTAGTGCGGCAGTTCACGTCCAAGGAAAAGAAGTCCGTCGCCAAGGGCCTGTTGAATGGCAACCGGCCCATTCTTTGTCTCAAGATAAAGAGGCCATCCAGTAACACCGGGTGGCTCAGGAATAAAGTCGATGCACAACGATATCGTGAATTCGCACTGCTCACGGTCTGTGTGCTTTGGAAGCTCAGCCCCACCAAGGTAGGCGCAGACATATGCATAGGAAGGTTGCGCAGGTTCTCCGGTAATGTCGCTGACTACGGAGCTGAGCTGATGGTGAAAAAATCTAGTAGTCACTTCGTTGTGCATCCAGAGACGGCTTGAATATTCGCCTTCACCGGGGCGGAACGCACCGGTGTTGATAAGGTTGCGATAATAGTGCCGTAACGACGCAAGGTAGAACGGATGCAGCAGCCTCCTTAATGGAACGTAGCCGCGCTCCCGAAAAAAGGCACCCTGTTGTGCTATTGTTTTGACCCATTCTTGTTGCCGTCGTGCTTTGTAATCACGGGCAACTAACAACTCTGCAAACCGCAGGACGGAGGCGACTTGGACTGGCATATCCCTTGAGGGAGGCTCGCCTGGTCGGGTGGTTCCTAACCAGCGAAGGAAGTTCCCGCCTAACCAAAAAGGGCAAAGCCCATTCGTAGCGGGGTCAAGAGCCCATAATGTGTCACATATGGAGTAGAACCGTTCGACAAAGGGCAGCCGACGAAGGTCATTGGAGAAAAACTGGCAGCAGGGACTGAGTACTAAGCCGCGAGCCACCCGCAACCCTTGCAGTTCCGCCAACGCCGACCTGGGAAGCAGGTCGGCAGGCTGCTCGTCGAGTAAGCAGCGAAACGAGACCGGAGCCTGTCTGCCCGGGTAAGCAAGCCTTGTTGCGCTCGTTGTGAGTGCCTCCATGCCGTCTTCGGGATCTTCAGTATGCCACAACTGCACGGCCCCTGAGTCCTCCTCGCAACTCCATCGCCGATAGGACGCCGAGCATCGACCCGTATGGTAACGTGTTCCCCAGTACAAGGAAGCACCCATCTCCGTCGCCCGGTCCACCAGCAGTTGATGCAAAACCGTACGCCGAATTCCATAGCCGGCGCCGTGCGGGAAATCCGCTTCCACCTGATCGTCGTCATTTAGGAAACGAATGCCGCGAAATGGCGCTGCTTGCCCCGGTGTGGTTCATCAAAACTAAACCGCCGCCGAGTCCTTGATGCAGGAGGCGCCTCCTTGGAAGGCAGCGCTTTGCATGGCGTGGTCTTCGACCGCTCTGGGCGTCCCCAGAAGCGCACGGGAGAGGCTCGACTGCCAGGATCCGGGCGTGAATCTCCCTCCGATCCTGACAGCGAAGGAGTTCGGTTCGGAACTGGAAATTGTTAGGCCGCGACTGTGTAGCGGTGATGCAGACCACCCAGTCGCGGCAGAGAGATAACCTTGTGGCCACTCGAATGCGGTGACGCTGCAACTCGACCACCAGGAGTGTCCTTCCCGAGTCCGAGATGAGTCCGATCCTCGTGGTAGTAACGGACGTACTCATTCAGCAACCGTCTCAGATGTTTCTGATTCAGCACGATCACATGATCCAGGAGATCGCGACGTACACTGCCAACCCAGCGCTCCGCAATGCCGTTCTGCCAAGGACTGCGGAATGCGGTGCGAATCGGTTGGCTGCCCATCGCCTTCACGGTCGAGACCACATCGGCACTGAACTTGGCGTCCCGATCGAAGATCAGGAACCGCTGCGGCGGTTGGCCGCATTCCCAAGCTTCGTGTAGCTGCAACTGGATCCAAAGGGCGTTGGGATTGCAAGTCACGTTGCAGCGCAGGATACGACGACGGTCGTGGCTGATGACGAAGAAGCAGTACAGAATGCCGAAGGTCAGTGTCGACACCGTGAAGAAGTCCATCGCTGCGATCGCCTCGCGATGGTTCCTCAGGAAAGTCAGCCAGCGCCTGGCGGGATCGGGAGGTCTTGGTGCTCGCCGAACCCATCGCGAGACTGTTGGTTCCGATAGATCGAAGCCGAGCTTGAGCAACTCGCCATGAATGCGGGGCGCTCCCCAGGTTGGATTTTCCGCAACCATTTGAAAAATCAAGGCTCGAATCTGTTTGCTCACCGGCTTTCGACCGCCTCTCGACTTGGCTCTTGAAAGCCATTTCCAGTACAGCCGGAATCCAGCACGATGCCAGCCGACAACGGTTCTGGGTGTCACCTGAATGAGAGGTTCCTTCCATCGAGCCCAGCACCTTCGCAATACGACCCAGAACAGCTTGTGTGACGCAGTGAGTCGTCGGCGAGGGCGCTGGGCGTGAAGAGCGAGTAACTGCTGACGCAGGGCAAGATTTTCGAGGATGATCCTCGCGGGACCTGAATGCACCAACAACCCAGCCGAGGAAGTGCCGGAGCCATACGATCATGCCCAGAATCTTACCGGAACGTTGTCAATCGAGCTTGGGGCCAAGTCATTGATATTACGGGTGTACGATGTTTTGATGAATGACAGGCCAAGCTGCGCGGCAAAATGGGCGAATCGATGGTGACGGTGCAGAAATTTGATGTACCGCTCGAACAGGCCACAACGCCTTCGCTCGAAGCCCTGAAAGCGTTCAGCCTTGGCAGAAAGTTCGATCGCGAGAAAGGCCCTGTCGCAGCTTTGCCTTCCGATCAACGTGCCATACAACTCGATCCGGACTTTGCCTTGGCATATCGGGCACTGGGCAGTGATTACAGCAGCCTGGGTGAGATCGGGAGAGCCAGCGAGTACTTCACCAAGGCATTCGAGTTGCGGAACCATGCCAGCGAGCGGGAAAAGCTTGCCATCACCGCCGACTACTATGCGAATGTAAGCGGGGAACTGGATAAGGCGGCACGGAGCTATCAGGAGTTGATTGAGAGCTACCCGCGAAGCGCCTTTGGATACCCCAGTTTGGGCGTTGTATACGCCACACAGGGGCAGTATGAAAAGGCGATAGCGGTGATGCGCCAAGCCCAGCGCCTCACTCCGGATAATGTCGCCCCATACGCAGACCTTGGCAACTTCTTGCTCGCCTTGCAGCGCTTCGACGAAGCCCGGCAGACAATCCACGAGGCCCAGGCGCAAAAGCTGGATGATTTCATCCTCCACAATGGTCTCTATGCTCTAGCTTTTCTCGGGGCGGATTCCCCAGCGATGGGGGAACAGCAGCAATGGTTCGCAGGCAAGTCTGAGGTTGAGAACTTTGGGCTTTCGCTCGCATCCGACACCGAGGCATACGCTGGTCATCTGGGCAAGGCACAGAAGCTGACCAAGAGGGCCGTAGACTCCGCCACACGTGCTGATAGCAAGGAAACGGGCGCAATATGGCAGGAGAACGCTGCTCTGCGCGAAGCTGCCTTCGGCAATTCCATGGAAGCGCGGCAGGCAGCGGCTGCTGGACTCAAGCTGGCTCCCACGAGTCAGGGCGTCAGGGTCGAAGCCGCGCTTGCGTTTGCGATCGCGGCCGATGAGGCATGCGCCAAGTCCCTGACGCAAGACCTGAACCAACGCTATCCGCTGGACACTCAGATGCAGTCTCTTTGGCTGCCCTCGATACAGGCGCAAGTTGCCCTTAACCGTAAGAATCCAGCCGCCGCCGTCGAGGATCTGCAAGCTGCACTCGCCATCGAGTTGGGGCAGATCTCGTTCATAAACAATATTTCCTGCATGTATGCAACGTACATTCGCGGAGAGGCTTATCTGGCATCTGAGCAGGGCAAGTCCGCCGCCGCCGAGTTCCAGAAAATCCTCGACCACAACGGCATTATCTGGAACTGCTGGACGGGAGCGCTGGCGCATCTCGGTGTAGCTCGCGCCAACGTTCTGCAGGCGAAGAACTCGCAGGGCGCGGATGCCGGTGCCGCCCGCGTCCGGGCGCTCGCCGCATACAAAGATTTCTTAATGCTTTGGAAAGACGCCGACACTGACATCCCCGTACTAAAACAAGCCAAGGAAGAATACGCTAGGCTGCAGCAGCGGCAGGCGGCTGTTAGCCGGCGAGGCCTTCAGCTAGCGAGTGACGGACAACACGGAAGTTGGGTGTCATTTGACGATAACAGGGCATCGCATGAATTGGCTGTTTGTCGTCAAGAAAAGAAAACGTCCGGAAAGCCGACCAACGATTGGGGTTCTGTGGTCTGCCAACACGAAGTTGGCCAGAAACCTTAGTGCTGTATCTGAAGCGCCCCAAGCAGGGAGGCGTCGGTTGAGGTGCCGTGTACGGGCGCTTCGGATACAGCGGTTTGAAGGAAGGCGCATCGAGGACTATGGGTTTTGAATGAGGATTCGGTGCGATGGTAGCGGCTGGGTAGTGTGAGGAGAGCGATAAGGAGTGAGGTTGGTGTTGGTGTGGTCGGGTCTCGTGGGAACATTCAGTGGGTGTTTTCTGCTTTGACCTATGAGAGCGGACAGATGGGATAGCGGCAAGGCGGAGAAGAGCAGCCTCGTGCCAAAGCACGTGAAGGTGACAAGTTGGTGTTGGTGGTTCACGCGGCACCTCTATAGAGAACGGGTGGAGCGCGAAGTTGAATTTGGGCTGCGGTGAACCTCTCGACAAGCTTCATGTCGCCGCCGCAGTGTGGGCACTTCCAGAAGGTCGAGCCTTGCGCGTCAGTGGGCGCAGATTTTCTGACTGGGTTGGTGGATTGCACCGTTGCCTTCAGTAAGTGGGCGCAGAGTGGAAGACAAGCGGCGCGGCGACGGTTGGCGAGGAAGCCGAAATTGCGGATACGCACGAAGCCGCGCGGGAGTAGGTGCAGGAGGAAGCGGCGTAGGAACTCATCAACGGGCAGAGTCATCAGCCGTTTCTTGTTACCGTTAGCGGAGTCTCGCCAACGGAAGGTAACGTCGCCATCGGCAAGAGTGACGAGTCGGTTGTTGGAGATGGCAACCCGGTGGGTGTAAGCGCCGAGATAGTTGAGCGCGGGTTCTGGGCCACCGAAGGGCCGCTTCGAGTAGACGATCCAGTTGTGGCGGAAAAGGAGCCTGAGCCAGGAGCCGAAGAGGGGTGGCTTTGCCAATGGCGCCAGGCTGCCGTGGAACTGGAGCGTGCCTTGGTGGAAAGCTTGCTTAAGCCCGGCGACAAACTTACCGCGGAAAACGCGACTGAGCACCCTGATGGGAAGAAAGAAGGAACAGCGGGACGAGATCCAGCGGGCGTGGTCCGGGGCGAGGCCGCCAGCAGCAAGCACGCAGTGAACATGGGGATGATGCTGTAGGCGCTGGTCCCAGGTGTGCAGCACGCTGAAGAATCCAATCTCGGCTCCCAGGTGGCGGGGATCGCGAGCGATCTCAAGCAGGGTTTCAGCACTGGCATGAAACAGCAGGCTATAGATCACCCTCTTGTTCTGCAGCGCCAGCGGAGCGAGTTCCCGCGGCAGCGTGAAGACGACATGCACATAGCGGGTGGGTAGCAGTTCCTGTTTACGGGATTCGAGCCAGCGAACACGGGCGTTGCCCTGGCATTTTGGGCAATGCCGGTTTCTGCACGAGTTGTACGAGATGGCCACGTGTCCGCAATCCGAGCACTGATCGCGATGTCCACCCAGTACAGCGGTACGACAGCGCGTAATGGCCAGCAGCACCTTCTGGTGTTGCCAGGTGATCCACTTACAGTTGCGCTCCAGAAAAGACGGCCCGGCACAGCGAACGATGGCAGCCACCTCCAGAGGAAGCCGGTTCATGCGCTCTGTGTTTGCTCTCCTTCTCCTCTGATCGTGAGTGCGTCCAAGGGACTGCCGGTGGCGCTGAGATGCCGCCGGGAGAGATGCAGATAGATCGTCGTTTCCTCAAGGTCGCGATGACCCAGTAGCATCTGGATGGTTCGAAGGTCGGCGCCAGCTTCCAGCAGATGAGTAGCAAAGCAGTGACGCAGAGTATGAGGATGGATGTGCTTGTGCTCAAGGCCGGCTCGTCGCGCGGCCTTCTGACAGGCGTTCCAGAGGACCCTGACGGTGACAGGGGAACTTGCCGTATGCCATCGGTTGCCGGGGAAAAGCCAGTCGGTGGGCTTGCGCCTCAGCCCACGCCAGTACAGGCGCAGTGCATCGAGTAGCTTGGGGCTGAGCATGACATCGCGGTCCTTGCGCCCTTTGCCTCCCCGGATATGAATCACCATCCGCTGACTGTCGATATCGCTGATCTTCAGGCGCGCCACTTCGGCGCGGCGAGCGCCTGTGGCATAGAGCGTCATCAGCAGGATGCGATGAAAGGGGCAATCTGCCGCGTCGATCAAACGTGCCACTTCCTCCTGGCTCAGCACCTGCGGCAGGTGCCAAACCTTCTTCGGGTATGGCGTCTCGGCAACGCTCCAGCCTTTCTTCAAAACCTGAACATAGAAGAAGCGCAAAGCTGCCAGCCGTTGCGTTACGGTGTTCGGGGCCAGCTTCCAGTGAGTGAACAGCCCGGCCTGATACTGGCGAATATGTTCCGGGCCAAGCTGATCAGGGGGACGATGGAAGTGCCGACTGAAATGCTCAAGTGTGCGGATGTAAGTTTCGATCGTGGACTCGGCGTAGTTGCGTCGCCGTAGCTCCTCCAGCATGATCTGGCGTAGATGGGTCACAGAGATGCCTCCTTCTCTGCGACATAACTTAGCTCAACTCACCTGTGGTGCGGTCGGATCGACAACGCACGCGCACGCGTCCGCCGCACAGCGGCTTCGTTCAAACCGGCTTGTGGGAGATTACTCCCGAGAAGTCGGCCAGTGTCTACGAATGTGTCCGCTCCTGCCGGTATGCGGTCTCCTCGGAATGTCACTTGGCGAAAACAGGGCGTTCCTTGAACTGAACCGTGCCTCTACTGCGATTTGCGTTTCATCGGTTTGCCAATTGCGACCAGGAAGATGGCAGCCTTGCCTGTTGCGTGCGGCGAAAAGAAGTTGATCACGTCATCATCAAAAAACGTCAGCCCGGTCGCACCCAAGCCCTGGGCATACGCGGCCAGGTACATCCTGCCGCCGATGGAGCCCGCTTCCAACTGGACGGCGCGGTAGCCGCGGTTCCCGTATCGCTCCAGGATGAGTTTCAAATCGGCGAGAAAGAAGATGTCCACGCAGGCATCCGCCGGAAGCTCCTGCTCCAGACCAAGGTGGTAGGCTTCGGCGCGGAGTTCTCCTTCCTTCAAAAGCTCCAGGGTGTTTCGCTCACGGTGGAAGAAGTAGGCACCCGCCTTGAGCGCCTGCACTGAATGCACGATCAGGTAAAAATCGTTGAGCTGCGCGCCGGGAGGCTCAAGAAAATCAGCCGAAAGACCTCGGGTGGCGCAGTCGAAAATGGTTGAGAGTTGTGCCAGTGTAATGGATGCCGCCTTATCGAACGTTCGGGTCGAGCCGCGACGCAGGATCACCTGCTCAATCGTGTCCTTCGGTTGTTCTTCATGCGGCAACGGCTGGAGGCGAACTGCCTCACCTGCCAGAGCGGGAGATGGGAAGATCGGTTGCTTCCCGCGCCACTGAGCTACCTCCTCTTCGGACTCAAGCGAAGACGCGTCATGCATCTCGAACATGGCGGGGTACTCAACCTCATTCTCCGAAGGCGGGATCGTCTCTAGGCCGAGCACTGGAGCCTCTCTCGGGGATGGCAGCGGACTCTCCGATGTACGCCCGATCGGCACCAGGCACAAGGAAACCTCACGCCGCGTATCGAGATCAAGCAAGCGGTTCACGTCGCCGTCCACGAACCCGAGCACGATCTCGGCGGGCAGTCCCGAAGCTGCAGAAACGGCCAGCATATTTGCCAGCAAGGTGCCGCTGTCCCAACCGAAATGGCGATAGGTGCGGGCCTGGTATTTCCAGGCGTTTCGCCAATACGTTCCCGTGCAGACGATCGTGGCGGGCGCTCGTGCTACCGCGGGTTCCATCGCCGTCGCCTGAGCCAAATTTCCGCGATAATCACCCTTTCGCAGGAGCCGTAGCGCCACGTCCGCCGGATTGAAGTGATATACGCCCGCATCCAGGCCCGAGAGGTCGCCAGTCACGACGTACAGTTCGATCTCGTAGAGTGCTCCGGTGCAGGCTGCGGCGCGAAAGTAGATTGTTCCGGCGGGATGTTCTCGCTGTTTGGTAATTCCCGCCGAGAAGTACAGGATGCGCGCCAGGTCCTGGAGGGTAGGGACCGAATTGGCGCCCGACAAGAGCACGGGCTCCGAGATCGCGGACAACCCGGCCACTCCTGTTTGCGGCACGTCCCGCGGCAACGGAAGCGGCTCTATGGTTGGGTAGATTTTGAAAGGTAGCGGCCGATTCGTCCAGTCCAGGACGTGAGGATTGTTACGAATACTCCAATAGGAGTGCTTGGTGCGATCATGATACTTCCAAGTCGCCGTGACGTCGCGGTTCTTCATTGGTTACTACGTCAAGACTAGCACCAGCTAGGAAACACGTGTACGCCATGAGCCTTGCGACGGCGGATTGTGCTTCGACCACAGGCATTCCGGAAGTTGAGTGTCAGTTGGCGATAACAGGGCATTGCATGAATTGGCTGCGTGTCCCAGCGCCTTGCGGGCTCCATGGCGAGCCGTCCACTGAAAACGGGGGTTCTCGCGACGGGTTCGGTGGGACGTTGGTGGCTGATGCTCCACCCAGCTCGCTCACGACAATTTTCATTCTTGATGACGAGCGCGTGTTGATTCTCCGTGGGCGACGCGTATGGTCAAAAATCTCAAACGCTTTGAAAAGGCTTGGTTTCCGGTCTCATAATTTCCTCGCCCAGCTGCTTTCTGAAACCGCAAGAGCCTGTACAATCCGGGTTCGACGATCAACTTTAGAGAGGCTCTGGAATGAACTGGGCTCGCATGCTGGCTTACATCACCGGAACCGTAGACCAGGAACTTCTCCTGAGGAACGAATATCTGGCCGCCGAGAACCGGATCCTGAGAGCCCAAATCAAAGGCAGGTTGTTGTTATCCGATGCCGAAAAAGCTACGTTGGCGGAGATCGCCCACCGGCTGGGACGGAAAGCCTTGGCAGAATTGGCGGCGGTCGCGAAACCGGATACGCTGCTGGCCTGGTACCGAAAGCTCATTGCCAGCAAGTTCGACGGATCGAAGTTTCGCAAATCCCGGGGTCGTCCCAGAGTGGACGAGGAAACCGAGCGGTTAGTGGTGCGGATGGCGAAGGAAAATCCCGGGTGGGGCTATGACCGGATCGTGGGTGCCATGGCCAACCTGGGTCTCCGGCTCTCGGATCAGACGGTGGGCAATATTCTCCGCCGCCATGATATTCCACCGGCTCCCCAACGGAAGCAGGCGACGAGTTGGAAAGACTTTATCCGGGCTCACATGGCGGTATTGGTGGCGACCGACTTCTTCACGGTGGAAGTGCTTACGCTCAGAGGGTTGATTACGTACTACGTGCTGTTCTTTATCCAGTTGGAGAGCCGGAGGATATGCTTGGCCGGAGTCACACGTCGTCCGGATCAAGAGTGGATGGAACAGATGGCGCGCAATGTGACGATGGAAGATGCTGGTTTTCTGATCAACCGCAGGTACCTCGTATGGTCAAGAATCTCAAACGCCCGAAGAGCGTCACGATCGGCGCCCAGTCTCCATGGTTGTCATCCCGAGCGGAGTGAGCGCAGCGACCGCAGGAGGTCAAGCAGAACCAGCGGTTGCGCGGTTGCGCGCACGTTTTCATTCTTACGCAAAAAGGAGAAAAACATGGCCATCCCAATAATAGGAACCTCGGAACCGACTGCAGCCCCTGCAGAGACGCAAGTAAACGCTAAACAGCATGTTTCTCAAGAGCGCTCCGCCGATAAACGTGCGGAGGCCACAAGAGCCAAAAAGAAGAAAAAACGCGATACACACAGAGTTGCTTTGAGAAGGTCGCACACGAAGGGCTAATCGCAGGTTGGCCTGAGGACCACTGGATGCTCTTCCAGGATCACGCGAGAACGGAATCATTCAAGCCGGTTCACGCCTGCGAGTGTCCCCGGTTCCGGGCCGACAACATGCGAGGTTCCATGCCGAACACGATCCAGGCCGGCACCATACTGGTCAAGCAATCAACGCTTCTGCAGTCGCTCGGAGTAGAAAGCGAAATCTACAGTGAGAATTGGTGCTCGTTAGGGATTCTCGAGAGCTTAGGCCTCGATCAGAAAGTTCGGGCTGCTGGATGGAATTTGTTCTTCATGGCTGGCGAGCTGAGAGCGGTAGAATCTTACCGGAACGTTGCCAATCGAGCTTGGTGCCAAGTCATTGATATTGCGGGTGTACGATGTCTTGATGAATGGCAGCAGTTTGATTTCCACAGGCCGTTGAACGGCTGCTCGAACGGCGTAAACTGTGGGCACGGACAACGAACCGATTCTCACATACAAACTCTCCTGACCACTAAAGTTTCAGTGTTCGGCCTGTAGAGACATAGGGAGTGAGGGGGCGTTTACCCTCGAAGGCCAAGTGAGCGATTTGATTGACGTATTCCAGGATCATGTCGCTCGGTACCATTCGGAGCATGACGTAAAGGAAACCGCTAAGAGGTGGGATTAACCATGCCTAAGCGAAATCTGCGGATCGTGAGACGCGCCTTGCCGCCGCTCGGCATCTGTGAATACTGCAACAAGCAACGTTTCGGGATTGCTTGTGTAAACGCCTGTAGGTGTTGAAAAAGTACCTTTGATCAGCGGGTAAATTGCGATACAAGCAATATGAGTGCTGTGCATGTTGTGCTGGATCGCCATTCTCGGAGGCTTGCTGGTCATGATGGGGCAACACACCCGATCGGAGTCGCTGTTCTATTACTTCCGCCTGGAAGATCACATCCCAGAGAACCATCTGCTGCGCCTGATCGATCGCCATATCAGTTTTGCTTTTGTGCGCGAGCAGCTGCGCGATTCCTACAGCGACACCGGTCGGCCGTCGATTGATCCAGAAGTGCTGTTGCGCATTCTTTTGCTCGGCTATCTGTACGGCATCACCAGCGAGCGGAAGCTGGTGGAAGAGTTGCGCATGCATCTGGCGTGGCGCTGGTTCACCGGCTTGGGCTTCGACCAGGAGATTCCTGATCACTCCACGTTTTCGAAGAACCGCCATGGCCGTTTCCAAGAGTCGAATCTGTTTCAGGAGATGTTCGAGCGCGTGGTTGATCAGTGCATCAGCGCGGGTTTAGTCAACGGTGAGCACATGTCGGTCGATGGCAGCTTCATTCTGGCGAATGCCAGCAACCACAGCCGCATCCCACGCGAGCAGTTGGCGGAAGCGGCCCAGGTGAAGCGCACGGTGCGCGAGTATCTGGCGGAGGTAGAGCAGGAGAACGGCGATGGCGAGCCGGTACATCAGCAAGACAAGGTATCCACGACCGATCCGGACGCGACCTACTCGAGCAAGGGCAACCGAGCTGCGGAGCTGGGCTATTTCGACAACTACCTGATCGACAACTCCAGTTGTGTGATTGTGGGGGTGCAGGCGACCGCCGCGCGATTAAGCCAGGAGAGTGCTGCAGCGCGGGAAATGATCGAGCGTTACCGGGAACGACACGGCCGACTGCCGCAGAGTCTGGCGGCCGACAATACCTATGGCAACGGTGAACTGCTGCAATGGCTCGATGACCGTGGTATCACGCCTTATATCCGGGTGAAAGAGAATCCTCTGGCGAAGAGCGACCTGTACGGGATCGAGAAGTTCACCTACATGCCCGAAGAGAACTGCTATGTCTGTCCCGAAGGCAAGCCATTGAAGTACGTCGGTATCAATCAGCTAAACCGCACCCACCTTTACTACTCGACACCGAAGCGTTGCCGGGGATGCTCGCAGAAAGACCAGTGTACGCGCGGGAAGTATCGCATGATTGCCATCCACACCTGTGAAGCGGCACGGCAGCGAGCGTATGCCGTGGCGAAAACTCCGGGGTTCGCACCGGCGCAACGCGCGCGCCGCAAGGTGGAGGCGCTGTTCGGAGAACTGAAGAACCAGATCGGACTGCGACGTCTGCGGCTGCGCAGAATACGGTTTGTACGCGAACAGTTCTACCTGGCAGCGGCGGTCCAGAACCTCAAACGACTGGTGCGGTTCCTTAGCTTCGGACCGCAACCGGCAACCGAAGCGATCTGAGAATCGAGACCAATAGAAAAGGGTAGAACAAAAATCCGCATGGCAGGGACAAACGCGTGCTCTGAAAGCGAGTTTTTCAACAGCTACGCCTGGTTTCGACAGTTACTTCTACGGCGGCCTCTTCAAATCACTCAGTTTGTTGGCCAGGTCTGCAAGGGCCTGGTCACGGGGATCGGATTCCCGAGCCTTTTGGACTGTTTGCAGCGCAGCCGAGAGTGAGGCAGGGTAGTCTCTGAAGTTGATCTTGAAGATGAGGAGCGCTTCGCGGTAAGCCTTGGTCGAAACCAGATGTGCCCCGAGTCGCTGCATGGCATGCTCCGTCGATTCGTCGGCTCACAGTGCGTCCGTCTTGTGTTGGTAGTACAAGCGCACGATGGTCTCGATACCTCCTCCGGCACGCACTACATTCTCAAGAACGTCTCCAAAACCCGTCTGCTTGGGGAAGTGCAAGACCGCATCCATCGCCGGGTCGCGGCCCGCAAAATAGTCAGCGGATGAAGCTGTCGCGGAGACATCTGGAGCAATCCACGGGCGGGATTCATTTGGTGTCCAATCGCGCCAATAGATTGTTGAGACTCGAGCGATAAGGCCGCTGTTCGGCAAGATGATTTTTTTGGGATCTCCCCATGAACTTGGGGCTCCAGCAGTGGGCTCGCCAACAAAAATAGAGTTGGAAAAACGCTCCAGGTCGCTCGTAGCGTTCACCGCGGCGGAGAAAGTGCCGCGGTCGATTATTACGAATAGCCTACCCAGTTTATTGATTCTTGCGTCGCGAATGAATTCTAACAGCAGCGCGCGGAACTTCTGATTATCCCCTCCGTGACAATCACGGAGGTCGATCACAACCCGGTCCGCTGGATTCGAACCAGCAAGAGAATTCACCTGACGGGCAAATTGCGCGACCGATTCGGTTGCCGAATCCTGAATAACGTTGAGTCGAATGAATACGGTTCTTGAGTCGGCCAGATATTCAGCCCAGAGATTCTTGTCCGGGTGGTGAAGATAGAGGGGGAGCGAAGCATGGAAGTTCTCGTAGCTCCCCAACCACGGAGGTTGTGCCCCCGCGGGAAGGGGTGAGAGGTCCACATCTACCTCCTTTCCCTCTTTCGTGCGAAACGTAAGAATGGCGTGGGACGGCTCCGCGATGACATGTAGCGCATACAGGATTTCCGGGACCACGACAAGGTCCGGAGCAATCAGGCGCACGCCCATGTCATTGTCCCGATTTATGACGGGCTGCACAGCATCCAGTGCGACTTGAGCGGGGCGACTGCCAATCCGGAGCACGCGAGCCCCAACCAGAGATCGGAATTCACCTGTCGCGGCGGTCACGAACAGCCCGTCAGAGAACAAATACAGTCTCACAGGCAAGCGATGGAACGCGAGACGTGGATCTTTGAAGGGAATGACGTCGGGCACGTCCGTCATCGGGTCCGGAAGGCCCGGCAGGCTGAGACGCGAATGACCCTCTCCAAGCAGGGCCACAAGACGGGCGAATTCCACCTCGACTGCGTGGTCCGACAGCTCGGGGATCCTTGCATCCAGATCCGTGACGGCAGTTTCGAATTGCTGCCGCGTAATCTGATGGAAGGCACGTGGGTGAGTCTTCGGGATCTGGTCGGCGAGATAGCGCAGGTCCTCGCGCCACTGTTGCGCTGTAAGTACATTTTGGGCCACCGCTGGGAGCGGCACAACCCCAAGTGAAACAAGCAATGTGAATGCAACGCAGTTTCGCATGCGCACGAGCATCACAAAATCCGTATCCCCCTGCTGGTCACAGCCAGATACGTGGGATTCAGCGCAAAAGTTCCGGGGCTATTGTTTGGTTCCTCTCCAGGAAGAGAAGTCAACTAGCCGGTGCCCGTTGCTGGTGATATATCGCCATTACGCAAGTAATCCGCACGGGAGACTCCCGCTCCGGCCGTAGAAAATATTCATGCGCTGAAGTTGCGTAAACGGGTGTATAGTGCCGGGCCATTGGAAGCTAAAACTGGAATTCCGGCCAAAAGGAGAATTGCCATGACTGTGAATATATGGAAGTGGATGATTGCACTGTCTCTGTTCGCCACCTGCACCCTGGTTGCGATCCCGGCGATCGCCCAAGGCAAACCAGCACCACCGACACAGAATGTCCTAGTTGTAAATGGCGCAGGACAGCCGGTTCCCACCGCAGCGCAGGGCACAACCAACGTAGCTGGCACGGTGAACGTCGGCAACACGCCAAACGTGAATGTTGCTAACACTCCCAGCGTGAACGTGACCAACACTCCAACCGTCAACCTGGCGGGAGGAGCCAGCGTCAATGTCACCAATCCGCTCGACGGCCAGAGCAATCCCACGCCACTGGCCGTATTGGACGCCATTCAACCCTATGAGGACAATTGCATAATCTTCTTCAGTGGTGTCGCTGAGGGGAACTGTTACTTCCATGCGATTCCCTCAGGAAAACGGCTGGTGATTCAGGAATTCGACGCCAAAGGGGGTATAGAAACCGGTTTGAAGCCGATAGCACTAAATTTTTTCACGCCGGCGGTCGGTCATGCCTTCACTGCGACGTTCATGGCCAGTTCCAGCGGCTTTGACTATTTCGCAACGCATCAGGAAACACGCCTGTATGTGGCTCCAAGCCAAACGCCGAAGTGCTTTGTATCTTTGACTGGCAATTCGGGTCAAGCCTATAATTGCGCGCTCTCCGGATTTTTGGTGGATGTGCCCCAGTAGCCCACGGATTGGAGCAGCTGTGCGCCTGGCGTTTTGCTGGGGACAAGTCTGCCTGCAGGCAGCCCACGCAGAGAGGTGTTGTGAAATCGCCTTATCGTAAGTGATCCGGGCCGGGACCTTCTCCCGAATGGTAATCTCTCTCAGGCATGACATCAAAGGCAACGGTAGAAACTCACTTCGTTCTGCAACGCGATGAGTTCGTCAAAGCGCGTAGTCTCGCCGTCCGCAATCTGCCGAAACAGGTCAAATGGGCTGGATGGGCACAATGCGGACTGCTGGCCGCCTTAATGTTGACGGGACTGGCATACAGGCCCGGCGGGAAATGCAACCTGTTTCTCTTATCATAATGGTTCTGGTCTGGCTCGTATTCTTCACTGGCCAAATTACGCAGCGAGCTATCGTGAATCGTCAATTTGCCCGGATGGAAGGAGTGGAGATTTGGTACAAGTTCGACGAGACGGGCTTCCGATGCGGGATGCCGAACGCGGGGTCGCGTCTGGACGGGCCCGGAATTGCCACCGTTATCGAGTCGGACACGTTATTCGTCATCGTGGAATCTGGCATTCTGTTCTACACGATACCGAAGCGGGCGCTTGAGGCGGATGAGGTTAGCTCTCTACAGCAGTTGTTGACGGAGAAAGTACGTGCGTACGATCAGAAACACGAAACCAAACGACTGCACTAACTGATGTAACATCCCCATTGCACAAGTAATCCGCGATGGCTCTGACAAAAGCGTCATTGTTGATGACGAGGGCGCGCTGATTCTCCGTTGGCGGCGGCCTGCAGCTCGCGTATCACCCAGAACAACCGCCGGGCCGATACATTGCTGTGCTGGCCACCGTTGCGTAGATCCGTGATGCGGGATTTCGAGATTAGCTCTTGAATTTTCCGCTGCGACAGTCCCAACCCTAACTCCGAGTGCACGATTGTGACTGCTTCGTCTTCGGAGATGCCGGGCAGAGCCTGGCCAGCATGAAAGCGAGAACGCCATTGCTCCAGCTCCAGAGCCTGGCGGGTGAAGATCGCCTCCAGCTCGTGGGTACCAGCGAACAGCAAACCGCAGTGCGGCGGCTGATCCAACAGTTCCCGTAGGGTCTCCAGACACTCAATCGACAGATGCTGGGCTTCGTCAAACAATAACAGCACCTTGCGCTGGCCGAGATCGAAGCGCAGGTTGCGCAGAATCCGGTCGACCGTGCCCATCCCGATGGCCCCGCAGCTCTGCGCCACCCGCTTCATCAGGTCCAGCGAGTGGATGCCCTGACGGACGTAGATGTAGTAAGCTCTTCGGCCTTCACCGTTCTTGGCGATCTCCGAGCGGTTCAATTCCGCGATCAGGTGCTGCAGGACGTAGGTCTTCTGGGTTCCTGGGGCGCCGTAGAGGTAATAGGCCCGCCCATGATCCAGCGCCTCGTAGAAGTACCGACGCAGCAAACGTGCATTCTCGGTTTCGTAGAGCTTGCCTGCGCTGATCACTGGGGTCGCAATGGGATGGGCCGCAATGAAGTCGCGAATCGCGGTCCGGATGAGGCCGTCGTTGGAGGAGATCCGGCTGTAGTGGCCGTTCAGAAACTGATAGACCGTCTCCCGGGCGTAGTTGATTCGGCGGGCAAAATCTGGCGGTGTCATACCGGTCCGGGCCAGGTAATCCTGCAACTCCAGGCGAACTTCGGTCGATTCCGGCAAGCTCGCTGCCAGCAGCTGCTTGCGTACCGCGCAGGAAAGAGCCACGGCCTACTCCCCTTCCGTCAGTTCCCGAACAATGTCGTCGATGAAGTCGGGACGGGCTGCTGCGGTTTGCAGATCTTGCGGCCGTATCAGAGTTGGCGGTGGCGACGACGACGACTGCTTCTCCCTGGGCATTTCGGCTCGATCCTCGAGGTGCGAGATCTCGCTACGGTCCCCGGCCCGAGCCCGTATCACTGATAAGCCCGTAACGTAATCTGCGATCGCCTTACGAGCCGTGCGCCGGATCCGCATCGAAGCTCGAATGTCTTCGTGGCTGACCGGGCCGCGGGTGATCAGCTTCTGGGCTCGGAGCCGTCCCAGGAACCGGCCATCCAGGTCCAAAGCAATGGCTTCACCCAGATTGGCTGGGTCGCAGGCCACCAGGACATCTCGTTCGATCTCCAGAAACAGCTTGGCCAGACTCTCGCCATCAGCTGGTTCGTAACGCTCGCCATACAATTGCACACATCCGCCCTCCGACACCTTGCGCCGCTGTCGGTCCCAGAACAAGGCATAGAGAACTTCTGGGGTCTCAATCAGCCTTTTCTGACCGGGCAGCAGCAGTTCGTTATAGACCTCATCCGGAGTACGGCCTCGCATGCCTCGTCCGCCATGGGGATGCTGCGAGTTGTATTCTGCGATCCATTGCCGGGCCGTGGCGATAAACTCGCTGGCCAGGGGTAAGGGTGAGTTTTTGCGTTTGCCCTTCAGAAAGGCCTGGTGCTCTTTCAGGGCAGCCGTGCATTGCTCCGGCCGATCCTTGGGACCCACTCCGCAGTAGGAGGGCCAGAGGCAATCAAACCGCTTCCGCACCGTCCCAAACCAGCTCTCGATCAGCTTTGATTGCGGATGCCTGGGCAGGCAGTACTGGGGCTGGATTCCCAGCCTGACCAGTACGCCACTACATTCCGGAGAAAAGTCAATCCGTCCGACTTTCTCGTAGTCTTTGCCGTTATCCACATAGAGGATCTGGGGAATCCCAAAGCTCTCAATCCCCACCCGCAGTGCCGAGCTGATGGTGTGTGAGCTAGGAATGGCCGACCAGGCGGTGCCGACGATCTTACGAGAGCACATGTCGATCATGGCAGTCAGCCAGGGCCGGACCGCAGCATTGCTCGATACTCCGGAAAACAGGTCATTGCGTACCTAGACATCATGCTGGCCGTGGTCAGAGACCCAGATCTGGTTAGGCACCAGAGATTCGAAGTCGGTCAGCAGGTAGGGCTCACAACGTTCCTGGAACTGCCGCTCGCCTTCCCGGCTCAGGATCAGCAAGGGCTTGGGCAGCTGTTGCAAATAAGAGCGGACGGCGCTGTAACTCGGTGGTCTGGTGCACCCTGGCTCCAGATTCCGCAGATCGCGCAGCAAGGCCTGGTACACCAGCCGAATCGACAGCCGCTCACCCAGGTACTTGTTTTCGAGAAATGCGCGGACCGCGGGATGAGCTTTGAGAAACCGCGATTTCCCCTTATCCGAGCGAACTCGGTCGACCAAACCTGCATAGCCCAGCTTGCGGTACTGACCGTACCAGTTCCAGAGAGTTCGAACGCTGAGGTGGTGCTGATCGGCGAGGTAGCTGGCCAGCGAGTTCATGCTTCGCACAGCGGCTCCGCCGATGGTACGAAACGTCGGACGCGATCGCTGGCTGCGGCTGGCGAATTCCAACAGCGGCGCAATGGCCTCCAGGCGCTTCAAGGCCTGTGCGTTCTGCTTTGCAGAAAAGTTGAGGCGCTCGGGCTCGCTGACCTCCGGCAGAGAAGCAAACAAGTTGGATTGGTTTCGAACAGAGCGAAGTGCCAGAGCCGTGCAGTCTGGTCCCGCCAGCAGCGGCTGCTTGAGGAATTTCAACTGCGCTTCGACCGGCAAGGACGACAGCGCGTATTCGCGTATTGGTTTGCCCGGAACACGCAATGCTCTTGTGTCGCGGGTCTGAATACGATTGGCGCTAGCCAACCTGCGAATGTGTCGCTTCGACCATTCAGACAGAAGAGCAACTTGGTCAATCGTTAGCCAGGTATTCGGCATAGTTGACTTATGGTGTTGTCGGCCGAAATCTTTTTCAAAAGGCACAAGATGGATCTCTGGCCGCAAGCCATCGCTCCCGAAATAATTCCCCAACATAGGGAACTAATAGAATTCCCTATTTTGGGGAATTTGTCAATATTCAATATATCTTCAGGGTGTGAACACAAAAGACCGGTCCTACCAGAAAGCCTACAAGAGCTTCCTCACTCGCTTGGTACAAGCACGAAAGCAAGCAGGTCTAACCCAAGTTGAGGTAGCGACACGGCTGGGCAAGCCACACTCGTTCGTATCGAAGTGTGAACTCGGCGAACGTCGGGTGGATTTCGTCGAGCTACAGAAGTTCGCCAAGATTTACGGGAAGGAATTCACTTTTTTTTCTGAGTGACCGGACACGGCGGCTCAATTGTTGCCCCGTTTTCGAGATCGGGTCTTGGCATCGCGTAAGGCAGAAGTATTGACCATTAAGTTCAAGCACGGCCGCGTTCAATAGAAAAAGATGATTCTCGTGCGGAGTCGAAGTTACTCTCCAAGATACGGTGATCGGGCAGAGAGGATGTCCGTCGGATGTCCTCCACACGGAAATATCTACGCTGCGTGTCCTACGGCCGAACCTCAGTAGTTTCAGTCGTTTGACCACTTTGGCTCAGGCTGGTCGCGTACGTCCCTTCGCGATCGCACTGGTTCAAGTCGGGCGGCTGGCCAGTCAATCACTTACAGATACCAGGGCTTTCGGCACTGCAAATCAATTCCGCACAAGCAGGTTGCGGTTCGCGGGTTTTTGGTGAATAAAAGACCGCGCCATTCCGCCATATTCCGCGATATCCCGCCATCTACCGCGATATTCCGCCATTGCAAGATAATTCTAGAACGCACAGCTACTGTAATTATTGGAATTCAATTGCAGTAATGTTTGAATTGCGTTGCAGCGATTTCGAATTATTTTGCAGTGAATCGACGGGTCAACCACCTGGGACCAGACTGACACCCTGTTTTCAGGGTTGCACACTTGCCGGCGATGTGGCGCTTGAGATAGCTTCCGAGTGGCCTACGACACACCCAGAGCCCGTCTGCTCCCCGAAGCTGCACACCACACGCTAAATGCCGAACGCTGAAGGCAATGTCCTCGCCACTGGTGGAAATGAGGCCCCCGCCGCGCTATTAAGGGTCCGTTGCTTCACGACTAGCTATAGACGATCAAGCATCCTTCTCACGCTCTCCGACTTGTCGGCTTGACCATCTGCGTCAAAAGCCATGACCGCATCCTTCATCCAGGATTTAGCCGACTCGATCGATCCCTCGGCTGCTTCGATCTCACCCCAGAGCAACGCAAATGTTCCCATGACCCTCCGCAAGCCGCAGTCCCGAACGTATGGAAAGGCTTCCCGAAGCCTCTCCTTGGCTCGCCCGATTTCGTTTTGGTCAATAAAAATTCTGGCCAGCGTTACCAGCGAAATCGCCATCCCAGCGAAGTCCCCTCGCAGGCGATCGTATTCCAAGCTTTCAAGGATATGCTCTATCCATTGAGGATCGCGCCGCCGCTCCATCAATATTCCTTTGAGATGGAGGTATCGTGATCGAAGCGCACCTCCGGTTGCCTGCGGCGCGATGGCCCTAAGCTCCGCCTCGGCGTCGTCGAACCTGTCCAATCGCCTCAGGATCTCTGACTTTGTAGAACGCAACTCAGCATGCAGGATACCAGGGGCGTTCTCAGCGAGCTGGATTGCCTCCGTGATAGCTGCGAGGGCTGAGTCGAACTCGCCAGATTCTTCGTAGATCCGTGCGCGTTGGCCAAGTATTCGCGGCCGGGCGTCCGATTCGGCAGACGGCCATGAGTCGACCAGTTCCGCGGCTCTTTGCCAAAGTACAAGAGCTTCGTCGAGTCGATGCATCTCGACTAAACAATCGACTTGTTGAGTCAGGCTCGCGATAAGATTGAGAAAATATTCGTGATCTCGCGAAGGCAGAGATCACACTCTTTTTTCGATCTCTTTGTGAAGTGCTAGCGCTTGCTCGTACTGTCCCGACGAAACGAGGATCGAAATTAGGTGCCCCTCCAGAATTAACTTTTCTTCGCCGTCTACATTCGGCACAACAAGCATGATTTGTCCTTCCATCTCCGGCAACCTGCCGTGCTCACCGTACCAGGCGCATAATCTAACGCTAAGAAGGCCTGCCTCTTTCCATGCTCTGATAGCTACCGCCCATCCGAGCAGGCTTTCGCGCATTGCAAGATCAAACTCTTTTGATTCGTAATCGAGCATTGCAAAGGCGGTCACAAAGGTCTGGAACATCCGAATATGTTCTGTACGCCAATCCGGGAACCACCTGTCCGCTAGCAGGAAGAATTCCGGAGAAAGGACCAAACTCTCACCGATGCGAAATACAATGTTCGCCGCGACGCACTCATCGACGCCCGCGACCAATGTCTGCCCGTCCAGCCTGAGCTTGTCGAGATCCACTGCGTACTCGGCGAGCCCTCCCGGAGGTAGATGTGCCTCGCCGTGCACTGTGACGAGGAGGCTTGCGAAAAGGCGACCTGGCTTTCCCAGCTTTGCATACCTCTCCGCCATCTTGTTGAGATTTTCAAAAGTGACCGTGGCTTGATCCGGCGTGAGCCCGTGCGTCAAATCCTCTAGAAACTTGGGAATCGTGATAAGCGGGTGCTCACCCAATTCTTGGATCGGCGCTCCAAACCGCTTCTCAGTTTCTGCGATTGCAGCCTCCTTGTCGATGCCACTGAACACAACGACCGCTTCTTCCTCCCGTGATCTGAAGCTGTCGGGAGTGGCACTTCGCACAACCTGCTGCGTGATCCTTTCCACGCTGATGGTGCACCTTTATCAGTGGCTGGAAGAGAACGGATTTGGCTCCTGTTTGACGGATGGCGACTTATGATGCCTTTTCATTCGAAGGTTGAAGCAGCAAATTTATGCCCGACGCAATTTTTGCGCACCACAGGAGATCCGAGACGATTCTTCACAGCCGGAGGCCTTGATCCAAGCGCTCCGGTGACTGGAGGATGAGGCCGTTCCGCTGCTCCAGTGCCATGGGCCAACGTCGCTGCCGATGGTGGAAATGCGCTTCATCGAGCGCTGCTCACAAGCACCGGCGCTGTCAGGGCTGTTGGCAGAGTGGATCGGGATGGACATGGCGAGTTGACGCCGCAGCGTTGTCAGGGACCGGTCCCGCTGTCGCTGTCAATTGTCGCAGGGAGTACCCCGCCGAACGTCAAACCAATACAGTCGAAGAAATAGACATCACCAACCTGACAGCCGGCCATCACCCGGCCGAACGTGGGGGAAACGGCGACAGCCTCGCAAGCCGCCGGCAGGCGCACAACGACTTCGCAAGCCCCCGTCTCAAGGTCCCACACCCGCAGCGTCTTGTCGTCGCTGGCCGAGACCGCGTATCGGCTGTCCGGCGTAACACTCACGCTTGAAACCCGCCCCGTGTGCCCTTCCAACACCAGCAAGCACGTCCCCGTCTCGAGGTCCCACACCCGCAGCGTCTTGTCGTCGCTGGCCGAGACCGCGTATCGGCTGTCCGGCGTAACACTCACGCTTAAAACCCGCCCCGTGTGCCCTTCCAACACCAGCAAGCACGTCCCCGTCTCGAGGTCCCACACCCGCAGCGTCTCGTCGTCGCTGCCTGAAACTGCTCGACTGCCATCCGGCGTCAGGCTGACGGTATTCACAGCGCCATCTATCGCGGGCAGGATCGAGCCATCCCACAGGATATTTTGCTCCTGAAACCGTTTGTGCCCTTCCAGCACACGCAAGCACGCCCCTGTCTCCAGGTCCCACACTCGTAGTGTCAGGTCTGCACCGGCCGAGACCGCGCGCCGGCTGTCCGGCGCCACGCTCACGCTGCAGACCCCATCCGTGTGCCCTTCCAGCACACGCAAGCACGCCCCTGTCTCCAGGTCCCACACTCGTAGTGTCCCGTCGTCACTGGCCGAGACCGCGCGCCAGCTGTCCGGCGTCACAGTCACGCCGGAAACCGAACGGGAGTGCCCTTTTAATACTCGCAGGTGCGCTCTCGTCTCCAGATCCCACACCCGCACCGTTCCTTCAAAATCGGCCGAGATCGCGCGCCGGCCGTCAGGAGCGACGCTTACACTTGTGACGCTAGACGAGTGTACTTCCAGCACGGGCTGGCACGTCCCCGTCTCCAAGTCCCACACTCGCACCGTTCCCTCAAGGCCGCCCGAGACCGCGCGCCGACCATCTGGGGCCACGCATACGCTGAGGACCCCAAACGAGCTCCTGGCGAACACTCTCAGGCAAGTCCCCTCTTCCAGGTCCCATACCCGCAGCGTCGCGTCGTCGCTGGTCGAGACCGCGTGCCGGCCGTCCGGCGTCACGCTCACGTGCCGCACTAGACCCGCATGCCCTTCCAGCACCCTCAGGCACGCCCCCGTCTCCAGGTCCCACACCCGGACTGTCCGATCCTGGCTGCCCGAGACTGCGCGACGACCATCCGCCGTCACACTCACGTGCCAGACCTGCGCGGTGTGCCCCTCCAGCACCCTCAGGCACGCCCATGACTCCAGGTTCCAAAGCCGCACTGTCTTGTCAGTATTAGCCGAGATAACACGCCGGCCGTCCGGTGTCACACTTACGCAGACGACCGTGGCCGCAGGCTCTCCCATCACCCTCAGGCACGCCCCCGTCTCCAGGTCCCATACCCGCAGCGTCGACTCGTCCCGTGAGATCGCGCGGCGCCCGTCCGGCGTCACGCTCACGCTTTGTACGTGACCCGTGCGCCCTTCCAGCACATGCAGGCACGCACCTGTCTCCAGGTCCCACAAGCGCACTGTGCAGTCCTGACTGGCCGAGACCGCGCGGCGTCCGTCCGGCGTCACGTCCACGCTCCTGACATACCAGTCGTGCCCTTCCAACACCCGCAGACACTCCCCCGTCTCGAGGTCCCAAACGCGGAGCGTATGGTCCTGGCTGGCCGATACGGCGCGCCGGCCGTCCGGCGTCATGCTCACGCTATTGACAAAGGACGAGTGCCCTTCCAACGTCTTCAAAACCGCCGGTTTTGGCTGGAAATGGTCGTCCGGCCTCCAGCGACGCAGGAGCAGCGGTGCGCCCAAGCCTGGCAAAACCCGTTCCGCCGCCTGGTGCACCGGTCCTGACGGGGCGTGGTTGAAGGCGTGCTGGATCACGAAACCCGGCTTTGGCCCAAATTCAAGCAGCGAGTAACATTCCGACTCGACGAAGCCCGCGAAAAGCCGCAGCCGGTCGAGCGGTGTCGGGTTCTCCGTGAGCCGCTCGCACTCGGCGTTGATCCTTTCCTTGCTCCAAGGCCCGGCGGAACGGATAATTTCCTCCGGCGTTGGCAGTCTCTGCTGCTCGGCGCACTGGGTGAGTGACCTCGCCCAGCGAGCCAGTTCCGCCTTTTGCCGCCCCTCCTCCCGCAACTCCGGTTGCGCCTCTGGCAGGAATGCAATTGTGGCCGGATAATCGGCCTGGAGATCGAACACCAGTCCGGCGCTGCACTTCGCGGCGACGAACTGGATGTCAGCCAGCGTTGCAGTCGATTCCTCAAGCTGTTCCGCGCCTCTTTGGTGATGAACAAGCTCGGCTGCCTTGCGAGCGTTGGGACGTGTTTGCCCGGCATCGAGCCAACACGGCTGAGGGGCGAAATACTCCGACAGGGATGCGTGCCGCCGCAGCCGTTCGTCCCCTCGGAGAAACCGGGCCGCCGTCTGCTCGGCCAACTGCCGGTGATAGAAACTCGCCACCGTGCCACCGGGCGCCGAGCGCTCAGCCAGGTACGGCTCCAGGTCGAGAAACAGCCGCGACCAGACAATCACCGGCAACCGGTGTTCGGGCGGCGTGTGGTGGGCGCGGTGTTCGAAGTCCTGCCAGATCTCCTGATCCGCCGAAAGAACGTCTAGTATCTCATCCTCCGTCAGCCCATAGCGCGCGGCAGCCAAATAGCCGAGACCGCGTCGGACCAGCAGCGGGCCGTGGTTCGCTTCAAGCGAAAGGCGGTTGAGCAGAGTATCAATCACACCTTCCACGCCGTCACCGAGTATGCATTCTTCCGGCGGCAGGTACGATGCCCAGTCACGCGCCGCTTCAAAAGCCAGCTTCAGATATAGCGGCAGCCCACAGCTACTGAACGCCGCCAAAAGGCGCTCCTGCTGCGCCGGCTGAAGCTGCCTGCGGACCACATCCAGCCAGTGATTGAGGGCTGTGGAGGCGTCCGCCTGCGGCAAAACCTCAAGCTCCAGGCGCTTGCACTCATTCAGCGCCGGAACAACGTCGGTGGTGGAGACTACGACGCGGCAGTGCGGCGGCAATGCCCCACCCAACCAGGTAAGCGAGCGCGCCGGATCATCCTTCCCCAGTTGGTCCAGAGCATCAACAAAGACGACCAGCGGATGTTCCGAAGTGGACTGCGCAAGGCGCTCCCGAAAGACGCGCACCACGCCGTTAAAGTCCACGGGCAGTTCTCCGACGGCCCCGTACGCCCCGCCTATTTGCTCCGAGAGGCTGCGGAGCAGCGTCAGTCCGCTCGACGACTCGGGAGACGCGCCGATAAAGCGGCGGATGACAACGGCCGATGGGAGGGTCGCCCCTGCCCGCTCCGAGGCCTGGGCCATCACTGCCGATTTCCCGGAACCGGACACGCCATATAGCACGAGTGGCCGGTCTCCGCCCGCGCAGACATATTCGGTGATTTCCTTGAGAACCTCTTCGCGGCCAAAGACGAGCGCTCGTTCGCGCGCAAAGTCGTCGTGCGCTTTAATCTCCAGAGCCTGTGCCGGACGGGACTCGAACCCAGCGGCTTCGCCTTCGATCACCACGCGCAGGGTTCGCTCGACGTCCTGGCAGAGCCCTTCAAGATCATCGGGGGCGTAGAAGCGGAGGTTTCCGGCCGGAAGCTGAGCACGCAGGAACTCTTTCAGGCGGACGAGAGCGGGATCGCACTCATTGCCTGGGACGTCGCGGCAGAACGCAAATACATGTCGGCGGTCCTCGGGTGTCGCGCTGAGCCCCTTGAGGATCTCCTGGTTGGTGGCGGATGCCCAATACTTCACCAGCGCCTGATCAGACAAGCCCGCCGCCCGCGCCGCATCCAGCAGAATCCTGTGCAGACGTGCTTCGATCTCCTCCCATCGTGTGCGATCCACCCACTCACCCGTCCGTGACTTCAGCAGGTATTCAGGCGGCACCGCGTTGTCGTCCCGTCGGTACCACGACTCCACGAGCCCATGGTCCTCCGGGTCGGCAATGTGGTCTCGAACGTCCTCGAACTCGGACGCTTCGATCCGGGCCGGCAAGGGCCGCCAGCCGTAGCGCTGGCCGAGCAGAACAATGAAGTTGGGCTTGATCCCGGTGCGCTGGCAACGCTCGATCTCGCGCAGGCAGATCTCCATCGTCTTCTGGTCGAGCGCCGCCTCGTCGCGCACGCCCCAGCGCAGATCGATGGCTTGGAAACGCGCGCCGTGCTCCTCGCACAGCTTGCGAAGACTGGGGAACACCTCGTGGTGGGGCGCGCCGGGTTCCGCTTTGCGCTGGAGAGCGTTGCGTTCCTCCTTCAAGTCCTCGAAGGTTGAACTGACGAATACGCGGAAAGTGCGGGTTAGGATTGGCATCTGGCAGCTCGCCGAAGCAATGATATCTGGCTTCGGATCTGGCGGGTCCTGAACCAGGCGGTCTCAATCCCGTTACTGTGACGCAGGGAGTCGCCGCGAGGGCGCTGGGCGTGAAGAGCGAGCAACTGCTGACGCAACGCAAGATTTTCGAGGATGAGATCCTCGCGGGCGCAAAAGGCACTGCGAAGCCAGCCGAGGACGTGCCGGAGCCATACAATCATGCCAAGAATCCTACCGGAACGTTGCCAATCGAGCTTGGTGCCAAGTCATCGATATTGCGGGTGTACAGTGTTTTGATGAATGACAGCCCTATGCTGCCTCAATCGTCGCCGTTCGCATTAGCATGAGCCAGTCCTGCGCTTCATCCAGCATGACCGATTCGGTTTCACGGAGAACGTATTCGAAGCTCGCGGGATCAAAGGTGTGCAAAATCAGGTTCTTCATGTGGCGCAGCCGAGGAACCATATTGGCACTGCGCCTCTCGAGTCGTAGATGCTCGCGATGCGAGCGCAGTCCGAAGAGGGCGCCGGTGAGGGCCGGGAATGCAATGGCAACGAACGTGAGTATCTTCTCAATCCACTCACGCTTTCCTGTAGATTCGACTCCTCGTGAGATGATCAGGTGGAGCGCGGCAGCTATCATCGTTATCACCACCAGTGCCCTGCCGTATTTCCACAGTCGAACATTCCAAAGGCCCTCGCGCCGTGTCTTATTTTCGTGGAATGTAATCTGGTCCTGAATCCAGTGCTCGGCTATGTAATGCGCCAAGAATTGGCATTCTTGTGCTGCGCAACCCGGCAGTCGAGGCATTCGATTCCAAATCTCGTCAAACACCCTCACCATCCAATCGTCAGGGTGTTCCGCCTGCCCCAGATGGGCCGGAACCTGGATTGTTGCGGCCTCAATACCGCATGCCGCCATGTAAATCGCAGCTCTAATGCGCTCGGCGAGAAATCGGGCTTCGATCCATTTTTCCGCGCTCCTCAGCCGATGGGCTGAGCCGACGATGATTGAGACCGACAGGAGGATCAACAGTTCTGCTGAAAACGCCCACGTGGCGACCGCAGGAAACAAAATCGCGATGGCGACGCTGGCTACGGCGGCGGCTGACAACAGGTACCCACAGGTGCCGGCGCGCCGATACAGGGCCTGGTTCCGTTTGGCTAGCAATGACGCCTTCACGTAGTGAGAAAACAGACCTTCCCGAATCGCCGCCTTTGTTTCCTCAGGAATTCTGGCACCCGGCTCCCGCCCGAAATGGTCCCTGTCGAGGTTTGCCTGATACCTCTCTGCTTCTCCTGGCGGCTCAATCCGAAATGTGTTGAATAGCTCTACGCCCGCGATGGAGCTGATATTGAGCCCGCGTCCTTTCACAACCTCGACGGTCCCGACGTCATCCGCCCAGACCCGGATGTAGGGACGCCCATGTTCACGTGCGTAGGCAACGATTTCGGCAGTTCCTCCCCGGCCTCTAGACGGCAGCCCATCCCATATTGCGATCAGCACGTCACAATGATCGACCACATGTCGCCCTACCGCCTCATACGCATGCCGGCGCAGTTCAGCCGGCTCGATCGTTACGAGATCATCATCAGAGTAGAGATGCTTGATCCGTTGAGGACTGCGGCATCGGATCAGCAGATCGAAGAATTCCTGTCTCGACTCTGTGCTCTCAAAGTCTTGGACATATTCGTTGACGGGCAGGGGCAAGACCGCCTGCAGAATCGCCCCGCCATGCTTCAGAACTTCTTTCGCAACTAGGCGGTCTGCTCCTTCGGCCAACGGACTTATCACACTAAACAGGACCGGCGTATTCTTCGCTTTACGGATTTGATCCACCGAGGCGGGATCCAGAAGAGCCTCGATCTCCTCGTCCAAAACTCGCGAGACCAGGGATGAGACGACCTCCGGCCTTGGCAAGGTCCGGTGCCCGGTCACACCGATTCGTATGCGATACGGAATCGAATCATTTGTCCCGCGTTCGCCAAGGCTGGTCATCTTAGAACGTTCTACTCGCACGTGGAATCACCAGAACACTACGGTATGCCTCGGAAGGTAACTTTCTCGAAGGAGCGAATATCGCCGCAGCGCACGCACTTGCGAACCCGGTATTGAGCCTCCCGATAATTCATCCAGTATCCGAAGGAAGTATCGATCCCTTCCTCTTCGCGCCACTCGTAATGCGTGCGATAACGGTGCTGTACCCGGCCACAGCGGCGACAGCAACATTTCTCGTCACGGCTGTGGTATCCAAAGAAGCAGAGAACTCTGTTCATTCGAGTGATCTTTTGTAGTGTATCTTCGGGACCTCTACGCCGTCTGTTTCCGCGGAATCTCGAGAGGATTGAACATGGCCATCAACTAGAATGAGCGAGGGCGGTCGTTGCAATGGCCGCTCCCTCGGTGACAGCGCCATGCTGGCTGTGAAGTTGCACCGTAATCCAAAAGCTCAGCTCCGCAAGGACACGTGCCTCATACCCATCATTGACTGGCCCTCTGGAAGAGTCCAGATTCGGGCCTGGTTGAAATACGCGAAACAGGATCGCTACCTGACACTTGTGCGAATTCCCAAAGAGCATCCGGTTCGTATCTGCTTCACATACGGCAACAGCAATTTCATCAAGGAAGTGGTGTACCCGCAGGAGTTCAGACCGATGCAAGAGTGGCCAGCGGAGTACATGCGCGCCATTGCCGAGTGGTGGGACGCGCCCGGGTGGTCGCGTGACGAGCCTGGGGGACTGATGGTCGATGAGCCTCGGCTGTTCCTCGGACGAAAGCTCCCTGACAGCTCTGTTCTTTGGACCAAGGATCTGCGCCTGCTCTACCGGCGAACGTCGACTCGGAGTCAGCGCTCACCCTAGCACTCTAGGTTGCGGCATCCGTTCCGCAACTCACTCCACGATGTGACGCCCGGCACTGAGACTTCCCCTATATGGAGTAGTCTGAAAAATGGAGTTTTGGGCTCCCGGCGGCCCGCGGCGACTCTTGCGAGGCTCGCCGCCGTTTCGAGGCCTATCATGGCCAACCTGTGGAAGACAGTTCGTGTCTTCATCTCGTCCACCTTCCGCGACATGCACGCGGAGCGCGATCACCTGGTTCGCGTGGTGTTTCCCGAACTGAAACAAAAATGTCGCACCAAACACGTGCAACTGATCGACGTGGACCTTCGCTGGGGGGTTACCGAGGCCGATGCCGAACACGGAAAGGCGCTCGACATTTGTCTGGATGAAATCGACAGTTGCCGCCCCTACTTTCTTGGAATCCTGGGGCATCGATATGGTTTTATTCCCGAAGGTCACCGCCACTCCATCACGGCGCAAGAAATCTATCACGGAGTACTGCACGGGAGCGTTCCGAAGCAGGTAGTGGATCTGCGCAAGATCCTCGAAGAGCAGCTCGAAGGACAAACTCTCTCCCGCGAGCAGAAGGACTGCCTGCTCCGCTGCTACCGGTGGGATGCAAATAAACGCAAGTATCTCCTGCAGGAAGATGTAGCGCCGGAAGATGCAGACATCATCCGCTCTGTTTTCGGACGCTATTCCATCTACCAGAAGGATCGGAGCTTCTTCTTCTTCCGGAGCGAAGCTCTCTCTCGCCGGATTGCATGCACAAAGACAGGCGACTTCTTCGAGCAGGACCGGGAGAATCAGGACAAGCTCGAATCTCTGAAGAAGGAGATCGTAGATGCAGGTTTGCCACATTTCGACTATGCGGATGTCGAGGCCTTTGGGCAACTTGTCCTGAACACGCTTTGGAAGCGGATCGAAGCTGAGGCAGAGCAGGCGCCCAGTGAAGAAGGGGACTGGCTGGGGCAGGAAGCTGAGCTTCATGAGCTGTTCATGGCCGACCGCACGCGCCGCTTCGTTGGACGCCGCGACCTGCTGGACCGCATGCACGGATTCTGCAACCGCGATGACAATCCGTCGTTGCTGGTGATCACTGGAGAACCCGGCTGCGGCAAGTCCGCTTTGATGGCCCGCTTCACCGAAGAGGCCTTGCGCCACCATCCGGACTGGCTGATCCTCGGGCATTTTGTCGGGGCATCCCCCTCCTCCACGAGCCTGCGCCAGATGCTGCGCAGGTTATGCACACATCTAAACCGGGCCACCGGCGCCAATGAAGATGCGCCACAGGACATCAAAGAATTACGGCTCTTTAGCAGAATTCGTGGGTAAGAGGGTCGTGGAAAAAGCCGCTGCGTGGAAAAGTCCAAGGGCGGGACTTTCCCCCTCCGCTTGGAAATCCCGCAAAAGCGGCGAGATTTCCACTTTTCCCACCGCCCCGGCTACGACGAGTTAACTTTCCGATTTCACCCCAAGCAGAGGAATAGCTGAAGTCCAACAAGCTCGCTTAGTCTGCTGTTTGTCAGGACAGAGACCGAGGCGCCGGGAGATCAGCTATTCAACTACAGGTTAAGACCATCTTGAATCGAGTACAACGTTTTGTGGGGTTCGTCTACGAAGAGGTGCAGCTGCATTGTCGCCAGGGGCAGCCGGAGGCCATTGAGATTCGGATCGCGCCGCACGGTGGTATTCGCGGGCGCTGCTCGCTGTGCCAGCGACCGGCAGCGGGCTATGACCGTCTGCCGGAACGGCGCTGGCAGTTTGTGCCGTTGTGGGGAATCCCAACCTGGTTTCGCTACGCCCCGCGGCGGGTGGAGTGCGCCGAGCATGGCGTGGTGGTGGAGCAGATTCCCTGGAGTGAGGGCAAACGTCCGGTGACCCGCGCCATGATGGGCTTCCTGGCCCGCTGGGCGCGGCGGCTGAGCTGGCGAGAGACGGCGCAAGTATTCCAAACCAGTTGGGAATCGGTATATCGCTCGGTGGAGTGGTTTGTGCAGTGGGGCCTGACCCACCGCAAATTGCACGAGGTGGAATCGCTGGGGGTGGACGAGATTCATTGGGGCCACGGCCTGCGGGCGGACAACTTCCTGACCGTGATCTACCAGATCGACGCCCCTTGCCGACGCCTGCTGTGGGTCGGGAAACGGCGGTCGGAGGCGACACTGCGGCGGGGGCTGAAGGCACTGGGGCCGGAGGTGGTGCAAGGGTTGCGCTTTGTCTGCAGCGACATGTGGAAGCCCTATTTGAAAGTCATCGCGGCGCAAGCGGGGCAAGCGCTGCATGTGTTAGATCGTTTCCATATCACCACGCACTTGAATCAGGCGGTGGATCAGGTGCGTCGTGCCGAAAGCACACGTTTGCGGGCTCAGAGCCAGCAGCAGGCGCAGCAGCTCAAGCACATGCGCTGGCCGTTGCTGCGCCGGGGCAGTCGAGTACGCGGGCGAGCCCGACAGAAGCTCGATGCCCTGCTGGCCAGCAAGCTGGCGACGGCCCGGGCCTGGGATCTGAAGGAGACCTTCGCCCACTTCTGGAGCTACAAATCCGTCATCTGGGCCGAAGCCTTCCTCGACTACTGGTGCTATCGGGCCATGCGCAGCCGACTGGAGCCGATGAAGAAAGTCGCCCGCATGCTGCGCGACCATGAGGAGCTACTGCTGAACTGGTTTCGCGCCAAAGGAGAGGTTTCCAACGCTGCCGTCGAAGGGCTCAACAACAAGATTCGTGTGGTGACTAGACGTTCCTACGGTTTCCGCACGTACGAAGCCATGGAAATCGCTCTCTATCACACGTTGGGCCGGCTTCCAGAGCCGGAATCAACCCATAGATTCTGCTGAGGAGGCAGAATTACTCAAGCTGTTCTCCGAGCTGCTCACAAAAGCGAGCGAGCAGCGAAACCTGTTGATCATCATTGATGCGGTAAACCAGTTGGAACAGTTGGATCATGCGCACTCCATGCAGTGGCTTCCACAGGTGCTCCCTAAAAACGTGCGCGTGGTGATCAGCACTCTGGCTGGCGAAGCGCACGACGCGATGCTTCGGCGGAGAGTCAAGCCACAGGAAGAGACCGTCACCGGACTCACCGCTCCGGAGATAAGAGAGTTGGCCGCGACGTACTTGGGCGAAATCCGTCACCAGTTTCCAAACCCCGCAGTGGAACGAGATTTCGATCGAAAGGTGGAACAGGGAAATCCGCTGTACATTCTGGTAGCACTGGAAGAACTGCGGGTCTTCGGCGAGTTCGAAGAGCTGGGCAGCAGAATCAATCGGCTTCCCGACAACGTGCCCGCTCTGTTCGATCAGGTGCTGGAACGTATCGAATCCGACTTCACTCCTGCGCTGGTCCGTGACTGCATGGCTTACATTGCTTGCGGGCGCCACGGAATGACGGCTGAAGAGCTGCAAACGCTGCTCAAAGCTCATGCCCCGCGCCTGGATGCAAACGCCGAGGCGCCCAAACTACCGGACATGTTATGGAGCCGGCTCTACCGTTCGCTGAGCACGTATCTCTTCGAACGCTCCGGCGTGATCGACTTCTTTCACGGTCAGCTCAAGGAAGCGGTTGGGAAACGCTATCTACACGAAGAAAGCAGTCGCGAGGCTGCGGCGACGCACCTTGCACTTGCCGACTTCTTCGAGGGCCGGCCTCGCGACGAACGCCAGCTCGAAGAACTGCCATGGCAGCTACAACAAGGAGGTGCCTGGAGCCGGCTGGCGACACTGCTCGGAGACCTCAACTTCCTGGGTGCACTCAACGGGGCCGACTACAATGCCCCGCAAGCCTACTGGGCCGTGCTCGAGATGGAGTCGCCGCACAAGGCCTGTGACACCTATCGCGAGGTGCTGGAGCATCCCCGCGCCGACGTGCGGCGCACGATGCACGTGGTCAGCGTGATCAGCGCCCTCGGCTACTCGCAGGAGGCGCTGGTCGCCACCGAGGCAGTCACGGATCTGCTGCGAGAAGACGGGCACACGGACCTCGCGACGACGGCGCTCCTGGCCCAGGCGGGTATGCGGCGGATGGCGAGCCAGCCCGGGCAAGCGCTCGCGCTCGTCGACGAAGCCCTGAGCGTCTATCGTCAGGCTGGCGGTCGGCAACGCGTGATCAGCTGCCTCCAGGAGCGCGTGAACCTCCTTGGTCTGCTGGATCGACCGCGCGAGAAGGTGGCGTGCCTTGACGAGCTCGAACGAGCATGCCGCGAAGTGGGGGACTCACGCGCTATGGCCGAATGCAGCGTTGAACGCGCGTCCCTGCTTGATGATGCGGGGCGGCTTGGCGAGGCCCTGGAGATCCTCGCGCAGGCGGAACGGACGGCCCGGGACCTGGGCGACCGGTCACTGCTCATCGGCTGCCTGAACGTCCGCACCAGCATCGCAGGCAAACGCGGTTCGACCCGCGAGGAGCTGGCGCTCTGCGTCGAAATGGAGCGTCTCTGCCGCGAATCGGGCGAGAACTTGCGCATGGCGACGTGCCTGATGTCGCAGGCGCGGCTGCTCGTCGCCTCTCCTGCGACGCGCCAAGAGGCACTGGAGAAGTGTCGCGAAGCCCAGGCCATCTTCAGCTTCACCAATCGCGCCGTGGAGCTTCGTGAAGCGCGACTGTTCGAAGCCAGTGTGACGACGGGCGTGTCGGGCATGGCCCGTCTCTCGCAACCGGTACGGGTCGGGATCAACTCGGTGGTGTGCCTGGTGGTTATCACCGTGGGTGTGGCGCTGGGGCTCTGGAACCGCTGGCTGTGGCTGCTGGGAGGCCCCCTTGCACTGTTCGGTGCAGGCAACCTCCTCATGGGGCTGTTTCCCGGGCTCATGGTGCGCAACTACAGGATGGCGGAGCGCCTGTCCGCCGAAATCCACGAGGACGAAGTGCGCCGACGCGGACACTGACGAAACGCGATGTCATCGCCTCCTGTCAGCCGCTCCCGAGTGGCCCAATCTGGACGGCTTCTCATCGCCTCAGTCAGCGATGCGACATCCGACACTGACAATGCGGCCCGGAAGTCATGTCTTCGGATTCACCTCGATTCAATCTCCGTCCAGGGTTGGCGGCAGGAGGAATGAAATGCAAAAGAGGACGTACGACGGACAAGAGTACTCGGTCTGCGATTCTCTGGAACAATTCACAGCCGAGCTTCAACGCGTCAAACGAGCGATTCTCGTGACGGAGTTCTCACGTTTGAGAGGTCAAATCCAGCACACTTTCAAATTCGTATCGGAGCGGTTCGGTGCCGATTCCGAGGAGAGCCGTGCTGTTACTACTCCCATGCTCTTCTGCGGTTCCTGCGGCGTAGCGTTCAGTTCAACGATGCTCATGCTGCTCATCACTCCCTATTCCAATCGCGAGATTCCCAAGCAATGCCCCAGGTGTGCAAGCCAGAAGACCAATTTGATGTGCCAGCTATAAGCATCATCGCTTCGTCGCCTCGGCATGGAAAGCGGCGCATGAGCAAGCGCGAGCTGCAACATCCTGAAGGTCTGCCAGAGTTTAAGAGTTGCATTTGGATGAATCTCCCGGGCGGTAATTGATGATGTCCTCTTCGGGGATTCCAGCGGCGAACGCCTTGTTGATCCTGCCGATCTCTGAAGCATGGGGGTTGGTGTCGCCGAACTCATTGTCGCCGCCCTGCACAAGGTCGGGTTCAGGATCGCCGAAATGATCTTTGATGAAGAGCGTTGTCCAATCCAGTAGTTCGCGAAGATTGAAGTCCTCCACTCTTGCAACCATGTCGAGGAGAGGCGTTATGAAGTAGTCTTTGTCTCCGAGCAACTGAAGATTCATCTCGCGCACGCCTTGGGAACCGCCGAACCCGCCGAGGGGATCATCCGGGTCGTGTGGATACTCGCCATCAATACCGGCGGCGCCAAACGTAAGCGCGTTCAGAGTGAACCAGTAAGATTTGCCATCATTGCTGCCGTCTTCGGGCAACAGCCACACGTCTTCCCACTTGGTTCGTTGCTCCGGCGAATCCCATACGTGAGGGATGTGGTATTTCCATTTCATATGAGTTCGCTCCTTGCTCGATAGTCCTCAGCGGCCAAGTGCGAAGGGTTCTGCACGCGGGAGTTTTGTGCCAAGACCGAAGTTACCCGCGCACCTCTCACGAACCGCTAGCACTTTTGGCTGATTGCTTGGCAACCGACCTCCGGCTTGGCCTCCTTCTATCTGACTATCTGAGCACCCCAGTGTATTCAATTCTCTCGTGACCACGCGTGTTGTTCACTTGATCACTGCGCATTGTGACCAGAAACACTGACCGCGCTGCTGTCTAAGGAGTAGTAATGCAAAGGGCTAAATACTTGCTGGTTCCTGCGCCGCTGGGGTCGAGTTTCCCACAAGCCAGGAGTGGGCCAGAGCCAGCAGCGGAGAGCCGGGCTCGCGCCGGCAGAGTGCGGGGTTGTCCGAGACTCGAAGCATTCTCGACGGTGGCCGGGACGTTGCGCAGTCGCTGTACGGGGCGGAGTGGAGCGCGACATTTTGTATTTCGACGAGGCCGCTTTCCTACGTCATCAGCATGAAACCCAGAGGACCTCATGGATAGGCCTTTGATTCAAGTCTGCGGAGACCCGACGGTAGACTGGATGACCGTCCGGAAAGAGACAGAGCCAGAACTCGGGCCGTTCTTTTGGATGCCCGATCAGCCAGCCCCCAAGGTCGGTCTTAGTGTGCAACCTGGCGGTTCCGCGCTGATCACGCAATTCCTTCAATCGCTCATCCCTCCCACTGCGGGCACAATCCAGGGCATCACGCTCGACGCCGCACTGCTAGAAAAGCCGGAAGCGCCCATCACCCGGGCGTGGACTGCCTGGCAACAGCAGGGCAATGGCAATGCGCGGTCGGCATTTCGTCTTGCGGAGTGGAGCAGCTACGAGCCCGGCACGTGGGACTACCCCGCCCATAAAGCCGGTGGAGTTCCAGACCTGCTGGTGATTGAGGATAGCGGTCTGGGGTTTCGTGAATGTCCGGCTGAGTGGCCGGAGGTTCTGGGTGATGGTTGCGACGGTACACCAGGGAAGATGTCGATCTGATTGGGCGGCGCGCTGGCAGGGGAAGGTTGGAGCAAGGACGCGGAACCTGTCCGGAGGCGAGGGTTCCATTCAAGCTTGTTCGGCAGGTGATGTATGTCCCACGATGTGTTCATCAGTTACTCTTCGCGCAACAAGATCACCGCCGACGCGGTGTGCGCAAAGCTGGAAGAACGACACATCCGCTGCTGGATCGCGCCGCGGGATATCCTCCCAGGCTCAAGCTACGGCGCGGCGATAATTCGCGCGATGGGTGAGAGCCGAGCCATGGTCCTGGTATTCTCAGCCGACTCCAACATCTCTCCACACGTAACGAGAGAGGTGGAAAGAGCGGTAGGCAAAGCCATCCCCATACTCCCCTTCCGTATCGACACGGTCGTTCCTACCAACGACATGGAGTACTTCTTGTCGGCGACTCACTGGCTCGACGCCATCACGCTACCTCTTGAAGCGCACTTGCTAAAACTGGCGGATGTCGTAGAAGCGCTGCTTCAGCACTACCCTGCCGTACCGTCTTCGCAGCCCGATGCCACGATTCAGCCGCGACCGCAGCCTGCGATCGACAATGCGCGAGATAAGCCCAACACGCTTACCGCCTATGTGGATCGCATCAGGAAAGAATGCGGTCAGACTTTTGCAAGCGAACTGGTTCGTCCTGATCGCGTCTATGTACCACAGTTCGCAAGCCCATTCGGAAATCCGACTGCCGAGGCCAATCTGTCAGACGTGATGAAGGAGTTCTGGACAAGCCGGGGGCGGCGCGTTGCCGTCCTGGGAAACTACGGGATGGGCAAGACCTACTTTACCTGGCGGACCACGCTGGATCAAGCCGATCGCTGCGACGATGAAAGGGAAGCTACGATTCCGATTCTTTTTCCGCTGAAAAAGTTCAATTACAGTGTGTCGGTGGAACCAGAGCAAAAGAAGAAAGACTTGGTCGATCAGGTACTGGAACATGCCATCTACTTTGATTTCCCCAGGGTCGATCGAAAGCAGTTTGTTCGCTGGATCGAAGACGGCGTAGTTGGAATCATTCTGGACGGGCTGGACGACCTGTCGATCCCGCGCAGGACGACATGGACTGAGGTTGTACAACCTCTATTGGACATTGAAGGGGCGCGCTTTGTTATTACTTCGCGCACTTCTTATATCCAGGACTTCGATAAGGATTTGGCGCCGTACTCCGTTTTCGAACTGCTGCCTTGGGGCACCAGGGAATGGCACCAGTATCTGGAATGCTCGAAGGAGGCGCTGGAGTCGGCCGGGGGCAAAGACCTGGTCCTCACGGCGGTTGCGAGCAGATCGAATCTTGCGAGTCTTACCACGCGTCCGCTCTGGTGTTACATGATCGTCTCGATTGCAGACGAACTCCCGAAGCTCCAGGACCTCCAACTGAGCGGACTGTATCAGCAGTTTCTGGACCGCGCCGTGAAACGAAAGCCGCTGATGGACTCGCTCCTTACGCTTGCCTGGCAGTATTGCGCAATGGAGCGCTTCGCTGAAGAGTGCACACGGCGGAAGGAGTCATCACTGGATGAGTCGCAATTCCTGATTATCCTCTCGAGGCTCTTTGAGGCCATCGGCCACAAGGAGCTGAAAGAATTCCTCACGAAACAGGTCCGCACTTACGCTTTTTTGAACTGCGACCGCGACAAGAAATACAACTTCGGCCACAAATCCTTCCAGGATTACTTCACGGCAACGGGCATTGGCCGCTGGATGGCTGAACAGAGCGCCGGATATCAGTCGAGCCCGCCTGAGTTCGCCTCCCGAGATCCTTTCATCGGTGAACGGCTGCTGACCGAAGAGCAGGCGGTGTTTCTGGCGGGCGTACTTCAAGAAGCGTGGATCCTGGAGTCTCTTGAGATTGCTCCGCATTCCGAGGGGAAAAAGCTGCACTCAAAGGTCCTGCTCTTCCTTCAAAAAGAACTTTCGATGGATGAAGCTTCCCAGATCGTAAGGACGAATCTGTTTCGCGTCTATTTGAGTCTCGTTCGCGGCGGCGACAAGGAAGACCAACCCTTCCTGAATGGGTTCTGTCTGAAAGGCGTCAATCTGGCCGAAGCCGACCTGAGCAATTGCACTTTCCAAAAGGTGGATTTCACCGATGCTCTCCTGTCGCGAGCTTCGTTTCGGTGGAGCAGTCTTGGCGGGTGCACCTTCTTCGGCGCCACAATTGATGGTGCCGATTTCACGGACGCGGACTTGACCGGCGCTGATCTGGTCGGGGTCGAGAAGCCGAGTCTACCTCCGGTGTTTGCGAACTCCAGGGGTGTTGACCGCGCCAGAATGACAGCGCGCGAAAAAAGCTACCTCTTCCCATAACAGGAGTGCTAGATGTGGCAAGCTGATGTCCAAAGGTACGTCACCGACTGGGCTCAGCTTTACAGCTCGTGGGAAGGACCGGGACCCTCGCAGGTCGTCTGCCTTCTCGATCCGCCGCGAAATGCGCTCCCCCCTCATTCCTATCAAGAAGCACAGCGAAACATGTACCACGCTTTCGACAGGCTTCCTGGCAAGGAAGCGATCGTCGTGGGATTGCAGGAAGATTTCATGAAGGAGCTCCGAGCCACGACATCGGGTCTCTCCGATACCTACCTTGACAACGGTGGCCTGGGAATCGTCTATGCCCTCTCGCGAGCAAAGCCTCGCCCAGACGCGGTCGGACTGGAAACCGCCGGCTTCGTCGAGGAATACAGGCGGATCGAGAGTCAAGCCATCGACTTCATGTCGCGTTGGGCTTCCTTCTTTCAGCTTGTGACTCAGGCGTACGGCGAGAGCAAGAAGAAGTACTCACCAGAGCTCATGTCCTTCTTGTCGCTGGTTGCTTCGTACAGACGAGACAATTCGACAGGGCTCAATGCATACGTCTCTCAGCTTCTGGAGAAGGCGAGATCGCTCTCGATCAATCTCGGCGCGACGCGCTATAAGGCACTCCTGGTTTTTGAATCAATTAGCCATCTGGAATCGGAGGTCGCGAAAAGCAAGACCAAAAAGCTCAATGAACTCGTCGAACCGCTCGCGCAAGCCATCTACGCCTTTGCCCAACCGGAAACCATCGACCGCCGCGCCGTGTGGCAGCTTCAGCGCTATCTGCTTCAGGCCCCCTCGGGAATGGCCACCAGTAGGGAGCTGGATGAAATCACTGAAGCGGAGATCGAAAAAATCGAGCAGATGCTGCAGCAGGACACTCCCCCCGAGCCTCCCAGAAATGTGATCGAAAAGGCCTGTGAGCTCGTGAAAGAGCGATGCCTCACCGATGTGCTGCTCGTACGGCCGGGCGAAGATAAACAGGACCTTCTGGGTCAGCAAGGAGCCATGATAACGAATCTGCTCGAGCTGGCCGCGGTCCTCGGAATTGCACCTCGGACCTTTCCCTGGATGAGCAACTATGTGCACTACCTCTATTTCAATCAAGAACTGAAAACAATCACTCATAACGCACAAGCCCGAGCGTTGAGCGACTGCATGACTCACCTCGAACGCGAGATTGGGCAACACCTCGGAAAAACCGCAGCCGAGAAAGCACTGGTAGAAATGAACCCCGCGTTTGAGTTCATTGAAGCGATGGGCCGGTATCAGATCCTCCACGGGGAGGAATGGAAAAGGGTAGTCATTGGTCTCAGCGCTTCCGAGATTTGCAGAAGTCTATCCGATCTGGGGATTGCGATGCCGCTGGCGTGGGAAACACGAGCGGAGGAGTTGGATCGAGAGTTCGCATCCGTTCGCGATTTCTTTGATCTCTCGGTATTGCGGGGAAAGGACCTGGCCAAGTCGCTTTGTTCGGAGATGGCGGGACGAAACTTGGGACGAGGCGTGCTCTATTGCGATGCTTACCTGCACGACATCCTGGCGCGATGGTTTCAGTCCCACGATGTGTCTTACTCGTTTCTGTTTCCCAGGTTCAGAGTCGGTTAGGAGCGAGGGTGAATCCGGCTGCAGCAACAATCAAAAAGCGCTGCGAGTGGAACCGCTACTGTTCCTCGATTGCGCCCTTTTTTCCCGAGCGTTTGTTGGAGATCGGAACGAATCGCCCGCATTTGGTAGGCCGCTGTTATCATTGCGAGGGTTTCGTCTGCAACCGCTGTGCTTCGCGCCGGCCTCACGAGACGGGATCCGGGACAGGCGCTTTCGATGCGTGGGAGTTGCTTTGCCCGCTCGAGGGGACGCCGCTCGGGCGAGGGAACGATTGGATCATCTTTGGCGGCACCGCGGAGTCGATCTGCCGTTCCACCGGCCCCCCCAACGACCAACTGCTCAGCGAGGCTTTTTCTCGCGGCTTCGTCTGGAGAGATGACTCTCCGGAAGCGACAACGATTCTGCAATTGCTCGAGCAAGCGTTCAGAGCCTACGCGGCAGACGAACACCAGGCGGCGCTCGACATCAGCTCGAATCTGCTTGGATTATTACCGAACCACGTAAATGCGTTGTTGATGCGGCGCTGGGCTCTCGAGAAGCTCCACCGATTTGATGAAGCCTGGGAGACGTTGCGCACGTTCCTGCAGGCAAGCCAGGATAGCCTCACCCGAGGGCTCGGCGAGTTGAACGCTCTCAACTCACTGGACAGTCAACCCAGGAACACTTTTTCGACTGAGATTCTCTCCGCGCTCAAGACGGCCGCCCCCGCGGCCAACGAGAGGCTTGTGCGGGATGCCATCTCAAAGCTCATAGCGGAAATCGCGCCGGACCTGGCGCCACCCTTGAGTGGCCCAGCCGAAGCCGAGATCATGGCCGCGGCGCAAAGGCCGGCTGCTCAGCCCCAAACTCCTGAGTCAGTCGCTGTGTCGTGTCACCGGTCTCCGAATCTTGAGGGTGCGCCGATGCGTGAGCTGGTCACCTCGATTCCGGCTGATACGCTGAAACAGATGTTAAGCGCGTTGCCGCAAGATTCCTGGCAAAAGGAGCACTGGACGCAGTTTGTCATTCAAGGCCGAAACACCGGAGCGTTGGAATCCGTAGACGCCGAGTCGTTCGCAACCTGCGTCTGGAACCTTCCACGAGGTCCGGAGCTGGCGGCCTGGCCTCTTTCAGCCCAGATGCTGGTGGAGATGGGACAAGCGGTCGCGGACAAAGCGGACCTTGATCTGACGGGCTTGTTCGATCTGTACGCCGGCGAGTGTTTTTGTCGCTCGTCGCGGCTTCGCGCCTGCTTTGGCGAATCGGAAGACGCATTTCTGGCAGGGGGACTCGCGGCCTTAGAGAGCTTCAGGACGGAGGTCTCCCTGAGTGTCGATGAGCTCGCCCGCCTGCTGAATGAAACCGTACCCGGGCACGCGCCGATCGAAGAGTGGGCCGTGGCGCTGAGAGAACACATATGGGCGTGCCCGATGCTGATGGAGTTCGGCCGAGAAGTGGCGTTTGGTCATAATTCCTTCCAGGAATACTTTCTGGCCAGACATTTGTTCAGACGCTTGTTTCAAGATGAGAAGCCGGAGTTCAAGCTCGCCGGTTCAAGTTGTTTCGATCTGGATACGGCGATCTATTTAGGCGAACTCATCGCCCGTTCCGACAAGCACTCGATGCTGCTGAACGAGTGGCTTGGGATGAAGCGCCAGAGACGCAGTCTTTTTCGGGGCGCGGATGTGCCCACGTTCGTCAGAAATCTCGCGCTTGTTCGGCTCATGATCAAGAACGACGCGAGATCACTCGATCTAACCGACGCCGACTTCAGCGGTTTGGATCTGAATCACGCGGATTTCAGGAATTCGATCCTCGCGGGCGCCAACTTTCGAAGCACAAATCTGGGCGGGGCCAGGTTCGGAGGCTGCGACCTGACAGGCGCAACCTTTGACGGAAGCGATCTGGACGGCGCCGAAATTGAGCGCACATGAGTGGAGATTCTTATGACTACCCCCATTACCAAAACAGACCTCGAAGCAATGCTCGACCCACGTCACGCCAAAATCGTCTCCGACTCCTTTCCAAAAAACTCTGGCGGCGCGCTGATCATCTTTGGCCACGAGTACAGAGTCCAGGAGCAGCAGGAGAATCTGTACCTGGAGCTTGAACATCTGGTTCAGCGCGACCCGGCAATGCCCATATTCCTGGAGGGATTCTCCGGCCCGAGATCAGCCTGGCCCCTTCCTCAAGCCGAAGAGGAACCCAAACCCGGCGGCGTGAGAAAATTCTTCCAACGATTCTCCAAACCCGCGGCAAAACCGGATCCCAGAAACGACCCGAGCTGGAGGCTAAGCCGAGCCCGCCAGCTTCTCGATCAACGGGGCACGCTCGCCACCGAGGTCTTCCCTCAAGTTCTGCCCGCACACGTGGTGCTTTTCGGAGCCGAGGAGAAGAGCCTTCTGGAGGAACAGAAGTCAAAAGTCAAAGCGATCGACTCGCGCGTTCAGGCCTCGCTCGCGGCCCAGATGGCAACCGTCAGGTTTTTCGCCACCGCCTTCACCAGCCTCTTCCAACCCATCGTCGAAAGACTCGAAGGCCGGTTGAACGATCAACTGAAACAACTGATTGATGTGCGCAATCAGTATTCCCGGAACGGGCAGCCGTCAGGTTACGCGTCGTCGCTGGCGGGGCTTGCAAGGAAGGAAGAGATCGATTTGGATGGCTACCCGGCGATCCACTCGCTGACCACAGCATTGGAGATGGAGCGATCGCTTGATTTTGAGGCGGTCGACCAGGAAAGGATGGAGCTGATCCAGACGCTCGTGGAGCGTTCGGAGGAGCAGTTGGACCATAAGTGCTCAACCGCCGTTCGGCGATGGCTCGAATTCGCACCTTCGGATGAAAAGGCGCTCGCAGCAGCCTACGGCGAAGCGCCACAGGAAGACCTCGGGATGACGTGGCTCAGAAGGCTGGTGATCATCTCACAGGCGTACAAGGACAAGAAATATTCTTACTCACAGTATCACGTGAGGCTCAGGGATTTGATGGACAGCCTTGGCATTGATTGCCCCGAGACCTCGCACCTGGGGAAATACATGCGCTACGTCGTTCTTGCTGGGCAGTTCGACGCCAACGCGCTGGTTTCATCCGAGCTGTGGTTGCTTCACGATGAGCTCGCCGACATTTACACCACCTCCGCAACAGAGCGAGGCATCCTGAAGCTCGGCGCGGAGGTCGAGAACTTGTACAAGTACGTCTTGCTGCGGCTCCCGGCTTCCCGAGTTCAATCGTTCCTTGCCGCGTCGCCGAGCGTGGGTCAATGGCTTGCAGACGCATGCCGGCTCGAGCAATCAATCCCCGGGGCTGCGTCCCCTCCGGACAAGAAAACGATAGCCCAGAATGCCGCGCGATACATCGACGATGCCTTGCCGCTGATCAAAGACTTCTACACGCTTGCGACACGCCGGTCGGAGAAGTTTATTGAGAATGTGCTCAAATCGGGCCTGGCGGGTAACGGGGTGGCGGCGCTGGTTTGCGGCAGATTTCACCTGTATGAGATCACCCGCGCCCTACGAAGCCAATCGAGGCTGGCTTGGGCGGTGATCGGCCCGATGCCCACGCGCTACTCGGAAGAGCGACAGCTTCAAACCTGGAACTGGATCTTTCCGATGCAGGAAAGTTCGTTGGCGGAAACGTTCCCCGAGGAGGCAGTCTGATTCCGGCAGGTAGCCGGCGCTCCGCCACTCCTCAAACAGCAGCAGCTCTGCCCGGTGGCGGTGCAACTACCGGTGACGACCGGAATTTCCTCGGGGCCGGTGCGGGCCGGGGTTCGCCCCTTCGCCGCCATGTCGTAGGCCGCGGAACGCTTTGCTCCGCACATGAATATCGGATACGAATAATTGCGGGAAAATCCGAGGTGGGTGCCGCAATGCGGAAGCCACCCGACGGGTCGATGGCATGGCGCTTGCTTCGTTCCTGGCGCATGAGCAGTCCCTGAAAGCGTGCGCCTTTCACCCGGATGGGACGACGGTGCTCACCGCATCCGGCGACGCAACTCTGAAACTCTGGGGCCTGCTATCCCTCTAGCCGGCTAACTGTCAGTGCATGGACTGGTCTGATCCTGGCTTCCGAGTTCCAGTTTTCTTTGTCGCACGACCTCTGATTTGCAGAATCGGGGGCGTGCTGCATTGGCTGCCAAGGTCACAGGGGAGCGTGCGCATGCTCACTGCATGCCAGTCTCGTTTTGAGTATGAATTCCATGGAGGGCCTGTAAGAAAGGGTCAAGGCGGTGGGATTTCTGTTTCGGCCGCTGCCATTCTCGGCCACAGCCGCCTTGGACTGTTTGCTGCTCGCTACGATCCTGGCACCGGCGACGGCGATCCGATAGCTGATTGGTCTAGTCTAGTCAACTCAACGCAGGGCTCGCCCCGCCACCGTGACACCTACAAAGGGGATTGTCGTGAGCCTCTTTTCTGCACTCGGTGATGCGATCCCAACCTTGAGGCAACTCGGGTCGGCCCGGCACTCAAATCCATGAATTCCTTGCTCATCGCGTCGTTGGCTGGCCTTGTCACGAGCGCAGCTGTACTCGTACTGGTCTTCCGCTCGGATGAGCGGCTCGATCGTACCTTCAACCGAGAGTGGCGCTGGCTGCATCCCGCCATCGATCGGATACAGTCCATCGTCAGGTTGTCGATTCGAATGGGGGTGAGCGCGGCATTGATCGCTGTTGCGACTCTATTCGCGTGGAACTCGGTGGCCAGCCGGATTGGCTGGTCTCGCGTGCCGATACCGGTCGTGAAGGTGCATCTGAGCGAGTTGGGCCGGTACACGCTCTTCAACAAGGTGGCACTGGGGTGGGTGGTCATTCTGGTTGCCATGAACCTGGCGCGGTGCTTGACGACTCCGCTCTTCGACATCTTTATCAGCTACAAGAGCGAAGACGTCGTGTTAGCACGCCGAATCGCCGATGAACTAATCGGGGCGGGTTGGCGGGTGTGGTTCGCCGAATACCAGGTACTCCTGCAGCGGTGTGAGCGGTTTCAGTTCGCAATCCTGCAGGGGATCTTCAACAGCCAGTTCGGTCTTGCCATCACCAACAACCGGTGGGCGCAGTCGGAGTACTGCAGTTTCGAGATTAAGAAGCTGCTTGAGTCGCTCGGTCCCCAGATGGTGCTCGAGCTGCGGCTACCGAGCGAGGACCTGCCGCACCGGCACAACCCGGCGCTCCACGCCAGCCCCTTTCTGGAGTCAAACGATGTGAGCGAAGTACTGCGGTTCGTGGAGAAGTCCACGGGCGTGCCTGTGCCGGTAGCGTCGCCAGTGCTGCCGCCTGCGAATGGCCGGCAATACCGGGCGACCTGCGGCGGCCGCCCGTGTTCGCTACTCGTGGATGGGTGGACGCTGCACGAAAATGGCAAAGCCAGCGACGGATCGCTCAAGGGCCGGACGTTCCGCTACAACGCGGCGGAAGAGGCGAAGCTGTTCGTCGACTTGTATTCCGGCCCTGAGCTGTCGCGCCAAGTCCGGCGCGTTGATCAGACTATTAACGACCGGGAAATGTTCGATGCTCTCATGGAGTGGGCACCAACACACTTGGACCGCGTGGTGGCAAAGGTGCGGGGCGTACACCTCCTGTTCCACAGCGGACTATGCCAGATGGCCATCACTTACTGGATTTGCCTGCACGTCGTAGACGGACCCACCGGTCCCGCACGGGTGGGTGACTACTGGTCACGCAAGGTTTCGATCATCATCCCGAACCCGGTTACAAATCAGATGGCCGAGTTCGTGTTCACCTTCGGCTTCCACGGGACGTTTGCCGAATACTGCCGGTATGCGCATGTGATGGATGCGTTCGCGCTATCACTGAACTGGAGCTGACCCAATGACCACGATTCAAGTTTGCGGAGACCCGACGGTAGACTGGATGACCGTCCGGAAAGAGACAGAGCCAGAACTCGGGCCGTTCTTTTGGATGCCCGATCAGCCAGCCCCCAAGGTCGGTCTTAGTGTGCAACCTGGCGGTTCCGCGCTGATCACGCAATTCCTTCAATCGCTCATCCCTCCCACTGCGGGCACAATCCAGGGCATCACGCTCGACGCCGCACTGCTAGAAAAGCCGGAAGCGCCCATCACCCGGGCGTGGACTGCCTGGCAACAGCAGGGCAATGGCAATGCGCGGTCGGCATTTCGTCTTGCGGAGTGGAGCAGCTACGAGCCCGGCACGTGGGACTACCCCGCCCATAAAGCCGGTGGAGTTCCAGACCTGCTGGTGATTGAGGATAGCGGTCTGGGGTTTCGTGAATGTCCGGCTGGGTGGCCGGAGGTTCTGGGTGATGGTTGCGACGGTACACCAGGTCACATCATCGTCAAGTTGTCGCTGTATGGTGAGGGAAAGCGCTCCCCTGTTCTTGAGCAGATCATCAGACGCGGGCTTGCCCGGCGCACGACGATCTTGACTGCCATGGGCGACATCCGAGCCTGCGCGGTTTGCGTTTCTGAATCCCTTTCCTGGGAGCGCATTCTGGAACAGGTGGTGGCGGCGGTTCGCAGCTGTACGTGTCGATTCGCTGAAACCTCCGCCTCGAAACTTGCGTTTGAACGAGTGATTGTCACAGTTGGAGCCGCGGGAGCCGTGATCGTAGAGAATGGCAGAGCCACGCTGGTGTTTGATCGTTCCGGCCAGGAGGGGGATTTCGAGCGCCACTTCAAAGGCTCGATGATGGGCTACAACACCTGCGTGCTCGGCGGGCTGGCGGCGGCGTGGGCGGCAAATCCGGAGGGCATGAACTGGAACCAAGCCACGCGCGACGGCATCGCGCTGGCACGGCTACTCCATCTCGGCGGCTACGATGCGGACAGGGGCAGGTTGAAGTTCCCCTCTGAGCGGCTCGCGCAGGGATACGCCAGCCGCAATGCAGCGCCTGATAAGCGAGTGGGGGAACGCGAGAAGGTATGGGACCTCGGCATCTTCGAGGACTCGTCGAACCTTGTGGAAAACGCGCGCGGTGCATGGACCATTCTGAAGCACGCCGTACTGGGCGGCACCAACTCGAATTCGCGATCGGAACTTATCACAAAGGTTTGCGAGTGCGCGCGCAACATAGTCCGGCAGGGCCCAGCCGTGGCGCTCCGGAATGTCCCGATCGAAACTATTGGCGCGTGGAAAAGCGCCGACCGGCACGAGATCGAAGGCGTGCGCAGCGTCAAGAACGCGATGCAGGAGTATCTGCAAAAGACGAAACCCGAGACCCCGCTGGCTGTGGCCGTCTTCGGGCCTCCTGGTTCGGGAAAATCATTCGCCATCAAACAGGTTGCCAAGGATCTGGGGATCGACAAAGAGGCCCAGTTGACCTTCAACCTCTCGCAGTTCGAGTCGGCAGAGGAGCTCGCGGGAGCGTTCCACCAGATTCGGGACTTGCACTTAAAAGGCAAGATGCCGCTGGTGTTCTGGGACGAGTTCGACACACTGTGCGAAGGGGCGCCGCTGGGCTGGTTGCGTTATTTCCTGGCGCCTATTCAAGACGGACAATTCTCCGACAAAGGCCGGTCTCACCCGACTGGCGGCGGCATCTACGTGTTTGCCGGGGGAACGCGGCCGTCGTTTAAACAGTTCTGCCAAGTACTATCCGATGAGGATCGCGCGGCCAAGAAACCAGACTTCGTCAGCCGCTTGCGGGCGTTCATCGATGTCCGGGGGCCGAACGGCGATCCGAATCTCGTAGAAGACGATCTTTACGTGATCCGTCGCTCATTCTTGCTCAATGCGTTTCTGGAACTGCACGGGACTCATCTCAAGAAGAACAAGCAGTTCCAGATTGGAGATGGCGTGCTCGACGCCTTGTTGCGCACCACCAAGTACCGCCATGGGGCGCGCTCCATGGAGAGCATCGTCACCATGAGCGCATTGAAAGGCCGGGGAAAATTCGAGCAGTCGAGCCTGCCGCCGGAGCACCTCCTTTCGATGCACGTCGATGCTAGGGACTTCGTCGAGTTGGCGGAGATGTGCGGCTGGGAGATGCTCCGCATCGGCATCACCGGTCACATCGGCCTTGATCCCGCGAAGATGACACACCTTGAGCGGGGCATCGAGGAGGCCATCTGCCATATCGAACAAATCTTCCCCAAGCGCTATCTGACGGTGTTCTCGCCGCTGGCGGTTGGAGCTGACCGCTTAGTGGCTCGCAAATTGCTTGAGCGGAAGGGGTCGCGTCTAATTGCGGTTCTACCCATTCCGGAAGCCGACTACCTTGACGATTTCGGGCCTACCGACCTTCACAGCAAGGACTACGAAGGAGCGGAAGCAAGGCAGGAGTTCCGGCACTGGCTCTCGCAGCGCGCCATCGAGACTATCGTGGTGCCCCCGTCCGCAACCCGCAACGAATCCTATGAGAAGGTTGGCTTCTACATTGCTGAGTACAGTGACGTCATGATCGCCATCTGGGACGGAATGCCTTCGCAAGGCCGAGGCGGTACTGCGGAAATCGTCGCGAAGGCCAAGGAACTCGGGAAGCCCATTTGCCATATCTGGACGGGGAACTACAAGAAAGATCCCGACAAGCGAACCGACGTCGGAGAGAAATACGGCACGGTAGAGTTCATTAACTTCGCCAGTCACGACGTATTGACCCTGCCGGAGCCTGCCGCTGCGAGGTGACTGCGATCACAGCGCCCGAACCCAAGTCGAATCAATAATGCCGTACAAAGGGGGCCCACTCCCATGACCAGCGCTACTGCTGCTATCGCCTTATCGTCGCGCGTGGTTCGCGTCTTTGTGTCGTCCACCTTCCGCGACATGCAGGCGGAGCGCGACGAATTGGTCGAGCGCACCTTCCCCCAACTCCGCAAGTTGTGCGAGAGCCGCGGCGTCACCTGGGGAGAAGTCGACCTCCGCTGGGGCCTGACTGATGAGCAGAAGGCCGAGGGCCAAGTTCTTCCTTTGGCCTGGCGGAAATCCATCGGTGCCGACCCTACTTCATCGGCCTGCTGGGTGAGCACTACGGCTGGATTCCCGACGAGATTGCCCCCGCGCTCGTTGAGCAGGAGACGTGGCTGGGCGAGTTGCGCGGCCACTCCGTTACTGAACTTGAGATTTTGCACGGCGTGCTCAATAACTCCGCAATGGCTGAGCATGCCTTCTTCTATTTTCGCAGCCCCACCTATTTGGACTCACTTCCGCGTGAGCAGCGGCCCGCGTTTCAGGAGTCTCCCACCCCGGAGGATATCGCACGGTTTGGAGCCGAAGAGGCTACGCGGCGGGCAGAGGAGCGAAAGCAGAAGTTGACGGCGTTGAAGGAACGCATTCGATGCAGCGGGTTACCGGTTCGAAAAGATTACCCGAATCCGCGAGCCTTGAGCGAGTTGGTCCTTGCCGACCTGACCTCGGTCATTGATCGAGTTTTTCCCGAAGGCTCCGTGCCCGATCCGCTTGACCGCGAGGCTGCCGAGCAGGAGGCTTTCGCCCGGAGCCGGGCCCACGTTTACATCGGCCGGCCGAGATACTTCGACCGACTGGATGCCCACGCAGGCCGCGATGGCCCGCCGCTAGTCGTTCTGGGCGAGTCGGGTTTGGGAAAGTCAGCATTGCTGGCGAACTGGGCCATGCGCTATCGCATGGCACATCCGGACGATCTGCTGGTGCAGCACTTTATTGGCGCTACGCCTGCAAGTGCAGACTGGGCTGCGATGCTGCGCCGCATCCTAGGTGAATTCAAGCGCAGCTTCGGCCTCTCGCTGGAAATTCCCGACAAGCCGGATGCGCTGCGGTTGGCATTCGCAAACGCGCTGCACATGGCCGCAGCCAAGGGCCGGGTAGTGCTCATTCTTGATGCTCTGAACCAGTTGGAAGACCGTGATCAAGCGCCTGACCTGGTCTGGCTGCCGCCGGTGATTCCCGCCAACGTGCGTTTGATCCTCTCTACGCTTCCGGGACGTCCTTTAGACGAGTTGAAGAAGTATGACTGGCCCGTGCTGCAGGTGGAATCACTCACCACAGGCGAGCGAAGCAACTTGTCAATGAGTATCTTGCACAATACACCAAGTCGCTGAGTGCAGGACGTGTGGAGCGCATCGCCGCTGCACCACAAACGGCCAATCCGCTTTATCTCCGCGCATTGCTGGAAGAGCTTCGGCTCTGGCATGAACACGAAACGCTGGAGGGGCGCATTGATCACTATCTGTCTGCCACCACCGTGGCGGAGCTCTACCAGAGAATCCTTGAGCGCTATGAGCAGGACTACGAACGCGACTGTCCAGGGTTGGTTCGCGATGCCATGTCTCTGCTGTGGGCTGCGCGGCGCGGATTGTCAGAAGCGGAGCTGATGGACTTGCTGGGCAGCGACGGCCAGCCGCTGCCGCGGGCCCACTGGTCGCCGCTATACCTGGCTGCTGAGCAGTCGCTGGTCAACCGCTCGGGCCTGGCCGAGGCACAGTCCTGGGAGCGACTGGCCACGGTGCTGACGGAACCTTCTCTTTTCGGGGCGGCATGGGAGAGGAACCAGTTTGAGGTAAAGGCGTACTGGACAAAGGTCGAAGACAACTCTCCCCAGCGCATGGTTGAGGCGTATCGTCCGGTGCTGGACGCTCCTGATACGGATACGTCACACACATGGCGGATTGCGATCTTGCTCGGTGATACGGGCCACCCCGAAGAGGCATTCACGCTGAGAAATCATCTGGCGGAGCAGTTCGCGAAGAGGGGCGATCAATGGAACTTGGCAGCAACCTACGGCAACCAGGCGGTGATCCTACAGGACTTGGGCAAGCTGGATGAGGCCATGGCGCTGCTCAAGGAAACGGAGCGGCTCTGCCGGGAGCTGGGCGACAAGGCGGGGCTGGTACGCAGCCTCTGCAACCAGGCGCGGACCCTAAAGGACTGGGGCAAGCTGGAAGAAGCCATGGCATTGCTCAAGGAAACGGAGCGGCTCTGCCGCGAGCTAGGCGACAAGGCGGTGCTGCTCGTCAGCCTAGGGAGCCAGGCGCGAATCGTGCGGGACTGGGGCAAGCTGGAAGAAGCCATGGCATTGCTCAAGGAAACGGAGCGGCTCTGCCGCGAGCTAGGCGACAAGGCGAGCCTGCAAGCCAGCCTCGGCAACCAGGCGCTGATCCTGCGGGACTGGGGCAAGCTGGAAGAAGCCATGGCTTTGTTGAAGGAAGAGGAGCAGCTCTGCCGGGAGGTGGGTGACAAAAGGGACCTGCAAGCCAGCCTCGGCAACCAGACGACAATCCTGCGGGCCTGGGGAAAGCTTGAAGAAACCATGGCGCTGCTCAAGGAGCAGGAGCGGCTCTGCCGGGAACTGGGCGACCCGCAAGGGTTGGCAACCTCCCTTTACAATCAAGCGATCTTCTTCTCCCAAGGCGTGAACTGGATGGTCCAAGGAACGGCATGTAGCGAAGCACTGCCGCGGGTCGAGGAGGCGTACCAATTAGCCAAAGACCACGGTCTCACTGAGATTCGCCATGCGGTACTCGAGCGGAAGGAACTCTACCGGCGAAGCTTTTTCTACCTACGTGATCCGCGCGTGCCACGCGAAGGCACTCCGGCGCATGTCTACTCCGTTTTCGTACAGGAGGATGCACGACAGAAACTCGAAGCGCTCAAGCAGAACATAGCTGGTACTCACCGGCCCGTGCGGTATTTCTCCTGCGAGTGGCGCGGAGACCACTTTGAGAATCTAGATGCCTTTGGGCAAGTGGTCTTGGAGGACCTCTGGAGCGGTGTTCTGCGCGACTGCGCCTATGTTTCGCCGGACGTGTGGCGCGAAGTGCTCGGACACGATTCGCTTACCGATCCGCTGTTCGCCAACGAACATACTCCGGTTCCGGAAGCGGTCTGGCGGGAGATCGTAGCGCGCGCAAAGCCACGGCCGCGCGAGCCCCTTGTCCGCGAGCGTGACGAGATGGGTGAATTCGCTCAGGATTATGCACTTGACACAAGGACAAGTGTCTGCTATTGTTGTTTACGTGATTGAGGCTTCCCACTTCCGCTCTCCTGTTCTTTCAGGTGCTTCTTTACAGCGCGGACGATCTTCGGATGAAAGAGGTGCCGCAATGCTTCTTCGTCCGTCATCTCCATCGGGTGCTTCTTCAACTTCTTGCGTGGCACGGTGAGTCCTTATGATCGAAGCAATTGACCTCTGCGAGTTAATGGAACGGTACGGCGATGAGCAGTCTTGCCGCAACTACCTTGAGCATTTGCGCTGGCGCAATGGTGTGCGCTGCCCGAAATGCAACGGCGAGAAAATCTCGTCCATCCTGAAGCGCGACCAGTACAACTGTGATACCGAGTCATGCCGCTACCAGTTCTCTGTAACGGCAGACACGATGTTCCATGACACGCACCTGCCTTTGGTTAAATGGTTCCTTGCGACGTTTTTGATTTGCCAGTCGCGCAAGGGAATGTCCGCGAATCAGCTTAAACGAATGCTGCGGATTAATTACCGCACGGCGTGGTATCTCTGCCATCGCATCAGGGACGCGATGAAGGCCGTCAATCCTCAGCCGCTCGGCGGAACCGTGGAAGTAGATGAGACTTTTGTAGGCGGCAAACAACGCGGCCATCAGCATAAGGTCGGGCATCCTGAGTGCAAGAAGCAAGTAGTTATTGGCATCCGGCAACGTGGTGGCGAACTTCGCTTCTTCCACGCTCAGGACGTGAAGAGCGGAACTCTGGCGAAGTATATCCAAGAAAACATTTCGCAGGACGTTGACGTAATTATGACGGACGAGTTTGGCGGATACCCTTCGGCCATTGCTAAGGCAGGAGTGCTTGCAGAACACAAGACTGTGTGCCATCGGGACGGCGAATACGTGAACGGCGACGTTTACACCAACACCGTTGAGTCCGCATTTTCGCTGCTCAAGCGCGGCATCGTTGGAACATGGCATCGTGTTAGCGCGAAGCATCTGCAAGCCTACCTTGACGAAATGTGTTGGCGTTTCGATAACCGTAAAAACCCCTACCTTTTCCGCGATACGCTGCTGAAGCTGTTACGATCCGAGCATCTGGAGTACAAGAACTTGATCGCGGCATAGGGCTTATCTTTCGGACACAAGGAATGTGTAAACATAATGCTTTCCCTTACCCGTAGATTTATCCGTTACGTCTTGCAGTGTGACGTGGAATCTACGCTCGCCAATCGTCACAGTGTGCGCTGGAGAAGTCAGGCGGTTGAACGTAAATTGATTATCAAGTGTGCTGGTGAACCCACCCATGAAAGGCGTTTCCACTTCTCCCGTGGTGAATCCATAAAGGTCGCCGCCTATAGCGTATTTCTCTCCAGCTTTTGGCGACTCAACCATTATTGGCGGAGTGGTGGGTAAAATAAGCATTACAGAGTCCCTATCTGCTGGCCCCATCTGAATCAGGCTTCCCGCCTCGCCCAGCTGAAGTCTCGGTAAAGACTGAACAATGTCGTATCTCAATTCCAATATCTGAATACTGGAATGCTTGAATCGAACCGAAACCGTCTGCTCTGTTGGGTTGGCCGACCGCCGATGCCTACCGTAGGCCCATCTAATTACTGCCATAGCCCCTAATGCAACTGTCGCTGTCAGCAGCACAGCCGTACTTGTGACCGCTGCCTTCCACATCCAAATGAGGTAACATATCGCTGCCGCCGAAAGTAAGAAGCACCCGGTGGCAAACCAGAATTCGCCTTTGGTTTTGGGGTCCATCGCTACCGTGGCCCCAATACCGACAATGAGTGCGATAACCGCAATCGCGGCTGCGACCCAAAACTCAGTCGAGAAGTGCATAATGTAAGATTGTAGCACCTTGCGTCAGATGCACAATCCTGAGCGCAGTCACCAAGTTCATGCAGGAAAAAGAGCGGCCTTTGCCCAGTCAAGGAGAGACAAGCTCTAACACGCAATTTCAGGGCGTCTCGGATCATTGCTGTCCAAGTTAGCTGAGTACCCGCCTCGGCGCTGCTGAAAGTGCGGGACGTAATCATCCTCTCCTGCCTTCGCACAAAGCAGGTTGGCCCCCTCGAAAATCGGTTCCCCTGATGGATGCTGTCTAGATTGCAGCTCCCGAAATGGTCAATTTGGCAACGATGTTTTCCTTGAGAAGTGGGCTGCTGTCCAACTACTGCCAGACCATGGCCAGTTGTTCCGGCAGGGCTTCTGGCAACTCCGGGGCTTGAAAGGGATGATCGATCCATACCCACAAGTCACGGTAGACGAACAACTGCTGTCGCAGCAGGGCCACCAGATTGGAAAGCGACCAGCCGAAGGTGGCCTTCAGTTGCAGGTACTTGATCAGCAACATGGCGATCAACGCCGCCCAGACTTGCGTCTTCAGGGCATTGGCTGAAGTCCCGATGAAGGTCTTCACCCGAAGATTTTGCTTTAAGGCTTTGAAAAACAACTCGATCTGCCAGCGCTGCTTGTACACCTCCGCCACGGTGGCGGCCGCCAAGGTCAGGTGGTTGGTCAGGAACACCAGCACCCGGTCCTGCTCTTGGTCGTAGAACTCGATACGACGGAAATAGCATTCCTGTTCGTCACGTGCCTGCTGGTAAAAGCAAATGACTTGATCGCGCAGCAGACCCTTGCGGTGCGGCAACTCTCGGTCCTGCACCACGATGTAATCAGCGTTGCCCTTCATCCGGGTCACGAAGTACACGCCCTGTTGGCTCAGATCGGCGAACCACCCGTAGTCCAGGTAGCCGCGATCGATGGCCAGCAGCGTCCCCGGCTCATAGCGCAGTTGGCGGGCTACCTCAATCTCATGCTGCTTGCCCTCGGTGATCACCGCATAGCAAGGGAGAAAACCGTCGTGATCCAGCAGCAGATGCAGCTTGACCGCGCCTTTGGTGCGGCGGAATCGCGCCCAATCGAAAACGCTGGCGCACAGATCGATCACCGTCGCGTCCATGCTGATCAGCTTGTGTTTGAAGCGGAACTGGCGTCGGCCCGCAGATTGCTGCACGGCCAACCCCCGGCATTGGGTCAGAAGCTGCTGGAATAGCTCTTCGTATAACTGCCACGGACGGTGCTCGTTGGCGTAGGCCAACGTGGAGCGCGCCGGCGCCTGCGGCAACCCCAAATGCCGCAGCTTCCCCTCACTGGCCGCCAGTCCGCCGCAAATCTCGCGCAGCGACTTGGCCGCACCCAGTTGGCAGAACAGCATGGCGACGAACTGTCCCCAACTGCTGAATCCGCGCGCATGCCGTTCGGCTTTATGTTTGCGGGCCGCGGTGTCAAAGCCGGTTCGTGAAATGAGCTGCAAAATCTGCGAGAAAATGCTGCATACTCGGTTCAAGGCTGAGTCCTCCTCTGACTCGTTGGTCTTAGCAAACTCAACTTATCAGAGACTCTCAGCCTTCTTCTTCCCGGCGGCGCTCAGCACAGCGGAGCTAATTTGGACGAGGGTGGAGTTAAATATATAATTCCCAAAGTTAATCGCTTCCGTGAGGTCGCGGATGGTGACCACCACCCATACCTGGCCATGACTAGTTGCTCTCGGGTCGCCTTGGGATGTGGCCGCCCCTTATAGCAAAATTCGCACATCTCCATCTTGTAGACAGGCTCATTTGGCCGTCCCCTCTCGGCACAGGTTGCGCAAATGTCAGGTGCGCGAAGAGAATGTTGCTCTTCGCGAGAATGTTCATCCGAGTCGAGCGTTTCTGGAAGCCAGTCAACCACGGTCCGTGACTCACCTCAAGGGCTGTGCTTCTTGCTGCTGGAATTTCAAGATGCGAGGAAGGGCGACGTTAGCGCCAATGCGACCCTCCCTCGCTTCCCCGGGGAAACGGGGTACCAGGCTCCAAGCTCCAGGCGCATGAGAAACACCTAACCTGGTTCCCAAGAGCCTAGCGAGGGGCCACTTTCTCCCCGTTTCCCCCGTGGACGAAGTGGCTTACCTCACTAGCCAGACGGTCATCTGGATGGCTCTCGGGAACAAAATGGGTAAAGCATGTGAATGTCCACAAGACACCAGGAGGGAGCAACTAAGATGCCTTGTTATCAAGAGGCTAGATCACGCGGTCGGAATCGGAGACAGAGCCCAATGAGGAAAGATGTTCCCTTCCGCGATACTGTGCGGGATTGGGACACAGGTTTCTTTCCAAGCGGCGGGCGCTCGAAAAGGTTGGCTTTGCCAGAACGCCCCGCAATCGCGCCAAAATGTCAGCCGCCCGGCGCGAACGATCTGCCACTTCACGCGGAAGCCTCTTTCGTCGCTCCAAACACTGTCTTGACAACATGTTTGTAGCACAAGAGGCTTTTCGCGCCTTCAACAACATGAATTATGCAGGCTAACTCTCGCTCAAAAGGCGAAGATGGAATTCTCGCAGAGCCGAACAAAGCATCTCCGGAAACGGCTAATGGTGTTCTTGCTCTACATTCTTGCAGCATACGTGGTCTTGTTGGTCCTCCTTCGCCTATTTGAGCGCCGCATGATTTTCTTCCCCGACTATCCAGGCCGCCTCGAAGGCGACTGGCATCCGCGCAAGCTTGACCCTGAGGATGTCTGGATTACCGCTGCCGATGGCACCAGGCTGCATGCCTGGTGGGTCCCCAATACGAACGCAAAATTCACTTTCCTCGCATTCCACGGGAACGCTTCCAATATCGCCAATCGAGCTCCCACCTACGAATTCCTGCGCGACACGCCCGCGAACGTCCTTGCGCTGGAATATCGCGGCTACGGCCACAGCGAAGGCAAACCTACTGAAGCCGGCCTCTACCTAGACGCCGAGGCGGCCTATCAGTACCTCGTCGACACAAGACGCCTCGATCCCAAGTCCATCGTCTCTTTCGGTCAATCCGTAGGGACCACCATAGCTGTCGATCTCGCCGCCCACCACGGAGTTGGGGGCGTCATCCTCGAAGCGCCTTTCCCCTCCGCGTCCCGTGTGGCCAGCAAGCTTTTTTGGTTTCTCCCTGGCCTGAATCTCCTCGTGCACTCACAGTTCGACACGCAATCCAAACTACAAAAAATTGCTGCTCCCATCCTGATCGTCCACTGCACGCGGGACCCAGTCCTGCCCTTTCAACTCGGCCAGGAGGTCTACAACTCGGCCCTCTCTCCCAAACACTTTCTTCAAATCAGCGGCTATTGCCATGAGGAATCCTCCCTTATTGCGCCCGCCCAATACCGGTCCGCCCTGCAAAACTTCCTCGCGTCCCTAACTCATGCTGATTGAGTTTTGGAAAGCTGTTCGAGATACGGAAACGTGAAGATTAGTTGTTTCCCTAGAAGTCGGCTTGCGTCCTGCCATTCTCTCGGAATGGGAAGCGTCGGCAAACGAGTGCCGCTAGCGCATCAATCGGACGCAGAAGCCGATTTGTCTTCTGGCAGAACCACTTGTGAGCGATCGCATCGCTGTTCAGCACAAAAACGTATGACGCACTCGCGGCCGAAGTTGCGGCGAGCAGTCTTCCCGCTCTACAGGCCGGGAGGCTCGTCGCCTTCGAAGTGCGGATCGAACCCGCCGAAGAATACGCACTCCAGCCGGTCCGCCTCAGAGAGAATTCTGCCTGGCACTCGCTTTCTCTCCAGCCGGAGAAACTCTGTCAAGCCGTTTATGGCGTTGGCGACGTCTCTGTGTATGAGTTGATCATGTCGCGTCAAGTCGATGTAGCTTCGGGCGGCCTCTGCGAACGAAAGGAATTCTCGCGTCGGATACTTCCGCTTCGTTCCGCCGAGCGCCTCATGGAAAGAGCACCATCGATCTACTACGGTCTTGGCTACGCGGTTCTTCTCGAGATTGTCCATCGAATGCTGCCTTGGCGCCTAGCGACACAGGCGCTTGATTCGACCGTCACCTTTCTCAATACCACAGATTGCCGGACAGGGCGCAGGACGCGCCAGCCGCGCCCTGCCCAGATACCGACTTCCTGGGCGCTTTGCTGGTGTATTGCCCACCGCTCGGGAGGAATCCCAGCGATTGTCGGGGGCAGACTTCCCAGATCAAGACTTATGGAAAAAAGCTCCATGGTTCTCACTTCCCATGGTTGCAGGTAAGGAGGAAGATGCACCTTCAGCCCTCCCCGCCTGGCGGTCGGCTAAGTGCTGAGCGCTGGATGCTGCTACCATCGCAGGCAATGATCGCCCAGATCCTTCACCCCAGCGCGTCCAAGAGCGATACTCGCGGGGAGTCCCGAGTCCGCCGCTGGTTGCGCAGTCCCGCGTTCCTTCTGGCCGTGACGGCGGGCCTGAGCGCGTTCGTCATTCAGTCGGGAGAAGTCGGCACCGCCGACACCGCGCATCGGCTGCAAGCCGCGACTGCGCTCTGGACCGAGGAGCCGGAGGTCTTCCCCAACGAGTATCCCGACTGGGGGATTCATGGGCGCGGCGGCAAACTGTACAGCTGGTACGGCATTGGACAGTCGCTGCTCATGCTGCCCGTCGATATCGTCGGGACGAAGCTGGAGCAGTTGCCGATGTTCGCAAACTACAGCGTCGATCCCGGAGTGCGCAGCATCGTGGTCACCTACAGCACGAACATCCTGATCAACGTGCTGACTGCGCTGGTGTGCTTTCGCTTTCTGCGGCGGCTGCGCTTCAGCACGCGGCAGTCGGTGGCAGGCGTGCTGGCGCTGCTGTTCTGCACTACGCATCTGCACTATGCGCAGAACATGATGGAGAACAACTACATCATGCTGCTGACCATAACGGGCCTGACGTTTTACTACGAATGGGTGCTCACCGGCGAGCGGCGAGAGCTCTTCATTGGCTCGGCGGCCTTCGGACTGAATCTGCTGACGCGGCTCACGACTGGCCTGGATTTGCTGGCGGGCGGCGTTTTCCTGCTGCTGCTGTTGTGGTGCCGCGATGTGCGCGGGCGCGCCTTGTGGCAGCGTTTTGTGACGTACTTAGAGATATCAGCGCCGGTCTATGCGTTCTTCCTGCTGATCGATCGTTGGTATCAATACCACCGTTTCGGATCGTGGTTCAATACTTACCTTTCGATCGTCGCTCGGGAGGCTCGGATGTTGAATCCGTCGCTGCCGGCAAATTATCCGTGGGAAACTCCGTTTCACGTGGGATTCTTCGGCGCCCTGTTCCAGCCAAAAAATCCATCTTTTTCTTCGATCCGCTGCTGCTCCTGATGGTGCTGGTCAGCGTGCTGGCGTGGAAGAAGTTCGGACGCGACGTGCGAGCTTATGTGATGACGTCGGTCTTGTTGCTCCTGGCGTACATCAGCCTCTACGCGCGATACACGGTGTGGAGCGGCGACTTCGCCTGGGGCGATCGTTATGTCTCCAGCGCAGCCGAAATGGCTGCCTTCATCTCGTTGCCGTTGTTGCTGCGTTTTCGCGCGGAACTGGGAAAGCTGGCGTGGAGAATAGGGATCGCGCTCATAGTCTTGAGCTGTACGATTCAGCTGGCTTCGCTGGCGTTCTGGCTGCCGCTGGAAATCTATCAGATGCACACGCTTGGGCATCCGACGTTCGTGGTCGCGCTACGTTTCAAGAACATCGGCGCGTTCGCTCTCGGCAAGATGGGAGCCTGGGGTCTAATCAATGACTCGGTGACAAACGATCAGTGGGATTATGTTCACCTCACAACGTGGAACTTCCTTCCCTTTCTTCTTCGGCGCGTGGGAGCGGCCCCGCGCTGGGTCGTGAACTTGGCGTTTGTGATCTGGTATGCCGCGCTGGTAGCTACCACACCACGACTCGATGGCAGTCATTGCCAACGTTCGACGCTGATTGAAGTAGACGTCAGACAGCGTGAATATATCCGAGACCACCCTCGTCCAAATTAGCTCCGCTGTGCTGAGCGCCGCCGGGAAGAAGAAGGCTGAGAGTCTCTGATAAGTTGAGTTTGCTAAGACCAACGAGTCAGAGGAGGACTCAGCCTTGAACCGAGTATGCAGCATTTTCTCGCAGATTTTGCAGCTCATTTCACGAACCGGCTTTGACACCGCGGCCCGCAAACATAAAGCCGAACGGCATGCGCGCGGATTCAGCAGTTGGGGACAGTTCGTCGCCATGCTGTTCTGCCAACTGGGTGCGGCCAAGTCGCTGCGCGAGATTTGCGGCGGACTGGCGGCCAGTGAGGGGAAGCTGCGGCATTTGGGGTTGCCGCAGGCGCCGGCGCGCTCCACGTTGGCCTACGCCAACGAGCACCGTCCGTGGCAGTTATACGAAGAGCTATTCCAGCAGTTTCTGACCCAATGCCGGGGGTTGGCCGTGCAGCAATCTGCGGGCCGACGCCAGTTCCGCTTCAAACACAAGCTGATCAGCATGGACGCGACGGTGATCGATCTGTGCGCCAGCGTTTTCGATTGGGCGCGATTCCGCCGCACCAAAGGCGCGGTCAAGCTGCATCTGCTGCTGGATCACGACGGTTTTCTCCCTTGCTATGCGGTGATCACCGAGGGCAAGCAGCATGAGATTGAGGTAGCCCGCCAACTGCGCTATGAGCCGGGGACGCTGCTGGCCATCGATCGCGGCTACCTGGACTACGGGTGGTTCGCCGATCTGAGCCAACAGGGCGTGTACTTCGTGACCCGGATGAAGGGCAACGCTGATTACATCGTGGTGCAGGACCGAGAGTTGCCGCACCGCAAGGGTCTGCTGCGCGATCAAGTCATTTGCTTTTACCAGCAGGCACGTGACGAACAGGAATGCTATTTCCGTCGTATCGAGTTCTACGACCAAGAGCAGGACCGGGTGCTGGTGTTCCTGACCAACCACCTGACCTTGGCGGCCGCCACCGTGGCGGAGGTGTACAAGCAGCGCTGGCAGATCGAGTTGTTTTTCAAAGCCTTAAAGCAAAATCTTCGGGTGAAGACCTTCATCGGGACTTCAGCCAATGCCCTGAAGACGCAAGTCTGGGCGGCGTTGATCGCCATGTTGCTGATCAAGTACCTGCAACTGAAGGCCACCTTCGGCTGGTCGCTTTCCAATCTGGTGGCCCTGCTGCGACAGCAGTTGTTCGTCTACCGTGACTTGTGGGTATGGATCGATCATCCCTTTCAAGCCCCGGAGTTGCCAGAAGCCCTGCCGGAACAACTGGCCATGGTCTGGCAGTAGTTGGACAGCAGCCCACTTCTCAAGGAAAACATCGTTGCCAAATTGACCATTTCGGGAGCTGCAATCTAGACAGCATCCATCAGGGGAACCGATTTTCGAGGGGGCCAACCTGCTTTGTGCGAAGGCAGGAGAGGATGATTACGTCCCGCACTTTCAGCAGCGCCGAGGCGGGTACTCAGCTAACTTGGACAGCAATGATTTAACTCCCTGAAAAGCGAGAACGGATGTTCCTGGCAGCCAGTAGATAAAAGGAGATCACAATGAAGTTGTTTGGTCGTTCTCGCCGTCGTAATTGGGGAGGATTCTCAGTGAGGAGGCTGGTAGGATATTCTGCTGCCAAGTCAAGAATCAGTCGAGCCATTGGCGTACCGTTAACCAAATCTGGTCGGCGCAGGAAGGTTGGCGCTGCGATATTCAAGTTGTTTGGTTTGTAACCGATCTTTAGAAAAGGAGAAACACCATGAAAATGCTCATTCCAACTTTGGCTTTTTTAGTGTTGGCAAGCGGATTTGCAACAGGCCAGACGCAACCGCAAGGCCAGACACAGACGCAACCGCAAGGAGGCCAGACGCAACCTACCCGGCCCGCCCCTGCGCCGCCTGTGAAGAAGCCCACACCCAAACCCGCACCAGAGGGAGCTATCGCTGGCGGTGTTAATGGCAGCAGAAGCAATACTTTTCGTGAGGAGAAACCCACGACACCACCCGCATCGGGAACCACCCAAGGGCATTCAGGGGCTGCGGAAAACACGAGGAACGAGGCGCAGAAGCCTGCGCCGACACCCACGCTCGCGCCAATGGAAAAGCCGCCTAAGACGGTGAACAATTCAAAAAGCAACCACTTCCGTGTGCAGAAGCCTGCGCCGACACCAACGCCGAAGCCCAATGCTACCGCTTCCCGCGTTGGTCTGGATACGACCCAAGATCCGCCGCTGGGAGCGCAGAAACCCGCCCCCGCGCCGAAGAAACCTTAAGAAGAAAACCGTGTATTTGTATCGGGCATGCGTGTTCTCCGGTTCGCATGACATTGCCGCTTGCCGTGGGCAACAAGTCAAGCGAAAGCGGATGTCATGCCCGCTTCGCCAGGTTCAGCTGGTGAAAGCGCGGGCGAGCATGCGCGAATAATCAGAAAACCTGCGTTTACGGACGAGCGCTGCCGGAGATTCTTTCTGCACTCTGGACTGTCCGGTGAGGAAGCAGTCAATCTGCGAACCGTTTTGAGAGTTAGCCGGCTCAACCACAGCGCCCTATCGCCCAATGATCGCTAAGCCTTCGCCTTTGAATCGCCACAGAAAGCGGACTACTCGATCGCGTGGCCGATCCCCAATTCGTTCCTCCGGGTTGCGTGCTTCCGGGACGGAACCCGGGTAAGCCGCTGACACACGGGATGTTAGGGCGTAAATTAAAAGTGTATTAAGAGTTCGAATCCAACTCCCTCCGCCAGCAAGTCATTAATGTCAGATAAGTAACCGTTAAAATGCCGTTTTTCTCGCATTTGGCGGCATTGTTCGCGACTCTCAGGCCGCGACCTGTAACAGAGAATTTCTCTTCTGGTTTACTAAAGCCGAATCCCTCCGACATTCTCTGAACGCCAAAATCCGAGTACAGGTCCGCGTCCCTTCTGAGGCGAATGGAATGCGATTTGAGAGCGAATGACTCGCGAACAGGCCCCAACAGGTGGTTGCCAATCTCCAAGCCTTAGGTATTTTCTGCGTATCTAGCGTCCGACCCCGCCAAAATTCTCGGAACGGCAAAACAGCAGTACAGGTCCGCGAGCCGACCTGTGCGGAGAGTTCGCCAATTTCTCCGGCCTGGGGGGCAACAAGTCTTATTGCTAGATCCGACTCTCCGCCACTCAATCAGCTCGCGCATCGGGACCGCTTTCATGGATTCAGGAGCGCAGATTTCTGTCTGCGCCAATCGAGCGGCAGCCGGGTGCGAGCCTGCAGCTTAAGCACGTTCTTTGCCGACAGGGCTGCCGGCCGGAGGTGCTGGGCAGGCTTGTCCGGTGCCCTGGCTCGTGGAGCCCGGCCAGCGGCAGCTCTCGCGCGAGCAAACGGCGGGTTACTCCAGCCAACTCGCCCCGACGCGAATGGCTGGACGCGGCCATCAGCAGTCCTTTCAAGCGGCTTGCAAGCGCGATACGCGCAGAGTAGAATCGGCCCTCCGAGGTCACCGGCATGTGGATTTCCCGTCTGCGCTGCGCAGCCTTTGTTCTGATAGGGATTTGCCTATGCGGTGCGCTGCCTGCTCGGGCCGGGGCCGAGACGGTTCAGTGCGCACTGGGCGGCAATGCGTTGCCGAACGGACCGGTCGTGCTCCTGCCTTCGGGAGAAAAGAACTATCGGTCGATGAAACTGCAGCTGTTGAGCAATCCCTCCATGAGCGGCGTGGCGGTGCAGGTAAATTGGAGCGACATCGAGGCGAGCGAGGACAAGCCGGATTGGTCGCAGCTCGATGCGCTGTTCGCGGCCGCGGCCGCGGCAAAGAAATGGGTACATCTGATCATGTTCCCCGGTTTCTTCTCACCGCCGTGGGCGCTCGAAGGGGTGCAGACGGATCTGTTCGAGATTCAGTACGGACCGGGCAAGGGCACCAGCGCCAAACTTCCGATGCCGTGGGATCGGGTGTACCTGGGAAGATGGTTCGCCTTCATGAAGCTGTTGAGCGCCCGCTACGGGGGGTTGCCCGCGTTCAGAATGATCGCGGCTGCCGGCCCCACCTCTGTTTCCGTGGAGATGACTTTGCCGAACTCGCCGGCCGCGCACAGGCAATGGATGGCCGACGGCTATGCGCCCGCCCGGTACCTGAGCGCCTGGGACGACACGTTTCACTTCTACGCCGAGACGTTTCGCAATCAGTGCATTTCCCTGTCCGCTCCGGGTCTGCCGATTCTCGGAGCCGGCCCAAAGGGTCGAGCGGCGCACTTGCGCGCCAAGCAGGAGGTCATTGAGCGCGCCGCGCGCGCTGTCGGCAACCGACTGGCGATTCAATCGAGTGATCTTCATGCCGGCCACGCTGCGGTCGAAGCGCCCGACAATACCGAGTTCATCAACAGCTACAGCGGGCGGATCATCACCGGTTTTGAAATGCGCAGCAGCTCGCAAGACGCAATTGCGAGCAAGGTAATGGGTGCGGAGGGGGATCCTCCGCTGGCCTTGCGAAGATCCATCGATAAGGGGATGGCACGCAACAGCGGCGGCCGGCACGTGAACTATCTGGAGATCTACGCAGCGGACGTAGCACCGGCCGCTATGCAACCAGTGCTGCAGTACGCTGCGCAATTGTTCACCGCCAGCAGCCACTGATCCTTAGCCTGCGGCGAGCACGGGGAGTTGATCTTTCAGCGGCCGGACATTTGGATGCTGCGTTGGAAGGCTCCGCCGCACGCCGTCTATGAATCATGGTCGGTCGTGCTACCTGACCTGGATGCGGGGAGCGATCTGGCGCGCGGCGACCTCGCTTCCTAGTCAACCCGAGGCCGCGGTGGGTCGCCAGAAGTACCGATCACGCCTGTTATTGAGGATGCCCAGGTTTGCAAGCAATCTGGCTAGGCCTGCACGGAAAGTGAAACATACGTTGGCATGTGCGGCTCCGCCGAGTGTTAGCTCTCGTCCGCGTGTCCGCTTTCGTTCAACTCAGACTTCTGCTCTGGGTCGTTTGCAGGCATTCGGGGCATCGAAAAACCTTCAGTCGAGCGCCCATCTTTGGCTTCTCTGAACGCCAAAATCCGAGTACAGGTCCAGGTCCCTTCTGAGGCGAATGGAATGCGATTTGAGAGCGAATGACTCGCGAACAGGCCCCAACAGGTGGTTGCCAATTTCCTTGCCAATTTCCAAGCCTTAGGTATTTTCTGCTTATTTAGCGTCCAACCACGCCAGAATTCTCGGAGCGGCAAAACAGCAGTACAGGGTCCGCGAGCCGACCTGTGCGGAGAGTTCGCCAATTCCTCCGGCCTGGGGCAACAAGTCTTATTGCTAGATCCGACTCTCCGCCACTCAATCAGCTCGCGCATCGGGACCGCTTTCATGGGTTCAGGAGCGCAGATTTCTGTCTGCGCCAATCGAGCGGCAGCCGGTTGACGAGTCCGGTTAACGGGTAGTCAGAGAAGTCGCCATGACGAGTCAGCGAATCCACCAAGTCCGGTGACAACGCGGCAATTCGGAGTATGCGGCCTACATAGCTGGCATTAAGACCTGCCTCAGCCGCGAGTTCTTCCTTCGAGTGAATGTCTCCCGCAACGATTCGATCTCTCCATTGGAGAGATCGTGCGATCGCTCTCACGATCGAGTGATTGGGCCGCTCTGCACCCAGACGAGAGCCGGGCAGAACCAGCCGCAACTCGCCGCGACGGTGCGCCGGGCGGAATGGGCAGGCCAGGCGGAAACCACGTGCTCCGGGGTGTGGCCTTCGATTCTCGATAGCGGGGCCTTCATCGTCATCACCTAGCAACCTCACCGCCAGCGCTTCAACATCGATTTCGATCTCAGCCTCCGAGTCACGAACGACAATCCGCAGCACGATTCGTCGCACTAGTTCCGCCAGTTGTTCTGACGATAGATCGGGCCATTTTCCCGCCAACTGCTGAGCCGCTTCGATGAGTCGATTGAATTCGTTCTGGGCTACCGTTGCTTCCGCACAGGCCGAGCTGAGTTCTTGCGGCGAGGCCAGCAGCGCCTGGATTCTGGTGTAGACCAGTCGTTCGAGTTCCTGCGCCGGGATTCGGTCCAGGTAGGACGGCTTCCGTTGCTTCCGGATGACGGCCTGTGAGGTGTAATAGCGATACCGTCTGCCATCCTTAACCGCATGAGTCGGTGTGTACCGGTTGCCTTCCTGGTTAAAGAGAATGCCGACCAGTGTGCTGGAGGCAACCTTACGACCGCGGGCGCGGTTGCCTTGGTTGTTGTTAACCAGCAGGGCTGACACCTTCTCCCAAATCTCGGTCTCGATGATTGCTGGGTGCTGACCGGCATAGGATTGTCCTCGGTGAGCGATCCTGCCGATATACACCTCATTCTTCAGGAGCTTGTACAGCCCACCACGCGAGTAGGGCTTGCCGCCGAATACATTTCCGCTGGCTGAGGTGCGAACCTTGGTGCGGATCCGTTTCCGGTAGAGGTGTTGCTTCAATTCAGCAACCGAACCGAGGCTCAGGTATTGGGCGAAAATCTCCTGAACGATCTTCGCCTCTTTCGAATTAACGACCAATTGTCTGCCCTTGAGACCGTAGCCCAAAGGCACCACCCCTCCCATCCACATGCCTTTCTTCTTGGACGCCGCAATCTTGTCCCGGATCCTCTCGCCCGTGACCTCACGCTCGAATTGGGCAAAGGACAGCAGGACGTTCAATGTCAGCCGACCCATGGAGGTGGTGGTATTGAACTGCTGGGTCACAGAGACGAAGCTCACGCCCCTCTCGTCGAAGGCCTCGATAATCTTGGCAAAGTCGGTGAGCGAGCGCGTAAGCCGGTCGACCTTGTAGACGACCAGGGTGTCAATCAAGCCGGCGGCTATGTCTGCGAGGAGCTGTTTCAGGGCTGGTCGGTTCATGTTGCCACCTGAAAACCCGCCATCGTCGTATGGTGTGGTTATCGCGTGCCATCCTTCGTGGCGCTGGCTGGCGATATAGGCTTCACAGGCTTCGCGCTGGGCCTGAAGAGAGTTGAAGGATTGTTCCAGCCCTTCCTCGGAGGACTTCCGGGTGTAGATGGCACATCGGACGCGGGAGCGAACGTTGGCAGTCATTGGGTTAACCTCGCTTTCAGCGGCGGCTTCAGCCCAAAGAACAGGGGCCCAGACCAACGGGTTCCGGTTATCTCTCGCGCGATCTCGGACAGGCTCTCGTAGCGTTTGTTTCGATAATTAAACCCTTCATCGACCACGAGGACTTCATGGATCTTGCCCTGCCACTGTCGGACCAGCTTGGTTCCGGACTTGAACTGCTGGTTGGGCGGGAGTTGGGCCTTCGGATCCCGCTTTAATTCCTCGGCCAGTTTTTGCAAGCGTTTTCGGGTGGAGAGTTTCAGGCCCCCATATGCCTTCTCCTGCATGCGGTAAGCAAGGACGGGGATCATCAGGTCGCGACGCAGCCTCGGGTGAGCAGGCCTGGCGAATAATTCTTGCCACAAAGCGCGGAGCTTGGAGGTCCGCAAGTGGGGTAATTCTTCGAGTTTTGCGCTGATTGCATCGGTCATGCATGTTCTCCGGTTCGCATGACATTGCCGCTTGCCGTGGGCAACAAGTCAAGCGAAAGCGGATGTTATGCCCGCTTCGCCAGGCTCAGCTGGTGAAAGCGCGGGCGAGCATGCGCGAATAATCAGAAAACCTGCGTTTACGGACCAGGGCTGCCGGAGAGTCTTTCTGTACTCCGGACTGTTCGGTGAGGAAGCAGTCCTCTGCGAACCATTTTGAGAGTCGAACAGGCTCAACTACAGCGCCCTATCGCCCAATGATCGCTAATCCTTCGCCTTTGAATCGCCACAGAAAGCGGACTGCTCGATCGGGTGGCCGAGCCTAATTGGTTTCTCCGCTGCGCTCGTTCCTGGGATGGAATCCGGGCAAGCTGCTGAAAAACGGGACCTTACGGGATAATGCAAAACGGTATCGAGAGTTCGAATCCAACTCCCTCCGCCAGCAAGTCTCAAGTGCAGAGAAACTCTGCGGCTTTCCTCTGAAAATCGCCGAAAATCCCCGCGATTCCGCATCTTTCGCGCTTAAACCGGACTCGGAGAAAGTGTCCTGCTGGACCCAGGAGGCAAGCTTTGCGGCCTTTTTCTCTGGAGGGCAAACACGCAGTCCGGTTTGAAGATTCCCATCAGGCGAATGCAATGCGATCACAAACTGATCATTTGGCGAATCCAAACTTGACTTTTGTCAGCAATGTCGTCCACCGAAAGAACTTTGTGAGCGAGAATAATCGTCCGACGCTGGCGCTGTTATCAAGGCGGAGGCGCTCGCCACCTCTTGGCGCCGGCAACGGTGCGCAGAAAGACAAGTCAGCTCATCTTGTATTGGAAAAGACTTGTGCTTGTTCCATCAGAGAACAGGCCCTACAATTGGGGACAGTAGCGCTTTTGAACAGGACGCCCCAGGTCTTCGAGTAAACCCTTCGCAAACGCTACTGCGTCTATTACCCCGAATCGCCGCAGCTTCATGCACTAGGAGGGAGTCACCCTTACCAATACGCCTGAACGTTCAGAATACGTAAATGTTCAGGCTCCCTAGAGGGGAACATGACGAGGGAAGTGGCAATCCAGAAAATGGTGGCGGCTTGCCAAGCGAACCGGGACCTGCGTGGAAAATGTTGGAAAAACCGCAAGATGTCGCTGAGGACCACGAAGCTACTCTGGAACCAGAGGAATTGCAGCAGGTCCAGAGAGTGAAGAAGCTCACGGAGTTAGTCGACGAATCTAAGTCGAAGTCTCATTTGCCCGCTAAGGAGCCCGAGGATAGCGCGATCAGCAAGGCTCCAGCTAAACGTCCGGTTCAGGCTCATCAAACGGTTCAATATCTTGTAGAGTTTGTGTTAGTTCTTGTCGCTTGTCTCCTTGGGGGCAAGGTCGGGCTTGCCATTCCGTTCACGAGTGGAAATGTATCTCCCGTGTGGCCACCTGCGGGAATCGCGATGGCCGCCATGCTTTTGGTTGGCTATCGTATCTGGCCAGCCGTTGCGATCGCTGCTTTTCTGGTGAATTTCTTCACGCCGATCCCTCATCTGGCCGCGCTCGGCATTGCAGTGAGTAATACAGTAGGCCCTTTGGCTGGTACTTGGTTGCTGCGGCGAATTCCGCGGTTTCACCCCTCTCTTACTCGTCTCCGCGATGTATTCGGGTTGATTGTCTTTGCTGCGCTCGGGGGCACGGCCATAAGTGCCACGCTTGGGACTTCCGTTTTATATCTCGCGCACGTAAAGGCCTGGTTAAATTTCGGGGCGGCTTGGCGAATTTGGTGGCTTGGCGATGCGATGGGAGTCTTGATTGTTACTCCAGTGATACTGACCGCTCCTGGGTTGCTGGCGATCCGCCAACCCCGCCAAATGCTCAAATTGGCGGGTACCCTGCTCGGTACGGTAATCATTTGCTTGCTGATCTTCGATCGGCGGCTTGGATTCCAGGCCGGAGGAGACGTATTCGCATTCGGCGTCTTTCCATTCGTGATCTGGGGTGCAATGGGATTCGAGGCGGCCGGGGCGGCAACGGTAAGCTTCTTGATTTCCGTCGTTGCAGTGTGGGGAACAGCCCACGGGTTCGGGCCGTTCGTGAAAAGCGGCTCTCTGCAAAACGCCACCCTCCTCCAGTCCTTTCTCGCCGTGATCTCAATGTCTGGAATGACGCTGGCTGCATTAACCACCGAAAAAACACAACTGATCCGTGAACAGACGGCACGTGAGGGACTCGAGCAAAGTGAAAAGCGCTATCGCGGAATCGTAGAGACCGCAAACGAGGGGATCTGGAAGTTGGATGCGGAGTTCATCACAGGCTTCGTCAATCGACGTATGGCTGAGCTGTTGGGATATTCCGTCGATGAGATGCTTGGGAAGTCTCTATTCGATTTTATCTTCGAGGAAGACGTCGACCAGAAAAGAGCTGATCTGGAGCGCCGACGAATGGGCGTGCGTGAGCAACTCGAAAGGCGCTACCGCAAGAAGGACGGAACGGAGTTATGGACAAGGGTATCTGCGAGTCCAATCTTCAATGATGAAGGAACATTCTCGGGGGCGCTCGCAATGGTGAGCGACATGACCGACCAGAAGCGCACTGAAACCGAACGGCAGAGCGCGCTGAAGACCGTTATGCTGCTGTCCCGCGCGATGGAGCAGACAGCTGATAGCGTTGTGATCACAGATAGGGAGGGACTGATCGAGTACGTGAATCCGGCGTTCGAGGCGACTACCGGTTACACCCGCGAGGACGCATTAGGCAAGACGCCACGGATTCTCAAGTCTGGCGACCATGATTCGGATTTCTACAAACTGCTCTGGGACAGCATCCTGGAGGGACACCCGTTCCGAGGAACACTCGTGAACCGGAAGAAAACGGGGGAACTCTACTGGGGCGAACAGACGATAACTCCGATAAAGGACCACGCCGGGAATATCACCCATTTCGTGTCCGTGCTCAAAGATGTCACCCACTTACGCAAGAACCAGGAGCGGGAGGTGCAACTGCGTCTGGCGCGCGAAGTGCAGCAACGATTCTACGCAACAGCAATTTCTGCGCCCGGCCTTGACATCGCTGCGGCTGCGTATCCAATGAAAGAGACAGGCGGTGACTACTTTGACTTCTTCACTATGCCGGACAGCTCTGTGTGTGTGGGTATTGGTGATGTCAGCGGACATGGGTTCGACTCTGCGCTGGTGATGACGCTCACCCGAGCTTACGTGCGCTCATTTGCCGAAGTGGAATCTGATGTTGGCGAGATTCTGACCAAGGTCAACCGCATGCTCGTGGCAGACCTCAACGACGAACGTTTTGTAACCTTGCTGCTTGTACGCCTCGATCCATGCAAGGGCTCGTTGGCTTATGCGAGCGCTGGCCATGTCCCGGGGTTCCTGCTGAACGCCTCTGGAGGGGTCGACGTTGTCATGCGGAGCATCGGCCCTCCCTTGGGTATGTTTGGCGACGTTAAGTTTGTCAGCACCGTCCTTCCGCTTAAGCCTCTCCAGTTGTTGCTGTTGCTGACTGACGGAATCACTGAGACCACCACTTCGGATGACGTGCAATTCGGTGCTGACAGAGTACTCGACTACGTGCGTGCGCATCGCCAAGATTCCGCTCACCAGATTGCTGAAGGGATTTGTCAGGCCGCTCGCTCTTTTGCGCGTAGCGAGGAGCAATTCGACGATCTCACCTCGGTCGTTGTCAAGGTGAATTAGAAAACCCTATCAGGTTAGCATGCTCGGAGTGCCGATCCTTAGGAAGAGTGAGCGAAAGTCGACGTAATAGTATTTGATCTTTCTTGGCATCTGTAAACGGAATGCACTGAAATTACTTTGATCAAGCGGTTCCAAGGCACTGACCCGGACCGCCAGGAAGCTTCCAAGTGAGCATGAAGGCAAGCACGCGGCAGGTAGATGGTGTCACCATCGTTGACTTGAGTGGACGTATCCAAGAGGGCGAAGACATCTCGGTGTTGCGCGACACTGTCGAAGACCTACTCGGCAAGGGACACAACAAAATCCTGCTGAACCTGGGCGACGTCAACCAAATTGACAGTTCGGGCATCAACGCCCTGCTCCGGGCCTTTACTTCGGTCCGCAACCAGGGCGGCGAGTTGAAGCTGCTGCACCTGACCAAGAAGGTCCACGACCTGCTGAAAACTACGAAGCTGCACACCGTCTTCGACGTAAGGGACGACGAGGCCACGGCGATAGCTGCTTTCGGCAGCTAGTTCTTCCACACCAGTGGCGAATTCGACTGTCGGACACCCCCGGTTTGTCGGCAATCCAGAAGTTGCCGTGTCCTTTTGATCAGTTGGTGAAAAATCGCCTTCGCATGAGCGGAGAAATGGGGATACCCGCGAGAAGCCTCAGCAGCCGAATTCCTCACGATGGACTGATGGACTAACCGGAAACAATCCAAATGGTCGACGGCTGCTCGCTGAAATGTGGCGCCCGACTCCCCGAAGTCGGCTGAGAAAAGCCGGGGCGAACATTGCCGGATTACGCAGAATCCTGCTTTTCCGGACGAGCGCTGCCGGAGATGTTCTCTGCACTTCGGACTGTCCGGTGAGGAAGCAGTCATCTGCGAACCATTTTGAGAGTCGAACAGGCTCAACTACAGCGCCCTATCGCCCAATGATCGCTAATCCTTCGCCTTTGAATCGCCACAGAAAGCGGACTACTCGATCGCGTGGCCGACCCTAATTTAGTTTCTCCGGTACGCTCATTTCCAAGGTGAAATCCGGGCAAGTTGCTGAAAAAGGGGGGCCTTAGGGGATAATGCAAAACGGTATCGAGAGTTCGAATCCAACTCCCTCCGCCAGCAAGTCTCAACTGCAGAGAAAGTCTGCGGCTTTCCCCGAAGAATAGCTGGAAATCCCCGCAATTCCGCATCTTTTGTGCTTAAACCGGACTCGGAGAAAGTGTCCTGCTCGAACTAAAAGGCCAGCTTTGCGGCTCTTTTCTCCGGGGGGCTGACAGGCGGTCCGGTTTGAAGATTCCCATCAGGCGAATGCGAGGCGATCACAAACCGATCGTTCGGCGAATGCAAAGCAAATGCCTTTGATCATTCCAACAGCAGTCGGCAATCCGAGGGTCTATTCGCCTGAGCAAGCAGGAAGTCAAGCGTATCAATGTCCTGATACTTGCATGTCTCGGCGACACTGAGCATGACAAGATATTCCCGGATTGAAGCCTCGGTGAATTTGCCGTCAGCAAATCTGCGAACTCTCGCGAAGGAATGCATTGCGTGTTCAGCATTATTGTTATTCCATGGCACTCCATCGTAGTCCAAGAAAGTGAAGAGCCTTGAACCGTACTTGCCCATTCGTTCTTGGTACTTCGTTGCGATTGGCGACGAATACCGCGCCTTCTTAACTGATTTTAGTAGCCGTACCACATCACGCCTGTGTTTTCCTAAATGGCGCTGCTTTAGGCCGTACTTGTCAACCGTCTCGACAATCTGCTGCAACAGCTGCGCGAATCTCTCCGCCAACCCTCTGTATTCGGTGTCAAAGCTGTCCCGGAGTAAGTCGTCATTCATATCTCGTATAAGATGTATGAGCATTACTGTCCAAGTTAGCCGGGGATGGAGCATTTGGATAGGCTAACTCACTGATTCTATTGAGTCGACCTTGACGGAGGAAAGGAGGTTGTCGTTTGGCTCCAGATGCTGTCCAAATTGCTGCCAACGGCACCTTAACGATCGCCCGGTGCCAAATCGGGCCGGAGGTGGCGATTTTGCGATGGTTTCAGAGGGTTATGGCGGCGTGGACGGCCCGTAGCACCTGTCCAATGCTGTCCAAGTTAACGAACGCCAAAACTTAATTTGGACAAGAGTGATGTATGAGGCACTTTTGTTGGGGGCAATCTGGGGCGTCGTACCCGGTAAAAAAGTCAGAAACGAGCACGCCTTTAAAGTCTTTGAGAAGGGACCAAAGGAATTGAGCCTTTCGAGAATCCCGATACTCAAAGTAGACCGCATCCATGCTTGCAAACACCCAAACGTAACCCAAGCAACCTTTCAACTTTACCTCGGTCTCGTCAATATGAAGGAGCGACCCTTTTAAAAGGTGGGTGAGAATGTTGTCGTATACCGGTTGGAGTATTTCACGCTGGGATGACTTAAAGCGAAAAATCGTGGGTTGCGGGACGTTAAGATCAAAGATGTCAATCAGCGCCCGGCGAACCCTATTAAGATTCTGCCCACAGACCAGGTTGTTATATATACACCAAGTTGAAAGGCCGTGTCCATACTTTGTCGCTCTTCCGCCTGGAACACCATCCGGAGTAAATAGACTGCCGCACGTCGCACACTTGTAGTTCCACGATAAGTAAGCCGTGATCCACTTCTTAACACCACCGTTGAAGAACTTCAGATCGATCACTGTTCTTTTGACCGGATGCAACTGTGAGATCTTTCTGCTGCCGCACGAAACACACTTCTTGACCTCGATCTGAAGAACCGTGTTGGGGTTGACACGCGATCGCCGCCGTTGGACCTTCGTGAATCTCTGCCTGAGTACCCGGCTAGTTCGGGTGAAAACCTTGTGCCGCTGATAATCAAAATATGCAGATCGATTTACAACATCAAAGCCGGGCACGACGAAGGCGATTTGCCGAAACCTGTGGCGGCCAGTCTTCTCGTGTTTCAAGGCCGCTGTATTGACTGCTATCCCAAGACCATCGCTGGACGGCATTGATACATTCGAAGCGACCAGCCTGCTAATGGACTCAACGACATGCTTCAATGCACGGCAATCGTCTTGATTGTATTGAAGCAATTGCGTTTTTATATCGGACGCCTTCGCATTGTTCCAGTCGTTTCTCCAGACTATGGCTTCCAGCCCCGTGGCGTTTTCAGTAGTCCACTCAAATCCGAGAAATCGTCCGATATCCTTAAGGCTGTTCGAGTACACCGGGAAATAGATGTGCTGATGTATGACCGACAGCACGTTGGTTGCTCGTTCGAGAATCGTATCTATCTTCGGGTGGAGGTACTCTGGTAATCTCGCCTTCATCCGCTTCAAGGCGACTGTTTCATAAGCCCCCACTCTTGTCCAAATTAAGTTTTGGCGTTCGTTAACTTGGACAGCATTGGACAGGTGCTACGGGCCGTCCACGCCGCCATAACCCTCTGAAACCATCGCAAAATCGCCACCTCCGGCCCGATTTGGCACCGGGCGATCGTTAAGGTGCCGTTGGCAGCAATTTGGACAGCATCTGGAGCCAAACGACAACCTCCTTTCCTCCGTCAAGGTCGACTCAATAGAATCAGTGAGTTAGCCTATCCAAATGCTCCATCCCCGGCTAACTTGGACAGTAATGATAAGCCCCGAAATGCAGAACGCGAAAATCAGACAACTGGGCGATTGCTTCCACAAACTCGGAGAATGTGTTCGGCTCTTCTGACTTGTCGTCTGCCCAATACGAATGAAAAATCTCTTTCCCCTCGGACACCACCAAAGCGCCAATGAGGTAGTACGACTCATTGTCAGGCAGTCCCTCGATGTCTAGGTATATTTGGGTCGCTGACTTTGGGAAAGTGGGCGTTCCGTGGATATAAACAGTGTTCTCTCGGATGGCAAGTGCCTGCAACGCAAAGTAATGCGGCATTGCAGGATTCTTTGCTCTCTTGCGTGGGCTGCGCGATCTGAACGTGTAGGACAGCTGCTTAACGGTGAATATCCCTTTGCTGCGATGGCTATTACGTTCGGTCTCGGTGATGCCTGAGAGTAAGCTGAGGTCGTCGATCTCAAGTGCTTTCTCCCTACACTGGTGTTTAAATTCGCACTCCGGACAGTGGCGATTGAGGATCAGTGCCGGCGGCGAATTGCTGGACAGGAGAGTGTCGATCTTCTCAGTCACTGTGCTTACCTCACTCGTCAACGCGCCGGTGTTGACTGTAAGTCTTGCTCGATCGTCGCCGTAAATAATGTTGCCCACTCCGATCTCGCGACCCAACATTTGGGATAACGCAAGCGCATCGAATCCCAACGAGAGCCTGTCGTGCTTATGCACTTTATTTGTGTTGACGAATCTAATCGGGATGAGAGACTCCGGTTTATCTCTCCCCTCTGGCGTTAAGCGCTCCACCGCGTGGATATTCGATTCCAGTTTGCGTGTGCGGGCAGTGGTTTGTATGGCTAGACGCCAACTGGGCGACTGCTTCTCCTCCGAGTCGATTGTTGTCGTGATGACCTCGTCTTCAGCGAAGCCCTTCACGAGTTGTTTGATTCCCTCAGAGGAGTAGGAAAGGCATTGTGCCCTAGCCCAATTCGCGTAACTATTTGCGGTTCCTGTTTCACCGAGTGATCGGAGAAAGCATTTGGTTGGACACTTGAGATAGGCTTCAAACAGATGGAAAGTAATAGGCATGCTGTCCTCGCTTGATGATTCCGGGCGCTGCCACCTTATGGCTCAAGAGGCACGACAACCGAGTACGACATGGGCTCGTGCTATGAACGATTTGGCAATAGGCCAGAAACGCAAAGCACTTCGGGATGCCGGATGGTCAAAATCATCTGGGATCTCGGCGACTCTTCCGTGAAACGCATTTTGGCACACTGCTGATTCCATCGGGTAGGGTTAATTCTGGCCCAGCGCATCAGCGAAGGAGCACCGCGGTGGAGGTGGTCACGTCTGGCTTCGCATTAGCGGAGAAGTGGAAAATACCCTGCGAGAAGCCTCAACAGCCGAATTCCTCCCGATGCACTGACCGGAAACAATCCAAATGGTCGACGGCTGCTCGCTGAAATGTGGCGCCCGACTCCCCGAAGTCGGCCCAGAAAAGCCGGGGCGAACATTGCCGAATTACGCAGAATCCTGCTTTTCCGGACGAGCGCTGCCGGAGATTCTTTCTGCACTTCGGACTGTCCGGTGAGGAAGCAGTCATCTGCGAACCATTTTGAGAGTCGAACAGGCTCAACCACAGCGCCCCATCGCCCAATGATCGCTAATCCTTCGCCTTTGAATCGCCACAGAAAGCGGACTACTCGATCGCGTGGGCGAGCCTAATTCGTTTCTCCGGTGCGACCGCTTTTTGGGTGAAATGCGCGTAAGCCACTGACAAACAGCAACTTACTCCTTAGTTGGAAACGGTATTTAGGGCAAGAATATAGTTGACAAAGTGACTGCCTCCGGCTACTATTGAAGCATGGAACACGAACCAAAGACGCTTCAGGAAGCCATCCTGTACTTCTCGAATCCGATCAACTGCCGTAACTACATGGTTGCGCGACGCTGGCCGAATGGCGTGACCTGCCCGCAGTGCGGTAGCAGCAATGTCCTTTTTCTGGAGAAGTACGAGCGCTGGGAATGCAGGGAGAAACACAACGCCAGACAGTTCACGCTCAAGACGGGAACGCTAATGGAGGATTCCCCCATTCCGGTTAGCAAGTGGCTCACGGCAATGTGGCAGATCGTGAACTGCAAGAACGGGATCAGTAGCTACGAGGTTCACCGAGCCATCGGAATCACTCAGAAGTCTGCATGGTTCATGGATCACAGAATCCGCATGGCGTTCAACGGTAGCCCACTCGGTAAAGCCTCCGGTCATGTCGAGGCGGACGAGACTTTCATCGGCGGTCTTGCGCGCAACATGCACGTCAGTAAGCGGCAACGTCGCATCACCGGGACTGGCGGCAAGGATAAAACCGCAGTCATGGGAATTTTAGAGCGCGGCGGGAAAGTTCGTGCTACCGTAGTTCCGAATCGTAAGAAAAGCGCACTGCAAGCCGAAGTGAGGAAGCACGTCGAAGCTGGCGCGGCTCTGTACACGGATGCGCTGCTGTCCTATGACGGACTGGCTGGCGACTACGCGCACCAAGTGATTGACCATGCCGTCAAGTACGCAGAAGGCAACGTTCACACGAACGGCCTCGAAAACTTCTGGAGCCTATTGAAGCGCGGCATTCGTGGAACCTACATTTCTGTCGAGCCGTTTCACCTATTCCGCTACCTTGACGAGCAGGTCTACCGCTTCAACAATCGTCGGATGACCGACGCAGAACGCTTCGATTTGGCCGTCCGGGGAATCGTTGGCAAGCGGCTAACGTTCGATCAACTGATCGGGAAATCGGGTTCAACAGTGATGCAGCCGTGCTGAAGAAGCGGCAGGGGCGCGGCAAGAAGAAGTTAGTGACAGCCGGGAAGAAGTGATGTATCGTTTCCGGCTCTGATGAAAACACGAAGGGCGCGCATACATGCGCGCCCACAAAACCTGATGTTTCCTCACGGCTGCGATCACTCACTTGGTGCTACCAACACCCAGAGCGAACGGTCCACTCCAATTATGTTAACACGGAGGGGCTGACAATGGCGCGGATAATTTTCCTGAGAGTCGGAGAGCGAAATCGAGTCCCCCTAAGAGACTTCATAGCAGTGCTAAGTAACTTCTTGGGTTTATTGCGGGACGTTGATTCAACGATTTCTCAAGACAAGTTCGGCAGCGTCATTTGGGAGGTAGTCTCGCTTCGTCAAAACAGCCCTCCAGTTGTGGGTGTAAGTCCAACCGTGAGGCACGAAAAACAAGACTTCTCTTCCGTTGTTGAAACCCAAGTTCTCGACAACATAGAACGGCTAAATCGAGGTGGCGAGCCAACGCAATACATGTCCTATTCTGGCTTGGCAAAGATCGAGCGCTTGGCCGAAAAGAGTCGAACGCTTGGAAGCCACGAGGTATACACAGAGCGGAACGGGCAGCCCGGAAGGCACAGCACTATAGCGGAGCCGACACTCGAACGTGTGCAGCAACTCACTGGAGTGAGCTACGTAGGCTACGGCTCGGTAATTGGCAAACTGGAAGCAATTTCTGTCCATAACGCAAGCGAGTTCCGCGTGTGGGATGAGTCCAGCGGCAAGGCTGTTCGCTGCAAACTTGAGCCAGATCAGGAAGAAAAAGTGAAATCGCTGCTGCGTCATCGCGTCCGTGTCATCGGTAGCATTTCCTCAAATGCTGCTGGCCTCCCCGTTTCCGTTGCCGAGGTCGAGGATGTCGAGGACATTGAAGCTTTGGCTAGTTCCTTACCGACCATCCAGCAGATGTCTGGATTGGTAGAAGACTTCACGGATGGCAAGTCCCTGAAGGAATACCTGGAGGACATAGCCGATGAATAATCCCAGAAAATTGTACTGGGATTCTTCGTGTTTCATTTGCTTTCTCAATAAGGATGAGAAAGCAAGACGGCTAATCTGCGAGGACATCCTACAGCGTGCCAGCGCTGGCGACGTTGAGATTTGGTATTCGATGTGGGTAATAGTTGAGGTCGTTCGACCCAAGAAGCCGGGGAACGCGCCCCTTCCTGAATGGGCCATGAAAGCCGTAAAGGCTGTTCCAGAATCCAAGGCTCCGCTAGAAGAACTTTGGAAGCGTTACCAGCGCTCATCGCCGACGCAGAAACTAACCGCTAAACAGGTTGAGATGATGCAGGGGATGTTCCAGTGGCCGTTCTTGAAGCCCATCTACATTGATCAGCGCGTGGCTGAAAAAGCGGTTGAGATCGCACGGGACAAAGGACTGAAACCCGGAGACGCTGTCCACGCTGCATCGGCCATAATTGCGAAATGCGATGTCATACAGCGATGGGATAAGGATTACACCAAGGTAGCGGATCTGATTCCAAGTGAGGAGCCGCAACGAATCTCTCCTCAAGGAGTCTTGGACTTAACGCAGACAATAGGGCCTACGCCAGAGGATTTTGAAGATAACCAACAAGAAGCGGGCAAGCCACCAACCGTTAACGCCCCAACCAGTGAAGTTCAAGGACCCGATAGCGGCGGCGCTGGAGACTCCACCAAAGCGAAAGAAACCGAAGAAAAGGAAGAAACCAAAAGCCTCTCGATTGAGCGGCCTAAAAGAGCGGTACATATTCGTCCTAAGGAATAGTAATCTGAGGGAGACATGAATAAATCGCTGCCAGCACCGAACGTGCCCGGTCACACAGAGTTTGAGAAGTTCGACAATCTCTTCCGTGCAGTGATCGCCGTTCCGAAGGCGATCATTGACAAGGAAGAAGCGAAGTGGAAACGGGCGCGGGCACGGGCACGGAAGAAGCGGGCGAAGAAGCCTTGAGTTACAGACTCTCCATGTAGGTTATAAACGCTTCCCAAGTCGCTCTCTTTCCCCTCGCGCGGGTCGTCCTGCCCTGGCACCATATCAGTTGGGCCTTGGTGACAATCAAATCGCCGATATGCCCATTGTTCCCAGAAACGTCCAGTTCGATGCCGTTGTTTTTTACATCCATCGCAACGTCGAATTTTTTGATTGATACGTTCATGTGGCGTCTCCTTCTAGCTGCCGGATAAGCCTAACGGTACGCCCATACTTTGTCAACTATATTCTTACCGTATTTAGAGTTCGAATCCAGTTCCCTCCGCCACGCAGTCTCAACTGCAGAGAAACTCTGCGGCTTTCCCCTAAGAATAGCGGGAAATCCCCGCAATTTCGCATATTTTGCGCTTAGAGTGGACTCGGAGAAAGTGACCTGGCGGCTCGAATCGAAATTGCCGACCTGATCCCATTCTACGGATAGCGCGTATTGCGGCGGCTGGAGTGTCTCGTAGTCCACGTATAGGAAAAACAAGAATCCATTTCAAAGAGACCGCTGGGTTCCGTCTGCGCTGGCGGGGTGGTCTCACTGACAGTGGGGATGGTCGTCAGGCCAACTGACGGGAAATTGCGTGTGTTTGAGGAGAACTGAATTAGCTCAAATCCAGGGCGGTCATTGAAACGATCTGAGTGCCTGTTCTGGGTCTTCTCTCTGGCGAAACCGCTAGTATGAGATCCTGGTGGGACCTCCGGTGGTGGCAGTCATCCTAGACGCGAGGCTTCAGCCGACCAACCCAGCGCATCGGTTGGCCGCGGCGATCAATGAGGGGATCTACTCCAAAGTCCCTTCGCCGGGAAAATGCCCAACTCAGTCGTCGTGGACGAGAGCGCTTCTGTTGTCCCAACAGCGCAAATACAGCAGCTGCGGTCCGTGCTTTTGAGCCAGGTGCCAGCAGCCCGAAGTAGCGAATCCCATGTTGGTAGCGGTCCGGAACGTGTTCCGCCAAGGTGGCAACGAATTCCTCCGGCGCATATGAAATGTTCACCCGCCGCTTCTGAATCTTATCCTTGGTCCAGAACCGGACTTCTCGATCCGTGATCTTTACGAAACGATACTGCGCAATTGGTGGCCGGCGCACGTACCGGCCCGCGTAGCGCAAGAAGTGCTTCTTCGACGCAAAGTGATCAATATCGATGCTCCACCAGCGTTCGTACTGCTTCTTCAAACGGGCTCTTAGCTCTTGAGGGCTCAAATCCGAGGCGAGCACCTTGGCTTTCAGTGCCGCTCTGAGATAGGTGATCACGGCAAAGCGCCACATATGCATCAGCTTGCCCTTATCCTTGTCTTCATCGAAGACCAAGCTGTTAACCCAGCGACCTTCCGATTCCTGCAGACCGCCGGCGGACACCAGGATATGGAGATGCGAATTGAAGTTCAGTCGTCCTCCGAAGGTGTGGGGAATCACCATTATCGGCACGCGAACGCCATACTTGAGCCTTGCCCATTGCTGTATAACCGCAGCTCCCAGCCTGGGCAAGTCATGCAGGAGATGGCGGTTCTTCTGAAAGATTGGCCAGAGGACATCCGGCATCGTAAACACGATGCCTACATAAGGAATATCGGGGAGAGCGCACCACGTTTCCCGTTGCCACTGAATCGTGGCTCGATGCCCACAACTCGGACAGGGTCTCGCCTTGCAGGTGTGGGGAACGAGTTTCTCCTCAGTTTCTGAAGCAAAGACTTCTGCCCCCAAGGCCAAGGTCCCGCATCTGGTCACTTTATCGAAGTTCTGGCGGACCGCGGGCCGGGTCTCGGGGCGGTCCCAGCAGCTTCGCGTGGCAATCAAGATTTGTTTTACCGGTTCTTTGTAGCGCATGTAAGTGCTAGTTCCTGCTGTGCTTCGAGGGTTCGGAACAATTCTTCGGTCACAAAAATGGCCTTCCCAGGGACATTTATGGACACCACTCTCACGGACGCGAGTTTGCCTGACTGCAGCGCAGACACGAGCTTGATCACATCGCCCACGTTGAGCGCAGGAGGTGAGTTCTTCGGCAAGTAAGGTGAAAGCAGATGCCGGATGGTCTTACCAATACCTTTTCTGCTCTGATTCAGCCACACCTTCTCCCGCTGCTCGTCTGGCGATAGCTTGCTCCACAACCAGGCTCGATGGATGGAAAGTTCTCTCTCCCGTAACGCTTTGATGATGTCCGAATGCGCGGTCGTCGTCAGTTGCTTAACCTTGGTTACGTTTCCAACGGACACTCCGGCAATGCTGGCAATTTCCTTCCGGACGTCTAGCCTTTGAGCTTCCGTCAAAATTGACGAACCTTTGTTCTGGCCGCCGGCCTGCTGCTTCGCTCGTCCTTTCGCTTTGAGAAAAGGTTCGAGTTCCAGGCCTAGGCATATGCGGATGAAGTCATTCAGCCCGCTCGATCGGCGATGCCTTTGGAGTAGGTTTTGAAGGGCTTCCGCCTCAGACATCTCGTATTCGATACATGCGAGCGTCGGTCGGCCCTGCAGACGAGCCAGCGTCCAGCGAGCAAGTCCGTCAAGAATTATGTGATCTTGTGTGATTACGAGCGGCTCGCGAAATGCTAGATCACCTAGCTCAGCGAGTGCGCACAATTTCGAGGCTGGAACCGCAAGATTATGCCGGACGCAACTTGGATGCAGGTGGAGTTCGTCCAGACGACAGTCTACGAGTTGGCCATGAAAGTCACCTATCCGCCGGCCAGTTTCAGTTCGAAGCTGTTCGTCAAGATGCAATGATTCTCTCTGGCTTCTGTGTTGGTTGGGTTGCGCCTTCGCGGCTCGGCGGCGTTCTCTCGCCGCTTGCTGGTCCTCCGCACGTTCGCCTCCTGGTCGCGCCGTTCAGCGTCCTGGGCGCGCCGGACCGACGCCGTGGTTGCTGCCGATTCGGGACATTAGCGGCCACATTAGCGACCACCCCGCCCGCGGGCGCAGCGTTTGTGCTCCTTCCGCTCGCGTGACGCCAGCCACTCAATCACACTCTGCTTGCGATACAAGATTTTCTTGCCGACCTTGATCCGAGGTGGGCCTAGCCGCCGCGTTTCCCAACGATCCAACGTCCGCGCCGAATTGCCTAGCTGCGCCGCTAGGTCGCGCTTCTCAATGAAGTCATCCAGTACACCCATGTCGCATTGCCTCCTACCATGAGAATTTTGCGGGACATTTGCGGCCTTTGGAATCTTGATTTTCGCCAAGCCTTCGAACGCGGACAAAAACAGGGATAGAAAAAGCAGTATTTATGCGGGGTTCGCGTTCGGCGTGAAACTTGTCCCCGGCAATGGACTCGGACAATTCGTCAGCGATCATCAGGAACAAATTGGCCGAATTTCCGCTCAGCGTTGACACAGTGGTGAACGGAGGGCTGTCAGATAAAGGCAGGCCGTCAGGAAATCCGCATAAACAGCGGGTATATTGCTGAAAATGGGAAAGCAGATACGCTAATAGATGCTCAGCGTTCCTAGACTTTCGGATGCAATTCTACAAACTTCACCTCAGCGCGACTGAACCGCCTGAGCGCCGCGCGTCGGAACCGGCCACTGTTAAGCCGGCTATTAAGAGCTTCCATGAAAGTGTGAATCACTTTTCGTGGATTTGTCTGATTCCACTTTGCCAACTCCTGACGGGAGGAATGTTCCAAGTGATCCAATAGCCTAAAATGCTTATCAAGCTCAGCGGCAATCTTAGTGTACTCGGAGCTATCGAGACGACCGTTTGCTGCGCGGCGTGGCCGTGCCTCGGCCATCAGCCTTCCCGCTAGGGCATCAAATCGCGAAAGACTTTTTCTCGCGTTACTTAGGACGGCAAACCGCAAGACTCCATCATCAATGGACCAATGCAGGTTGTGATAGTTTGCAGTGATATTGTCCAGTTCGTCGGCCGCGGAGCCGAACACAACTATGCCTCGGGGAAAGTTCGTCAGCCTCAGTTGCTCGGGTTGAGACTCTATGCGCAGTTGAAGCTCTTCCGCAATCTGCTGAATCACGTCAGCATCGGTATAAGGCGCAGCGAGTGTGAAGTTGACAAAATCGGAGATTACTGGTGCCTCGAACCCGCGTCGCCACTTCGTATTACCATGCCGCTTGGTAACTAGCATTTTCTATTTGCCTGCCTGCCGCGTGGCAGCCGTCGTAAAGATGTCGCCAAACCGATTAGTAGCGTCGCGCAGCGCTTCATCTGCTACGTGGGCGTAACGCGCCGTGGTTTGCGGTTGTGTGTGTCCCAAGAGTTTGCCCACGACGTGAAGAGATACCCCGCTGGAAACTAGATGGGAAGCATAACTGTGACGCAGATCATGAATGCGAACCGTAGGCTGGTACTGAGTAATTGTGCCCCTCTTGCCCTTGCGCACCCTTGTCTCAACTAGGCCAGCGGCTTTGCACACCTGCACCCAATGCCATCGCAGAGTGACGCGCGGGCTTCTGTCCGCGCCGGGAAATAGCAGCCCCGTCGCATCCTTCGGCCTTATTCTGCGCAGCATCGCAAGCGCAGGCTCGCTCAGTGGGGTGTGTTCGATCCTTTTTTGCTTGGTGTGATGGCTGGGCTTTGTGAAAACTCCGCGTTGCAAATCGAATTGCGGCCACTCTGCTTTCAACACCTCGCCCTCTCGAGCGCCAGTGAGCATAAGCAACCGGATAGCGTCGGCTGCGTTCTGGTCAGTGTAGGCATCAAGTGCTTGCGCGAATCGCTGCAACTCCTCGGCCTCCAGCCATCGTTCCCGCCTGTCCTCATGGAATCGCGGGACCCCGCGCGCTGGGTTATCGGGCCGCCATCCCCATTCGACTGCGAGCGAAAACATCTTGGACAGCAGCGCAAGCACACGGTTGGCCTGGTACGGTGTTGCCTTGAGCGAGGAGTGCAATCCCTCTATGTCGCGCTTCCCCACCGCTTGGAGCCTTAACGAGCCGATCCTTGGCCGGATGAGGCCGTCGATCATGCGCCGGTCCTCGGCCACACTGCGGGCGCGTTTGTGCATCACCGCGTAGCGATCCAGGTATTGGCTTGCCAGTTCATTTAGCGTCGGTTCTGAGCGGTCCTGCTCGCGCGCTTCCATGGGATCGTGGCCGTCGAGGATGCGCCGGCGCAATTCCAGCGCGCGTTCCCGCGCTGCAGTTGCGGTCAGCTCGGGATGACGCCCGATGGTGTATCTCCTCTTGCGGCCGTGAATCTTGTATTCCAGGATGAAGGAAACAGATCCGGCACTCGTGATCCTCGCGCCGAATCCGGGCATTTCAGTGTCCCATGTGACCCGATTGCCACCCTCAGGCGGGATCAGTTTCACGACCGTTTGCTGAACGATTCGCCTTTGCATACTGCTTCTGTGTCGCCACTGTGTCGCCAAGAATTGCGCGTCTGGTGACTTCGTTTGTCTTCCAGTGTCAGCTAGTAGTGCGTAGATGTCAATGTAGTTAAAAGGCTTACCTGATAACCGCTTTGTCTAAGGTCGCCGGAAACGTTGAAGATAACAGACTCTTAATCAGTAGGTTGAAGGTTCGATTCCTTCCGCGCTCACCATCTTTTAAGATCAATAACTTACAGACTCAATCATCTCTCCGTAAGATCCTCGCATTTCGTTAAATTCAAGCTGCAATCGTTTATTTTCAGCTCGATATGGAAGCGTGGTGCGACCGACCTAGTCTCAGTTGTGCGGTCCGCAAGAAATAGACAATTACCTTGTGTTCAATTAGTTGCGTCTTTCCACGACGAGCTGTGGACAAAGTGTGGCTATATGGTTTTTCAGCAATCGCTAATTGGTGAGCGTCCGGTCTTGGCCGTCTGTACTGTCGTCCTGTGCCCCAGTATTCACGGTTTTCGAATTGAGTGGGAATGGACCGCAAAAATCCTTCGTTCTGGTATCTCGAGCGAGGCCGAGCTAAGGGGACCCAATGTTGAGGAATCAGGTTGAACCATACGAGTCGCTGGCTTCGTCTAGAGCAACAGTTTCGACTCGCGAATCGCGAATAACGATGGCAATCGCTAGCAAACAACCCATATCTGCCGTTACGGGACTCAGCTTCGTGTCCATGCTACGAGTCGCGCTTGCGCTCCGCCCGCACTCGATCAATATAGCGACCGCTCTTGACTTCGACGCGCACCGTCTCTCCCGGAGCGATGAACAGCGGCACCCGAATCTGCACTCCATTTTCGAGAGTCGCCTCTTTCCATGCGCTGTCCTGCTGCGCATGGATGGGTGGGGCAGTGGTCTCAATGCGCGCTTTCACGATTTGCGGCAGGACGACGTGCACCGGCTTGCCCTCGAAGAAGTCCACGGGAAGCTCCATTCCCGGTTGCAGGAAGTTTTCGGCAGGGCCGATCATCTCGCTGGCAATTTCCACCTGCTCAAACGTCACGGGATTCATGAAGGTTGAGCTGCCTTCGCCGCTATAAAGAAACTCCATATTGCAACGTTCCAGTTCGAGGTCCTCCAGGCGTTCCTGCGGGCGAAAATGATTCTCCAGCAGACGCGAGGTGTGCAGGTTGCTCAGCGTCGCCTTCACCACGCCACCCATCTTCGCGGCGCCCGCCTTCGATTCCACGTCCAGCACCTTGTACACCTGTCCTTCGCTGCGGATCACCATCCCAGGTCTCAATTCCGATGCGATCACCATAAGCAAATCCTGAAAACTCTAGCTAAGTCTGTATCCCAGCAGGGATGATTGTCTGTGACAGTAAGCACCGTACGTCGTGCTTTGCTCAGAAACTAAAGCGATGTACTGCGAGTGCGGTGATTCCGATGGCGACTTGCAGAGTCGTGGAAAAGCTTATCGTTAGCACCGCGGGCGTGACAGGTGATTGAATGCACCGGCAGGTAGAAAGCCTTTCGAATGAAGGCCGCGGGTGATTGTCGGGCGTTATTCTGTAGTTTGTTCTTGGCTATCGCGTTCCGCCACCCGGGTCGGCAGCCAATCTCGCAACGCTGGAGTCAGGTAGAAGCGGGGAAACAAAAGATCGTCATCTGGGCTGATTAACCCTTGCGCGACCGCCATACATGCAAGCGGCGTCTGCGGATAAATCCGCAGTCCCACCGTGACCTTGAGCGCATCAAGGTGCATTCCATCCGCAAATGCCAGACTTTCTTCGACCGAATCCCTGGTTTCGCCGGGTGCTCCGAGCAACAGGAATCCATGGCGCTTTATGCCAGCATCGCGAAACATCGCAGCGATCGCAGTTACCTCGGCGCAGTCGAAGCGTTTGTTCAGTTGCCGCAGCACCGGTTCTGACCCGCTCTCGAATCCCAGGCTCACCTGCGTGCAGCCTGCTTTGGCCATGAGTTCCACCAGTTCAGGATCAACCCAGTTCGGATATATGATTGCCCACCAGTTCAGCCCCAGTTCTGCAGCGATGATTTTGCGGCACAGCTCCTTCGCGTACGCTAGGGGCACATTGAAGGTGTTGTCGACGAAATAGAAGTCTCGGAATCCGCATTGCCGCACTTCTGTGAGCCAGCGCACAACTGCCGCGGGAGACCGTCGGCGCACCGCTCTGCCTTCGATGATGCTGGTCGAACAATATATGCAATCCAGCGGACATCCTCGCCTGCTTTGGACCGGAATCCGCGTCGCCGCAGCTCCGGTTTGTAGCCAAAGGCGCGGTTCAGGCAACGGCAGCGCATCCAGACTGGCAGCGAATGCTCTTGGGGTTGGCGGCTTTGTCCGTAGATACACCGCTGGTGGTGCCGGCCCTTCTTTGCCTTGCTCGATCCACGACAGCAAGGCAGGAAACGCCACCTCGCCCTCACCCTGAACACCCATGTCAGCGCCGAGGTACGCCAATGCACTCTCAGGGAAGATGCTGTAGCCCGCCCCACCGAGCACGATAGGAGCTTGGGACGCATTGCGACAGACCGCCACGACATGCTTGATGCTGGCGAGCAAGAACTGCGGGCTGTTCATGTTCTGGTCGTCGATGTTCCTAACAGAAATCCCAATGACGTCGGGGCGCAGTTGCTGGATTGTTTCCCGAATCCTCCCCTCCCCTTCGGTTTTCGACGGCAGAGCCAGCAGTTGTACGTCGTGGCCAGCCTTCTGAGTTGCTGCGGCCACGCACGCGATTCCGAGTGGCAGGGGCGTCATCGTGCCTGCCTCGTCTGCCGCCGAGATGAACAGTACCTGCATAGTTAGCCACATCCTGGGGCTGCAGATCTATTAGGCGAGCCAGCTGGGTTCACAGGTGTTTGATCCAGTCGCCCGCCTTCATGACGCGGCTGAATCGCATCTGCTGGGTGACCAAGATCGCCCGATGCAACTCCTCGTCGGAGACCTCTCCCGCGTCGTTCTTGATTGCCAGTGTGCCGGTCGCGTCGGAAAGAAACTCCACTTTGAAGCCGAGGTGCATTGCCTGGCGCGCAGTCGTGTCGCAGCACATCTGGGTCATGTAGCCGGCGATGACAAGCGTCTCCACACTGCGCTGGCGCAGCCACGTCTCCAGTTCCGTGCCGGTAAAACTGCCGGGCAGCGACTTGTGGATGAGTACATCATGCGGTCGCGCTGCCACCTCCGCATGCAGTTCCCATTCCTTGCTCCCTTTGCGGAAGACGGCGGCATCAGGTTGGGGTGACGAATGCTGAATTGTGACCACCAGCACCCCGTGGTCGCGCGCCGCATCCATGGCACACAGCACGTTCGTCAGACTCCCTGCGGGATATGTAATGGGTAATTTGCCCGTGAAGTATTCATTCTGGACGTCAATAACCAATAGCGCGCGTTTCGAGTTCGCAGGCACAAGCCCATTGTAAGACAGCACGGTCATTGGAGTGCGTCTACAGATCGGCCGAAGCAGTGCCGTCGCGCTCGAACAAGTGGCGAATGCTGCCCTTGTGGAAGCTGTGAGTTTGGCGCGCCGATCGTCACGCAGAGGGCCCAGTGCCGGGCAACTGTCGTTGTTCTGATCTCGTGTGTCCGAGAGGACTTGATACCGAACTGCCGTCCGAATCGCTCTAACTTATAGTTTCGGCGCTGTAGCGGGCGATGAGGCCGGTATGCACGGCATAGCGATACACACGCGCAAAGAACCAGCAGGCAAGCAGAATGTATAGCACGGCAAGACACGCCCCCCAAAGCAGCCCCTGTGGTGCAGTCGAGCCGCCGGAGACAATGGCCCGCATGCCCTCAAACACATACGATGGCGGCAGGACATGGGAAATGTATCGCATCCATCGCGGCAGCGTCGATAGCGGGTAAAACACTCCTACGAATGGCGAGATAATGGCAGGAATGGGCCACACAAACCACTCTGCCGGCGGTCCGAGGCGGAGCACCACACCACTGCCAAGTATGCCGAGCGCGATGCCACACATAAACAGCACAAGAAAGAACGGCACGAGCATCAACCCGTAAACGAAGAAGGAAAGACCAAAAACCGTAGTCGCCAAGACCACCATAACGACGAGCCCGACCGAGCTGGTCGCGATAGCGGAGAGCACGAGGCCACTAAGGTATTCCGATATGGAAAGCGGCGTCGCAAAAATATTGAGGAAATTGCGCGACCACACGTCCTCGAAAAACGCCATCGTCACTCCTTGCATCACGCGGATCAAGAAGTCCCACAGGAGAACAGCCCCAAGGAGGGATGGCACGAAATTGAAGCCTGAGGATGTGACCGTATTGAGGTATTTCGTAATGAATCCCCAGAGCACGATGTCGACGCCAACCCACACGAACAACGGCAATACGCGCGAGAGGCTTCCCCGTATGAGATACAACTGACGAAGCATAACGGCCGCGATGCGGGTGAGATCCATGACGCTTATTCGACCTCCAAGGTGAGCGGTTCGCGGGCTATGCTAATGAAAAGTTCCTCCAGCGTCGCCTTGCCGTGCTCGCGCGGCAGGGTCTTGGGGTCGCCTTCGAGCAGAATCCTGCCGCGCGAAAGGAAGAGCACACGGCTGCAAACCTCCTCCACCTCATACATGTTGTGCGAGGTCCACAGCACGCCGCCTGTGCCTTGTGCTGCAAAGTCCCTGATCGTTTTGCGAATGTCGCGGGCGATGGCGGGATCTAACGATGCCGTCGGTTCGTCCAACAGGAGGAGCTGCGGAGAATTGAGCATTGCCTTGGCGAGCGATACTCGCGTTTGCTCTCCCGAAGAAAGCACGCCGCACTTCACGTCTCGAAACTTTTCCAGATCGAACTGCTGAAGCAGTGCTGCAATGCGCTTTGCGAGGTTCTTCACCCCGTACAAGAGCCCAAATACCCGCAGATTCTGCTGGACTGTCAAGTTTCCTGGCAGCGGAGCGTAGACGGCCGCGAAGTTCGTGCGTTGAAGCGCTTGTGCACGATGCTTAGCGATATCGACCCCTTCGATGCAGATCCTCCCCGAAGCCGGCGCCAGCACGCCCAGAATCATATTGATAGTGGTGGTCTTTCCGGCTCCGTTCGGACCCAAAAGCCCGACTATTTCGTTGCGCCCTACGTCGAACGAAAGGCCATCTACAGCGACTATCTCGCCGTAGGTCTTGCACAACCGCGTGACCGATAAGACTTTCGACATTGAGGGTATCTTACAGTGCCGTTGTTCGTTCGCGGGGTGCTCACGCCTTCCCCGGAGACACGGGGCTGGGTGTCAGAGCGCATAATGGTAAAGGAAATGTGATTGCCGAGTTAGGACGCGATCATAATGGTCAAGTAACCAAGAACTGATCAGTTCGGAGGTGATCGCCTAAGGCGCAAGTGCTTATGAACGATTGGCTTCAATAACAGACTGGCCATTTCGCTGGAGCGAAAATCAGCAATGCGGAAAATGCCAAGTGCAGAAGCGTGCTTCGCTACAACGACTCGACGAGCCTATTGACAGAGCCAGGGGAAGGGTTCGCATGATATACACAGTTGAACCGATTCTCGCAGGGAACCCGTTTTTCGAAGGTATGGAAGAGAAGCACGTCGAATCGATCGCCGGATGTGCTCGGAGCGTGCTCTTTGAGCAAGGACAGGTCATCTTCCATGAGGGCGACCCAGCGGACGAATTTTACCTTATCCGCGAACGCCTGGTGTCGATACAGTTCATGATTCCTCATAGGGGTCTTACCACCGTGCAGTCCTTGGGCGAGGGAGATGTGCTGGGATGGTCCTGGCTGTTTCCTCCCTATCGCTGGCATTTTGACGCGCGGGTGCAGCAGTCGACATACGCGCTGGCGTTCGATGCGAAGCGCCTGCGAAGCATGTGCGAAGAGGACCACGATCTGGGCTACGAGGTGTTCAGGCGGTTTATGCAGATTGTCACCGAGCGCCTGGAGGCCACGCGATTGCAACTGTTGGACGTTTATGACAGCCATAGGTGAGTAAGCCTGCGGCTGGCGATTGGCCTCGGACCTCTTACGCCGCACTCCCTGGATCGTGCGTTGAAGAATGTGGCCGCGGGCAACTGGAGGAACAATGCTGAGACGTTTCTCGAACAAGGGCGAGGCTGTGGCGGAGAACGCAGCGGCCAAGGCGATTGCAGTTCGAAGAACTGCGTCGAAGCCTATCGACAAAGCAACACGACGGTATGTCAAGAAGTTGCGTTTAATACGGGTGCCTCGGGTGCACGGACAATAGGTGTCCAAGCACGCCCGGAACTCGCTGACAGCAGCCGTTTCGTACCGTTGGTGCCCGGTTCGACGACCTTCACTAATATCTGCCCTCGCAAGCGAGGAAGCTGCGCGCAGATTCTGACATCCGGTCGCGCGGCAGGAAAGGTGGTCGTCAAACGGCTGTGCGCCCGTGCTACGTCTTACGCTTTGCTCAACCTCGAAACGCTTGATCTGGCGAGTTGTGGCGGGGGGCAAATCCTCCTGCCAGATCTCGTAGCTCAAGATTCGTTCGGATGTGGGAACCACACTTTCGGCCGCAGGACGAGCCGGCCTTTGTCCACCTGTTCTAAAAGGACGCGCCTACGATGCCTGCTTCAGACCCAATGATTAGTCGGAGGCGCAAAAGGGTTGCCACTCTGATCGAGCGCGGCTGAGCGGAATCTCGTTCGTGTGATCTTTAAACCAAGAGAGAAGACCAGATACTTGTATCCCGCAAAACTAAAACCCAGTCCACACATAGCAGCCAGCGCTGCGTGTCTAGTGTGGATGCATTACAAGACCATGCTCCGCTGAAAAAACGACCCTATCCCATGTGATCGTCGTCACGGACATAGGCAGCCGTGAGATGTATAAGTTGTAGAAAGACAATAGGACTGGTCATGTTGGCTGTCCCAACTGCGTGTCCGTTCTGCTCCTGTGGCTGCGGACTTTACTTGCTGGCGAAGGAGGGACACCCAGTTGGCGTGGCACCGAGCGAAACTCATCCCGTGTCCGGGGGGAAACTTTGCGCCAGGGGGTGGAGCGCGCATGAGGCTGTCCTGTGGGGCGACCGGTTGCGGCAACCGCTGCTTCAGCGCAACGGGAAGCAGGAGCCTGTTTCGTGGGATGAGGCTCTTGATCACGTTGCTGACCGCCTCAAGCAGTTGATGAATGCGGGCAAGCCGGTCGGAGTTCTAGGTTCTTCCAGAGCCACCAATGAGGAAAACTACCTGGCGGGCAGGCTTGCGAGGGTCGGCCTCCAAACCAACAACGTCGACTTTTCCTACCACCCCATCTGTCGCCCGCTATTGGCAGGTCTTGAGGAAGTATGCGGCAAACACGCCCCTTCAATCCGCCTCAATGACATTGCATCCAGTCACGTCATTTTGTTGACTGAGGGTAATTTAGCCGAGACACACCCACGGGCGGCTTCTTCGGTCCTGAAGGCAGTGGAAAAGGGTGCCCGCCTTATAACCATAGGTTACAGACGGACGCAGATGGCACGTCTAGCCTCCCTCCACCTGCAGGCGACACCTGGGAGTGACGGGGCAGTGATCAATGGCCTTCTCGCCGCCATCCTTGACCTGAGATTGCAAGATCGGACGCCAGGACCAGTCGGATATGACGCGCTTCGGCGAGACCTGGAGACGGTCAAGAGGACCGAAGAAATTCGCCACGCAGCGGAGTGGATCGCGCGCGCCGAGCGGGCGGCATTTCTGATCGCGCCCAACTGCGGACAGGGGGACCAGTCGCGAAAAGATGCCGCCGCCTTTGCCAAGCTGGCCGCTGTCACCGGACATCTGGAGCGATCCGGTTCCGGACTGCTGCCGCTTCTGGCGCGGAGCAACGTTCGAGGAGCGTGTGATATGGGAGTCGTACCGGATCGCCTGCCCGGCTATGATCCGTTGGACGACGCACGATCGCGGCAGCGTGTGCAGGATCTCTGGGGTAAGAAACTGCCCTCGGCCCCCGGATTGAGCGCTGAAAGCCTATTGCAGTCTGTGAGGGGATTAATTGTCTTGGCGGATGATCCTCCATCCGTCGTCCCGATGGGACAACGCGCCATGGCTGCGATGGAGCAGATTGAGTTCCTTGTGGTCCTGGATGCCTTTGTCACGCCCACCGCGCGCATCGCCCACGCGCTCCTGCCGATTACGAGCTTTGCTGAAACCGAAGGAACACTTACCAACATGGAAGGCAGGGTACAGAGACTTCGTGGGATGACCGATCCGCCTGGGGAAGCAAGAACCGGATGGCAGGTGCTAGCTGAGCTTTGTGCGAGGTTCGACGCAGCCGCCTTATTCAATTCGGCTTCCGACGTGATCCGCGAGATCGGCCAGGCGGCGCCTGGATACGCCGGGGTGGAGCAACGGCTGTCCGAGGACGGATGGGGCGGGGCATTGCTTGAGGATTTTGACAGGGCGAAGTTCGCAGTCCATCCCACCGCGGCTAGCGGGTTGGCCGCCTTGACATCCCCTGAGCACCCACACCTGCTGGCGCGTGAGGGCGCTTTTGACTGGGGCCACGACCCACTCGTTTCGTTCTCGCCGACTTTAAGTCGTGACTATCGATCAGAGCGGAAGCTCTTTCCCAATGGTTTCGTTGAAATAGGCAAAGGCGATGCGGACGCGCTCAACCTGAATGGGGGACGGCAGGTCAGATTGACCTCTGTGCATGGCGAGTCCGTAGTTCTCGTCCGGGTAACAACAGACCTCAAGCCCGGGTTGCTGCTTGTGCCTTATGCGTTCCGCGATCGTGTTTCCAACGTGCTGGGCACTGACAGTGTAACGGCAGTAAGAGTAGAACGCGCATAAGAGGCGGTCCATGGCCTTCGTAGTAGAAAAAAAGGCTGTAACGAAATGGCTCGAGAAGTTACTGGAATCAGGAGAGATGGTCGCTCCCATTCGTACTCCTTGCGGAGACGTCCTCTTCTCAACCATCCGTTCCGCCGAGGAGGTGGTGTGGGATTTCCCGAATCCTCTTCATCCACCGAAGGAATTTGTCCTGCCTCAAACTGATCCCATCGTTAAGATCAGGCGTAATGGTCAACACCACGAGGTCGAGCCGATTCACGACGGCACCCGTCGCTTTCTCTTCAACGCACGTAGCTGCGATGCCAAAGGAATCGCATTCCTGACGCGAATGCACGAAATGGAGCCGGCGGACGCCTCGTACCTTCGGCGCTCCGGCAACCTCACGGTCATCAGCCTGGCATGCGCAACTCCGTGCCCGCTGGGTTTCTGTATCTGCACGGGCTCCGGCCCTTTTTTGAGCGACAGTTATGACGCTCAACTGACCGATCTGGGCGAGAGCTATCTCGTCGAGGTTGGTAGTGCAAAGGGTGAGGCGGCGGTAGCCGAAGCGCAAAGCCTCTTCCGAATAGCTACCGAAGACGAAGTATCGCGGCGAAAGAACCTTGAGGTAGCGGCAAGAAACCATTTTGGAGAAGAGACCTGCAATTTTGCGTCGGCCATGAGGCGCATTTCCACGGGGCGCGTGCAAGATGCTTTGTGGGAAAAGATGAGCGACTGGTGCCTGGAATGCGGCGGATGCAACCTGGTTTGCCCCACTTGTTACTGCTTCAGTGTGAAGGACCTCGGTCGTGATGGCACGTGGATTCGCTGCCGCCTGCGGGATTCCTGCCAATACGCTGCCTTCACGCTGGAAGCTTCGGGACATAACCCACGCGCGCAGCGGAAGGACCGGATGAAGCGCCGCTTCTTCCATAAAGTAAGCGCGCAGTACTACACGCGCGATGGCACGGTTGGGTGCGTTGGCTGCGGGCGCTGCATCAAGGTGTGCTTGGGCACCACGCACATGCCGGCAGTGGTTGCTGCCATCCGGAAGGGGAAATGGCATGAATGATGTATTCCTTCCCGATATCGCGTGGCTAGCGGATGTCTACGATGAGACTCCCGACACCAGGACGTTCAGATTGCGCTTCCGAGATTTGAAGAAGGGGGAGAATTTCCATTTCCTTCCCGGCCAGTTCCTGGAGCTGTCGGTATTTGGCTACGGAGAGGCTCCGTTCTGCATCGCGTCCAGTCCGACGAGACCCGAGACATTAGAAACGACGGTCCGACGCACCGGACAATTGACCGATGAGTTGCACAAACTTGGGGAGGGCGATGAGGTGGGCATCCGTGGTCCATTCGGCAACGGATTTAACGTGGAAGCGGCCCACGGGAAAGACTTGCTGTTTGTAGCAGGGGGGATCGGATTGCCGCCGCTCCGCAGCTTGATTTGGAACGTTCTGGACGAGCGCTCCCGGTTTGGTAGTGTGACCATCCTTTATGGCGCTCGGACGCCAACGGATTTGGTCTACAAGCAAGAACTTGACCAGTGGGGAAAGCGCTCGGACGTGGAATTTCACGTAACCGTTGACGCAGCCCAGCCAGGCTGGACTGGAACCGTGGGGGTGGTCCCATTATTGTTCAAGAAAGTCACGTTTCATCCTGAGTCCACTCTCGCCTACGTTTGTGGGCCGCCCATCATGATCCGGATCGTTATCCAGGATCTGCTGGCGCACGGGTTCAAAGAAGAAGCGATCATATCAACCTTGGAACGCATGATGCAGTGTGGCATTGGAAAATGCAATCACTGTGCCATCGGCCATCGCTACGTATGTCGCGACGGCCCAGTTTTCACCTATGGTCAGATCAGGGAGTTGGTCGAGTAGAGGGCTCTCAGGCACATAAGGGCGGAACGCGTCATTTCCGCGCGAGCTGGCAATATGAATCTACGAGAACAGCTTTCCAATGCGATACAAGGCAATGTCGTCGTGCTGGGCATTGGCAACCCATGCCGTGGCGACGACGCTGCCGGGAGTCGGGTGGCGCAACAGATCTGCAGTGCGCCCGGTGTGTGTGTGATCGACGCGCAGGACGTGCCCGAGAACTATTTGGGCCAGGTGGCAGGTCCGCGGCCCGACACAATCGTGTTGATTGACTGCGTCGATCTGAAATCCGCAGCCGGCTCTGTGGCGGTCTTAGATGCTGATCAGACGGTGGCTTACTGGCCGAGCACACACCGTGTGCCTGTGAGCCTGCTTGTGGACCACCTTGAAAGGACGACCCATGCGCGGATAATTCTGATTGCGATACAGCCGCATGACACGGGCTTCCTGCAATCAATGAGCGCCGAAGTGCTTTCGAGCGTCGAGGGCATCGCTGACGTGCTGAACGAGGTTCTCGAGATGCGGAGGATGTCCGCCAAATCGGAACGCGCATACCCACCGAGAGGAGAGGTGCCTGTATGATCAGTTCAGTCGCCGTCATCATGCTGGTCCTCCCTGCGGCGGGGGCTCTTCTGTCGGTGGTTCTGAAAAGACGCGCCCCTCCCGCTGCGGTAGTGACTGCGGCAATTGCAACTGGCCTGGCTGTATGGCTCACAGTCTCCACCTACGGCGCCTCTTACACCAGGATGTTGTGGCACATTCCCTGGTTGCGCGGCATCGTTGATGTGCCCGTCCTGGGGATTCTTATCGATCCCTTGGCTTCTGTGATGTTACTGGTCGCGGCGCCTATCGGATTGCTCACCGTCCTTTTTTCGACCGCATACCTTACAGACAAGAACCGGGAGCACCCGGTAAAGAGTGAGGACTACGGACGATACTATTTCTGGCTCCTGCTCTTCATCGCCAGCATGGTGGGGTTGGCAGTTGCGCCGAATTTTCTTCAGTTTTTCGTCTTCTGGGAACTTACCACTTTGTGTTCGTGGGCCCTTATCTCTTTTTACCAGAGTGAGCGCAGCTTGCGAGCGGGATTCAAAGCTCTACTGATGACCCACATCGGCAGTGGCTTTTTTCTGCTGGCCATTCTGATTCTGTTTGCGCGCACGAGCTCGTTTGATTTCTCAGCCCTCGGCAGGTTGCCCGATGGTTTGAGATCGGGAGTTTTGGTCTTACTCCTGATCGCGGCCTGGGCAAAGGCAGCGCAGGTTCCCCTGCAGACATGGCTGCCGGACGCCATGGAGGCTCCTACTCCGATTAGCGCTTACCTGCACGCGGCAGCGATGGTCAAGGCCGGCGTTTACCTGATGGCCAGGACGGTGAGCAGCGGCTGGGGAATTCCCCCCAAGATTTCGTTGCTCATGGCCGGCATGGCGCTGCTCACGATTTTGGTCGCTCTCTCCTTCTATTTCGTTCAGGATGACCTGAAGCGTTTGCTGGCCTATTCGACCATCGCGCATCTTGGCTACGTGCTGCTCGGCATCGCGATCGGGGGGCTGGGATCGACTCTAGGTTTTCGCGGCGGCGTCTTACACATCATTTGCCACGGTTACAGCAAGGCGACTCTCTTCTTTTGCGCCGGCGTCATCTCCTACGTCACCGGAACTCGCAGCATATCGTCGCTGCGGGGTTTGGGGAGAAGCATGCCGCTCACGGCTACGGCATTTTTCATTGGCGTTCTGAGCGTCACTGGAGTCCCGCCCCTGGCCTGTTTCTGGAGCAAGTTCATGATTCTTTCCGGCGCCATGCGGCTTTCCGGCCCCATTGGACCGTTCATCGTCATTTTCATCCTTTGCGAAACTTTGATCTCCTTCGGCTGGATGCTTTACATCGCACAGAAAATCTTCCTGGGTGCACCCTTAACGGTGGCTCCAGTCCCAGCCGATCCGCCTTTGGCCATGAACGCCACTTTGATCATTCTGATGATCGGTTGTGTGGCCGCCCCATTCGTAGGCATGCCCTTGGTGCAGTTGATGGAGAAATAGAATGGGTAATGCAGTTCGCAACGTCGAAGCCAGCATCGTGATCCTGATCGTGGGGTCGCTGGTGAGCCTGCTCTTTGCGCGCAAGCGGAAACTGTGCGGCTGGGTCAGTTTCGCTTTCGTTTGTGCCTCCTCCGTGTACACCGGGCTCGCGGTCGTGGGAGCATGCACGGTGGCTTCAGGCGAGCAGACGATCCTGTCGTTGCCGCAACTCGGCTCTAGTCTCTCACTGCGGATTGATCCCCTCAGTGCCATCTTCCTGGCCATCGTTGCCGTCATTGCTCTCCTGAGTACGCTGTACTCGGTCCGGTACATGGAACACTACGCGCACGACAACGTCGCGAAGTTCTTTCCGGTCCTTCTCCTCTGCGTCGCCAGTATGACGGGAGTCCTGGCGTGCACGGATTTCCTGTTTTTCCTCATCTTATGGGAGTCGATGACACTGACTTCCTACTTCCTGGTAACGTTCGAGAGTGAGAACGCGGCGAGCCAGCGGGCGGGCCTGAAATACTTCATCATCACGCACGGCGCGACGCTTTGCATGGTGGCAGCGGCACTGTTCCTCTGGAGGACGTCCGGCTCGTTTGCTTTTGCTGCGATCCGACAAAGCCTGTCCGAGCTGTTAGTCGCTCGGCCGCTCCTGGCTCATACCATCATCTTTCTCTTCTTCCTGGGGTTTGCCACCAAGGCAGGCATCCTGCCCATGGGTGATTGGCTTCCCGATGCCCATCCGGTTGCGCCTTCAGGTATGAGTGCGACGCTTTCCGGTGCACTCGTCAAACTTGGAATCTATGGGCTGCTCCGTCTCTTCTGCTTTTTTCTGGTTGCCTCTCCAGCGCTCAGGGGATGGGGAATTATTCTGGCGCTCGCAGGCACAGGATCACTTTTTGTAGGGACCTTGACCGCACTGCGGCAGACCGACACCAAGCGCCTGATGGCCTTCCACACCATCGGGCAAATCGGTTACATCTGTCTCGGCCTGGGAGTGGGGACCTACTGTCTCGACAGGTACCCGATCCTCACCACCATTGCCCTCGCGGGTGCGATTCTGCATGCTGTGAATCACGCCTGCTTCAAGTCTTGCTTGTTTCTTGGCGCCGGCTCGGTGCTCTACCGGACCGGCAAGCGCGACATGGACCAACTGGGCGGCTTGGCCCGTTTCATGCCCTTCACCACCGCCACGACTGCCATAGCCTCATTGAGTATAGCGGGGGTGCCACCCCTCAACGGATTTGCCAGCAAATGGCTAATCGTCGCCGCGTGCCTATTGACAGGAATGCGCTTCCCCTTGTTCCTGGTGTTAGGCCTGATCGCACTGTTCATTTCGCTCGCCACGCTCGCCTCGTTTTTGAAGGTGCTCGCAGCAGTCTTCCTCGGCAAGGGAGATGAGAGTCTCGGAATCCGGGAAGTGCCGATATCCATGGTCGTGCCCCAGGTTACGCTTGCCGCCCTCTGTGTCCTGTTGGGAATCTTTCCACAACTCGTGTTGCGTTTCGTCGGGCATGCAATCGCGGGCGCCACTGCCATGCCGGTCTCGGGCGTGGATGCAACCCGAATATGGGGTGGCCTCCGGCTGATCGACGGATCGGCAGTCGGGTTCTGGTCGCCCCTCGCCATGCTGGCGGCCTTGGCAGTCCTAGCCTTGCTCTCCTATGCGATTCAGCGCGCGGGTGGGGCACAGTCCAGGTCCGTGCCGGTCTGGTACTGCGGAGAGGAGCACGCTCCTGCCTTGGTCCGCTACCCTGCCAGCAGCTTTTACCTGCCCTTCAAGCACGCGTTCCAGGGGATCTATCCCAGCGGGAAAGTTCACCTGCCGAGATTTCCCGCTTCCCTTCGTCGCGCGCTGGATTTTGACCAATGGCTGTATACGCCGACAGTCAAAGCAATTGACCGAACCGCGGACCGCGTAAGCAGAACGCAAGTCGGCACGCCGCAAATCTATCTTTTGTGGATAGTCATCGGGGCCATCGTAGTGACTGGAATCCTGGTGTGGGTGAGGAGCTAAGGAGAGATGGGCATGAGTACCGTAGAGCAGGCGGCCATTACGCGGGTGAAAGAAGTAGTCGCCGAACGAAGCGACGGTGCTCTTTTGTCAGCGACGCAGCTTTACGCCGATACCTTGCGATTCGCGATCGAGAAGACGGCCATGCGAGCCGTCGTGTCGGCGCTGCTCGATAAACTGCAAGCGCGCTTCATGATTTCGGTGGGGACTGATAAGAGACCCGTAACCGGGGATTTCGCGATTTCACATCTGTTCTCGCTCGACCCTGAGCATCTGTACGTACTGCTCGAATCTCCGGTGTCGGAAAAAGACCCGAGGATTGAGTCCATCACCGAGCTCATCCCGGGAGCCAATTGGGCCGAGCGGGAATTCCGGGACGCCATTGGCGTCTATCCCGATGGGCATCCGGATCCGCGCCGCCTGCTCTTGGCAGACGACTGGCCGGAAGGCGTGTTTCCGCTGCGAAGGGATTTTCCCTACGACTACCAGCCACCGCGCTCTGAAAATGTGCGCCCACAAATGCGCGAGCCCCCCGCAGGGGCAAGCGTGATGCCGATCGGGCCTTTCTTTCCGGTCCTCGAAGAACCCGCCTACTGGCGCATATTCGTTGAAGGGGAGACGGTTGTGGGATGCGATACCCGCATTTTTTACAACCATCGAGGAATTGAAAAGCTCGGGGAGAGCGTTTTGACGTACAACGAGATCCCGTATTTGGCTGAGAGAATATGCGGGATTTGCGGCTTCATTCATTCCACATGCTATTGCCAAGCCGTGGAGAAGGCTGCTGGCATCGCCGTGCCCCGCCGGGCTAGATATATCCGAACCATTATGCTGGAGCTGGAACGTATCCACTCACACCTGCTGTGGTTGGGCATTGCGGGGCACATTATCGGCTTCGACACGGTGCTCATGCAGACTTGGCGGATCCGTGAGCCCGTGATGTGGCTTTGTGAAGAGATCTCCGGCAACCGCAAGACCTACGGAATGAACACGGTCGGCGGGCTGCGGCGCGATCTCCCCAATCCGATCAAGCCCAAGCTCCTCCAGACGCTTGCCGAGGTAGAAAAAGAAACCCTCGCGGTCCGCAATGCGGTGGTTGGCGATACGACCTTGCAAGCCCGGACCAAGGGAGTGGGGGTGTTGACCAAGGAGTGGGCGAAACAGGTCTGTGTCGTCGGCCCGCCTGCCCGAGCTTCCGGGGTGGCCATCGATGCGCGGATCGATCACCCCTATGCGGCCTATGACGAGCTGCCGCCTCGGATTGCCACGGAAGAAGCGGGGGATACCTGGGCGCGCGTGCTGGTGCGAGTCGCCGAGTTGCTGGAATCAATTCGGCTGGTACGCGAGGCCCTCTCCGCCATGCCTCCAGGTCCCATTTGCGCGGAGATTAAGGATGAGATACCGCCGGGTCGAATCGGGGTGTCGGTGGTGGAGGCGCCGCGGGGTGAGGCAATCCACTTTGTGCTGACCGGTGGTGATAACCGGCCCTATCGGTGGAGAGTGCGCGCGCCCACCTATCCGAACCTCCAGGCCATGCCGGCGATGGTTGCGGGTGCCAACATCGCGGACGTGCCGATTACGCTGGGGAGTCTCGATCCTTGCTTCTCGTGCACCGAGCGCCTTGAGGCCATTGATCGAAGGACAGGCGAAGTCAGGGTTTATTCCCACGCAGAGCTTCTGAAGATGTCCAGAAGCAAGGCTCGCAACGGAGGAGCGCGATGACAACCTGGCTCATCAGAATATTCCTGCCCTGCTTCGTGAACGTGGCGGCCGCTTTGTTTCTGTCGCCCCTTTGCGAAGGCGTCATGCGCAAGTTGCGGGCCGCGCTCCACTCTCGAATTGGGCCCCCGATCACGCAACCCTATTGGGATCTTCTCAAGCTCCTGGGCAAGGAGGACCTCCGAAGCGCAGGCGGAGTCGTTTATGCGGGCATACCGGCAGTCACGCTGGGTTCAGTGCTGCTTCTTGCTGCGCTGGTTCCCATGGGAGGTGCCGCACCGCTTGCCTTCGCGGGTGATTTGATCGTGGTGCTCTATGTCGCGACGATGAGCAGCGTGCTGATCATGCTGATGGGCTTCGCCAGCGCCAGCCCTTACGCTTCTATCGGGAGCTCGCGCGAGATGATGATGCTTTTATCGGTCGAGCCTATCCTCGCCATTGCTCTTTCCGTGGGTGCGTTCAAAGCCAAGACGTTGGCGCTGGGCGGCATTGTCAACTGGCAGCTCCAGAATGGACCGAGCATCAGCATGGCGATCGGGGGAGTGGCATTCTTCCTTGCACTCCAAGCCGTCGCCGGGAAATTGCCGTTCGATATTGCGGAGGCCGAGCAGGAGATCATGGGAGGTCCGCTGGTGGAGCAAAGCGGCCCACGCCTGGCGCTCCTCCGCTGGGCGATGTGGGTCAAGCAGCTCGTGCTGGCTTTCTTGCTGGTGGAAGTGTTCTTCCCTTGGCCGCACTTTGGAACCTACCTGGTCGATGTGGTCGCGACAGCCGTGAAGGTACTCGTGGTGCTGGTATTGGTGATGGTCATTGATGTGGTAAATCCGAGGCTCCGTATTGACCAAGCCATGGGCTATTTCATGCGGGTCGGGGTTGCGTCTCTGGCTGCCCTGGCCTTTGCGGTGATTGGGAAGTAGCGGGAGGTTAAGGTGTTTCTGAGCAAGCTGCGAGAAGCGCTGATTTGCCTGAAGGCCGGGCGTGTCACCCTCGGATACCCCTTTGCACCCCGGGAGCCGAACCCCGGGTTCCGCGGCAAGATCACGGTGGATGCCGATCTATGCTTCGGATGCGGTGGATGCGCCAACGTCTGCCCGGCCAACGTGATTGTGCTGTCCGACGCGGAACAGTACATGAGGACGGTCGAGTTCTACTGGCGCCGGTGTACGTATTGCGGCAAGTGCGAAGAAGTTTGTCCTGAACAAGCCATCCGCCTCAGCCAGCAATTCGAAACTGCCACCAACGCTGCCCAGGACATGTACATACGGCTGGAGGTTTTCATGGGGCCCTGCCAGAGGTGCGGCAGGTGCTTTCCACCTCCAACCGTGCTTGACCGGATGATGAAGACGGGCTTCCGGGAGGGCTTGCCGGGAGGAAGAGCATGAACCCGGAAGCTCTACACACCGGTTTGATCGAGACCCTGAGCTTAACCTTGGTGATTACCTCGGTGGCTGCGGTCGAGCTGCGGAGGCTCAAGTTCTCCATCTTTGCCTACCTCTGCCAGGCGCTCCTGATTGTGGGGCTGCTCTTGAGTTTTGCTGCTGTTAACAAGGCTCTGTATTGGTGGGCTGCCACCGCCCTGGTCACCAAGGTGGTCCTAACACCTTGGTTCCTTTTCCGGGCGATCCGCGGTGTGGATGACCGCGAATTGAGGCCGGTGATTGGTTTTGGCCCCTCGGCCGTGATTGTCGCCTTGCTAATGATGAGTTTCTTCCTTCTCACCCACAGCGGAGTGGCACTTCTGACGCCAACCGGAATGGGGCAGCTCGGGGTGTTTCGAACGAACTTGGCGGTAGCGTCCACGGTTTTCGCATTGGGTTTGTATGCTGTCCTGACGCGTCGGGATGCGATCAAAGCGGTGATCGGGCTTTGCCTACTTGAGAACGGGGTGCACCTGAGCTTGGTGAGCCTGGCTCCCGGCTTGCCCGAGACTGCCCTTTTTGGGGTTGCGACGGAAGTGGTGGTGACGGTTTTTCTGCTCCTCTACGTCATCGGTGGAGTCCGGCAGGTGTTCGGCTCAACGGATACGTTTAGGCTGCGGGAACTAAAGTGGTAAGCAGGACCTAACGGTTCGTCCAGAGGATGTTGATATGCCCGGAGAAGCCTTGACCGAGACATCATTTCTGCCGGCGGCTGTATTTCTCTTGCCGGTGTTGGCAGGCGTGGTTGTGATCTCGGCGACGCGCACGACTCGAGCTGTTCAGCAATGGATATCCGTTTTGACGATGGCGCTTGTCACCGGGTTGGGTATCTGGATGGCGTACCGGATCCTGGGGAATGTGGTGCTCACAACTTGGCGCCGTGAGCTCCGTGTTGATGCCCTGAGCGCCCTGATGGTCGTCATTATCGGTGGTATCGGACTGCTCGCATCGGTTTATTCCGTGCGCTACATCGAGAAGCGCATGGCTGAAGGTCCTGCCGCCCGCCGCACCAGTACATTCTATGGCCTTCTGTTGTGGTTTCTGGGAACCATGTTGTGGGGATGCGTGACCAACAACGTGATCATGCTGTACGTGGCCATAGAAGCTACCACGATCACCTCGGGCCTGCTAGTGGCTTTTTATTGGGATCGGCGCGCGCTGGAGGCTGGCTATAAGTACCTGATGTTGCTCACCATTGGCATTACCTTCGCCCTCTTCGGATGCGTTTTGCTTTACGCGGGCGCGGCGGCCACAAACAAGCTTGATGGAGGGAGCGCCCTGCTGATCAGCGACATCCGGCGCGTGGTTCAATTCATACCAGGGGGCACTGCGGCCATTACGATCGCGTTTCTTTTAATTGGATTTGGGACCAAGGCCGGGATTGCGCCGTTTCATCCCTGGCTCCCTGACGCGCATGCAGAGGCGCCGACACCGATCAGCGTGTTGTTATCGGGCGTGATGATAAAAATGTCCCTCTATGCCCTCGCCCGCACGGTGAGCATATTCTATCCGGCATGGCCTCAGGTCACGATTTTCATTGTAGCGCTAGGCACTTTTACGATGCTGTTCGGCATCGTTTTGGCTTTGACCCAAAATGACCTCAAGCGGCTGCTGGCCTATTCATCCGTAAGCCAGATGGGCTACGTACTGGTGGGGATCGGACTCGGAACTTACTTGGGATGCTACGGCGGCCTTTTTCACCTACTCAATCACGCTCTCTGCAAATCCCTGCTGTTCATGTGCGTGGGCGCGGTGATGTATGCCACTGGCGCCCGGCGAATATCTGAGCTCGGCGGACTGAGAAGTCAAATGCCCATTACGAGTGCATGTTACTTCTTGGGGGCGCTGGCCCTGGCGGGTTTTCCTCCGCTCAATGGCTTCTGGAGTAAGCTGACGATATATCTGGCACTTGCCAAAGCTGGACTGTGGTGGGCGGCTGGCATTGCCATCCTGGCGAGTATTCTGACTATGGTTGTTATGGTTCGTGCGGGGTACAAAGTCTTTTGGGGGAATCGACCATCGGGCCCCGCCCCGCCCGGCCTGAAGGAAGTACCAGCGGGGATGTACGTCCCCATGATGATATTGGCGGCCATGTGTGTCTTAGTCGGAATTTTTCCCCAGGCACCCTATCCCCTCTTGGACCGCGCAGCGGGAGTGTTGGCTACCCTGGGAAGGTAAGTGGAAGCTGAGGTGCCACCATGTTAAAAGGCCTTTGTAAAAAGGCGTTCGGCAAGGCGCTTTGGGTGTATCACGCAAATACCGGCGCGTGCAATGGATGCGATATCGAAGTCATCGATGTTCTCACTCCCTATTATGATGCCGAGCGCTTCGGAATTAAGCTCGTAGGGTCTCCCCGGCATGCCGATGTGCTCCTGATTTGCGGTCCTGTCACCCGACAAGTCGCCCCGGCACTGAGGAGATTGGTGGAGGCTGTTCCCAATCCTAAGCTCACTTTCGCTATCGGTTCCTGTGCAACGGGAGGCGGTTGTTGGTTTGACACTTACAACGTATTAGGAGGCGCGGACAATGTGATTCCGGTAGATTTCTATGTCCCGGGCTGTCCGCCCCGGCCGGAAGCCATTCTTTACGGGATAGCTCTTGCATTGGGCTTGGTTCCGAAGAAGGTGGGCGAGGAGATTCTGAGGCAAGAGACGCTCGAGGAATTGGCGCACGGTGAATCCATCTTCAGGAAAAAATGCCCTCCGACGGTACCTTGAATGTTGGCCACTGGTGTGCAGTTCCGGACCGCCCTTGGTGATTAACCAGACAAGCCGGGGTAATCGCGACTGGTCTGGGCATAGCAGCCTGAGTCACTGTGCTGGAAAGGAGGACTAGTATGGAGGATCTCGAGCGTTTTCTGGTTGAGAGCCCGTTCTTCAAAGGGATGAAGAAGGAACATCTGCAACTGCTGGTGGGATGTGCGTCCAATGTGCGTTTTGACGCCGGCGAGTTCATACTTCGTGAGGACACAGTGGCTAACGCATGCTACCTGATCCGGCAGGGTAAGGTAGCGCTTGAGGTTGTTGCGCCGAAACGGGGATCCATCACCATTCAGACCATCGGCGTAGGCGAGGTTCTGGGGTGGTCTTGGCTGGTTCGGCCATACCACTGGCATTTCACCGCACGGGCCGTGGAGTTGACACGCGCAATAGCTTTGAATGGAGAATGCTTGCGTCGGAAGTCCGAGGACGACTGCTGCCTCGGCTACGAACTCCTGAAGCGGTTCACGGAGATCATGGTTGAACGCCTTCAGGCAGCCCGTTTCCAGCTTGTCAACATATACGATATGTAGTCTGGATCGCCGGCTGCACCTGCAACCTATTTCGGACTGAAGCTGGGGTCCAAAATCGAAACAGCGGGTCCTACCAAGAGAAAGCAACAGAGGTCGAACGAGATGTCACGCTTCTTCCGCCTGCGCAGGAATGAGAAGCTGCTTGAGTCAAGGTTGAACTGCTTGCGGCAGCACCAGTTCACGAGCTTCGTGCTTAACACTTTCATGAACTTTAAGGAGGACTTATGACAACCGCAACTCTAAAAGCAGCAAAGGTCTTCAGCTATCTTAGACCGGAGGAGATCGATTTCCTCAGTAACTACGCAACCACCGAGCAATACAAGGCCGGCGAAATCGTCTACCACAAAGGACAACCCGCAGCCCGTGCGTACGTCTTACTAGAAGGGGAAGTCATACTCCGCGTTCCCACTCTAGCTGGTCACGGCATTGTGGTCGAACATGCGGAGCCCGGTACGATGATTGGGGCTAGCGTGCTGCTGGCGGAGACATATATGGTGACGGCGCAGTGTGTCTGCGACTGCAAGATCATGACCCTCGGCAAAGCGGCCTTAGAGCAGATCATGGAAGCCAATCCGCGAATGGGGTTAATCATTGAGAAGTACCTGGCTGAACTTTACTACCAGAGAAGTGTCGACCTCATGCACATGCTGGAAGGCCTGATACAGGGAGTGCCGCCGGAGGAGTTGAAGCGGGGAGGGCCTCTGCCAATCGTTTGAGACCTAGACGCTGAACCGTAGCAACAGGTCAGGTCCAAGGGCGATGTATGACGACCCGAGACCAGGACTACACAATCGACACAGTGAAGGGTTGCAGCGTCGCCGGATGTGCGCGTTCGTATCTGGCTCGCTGCGCCAAGTGCCGCCGTGAAATCTGTGGGCATCACTCGGAGGATTGCGAGTGTTGTGCCGAGACGTTCTGCCCGGCGTGCTACAGGGAGCATGCGTGCGGATCGTGCAGCCCGGTTGCGTAAGTACGTACGCAACCACTCTCGGGGCAGTTGACGCGCTCACGATAAGCTTGGCCGCCCCGCACTCATTCCGGGGATCGGCGAGCGGGCGGCAAAAAAGGCGGCTCAGCAAAATGCCGAGAAGCGAGACGAAATTCGCGAGTTCGTCAGCGCGGAATTAGTCCAGGAAACTACATTGAAGCGATGGCGACTCTCTGCACCGATTAGCAACGGCCGCGTTGGCGGGCCGTTTTGCATTTAAACCAGGACGATCAGCAGCCCGCTATCTCACCCTCAGCCCGGCAATCTTGACCGCACCCCGGTGATATCCATCGGGAAACAACCTCTGCAGCTCATCGAGGTCTATGTTGTTCCTCTCGCAGGTTTCATACACGGTCGGCACGATGTTATCTTTTGCAAATTTCTCCCGCAGGAATTCAATGATCTGCCAATGTTTCTCGGTGAGCTTGGGCATCTTCATCTCCCAAGCCCGATGCAGGGCATACTGCTTGTCCCATTGGAAAGGATTAACCAGAAAACCCCGAACATTGATCTCGTACGTCTTCCCCTCTTGGCCTTCAGTGGCCTGTTCGGCCAAGCCCTCGGCCCAAGACTGGTCCAGGTAGCCTTCCTTGTAAGTGATACCCGCAAGTTTGCAGGCGCCGCGTAGATACCCCGCCGGGAACAGATTCCTGAGTTCCTGCAAGTGCAAACGGTTCATGCGCGCGGTTTCAAAGACCAGTGGGCACTTTCCTGTTCGCTTGTAATAGTCGCGAATAAAGTAGATGATCCGCCAGTGATCTTCGCTCAGGCCGCCGATGATTCCAACTTTCGGCGCCATGGCCCGCGCGAAATTCTCCTCCCAAGCATTAAAGTCCGAAAGATATTCGTCAGAATCGACCGCATAGGTTTTATCTGCAAACGTAAGCGTGGACATCGTCCCGCCTCCTCCCCATCAATGAGGCCGATCAACCGCGATCTCGGCCACTTCTTCGCCTCCCATTGAGACACTGAAATGCTAGCACCGTTCGTGGCCGCGGGGTGTGATGCCCGTCACTGCAGCCATGACCGGCAGGTACCAACCCTCTGAGCGAAAGCGCAAGGCTGCCCGTGGGGCGGTGCTGATCTGATTTTCAGCGCATCAGCACCACCTACTGCGACGGCTGTCTTGTGGTGGGCGTGCCAATTACCCGCAACAAGTCTCGTCGTGCAGCAACGAAACGAATGTGGGGTCATATTCCTTCTGTGCAAAATTCTAGCGCTCTGCAACGCAGGACTTGCGCTATTAGTTCCCACAGGCTGTAAGTCCCATTTTGGAACGGCTCTCCCAACTGGTTTTGAGTACTGATCCTGGGCCGTAAAAGGGGGGATAATTGTTGGTAGGAGGTGCAGCCTGGGGAAGCTTGCACCGCGAAATCAGAATGCTTCCCAAGCGCGGATGCAGGAGGTGCATATGCCGCAGCGCAAGATTCTTTGCTTGTCTTACGACACGACTGTCTCCAAGTACCGGTGTGAGACCCTGAAAACAGCCGGCTATGAGGTGGGTGAAACGACCGATGCTAAGGAAGCATCGCGGTTACTCGACGAACAGCAATTCGACCTTCTTATACTTGGCCATCGCTATTCTGCCCAGCAAAAAAGGGACCTGATATTGCAAGCGAAAAAGCGGGAACTGCCCGTCCTGCTGGTGTGTGGCGCCTCTGCGGATTCGGATCTCGCAGTGGACGGGCGCGTCTACGCGTTACAAGGGATGGAAGGTCTGCTGGCCGGGGTCGCCAAGTTATTGCCGCTTACCGAGGCAGCTTGAGGCGGCAGCGCCCTGAAGCCAAGTCCGTTATGGACGACAGTCTTTAGCGTGCCGACAACACGCGCACCAGTCTTGTTGAATATGACGAGGCATTTTACAGAACTCGAGCACACTGCCGATCGGGCCTTCGTTGCCCGAGGCCGGAACATCGGCGAACTTTTCGTGCATGCGGCGCAAGCTATGTTTGAGCCACAACCGCGCAACTACCACGGTCCGAAGCGGGTCGAGCGCTATGTGGAAGTCAGGGGTTCGGACCAGGAGACGCTGCTGGTGAACTGGCTGAACGAACTCCTGTATGTGAGTGAGCATTTTCAGGAGCGTTACGACGGATTCGAGATTCTTGATTTGGCGGACGAGCACCTCAGGGCCAGATTATGCGGTACTCAACAGAACGCATCGGCACCATTATCAAAGGTAAAAGCGGTCACTTTTCACAATCTGGCCATCAGGCGCGAGGGTGACGAATGGGTCGCCACATTGGTCGTTGATGTCTAGGGCTCGCGGGCAACCGGGCCTCCTCTCGATGAGGACGCCATGATTGAGTATGGCCTTCTTGAGGTAAGCGAAAATGTGTGGGAGATCCCGGCCACGTTCCGCCCGGACATGCGTGTTCCTGCGCGTGTGTACGCCGATCGCGACCTGCTTCAACAAGCTTCAGCCGATCATTCTCTGGAGCAACTGATCAATACGGCCACTCTGCCGGGAATCGTCGAACGCGCCATTGCCATGCCGGACATTCACCAGGGGTATGGCTTTCCGATTGGTGGTGTGGTCGCCACGGCGCTGCCTTCCGGTGTGATCTCGCCGGGTGGCGTTGGTTACGACATCAACTGTGGGGTTCGACTGCTGGCGTCGGGTGTAGCGGTTGATGAGATCAAGCCTTACCTGGAGGAATTGGCCACCACTCTGTACAAGAACTGTCCCAGTGGCGTAGGCGTGCGTGGTGACATCCGGCTGCAGGATTCCGAGTTCGACCGCGTCCTGCGAAACGGCTCGGAATGGGCGCTAGAGCGCGGCTACGCCCGCCGCGAAGACGTCGAATTCACAGAAGAAGGCGGCAAGATCGCGGGTGCCGATCCAGCGTTTGTCTCCCCACGGGCCCGGGACCGCGGACGCAATCAGATTGGTACACTCGGCGCCGGCAATCACTTTATCGAAGTGGACTCGGTCGCCGAGGTCTTCGATCAAGCCTCCGGCGACGTACTGGGGCTGTTTCCAGGCCAGGTAGTTGTGCAGATCCACTGCGGTTCCAGGGGCCTGGGCCATCAGATCTGCGAAGATTTTGTGAGCCGGTTCCAGAGCTATGTGCGCCAGCACCACATCGAGCTGCCTGACCGGCAATTGGTATGTGCGCCTTGCGACTCGCCTGAGGGGCAGGAGTATTTTCGTGCCATGGCCTGCGCCGCCAATTTTGCCTTCGTCAACCGGCAGGTGCTCACCTACAAAATCCGCCGCAGCTTCGAGCACGTCCTTGCGGGAAGAGTGAAGGACTACGATCTCTACCCGATTTACGACGTTACGCACAACATGGCAAAGCTCGAAGAGCATTCTGTGAACGGTCGCAAGCTCAGGCTCTGCGTTCACCGCAAAGGAGCGACGAGAGCATTTGGCCCGGGAGCGCCTGGATTACCAACAGTCTTGCGGGAGGTAGGCCAGCCCGTGCTCATTCCCGGCTCAATGGGTACGGCGTCCTATGTTCTACTGGGAACCAGGAAGGCGATGGAGCAAACTTTTGGTTCCACGTGCCACGGCGCGGGGCGGGTGCTGAGCCGCATGAAGGCCAAGAAGACGGTGCATGGCGCAGAGTTGCGGGCGCGGTTGCAGGCCGGCGGCATCCTGGTGCGCGCTGGCTCAATTGCGGGTCTAGCCGAGGAGGCTCCGGAGGCCTACAAAGACGTGGAGCGCGTTGTCGAAGTCGTCGTGCGCACTGGCATCGCGAGAAAAGTAGCGAGACTTCAGCCGATTGCCGTTATCAAGGGCTGAGGCGATGCGATCGCAGACTCAGCCACCCTTTCCGCCGTAGAGTGTTCGCAAAGTCATGGGAGGTCCACAATGAAGACAGCCACGAAGAAGCTTATCAAACGCGCCGCCCACAAGCCCGTTCTCGCTGCTCACAAACAAGCTAGAATCGCCAACGCCGCTGCTACGATTCGCCAGATTGGCAGTGACTGGGCTCTGCACTGGAACGCAGGAGACCTGGACAAAGTCGTTGCCGCCTATGCCGTCGATGCCGTGTATCTTCCGCCTCATCATCCGGCCGTCCACGGGCGCAAAGCGATTCGTGAGTATCTGCGGGGGCCGCTCAGCCATGGCGTCGCCAATCTCGCATTTGATGTCACCTATATCAAGCAGCAGGGCGGCGTCGCTTGGGACGTGGGTACGTATCGCATGAGCGTGCCGCAACATGACGGCACTACGAAGGAAGACCACGGGAAATACTTGACCGTGTGGCAGCGGGTGGGGAAGAAATGGTTGATAGCGGCCGACGCCTGGTCGAGCGACCTGCCCCTGTCACATTGAGAAGCAGAACGGCAGCTACGGCGGGCCAGCACAGCTCGCAGACGATTCCTGGATGCCGGAGAATACCCTTGCGATTCTTTTCCTAGCGCTTGTAACCGATCGTACGCAGGAGATCGTGACGCCAGGCGATGTCGCTCTGTGCTTCGATGCCTTTTGGCGAAGCGCCGTCGATGACGCCGAGCACTCCTTGGCCTTGCTCCGTCCGGGCCACAATGATTTCGACGGGGTTTGCGGTGGCACAAAATATCGAACAGACCTCAGGCACCGTGCGGAGTGCGTTCAGAACATTGATGGGATAAGCAACTGAAAGAACGAGGACGAATACATGTCCACAGGACAGCGCCTGGGCATTGCGGATGGCCGTGTCCTGAAGCTCTCGATCGTTTCCGTCGGAGCGTGTCAAGCAAGCTCCGGAACTTTCATTGAAGGCCAAGCCGAACCTGGCCTGTGGTGCTGTCGTGGTGACCGCTTCATACAAATCTTCCACGGTCTTGATGAAATGCGATTGACCAACGATGATGTTGGCATCAGCCGGAAATTCCATGCGAACCGACGTGATCTTGATCATAGTGGGACCTCCGCCCGTGCCTACAGGATAACCCTCACCTTTCCGTCATGCAGTGCTGACGGGCCAAACAACGCCCAATTGCTCGACTATCTGCAATCTCGTCGTGGGGAGGGGTCGAAGGAATTGACTGGTACGGGCCATATGCCCCCCACGTATTCGACCGAAGAAAAAGCGCGCCATTACTGGCGCGTTCGAGTGTTGGTCCGGCAACCAAGAGGCTGGCTGCCGTTAACAGGTTGCCGCCGCTGCGAGGTCGCGGGTAATGGGCGCCGTGTCTTGAGCGTCCACCACCGCGATCGTGGCCATGTTCACGATTTCTTCCACTTCAACACCCGGCTGTAGCAGGTGAACCGGCTTTGCCATGCCCATGAGGATTGGCCCAACCGCTTGGGCTCCCCCCACGCTCATCAGCAGTTTGCAAGCGATGTTGCATGCTTCCAGGTCGGGGAAGATCAGGACATTGGCGCCGCCCTTCAGCGGCGAGAACGGGAAGGCTGCTTCCAGTTTCTTGGCACTGATCGCCATATCAGCTTGCAATTCGCCATCGATGATGAGCGTCGGATCGGCATAACGGGCCAATTCTACGGCCCTGCGCATTTTGTCGCACAGCGGATGCTTGGTGCTGCCGAAACTGGAGAAGGACAACATCGCCACGCGTGGCTCAATATCGAAGCGCCGTGCCTCCTGGGCTGCGCAGAGAGCGATCTCGGCCAGGTCCTCGGGGGTGGGTTCAATGTTGACGGTGGCATCGGCCAGGAAGTACAGATCGCCCCTGCGGGTGATGATGAGAAATACGCCCGATACTTTGTGGATCCCTTCACGCACCCCAATCACCTGGAGCGCCGGTCGAATCGTATCGGGATAGTTCTGGGTCACGCCCGAGACGATGGCATCGGCGTCACCCATGCGAACCATCATCGAGCCGAAGATGTTGTGATCGCTCATCAGCTTGTCTGCCGAGCCTAGTGTCACGCCGCGACGTTGCCGCAGGCGATACAGCTCACGGACGTATTCCTGCCGCCGCGGAGCCCTCGCCGGTTCCATGATCGTGATTCCGTTCAGCTGCAGCCCCAACTCCGCCGCCGTGCGCCGGACCTCCTCGGCGCGACCAAGCAGAATTGGAACGGCAATGTTCTCCTCGATCAGGACATGGCAGGCGCGCAGGATCTTCTGGTGCGAGCCCTCGGGGAAAACGACGCGCCTCGGATTCGCCTGTGCCTTGTGAATCATGAAGCGCATCACCTCGTGCGCCTTACCCAACCGCTTCTCGAGTTGCTCGCGGTATTCAGCCATATCCACTGGGGTTTGCGCCACGCCGGTGTCCATGGCGGCCTTCGCCACCGCGGATGCCTCCCAAACCAGTACGCGCGGATCGAATGGCTTAGGAATGATGTAGTCAACGCCGAACTTCAGAGTTTCCACGCCATAGGCCCGGCAGACGGAGTCGGGAACATCTTCTTTTGCGAGCGCAGCGAGCGCGTGCGTCGCCGCCAGCTTCATTTCCTCGTTGATCGTGGTGGCGTGCACGTCGAGAGCGCCGCGGAAGATAAACGGGAATCCCAGAACGTTGTTGACCTGGTTCGGATAATCGGAGCGCCCCGTCGCCATGATGATGTCGTCCCGAACGGCGCGTGCTTCCTCGTAGGTGATCTCCGGATCGGGGTTTGCCATGGCGAAGACCACCGGCCGCGGGGCCAGGGAGGCGATCATCTCCGGCGTGAATGCGCCCTTAACGGAAAGTCCGAGCAGCACGTCGGCACCAAGAGCTGCCTCCGTAAGAGTCCGGAACGGCGTGTCTTTCGCGAACCGCTCCTTGTAGGGATTCATTCCCTCCTTGCGGCCTTTGTAGATGACGCCTTTGGTGTCAGCCAGGGTAATGTTCTCGCGCTTCACACCCATGCAGACATAGTGCTCAGCACAGGCGATGCCGGCAGCGCCAGCGCCATTGACGACTATCTTAATCTGGTCCATGCGCTTGCCCGTCAGTTCCACGGCATTCACCAGCGCCGCGCCAGAAATGATGGCGGTGCCGTGCTGGTCGTCGTGGAAGACGGGAATCTTCATCGTCTTCTTCAGCGTCTCTTCGATGTAGAAGCATTCCGGCGCTTTGATGTCTTCCAAATTGATACCGCCGAAGGTGGGCTCCAGCAGTTGGCAGGTCTTGATGATCTCGTCGGGATTATGAGTATTCAGTTCGATATCGAATACGTCGATGTCGGCAAACCGCTTGAACAGGACACCTTTGCCTTCCATGACCGGCTTGCCGGCCAGCGCGCCGATGTCGCCCAAACCGAGAACGGCGGTGCCGTTAGTCACGACTGCAACGAGGTTACCTTTGGCGGTGTACTTGAATGCATCTTGCGGATTCTTTTCGATCTCGAGGCAGGGATCAGCCACGCCGGGAGTATAGGCGAGGCTAAGATCGCGTTGGGTAAGGCAGGGCTTGGTGGAAACGACTTCCACCTTTCCGGGCCGGGAACCACAGTGATAGTCGAGGGCATCCTGTTTCGTAATAGCCATAGGGGCCTCCTAATCGACGAACGTACTTTGCGTGTATGGGGAGAAAGCGGGGACTCAACTTGGGCTTCACAATGCAGCGGCGGGCAGTATACTCCGTTGGCAACTACGGTGCCGCCTCCCAGATGAACACGCACAAACTCTTGTCAGCGATAGCGGCCCGCCCGCTATTTCAGCATGTGCCTATTCCCGGCCGGGGACTAGTACGGGGGTCACATCAAGCTGTGAGCGGAGATACGCAAGGCAGCAGCCAAGGCGCCTCTCGCCAACTCCCGAAAGCTCTACATCCAGAGATGCAACCACTTCTGTCGGTCTTGCGGACGACCCTGATGCGGTTGCGTCAGCACTTGCCGCTGAGTCCTGACAACGAAGACGAACTCCGCGCGGCCGGAACGCACGCTCAGACGTGGTACCGGGCACCTACCGAAAGCACCGGGCAGGGCGCTTCGCAGACGATCTGGTACGCTACACCCTCGCCCAGATGTTTGCTCAAAGCCGCTGGCCGTTTCACACCCAGCACGAGCATATCGACCGTCGGCGCGGCAATTCTGACAATTGTCTCCGCCGCGGGGCCAAACTCGACCATGTACTCCGGCTCGTGCCAAAGCTGGGTCCCTTCCGGTATCAGGGTGCGGAGTTGTTTCTCCGTGGAAGCCACTACCTCGCTCCGGTCAAGCACAGGCATAGCTCCGGGTTCTGGCTCCGGCAGAGCAACACCAGGCTCTGGCGCCACGTGCAGGAGGGTCAGACCGGCCCGGTTCTCCTCAGCCAACGATATGGCGTAGGGCAATCCGTGCAACGACTCTGGCCCGAAGTCGGTGGCATACAGGATGTGCCGTAGGTTGCCATCGATGTTCCAGCGGGTAGCGTGCGGCCCTATGGTCAGCACTGGGCACTCGGCATTGCGAAAGACCTCCTCGGCTACTGAGCCCAGCAGCAGCTTTCCTAGTCCCTTGCGGCCGCCGGTGCCGATTACGATAAGATCAATGCCATGCTTCCAGACCAGCTTGGAGAGCACGTCCGGAACTTCGCCTTGCTCAATCAGTTCTTTGTGTTCGACATTCTTCAACGACGCGCAGCGCATCAAGGCAGTTAGCTGTTGATCAGCTAACAACTTGGTTTGCTCGGGATCCGGCTGCGCAGCTTCGACAAACGGCATGTGAGGCAGAACATTGACGGTGTACAGCCTGGCGCCGTAGTGGCGAGCTAGGTCCAGAGCATGGGACAGCACTGCCTGCGCCGAGGGCGAGAAGTCAGTGGCGAATAGAATGTTTTGCAGTTTAATGCGGGTTGGAGCAGTTACTGTTGGCATCACAAACCTCCTTCCGCAGCAGGAGGTGCAGGTGCTGGCAGGAATTTTGGCACATGCCGCACCCGGTCCTCCAGCTTCGATGTTGCCAGTAGGCATCAGAAACGTGGTTCCGCTTCGGTTTCGGGTTACAGTGGAACTTGGTGCACACCTCGGCAAAACCGCTGCGGGCTACCGTCTGGGGGTTACAGTTCCAGCGTGTCCTCCAATTCCTCTGTGACCGTGTGGTTGAATTCCGCCACCGGCGTGTGCTGAGTGACATACTCGGTCTTGCACGTGGTACAACGTACGCCCGTGTCGAAGATCTCCCAGGTTTGATTACCACAGCTGCAGGTGTATAGATCAGCCATAACTGCCTCCTTGAACGAGGTGATGCACCCTCAGCCACGATCGCGGACCAGGCCATCGCAACGGCTGACTTTCCACAATGCCTGCTCCTATGGCTCGAGCAGGAATGAGTGGCTGCGCTTCCATTCCGCAGAGGTCGGTCCTGAAGGGCTCATGGATGGATGCGGGGAGCACAATACCTCTCCCTCTAAGGAATCAACTTGGTGAACGTGGGGCTGCGGGACACTCGCGGCCAAGCGCGGCAGTGTCTTTTCGCTGCAGCAGTGCTCAGGCGCGACAGTATCTTCTCGCTGCTCGCTTGTTGTAAGTATCCACCGGTACCGCTTCAATTGCTGTGATGCCGATCACGCCTCTGTGCCCATGTGCCGGCGCGATCAATTATTCCCGAGGCGTGGTGACAATCGAAAACCGCGCGCAACTAGGACAAGTAGGGATCAGGAGTACTCCGCGCTGTTACTCGTCGTCGGGAATGCAAAACAGTCACTGCTGTCCGGGGAAAAATGCATGATGTTGGCGTAAGCGGCTGACCGGCAGTGGGATAAGTGGTTTTGCCGCCGGGAACGATTTGAATTGAAACCTCCCGCGGGGATGTGCATCCTGTCGGTCTACGTGCTGGTGGCGATCGTGCGCAAACGGTTTGGGGCTGGAGGCCAGCCTGTACCAGATTCTACAGATCCTCAGCCTAACGCTCTTCGAGAAAACGCCCATTTTATGCGCCCTTCAGGGCATCGACCAAGACGCCAATTTCGCCGAAAACGTTAGCCAACTGATTCTGTTCGAGTTTTAACCGGACAGCAGTGCAAAACAGTAATAGGCGAATAAAAAGGAGAATATCCAGGCGACGGCCGCGGCGGATTATGTGCTTGTCGCCTCTCACTTTTCAACCTTGGCATTGCGTCTACCATGCGACATAAAACTGCGAGTGTTTCAACCGCGAAGCCCGATGAAGGCTCACTCGAATTGACCGAGGAACTAATTCGTGTGCGTGCGTATCGGTTTTACGAGGAGCGGGGCTGTGAAGACAGTCACGCCTCGAAGATTGGCTCCGAGCAGAAGCCGAAATATTTGGAAACAAACCTGCTACTGCTGAAGCAAAGGATACTTAAGGCGAGAGCAGGGCGGCAGCAGCGTAAAGACGGCTATTACTTACTTTCGTCGACTTCGATCTCCTGGTGTTAAACATTCATCCGAGAGTGCCCTGGATCTCGCGTTTGGCCACAACGCTCATCGGTTTGTTACTGCAGCACCGTGTCCGGCGCGTATTTGTGCAGCGCGAACTCTATGACCAGGCGAACAAATCGCACTTTCATTGGATGGATTAGCAGTCATCATCCTTGTTTCCGCCAATTCGAAAGAGGCTTGCCATGCGGCCCATCAACGCTATACTCGCTCACCACAATGCGGCTTCAGCCGAGCGCCTTGCGGCATTGTTGAAGAGTGAGTTTCGCAATATCGCCATCGTGAGATCGTCTGAAGAAATCTGCGCCGCGGTGGCCCGGGCGGGCGCCGCTTTCGCGGTTGTGGATCTGGAACTCGTCAGCCTCGCTGAGTTGAGAGAGCTGTGCGCCCGTTTCCCGGCGACAGCATTTGTCTGCATTCATCGTTTTGCCGATGATTGTATGTGGGCGGAAGCTTGGGCGGCCGGAGCCGCGGATTGCTGCCAGTCGAATGATGTGCGCGGCATCTTGCAGGCCTCCAACCGTCACACGGTGATAAACCGGGTGCATAGGGCAGCGGCATAGAAAGGCATTCAGCCAACCCGCAGTCTTAACCTCTGCTTTTTGTCCCTCAAATTCACGATTGTCAATTTCTGTCCCATGACCGCGGTCACGGACACTGATCTGTCGCTTGTTCCGCGCTCAGTTTCGATGAAGCTGACGAGTTGCCGAGCAAATTATCGAGCGAAACCCCTCAGGTACAGGTTGTGACGCCCCCTAAACCGCTAGAAAGGCCTTTAGAATCAATGATCGGCTTGCGTATGCTCCGGCTGTTGAGCGGAGGGTTGTAGGTTCGAGTCCTACCTGAGGAGCCATTCTTTCAACGACTTACGAATTCCCAAAACAGAACTTTACCGCATTTCACCGCATTCGATACGGAAGTTTAAACTTGATCATGAATGCGGCACCTGAACAAGAAAGGCGACTTTCATCGTGTGCATCCTCTGCGGCAATCAGGCCTAGATGTGCCTGACGACATAGGCGCAAGACTTGTCCTGCTCGGCATCGACCATCTATACGGCAAAGATGCGGCCAATCCCGCCATCACGGCGACCAAGGCAATTGTGGAGAATCGCGGCAACACGCCACTGATAATCCGCAACACGCTGCTGATAATCCGCAACACGCTGGTGTTTCTCGCGGTAGATCACACACGGTTGTAAGATCTTCCCGAGGCCGCGCGCTGCTACCTAGCGTGGAGTCGATCCTTGCGGAAGAAGCAACTCGACCGGACCGCGCATCAGATTAACAGCCTAAATCCGCCAGCGCAGAGCTTATCAAGCCATAGCCAGTATTTACGCGGGTCCACGCGACCAGCGCCTTTATTATCAGTTACTTGATCTGCTTTCCCCGAAGCGTGTCGAGGAGTGCCGAGGGGTTCAGAGGAAAACGGTAAGTTCGCGGTAAATCGTGAGTGTGCTGAGGTTTTTCCGAGTGTTGGCGTGCCGTTGGGGCGTTACAACCAGCAGGTCGGTCGACATGCTCTGGCAGAGAACCGCTCTACAAGGCGTAGCTTGCCATAGCTGGCAAGCTATCGTAGGACAACTCCTCGCGTTCGGACATTGAGCCGTTCCAGGATCACCGGTGTACGTACACCTTCGCTTCCCACGGAAATAGAGGCTCCCGCGCGACCCACTCCGGCGGAACGTTTCTCCCCTGCAAAACCTCACGCCAGTCGAAATCGCTGCGACGCGGCCAGTTCGGCACCGCGTACTCCGAGACGCCGTTGAACGGATCATCTGTTTGAAAATCGGAGAAATTCGCCACAACAATCACGGGATTGTCATCGCTGCTGCGCTGCCATACCATCACGCGCCGGTCGGGCGTGAAGTCCATGTGCAGCCACGTCGTGTCGTTCACTCCGAGGGCCGGATGCGTCCTGCGCAGCTCGATCAATCGTTTGACGTGTTCAAGCACGCGCCGCCGCCAATCGTTATCATCGCCTTCCAACCGGGCGAAATCTACAGGGTCGATCTGCTTACCACCCTGGTTCGTCACGTTCCCTTTGATGTTGAATAGATCGTTCTCGTCCGCAAATTCATCACCGGCAAGGATCATAGGAATGCCGACTGCTGTGAGTAGGCAAGCGAACGCCAGCTTCACGCGCCGCTCGATCTCGGCGTTCCGTCGCGCCTTCTCCTCGTTCGACATCGAGTCGTCGATGGGAAACTGGTAGCGGAACATAGTCGCGATCCGCTCCTTGTGCAGGCCCTCAACGTCGTGTGAGCCAATGTAGTTGACAGCCTCAGCGCCGTCGCTGAACCCAAAATATTGGCATTCCACCATCTTTCTCACGGTCCACTCGAACGTTGATTCGTTCCCAGCGTTCTGCCCCAGTACGGCCGAGCGGAGATAGTCGCGGAACTTGTCGTTCCACAATGCCGTGATACGCCGCTGGCGGATGATGTCGATCGGCTGCTGCAATTCTTCACCGACGACTAGAAACCGCGCATCTGCCTCTTGCTCGGACATACCCTGGGCTTTGCACCTCGCGCGGAAATGCTCGCGCGCGTAGTTCGTGAAATCACCGAGGAAATCCCAATTCGCGACCGTCTCGACGCTGTCAATGCGGTAGCCGTCGATGTGGAAGTCACGCATCCAGCGCTCTTGCGCGAGAAAGTGCAGGTGACGGGCAGGCCGGAAATCGGCATCCTTTCCGGTCATCGGATCGTAAGTGTTGGTTTTCTTTACGTACCGCCACAGCCTGCTTCCAAAGTCCTGCCGCGCTTCGCTGGGCCGCGACGTCCACGCGTCCGGGTCGGCCGGCGGGTGGTCGTGATCGAAGGCAATATGGAAATCGTCGAAGTCGATGCGCTCGTACGATCCGCTGCGCGCGAATCCCATGACGACATCGTCGATGAGCCGGATGTTCAGGGCGTGGCAGGTTTCAGCAAGCCGCTGCAGATCGGCATTCGCAGTCGACCACGAGTTGAAGTCGGGATGACCAAGTTCGTAATCGGGCGCGAACATGTGCGAGGTCCCGTAGCCCCATTCGCGTTCGTAGTAACTGTCCGCGGGTGGGAGCAGTTCGATAGCGTTGATGCCGAGTTCGGCGATATGGGCGTGGCCCCGCTGGGCCGCCTCGAGCTGGTCGAAGTTGGGGGCCTGCGCATCCTTATCAAGCATCGCAACAATGTCGCGAAAAGTTCCGACGCCCCGCTCGGCACCGCCGCCGCGCGGTTGCCGCGTCCACGCGGCTGGCAACTCGTAGATGATCGTGAAGTTGTTTGCCGCCAGCTTCCGCAGGTCTCCGGGCGCGGGCGGCGTTACCGGCGTGCCATCGGGATCGCACGTAACCAGCTGCCCGCTGGCAAACTTGATCACCGATGTGGGCTGGTCGCCGTCGCCCTCGGTGAGTCGCCAGTCCACTGTGAATGCCGTCGGATCGGTGACGGACACCCGTGCATTCGCAGCGTGCGCGGGCCTGGTGTCGTCCACCTCGAACCAGTAATGGTAGACGTTGCCGTCGGCCAACCCGCAGTCCACGGGTGCGATTTCCCACAATCCATGGACTCCGGCGACGGCTTTGAGCGGGAGCGTCTGTTTTGCAGTCAAGAACGGTGGCGCACCGAATTGCAACGTGCCGATGACCAGCTTGGGTGCTGTCTGCCCCGGCGCCCACAAAACGAAATGAGTGGCTTTCCGATTCAGGAGATCGGTATCCACAGCGTTACTCCGAGTGAAGCTTGTCGGTTCAGTGTACCAAGTGCGTTGATCGGCGGAACCTCGGCGGATTTTGAGCCCTCGGTTCCGCTCGCTTTAGCCGTTCGTTTTCTAAGCGGGTTACATTTTCGGGTAGTTGACCCTTATTGATCCTTGAGGAATCCCCAGTTACAAATTTGCTTACAAGCGTCACGGCCGGCTTCGCTGTGCAAAGCGGAAATGCTTGATAATAGAACAAGAACTGGAAGAACGGACGAAGTCGAGCCCCTAATTTTAGGCTAGGTTTTCTGTCGAAAGTTCCGCAGCCGATGCCGGAACGGATCCGCAGGCATGGATCGAGCCAATGGTGCTGACAACATGAAAACGATCCGAGTAATTACGATTTCGCGCGAGTACGGCAGCGGAGGAACCGCCATAGGTCAGGAGATTGCAGCCCGGCTCGGTTGGAAGCTTCTGGATCGTGATCTGATTCTCGAACTTGCCCGCCGCACTCATGTGCAGCCTTCTGAAGTTTGCGAGATGGAGGAGCACCCAAGCTCCTTCGTCGCAAGACTCCTCAAGGCGTTCTGGCTAGGCAACGTCGATACTTGGTCTGGTCCTGCTCCTGACGTTGTTGATTCCGATTACCTCGCGGACCTCAGCAGAGCGATAATTCGTGAAGCTGCGAAACTAGGCCAGTGCGTGATCGTGGGTCGCGGAGCACAGTGCATTTTGCGAGGACAGGATGACACATTCCATGTCTTTGTCTACGGTTCAAGACAAGAGAAACTAAAGCGGATCCAAGATCGGTATCCACACCGCACTGACTGCGAGGTCGCTCTCGACGACGTCAACCGCACACGCGCGGCATACATTCGCAGATACTACAAGTGTGATTGGGTCAGCCGGCACCTGTACGATTTGATGATTAGTTCGGACATCGGTATAGCCTGACCGCGAGCTAGTCCGAGAACCAGAGAATGGTTGTCTCCAGTCCAAGTTCCGTTTCAGATATCGCACCAGCCTCGGATGCGATGGTGAAGTCCTTTTCCGCTCCGCACCGTTCTGTTGCCTCTGCCTCTTCCAACACACGGGTTGAGGATAAGGCCACTACCGTAGCCACTCCGGAGCGCATAGTGGAATTTATTGCGCAGGGTACGTAGGGACTGAGTCCGGGGCTGCAAGCGGCACAGGAATCGCTGCTGGCGGAAATCGAGCCGCTCAGCGAATGCATCGGCATCACGAAGAATAGCTTCGCACTCCCTCACCAAGCTGCCGACGCGGCGCAGTCCGCCAAATCGTCGGTGATCTGAGAAATCCGATCGTATCCAACGCGCGCTCCGAACGAGAAACGAAGCAGCACGTCGTTGAACTTGTGGGGCAGGTAAGGAAAAATCTTTTGCAGGTTCATGATCCGGTCCGGGAAGAAAATCGACGCATCGTCTTGCGAAAGGTCTCCGGAGAGCTGCGGCCTAATTCTAATAGCGTCACGGAAGGTCATGAACCCCTTGGCCGCGACACAATGGAGAATATTCCCAACGCTCCAGATATCGAATTCAGGGGAACACTGGTCGAGATCGAAGTCGATCCATTTATAACAGCCCGTTGCTTGCTCAATGAGCAGGTGATCGTTCCGAATGTCGCCGTGGCACAGCCCGGCGTCGTGCAAGCGCTGAAGTGCTGCGATGTTATCCGCTACCTTCGCAAGTATCGCCGGAAGCATGGTGCGGCAATATTCCTCGTGCCGCAACCGAATCGAGTCGATGTAGGTCAAGAAATCGGTGGCGGGGATAAAATCGATTATCCGTACCAGGTTGCCGCGGGAATCGTAGGTGCTGCGGCCCTGCATGAACCGCGGGTCTCCACGCACGAGTTCCAGAACCTTCGCCTCCTTCTCGGCATTGCGGAAACAGAGCACCTCGACCACTCCTACGCGAGCCTTGAACGACTCCTGGATCGCCAGCTTAAGGATGTGAGTCTGTCCGGTGCTAAGGGCGAGCGAGCGCTTGACCCAGAACTTCGGCTGATCATCCAATCCGAATCGTCCCTCGCGTTCATTGCAGCGGATCAGGAAGAGATCGCCGTGCAGGTTGACGATGTGATCGCGCTCGATGCCCATGTAGTTAGTGGTGTCGTCCCATACCACCGGCGGTTCCGGCGCTGCTTGTACACCGAAATGCCGCAGCCGCTCCTGAATCCACTCGTCTCTCTGGGCCACGAAGCCGCTCACTGAAACAACACCTTCTCTCCAACCCGTTGGTTACGACCACTACTCGCGTCGCCAGAAGCGATTATCGCGCGGTGTGTGGCGTGCTGACCACTCCAGCTTCGCGCCTAGTCCGCACGGACCGTCAGAACCTCTTCACAAACCGTCAATATACACGGCCCGTTGTCCTTTATGACTCAAATCGGTCACTCACATCTTCGGTCTAAGCTAACCATCTTTCCGACGTCGGATCTCGCAAGGAAGCGGCCCAAGACAAAGGAACGGCAGCATCGAAAAAGTGCATCAGCCCCTATGCGAAGGGTAGAGCCCGAACTGCTGAAACCTCGAAGTCGGTTGCAAAAAGAATGTTCTTGATGGCGACGCGCTGCTTCGTTTCCGGCATCTTCACGTGTCACCTCCAGTCTCGCTTCCGATGACACAGTATCGTTCGTTGGCGATTCAAAACTCGGAGGAGATAGCGATGGTTTCCCACATAGTCGCCATGACCCTTCTGCAGTCATCATCGAACAAATCTAGCCTCCTCGACTGTCCGTCTCGCTGCGAACACATCCTTAGGACTCAGTAGTCCACGAGGCCAATCGCCAGCAACACTGCTATGAACAAAAGCAGAGAGAGTCCGAATACGACTAAGCGACGGATCCACCGCTTGGCTGGTGTGAGCCGCTCACCCTGAGTGCTTTCGATTTGTTCTTCCAAAGTACTGAACATGGCTTTCTCCGTTTTTAGACGACGGCTGCCGAGCAGATCCGAGACTCACCGGCCCAGCAGATCAGGCCGGGAATAAACGCGACCGGCAAGTCGGGATGACTCGGGCGTACCCGCACGGTAAAGCCGTGCAGTCCGCTGCGACGACTTGAGGTCTCAACCGTGTACTCATAAGTGCCGCTCGTGTCCTCGTGTTCCGGCCGCATCGCAACGGCATCGCCTTCCACAAGTTCGCCATCTTCGTTGACGCGCCCGACGTAAAGCTCCACGATGACATCTTGTGGGCTTAGACTCCCAAGATAGACTTGGGCTCGAACACCAATAGACGAAGCCACGGAGACCGTTTTAGGTGGGCCATCCTCCACCCTTACAATTCGGACAAGGTGCCATTCATGGCGAATGCGTTCCAACGCTGCCGACAGCTCTCGCACGCGACGTGCACCATCTTCTTCTAGCACGCGGAACTGAGCGTGTGCCTTCATGTAATAGCCATCTACGTAGTCGCGGACCATACGATGTGTGTTTACGAAATGGCAAAGGGAACCGACGCTAGCTTTCATGCGGTCCACCCACTTCCTCGGAATCCGATCAGCACCTCTCTCATAGAACGTGGGCACGACGTCACGCTCCAAGAGATCGTAAAGAGCTTCGGCTTCGACCTGATCCTGGTATTTCGGATCCGTGTATTCTTCGCCTTTGCCAATGGACCATCCCATTGTTCTCGAGTTATTGGGATCGCTCCACACTTCGTCCCACCAGCCATCCGGCACACTGAGGTTCAGCACAGCGTTGGCGGCCGCCTTCATTCCACTGGTTCCAGAGGCTTCGTTGGGGCGTAGTGGAGTATTCAGCCACACGTCCACGCCCTGCACCAGGTAGCGAGCGACGGCCATGTCGTAGTCTTCCAGGAACACAACATGGCGCCCGAGAACGGGATCGCGGCTCACTTCGGTGATCTGGCGGATGAGTTCCTTACCTGCATTGTCTCGCGGGTGCGCCTTGCCGGCGAAAATCACCTGCAGGGGACGCGTGGGGTCGGTGAGAAGCCGGCGCAGACGATCCATGTCGCTCAAGATAAGAGTGGCGCGCTTGTACGTCGCGAAGCGGCGAGCAAATCCGATAGTAAGCGCGTCTGGATTTAGCACTTCTGCGGCGGCATCGATTTCGGCCTGCGGAGCAGCCCGGCGCATGCGTTGCGCGCTCACGCGGCGACGAGCCCATGCCACAAGCCGCTCACGGCGACGTTCATGGGTGCGCCACAATTCCTCAGCCGGGATGGATTGGACGCGGCTCCACACGTCGCTGCTGGCGGGTTCCTCGCGCCAATTGGGACCCAAGTAACGATCATAAAGCTGGTTGAACTCAGCCGAGATCCAACTTCGGAAATGAACTCCATTCGTGACATGCCCAATGGGTATCTCGCTAACGGGTACCCCCGGCCACAGCGACTGCCACATGTTACGGCTAACTTCGCCATGGAGTTTGCTGACTCCGTTGGCGCGGCCGGCTGATCGCAAGGCCAGCGCCGTCATACAGAAGTCTCCGCTGCGTTGTGTCTGACCAAGGACGAGAAAGTCTGTCAGTGAAAGCCCCAGTTTTCGCAACGGCTCGCCAAAGTATCTGTTAATCAAATCGGGGTAAAAATAGTCGTGTCCGGCTTCGACCGGTGTATGGGTGGTGAAGACGAGGCTGGCTGAGGCCAGCTCGCGGGCTTCCGGCAGGCTGAGATCGCGCGTTCTCATCAGATGCTGTATGTGCTCGAGAGCAAGAAAGGCAGAGTGACCTTCATTCATGTGGTACACCGTCGGATGGAGATGGAGCTCCTGCAGCGCGCGATAGCCACCAATTCCCAACAGGATCTCCTGCCGGATTCGCATGTCCTGGTCGCCGCCGTACAACTGGTTCGTCAGATCACGATCTTCATGACGCAAATTCGCCGCAACGTTCGTGTCGAGGAGATACAGCGGTACACGTCCTACTTGCACTTTCCATATCTGTGCATACACAGGGCGATCGGCAAGGTTGACCTTCACCGTGACGGGACGCCCACTTGAGTCATGCACCATGCTTGTGGGCAGATTGTGAAAATCATTGGGAATATAGGATTCCTGCTGCCACCCCGACTGGCTGAGATACTGTCGAAAGTAGCCTTGCTGGTAAAGCAATCCGACTCCGACAAGTGGTACTCCCAAGTCACTTGCTGACTTCAGGTGATCGCCAGCGAGAATGCCGAGGCCTCCGGCGAAGATCGACAGGCATTCCGTCAGCCCGAACTCCGCCGAAAAGTAAGCAATCACCGGGAGGTCGCCGGAGTTTCCGTAGGTTCGACGAAACCACGTTGAATCTGCGGCAAGATAACCTTCGAGGTTCGACTCCACTCGGGCCAAGTGCGCTAGAAATGCATCATCCTTGGCCGCCTCTTCGAGCTTCGACTGTTCGATTGTGCCCAACAGAAGCACCGGATTGTGACCGGTTGTCTCCCACAGATCGCGGTCGAGCCGCCGGAACAGCTCGACTGATTCATGGCTCCAGCACCAACGGAGATTGTGAGCGACCGTGCGAAGTCCCTCGACCTGCTGTGGCAAAGACGGTACCACGCTGAATGTATGGACGGGTCTCATTCCTGCGCTCCTTGCGCTTAGAGGGCTCTCTGTTCTTCGGATCAGGCTGGGTTAAGTTAAGCCTTGGTCCATTATTAGTTCAGCGTGATGATTTCTCCCGAACCGTGAGCACTGGGCAATGCGCATGCTGCAATACATGGTGCAGCGTCGTCCACGGCAAGTGCGTCGACGCAGCGCCACCACCACGAGCGCCCATGACGATCAACTCCGCATTGCGACTACCGGCCAGGCGGATAATTTCCACTGCGGGATCCCCAACCTCGACCTCGATGTCAGGTTTGCACGCAAGATCCAGGTCGGGGGGGATCAGTCGACGCAAGCTTTCCCGATCCTGTCGCTTCCACTCGATTGAGTACAACTCCGACAATGTTTTGCTTTGAATGACATGAAACATGGTCAGCTCGCCCCCGTCCTCTTTTGCAAGTGACAGAGCATAAGTCAGCGCCCGCATGGAGCCATCAGAAAAATCGGTGGCATAAAGGATGTGGCCAAATCGGCCCAGAGACAGCGGTTTCACTTGGGGCCCTACAGTAAGCACAGGACAACTTGCGTGGCGTATCACTTTTTCAGCCGTCGATCCCAATAACAGCTTGCTAACACCTCCACGCCCATGCGTACCCATGACGATGAGGTCAATGTTCTTGTTGTACGCGACCTCTTTGAGGACTTCCCAGGCCTCACCGGATTCGACGATCACTTCGTGTGGAAAGGATTTCAGTTCTTCTGTCTGCTCAAGTAGCGCCACGTTTCGCTCAGCGTTGCTCTGCATCAAGTCGGGCAACGCTACTTGCATCTCCATGCCTGTGGTACCGGCATCGGGTGGCACCGCGTGCGTGATGAAAAGCTTGGACTCGTAACGCTTAGCCAAGGAAAGAGCGTATTGAAGGGCGTTCTGCGACTCAGGCGAAAAGTCTGTCGCCACGAGGATTTTGTTAATGCCTATGCGTGAAAGTCTTGTTACTTGAGTTGCCATAGCACACCTCCATCAGGGCAGATGAAATCGGCAACTTTGAATTGCTGTGTTTTGTCCCGCCCCCTTCGGGAGTTGTTTTCTTCTACAAACATTTGATCACAGCAGCGATTCGACTGTCAGTGACGACGCGCACGCAGATGCTCCCAATGCACGTGACCCAAAACGGGAAAACCAACGCGAACACGCCCAAGTCATGTCTGTCGACTCGTTGTCGTATAAGCCGGAGATCGAAGTAACTATGATGATCCGATCACAGACAGGCGGTGGAACGCGGCGGTATACTTTGAGTAGAAAAGCGTGCCAACCAATTGAGACATTTGCCGCTGGGCGTGGTTCTTCTTTCCGAGGCTTAGAGTGCACGTGTCATCGAAAGCGTGGCTCCTCCTCGTGGTCGTGGTGGCGGTTGCTGCAACGGTTGCTAGCCAAAACGCGCCACCAAGTTTCACGGTCATACCTAAATACGATTTGACAACCGACGTCCTGGTAAAGGGGGTTGTCGTGGATACGAACGATCATCTCTGCCCGATTAGCGGCGGGGTGGGATCGCATCTTGTCTTGGAGACCGCGGATGGGGCACTTGAGGTCCACTTAGGCCCTACTAAGTTCGTCAATGAATACCAGCTGATTCTTGCCAGGGGTGACAACATCGAAGTGCTCGGTTCAAGAGTGATAATCGCGGGAAGAGAATCACTATTGTCAAGAAATGGACCTCTCGATCTCCAGGGTGGTAGTCCCTTTCTCCTTCAACAGTTCTAACGGGGATCCCGGGCCTTATCGTGATGCATCCGGTGAACAGCTGTCGTCAACGGCATAAGTCCTGGAAACGCAGGGCAGAGTGAGCTTTGCCGGTTTGCGTTCGATGACAGTGCCTGAGGTGTAATACCCATCTTTGTCCGACGGCTTACGTGGCCTCGCGTTCCCCAAAATCGCATCAGCACGTTTCTGTCAAATACTCACGGGGGTGCGAACGATCTCTACGGAGCACTTGGCATGGCGAGCGACGAATTCCGCCACACTACCAAGCAAAAAAAGCTGGACGCCTCTCTGCCCATGCGGACCAACGACGATCAGATCGGCACGCCACCCTGCTGCGGAATCGATGATGCTCTCCCTGACGTCACCCACCTCGACGGCGCTGTCCGCCTTGAATCCTGCACTACACAGCTCCTTCGCAATTTGCTCGACCAACTCACGGACTTGCTTTTTCTGGTCCTCCAACTCAGGAGCGTAGCCAGCCGCCATTTGCGGCGGAGCTGGCGCAAACGGCTGCAACACATGCAAGACCCGAACCTCGGTATTCTCACTCCGAAACTGTGTGACAACAGCCCTTAATACATCCCCGGAGTATTTTGAATCGTCAATTCCCATCAGGATTTTCATGACTCCTCCACCACTCCGAGAAATAATACGGTATCCACGGTATGCGCTGTTTGGTCACTGACCTGTTGCCATGGGCCGTCCCCAAACCTCGAAAGGCAAGGGCCGTCCAAACGGGAGATAGCGTAAGACCTTGAGTAGACGGCTTCGTTACAATCAGCCTTAACAATGGATAGAGAATCAAGAGGCGGTTTGTGTCCGAATCTCGAAGATATGCCGCGCTCGGACTTGTTACCTAAGCTGGTCGCATTGCTCGGTGCGTTTTCTAGCCTCAAGCCGCTTTTTCCGAGACTGCTGCAACTGCGGCTGGTGGCGGATGCGAACCGTGCCCGCAGCGAACTCTACTGGCGCCTGAAGAAGAGACGGAATCCAGCTAATCGCAGTTCCCTTCACGAGTCCATCGACGCCGGAGTCGTGGTTATCTTTGCGCCAGAACATGCCAAGTGGGAGATTGAGAAGCACTAGGAAGACATTGCAAGGCAGACCCGGACCACGGTATCCGAAGTGAAACAGGAATGGGCGCATTTTCCAAAAATGTCTGCGCTTCTACGTTCCGAAGATGCAGCCTTCGCCCACACAAACCTACGCTGACGTGGACGATTTCCCGTATTTAGCAACGTGGTTGGAACTCGATGCCCAGGCCATTTACACGAAAGACCCACACCTTACGGCGATGGGAGCCCCGGTGGTATCGGTGTTGATTGACACGCATCTCCGGGATTACGCCCGCGCAAGCACGGTTCCAATCGCGGTGGGAATCGGATCTTCGGTTTCGTTCGTCGTGGGATGGGAATTTCTCCAAGTCCTGTACAAGCTCCTAGTGCGTTGCGTTAAAGCCATGCGCAGACTTCCGCCTGCGGCCCAGATCGCTTTGGCGGCTGCCGGCGTGATCTGCGTTGCGCATCCGAAGAGCCGAGCGAGATTGAAAGAGGGTTGGAATACCCTGAAAAACTCCGAGGCGCTGCTGGCGCTCGGCGATGCGATTACCGATTTCGCAACCCAGGTGGCCGAGTCAATCGGATTAGGCGGACGCCTAAGGCTGGGTGAGCGCTAGTGAAACACCAGCCTGGAACGCACATGACGCAGCGCCTTTCTTCCTGTTGCAACCCTTTGGCTCGGCCCGCCCCGAGCTTAACCCTTGAACAGTTCGGCACGGTTGCGAAGAAAGCCCATCACACTACTGCGCGAGAAGATCCCTTGCAGTTGACCATGGGAGACGACCGGCAACTGATTGATGTCCTCCCGGCTCAGGAGCTCCAGCGCCTGGGTCGCGGAAATGTCGGGCGTGACCGTCCGTAGTTGACTCAATGGCCGCATTACACTCTGCACACTGGTCTGGGGCCAACGCTCCCGCTCCACATGGCTGACCTCATTGGTCGTGATTAGCCCAGCCAGGTTGCCGTTTTGCACCACCACAAAGCACCGTCGCCCGCTGGCCAACAAGTACCGGTGCACAAAATCCTCCAGGCTCAAATGGGCTTCCACCGTGGAGAAATCCCGGTCCATGATGTCGGACACTTTCCGGTCCCGCAGTCCCTGGGTGATCTCCACTTGAGCGTAGCTGCTGCGGGACGCATCCAGCAAGAACCAGCCGATAAAAGCCAGCCATAAACCGCCGAAGTTCTTGCCGAGGAAGAATTGGTAGAGCCCCAGAAATATGAAGAGGAACGCAACTGCCTGTCCCACTCTGGCTGCTATGCGTGTCGAGCGGTCAATGCTGTGGGTGTTCCACCAGATCAGGGCGCGCAACACGCGGCCACCATCCAGCGGATATCCGGGAATCAAGTTGAAGGCGGCCAACATGAGGTTAATGTAGCCCAGCCATACCAGGACGGCGGAAACCGGTGTGCGGGGTTCGCTGCTGAGCATCCAGCCGGAGGACAGCGCCAGCAACAAACAAACGACGCCAATGACAAGACTGGCTAAGGGGCCGACGATGGCGATCCAGAACTCGGACTTCGCGTCGGGGGCCTCCGACTCGATTTGCGACACTCCTCCCAGAGCGAAGAGCGTGATGGCGCGCACCCGCAGACCATGGGATTTTGCCAGCAAGGAGTGTGCCAATTCGTGCAGCAGAAGCGTGACAAAAAACAATATGCCGGTAACGATGGCCGCTGACCAGACGGTAGCGCTGCTCCACTGTGGCATGACGGTGCTGAAGCGGCCGATAAGCGACAGGGTAATGAGGAAGGCGATAATAAACCAGCTATAGTGCAGTCCGATCGAGATCCCGGCGATTCGCCCGAGCTTTATTTGTGCCTGCATACGCGGTCGCCACCTCAGGCAACATAATTCTACGACAAGGCGACCTACGTCAGCCGTATCAGTGTAGGGTCTGAAGTAGAAGTTGGCACCCTCTTCGCCTTGCGCACCACCGCCAGTCCGGCATTGCGAATCGGATATACTGCCTCGCAGAAAACCAAATAAGGAATTTGAGGTCGGGAGGAACGATCCATGCCGGGGAAGTCATCCATGCATCCATTTTCGTATCACAATCGCGTGCCCAGGATCGCGTGCTTCAATTGCGCCAAGACGCCGATGGGCGTGGACTTCGATGCCCTCATCGCCGCCATGCAGAAATTCGTGGACGAGCATTTTGCGCCACTCTGGGGAACGCCCGCCGAGCTGGTGAAGTCCACCGGCTTCCTCAAGGGGGCGTGGGCCATGGCGTTTCTCGACAGTGCGCGCGACGCGGCCTTGGAGGGCTATCACGACGTGACTCCCGAGGGGCTGCCGATGTCGAAAGTGTTTGTCAAGAACATACTGAAGCAAAAGGACCAGGTGAGCGTCGCCGCCTCGCACGAGTTGGCCGAGATGCTGATCGATCCCGCCGCCAACCTCTACTCCACCGGCCCCAAGAAGAACCGCTTGTATGACTACGAAGTGGCAGATCCGGTGGAGGAGCTGTTCTTCAAGGTGGACGGAATCGCCATGACCGACTTCGTGTATCCCTCGTACTTCGAGACCTTCCACAAGAAGGGATCGACCCGTTTCGACCACATGGAAGTACTGGATAAGCCGTTCGATTTGCACGAAGGCGGCTACCAGAGCTATTGGACGCGCGGCAAAGAGGAGACAGAGTGGGGTTCGAAAGCCAAGAAGGTCCGCTTCCAGCAAGAAGATCGTCGCGGGCATCGCAGCACCTTCCGCCACAAGCGAAAAAGAAAATTGTCGAAGGCGGCAAAAGCTTACGCGGCTGCAGCAAAATAATCAGGTTCGAGCGGAGGTGATCAGCGCCTGGGGCTTGTGCGTTTTTTAGAAGCCATCTGGCATCTCATTTCAGGCGGCGATGGGTTCTGTCTCTACCTTCCATTGGTTATTTCTGAGGCGCGAGGCGGTGATCCTCTCTCCCCTTCCCTTGTTATTAATGGAGGTAATCCACTTTTGAAAATCCTGATGCTTCTGAAAAATATCTTTGAGCTTTTTGTCGTCTGACAGGGCCCGATAAATTACCCGCACGAGTTTGTCGCGGCCCGGATCGACAGGATCAGGACTGTTCTCCAGCGCGGAGAGGTACTCGGGCGTAAGGCTCACCATTCGAGAAAATTCGACAGCTTTCTTTGCTAGTCGCTTCCGAAGGAAGCGAACTTCAGTCCCAGTAAGAGGCGATTGTTTGGACACAATGGTGCGTCCCAACGCCTCGAAAAGCTGTTTCATCGCAGGAATTTCCGCTGCCTGCTTACTGCAATCCGCGCACACGTAGTAATCAACCCCAACCAAATAAACATTGGGGAGACCAGACCCAACGAAGTGATACGGGGCCGCAGCAGTCGCAGAACGTTTCTGTGAGTGTTCTTCGCAACCGTGCTTGGCGACCGGATTCTCTGCAACCATAGGCATAGCCGACTCCATTCAGCTAGTACTTTGTCAAAACTTTTACGGTCCCATCGAGAGTGTTGGGCGCAATCTTGAGATGAAGTTCGTCGCCGTCAACGTCGGTTGTTCGGATGAGGTATTCCCAATTCTTGTGTTTCGCATCGAAATCGGGAGCAGTTGCGAGAGTCCAACCTGAACTCTCAAGGCCAAACAAAACATCGTCGTAAGAGATGTTCCGGTAAGCTCGTTCCGTTTCGCTGTGAAAAGCCTCACGGACCCAACCTTTATCAATCGCCCTCTTTACGAGCTGCCGAAGCGCATTTTCTGACAGAGGTTTCGGCGACTGAGAAGAACTTAACATAATCTTAAGTTGGCGAGTGTAAAGTTTTGTTCAAATTGCAGTCTCGCATGTTACCACCGCTTCAATCTCACAACGATTTATGAGATGAGTTCTGTTTGCTTTCAGGCCGGAAGCGCGAAGGTTACGGTAGCTTCGCGTACTCCGCCTTGGCTTCCTTCAGGATAGGAACATCGGGGTCGGCGTCCTTCCAGAGCGTGAGGAAGTCCTTATATGCGGCGCGGGCCCTGGCCGTATCGCCCTGCACGGCGTAAGCGCGAGCCAAGCCGAGGCGTGCCAGCGCTCCCCATTGAAAGTTCACCACCGCTCCCCGGTTATCGATGAACTTCTGGAATTCCGCTGCCGCGGCATGGCCGTCGTGCAGCATGAGATAGGCTTCTCCCCGTAAATAAACAGGGCATAGGAATACAACCACTTGCGTGGGTTGGCCAAGTTCGATGGTGCTCGCCACGCGCAATACTTCGATGGCCCGGTCCGGATCTTTGCGCTGCAAGGCGACGGCCGCCTGGATGGTGGGTAGCCAATATCTCTGGATCAGCGTGTCCAGCGGGAATGTTTTGTCGAGATCAGCCGCCAGCTTCTCCGCCCCCGCCGTGTCGCCTGCCCGCGCCAGGGCCAGTGCCGACATTGCCCGTACGTCACGGTTTGGCGCCAACTTCACCGCCGCCGTAGCCTCGGCAAGGGCCTGATTGCGGTTGCCTGATTCCACCTCGCGCAGCGCCGCCGCTGCCTGATACATTGCGGCCGCCTCTTTGGCGTCGTCGTGCTGGGCTGACTCCATCGCCTGCACCGTCAGCTCGTGCGCCTTTTTCAATTTGCCGTACCAGGCTTCGGTGTCCGCCTGGTAGGCCAGCACCAGCTCCTCCGCCCCCGGTTTGCCCATGGCAGCCGCGAGCAGTTGCGCCATCTGCGCCGCATCGCTCTTAAGAAAAGCCAGCTGGTAGCGGTTGGTCAGCAGGAACTCGCCCTCCAGCTTGCGCTCCTCGGCTTGCTTGTACACCGTCTCCGCCTGGTCCAGCCGGTTGAGGTTCGCGTAGTCGTTGCCGAGGTTGAGATAGTTGTTCTCATCATTCGGCTCCAGGCGGAGCGCCCCGCTGGCTTCCTGCAATGCCTTTTCCCAGTTTCCCAGGATGCCGTAAATATCTCCCAGGTTTGTGTAAGGTAAGTAGTCTCGCGGGTAGGTTTGCTGCCACAGCTCGTATGCCTGGGCCGCCTTCTCCAGCTCCCCAGTGGTGTAGGTGTAGTAGATGGCCTCGATGGCGAGGCGCTCCCGCTCGCTCACCCTCTCCCGCAGCTCGTAAGCCTTGCGGGAATTCTCCGCCGCCCGCCCCAACTCGTTGAGGTTGCCATAGACAACGGACATGGATCGGTAGGCTGCGGCAAAATTCGGGTCCAGTTCCACCGCTCGTTTGTAGAAGGGCAAAGCCGGAACGTCCCCTTTTGCAGCCTGCATCTTCCGTCCCAGGCTGTAGGCTTTCAGGGCCTCCAGCGAGGGCGTGGTCGCTTCCTCCACCGGGGTGGCGTATTTCTGCACCGAGCTGAGCGACTCGCCCAGCTTGGCGCGCAAGCTGACCGCCGCATTGTCCAGGGCCTTGAGCACCGCTTCCTTGCCCGCCGCCTGCTCCTGCGCCTCAGCCAGTACGTCTCCCGTGTTGCAGTTCGCCGCCTTCAGGCCAATCACGTACTGGCTGCCCAGCGCAGCGATGGAGCCGGTCAGGATGGCTCGGCTGCCCCGGCGCTGGCAAACTTCGCGCGCCAGCTCCGGCGTCAAGCGGTCGCCCGCGGGGCGGCCCATCAGCCTCAAAGTCTCGTTCACCTTGCGCTCGGAAATCAGGTCGAGAAAGGGCGATTGCTCAAGCTGCACCGAGAGCCCCTGCTTCAGCGTGTCGTCAAAAACACTGTCGCCGGTGGTGTTGGTGAAATCGGCGAGGACAATGGTGTCCTTGTCGGTCAGTGGCTTGGCTTGATGCCCGCGATAGTAAAGCCCGCCCGCGACCAGCGCCGCGCTCAGCAGGACCAGAAACGCAATCTTCCAGAGCTTGCTGCCTGAAGCAGCAACAGCTTGGGGCACGGCCACCGCACTCGCGCTCACCGCAGAACTGACTCCGCTCTCGATGTCCCGCTTCGCCCGCTGCAAGTCGGTGCGCATTTCCGCAGCGTGCTGGTAACGCAGATTGCGGTCCTTCTCCAAGGCTTTGTTGATGATTCGTTCCAGCTCGGGCGATATATCGGGATTCAACCGCACTGGCGAAGTGGGCGCGCCGTCCAGAATTGCCTTCGAGATGACTCCCGAACTTTCACCGCGGAACGGCATCAGGCCCGTGGCCATTTCGTACAACACCACCCCAAACGAGAACAGGTCCGAGCGGCTATCGAGATCTTTGGCCCGTACCTGCTCGGGCGACATATAAGCCACCGTGCCGACCGCAGAACCGGGGCTGGTCGGGTGCAGTTCAGCGCGCGTCTCTGCCATCGCCTCGGCTGCTGAAATCTTGCTCGACGAACCGGCTTTGGCCGCGATCTTGGCCAGCCCGAAATCGAGGATCTTGGCGTGGCCGCGGGACGTCACAAAAATGTTGGCGGGCTTAATGTCGCGATGGACGATGCCTTCGGAATGCGCAGCATCCAATGCGTCAGCAATCTCAATGGCCAGGCCAAGTAGAACATCGGTCTCCAGGGGTTTGGCGGCGATACGATGCTTCAGCGTCATGCCGTCCAGAAATTCCATGACGATGAAGGGCTTACCGTCCTGCTGTCCGATTTCATAGATGGTGCAGATGTTGGGATGGTTCAGGGCAGAGGCCGCCTGCGCCTCTCGCTCGAAGCGGGCCAAGGCTTGGGGGTCTTTGGCGATCTCATCCGGCAGGAACTTCAGGGCGACAAACCGGCGGAGGGAGATGTCCTCGGCCTTGTAGACCACACCCATGCCCCCGCCGCCGACTTTCTCGATAATGCGGTAATGGGATACGATCTGGTCGATCATTACGAGGTGGCTGAACCTTGGGTGACATCATCTTAAGGACGCAGCATCTGCCAGTCAACCAAGAACGGGTTTGGCGACCGCGCCCTTGCTGCGGTTGACAGCCGCTAAACCGGCGGCCCGTTTTGCTCCCGCGGATATTGGCGAAGTTCCTCAGGTTGAACAGAGTGCAATCCCGCTCTTAAACTGGATTTATGCACGTGCGTGCCAGCGACGCAAGGAATGCGACCACCTCGCGTGTGTTGCGGATTTCGCTGGTCGTGACCCTGGCCTACATCGTGCTGCTGGTCGTGGCCGGACTGCGCGCGCATAGCCTGGCGCTGCTCTCCGAGGCTGGACACAATCTCTCCGACTTCGTCGCCTTGCTGATGTCGTGGGGCGCAGTCTATTTGCAAGGCAGGCCGCCCAGCGCGCGCAAGACCTTCGGCTACAACCGCGCGGGAGTGCTGGTGGCCTTCGTCAACGGCCTCTCCCTGGTACTGATTGCCTTCTACATACTCTACGAAGCCTTCCGCCGTTTGCAGGCCCCGGTGAATGTGCACGCCGGCATCATGATCTGGGTGGCAGCCGCGGGGGTCGTGATGAACGGCGCGATCGCGCTTCTGCTGATGCGCGGTCATCGCGATATCAACCTTCGCAGCGCGCTGCTGCACGAGATTGGCGACACCTTGTCCACGGCCGCGGTCATCGCCGGCGGCATCATGATTGCCCTGACCGGCGAGCGCTGGATCGACCCCGCACTTTCGGTGGGCATCGGCGTCATGATCCTCTGGTCTTCCATCGGGATCATCCGCGAGAGCCTCAACATTCTGCTGGAAGGCACTCCCAGCGGTATGGAGTTGCAGCGCATTGAGGAGATCATCCGCGCCATTCCAGGGGTCAACGATGTGCACGATCTGCACGTGTGGAGCATCGGCAGCGACACCCACTCGCTCTCCTGCCATGTGGCCATCGCCGATATGCCCGCGTCCGAGAGCGAGGGGATTCTGCGCCTGATCCGCGAGCAAATGGGCGAACGCTTCCACATTCACCACACCACCATCCAGTTTGAGTTGGCGGTCTGCGAGGTGGCGGACGGCTGCGTTATCCCCATCAGCCCGGCCCACGAACACGGCCACTCCCATTGAAGCTGGACCGGAGAAATTGTTTGTCGATTCATCGATGTCGCCTGGCATGTGCGATTTTTGCTGCGATTCTGGCCTGCACTCTGGGCTGTAGCCGGAACGCGACCGCGCCGGAAAAGCAGCAACCGGCGGCGTCCTCGCCTGCGCCCAATTCCCCCGCGCCCAAATCCAAAGAGACAGGCCCCTGGCACATGGACTTGAAGGTTTCTCCCGACCATCCGAGGATGGTCAGGCCATTGACCTTCACGCTGCATATCACCGACGACCATGCGCAGCCGGTCACCGACGCCGAGGTGAATGGCGCGCTTACGATGAAGGAGATGGATATGGGCACAACCCAGGTAAAGTTCGCGTCCAAGGGCAACGGCGACTACGAGGCAGCGATGAAGAGCATGGATATGTCTGGCCCCTGGAACCTTGCTGTGGACGCCTCGCACGGCTCAATCCATGCCAAGAGGAGATTTGAGTTCACGGTGTACGACTAATACCGCCTCGTGAATTGTCATCCCCGCACCAGCTGATTGACATCTCCCGCCCCGCTGCTTACTCTAAGCTAGCGCAATTGTGCGACGTACCCCTTCGAGGAACATCCAATTACCATGCAGTCTTTGCGTCAGCGCCTACGTTTTTTAGCGGCCGTCCAACTCTTGCCCGCTTTGGAGAGCGGCGAGGAAACCCTGGTCGGCGGCCAGGCCGTGCTCGAAGGCGTCATGATGCGCTCGCCCCATGCCTGGGGCATCTGCATCCGCAGGCCCGATGGCACTCTGGCGACGCACTCGGAGCCGCTGGAACGGCCCTCAGAGCGGCACAAATGGATGGGATGGCCGGTGGTCCGTGGCGTCATGACGCTGGGTCAGGCGATGGCGCTGGGCTTCCGCGCGCTGCGCTATTCCGCCAACGTCGCCATGGGCGAACTGAGCGCTGAAGACGAGAAGAAGACCGAGGTGCCGGGCTGGGCCCTTGCCCTCAACGTCGTGCTGTCGCTTGGGTTCTTCATCTTCATGTACAAATTTGTGCCGTTGCTGGCGGCCACCAAGCTGAAGAACGTATATCCGGCTTTCGGCAATCGAATCGCGTTCAACATTGTGGACGGCGTCATCCGCATCGCACTTTTCCTGCTCTTCATCTGGGGCATCTCGCGCTGGCCCGACATTCGCCGGGTTTTTCAGTATCACGGCGCCGAGCATAAAACGGTCTTCGCCTTCGAGGCGCACGACCCGCTGACCGTCCAGAACGCGCAGTCCTATTCGACGTTTCATCCCCGCTGCGGTACCAGCTTTCTGATGACCGTGATGCTGATCGCGATGGTCATTTACATGATGGTGCCCGCCACAACGTTCTGGGCCCGCTTCGCCTTCCGCATCGCGCTGTTGCCGGTCATCGCGGGGCTGTCGTACGAGTTGATCCGCTTCGCCGCCAAGCATGGCTCGTCGCTGTTTGCGGTACTTACCAAGCCCGGACTGTGGTTGCAGCGCATCACCACCCAGCCTCCCGCGGATGACCAGGTCGAGACCGCCATCGCCGCCTTGAACGAGGCCATGGAGTTGGAAAAACAACGCGGCGGCGAACTGGTGATTGCCTAGCGGCGATCACCCCAACACGCGCAAAGGCAGCGCGTGTCGGGGACCCCGATGCGCCCGCCGCAAAGGACTGCGATTCCAATTCAAAGCGCGGGGCGGTGAAAGAGGCTGCCCGCCCGTCGAAAATCATTTACCACCCTTCGGCTTCGCTCTGTCGAAAATCACGCCTGACGAAAGAGGCTGGGCAGTATAGGGGTCCTTCGACTCCTCGCTGCGCTCGTCGCTCAGGATGACAGCCGGGAAAAGTTTTTCATCCCCATGGGACCGCAGGCCCGTTGGTACCAAGGGTGACACCCAGACCGGACCGAGTTTCCGTACAATGTGAAGAGATCCCATGTTTGAACGTCTTGACCAAACCGAACTGAAATATGAAGAGCTCAATAAAGCTCTGGCTTCGCCGGATATTGTCTCCGACTCGGCGCGTTTCCAGAAGACCGCCAAGGCGCACAGCGAGCTGGCGCCCATCGTGGAGAAGTATCGCGAGTACAAAGATCTGACTCGCGGCATCCAAGAGAGCAAGACCATGCTGGCCGAGGAGAGCGATCCCGAGATGCGCGCCTACGCCCAAGATGAGCTGACCCAACTCGAGGGGCGAGTTCTCCAGGTGGCGGAAGATTTGAAGGTGTTGCTGCTGCCCAAGGACCCGAACGACGAGAAGAACGTGGTGCTCGAAATCCGCGCCGGCACCGGCGGCGACGAGGCCACCCTGTTTGCGGCCGAGATCTTCCGTATGTACACGCGCTACGCCGAAAGCCAGCGCTGGAAAGTGGAAGTGCTTTCGACGTCGGAATCGACCGTCGGCGGCCTGAAGGAAGTGATCGCCATCATCGAAGGCCAGGGCGTGTACTCGCGCATGAAGTACGAAAGCGGCGTGCATCGCGTGCAGCGAGTTCCGCAGACCGAGACCCAGGGGCGCGTGCACACTTCCGCGGTGACCGTCGCAGTCCTGCCCGAAGCCGAAGACGTGGACATCAAGATTGAAGCCAAGGACCTTCGCATCGACACCTTCTGCTCCTCGGGGCCGGGCGGTCAGTCGGTGAACACGACGTACTCGGCCGTCCGCATTACGCACCTGCCGACCAACACGGTCGTGAGCTGCCAGGACGAGAAGTCGCAGATCAAGAACCGTGAGAAAGGCATGCGCGTGCTGCGCGCCCGCCTGTACGAAATGGAGCAGCAGAAGCAGCAGGACGCGTTGGCCAAGGAGCGCAAGGCGATGGTGGGCAGTGGCGATCGCAGCGAGAAGATCCGCACCTACAACTTCCCCCAGAACCGCGTGACCGACCACCGCATCGGCTTCACCGCGCACCAATTGCCGGAGTTCATGGACGGCCGCATCCAGCCCATGATCGACGCGCTGATCACCCATTTCCAGGCCGAGAAGATGAAGCAGGAGATGGAGGTCACGGCCTGATCCCGTGCAACTAAAGCAAGCGCTCGCGTCGGCTGTCGAACGTCTCGACGCTGCCGACGCGGGCTCTCCCCGCATGAACGCCGAGGTGCTGCTGATGTTTGTCCTCGGCGCCGATCGCGCCTACCTGTACGCGCATCCCGAGCGCGAACTGACTCCACAAGAAGCGGCGCGATACGAAGAGGTGCTCGCCCAGCGCGCCACTGGTTTGCCATCGCAGTACATCACCGGCCACCAGGAATTCTGGGGCTTGGATTTCGTGGTCTCGCCGGCAGTGCTGATTCCGCGGCCCGAGACCGAGCATCTGGTCGAGGCGGTGCTGGAGTTGGCGCGCGGAGTCCAGCGTCCCAAGCTGGTGGATGTAGGGACTGGTTCGGGATGCATCGCGCTGGCGCTCGCGCACGAATTGCCGGACGCCGAAGTCTATGCCGTCGATCTTTCGGCCGAAGCGCTGGAAATCGCGCGTGCCAATGCGGCCCGGCTGCAGCTCGACAAGCGTGTGCGGTTCCTGCAATGCAATGTTCTCGAGCCGGTGTTAGCCGAACCCTCCGCTGCCATCCCGAACTCCCATGCTGTTACCCCGAACTCCCACGCTGTCATCCCGACCGAGGACTTCAGTCCGAGCGGAGGGACCTGCTTTTCAGATCTCTGCGACTTCGATTTTGTAGTCAGCAATCCGCCGTACGTAGCTTTCAGCGAAGCCGACAAGGTGCAGAAGTCGGTGCAGGAGTTCGAGCCGACGATGGCCGTCTTCGCCGGCTTGCACGGGACCGACGTGATCGTCCCGCTGGTTGAGCAGGCGCAGCGCACGCTGAAACCTGGCGGCTGGTTAGCGCTGGAGATCGGCTACTCCATGCGAGACGAGGTCCTGAATTTGCTGAGTCCCACAATGTGGGAGGACATCCGCGTCGTGCCCGACTTGCAAGGGATTCCGCGAGTGGTAATGGCGTGCAAGCAGTAACTGAAAAAACAATTGCGGGTGGTACCTCAGTCAGGAGTCCTTTACCTCGTGGGTTTCGCCTCCGCAATAACTTCTTCCAGAAGAAGTCCTCCTTTGACTTTACTTACGCGCACGCTCTCGCCCTTGAATTGCAGCTCCTTCGGTAGCCTGACGTACTGATAGACGCCATGGCGAACCAGTTTTGCCGTTGCGCTCATTTCAGCTCTCCTCGCTCAATGGCGGAAATGTCTGACGCCGGTAAATACCATGGCCAGCCCGAGCTTGTTGGCGGCCTCAAGCACTTCCTTGTCGCGCACTGAGCCACCGGGCTGAATGATGGCCGTCGCGCCCGCCTTGGCAATCTCCTCGACGCCGTCGGGGAACGGGAAGAACGCGTCGGAAGCGGCGACCGATCCCTTGGTCCCGAGCGCCGATTTCATGGCGCCAATCTTCGCCGAGTCCACGCGGCTCATCTGTCCCGCGCCCACGCCGGTGGTCTGGCCGTTGCGCGCGTAGAGGATCGCGTTGGACTTCACATGCTTGCAGACCTTCCAAGCGAACAGCAGGTCGCGCATCTCCTGCTCCGTCGGTTTGCGTTCGCTGGCCACTTTGAGGTCCGCTTCGGTCAACGGGCGCATGTCGTTGTCCTGCAGCAGGACGCCGCCGGAAACGTTCTTGAGCGTCCACTTCTGCTCCATCGGAGCCACCTCGACCAGGCGCAGGTTTTTCTTCGCGGCAAAGATCTCGCGCGCCGCCGGATCGAACTTTTCCGCAGCAATCGCCTCCACAAACAGCTTTGCCATTTCGGTTGCCGTCTCGCGATCGACTGGCCGATTCACGCCAATCACGCCGCCGTACGCCGACACCGGATCGCACTCCAGCGCACGCTTGTACGCCTCCGCCAGCGTGCCGCCCACCGCGGTCCCGCACGGATTGGTATGCTTGATGATGGCGCACACCGGCTCCTCGAATTCCTGCGCCAGGTCCCAGGCTGCCTGCAAGTCAACAATGTTGTTGTAGCTGAGTTCCTTGCCCTGTAACGGCTTGCTGTTGGCCATGCCCGTGCCCGAGCCGTCGGAGTACAGCGCCGCCTTCTGATGCGGATTTTCGCCGTAGCGCAAATCGAACGCCTTGTGGAAGGTGAGTCGCAGGGTTTCAGGAAAACCGCTGCTGCCGGCGAGTTCAAACTTTCCGCCGTCGCCCTCTGGAGCGCCAATGCGCTCGAGAGCCGAGGCGATCGCGGAGTCGTAGGACGCAGTCGTGGCGAATGCTTTTTGAGCCAGGCGCCACTTCGTTTGCAACGAGAGCGATCCGCCACTGGCCTTCATTTCGTGCGCAATCGCTTCATAATCAGCCGGCGAGGTCACGATGGCGACATCCTGAAAATTCTTGGCTGCCGACCGCACCATCGACGGGCCCCCGATGTCGATGTTCTCGATAACGTCCTCGAACTCGACGCCCGGGTTGGCGGCAGTTTTCTCGAACGCGTAGAGATTTACCACCACCATGTCGATGGGTTGAATGTCGTGCTGCTTCAACGCGGCGACATGCTTTTCATTCTTGCGAACGTGGAGGATGCCGCCGTGCACCTTGGGATGAAGCGTCTTGACCCTGCCATCCAGCATTTCCGGAAAGCCGGTGAGCTCCGAAATGTCCTTCACCGCGATACCGGAATCGCGCAGCAGCTTGGCCGTGCCTCCGGTTGAAATCAGTTCCACGTGGAACGCTGAAAGTTTGCGCGCAAACTCGACCAGTCCGGTCTTGTCGGTCACGCTGAGAAGTGCCCGCTGAATTATGGCCATGAACGCTCCCAACCCCTCAAGAAAGCGGAATATAGCCGGCAGCCTCTTTACGATTTTTCATTGCATATGGCTGCGGCCATCCAGAATAACGCAACCCGGACCCGCTCGCGATTGCAACTAACTTGCGGAGATATGCCGGGCCCCATTGCCATCGTGATTGCCGATGACCATGCCGCGCTGCGCGAGTCGCTGGCAGCCTTGCCGCAGTCGCACCTTGACTTTGAAGTGGGTTGGGAAGCTTACTTGCCGGCTCCCGCCGCCATCTTCTTGACCATCGCGATCACCAGTTTGCGATCGCTGTCGTTCAAGTTGGGTGAGTAGCGGCGAATTTGCGTCAGGAAGCGGACCTCATCTTCTGCCAACTGGGGTGCGTTTTTGTGGCCGTTCTCACCGGGGCCGCCGCTGAAGAATTGGGCCAGCGGGATCTCCATCGCCGTCGCAATTTTGGCCAGCGTGTCCAGCGAAGGAATGGTATGGCCGTTCTCGACCCGTGACAGATAGCAGCGCAACAACCCGGTGCGCTTTTCGATGTCGCCCTGCGACATGCTCTTCTGCAGCCGGAAATTGCGGATGGTTTCGCCGATATTCATGAGGGGTTCACGTCCTGGAGGGAAGCGGCCATGGTATTAACTGCATAGTAATCAGGGTACAAGCCGCTGGCAAGTGAAATCTTACCGGAGTGGCACGATTACGGAGCGACGCGGCTATCCACAGGGCCGTAATCGGTTACCGTGGCGTTACTAAGGTGAATATTCTCGTCGCCGAATGGGTCGCTATTCGCGCTGATCGCTTCTACAATCTCGCTCACAGTACGCCCAGAGAGGTTCATCCCATCAGGATGCCGCCGTTGATCTTCAGCACCTCGCCGGTAATGTAGCCGGCCTCTTCCGAGGCCAGGAACCTCACCGCGTGCGCCACATCGAAATCGGTGCCGCCATGTCCCAGCGGAATGTTCCTCCGGATGTTCTCTTTCAGTTCGGGGGAAAGTACGGCGGTCATGGCGGTCTCGATGAACCCCGGCGCGACGGCGTTGACGGTGATGTTGCGCGAGCCCACCTCGCGCGCCACCGCCATCGTCAAGCCAATCAAGCCCGCTTTCGAGGACGAGTAGTTGGCCTGCCCCACCTGGCCAATCTGGCCGAAGATGCTGGTCACGTTGATGATGCGGCCCCAGCGCTGTTTCAGCATGGAGCCGATCACCGCCTGAATCAGCAGGAACGGGGCGGTCAGGTTGGTGTTGATGACGTCGTCCCAGTCGGCGCGCTTCATGCGCATGATCAACTGATCGCGCGTGATCCCGGCGTTGTTTACCAGGATGTCGATCTTGCCGAAGCGCGCGATGGCGGCCTTCACTCCGGCCTTGATGTCTTCTTCCTGGATGACGTCCATCTTAAAGACCGCGGCCTCACCGCCCTTGTCACCGATCTCTTTGGCTAGTTGCTCGAGCTTTTCCTGATTGCGCGCGCACAGCGCGACCTTGGCGCCCGCCTCTGCAAGGACCAGCGCGCAGGCGCGTCCGATCCCCTGCGACGCACCTGTAACGAGCGCGACCCGGCCTTCTACTCCTGCCATGAAGCCTCCTGTTGAAGCAAGGAGGATTATAACTATCATCGCTGAAGACAGGGGCTTCGGGGAAAATGACGATGGCATTTGCAGTTACGACTGCACACCTGTCTAAGCTGCGGAAAACTCTGTGGAAGCTTTTTGGGTAGAAGCCCCCTGCTTCAGCAGGGGGAGCCGGACTTTAGTCCAGTGTAAAAGCGTTCGCTCTTAAAATGGGCTTTAGCCGCGGGATTTCCCGAGGCCAGCGCTAAAGCGCATGATCAAAATCGAAACTTTTCCGGAGCGCTGAAGCGCTCCTTCCCCCGCATAAATGCGGGGGCTTCCACCAAGAAGTACACTCCCTGAGTTTTGCACAGAGTTTCTTGCGCAGCCTGTATATCAGCGTTCGTCATTCCATTACCGCAGCCGCTCGGGCGCCCAGAATAGGACCTTCAGCTCGCGCGAAAAATGGACCAGCTCCGGCTGCGGAGGAAGCTGCACACCCGCTGGTTGGGCCATGGTGTTCTGCTCCACTTCAAACGCAGCTAGCTGCAAGTCCCACGGCAGATGGTGAATATCGCCCCGGTAGAGCCGTTTGCGGCTAAAGGCATAAAGGCAATAACGCTCGGTGAGGAAGTGCTCGATCGAGCGCGGTCGTGCATGGAAGCTGTCGGATGCGGGGCCATAAGAGCAGCGAAGTTCGGCGGGCTTCGGTCCGTGCTGCCGCTTCGAAACGTATTCGAGCTTCGGGCCGCCTCGTCCTTTTACCTTCATGGAAGCCTGCCAATAGGGCAGACGATAAAAGACGCGGGCACCCCATACCGCCGACAAATTGCTGGCATCGAGGCTGAAGAAATAAATGCCCGGCTTGCCGTCGTAGGTGACGTAGGTCCGCACGTTGATCTCGGAAAAATGCGAGAGCCACGGCAGCGATGGGACTCCCGGCGGGCGCAGATGATTGATCCAGAAGGGCGTGACGGTGACCCACGCGCGCTGCTTGTAGGTGTCGAGGGTCAGCACATCCGGGACCAGCGGACGGAGCGCCTCCGGCGCCACCGGGTAATGCAGAAAAAGCAAGTCGTTCCAGCGCTGGGTCATGATCCACGGCGCCATGGGCGCGGGCCAGGGACGATGCGCGGTGGCAAAGAGAATGGAATCGGCGCCCACCCACTGCGTCCGGCTCTCTTCCTGTCCGGAGCGGCTGTCGGTGGCGCACGGAGCGTCTGTCGGCATGGCCTCGCGCGTAATCATCGGGCGACCCGAAGTTTTCTGCGACTCCCGCAGGCACCCCGGTTGCCCACGAATTCCATACCGCATATGATTCTCGGCAATGTCATTAAGTTTCCAATCCAACAACGATACTAACGATACTGGCGACGTTCCGCACCACCACGAGCCCAGTACTCAGGTCTATGCCGTTAACGGGGCCGACCCTGAAGTGCTGGCTTATGGCATGGCAAAATATTCGCGCTCAGCACTTTCCATGCGCGAATCACTGGCCGAACTGAATGAGCAAAGAGCCGAGAAGTTTCTCAATACGTACTATTTTCAGTACGGACATCGCAGCATTGCAGATTTGGCGCACCTGGCTTTTGCCGTCGAGCGCCTGTCGATTCTTGCCGCGACCATAGCCGTCGACGAACCACGCTGGGACGGGCAGGAACGCTCCACCCGCTATCAGGACTTCCAGAAGAGCGGATACTTTGTTCCCGATTTTGCGGAGGATGCCGGGGCGCGCGCCCTCTACCGCGAGACCGTGGACCTGCTCTTCGCCGAATATCGGCACTTCTCCGAAGAGATGTTCCGCTATCTGCGGGACCGCACTCCCAAACCTGACGAAATGAAGTTGGAGGCTTACGAGCGTACTCTGCGCGCCCGCGCTTTCGACCTTTCGCGGTACCTGCTGCCGCTGGCGACCAATACCTCGCTGGGCCAGATCGTCAGCGCGCGCACTCTGGAGTCGCAGGTGTCGCGATTGTTGTCGGACACGCACGCTGAGGTCCGGCGACTGGGAGAGTTGCTGAAGCAAGCTGCGCGCGATGCGTCTTACAACGTCAGCCACGCCGGCGCGCGCGAATTGGTGCAGGAGATTCAACGCGAGTGTCCGGCGGTTGCCGAGTGCGCCAGTGAATTCCTTCTGCGCGATGTTCGCGTAGCGCCGACGTTGATGAAGTATGCCGAGCCCAGCCCCTACCAGATCGAAACTCGCCGCGAGTTGACCGCTGCGGCGAAGGAGTTGCTTGCGGCGATTACCATCCAGCCCGCGCCTCTGGTTGATCTGCTGGACGCCGATCCGCTGGAGGTTGAGCTTGCGGCCACGCTGCTGTACCAGTACTCGCATCATCCCTATCGGCAGATTCGCGAAGTTGTAGAAGCTCTTCCGGAAGCGCAGCGCCGCGAGGTGATCGACCTCGGTCTGCGTCATCGCGGCCGCCATGACGAGGTTTTGCGCGCCTACTGTGCCGGCCAGCAATTCCGCTTCGACATCCTGATGGACATCGGCGGCTTCCGCGATATGCATCGCCACCGCCGCTGCGTGCAGATCGTGCAGGGCTACACGGCCGCACATGGCTACGACATGCCGCAGGAAATGGACTCGGCTGGACTGACCGCCCGCTACGATTCCGTAATGGAGCGCGCGCGTGATGCCGCTGCTGAGTTGGCGGCGCGCGAGGCTGCCGACGCCGAGGAGCAGTCGCAATACGTCATTCCGCTGGCTTATCGCAAGCGCACGTTGTTCAAGATGGATCTCTCCGAGGCAATTTACATTAGCGAGCTGCGCACTGGGCCCGCCGGCCACTTCTCCTATCGCAATGTGGCGTATGCGATGTATGAAGCGGTAGCGCAACGTTATCCCGCGCTGGCGAAGTATTTTCGCGTCACCGATGTCCGCGAGCCGGTGGATCTACTGAAACGGTAATACGTCGTCGCGATATTCCCGCAACAAAGCTCGGCCCGCAGCGCGAAGAGGCGCTGAACCAGATTACTTCCGTGTAGCCCGTCATCTGCCCAGAATCCGAAACCGTCCAGGTCGTGAGCGCTATCGCCTGTTCACGCCAGCTATCGAGAATAGATGGCAATCAGCCTCATTATCTCGTACATTATGGGCGTGAATACTGCCTCTCGGACAGTCGCCATCCGGTCAAGTTGTGCCCTACGTTGCCAAGGTGGTGGGATGCGGGTACTCTGTCCCCGTGGAGGATATGAGGATGGTCCCCAATACAACTCTGAACACGGTTTGCAGGAATTTACTCGTGGCGATCTTCGCCGTGCTGACGGTTGTGACGACGTCGGCACAAGCAACACCAGAGGCCAAGCCAGCGGCGTCAACGATGCCGCCCGAGCTACAAAGAGTTCGTGCCGCGCTGGAGAAATACCGGGACCCGGTGGTGGCAGTACACGACGGATATCTTTCGACTCTGGCTTGCATCAATTTCCCGAATGAACCCCTGCCCGGACACGAGCAGTATCCCAAGGGCGCCATGGGCGTGCACTTTCTGAACGCGCAGCTGGTCGGCCCGGTGCTTGATCCCATGAAGCCCCAGATTCTGCTTTATGAACCAGACGCCAGCGGTAAGCTGCGATTGACGGGCGCGGAGTGGTTTGTTCCGCTGGCAATCGCGAAGGAGCGGCCCAAGCTATTCAACCAAGATTTTCTGGGGCCGATGGAAGGCCATGAGCCGGTGATGCCGGCCGAGTTGGCACATTACGATCTCCATGTCTGGCTGTTCAAGAATAATCCCGAGGGAATGTTCGCGCCGACCAATCCGGCGGTGAAGTGCACGGGATACTCCTATGCGCTCGACCTAGATTCCACGAAGATGGTGATGGAGGGAATGAAGCACTAGACACTGAGTTACGGTACGACAAACAGTACCTCGCCCTGGCATCGCTGCTCACACGCAACATTGCTCAGATCCGCATTTGACGAGGGCGAAATGCATCCTATGGCGATTACCCGAAGGAACTCGGAAACGGAGGTCCTGACTTCGTAGTTGGCGTGAGATCGCCATATCACAAGTAATCCTCTGTCGTCAGATTGGTTGCAATATGGGCTGTTCACGCCAGTTATCCAACGAAAGCTGCGCCACCCCTATGACGTCACTGCATTCCATCATCCATTTGTGCTAACAACGGAGATAGTTGGAGTCGTTCGGATAGATCAGCACCCGACCCAGCCGTTGTCGGCATGGCCCCACACTGGTTCGCGCGAAGCCAACGAATTATACCTATGAGCGATGTCGAGATTAAGGCGTCCTTGATTGAGGGGTTGGGACTGTTTGCAGCCCGATCCTTCCGCGCTGGGCAATGCATTCGCAAGATCAATGTCGTGCGGGAGGTCACGCCCACTTCGCCCTTGCGGGAAGAACTTGGTGAACGAGCCGACCACTGCGATTATCCCAATGGCAAGGTCGTTCTGCTAAGCACTCCTGATCGGCACATCAATCACAGCTGCGACCCCAATGCCTACGTGCTGTACGAGGACGACCGCTCGTTTCTCGTGGCACGGCGCGACATTGCGGTAGGCCAGGAGATTACCTGCGACTACAACATCAACATCACGGCAGGAACGGCGTGGCCTTGCCACTGCGCTGCTGCGCGGTGTAGCGGTACCACGGTGGGAGACTTCTTCCGGCTCCCCCTCGACATCCAGCGCGAATATCGACCACTCCTCGCAGAATGGTTTGTGCGTGCCCATCGTGATCGGCTAAGAGCACGCGGGATTGTCTGAATGTTATCAATCGCTATTAAACAAGTGACCCGCTGTTGAAATATCCCCATTTCGTGCGTAATCCGGCTTTGGCAACCCCGTTTCGGGATTACTTACGATAAGGGCTGATTTCGTCAAGCAGCCTTGGTCTCCGGGCAGTGATGCCCGTCACTGAAATTCTCGTAGGCCGCGCTATAGTGCGAGGAATAAGGAGGTAACGATGCCAGAAATTGCCAACATATCGGACACGCGGCTTAACGGCTGCATAGAGAGCGCCGAGTTCTGGGCGGCGAAACTGAACGTATTCTCAGCCGACATGCAGGATCTTGCTGACAGATACGCGATCATTGCCAGCCTCATCAGCACTGTTACTGGCTTGGCGGTCTGGGGGACGATTGCCGCATCTAGGTGGGGTCAGGTCTTGGTCGGGTTAATGGCGTTTGCGGCGGCCGCAGTGGCCGTGATTCCAAAGGTGAGGGGCTACAGCGAATGTGCTCTCAAGGCCGCCCCGCTGGCCACCGAATACGGCCAGGTTCTTGGGGACTTGGAGGATGCTCTTAAGGAGCTTCAGTCCCGTGACCAGAACGCTCAGTCTCATTCAAAAACGGCCATAGCCGAGTTCGAGGGGATAAGAGAGAAGAAAAACGCCCTTAAACCATTCCCCAAACAACTGGCAAAAGAACTTGACGAGAAACGGAAGCAAGTCCCTGTTCCCATTCCGTAATGTTGCAGCTATGCTCGAAGGCTACCCTCGCCAAGCGTTTTAATCCAGACGCATCTCCGACCCTAGAAACAGTCTCATAAATGCCTGAGCATCAGGTGGAGGCAGGCAAGGTGGACGAAGCCGAGGAAGTTCTCGATGTGGTACTCCCAACGGGTAACGAGGCGTCGGAAGTTATGCATCCAGGCAAACAGTCGTTCCACTTTCCAGCGACGGCGGTAACGGCGCAGTTTCCGTCCATCCTGGCTCTTGCTTCGGCGCTGTCGGTTGGGTGCGATCAGTTCGATGGCATATTCCTGGGCGAGCTTTTTGTCGAGCCCATCGGAGTCGTAGGCTTTGTCGCCGATGAGCCGGGCGGGCAGTTCGTCGAGGAAACTTCCGGCAAGAACCTCTTCCACAAGCTGGCACTCGGCTGGCGAAGCGCTTTGCACAGATACGGCGAGAGGAAGACTGTTACGTGCGGCGATAGCGACGATCTTTGTGCCCTTGCCGCGGCGGGTGGGGCCGATGCCGAAGCCCCCTTTTTAGCGCTCGCGAACGTCGCATCCACGAACGCCTCTTCTAAGTTCAACTGGCCGCGCTCATGCAAGTGCCTGGCCAGCCGCCGCAGGCACTCTTCCAGCTTCCCGTTCTGCACCCATTGCTGGAATCTACGATGGCAGGTCTGGAAGGGTGGATACTTTTCCGGCAGCTCCCGCCACTGTGCTCCGGTGCCTAACACCCACAGTACGCCATGCAGCACGGCGCGGGTGTCGTGCCACGGACGGCCACGCTTATCGGCCCGGCGCTGCGGCCGTAGCACCGGTTCCACGACTTCCCATTGTTCGTCGGTCAGTTCCCAGCGGCCACGCATTGGCGCTTTCGGAGATCCCCAGAGCATCTCCAGAATGCCACCAAAACGCCGTTGAGCTATTTATGAGACTGGTTCTAGGCAGTTGGGGGTCATGGGGACAGGCAGTCGTCAAATTGTTGCAAAATCCCCATAGCACTCACAACCCTGGAATCGGCTCGCCACAGGGACGTTGGTTGGCAATGCGGACATAATCTTGAAATCGGTCCTTCCGAGCGGATGGGCAGAATTGCCGCGTGCCGAGGCCACAGATGGAATTCTCGGGGACTTTCCCTTCTGCGTTAGTTCAAGTTGGTCGGCTGCCTCCAGCAGGCTCCCCTACCTTTGAGATTGTTACAAAAGTACCGTTACCTACCCTGTACCTTCGTAATCTTGACAACCCGCGCCACGGGGCTACGCTTGAGGAGGGCCCCCGCGGCGGGCGCCCGCGCCCGTCTGACGACGCGGTCCAGCGTTCTTTGGCAAGTCGGGAAATCAGTAGTCGGTTGCCAGTAGTCAGTTGCCAGTTTGCGAAATTACGGCGATTCCCTGATGTTGAGAACTGGAGGACGCGGATCAAAACGCTTTGCTTCTTGGCCCGTTCGGAGGGATGCCAAGGGTTACTATTTTGCAACTATCTCTTCCAAGTGGAGCTCAAGAATAGGACGTATATTGCTACGTAACTCCTTACGAATAAATAGTTTGACATCTAACTCCTTTGGATGGAATACTTTGTGAGGAAAGATTCTTGCCGTCTCTTTATTGTCAATATTTTGCAAGGTATGGGGGGAGGGGGGTAGTACCAGGCATTTGCATCGTTTTGTCCCCAAATGGCAAGGATCGAAGATCCAGGTAAAGATTGGTGTTTGGTAAATAGCAGACGGCAACCCGGAACTTGGGCACAGCGATGAGGACTTGCTGGCAATTCGCTTTTTATTCGCTTTTGTGAATTGACTGGATGTATAATTCACGGTCGGTACCCATGCGCCTATCATCGCGAAACTCTTATTACTTCATGGCGCCTGCCTCACTGACCCATCGCACTTTATCGCAAGCGGCCCTCCCGGATTTTTGTTGCGCCGGGACCCAGCCGCCAAGGAGCGGCATTCATGGCAGACGAAAGAACGGAAAAAGGCCGGGCCATCGACCTGGCCATGTCTCAAATCGAAAAGCAATTCGGCAAAGGCTCCATCATGAAGTTGGGGAGCAAGGGTGCGGTCGTTCCCATCGCCGTGATCTCCACCGGAGCGATTTCGTTTGACGCGGCGCTGGGCATCGGCGGCTTTCCGCGCGGGCGCGTGGTCGAGATCTTCGGGCCGGAGTCGTCGGGCAAAACCACTATCGCGCTGCAGGTAATTGGGGAAGCGCAGAAGCAAGGTGGCATGGCCGCCTTCGTGGATGCCGAGCACGCCCTCGACCCCATCTACGCGGCGAAGTTGGGCGTCGATGTGGACAACCTGCTGGTCTCGCAGCCCGATTATGGCGAGCAGGCGCTGGAGATCGCTGAGGCCCTGGTGCGTTCCGGCGCCATCGACGTGCTGGTGGTGGACTCGGTCGCCGCGCTGGTCCCCAAGGCCGAACTCGACGGCGAAATGGGCGACAGTCACGTTGGCCTGCAGGCCCGCCTGATGTCGCAGGCCTTGCGCAAACTGACCGCCATTGTCGCCAAGTCGCACACCTGCCTGGTATTCATCAACCAGATCCGCGAAAAGATTGGCGTGATGTTCGGCAACCCGGAAACCACCACCGGCGGCCGCGCCCTGAAGTTCTACTCATCGGTCCGCATCGATATCCGCCGGATTGGCGCCATCAAGGATGGCGACCAGGTGATCGGCTCCCGCACCCGGGTGAAAATCGTGAAGAACAAGACCGCTGCGCCGTTCCGCGAGGCCGAGTTCGACATGATGTACGGCGAAGGCATCTCGCGCGAAGGCGACTTGCTCGATCTGGCGGTCAATGGAAACCTGGTGGAGAAGTCGGGTTCGTGGTTCAGCTACAAGGGCGAACGCATCGGCCAGGGCCGCGAAAACGCCAAGCAGTTCCTGAAGGAAAACAAGGACATCGCCGCCAGGATCGAAACCGACGTACGCAAGTCGCTCGGCCTGATCTCGGTGGAAGATAAGGCGCAAGCGGCGGCGGCCAATGCAGAAGCGGCGCCGAGCGCCACGCCCAAGGGACCAGCAGGGCGGAAGTAACGCACCGCGTCGGAAAGGGGCCCTTTTCCCGAGGGTCTTCCGCGCGTCTTCCCCGATTCTTTTTCGGCGATTGCCTCGGGACGCAAGCCAGAATAAAATCATCCCGCATAGACTCCCGCCTTCCGAGGTCTCTTGAAGGACATCGTCGCCATCTATCCCGGATCGTTCGACCCAGTTACGAACGGACACCTCGACTTGATCCATCGCGGTGCCAAGCTCTTCGACCGGCTCATCGTGGCGATCGCGCCCAACCTGGACAAAGGCGAAGCTCTGTTCAGCACAGAAGAGCGCCAAGAGATGCTGGCGGCGATGACATCCGACCTCGAAAACGTGACCGTCGATATCTTTGAGGGTCTGCTGGTCGCCTACTGTATCCAGAAGAATGCGAATGCGGTGCTGCGTGGGATTCGCGCTGTGAGCGACTACGAGTTCGAGTTGCAAATGGCGCTGATGAACCGCAAGATGGAACCGCGGGTCGAAACCGTGTTCATGATGCCCGCGGAGAAATATTCCTACCTCAGCTCGCGCATCGTGCGCGAGATCGCCAAGTTCGGCGGTCCGTTGACTGGACTTGTGCCGGAGTTGGTCGAGGAACGAGTCCGCCAAAAGGTTGCAGAGAAACATTCGTTCGCCACGAAAGCTCATCCTTTATGAAGGGCCAACCCATGACTGCTGCCGGAACCCAACTCTCGTCGTTTCTGACCAACCGGATTCAACGCATCGAAGTTTCTTCCACCCTGGCGGTGATCGGGGAGGCGGAGAAGTTGCGCGCCCAGGGCGTCGACGTGGTGGACTTCGGCGCCGGCGAGCCGCATTTTGCCACGCCGGCACACATTAAAGAGGCGGCGATTGCGGCGATCCACAACAATTTCACCAGGTACACGGCTGTCGGCGGCACGGCCGAGCTGCGCGATGCGATTGTGCAGCGCCACGCGGCCGATTTTGGCTCCGACTACAAGCGCGAAGATTGCATCGCCTCGGTGGGCGGCAAGCACGCGCTCTTCAATGCCATCCAGGTGCTGGTGGACCACGGTGACGAAGTCATTCTGCCGGTGCCCTACTGGGTCTCGTTCAAAGACATCGTCCGCTATGCCGGCGGCGAGCCGGTGTACATTCCCACCGATGAGAAGCACGACTTCGACCTCACCGCCGAGATGGTCGAGCGCGCAATCACGCCGCGCACCAAGGTCATCCTCCTAAACTCTCCCGGCAACCCTTCGGGCGCGGTGATGAAGCCCGAGCACATGGCCGCGGTGCTGAAGCTGGCCCATGATCGCGGCATCTATGTGGTCTCCGACGAGTGCTATGTGTATTTGAACTTCACCGGGCAATTGTTCTCGGCGGGTTGCGTTCACGAAGTGAAGGAGCGGCTCATCATCATCGGTTCTTTGTCGAAGACCTATGCCATGACCGGCTGGCGACTGGGTTACGCATTGGGACCTGCGCCCATCATCAGCGCGATGACGAAACTGCAAAGCCAGAGCACTTCGAACCCCACCTCGATCGTGCAGAAGGCGGCGGTGGCGGCCTTGACCGGCTCGCAGGAGTGCGTGCGCGAGATGTTGGCTATCTACATTTCCCTGCGCGATCAGGTGGTCGCCGGCCTGCGCGCGATTCCGGGCCTCACGTGCACCTCGCCGAATGGCGCGTTCTACGCCTATCCCAACGTCAGCCATTACTTCGAGCGCGGCGGATTGAACTCGGCATCTGACGTGGCGCGGAAGCTTTTGCGCGAAGCGCACCTGGCTGTGGTTCCGGGTGAAGGCTTCGGCACCCAGGACCACATTCGGGTCTCGTATGCGGTTTCCGCCGAAAACCTGGAACGCGGCCTGGAGCGCATGCGCAAATTCTTCGCCAACGTGTAGGCCGATGCCTGAACTTTACCCACTCCTGTTGATGCCTATCTTCGACGAGCGGCCCTGGGGTGTTCGCGATCTTCGCCCGATTTACACCCGAGTTGTGAAGGAGCCGATTGGCGAGAGCTGGCTGACCTGGCACGACAACCGGGTGGCCAATGGGCCGCTGGCTGGACGCACGCTGGGCGAGCTCTCCAAGCAATACGGCCGCGATCTGGTCGGCAAGGCCGCGCGTTGCGATGATCGCTTTCCGCTGCTGGTGAAGTTTCTCTTTCCCGCCGACAAGCTGTCGGTGCAAGTTCATCCGGATGATGAGCAGGCGCACAAGATCGGCGAGCCATGCGGAAAAACCGAATGCTGGTATGCGTTGCGCGCGCAGCCCGGCGCTCAAGTCGCACTGGGATTGAAGCGCGGTGTCACGCTGGAGCAATTCAAGCAGGCAATTCAAGAGACGCGCGCCGAAGAGTTGCTGAACTGGGTGGATGTTCATCAGGGGGACATGCTCTACGTCGCCGCGGGGACCGTTCATACGATCGGCGGCGGAATGGTCCTGGTGGAGACGCAGCAGACATCCGATGTCACCTATCGCCTGTACGATTACGGCCGCGGCCGTGAACTTCATGTCGCGGAAGGATTGGCGGCGACAAAACTGCGGACCACGGCCGGCAAAGTGGTTCCTCGCACGAGCGATGGTCCTAATGTTCTGGTGCGCTCGCCGTTTTTTGAAGTCGAGAAGATCAAGCTACGTGAAGCGATCCACGCGGGGACCACACTGGCTTCCCCGCACATCCTGGTCGCAGTGGACGGGGCAGGAATCGTAGAATCGCGGGGGATGGAGCCCATCAGCTTCGCCACGGGAGAAGCGGTGGTCGTTCCCGCCAGCGTACGAGAGTACACAATCCGCCCGCAGTGGGAGCTTGACGTGATGCGGATGTCTCTGCCCACGGACGCAGTCGCAGAGCCGGAGACGAGGCTGGGGCAATCCATCAGCGCGCCGTAATACACTTACAAGAGCGCTCACCTCGGGGCGCGAGGAATCGAACTCGGTGGCCACTTCAGGCAAGTTTTTGTTTTATCCCGTCATTCTCGCTGGGGGACGCGGCACGCGCTTCTGGCCCTTGAGCCGCAAGCGGATGGCCAAGCAACTGCTGCCGCTGAACAGCAAGAAAAGCATGATCCAGGAAACGGTCGAACGGCTGTCGCCGCTGGCGAGGCCGAAACAATTCTGGATCATCACCAACCAGGACTTGCGCTCCGCTATCGTACGACAGCTCAAGGCTCTTCCCAAAAAGCACATCATTGCCGAGCCCGTGGGACGGAATACGGCTCCGGCAATTGGCTTGGCCGCATTCCTCTTGGAGAGAAGCGAACCCACCGCAGTCGTCGGAATGTTTCCCTCCGATCACGTGATCGTGGACGAGAAGCGCTTTCGCGACGACATCAGTCAGGCCGCCCGGATCGCTGCTGCCGGTGAAAACATTGTCGTGATCGGTATTACTCCCACGCGCGCGGAGACCGGTTACGGCTACATCGATGTTGGCGAGCCGTGGCAGAAAGGCGCATTGCAGGTACGGCGCTTTACCGAGAAGCCCTTGCCCGAGGTCGCCGAGCAATTCGTCAAGGCGGGAAATTTCTTTTGGAACAGCGGAATGTTCATTTGGAGCGCGCGCACCCTCGCCAATGCGCTGCGTGAACATCTGCCGAACACAGCGCCGCTGCTGGAAAAGATTGCGGCCAGTTACGGAAGTCGCAGCTTCGAGAAGACCTTCGCCAAACTTTATCCCAAGTGCGAAAACATCAGCGTGGATTACGCAGTGCTCGAACCCCGCTCCGCCAAGGGCGAAAGCAGGTCGCACATCTATTGCATTCCGGCAAACTTCGGATGGAACGATCTGGGTTCCTGGTCGGCGCTCTACGAGCATCGCAACGTGGGCAAGAACGACGCTGATAATGTCATTGTCTCGGAGCAGAGCTTTACTCTGAATGCAGAGGGGAACTTCATTCACTCCAAGCGGAAGTTCGTCGCCGCCGTGGGGGTGAAGAACCTGATCGTCGTCGAAACCGACGACGCGCTGCTGATCACCACGCGCGAGCACGCGCAGGACGTGGGCAAAGTGGTGAAGCACCTCGACGAACAAAAACTCAAGCGTCTGGTTTAGGAGCTGCGGGCCGGCGCGGTCGCCGGTCCCCGTAAGGTGGAACGAATGCATTTGCTATATTGATATAGCGAGGTGTTTTATGCTGGCAATCCGCCTTCCGCAATCGATTGAAAAAAGGCTTGAACGTCTGGCACAGCGTAGTGGCCGCACCAAGACTTATTACGCCCGAGAGGCAATCTTGAAGCATATTGAGGACTTGGAAGATGCCTACGAAGCCGAGCGGATTCTAGAACGGGTTCGGGCGGGTAGAGAGCGAACCTACACCTTGGACGAGGTCGCAAAGCGTCTTGGCCTGGACGATTGAATTTACCGAAGCTGCGCTTCGGCAGATGCAACAGATCGACCGGAGCGTAGGCCAGCGTATCCGCAAGTTCTTGCAGGAACGCGTTGCTCCGATGGAGGACCCCCGCAGCATTGGTCAAGCGTTGCACGGTCAGCGTCTCGGCGAATTTTGGAAATACCGAGTAGGCGATTATCGTCTCGTCACCAAGATCGAGGACAGCCGGCTGCTCATCCTGGTCGTTCGAATCGGCCACCGGCGCGAAATATATCACTAGCGATTCCTCCCAATTAAAGGCAAATATTGATGGCGGCACAGATCAAGTTCGGCACCGATGGATGGCGCGGCATCATTGCCGATGACTTTACTTTCGAGAACGTTCGCCGGGTCAGCAATGCGATTGCGACGTATGTCCACAAGAACGAGGACGCCGGCAAGGGGCTGGTCGTCGGCTATGACACGCGCTTTGCATCCCAGCGCGCGGCTGAGATCGTCTCCGAAGTCCTGGCCGGCTCGGGCATCGCGGTGCGCCTCTCAAACGATTACACGCCCACTCCGGCGCTGTCGTATGCAGTCAAGAATCTGGGAGCGACCGGCGGCGTGATGATCACCTCCAGCCACAACCCGTTTAACTGGAATGGCGTGAAGTACAAGGCGAGCTATGGCGGATCGGGGACGCCGGCCATCATGAAGTCGATTGAAGAGGAACTGGATTCGCCCCGGCTGGAACGCAGTGGCGGCAGCGTGACTCTCGCAGACTTTAAGACCCCTTACATTTCCGCGATCAAGAACTTTGTTGACTTGAAGGCGGTCCACAAGGCCGGTTTTAAATTTGCGATTGACGTGATGTACGGTACGGGGCGCGGGATTTTGAAGGGAATCTTTGCCGAGAGCGGGACCGATCACCTGGAGATTCGCGGGGATCTCAATCCGTTGTTCCCAGGAATTAACCCCGAGCCCATACCGCCGCACATTGCCATGCTGCAAGAAACGGTGGTGCGGGAGCACTGCCAAGCGGGCCTGGCGACCGACGGCGACGCTGACAGATTGGGCGCGGTCGCGGACGATGGCAACTTCGTGGATGCGCACAAGTGTTTCTGCCTGATTCTGGAGTGGCTGCTGAAGCGCAAGCAATGGCCTGGCGAGATCGTTCGGGCATTCAACACCACGCGCATGATCGACCGCATCGCCGCGAAGTATGGCCGCAAGGTGAACGAGTGCGGTATCGGCTTCAAGTACATTTGCGATCTCATGCTGGAGCGCGACATCCTCATCGGCGGGGAAGAATCGGGCGGAATCGGCATAACCCGGCACCTGCCGGAGCGTGATGGCCTTCTGAATTCCCTGCTGCTGGCCAACATCATGGCGGAAGAGGGCAAGGCGCTTGGCCAACTGGTGCGCGACCTGCAAAAGGAATACGGCGAGCATCACTATGGGCGCCTCGACCTGCACCTCAGCAACGAGGTGAAAGATGAGGCGATGCGGTGCGCCAGTGCGAAGCCGGCAATGATCGGAGGTTTCAATGTGCAGAAAGTGGAAACCCTCGACGGAGTGAAGTTTTTCCTAGATGCTCCGACTTACGGCAACGGCGCCGAAGCCTGGGTGCTGGTGCGTGCGTCAGGGACCGAGCCGCTGCTGCGCATCTATTGTGAAGCCGCTTCGCCGGAGTTGGTCTCGCAGATCCTGAAAGAAACGGAAAGCTTCGTTGGGGCGGGTCCTCATGCCGGCACGCCAGCCCTGTCAGAGGCAGGTGCGAAGTAGCGCGGGCCGAAGACTTGAGGCACGTTTCCCGCTTCATTTCTGGCATACTTGAAGCAAGCATCGAGAGAACGATCGCGCGCATCCGGCTCTCTTAACTCCGACAGATGGCAACCACTTCAATTCCGCGACCGGCCGACTCGCCGGAGGTACGCCGCTATAACCGCATTCAGCGCTGGCTGAGCCTGACGGACGCGGTCATCGGTTTCGCCTTGCTGGTGGTGCTGCTGGTCACGGGATGGACCGGCAAACTCCGCGACTGGTCTTACCTCGGCGCGCACCAGTATTACTTTCTTGCGGTTTTTCTGTATGTGCTGATGTTCTCGGTCATCGCCAAGGTTCTCAGTGCGCCCTTCGACTTCATCGGCTTCCGGCTTGAGCACCAATACCATCTTTCCAATCAAAAGCTGCGTGGCTGGCTTTGGGACGAATGCAAGGGATGGCTGGTCGGGCTGGTCCTGGGCGCCATCATGGTGGAAATCGTTTACGCGATTATCCGGATTGCGCCGCAGCGGTGGTGGATCATAGCCTGGGCCGTCTTTGTCGGTCTGTTCCTGCTGATGGCGCAGCTTGCACCGGTGGTGCTGATGCCGATCTTCTATAAATTCCAGCCGCTGGACAACGATGCCCTACGCGAGCGTTTGACCAAACTCGGCGAGCGCGCCGGCACCCGCGTGCGTGGCGTGTATGAATGGAAGCTGTCGGAGAAGTCGAAGAAAGCGAATGCTGCGCTCACCGGATTGGGATCGACGCGCCGCATCATTCTTTCCGACACCCTGCTGCAGCATTACAGCGACGACGAGATTGAAGCGGTACTCGCGCACGAACTCGGGCACCACGTGCGCCGGCACATTCTGAAGGGCATCTTGACGCAGGTGGGGATCACGTTCTTCGGATTCTGGCTCATCAATCAGGTGTTGCGCTTCGTCATCGCGAAAGACTGGTTCGCGGCGCTCGGTCCCCGGCTCTACGATTTTGCCAACTTGCCGCTCATTGTGCTGGTCGCGACGCTCCTGGGATTTCTGCTGATGCCGGCCTTGAATGCGATCTCACGCCGCCATGAAAGGGAAGCGGACCGTTACGCATGGGAGAGTATCTCCGCCATCACGCCCTTCATCACCTCTATGCAGAAGCTGGCGGACCAGAACCTGGCGGAACGCGAGCCGTCGAAGTTCATCGAATGCATCTTCCACTCGCATCCGTCGATTGGCAAGCGAATCGCCGCAGCCGAGTCGTGGGCGAAAAAACAACCGCAAACTGAAGCCCAACCACTTACCTAAGCTTCCTTTCGCGTAGAATTCGTTCCACCCGCCGCAAATCCTCTTCCGTGTCCACGCCCACCGTGTCGAACGGCGTCTCAGCTACGTGGATTGCGATGCCATGCTCGAGGAAGCGTAGCTGTTCCAGGCGCTCGCTGCGCTCCATTTCCGACTCTGGCCACGCGCAGAAGGCATCGAGGGCGGCTTTGCGATAAGCGTAGAAGCCGAGATGCTTGTAGTACCGCACCTGTCCGCTGCGGTCGCGATCGAAAGGAATGGCCGCCCGCGAAAAGTAAAGCGCTCGGCCATCCAACGCGGTAACCACCTTCACGGCGTTGGGATTGGGTACATCCTCAGCTGAGCACGGCGTTTTCAGGGTGCCGACCTCGACGCCGTTCTCCTCCATCAGCCCGAGCAGAACGTCGAGATGCTCGCGGCGGGCCAGCGGCTCGTCGCCTTGCACGTTCACGTAAACGTCAGCTTCGATGGCCTGCGCCACTTCGTGGACGCGGTCGGTGCCGCTGCGATGGTGGGGCGAGGTCAGGCGACACGACCAGCCATGCTGGCGGCAAACCGTGGCAATCTCTTCTGAATCCGTGGCCACGATGACGTCCGCCAGTTGTGAGCAGGCTCGCGCGGACTCATAGACATAAGCGAGCATCGGGCGGCCGCCGATCTCGCGGAGGACCTTCCGCGGCAGTCGAGTGGACGCCAGGCGGGCGGGGATGATTGCGATTACTTTCACCAGGCTAGTTTCAAGGGACGGGTCGCAGGATGCAAGTGCAAGCTGCAAAACGGTGAAATTGACCGCACCCTTTAGCAAAAAATAGAATCAATAGCTGAGACAGAGATCGTTGGGGACTCCGCATTGCCTCTCTACGAATACCAGTGCAAAAAGTGCCATAGCCTGATGGAGCGGATCCAGAAGTTTTCCGATTCGCCTTTGACCGTGTGCCCCCATTGCGGAGGTGAACTGGAGCAACTGCTCTCGGCGCCGGCCATACAGTTCAAAGGACCGGGATGGTATGTCACCGACTACGCAAGAAAGCCGTCGGCAGGAACCAGTGGCAATGGCTCACCTGCAGGCTCGTCATCGGCGCCAAAGTCGGGCGAGGGCCAGAGTGCCGGCTCGTCCGGCGCCGAGAAGAGTAGCCCTGCTCCGGGACCGACCAACAAGAAATAGACACATCCACTCGGCCATTTCGTCACACGGTTGTGTGATAGCCGTCGCAATCCGGTCAGCGTCCACACAATTAGAATCGTCCTGTTCGAACATTCGTTCGCAACAGCGGCCCTCTTAAACTGCCCAAGGCAGCACTGGGTCGTTAGTCTGCGGAGAGGTTGCAACTTCGGCCTAGAATCTCTCCCACAGATTTTGTTCGTAGTTTTTGAAATTATCGATATAGAAATCTTCCTAAGATTGAAAGGAGCACAACCCATGGCATTGAAGGAAGTACTGAGGAAGAAGATTGAGGAATTCCGTCCTCACATCACACATTTGATAAAAGAACACGGCAAAGTTGTCATTGACCAGGTAACCATCGACCAAGCCATCGGTGGCGCTCGCGACGTCCACTGCCTGGTTACCGACATTTCTTATCTTGATCCCAATGAAGGTATCCGCTTCCGCGGTAAGACCATTCCCGAAACCTTTGCGGCCCTTCCCAAGGCGCCCGGTTCCAAGTATCCGACGGTGGAATCCTTCTGGTACTTCATTCTCACCGGCGACGTGCCCACCCAGGCTGAGGTGGACGAAGTTCTGGCCGAGTGGAAGGTGCGACAGATTGTTCCTTCCCTAGTGTGGGATGTCGTCCGCGCCATGCCGCGTGACAGCCACCCCATGGCGATGCTCTCTGCCGGCTTGCTCGCCATGCAAAAGGATTCCAAGTTCGCCCACTACTATAGTTCGGGCAAGTTCAACAAGATGAACGCGTGGGAATACACTTACGAGGACGCCTACGACATCATTGCTCGTATTCCCATCATCGCTGCCTTCATCTACAACCTGAAGTATCGTAGCGATTTCCAGAACCGGATCGGGAAGCTGGACATGGGCGCCAACTTTGCCGAGATGATCGGTCAGTGCGAGGAATACAAGGATGTCGCCCGCATGTACTTCATCCTGCACTCCGACCACGAGTCCGGCAACGTTTCCGCGCACACCACACACCTGGTGAACTCGGCGTTGTCCGATCCCTATTACGCTTATTCCGCCGGCCTCAACGGCCTTGCTGGTCCGCTCCACGGACTTGCTAACCAGGAAGTCCTGGATTGGGTCATCAAGTTCAAAGCGAAGTACTGCGGAGATACCGAGCCGACCAAGGAGCTGGTCTCCCTGGCTCTGTGGGACACACTCAAGGCCGGCCAAGTGGTCCCGGGCTACGGTCACGCCGTTCTGCGCAAGACCGACCCGCGCTACATGTCGCAGCGCGAGTTCTGTCTGGCTACCCCGGGCCTGAAAGACGATCCGCTCTTCAAGCTCGTTTCCATGATCTTCGAGGTGGCTCCCGGCGTCCTGAGGGAGCACGGCAAGGCCAAGAACCCCTGGCCGAACGTGGATGCTCAGTCGGGCGTAATTCAGTGGTACTACGGGCTACGCGAGTGGGACTTCTACACGGTCCTGTTCGGCGTCGGCCGCTCACTTGGCTGCATGGCCAACATTACCTGGGACCGTGCTCTTGGCTACGCCCTGGAGCGTCCCAAGTCGGTCACGGTGTCGATGCTGGAGAAGTGGGCGGACGAAGGCGGTCGCTACCCCGAGGCAGCGAAACCGGAACCCGCAGTTGCTACCGTTCGTTAACCCGCGGAGAGGTTCCGGCTTCGAGCCGGAACCTCTCCAGATTTGAAAGGAAAGAACCTAGCTTAACAAGCAGATTACGGCTGAGATTGGAACCACAGAAAACACGGTAAAAACCCATTGAAAAGAGCGACTGGCGGTATCCTCCGCGTTAAGCAATTGCTTGTGGTGACAGTCACAAATGAAACGCGAGCCCAAGACACGTGTGAACCGCTCGAATGCCCGGACGATTCGGGAAGGGCTCCGTCGGGAAAGAGGGAGATGTGTTCGTTGTCGAGGTCGAGGTTGAGGTGGAGGGGGCTGCTACCCCCATTGGTTCGGCAACTAGAAGGGGGCAATAATGCGCTGGTATCACTATGTAGCGTATTTATTCGGGGGCGCATTCCTCGCGAACACGCTGCCCCATCTCGACAATGGGATTTCGGGGTATGCTTTCCAGAGTCCTTTCGCATCGCCACCCGGAGTAGGCTTATCCTCCTCAACGGTCAATGTTTTATGGGGACTCTTCAACCTTGCCGTCGCCTACCTGCTCATCTGCCGTGTCGGCAGCTTCAGTCTGCGCAGCACCCGCCACGTGCTCGTCCTCGGGGCAGGCATCTTAATTATGTCGCTGATGCTTGCCCACTCATTCGGACGGTTCCACGGAGGGCTGTGAGGCCAATTTTCAAACACGATCAGCTATCTGCTCGGTGAAGTACGAGACGGCTCAGGTCCTCCCGTTAATATTTCAATCCCAGAGCCCTCGTCGTGAACTCTACGGGGACATTTTGGGCTAACTACCTCTGGGTCTCACCCGAATGTAGGCCAACTCGTCCTGGCAAGCGATTTGCAGTTCACGGCCAACACTACCTAGGTGCAACCTGGCGGGTCCACCCGGCTGGACGGTACTCTCACCCACTCCAGCATTCTTTCCGCGCAGAAATTGCTAACTGTTGTAACCAGGCGGTATCATAAATATTTCCTGTTAAAATCAGCATGTTTTCTGACAGGAGGTAACGGTCATGCCGAAGAACGTATTGACCCTGACGGACCAACGCACCGATAAAACTTATGAAGCGGCGATCGACGAGTACAGCACCATCCGCGCCATGGACCTGCGGAAGATCAAGACCAATCCCGAAGAATTCGGTCTCATGACCTATGATCCCGCATTCATGAACACCGCGTCATGCAAGAGCAGTATCACTTTCATTGACGGCGACAAAGGTATCCTGCGCTACCGGGGATACGATATCGAGACCCTCGCCGAGCATTGCACCTATCTGCAAGTGGCGTACTTGCTGCTGAACGGCGAGTTGCCGTCGCCCCAGCAGGACAAGGACTGGACCCGGGAAATCACCCATCACACCATGCTGCACGAGACCACCAAGCACTTCATCGATGGCTTCCGCTATGATGCCCATCCGATGGGGATCCTGGTGAGCACCCTGGCGGCCTTATCGACCGTGTATCCGGAGGCCAAGAACGTCCACGATCCGGAGAACCGGCACAAACAGATTGTGCGGCTGATCGCCAAGATGGCGACCCTGGCGGCGTATTCCTATCGTCACCGGCGGGGCCAACCGTACGTCTATCCCGACAACGATCTCACCTACCCCGAGAACTTCATGAACATGCTGTGGAAGATGACGGAGCCGAAGTATGTGGCCAGCCCGGTCATCGCGCACGCGCTGGATGTGCTGTTCATCCTGCACGCCGACCATGAGCAGAACTGCAGCACGGCTACCATGCGGGTGGTGGGCAGCTCGCAGACCGACCCCTACCTGTCGATGGCGGGAGCCGCGTCGGCGCTCTCCGGCCCTCTGCACGGCGGCGCCAACGAAGCGGTGCTGACCATGCTGGACGAGATCGGCTCGGTGAAAAACATTCCGGCTTACATCAAGCGCGTGAAAGCGGGCGAACTTAAGCTGATGGGCTTCGGGCATCGGGTTTACAAGAACTACGATCCTCGCGCGCGCATCATTAAGGCCGTCGCTGACGAAGTATTCGAGGTGACCGGACGCAACACCAAGCTCGACATTGCCCTGGAGCTCGAACGGATCGCACTGGCGGACGATTACTTCGTCACCCGCAAGCTTTATCCCAACGTCGACTTCTACTCGGGGATTATTTACCAGGCCATGGGCTTCCAGCCGGAGATGTTTACCGTGCTGTTCGCCATTCCGCGGGCCGCTGGCTGGCTGGCGCAGTGGAACGAAATGATCCAGGACCCGGAGCAGAAGATCTCGCGTCCGCGGCAGCTCTACACCGGAGTGATGCATCGCAAACTGCAGACCACGCAGGACGAAAAGGTAGCCGTGAAAGTGGGCTAGTAGTTGGAGATGTTGATTTGCAAGACTAGGGGCGGAGCGGTCCGCCCCATTTTTTTGGCCGGCGGAAAACTATCGCGGTGGTCTGACTGATTCCAACTCTGAGAAGACGTCGAACGAAAATCCGATCCGTGCCGCATATCGGGTAGTCCGATCCTGCAAATCTGGGTTGCGCGGCATGGCCCCACAGTCTCTTTTTGCGCCTTCGCAAACTATTGAAAACCAGCAAGTTACGGACAATCAAAGTGATCGTGGACGGAGGAATTCTGTGCTATAATCAATGTCTGCTGTTGAACCCTTAAGTTGTTGACTTTTATAGTAGATAAAGGTTGCCAGAGAAGGTGAATAGACCCTTTGCGGAGTCCGGTGTGAGCAACGGCAGCGCACCTTCATGTGTCGCCGTTGGAATGGAGCAGGATGGCCCCGAAAGATTCCGAGTCCGCCGCGGCGGCGGCGCCCGCGAACAACAAACCGATTGACGTTCCGACCGAAAAAGTCACCCAGAAAAACGGAAAGAGTGGCAATGGTAGATCGGGTGGAGAGTACACCGCCGATTCCATCAAGGTGCTGGGCGGCATGGAAGCCGTACGCAAACGCCCGGCCATGTACATCGGTTCGACGGGTGAGTTGGGATTACACCACCTGGTTTACGAAGTGGTGGACAATTCGGTGGACGAAGCCCTCGCCGGATTTGCCGACCACATCGACGTCGCCATTCACATCGACAATTCCATCACGGTGGTAGATAACGGCCGCGGCATTCCGACGGAGGAGATGGACGTGGACGGCGAACGCCTGCCCGCAGCTCAGGTGGTGATGACGGTGCTGCACGCCGGCGGAAAGTTTGACACCTCGACCTATAAAGTTTCTGGCGGCCTGCACGGGGTCGGTGTTTCCGTCGTCAATGCGCTCAGTCATCTGCTGGAACTTGAGATCTGGCGCGAAGGCTCGGTGTGGGAGCAAACCTACTCCAAGGGCGAACCAACTTCGAAGCTGAAGAAGACGGGTACCACGAAAAAGCGCGGAACCAAGGTCCACTTCCTGCCCGACAAGGAGATCTTCACCACCACGGAATACAACTACGACACGCTGGCCCAGCGCTTGCGCGAGATGGCTTTCCTGAACAAGGGGCTGCTCATCACCCTCACCGACGAGCGCACCACCGACCAGAAGACGGGCGAGCCCAAACGCGCCGAGTTCAAGTACAACGGCGGGATCGCCGAATTCATCAAGCACTTGAATCGTGGCAAGAGCGTGCTGCATGACAAGCCCATCTACATGGAAGCCGAGCGCGACGGGGTCGCCATGGAGATCGCGCTGCAATATAACGACGGCTATTCCGAGACGGTATTCAGCTTTGCCAACAACATCAACACCATCGACGGCGGCTCCCACCTTTCGGGTTTTCGTACCTCGCTGACGCGCACCGTGAACTATGCCGGCCAGCAACTCGGTTTGTTCAAGGACGTGAAAGAGAACCTTACCGGCGACGACGTTCGCGAAGGCCTGGTGGCGGTGGTGAGCGTGAAGCTGCCGCAGCCTCAGTTCGAAGGCCAGACCAAAGGAAAGCTCAATTCCGATATCGCCGGCACCGTTCAGGCGTTCGTGAACGAGCGCCTGGGGGCCTTCTTCGAGCAGAACCCTTCGGTCGCCAAGAAAATCATCAACAAGGCCGTGGAGGCCGCTCGTGCTCGCGAGGCCGCTCGCAAGGCCCGCGATCTAACCCGCCGCAAAGGCGCTCTCGACGGCGGAGGCCTGCCGGGCAAGCTGGCCGACTGCTCCGAGCGCGACCCCGAGCGCTGCGAGGTCTATCTGGTCGAGGGTGAGAGCGCCGGAGGCACTGCCAAGCAGGGACGCGACCGCCGCTTCCAGGCGATTCTTCCCCTGAAGGGCAAGATCCTGAACGTGGAGAAAGCGCGCTACGACAAAATGCTGGGCCACGAGGAAATCCGCGCCATGATTACGGCGCTGGGCACAGGCATCGGCAAAGAAGATTTCGACGTTTCGAAGTTGCGCTACAGCAAGATCATCCTGATGACCGACGCCGACGTGGACGGCTCGCACATCCGCACGCTACTGCTCACGTTCTTCTTCCGCCACATGCAGGAGCTGATCAAGCGCAACAACATCTACATCGCGCAGCCGCCGCTGTATCGCATCAAGAAGGGCAAGTTCGAACAGTACATCAAAAACGACGCGGAATTTGTGCGGGTCATGGTGAAGCGCGCTGCCGACGGCATCGTGGTGCGCTACGGCGAAGGCGCAGCGGTGCTGGAAGGCAGTCCGCTGACCAAGTTCATGACCACGCTGAACGACTTCCTCGGCTTCTTCGACAAGGTGGACAAGCGCATTCGCGATGAGAAGATTACCGAGTTGCTGCCGAAGGCTGACCTGGTGAAGCGCGTCGACTTCGAAGGTGACAGCACGAGTGCTTCCAGGAAGATTGTCGCGCTGGAGAAAGCGCTGAAGGGGATTGCCAAGGACCGCGCTATCAAAGACGTGCGGTCGCATTTTGAGGAGGAGCACAGCCTCTGGGAAGTGAGGTTCGTCAACTCGCAAGGCGCCGAGCATGTCATCAATTGGGAGCTGGCCTCCACGCCTGAGTATCGCCAGATGATGTCGAAGTACAAGCAGATCGAGCTGTACATGCAGCCGCCGTACTCCATCGAGAGCGTGAAGAAAGAGGCCGGTTCCGCCGCGAATGGCAAGGAAGAACTCAGCGACGCGGAGCGGACCGACCAGGAGAAGGCGGAGCAGAAGAGCCCCAAGACCTCAAAGCGCAAGACCGAGGCGGAAACGGTGGAGAAGGCCTCAGCGCGCGAACTCTTCGACTACGTGCTCAACGAGGGCCGCAAAGACTACACCGTGCAGCGCTACAAGGGCCTGGGAGAGATGAGTTCGCAGCAGCTTTGGGAGACCACCATGGACCCCGAGCGCCGTACCCTGCTCTCAGTGAAGCTGGAGGACCTGACCGAGACCGAAACCATCTTCACCACCCTGATGGGCGAAAACGTCGAGGCCCGCCGCAAATTCATCGAAGACAATGCGCTGGAAGTGAAGAACTTGGACATCTGAGTCCGCTTATCAAGAAGGCCGGGCTGATGTCCAGCCTTCCCAAGGTGCGGCGCCGAGGAGTTTCATTTCGCGGTAAGCCGACCAATCCGCGCGACCCTCAAATTTTGCCCTAATTACGTTATCCACAAACCCCGCGTTTGTAGCACAATAGAGTTTCGCACCACCATTTGTTCTTTGGGGGCACCATGGCATTCGCGCAAAACCGTGGCACTAATCAACCGTCTTTGGAGCTTCGACCCCTTGACCGCCTGACGCTGGGCTTGATTGGGATGGGAGTGATATTCGCTTCTCTCGGCGCCGGCGAAGCGGTCTATCGGCTTGCCTTCTTCGATTTCGATGGAGCGACCGACCGCCTTCCCATCGAAATGTTGTTCGGGCTGGCGTTCGCCTGGATGACCACGAAGGTGGTCAGAAAGATCTACCAGCACCGAATGGAAACTTCCGCGAGGATCAATCTGATCTGGGACCGGAACCACAAGATTCGTCACGCGGTGGAAGCCATCACGCCGGTGCCGCACCCGGCCAATCACCAGGCGATCCGGGTGATACGCGAAGAAGTGGATCGCATTGAAGGAGCGCTGACCGACCTGCTGCCGCGATAAGCGCGCAGCCGGCAGTCGCGTTGCATCGCGGTGGCGGCGCAAGTGTCGTCACAACGTCGGCAACGCACACGCCGCTGTCCGCAGCGCGAGACGCAGCGTACCCCAGCTCTTAGTTTTCTAGCTCGTCAAACTCAGCGCGATCGGCCGCCGTTCTTCCCGTCGCCAACCACTCTTCGCCACCAGCGGCACCGGCGTGTTACAACAAAAGCTCATGTCCCTTTCGGGTATCCGCCAGCGAGTTGGTATGCCGCAGATCATGGCGCTGCTCCTGCTGCTTATGTTCCTCGCACAGTGTCTTTGGTTCTCCGCGCATGTGCGGTTATCGGCCATGGAAGGCAACTACGTCGAGGCCGGGTTGCTTCATCTCGAACGGCTGTCCAATGCCGGTACCAGTGAGCGCTCCCCATTGGCGCCGCTGCTGGCCGGAGTTGCGGCGCGGACCAGCGGCGCCGAGAGCCATTACGCGCAGCTTGGCAACTATCGCTTCTGGATACGCTTGCCCTTCTTATTTGCCGGCCTAATGCTGGGCGCTTCGCTGTGGTACGTTGCGCGCCGTCTTTACGGGAATATGGGCGGATACGTAGCGCTCGGGCTGTACTGCTTTTCGCCGCTGATGGTGGGATGGTCAAGCCAGGCGGGCGCCGTCATCGTCGGCGCGTGGGGGGCCTTCGGTCTCATCTTCACCTCCATCGCGGTGGCGCACACTCTCTATGCTCCGCGTGAAGTCGTGCTATGGAATTGGCGGCGGATTCTTCTGATGGGGCTTTCCATGGCCATCTGCATCGGCGCCCAGTTCTCACTTTGGATTTTGCTGCTCCCTGCGCTCGGCTTCATGCTCTGGGTCGGCCACGTACGGCGCGGCGCAGCCCTGGCGATTTTTGCTGCCGCATGTGTCATTGCGCTGGTCCTGTTGTGGGCCCTCTACAGCTTCCGCCCCGTGGTTTTCGGCCAGGCCCTGGTCAATGCAGACTGGCTGGAAATCTCCGCGCAGACCTTCTCCTGGAGCGTGATCGCTCCGCTGCTGGGGACTTTTTTCCTGCAGAACGGGATCGGCCTGGTCCTGTTGCTCATGGTCACGTTGGTCACGTTCGCCGTATGGAAGCGGTCACGGTTCTTTGGCACAGCCGCGCCGTTGCTTACCGGCGCTCTGCTGGTAGCTCTGGCCTTGCGAATGCACTTTGCGGGCTTCACCTTCCTGTTCGTTGCCCTGCCGTTCCTGATTTTGTTCATGGCCGGAGTGTCGGCGGACTTGCTGCAAAACCGCTACGCACTAGTGGCCAATGCCGTAATCGTTGGCGTGCTGATTGCCAACGCCATGATCGACGTTTACAGCCTGCTGCATTTAACATACCGAAGCCCATAGAAACTTCAGGCACTGATCTAATTTCGTGTTGCTGCGGTTTCATCGACGACTCCCTCCCGGTCATTGTCGGCCATCAAGCGTATCAGTGCGACGGCATCATCGGCAGTTTCACATTCGACTAAGATTCCGCTCACTGCAACGCGGTACGGCATAGCCGAGGTATCCACAGGTATTTTAGGTATAGATCGTTTTTTACTTGACATAGTTAACAAACCCGCTATTATAGATGTATCGAGAGGTACATACATGGCATACCGCGTTTGGATTGGCAACACCCCGATTGATTGTGAGACACCAGAAGCCGCTGTGGAGTTGGCAAAGCGCATCGAGGGCGATTCCTCTACACAGACGACCACTAGGACATACGCCAATGGCAGCGCCAGTTCTGGCGGGGCTATTGGGAGTGGCAGTAGCAGTGGTTCGCGATGGACAGAGCGAAGAGTTGCTGATTTCTTCCGTCTGATTGATGGTCATCAGCGCAAAGTAATTGACGCTCTGCTGGAACATGCGGACGGGAGAACAGACGACCAGCTTATGGCTGACCTCGGATTTAGTGACGGGCGCGCTTTGGGTGGCGTGTTTGGTGCTCTGTACAAGAACGCTAAGAAGGCGGGGGCAGACCCCGACGACCTCTACGAAAAGAAGCCGGCCACAATTGGCGGCAAGAGGGCTACTGAATATCTCCTGAAAGATTCTTTCAAGCGTGCTGCTCAAGCCCACAGGACTGAAAAATGACTTTAGGTGTCCAATCCACGCGAAGGGAGAGCGGCTATGCGAGACCCACCAATGACTGAATAGGCGAAGGGCATTCTTGGGCGTGAACCCCTGAATGCCCCCCTTGTGCCGGTATCGTCTAGCGCGGCCTAGGACATCCGCCTTTGAAGCGGATAACGGGGGTCCAAATCCCCCTACCGGCACCAACCACAATAAATGCCCCGCGCCAGCGTGAACTGGACAGCGGGGCTGTTCAGCACGCGGGGTAAGCCGCAATGCCGACGCAAAGCAATCATCGGCCTGCCCTGCGGGAAAGTCAAGGCCGATGTGACCTGCAAACGTTGCAAGCATGATACCGTGAAGCGTTTCGGCTTCTACGGAAAACGCAAGATTCAACGCTACCGCTGTACTTCCTGCCGTGCTACGTTCGCCGCTGATGTTCCCAAACTGGGCGAACATTATACCGACCCGGACACCGCCATTCGTGCTCTCTCGATGATGCTTGAAGGAACCAGCATTCGCGCTATATCGCGGCTGACTGGCCTGCATATCGAAACGATCTTGGCGCTGATGAACACAGCCGCTGAAAATGCGAGGCGCGTATTCGATAGCCAGGTTCGCAATGTTCGTCCGAGATTTGTTCAGCTCGATGAGCTGTGGTGCTATGTTGGATGCCACGGCAAGCGCGTCACGATGGAGTCTCCTGCCGGATGGGGAGATCAGTGGACGTGGCTTGCGCTCGACAGCGACAGCAAGATGATTCTCTCGTACCACATTGGCGGACGGAACACGGTCAACGCTTATCAGTTCGTGCGCGATCTCAGCGAACGAACGGTTGGCCGATTTCAGATCACCACGGACGCTCTGCGTGGCTACGTGGGCGCAATCGAAGAATGGTACGGAGACGATATTGACTTCGCGCAGTTGCAGAAGATTTACGGGCGTTCGCAGACTGGCCCAGAATGGTACGGCGGCGGCACAGTCATCGCAGCCGTACCGAGAGTCAAGACGGGGATGCCGGACTTCTCGCGCATCTCGACCTCGCACATCGAAAGAGCAAACCTCAGCGTCCGTATGCATTTGAGACGATTCACTCGCAAAACCAATGCGGCCAGCAAGACTGTAGCCAACCTGAAAGCGGCCGTGGTGCTGTTTGTGGCGTGGTACGATTTCTGTCGCGTTCATCAGACCCTTCGGGTCACACCTGCGATGCAGGCCGGATTGACCGATCATGTCTGGAGCTTGCATGAGCTTATTTGCCAGGGTTAACGCTTTAGCCTCGCCTGTTTCGGGTTCCAACTTTAGGAACCTGGAGCAGCGCGAAGGCTAATTATCCAAAGTTTTCTCTTGCTTCCGGGCCTTCTTTGTATTCTGCTTTCATGTTCCCTCATTCTACGGCTTCAGTTATGTAGCACAAGAGCGATCCCAACATGGATGATCCACGCAGCAACCACGAACAAACAAATCCCTCCAATGAGGTCCAGGCTAACCCTTCGAACGTTGGTTCTGTCGAGATAGGTGGCGACAATCGCCAGAAATTGAGCAACGAAAGCAGCAGCGCAGCCGCTACATACAACGATCCACCCCAGAACTCTCTGTGGCAGCGCTGGCAGGAACATCCGCTTCCCGAGCGGTTGATGGCTTATTTCACTTTCGTAATTGCCTTTGCAGCGGTGGTTCAGGTTTGCGTACTGATAAGCAGTTCGGGGCAGACTGAAAAACTCATCACTGCTGCCAATACTCAAGCTGGAGCGGCGACTAGTATATCTTCCTCTGCTGGAGAGTTCACCAAGAGTTCGAATGCGATGAAGGATAAACTCGGAGAAGCTGTTACTGACTTTAAGCAAGCCGCCGACCAATCCGCCAAAGCGTCCCAAACCGCTGCCGACACTGCGCAGCGGAATATCAAGAACGCTCAAGATTCTTTTCGCGATGACCAACGAGCTTGGGTGGGATTGCAAAACTTCTCTCTTACGTCGTTTGAGTCGGACAAGATAGTCCTCAGCATGACAGCTGTCAATAGCGGGAAAACGCCCGCGCTCTCCCTCTATACCGGGAATAAGATCTCTGTAAAGGCGTTCCGAATCGTCGGCCCTGACCCACAAATGGTCGTCTTCGATTGGAGCTCCGGCACAGCGATCCCGCCGCAAGGGAAATATGACTTTGAAATTACCGTACCCGTCAACATCCTGTGGTATTACTCCCAAATTAAGGAGGGGAAGAGATTTATTTATGTATTGGGGGACATAAAATATGACGATGCTTACGGAAGAAATCGCTCTACCAAGTTCTGCGTAACGCTCGACAACCCCGAAACCAAACACCTTATTTTCTGTGGTTTTCACAATGACATGAACTGATAAAACAGAAAGCAGAAGCCCCGTCACGGCGAGCCAAGTGTACAGCCCCACTTTCCTGGGCAACACGGAATCAGAGCAGTACCAAACTTCACGGCATCTAATGGGTTAGTTTAGACTGAGGGGCAAATGAGGGGCGTAAGCCAACTCGGTTGTCCGAAGGGCTGCAAGTCGGTTAAGTCTCTAGCGTTCCTATTGGGGTCGTGCCTGTTGCTTGCCGCGTCCTCATTCGGACAGACACGATTCGGACAGACGCGCGGTGGTTACCCGCTGCCCTCGGTGAGCTCGATGGGCGCGTACCCACTTCCTAGCGTTTCGTCGATCCCCAACACTGGTTTTGGAAACCGCTTTCACAACGGAGCAGGCTTCAATCACGGAGCGGGCTTCAATCGCACTGGCCGGTATCGCAGGGGAGGCTACGCCTACGCCGCCCCTTACTACTACATTCCGCTCGGCGATTACGGTTACGATTACGTAGGCGGTCCCGACACGTCTGCTCCGCCCGATGTGTATTCTGGGCCGCCACCTAGTGCTAACGAGTCAACCCTGCACATCATAGTGGAGCAGGCGCCAGCGCAGTCATACCGTCCCCCAGCCGAGGACACGCGGGTGGAAGCAGCGCCACCTCCGCCCGAGGCACGGGAGCAATCCGCAGCACAGGATGCGAAGCCGCGCGAGCCAACTGTCCTGGTTTTTCGCGATGGGCATCGGCAAGAAGTTGGCAACTACGCCATCATGGGTCAAACGGTTTACGTCTTGGATGATCGTACCCGGAAAATTTCTCTCGCCGACCTCGACGTTCCCGCCACCGTCAAGGCCAATGACGATCGCGGTATGGAATTCAAGGTCCCGGCTCAAAAACCAGCGCAGAAGAAAGCTGATATTGAGTTGAAGGTCCCTGCCCGACCGGAAACAACATCGCCGTCCAACATCGCTTCGGTTGTACCGTAAGCGTAGCGGTATGGCCCCTTTCCGGCAGCGTCCTTGCCCCCCGGCTTAAGCGCATGTAAGCAATTGAAAATAAATAGATTACCTCCCACCATCCGCGGCGTTTCAATGATATAATTTGACGTGCTATTCATCGGGACGATCACTCGAAATTATCAGCTTCAAGCCTGTCCGATTACCGGTCAACCCACGCGCTTTTACCCTGGTCTCGGCTAATAGCTAAAGGCAATCATGGCAGACGATCCCAACCAGCAATTACCGCTCGGCCCCGGGGGACCCACCGGGGGCAACGTACAGCCGATCAACATTGAAGAGGAGATGCGGCGTTCGTATCTCGACTATTCGATGTCGGTCATCATTGGGCGCGCTTTGCCCGATGTGCGCGACGGCCTCAAGCCCGTGCATCGTCGCATTCTGTATGCCATGCACGACATGGGCCTGTTGCATAACCGCAAGCACGTCAAGTGCGCCAAAGTAGTGGGCGAAGTGCTGGGCAAGTATCACCCGCACGGCGACACCGCGGTGTATGACGCCATGGTGCGCATGGCGCAGGCCTTTTCGTTGCGCTACCCGCTGATTGATGGGCAGGGCAATTTCGGTTCGGTCGATGGCGATCCTCCGGCGGCTTATCGATACACCGAGTCGCGCATGACCGAGATCTCCGAAGAGCTGCTGTCGGACATCGACAAAGACACGGTCGATTTCGTAGCCAACTTCGACGATACCACGGTCGAGCCGCTGGTGTTGCCGACCAGAATTCCCAACCTGCTGGTGAATGGATCGAACGGAATCGCCGTCGGAATGGCCACCAACATTCCACCGCACAATCTGACGGAGATCGTGGACGCCTGCATCACCCTGGTGAACAATCCGCACGCCACCCTCGCCGACTTGTTGAAGCACGTGCAGGGCCCGGATTTCCCAACGGCTGGATTCATCTACGGACGCAGCGGCATTACCGAAGCCTATCGCACCGGGCGCGGGCGCTTCATGATGCGCGCCAAGGCGGCCATCGAGCACCTGACCAAGGACAAGGACGCGATCATCGTCACCGAGATCCCCTACCAGGTCAACAAGGCAAAGCTGGTCGAACGCATCGCCGAACTGGTGAACAACAAGGTCATTGACGATATCAGCGATGTCCGCGACGAGAGCGACCGCGACGGCATGCGCATCGTCATCGAACTGAAGCGCAGCGCTGAAGCCCAGATCGTGCTCAACCAGCTCTTCAAGCACACCTCGATGCAGGAAAGCTTCAGCATGATTTTCCTGGCCATCATCAACGGCCAGCCCAAGGAGATGGGCCTGGTGCAGGCCATCCAGTACTTCGTCGATCACCGCATCGACGTAGTGCGGCGGCGCACCGCCTATCTCTTGATGAAGGCGCGCGAGCGCGAGCACATTCTCGTCGGGTACCGGATTGCGATTGACCATATCGATACGGTCATCAGAATCATTCGAGGCTCAGGGTCGCGAGCTGATGCTCGCGAAAATCTGTACAAGCACTTCAATGGAGGTTACGTTCTCGGCAATCTGATTCCGCCGCCTGACCTGCCACGAACTGTTAAAGGCTCCTGGGATATTGCTCCTTACAATCTTGAAGCACAGAAGTACGGCGGCAGCGAGGGCGAGCGGTACGCAATCAGCTACCGACAAGTCGACGCTATCCTGGATTTGCAGTTGCATCGCCTCACTGGACTTTCCGTTGACGAAGTTCTTAAGGAATTGGCGGAGGTCCGCAGCCGCATCGCCGAGTACGAATCGATCCTCGCCAGTGAAAAGAAGCTGCGTGGCGTCATCATCAAGGAGCTGGAGGAGGTCAAAAAGAAGTACGGAGACGCGCGCCGCACGGTCATCCAGGACGAAACGGTCGAGATCAGCCTGGAAGACCTGATCGCCGACGAGCAAGTCGCGGTCACGGTCAGCCACTCCGGCTACATGAAGCGCACTCCGATTTCGACCTATCGTCAGCAGCGCCGTGGCGGCACCGGCCGCAAAGGCATGAGCACGCGCGAGGAGGATTTCGTCGAATATCTCTTCGTCGCGTCCACCCACGATTACATTCTGGTGTTTACCAACAAAGGTCGCGTCTATTCCCTGAAGGTCTATGAGGTCCCGGAACTGAGTGCGGCCGGCAAAGGCAAGGCCATCGCCACCCTGGTTGCCCTGCAACCGGGCGAAAGTGTGCGCGCCATGCTCGCGGTGCGTGACCTCGAAAAAGAGGACCGCTGCGTGTTCTTCGCCACGCGCAACGCCACGGTGAAGAAGATGCCGCTGAACGAATTCAGCAGCATCAGGTCGAACGGCTTTAACGCCATCCCGATTGAGAGGGAGGATGAACTGGTCGCCGCCAGTTGCACGGATGGTAACCAGATCATTTTCCTGGCAACTCACGATGGCAGGGCGATTCGCTTCGACGAGAGCAAGGTGCGGACCATGGGACGGGCGGCCCATGGCGTGCGTGGCATGAAACTCAGTCGCGGCGACTACATTGTCGGCATGGCGGTGACGCCGAAGACGCGCAAGCCAGCCAAGGATGGCGAGAAGCAGGAGGCCAACCTCATCCTGTCGGTCGCCGACCAAGGCTACGGCAAGCGCACCGACGTGGACGAGTACCGCCTCACCGCGCGCGGCGGCAAGGGCATTGTCAACATCAAGACCACGGCGCGTAATGGCAAAGTCGTCTCCATCATGCTGGTGAACGAAGAGTCGGAAGTGATGGTGATCAGCCAGTTCGGCAAGATCATTCGTATCGGCGGCAAGACCATCCGGGAATGCGGACGCTCCTCCCAGGGCGTGCGCCTGCTGCATATGGAGGAGGGCGATCGGGTGGCCGCCACGTCGGTCATTCCGCCGGAAGAGGCCAGCGAGAACGGCAACGGCGAGGGCGGATTGCTGCTGCAGTAGAGCTGAAGCCGTTAAAGAGCTCGAGGGTGCCCACCCAAGCTTCCTTTGCTTGGGTGGGGATTTTTATCGAATAACGTGGATGCGGACGTTCAATTTCATCCCTTTCCAGGTTTTGTCGGCGGTATAAACAGGCGCCTTCAGCGCTATTCCCAGCGCCAGGCACGCGCAGTCTCCCAGCGAGAGGCCCAGGGGTCGCGTCAGGGCGATCAGACTTCCAGCAATCCGGGCGTGTTCCTCGCTGAAAGGCACGGCTTCCCGAATGGGACTGGTGGTATCTTCCCAGGCTTCGTCGGGGGACCACCCGCGATGCACCAGCTTGGCTTGTACTTCGGCAAGATTGACGGTGCTGCAAACAGCGCCAGCGAGCAGCTCAGGGGTCAGTTTCTCGTGTCCCGGCTCTGCCTGAATGACCGCGAGGATCGCGGAAGCATCAAGCACGATCTTATTCATTCTTGGCTGCCTCGCGGCGTTCGGCGAGCAGTTCATTGACCAGCGACGTGCCGGGTTTTACATATTGCCGAGCGCGGCGCCGGGCGCGCTGAATGCGCCGCTCCTGGGTCGTGATTCGTAACTCGTCGTCCTGGATCCGCAGAACGACTTCATCCCCAACCTCAATGCCCAGCGCCTTCCGGAATACCGCAGGAATGACGACGCGGCCGTTCTCGTTGACCCGCTGACAGATTTCCTCTTCCATGTCACTTTCCTCTCAAGTGACATAATACTCCTATTCTGTCATAATTTTCATAATTGTCACGCCGGCAACTAATCTTCCTATTCAAGTAGAATCTGACATAAATCACGGCTCGGATGGTTGGGGTTTCTTATGGACAAAGTCAATCTCGCGCAGAAGTTGTCGCTGTTCACTGATCACTACAGCCCTGAGATTGTGGGCGAGGTGAATGACGCCTACGTAAAGCTGGTGAAGCTGCAAGGGGAGTTCATGTGGCATCACCACGACCACGAAGACGAGTTGTTCTTCGTGGTAAAAGGCACGCTGCGCATGAAGGTGCACGAGAATGGAGCCGAACGCGAAATCATCATTCATCCTGGCGAATTCATCATTATTCCGCGTGGCGTCGAGCATTTTCCCTCCGCCGACGAGGAAACCCATGTCATGCTGCTGGAGCCGAAGACCACCCTCAACACCGGCAATCTAGACAGTGAGCGCACAGTGAGGCAGCTACAACGAATCTAATGGAGGATGGGTTGAATCTTTGGTCGTCTTTCTTAACTAACGATGGCAGGCTGATCCACAAGTGGAAGCATTATTTCCCCATTTACGAACGCCACTTTCGGGAGTTCGTTTACAAGCCGTTAACGTTCATCGAAATCGGCTGTGGCGGGGGCGGCTCCCTGCAAATGTGGAAGAGATATTTTGGCCCCCACGCGCGCATCGTCGGGATTGACATTCTTCCCGAGTGCAAGGAATTCGAAGAAGACCAGATCGAGATCCGCGTTGGGGCACAGCAGGATCTGCAATTCCTGGAGAACGTAATCGCTGAGTTCGGAGCGCCGGACATTGTGCTGGACGATGGTAGCCACGTTATGAGTCACGTCATTGCAAGCTTCCAATTCCTTTATCCGCGGGTCGCCAAGAACGGCGTTTACCTGGTGGAAGACCTTCATACGGCGTACTGGGAGGAGTATGAAGGCGGTCTGCGGAAACCGACAATATTCATCGAACTTAGCAAGAACCTGCTTGATGAGTTGAATGCGGACCACAGTCGAGGAGCGCTGGTACCTACCGAATTCACTCAGACCACGCTATCGATGCACTTCTACGACAGCGTTGTCGTATTCGAGAAGGGTCTTCATACGAAAAAATGGGCGCCCCAGATCGGCGGGCACTAGACTTTGCTCCTATCCGTCGCTGCACTTCCTAACCTGTCCCACATTGTGGGGGAGCGCTTGCAGCATCTCGCGGACGGTGCGCTTGAAGATGGGATGCCGCACCTCGGGCGCGATCTCGGCCAGCGGTTCGAGGACGAACCGCCGTTCGTGCATGGTGACGTGGGGCACATCCAGGTGCGGCGTGTGGATCACGGAATTTCCGAAGAGCAGGATGTCGATATCGATAGCGCGGGGGCCCTTCGGCTGGCTGCGACGGCGGCCCATCTGCTGCTCAATGGCCAGTGTCTTCGACAGAAACAGCTTCGGCATCAATTTGGTGCGTAGCGCCACCGCGCAGTTGAGGAACCACGGTTGCGCTGTGAACTCCATCGGCTCCGTCTCGTAGAACGACGACACCGCAATCACTTCACCGAGTTCGGCTAGCTTCTCAATCGCTGTTCGCAGGTTGGCCTCGCGGTCGCCCACGTTGGCGCCCAGCGAAAGATAGACGGTCTTTTCCACGCATGTATGTTAGCGCGATTGAATCTGCTGCATAGTTGCACCCAAGGTTCGTAGGTGTAAGCGAAAAACTAGGCGAGGCACGGAATGCCAAAATAGGGCACAATACCGGCAACGGTAACTTAACTTGGTGAGGAGAAAAAATCATGGCAGTCAAACCAATTCCAGACGGCTACCACACGGTCACGCCCTACCTGACAGTGGCGGACGCGGAAGCGCAGATCGATTTTCTGAAGAAGGCCTTTAGCGCAGTGGAAACCTACCGTCACAAAGACGACGAGGGCAAAGTCGGCCACGCCGAGGTGCGCGTAGGCGACTCGATGCTCATGATTGGCCAGGCCCATGACCAGTGGACACCCAGACCGGCCATGTTCTATCTGTACGTGGAGGACGTGGACGCGGTGTACAAGCGTGCAGTTGAAGCTGGAGGCAAGCCGGTTCAGGAGCCGGCGGACCAGGCCTACGGCGACCGCAGCGGCGGCGTTGAGGATTCTCTCGGCAACCAGTGGTGGGTTGGCACCCATGTTGAAGACGTTTCGCCGGGGGAGATCGAGCGTCGCTATAGCGAGATGGCGAAGAAGCAGGCCGCCGCAGCCGAGAAGTTGAAGTAGTTCAACCCCCCACCCTTTCGCAAAAGAGGAGAAAGGATGGGGCAGCCGGCAGGCGACGTAGCGGATTCCCGAAGGAGTCGTATGGCTTCCACCGAGGTCCAACCGAAGGCAGCGATTGCATCCCGCAAAGCGTTCTTCTTCACTGACTCAAGCGGACGCACGTTGTTACTCTGTTTTTTTCTGATGGTTTCGACTGTCTCGGTTTACTACCCCGTCCACACGCATCCTTTTTGCGGTCTTGATGATTACATCTACGTCGTGGACAACGAACATCTCCACCACGGATTGAACTGGGAAACAACTTGGTGGTCATTCAGGGTGCTCTCCATGGGCAACTGGATCCCCTTAACCTGGCTGGCCCACGCCATGGACTACCGGCTTTTCGGCCTGAACCCGGCTGGCCATCACATGGTCAACGTGTTGCTGCACGCGGTCAACGCTGCGCTGCTGTTCTGGGTGCTGAAGCGCGCCACCAGGTACACCGGCCGCAGCTTTATGGTGGCGGCGCTGTTCGCCATCCATCCCATGAACGTGGAGGCGGTGGTGTGGGTGGCCGAACTCAAGACCATGCTGAGCATGATGTTTTTTCTACTCGCACTGGCGGCGTACGGCTGGTATGCGCGCGCGCCACGAGTGGGCCGATACGCTGTGGTTGCCTTGCTGTTTGGCATGGGTTTAACCGCCAAGCCGCAGATCATCACTCTACCCTGTGTGCTGTTGCTCTGGGATTATTGGCCATTGCAGCGCATGTTCCCCGGCAGCAGTTCGTCCGCGCCGCTGTCGGGCGCATATCCGCCGCGTAGTTTTTCCCAACTGGTGAAGGAAAAGGTCCCACTCGCGGTGCTGTGCGCGATGGACGCGCTACTCACCATGAAGACGCAGTCAGGGTGGAAGTTTAAGCCCCCGCTTCCGGCCCGCCTGGAGAACGCAACTTTTTCCTACTGGCTGTATGTTAAGAAGGCCTTTTGGCCATCGGGCATGGCTCCTGAATGTCCGCATCTCGCCAGGTTTTTGACGGCGTGGCAGGTTGCGGGGGCAGCGATTTTTCTGCTGGCCGTCACCGCGCTTGTCCTGAAGGCGCGACGGCATCGTTATTTGCCGGTGGGATGGTTCTGGTTTCTGGGAACCCTGGTACCCACCATCGGAATCATGCAGGTCGGGTTGCAAGGCATGGCTGACCGCTACGCTTACGAATCTTTTCTGGGGCTGTTCATCATGGTCTGCTGGGGAGTTTCCGACTGGGCCGAACAGCGTCGTGTTTCCGCGGCTTGGCTGGCGAGCGCAAGCGCCGTCGTTGTATTAGAGCAATTTCATCATTGCTGTACCCGATATCCGCAGTGCCGGAACCAGGCGGCAGCGTTGTCCGCCGTGATCGCCTTGAGGGCTTCGGTGATGGCCTGATCGAGCGCTTCCGCAGTGCGCGCTTTCGCAGCACGCAGCAGCTGCTTGAGTTTTGACCAAGCCTGCTCGATGGGATTGAAATCCGGGGAGTAGGGCGGCAGGTAGAGTAGTTCGGCCCCGCTGGCGGCGATCAGCTCGCGTACGCCTTTGACCTTGTGGGCGGACAAATTGTCCATCACCACCACGTCGCCAGCCTTGAGCTTGGAGCACAACACATGCTCCAGATAAGTGAGAAAGACATCCCCGTCGGTGGCCGACTCGACGGTCATCACCGCCTCCATGCCGCGCAGACTCATGGCGCCCAGCGTGGTCAATACTTTCCAGCGTCCCTGGGGTGTGGCTTCGGCGATCCGTTCGCCGCGCGGGGCCCGTCCCCACTGCCGCGTCATCTGCGTGGTCACCCCGCTCTCGTCCAGAAAGAACAGCCTCTCCGGCGCTATCGAGCCGAGCTTTTCTGCGAACTCCGCACGCCGCTGCCGGTTCGCTTCCGTGTCCCGCTCTTGGGCATGGAGCGATTTTTTTTACGCCCCAGTCCCAACTTTTGCAGCCACAGCCAGAGTAACGATTGGCTCAGCCCCACGCCGCTGGCCTTCTGCATGCGCTCTTGCAGCTCCCACAGCGTTACATCGGCTTGCTGGCGCACGGCCGCCCGGATTTGCTGTTGCACCGCCTCCGTCACCCGGCTCACACAGCCGTGACGGGCCTGCGGGGTACGCTCCATCTGCCCGCTCCGCAGTTGCTGCTTACGGATTTTCTTGACGTAGTCGTAGCTCACCCCGAAGCGCTGAGCCAGCGCAGCCTGGCTCATGTTTTCCCGGGCATAAGTCTGCAGAATCCGCCGCCGTAGATCATCGGAAAATGCTTGTCCCATTCGCTCTGTCGCCGAGAACGCCGCCAGTCGCAGCTTACCCACAAACCAGCATTTCGGGTATAGCTATCTTGGAACTGCTCTAGCCTTGACGTTAGTCACCGTTCGGCAGATCGGCTACTGGCAAGACGAGTTCACACTGTGGAAGCATGCAGCCCTGGTGGTGAAGCATCATTGGGTCGCCGAGGACAACCTGGGTGCGATCTTGATGAGGCAGGGCAAAAGCGAAGAAGCCGTGGCCCATTTCTTGCGTGCCGCCGCCATAAATCCGACCGACAGCTCCAGCAGCGCCCAAATCGCACTGTACGAGCAGCAGCGTGGAAATTTGCGGGAAGCGATCGCTCGCTATCAGCGGGCACTTGAAGACACCGACTACGGTCTGTCGCCTGAGAACAGAGTGAAGGTGTTGCTGAATATGGCGCTTGCCTATCACCAGCTGGGCGATGATACGAATGCCGGATTACGCCTGCGTCAGGCCAGGGAGCTGCAGAAGCAGGTGGAGCAGCGTGCCTTTTGAGACCATCACAGTGCGGCCACGCGCCGTTGCACCAGTAGAAAGTACAGCGCCATTACAATCAGCAGCAATCCGTTCACGCTGAGCACCAAGGGCGCCGTAAATACCGGCACCAGCCAGCCCGACACAAGATTTCCCATGGGCATGCCTCCGCGGAACGCGCAGTTGTACACGCTCATCACGCGGCCGCGCATTTCGTGGGTGGTAATCAACTGCACCAGCGAATTCACGGTCGCGAACACCGCCATCATGGAAGCCCCCACGATCACCAGCATGCCATAGCTCAGGGGCAACGATTTCGAGAGAGAAAACCCCGCGATTGCGGCGCCCAGGCAAATGAGCCCGGTGACGGCAAATCGGCCTTTGTGGCGCATGTTCCCCATGGCTGCAACCGCCAGCGAGCCGCCGATCGAACCGATTCCCATCAGCGAAAACATATTGCCGTAAGTTTGCGGCCCGCGATGGAAGATGTCTTTGACGAACACCGGAATATACGTGCGCATGGGCATGCTTAAGGCGGTCATGCAGAACGCCAGCACGACAAGCGCCTCCATGGAGCCCTGCCTGCGAACGAACTTGATGCCCTCCTTCAGGCTGGTGAACATCGACTCGGTGGTAGGTACCGGCAAGAAGCGGCTTGTGATGAGCAACAGCGAAACGATGGGCGCCAGAAACGAAAGCGCGTTCAAGCCGAAGCACCACTTCTCGCCCAACTTCGCCAGAGCGATGCCGGCCAGCGCCGGACCGATGGTTACCGCCAGGTTGAACTGAATCGAATTGAGCGCAATGGCGTTCGGCATGTCGTCCCGCTCCACCAGCGTGGGAATCAGCGCGGAGTATGCCGGACCGCCAAAAGCTTGCGCGAAGCCGGACATAAACGACAGACAAAGGATGGGCCAGACGTGAGTCAGTCCGTTGGCGACCAGAACCGTGAGGATTCCCGCGCTTGCCATCTGCACGTACTGGGAGGCGAGCAGGACCTTGCGCCGCTCAATCCGGTCGGCCACCACCCCGCCGGCCAGCGAGAACAGGAAAATGGGGATGCCGCCGAGAAACTGGTCGAGCGCGAGTAGGAACGCGGAATGGCTCAGGCGATAGATGAGCCAGCCCTGGGCCACGATCTGCATCCAGGTGCCAATGCTGGAGGTGCAGGCGCCGAACCACATCAAACGGAAATCACGATAGTGAAATGCTTTGAAGATCCTGTGGAAGGTTGACAGTCTGCATGTCCTCCGCGTGTGTATGGAACTCTATCTTCGCACGGGAGGTGCCCCGATGTTTTTTGCGAAAGGATGGGAGCACACCGTGTTCAGCATTCAGCAATAACGCTTGTCATCCTGAGCGAGGAGGTCGCCGTGGCGACCGACGAGTCGAAGGACCTCTATAGGAGCGAGGATTCTCTGCGGGATAGGGTTCTTCGACTGCGCTCGATCGTCCGCCGTGGCGGACGACCTCGCTCCGCTCAGAATGACACGTGGTGAGGAGGAGCACTCAGCCGGATGACCGTACATCGCGCGTGGTTTTGGCTCTGTTCCCACCCTTTCGCAAAAAAGCGAGGGATGGGCCGATCAGTTGTGATTCAGTTGTGATATGGCGATTTTGCAACAGTTAGTTCGGAGTCCGTCCCTCAGCTACCGTCAAGGGATTACCTCCGAGTAGCCGACGATCCAGTCGGAACCGCCGGCTTCCCAGCAGTCCGTTTATGGTTTTGCGATTGGCCGGTGGTTATTGAATGACGAACTTAGCAACAACTAATTGCCCGTTACGCTCGCCCTATGATCGGACTTCGGTTCAACTCCGATCAGCGATGATCGGGGGTAGACGTTGATGCAGCCGGCATCACGCAGTTGACCCTGGATATCTCCGCTATTTTGCGCCGTAGACTGGTCACAATTCGCTCACAAAGCCCAGCCAAGCGCCATTTCCCGACGGCGTCACTGCAGGCCGTGATGCACTTCACTGACAAACGAGGCAGTTTGCAGTTACAAAAAATTGGGGTTCCTGTGCGGCAAAGTACCCCGTATTTCGCTTGGAGTAACTCGTTGCAGACCTCACGCCGCCCGCTCCTTCTGATGGAAATTTCGGTTCTTTGCCCTTCTCGGGGTCTCCGAGCAAGATACCTGCGCCCTTGAGGGCTTTTCAGTCTTGCGCCTCGGATAAGACTAAAAGGAGGCGGTATGAAAGAATCTAGCGCATGGAAGCTGCTATGCATCGTCCTTATGTTTTGTGCCGCCGCAGTGATTGACTCGCCTGCACAAACCTTCACCACGCTTTACCAATTTTGCTCTCAACCGAACTGCGCTGACGGCGTACACCCTTTGGCAGGGCTGATACAAGCCTCCGACGGCAACTTCTACGGAACAACCCAGGAAGGCGGGGCCAACGGCCCGGATTATGGCACGGTATTCAAAATAACCCCGGCTGGGACACTAACCACACTCTACAGTTTTTGCCCGCAGTCGAACTGCGGGGGCGTCTTGCCTCGTGCCGCGCTGGTGCAGGGCGCCGACGGGAACTTCTACGGAACAACAACTCAAGGCGGGTCTAACGGCTACGGCACGGTTTTCAAAATCACCGCAGAAGGCGCGCTGACCACGCTGCACAGCTTCACCGGCAGTGACGGCCGCGATTCTATTGCCGGACTGGTGCAAGCCAGCGACGGGAACTTCTATGGGACAACCTCCCAAGGCGGGGCCGATGGTTATGGCACTGTCTTCAGTATCACTCCTGGGGGCACTCTGACCATTCTGCACAGCTTCACCGGATTTTTTGACTGACGGCGCTAACCCGGTCGCCGGACTGGTGCAAGCCAGCGATGGGAATTTCTATGGGACAACCGCCTATGGGGTGGGTTTTGCTCTCGGCACCGTCTTCAAAATGACCCCGGGAGGCACGCTGACCACACTGCACAGCTTCACCGGCAACGACGGCGCCTACCCTTCTGCCGGGTTGGTGCAGGGCATCGACGGGAACCTCTATGGAACAACAGCCCAAGGCGGCAATCTCGAAGCCTGTTCCAATGGCTGTGGAACAATCTTCAAAATCACTCCCGGGGGCACGCTAACCACGCTGCACAGCTTCGACGGCAGTGACGGCAGCGCGTCTATCGCGGCCCTGTGGCAAGCCAGCGACGGGGACTTCTATGGGACAACCTCCCAAGGCGGTGCCAACAACCATGGCGCGATCTTCAAAATGACCCCGGGAGGCACGCTGACCACGCTGCACAGCCTCACCGGCAGAGACGGCGACGCGCCTTTCGCAGGGCTGGTGCAAGCCTCCGACGGGAACTTCTACGGGACAACCGGGCTGGGCGGTGCCTACGGCTATGGCACGGCCTTTAGGTTGTCGCAGAGTCACCTGCAGTTCGTTCCAGTGACGCCATGCCGCCTGGTGGACACCCGACCGCAGTGCGGCGGCAACGGCCCCATTCCAGGCGGCACCTACCGGAACTTCCCCATACCGCAAGAGGGCGGCTGCAACATTCCTGCCACTGCGGTAGCGTACTCGCTAAATGTTTCCGTCGTCCCGCAAGGTCAGCTGGCTTACTTAACCATCTGGCCCACCGGCGAAGATCAACCTGTGGTTTCTACTCTGAACTCTCTGGACGGTCGCATTAAAGCCGACGCGGCGATCGCATCCGGGGGGAATGGAGGAACCGTCAGCGTGTACGCCACCAACACGACCAATGTGATCCTCGACATCAACGGCTACTTCGCGCCGGCATCTGGTTCCACACTCGCCTTCTACCCGCTGACACCCTGCCGTGTGGCCGACACGCGCAAGGACACCTTTCCCCCTGGCCTGGGATTGCCGCACCTGTCGGGCGCAGTAGAGCGGGATTTCCCCGTACTGTCGAGTTCGTGCATACCCGCCGGCGTCAACGCGCAGGCCTACTCGTTCAACTTTGCGGCCGTGCCTTACCCAACCTTGGGGCATCCGTTGGGATATTTGGAGGTGTGGCCGAAGGGCCAGAAGCCGCAGCATCCCGTCTCCACGCTCAATAACCTTACAGGCACCATTGTGGCCAATGGGGCCATCGTGCCCGCGGGCACGGACGGAGAGATCACCGTCTTCGCCACCAACGACACTGACTTGGTGATCGATGTGAACGGCTACTTCGCCGCGCCGGGCTCGGGCGGACTGTCGCTCTATGCGGTCTCGCCTTGCCGGGTCATCGACACTCGCAAACTGGGTCCGCCTTTTACCGGGACACTGAGTCCTCCAGTGGATGTGGTGGACAGCCCGTGTGGACTGCCTGCGACTGCGCAAGCGTATGTCTTCAACGCGACGGTTGTACCGCAAGGCGGACTGGGCTACCTGACGCTGTGGCCCGACGGCACCGATCGGCCTACGGTCTCGACCTTGAATGCGATCGATGGATGGATCACCAACAACATGGCAATCGTGCCCAGCACCAACGGAAAGGTCGATGCGTTTGCGTCCGGGCTCACCCAACTGATCCTCGACATCTCCAGCTACTTCGCGCCTTAGGGCCTGAAGAGGAGAAACGGCTGTCGTCCGGAATCGGATCACAAAGTAGTCCAGAAGTCGGCTGCTGGGAAGTTGATGGGCTGATTCCGGTCGAATCACTGGCAAACCGCGAAAGTTGGGCTTTCCGCGGATAGATGTTGCAAACAGGCGATTACACCAGGAATCCCGAGAAGGAGGATGTGACCGTGATCACCGGTCAGCCTCAAACTGAGACATCACCAGCCCGGTATCTCCCCGAAAACGGCCCTGTTGGCGGTGATATAATCTCAATTTGCCTGCCCTTTCTCCGCTCGATTTGAAGCGGAATCGTCGCTTGGTCTGCGGAAGGGGCGGGGCATCCATCGGCACCGATCCGAACTTATTCAAGATCTGAGGTCTCTCCATGTCCGGCCATTCCAAATGGGCAACCATTAAACACAAAAAGGGCGCGCTGGATGCCAAGCGCGGCAAGATTTTCACTCGCTTGATAAAGGAAATCACCATCGCGGCGAAGAGCGGTGGCGATCCCGAGAAGAACCCCCGACTGCGCGGCGCGGTGGCGGCGGCCAAGGCGGAAAACATGCCGGCCGACAACATCAAGCGCGCCATCCAGCGCGGTACCGGCGAATTGCCCGGCATCTCCTACGAAGAAATCACCTTCGAAGGCTACGGCCCGGGCGGCGTCGCCATCCTGGTGGAAGTATCGACCGACAATCGCAACCGCACGGTCAGCGAACTGCGCCATGCGTTCTCCAAAAATGGCGGCAACATGGGCGAAGCCGGCTCGGTCGCGTGGATGTTCCACAAGAAGGGCGACATCATGATCCCCAAGGCGGCGGCCAAGGAAGACGACCTGATGAACATTGTCCTGGAAGCGGGCGCCGACGACCTGAAGGACGATGGCGACAATTGGGAGATCCTGACCGATCCCGCGGCGTACGAGACAGTGTTGGAAGCGGTGAAGGCGGCCGGCATCAAGCCCGAGGTGGCGGAAATCGGCATGGTGCCGCAGACCTACACCAAGCTCGAAGGCCATCAGGCCGGCACCATGATTCGCCTGCTGGAGGCGCTGGAAGATTCCGACGACGTGCAGCACGTGTACTCCAACTTCGATATCGATCAGAAGCAGTTGGAGGAAGTGGCGGGGTAGGAAGCAGTCAGCACTCAGCACTCAGCATTCAGCCAATAGTGAGTTAGCGGCCGCTCCAAGAAGCGGCCGTTTTGTTTTGGAAAAGAGTGGTCAAAAGATTTCGCTGTGACTCTGTGTCTCTGTGGTAGATTCGCCCCGCCATTTACAATGTTGGCAGCATGAAGCCCCGCCGAATATCTTTCTCTTCACTCGCCCTTGGTTTGCTGGTTCTAGCCGCGGTAGTCAGCACAGGGTGCAACAAGCAGGCACCATCCGAGGCATCCGCTGAGGTCAAACCCACGGCGGCGACGAATGCTCCGCCGGCGACTCCAGCGGTCACTCCGCGCACCGACTCCGCGAGCGCCGCCCCCAAGCCCGACATCAACGGCAACCGCGTGCTGCAGTACGTGAAGGAGGTCGTCGCGTTCGGTGCGCGTCCGCCCGGCAGTCAGGGACATGCGAAGCTGGAGCAGTACATTCATTCGAAGCTCAAGGGAGTTGATGTCGAGAACGACACCTTTACCGCGAAAACTCCGGTCGGAGATTTTCCGATGAACAACATCATCGCGAAGTTTCCGGGGAAGAAAGACGGCATCATTGTGGTCGCCGGCCACTACGATACCGTCTATCACCTGAAAGACTTTGTAGGCGCCAACGACGGTGGTTCATCCACGGCGCTGCTGCTGGCGCTTGCCGACCAATTCCGCGGCAAGCCCATCGACGGCTACAGCGTCTGGCTGGTGTGGACCGACGGGGAAGAAGCCTTCGTGAAGTGGACCGACACCGACAGCGTGTACGGCACTCGACATCTGGCGCAGAAATGGCAGCAGGATGGGACCGCGAAGAAGATCAAGGCGTTCATCCTGGTCGATATGATCGGCGACGCGGACCTCGACATTCAGCAGGAAACCAACTCGACGCCGTGGTTGAGCGAACTGGTTTACCAGGCGGCCACCAACTTGGGCTACCAATCGCACTTCTACCAATACAAGGCCGGCATTGAGGACGACCACATGCCGCTGCTGAAGATCGGCGTGCCGGCGGTTGACATCATCGACCTCGACTACGGTTACAACAATGTGTTCTGGCATACTCCGCAAGACACCCTGGACAAGCTCAGTCCGCAATCGCTGGCGATTAGCGGCGATGTGGTGCTGGAAACCATTCGGCTGGTGAACGCACGCTAGGCCTGAGCCGCTCTCAGAACTTGCCGATGTGGATGCTGCCGTCGCCGGTGGTGATTTCGAGCAGCGGTCCGCCGCCGTTTAACTTGCCCCGAATCCGCGACCGCTCGATAGACCCGTTCACCGTAACCGGCATGTCCAACTGGATATGCCCGTCGCCGGTGTGGGCGTAAAGCTCGGCGGCAAAGTTCTGTGGGAGCCGAACCTCCACCCCGCCGTCGCTGGTGTGAATCAGCCATCCATTGCTCATCTTCGAACCCGGCCGCACCGTGAGGTCAATGTGTCCATCGCCAGTGCGCAGGTCAACATCGGTCAGCACGCCGTCAATGGTCATGCGCCCATCGCTGGTGTGGGCGTGCAGTCCGCCATTGAAGTTGCGGACCTGAATGTGTCCGTCGCCGGTATCGATGCGGGCCTGCCCGGAGATGCCGTCGACTCCGATGTGTCCGTCGCCAGAGTGCAAGTCCAGAGCGGTTTCCGAAGGAACCTGCACTTCGATTCGCACCCCCTGGCGCATGCCGATGTGGATGCCCCAATGACTCGGTACATGGACCTGCAGCTCAACCTTGTCGGCGTCCTGGCGCTCGGTGACGCGCACGCCGCTGCCGCCGATGCTGTAGCCCTCGGCGGTCACACGGGCTGAAACCGTGCGGCTGGCTCCGCGCGTGATCTCAACCGAGGCGTCGTTGGTGTCCACACGCAAGCTGGGCTTGTCGCCGACCTGATAAGTTTTGCTCCATTCCTCGGCGAAGGCGGACACACCGAGGACCGAGAGGCATAGGAGAACAATTAGGAAGGTTTTACGCACAGAACTCCTCCTCGTTGATGGTTACGAGGAGGACCCTGCGTTTGTTCCGTGGTTGCGAATCAGGAGATACGGAAGGGCAGTTTGCGGTGCCCGGGGCATGCACTACTCTAGCGGAGTGGAACTTCGCGCACGCCCCTCACGAGCATCGCTCCCTGCTTGCTGAAATAGACGCTCCCGCAGGAAAAGGGTTAGCGTCACCGGTTGTATTGGTTCTGCTTTTTCTCCGCATGGCGCTCCAGGCCGAGGTGGATCAGCCGGTCCATCAGTTCGGGATAATCGATTCCCGTCGCGGCCCACATCTTGGGATACATGCTGATGGAAGTGAAGCCGGGAATGGTGTTGACTTCGTTGACGTAGAGCTTGCCCCGGCGTGGGTCCAGGAGAAAGTCGACGCGCGCCATGCCGGCGCAATCCACCGCCTTGAAGGCTGCGATGGCGAGTTGCTGCACTTCCTTTTGTTTGGCTTTAGTGAGCCTGGCCGGGATGATCGACTCCGATCCTTCGACCAGATATTTGGCGTCGTAGTCGTAGAACTCTTTCACGGGGACGATCTCGCCGGGAAGGGAAGCGATAGGGTTGTCATTGCCTAGCACAGAACATTCGATCTCGCGGGCCTTGGCGTTGGCCCCGCCGACGCCCTGCTCGATTACCAGCTTGCGATCGTAGAGCGCCGCTTCGTCCATGGCTGGGGCCAGCTCGCCAGCATGGTGCACTTTGCTGATCCCGACCGACGAGCCCAGATTTGCCGGCTTCACAAACACGGGATACTTCAGCGCGGCTTCGATTTGCTTGCGCACTTTTCTCGGTTGTTCCCGCCACGCGCTGCGCAACACGGTGACGTGCTGCACGATGGGCAGGCCGGCGTCGCGGAAGAGGCGCTTCATCACGTCCTTGTCCATGCCGGCGGCGGAGCCCAGCACGCCAGCGCCGACATAGGCAATGTCCGCCAGTTCCAGCAAGCCCTGGATGGTGCCGTCTTCGCCGAAGGTGCCGTGCAGAACGGGGAAGATGATGTCCACGTCGATCGAATTGGGCGCCGCGTGCAGTTCAGTAGAGTGCGTCTCAAAGGGCATTAGCGCGGAATGGTTTTCGCCTGGCATGGGCGGCACTACCACGGCCTCGCCTTTGGCCAGGACTGCCGCGGCGGAGGTGTTCTCGGGATCGCCGGCGCGCAGATGGCGCGGCTCTGCGGCTTCTGGCAGGTTGCCGCGCAGCAGGCGCTCGGCGTGGGAGGCAGTGACCCATCGCCCTTCCTTGGTGATACCGATGGGCACCACGTCGTATTTCTTCTTATCGATGGCGTTCAGGACCGAGGCCGCCGACAGCAGCGAGACTTCGTGCTCGCTGCTGCGCCCGCCAAACAGGACACCTACCCGGAGTTTTGTCATGCTTCGATCTTAACGCCAGAAAGTTTTGTGAATAGTAATCAGCGGTAGTCCCCGCGACGATATCGAACCTTAGCCCGAGGCAGCCATAGATTCCTCCTGCCCTTGGCCGCCGGCTTCCGCAACCACGGAAACGACGGTATAGGTGGGAGCCAACACTCCCGCGTGCTGATTCAGGTTGTTTGGCTTGTAGGAGGCATCATGTTGCAGGCGTATGTTGGCGCTGTTGCTGATGCACGCGCCGCTGTCAATGCTTCGCGAGCTCGGAAATGCCCACCCCAGGTTCCAGGACTCGTGTTTCTCATCAAGCGAGTGCTTCGCATCGAGGTTGGCGTACTGCTGGTACACAGCGGGATCGAAATCCACGCCGAGCGCTTGCGCCTTGCCCATCATCCAGCTCAGCGTAATGTCGGATAGTCCGGTTTCGGGATATCCCCCGCCGACATCGCAATGGACGCCGGTGAAGTAAATCTGCTCAATCACCTGCCCTGGCGCGGGCGGCCCGGACCACAGCGCAGCGGGAAACTCGCGGCGACGCTCATCAATCGATACGGCATGATAAGCGTGCTTCACGTCGGGGTGCAGCGCGGTATCGAGGAATCCATAGCGCAACGGATCAATTCCGCCGAAGATAGCGGGAATGCCGAGGGAACCAACTGTGTCCCATACGCCCACCATCGTGATCGGGGCGTCGTCCACGGCATATTTTTGCTTCAATGCCGCCAACTTTTGTGGCCGTTTGCTCAAGTCATGTTCGCGATAGGCATCGAAAGCCTGCTCGGTCTGGTTATCATCCACGTTCTGCGTGGGCAGACCACAGACCGCAATCATTCCGGCAAGGCTGCGCGCGGTGTAGGCCCCACGGCTGAAGCCGAAGAGAAACAACTCGTCGCCCGGCGAGTACAGATGAGCGATTCGCGTGTAACCGTCCTTGATTTTTTGATCGAGGCCATCACCAAAGGCGCCACCGAGTAACTTCAGCAGGGTGTTGCCGTCGGCCCCCACGCCGTCATCGTAGATGGGACACTGCTCGGCAGTGAAGTTCAGCGCCTTAAAAAGCTTGTAAACATTGGTGTGGGTGGCAGCATCGTTCCAGGTGCCATCAGCGCAGAAGATGATTCGTTTTGCCATGGTTTTCTCCCGAGACCTCGCGAGCCGGTGTGCAGCGGCCATCCCCCAACCGTCTTACGTGGATGGAAAGTTTTTGAGGGAGCGCCCAGCGCAGATCTGGAGCGAAACTATAGCACGGTTTTACCGCGGGTGGTGGGCTAGTTTGCGATAAGGACGGAGCCGGATCGGTCCAAGCCAAGTTCGCGCTCCAAGTCCTCCAACGAGATCCTCGGTTCGTTCCGTTCGAAGGCGGCGATGCCGAGCAAATAGTCCTCGCGATCCTCCAGATACTGCCGTATGGCGAGCTTCGCATAGTAGCTCTTGCTACGCCCAGTCTCTTTCGCCAGCCGTTCCAAACGCTTCTCCAGTGTTGAGTCTAGTCGGATACTTAACGGCTTTCTCATGAGTTCATCTTGACTGAAACCAGCAGCTCGCAAGGTTATTTTAGACAATCTTGTCGTGCTTCTCGAGATTGTGACGGGCGCAGAGCAATTGGACATTGTCTTCGGTTATGGAGCTCCCTCCCTTGGACCAAGGCAAATCATGGTCAAAATGCAGCTGATCTGTTGCACCACACATTACGCACCGGCCTCCGTCGCGCTTCCAGACGGCTAGCTTTACCGCAGTAGGAATTACTCTTCGTCGTTCGGCGTTAGCGTTTGGAGCTTTATCGAGATCCTCATCACCCTCAACAGCAATTAAGCGGAACTTGAATACTAACCGGTGTCTATCAGGCTCACGCCAAGAATCAACTAGGTGAAATATGCCGTTGTACGACCAGATGCCTTCGTGAAGCTTCTCGTAAACCCGTACTCTTTCAGGTCCGCGTAGACCATCCTTCGCCTCTTGCGCTGCCCGGTGAAACTTGCCATTTTGAGTGAGTCGTCCGGACGGCTGTTGCTCTGGCTGATCGGCGAGCTTTGGGTTTAAGCAAGAGCCAGTTTTCGATTGGTCATGTCCTTCATATATTAGCGTCGTACCACCATCCTCCAGGCGGTCCCGGTATGGCGCATTGCGCCGAGTGGACATTAGGATGACTGAATGGTTCCCACGTAAACCATAATTCATACCCCGCTGAAGGCTGGTTCCTTCGCGACGACACATTTCCACATACGAGATGATGTTATCGCTCACACAGTTACCCACTAGGGCCTAACGCTTGGAGATCACAAGATTTTCTTGCCGAAGGCCGACAGCGCCAGTTCCACCGCCAACTCGGCCGTCTGGTTGCGCTCATCGAGGACTGGGTTCACTTCCACCAGTTCGAAGCTGAGCATGCGGCCGTGGTCGGCGATGATCTCCATTGCCAGGTGTCCCTCGCGATAGGTGGCGCCGCCCCAAACCGGGGTTCCGACGCCCGGCGCATCTTCAGGATCGATCCAGTCCAGATCGAGCGAGACGTGATAGCCGACGGTGCCGCGTCCTGCAATGCGGAGGGCCTCCTCCATCACCGAGCGCATGCCGCGTTCGTCAATGTCGCGCATGGTGAAGACGTGTACGCCTGAGTTCCTGATGTTTTCGCGCTCATGATTGTCGACGTCGCGAATGCCGACCAGCACACAGTTGTCGGGCTGTACTTTCGGACTGAAGCCATACAGGCCGGTAAGCGGAGACTCGAACAGGCCCATGATGGCGCCCAATGGCATGCCATGCACGTTGCCGCTGGGTGAACTGCCGGGCGTGTTGATGTCGGTATGCGCGTCAATCCACAACAGGCCGATGCGCTGGTTCTTGCGGCGATAATATTCGGCCACGCCCGACACCGTCCCCGCGGCAATGGAATGGTCGCCACCGAGGACGATGGGAATTTTTCCAGCCTCCAAGGTCTTCACCACGAGTTCGGCTTCTTTCGAGCAAGTCTGAGTGATTTCCTTCAGGTACTTGGCGTTGGGATCGCCTTCGGACTTGGTTTCCGCCAAAGCGACGGGTATGTTACCGCCGTCCTCAACTTCGTAGCCGAGGGCCTCGAGCTTGGCTTCGAGTCCGGCGACGCGCATCGCCGAAGGTCCCATGTCAACGCCGCGACGCGACTGCCCGAGGTCGAGCGGCACGCCGATGATCCGGATGTGCTTGGTTTCGACGTGTTGTAATGGTTTCGTGATTGGACTGGTTGCCATAACAATTCTCTGTCAATATTGTAATCCCACACTGTAGTACCACAATGTGGTACAGGACAATCCGCAGTTACGGATACAACCGGTGCAGCGTGCGCGGGAAGGGAATGGTCTCGCGCACATGCTCCAAGCCGCATATCCAGGCCACAGCGCGTTCAATACCCATGCCGAATCCGGCGTGCGGCACCCCGCCGAACTTGCGCAGGTCGAGATACCACTTGAACGCCTCTTCCGGCAGCTCGTGCTCTTGAATGCGCTTCAGCAGAAGGTCGTAGGACCCAATGCGCTGCGATCCCCCGATGATTTCCCCGTACCCCTCCGGCGCCAGCACATCCACGCACAGGGCAAACTCCGGCCGTTGCGGGTCGGGCTCCATGTAGAACGCCTTGATGGCCGCCGGATAGCGATGCACCATCACCGGCCGGTCGAATTGCGACGAGATGTAAGTTTCATCCGGCGAGCCGAAGTCGCCGCCCCACTCGAACTTGTTCTCGACCAGGCCCTTGGCGTGCCCTTCCTGCAACATCTGCACGGCCTCGTCGTAGGAGATGCGAGGGAAAGGCGTGGCAATCTTCTCCAGCTTGCTGAGGTCGCGGCCGATCGTTTCCAACTCAGGGCGCCGCTTGTCGAGACATCGCTTGACGATGAAAGTGATGAACTCTTCCGCCAGGGTCATCAGATCGTCGAGCGTGGCGAAGGCAACCTCCGGCTCGACCATCCAGAATTCGGTGAGGTGGCGGCGGGTCTTCGATTTTTCCGCGCGGAAGGTGGGGCCAAAGCTGTAAACCTTGCCGAGAGCCATGGCCGTGGCTTCGATATAAAGCTGGCCCGACTGCGTCAGATAAGCCTGCTCGTCGAAGTAATCCACCGGGAACAACGTGGTGGTGCCTTCGCAGGCTGCGGGCGTGAGAATGGGTGGATCGGTGAGGGTGAATCCGCGGTCGTCAAAATAGTCGCGCGCCGCCTTGATGATCTCGGCGCGGACCCGCAAGATCGCGGCTTGACGAGGCGAGCGCAGCCAGAGATGGCGGTGCTCCATGAGGAAATCAACCCCGTGCTCTTTCGGCGAGATGGGATAAGGATCGTCGGGATTGACGCGCTGCACGACCTGGGCGTCGCTAACGTCGAGTTCGTAGCCGCCGGGAGCGCGCTTGTCGGCGCGCACCTTGCCGGTGACGACCACGCTGGACTCCTGGGTCAGGCCTTTGATCGAATCGAAGAGCTCCGGCGAGACGGTATTCTTCCCGACAACGCCCTGGATGACGCCGCTGCCATCGCGAAAAATGGGGAACAGTAGTTTGCCGCTCTCGCGCAAGTTGTAGAGCCAGCCACGAAGGGTGACGGTCTGGCCTTCGTGCCGGCCGATTTCGCGGATCGTAGTGACGGGTGTTTCCAGTTTTTCCGATAGTTCCATGAGTCCCTAATCTCGTGCGTAATTTCAGAGATACATGCCCCGAGGGCAGGCTGCGCCAAATCCGAGAGGCAGGTCTCTTGTATCTTACTTGGACTCCCCGCCAGGCGGCGAGTTCGTCCGCCGAGAAATGTCTTTTCACGGGTGATGCTGAGAGGGTTGGAGATTTGCTAACGGGGAAAGGCAGAAAGGATGAGAATCTTACGAATCGGTAGGCGCCAGCTCGGACTCCAGCATTCCCATCTCTTGCAGGAGTTTGTAGGTGCGGTCGGCTTCGATGCGATCGACGAGGCTCAGAGCGAAGCCGACGTGGACCATCACGTAGTCGCCCAGCCCGGCCTCGGGCACAAAGTCGAGGCAAACCTGGCGCACGATCCCGCCGAACTGTACACGGGCGGCCCGCATGGCGCCCTGCATTTCGATTTCAAGGATTTTTCCCGGTATCGCGAGACACACAGCAGGTCTCCTCGGCAGCCAGTACACCACCGCTTGTTACAGGAGGCTGTGACCAGCGACACACCTCAACGTGACGATCACTGCGCTCGCATTGAGTGCCGCGGGTGAACTTGCGGGGTCAGGCCCTACTTCCACTTCTTTACGGCGACTGTCCGTGTCCGCTCGAGGGCGGCTTCTTTCCGGCGCAGCGCACACTCGCCTATGACGCTCGTTACCGCAAGTTAGACTGTGCCCAAATCCGCACTTAGCAAGGATCTCAAGAAAAAACAAGCCAGTGCGTCCTTGGCCTGCCTCCGTTCCCGAACGTACGTTCGCTCACGTCGATGCGTGACCTGGGTCACTGACCCCAGTGTGCTGGTTGGACTAATAAGTAGCACACGTTTGCAACTGCGGCGCGCCGAGCCCAGCGGCTTCCGTTTGCTGACGCACGTCAAGCATGCCGAGAGTGGCTTGTGGAAGTTCCCCTGACCGCCGTCTGCAAGAACTTGCCAGAGCTGGCCTACCCGAAAAAGTTATCGCCGGAAACCTGCTTCCAGGATTGGAAGCGGAGCGTCTTCGGCTGGAAGGGTTTTGGCTTCTGAAGGACAGTAGTTTGCCCAAGTGGGCAGGGATGGTGAAGCAGGGCAAGGAAGCTTGGTTCTAGTCCATATCGAACGCAGTAATAAGAGATCGTGGGAAACGAAAACAGAGCAACACTAATTCAAGTGTGCAAGGGAGGCACAGTATGGCAGCTCGACTTGCCGAAGAATGGTTCGCCATATGCGGAGGTTGCGAAGTAACCATCCTCGACATCGGTGAACCGCTCCTCGACGTACTGAAGCAAGTGGAAATCGTGCACATGCCAGTCCTGATGGACCACAAGCTCTATGGACAGACTGGCGAAGGTACGGAGATGGAAATTCCCGCCGCGGATGTCGGACTTTTATCGGGAGGAATCCGCAGCGAGGAGCACAAGAAACTGGCGCAGGAGATGCGCAAGAAGTGCAAGGTCCTGATCGCTCTGGGTTCTTGCGCCTGCTTTGGCGGCATACCTGCCCTCGCCAACCAGTACAGCACGCAAGAATTGCTGGAGAAGGTGTATCGCGACAGCGTTACCACCGACAAAGATGGCATACCCAACGAGCAAATTCCCGCGCTCACCGACCGGGTGTATGCCGTCCACGAGGTAGTGCCGGTGGATGCCTACCTGCCGGGATGTCCAACCACGCCAGAGATGGTGGCGGGAGCGCTGGTTGCTCTTCTGGAAGGCAAGCCGTTGCCCGCGCTGGCGACGAAGAGCGTTTGCGATGAGTGTCCCACCAAGCGCGAAAAGAAGGCGGTCTCGACCCTGAAGCGCCGGCTGGAAGCGCCGGACTTCGTGCCCGGAGCGCCACTCAGCGAGATGCGCTGCCTGATGGAGCAGGGCATCCTGTGCCTGGGGCCGGCGACGCGCGCCGGCTGCGGGGGCAGTGACGGTAACCCGCGCTGCATCCGCGCCTACATGCCCTGTGAGGGTTGCTTTGGCCCGATGTCAGACAAAGCCAATCCCATGGTGGACATGATGGGAGCACTCTCCTCTATCGGCCTCGATCCCAAGCAAATTCCGGACCGGGCCGCAACCTTCAACCGTTTTGCTGGCGCGGGCCGTCTGCGGCCGCTGCCCCGGAGGTGATCCATGTCAAAGACACTGGTCATTCAACCTGTCACCCGCATCGAGGGCCACGCCAAGATAACCATTCAGCTCAACGATGCCGGCAACGTGGACACCGCCCGGGTGAACGTCATTGAACTGCGCGGCTTCGAAAAATTCTGCCTGGGACGCCCGGTAGAAGACCTGCCGCGCATCACGCCGCGCATTTGCGGGGTCTGTCCGTGGTCGCATCACCTGGCCTCGGCCAAGGCTTGCGACGCGGTTTTCGGAGTCGAGCCGCCTCCGGCTGGCAAGAAGTTGCGCGAGTTGTGCAACAGCATTGCCTTCATGGAAGAACACATCCTGCACTTCTACTTCCTGGCGGGAGCCGATTTCCTGCTGGGGCCGGATGCGCCGTACTCGGTCCGCAATGTCATCGGGATCTTGCAGGCAGCTCCCGACATTGCGCGCCAAGTGGTGAAGGTGCGCCACATGTGCGCCAAGATGCTGGAAGTCCTGGCGGGCAAGCCGATCCATCCCCAGGCGGCTGTTCCTGGCGGATTCAGCAAACCACTGGCGGCGGGCGAGCGCGATCAATTGCGCAAGCAGGCCGATGAGGCGCTGGAGCTGGCCAAGTTCTCCATCGCTTTTGCCAAGGAGAATGTCTTCCCCAAATACCTCGACGTGGTGAAGTCGCTGGGAGTCATCACTACCGGCTTCATCGGCACGGTCAAGGAGGACGGCGCGCTCAACCTCTACGACGGAAAGCTTCGCCTGATGACGCCGACTGGCGCCTATCAGGACTTTCCGTGTGACTGCTATACGGAGTTCATCGCCGAGCACATTGAATCGTGGAGCTACTTGAAGTTCCCCTATGCCAAACAGTGGGGCGAAGGTTTCTCCATGGATGCCGAAAACCCCAAGGGCGTGTATCGCGCCAACACGCTGGCGCGCATCAACACCTGCGACTATATCGACACGCCGCTGGCGCAGAAAGAGCTGGAGGAATTTCGCGCGAAGTTCGGGCGGCCCGCGCAGCTCACCCTGCTTTATCACTGGGCGCGGCTGATCGAGCTGCTCTACAACGCCGAAAACACCGTCCGCTTGCTGGACGATCCCGAGATCACGAGCACCGAGACCAGGGTGAAGGTTACGCCGCGGGCAGCGCGAGGCGTAGGCGCCACCGAAGCGCCGCGTGGCACACTCATCCACGACTACACCACCGATGCCGACGGCTTGATCACCAATGTCAACCTGATTGTGGGCACCACCCACAACAACGCTCCCATTAATATGTCGGTCACGCAGGCCGCCAAGAGTTTGATCCATAACGGCGTGTACGACCAGGGAGTGCTGAACACAGTAGAAATGTCGATCCGTGCCTACGATCCATGCTTGTCGTGCGCGACCCACCGGCTGGACGGAAAGCTGTCGGTTAAGCTGGATATCTTCAGCGCGGACGGCAAATTGCTCGACTCGCTTGCCAACTGAGGGCAGCGAGGAGGAGGTAGCACATGCCGGAGGTCGATCCCGGCGATCTTCCCGAGTTCTGCCGGAAGCCGACCCTAGTGCTCGGCTGCGGGAATATTCTGTTTGGCGATGACGGCTTCGGGTGCGCGGTAGTTGACTATCTCGAGTCACACTACCCAGTGCCCGAAGCGGTATGCTTGCTCGACGTCGGCACGGGCGTGCGCAAGCTGTTGTTCACTCTGTGCCTGAGTTCCGCGCGTCCGCAACGGTTGCTGATCCTGGACGCAATCGATGCCGGGCGCACGCAAGGCGAGATATTCGAGATCGATCCCGCCGAGATTCCCCTAGTCAAGCTCGACGACTTCTCTCTGCACCAGTTGCCCACCTCCAACCTGCTGCGTGAGTTGCAAGAAGGTTGCGGGGTCGAAGTGCGAGTGCTGGCCTGCCAGACGGGGTCGCTGCCGGAAGAAATCTCGCAAGGTTTGTCGGAGGCCGTCAGCCAGGCCGTGCCGCAAGCGGCGGAATGGCTGGTGCGCGAGTATTTTTCCCGCACCACTGCGCCGCGAGGAGACCTATGCCAATGCCAGGCCAGCGCGTAATTTTGCGCCGGAGTTTGAATCGATGAGCCCAAATATCTCCCTGGTCCGCGACGGAAAGAAGTTCATGTGGGACGGGCGGCCCTACGCTAGCCAGGACGAAGCCCTCCACGCGGGAGAGGCGTATCGAAACGACGGGTTTGAGATCTTAACGGCGGAAGCAGAAGGACAATTTCTGGTCTATACGCGGAGAGTAGTGAGCAGCGTCGCGGTGACGACGCAATAGCTGCAGATCTGCAAGCAGGTGATCGATGGCAGTAGAAGCGATTCCGGTCTCCGATCCCACGTTGTTAGCCGACATCCGGCGCTATGGAAAGTTCGACCCCACCGGCTGCTACCAATGCGGGAGTTGCACGCTCACCTGCGATCTGGTTGACGATACTGTGACCTTCCCCCGCAGGAGCATTCGCTATGCCCTACTGGGACTGAGGCAGCCGCTGGTCCAAAGCCTGGATCCATGGGTCTGCCATGACTGTGGCGAGTGCTCTATTATCTGTCCGCGTCAAGCAGAGCCCAGAATCTCCATGCTCACGCTGCGGCGCTTCCTCAGCGCGCAGTACGACTGGACCGGCATCGCCCCCAAGTTACTCCAATCCGGAGCGTGGTACCTCGGTTCCTTGATCTTCGTGGCCGCGCTCACCTTTCTGCTGATTCTCGGCTATCACCTGTGGTACGTGAAGATGCCGGCCACTCAGCTTGTGACCACGCCGCTTGGCCTGGAGCACATGTTCCCGCTCATCATTTACTACACGCTGACGGTGGCCCTCCTTCCACTGTTGTTGGTGCTCTCGCGTGTCTTCCGCATCTGGCGGCTCACCATGAGCGCAGAAGAGCGGGCGCACATCCCGTTTTCGACCTACGTGGCCGAGTTCTGGACCTATGTGTACCAGTCAGCGACCCATTCGCTGATGCGGAAGTGCCCGGACCGAGGCCGCTGGCTCGGCCATTGGTGCATGGCCTTCGGTACCGTGATGATGCTCAGCATCAAGGTCTTCGGCCTAAGGTGGTTTCAAACCGACAATCTTTACCCCTTTTACAATCCCCAGCGGTGGCTCGGATACCTCGGGGCAGGCCTGATCCTTTATGGCATGGGAGAGATTTTCTTAGGCCGGCTGCGGGCCCAGAAGGAGATCTACAAAGAAACCCGGGTCCGGGACCTCGCCTTTCCCATCTTGCTGGTGTTGACCGTGCTCAGCGGCCTGGCGGCGCACATTTTCCGCTATGCCGGCTTTGGGCTCACCTGTCACCTGCTGTACGCCCTGCACGTCATCATCGCCACGCCCATGCTGATTGTAGAGATGTCGTTTGGCAAGTGGGCCCACATGGTTTATCGGCCGTTGGCCCTGTATTTCCTGGCGGTCAGGCAGAGGGCCGGGCGGCAAGCGCCGGCATCGGAGGTTGTTCCCCATGCAGCCTGAGCGGTCCCAAACCCCACCGATCGGCGCTGCCCTGGTCGTAGGAGGCGGTATCGGCGGCATGCAGGCGGCGCTGGATCTCACTGCCGCCGGCATTAAGGCCTACCTGGCTGATCGCGGGCCGGCCATCGGGGGGGTCATGTCGCAACTGGACAAAACCTTTCCCACCAACGATTGCGCGATGTGCACCATGGCGCCGCGGTTGGTCGAAGTGGGCCGCCACCGCGACATTGAAGTGCTCACTCTGAACGACGTGCAAAGCGTGCGGGGAGTTCCCGGGAATTTCACCGTCACGCTCGCCCGGCGACCGCGCTTCGTGGATGAAGCCAAGTGCACGGGCTGCGGGTCGTGCGTCGCCAATTGTCCCACCCGCAACCATGTACAGCCCGTGCCCAGTTCGCCGCTCGAACTGGAGCCTGCTCTCCGCGAAACTCTGGCCACCACCATCGCTCGCCACAAGGGCCGGCAGGGACCGCTGATGCCCATTCTTCAGGAGGTCAACGCAACCCTCAACTATTTTCCCGAGAACGTCCTGCGCTACATCGCGCAGGAGACGGGCTATCCGCTGGCCCACATTTATCGCATTGCGACTTTTTACAGCGCCTTTAGCGTGGTGCCCCGCGGCAAGTACGTGATCAACGTTTGCATGGGCACCACCTGCTATGTACGCGGAAGCCAAGGACTGATGGACAAGGTCAGCAAAATGCTTGCCATCAAGCCGGACGAAACAACCCCCGACCTGAACTTCACCCTCAAGAGCGTGCGCTGCATCGGGTGCTGCGGGCTGGCCCCCGCCCTCATGGTGGGTGGCGAGGTTTACGGAAAGCTGACCCGCAAAGACGTCCCAGACATTGTGCGCAAATGCGGAGAGGTGGCATAGCGTGCCCAGGCTCACCCTAGAACAGCTCCGCGAGAGGCGAGAGGCCGCCAGCAAGCAGGCCCGCCCCGGCAACGGCGAGTTCAAAGGGAAGATTACGGTCCACATGGGCGCCTGCGGGGTTGCCGCCGGGGCGCGGCCGGTGTTGGCAGCCGTTCGCGAGGAACTGGAGAAGATACCCAACAGCGGTATCGTCCTCACCCCCAGCGGGTGCGCCGGTCTGTGCTCCCGCGAGCCGATGATCACAGTGGCGCTGCCGAATACCCCTCCGGTGAAATACGGCGAGCTCACTCCCGAAAAAGTCCGGGAGATCTTCGCCAAGCACGTGGTGGCCGGGACTCCCGTGATGGAGTACGCCATCGACAGCGGTTCAGAATTCTTCAAGAAGCAGTTGCTCCTCGTCCTGAAGAACACCGGAACCATCGATCCTGAAAAGATCGAGGACTACCTTGCCCGGGACGGTTATGTCGCGCTGGAGAAGACCCTTACCTTGCTGACCCCGGAGAACGTGATCGAGGAGGTCACACGCTCGGGTTTGCGGGGCCGGGGAGGAGCGGGATTCCCTACCGGCGTCAAGTGGAAGGTGTGCCGGGGAGAGAAGAAGACCCCGAAGTACATCATTGGGAATTGCGACGAAGGGGACCCAGGGGCCTACATGGACCGGAGCCTGCTGGAATCGGATCCGCATTCCATCGTCGAGGGAATCACCATCGCCGCCTATGCTATCGGGGCATCCCGCGGTTTTGTGTATGTGCGTAGCGAGTACCCCTCGGCCATTCAGCGGCTGCAGGGAGCCATCGACCAGGCCCGCGAGTACGGCCTGCTGGGAGAAAAGATACTGCACTCCGGGTTCGATTTCGACGTGGAGATTCGCGAAGGGTCAGGCGCCTTCGTCTGCGGCGAAGAGACTTCCCTGATCCACTCCATTGAGGGAGAGAGTCCCGAACCCCGGCAGCGGCCTCCCTTCCCGGCCCAGGTGGGCCTCTGGGGCTGCCCGACGGTCATCAATAACGTCGAGACCCTGGCCAACCTCCCAGTAATCCTCAACCGGGGAGCAGAGTGGTACTCGGGCATCGGGACCGCCACCAGCAAGGGCACCAAGATCTTCTCTCTGGTGGGGAAGATCAACAACACCGGCCTGATCGAGGTCCCGATGGGCATCACCCTGCGCGAAGTCATCTACGACATCGGCGGAGGTATTCCCGGCGACAAGCAGTTCAAGGCTGTGCAGACGGGCGGCCCTTCCGGGGGTTGCATCCCCAGCAGCCTCATCGATCTCCCTATCGATTACGAGAGCCTGAAGGAAGCCGGCTCCATGATGGGTTCCGGCGGGATGATTGTGCTGGATGAAGACACTTGCATGGTGGACGTCTCCAAGTTCTTCATCCAGTTCACCAATGACGAGTCCTGCGGCAAGTGCAGCGCCTGCCGCGAGGGCAGCGACGCGGTGCTCGAGGTCTTGACCAGGATCTCGGAAGGGGAAGGGCGCCCAGGCGATCTGGAGTTCCTGGAGGAACTGGGGCGGGCCATTAAGGACGCCTCCATGTGCGGGCTGGGCCAGACCCTGCCCAACCCGGTGCTGTCCACCCTGCGATACTTCAAAGACGAGTACGTTGCGCATATCAGCGACAAGAACTGTCCGGCCAAGGTCTGCAAGCCCCTCATCAAGTACTACATCGATCCCGACAAGTGCCCCGGTTGCCTGTTGTGTTTCAAGGGTTGCCCAGCCGGGGCGGTGAAAGGAGAGTCGAAGCACGTCCACGTGATCGACCAGGCCGTCTGCACTAAGTGCGGCGAGTGCCTGGAGATCTGCCCGCCCAAAGTTTCGGCGGTCGTCAAGCTTTCGGGGAAAGAGGCCCAGGAACTGCAGTCGTTGCCTGCTCCGGTCCCGGTCAAGGAGTGGAGGGCGCGGCGGGCCCTGGAAACAGGAACGGGGGTCAGGCGCTAGCCATCGAGAACCGAATGCCCAGCCTCACCATTAACAACACGCAGGTGGAAGTTGCGGAGGGAACGAAACTTCTCCAGGCCATAGAAAAGGCCGGCGTCAAGGTCCCCACCCTTTGCCACCATAAGGCGCTGACTCCCTATGGCGCCTGCCGGCTGTGCATCGTTGAGGTGCAGGCTCCGGGCAGGCCAGCCTCTGTCCAAGCTTCCTGCTCGTACCCTGCCTTGGATGGACTCAGCGTCTTGACCCATAGCGAGAGGGTCATGCAGACGCGGCGCATCGTGGCCGAGCTGCTGCTGGCGCGCAGTCCCGACGCCGAGGTCATCCGGCGCATGGCCGCGGAACTGGGAGTCCGGGACACCCGCATCAAGAAAAAGAACGACGACTGCATCTACTGCGGGCTGTGCGTTCGGATGTGCCAGGAGCGGATGGGAAGGGCGGCCATCGGCTTCTCTGGCAGGGGACCAAGAAAGAAGCTGGAGGCGCCTTTCGGCAAGCACAATCCGGTCTGCTGGACCTGCGGGGCATGCAATTTCATTTGCCCGACCAGCAAGCAGGTTTCCTCCCTGACCAGCGCGGCGCCTTTCCTGCCCATTCTCAACGCCTACAATATGGGGCTCGAGTCCAGACCTGCCGCCTACATCCCTTACCCGCAGGCCATTCCCAACAAGGCCGTGATCGATCCGGACTCCTGTATTCATTTGAATTATGGGGCCTGCGGAATCTGTCAGGAAGTGTGCGAGGCCAAGGCAATCAATTTTGACCAGAAGCCGGAAACCCTGGAGCTCAATGTGGGGGCCATCGTCCTCGCGCCTGGCTATGAGATCTTCGACGCCCGGTTGAAGAAAGACCTGGGTTATGGCCGCTTCCCGAATGTGCTCACGGCCCTGGAGTTCGAGCGAATTCTGTCCGCCTCTGGACCTTACTCCGGTCAGGTGCGCCGGCCCTTCGACCGGCAGGAGCCGAAGCGGGTCGCCTTCCTGCAGTGCGTTGGATCGCGCGATTTCGAGCGCGACTACTGTTCGTCCGTCTGCTGTATGTATGCCACCAAAGAAGCCATCATCGCCAAAGAGCATCTGGGAGAAGATCTGCAATGCGACATCTTCTTCATGGACCTGCGCGCCTTCGGCAAGGGCTTCGAGCAGTATTACCACCGGGCGCAAGAACTTGGGGTGCGATACATCCGTTCGCGCGTGCCGAAGATCGAGGAAATCGCGGGCAGCCGGAATTTGATCGTTCAGTATCTGGGGGGAAACGACAGAAAGCTGTCCCAGGAGTACGACCTGGTCGTCCTGTCGGTGGGCATGCAGCCTCCCAAGGATGTTAAGGCCCTTGGGGACCGCTTCGGAGTTGCGCTCAACGAATTCAATTTTTGTGGGACCTCCGCATTCCAACCTGCGGAATCGTCTCGTCAGGGAATTTATGTCGCCGGCCCGTTTGCGGGGCCCAAAGACATCCCCGAAACCGTGATGCAAGCTTCGGCCGCGGCAGCCGAGGTGCTCTCGCTCTTGAAGGATGCCAGGGGCACGCTGATCACGCCCAAGCTCTACCCGCCCGAAAGAGATGTGAAGGGGCAAGAGCCTCGCATCGGGATTTTTGTCTGCCACTGCGGGACCAATATCGCCGGCGTGGTCGATGTTCCGAGCGTCGTGGACTATGCGAAAACGCTGCCCAATGTCGTGTACGCCGAGAACAATCTTTATACCTGCTCCAACGATACTCAGGACCGGATCAAGGAGAAGATCGCCGAACACGATCTGAATCGGGTGGTGGTGGCCTCCTGCACCCCGCGCACCCACGAGCCGCTCTTCCGCAACACCATGGCCGAGGCCGGCCTCAATCCCTATCTCTTTGAGATGGCCAACATCCGGGACCAGTGCTCTTGGGTGCACATGCATGAGCCGGAACGGGCGACGCAAAAATCAAAAGATCTGGTGCGGATGGCGGTGGCCAAGTCTCGCCTGTTACAGCCCCTGCAGCGGCAGCGGATCAGAATCCAGAAATCCGCCCTGGTCGTTGGCGGCGGGATCTCCGGCATGACTGCCGCTTTGACGCTGGCCCGCCAAGGCTCCGATGTGTATCTGGTGGAGAAAGAGAATGAGCTTGGCGGTAATCTGCGGCACCTCTACTACTTACTCAACGGCGAAAGGCCACAGGAAGAATTAGCGCGTCTGCGCGACGAAGTTCAACACAACAACAGAATCTATCTCTTTACTGGCGCAATCATCGAAAACATCGAAGGCTCCATCGGCAACTTCAAAACCAGAATTGCATCTGGCGGCGCGACCACTGAAGTCGAGCACGGGGTCGTTATCGTAGCCACGGGTGCCAAGCAGTACCAGCCAAAGGAATACTTGTATGGACAGGACGATGGTGTCATCACGCAGCGCCAGCTTGAAGCGCGCCTTGCCTTCGGGAGCGGCTTCCTGGCCGGGCAAAGGAATCAGCCCGCAAAGACAGTTGTCATGATTCAGTGCGTGGGATCGCGAGATGCCGATCATCAATACTGCTCCCGGGTGTGTTGCGCCGACGCCATCAAGAACGCGCTGCGCATAAAGACGCTCTCTCCCGACACGAACGTGTACGTCCTTTACCGCGACATCCGCACCTACGGCTTCAAGGAGAGCTACTACACCAAGGCACGCCAGCAAGGCGTCGTCTTTGCGCGCTACGACGAGGAGCGCAAGCCCGAGGTATCGCGGAACTCCCATGCACTCCAAGTCACCGTCTTCGACCAAACCCTGGGCATGGCAATGTTGATCCATGCCGAGCTGGTGGTCCTGTCGGCGGGCATTCATCCGAATGAAGAGAACCGCACCCTGGCACAATTCCTCAAGGTCCCGCTGAACAGCGAGGGCTTCTTCCTCGAAGCCCACATGAAGCTGCGCCCGGTGGACTTCATGACCGACGGCGTCTTCTTGTGTGGGTTGGCCCATTCTCCGAAGGGCCTTGATGAATGCATCCTGCAGGCGCAGGCGGCAGCGGCGCGAGCAGCCGCCGTCCTCGGTCAGGACAGCCTGGAACTGGGGGCGAACATCTCGCAGGTGGTGGACGAGAGCTGTGATGGTTGTGCCTACTGCGTGGACACCTGTCCGTTCAAGGCGATCACTCTCATCGAATACATGTGGCAGGGGTCGATCAAGAAGGTCGTCGAGACCAATGAGAGCACCTGCAAAGGCTGCGGCTGCTGCCAGGCGACCTGTCCCAAGAACGGCATCTTCGTCCGGGGATTCACCCTCGATCAAATCAGAGCGCAGATTGAGGCTGCCCTGGAGGTGGCGTGATGGAAGATAGCTTTCAACCTTTGATCCTGGCTTTCTGCTGCAACTGGTGCTCCTATGCCGGCGCCGATTTGGCCGGTGTCTCGCGCATCCAGTACCCGCCCAGCATCCGCATGATTCGCGTGATGTGCTCGGGCATGGTCCATCCCAACCTGGTGATCGAGGCGCTGACCAAGGGCGCCGACGGCGTCCTCATGTGCGGCTGTCATCCCGGCGACTGCCACTATCAGGAGGGCAACCTGAAGGCCGAAAAAAGGGCGGACGCCCTCCGCTTGATGCTGGCCGATTTCGGACTGGAAGAAGAGCGCTTTCGCCTGGAATGGGTCTCCGCAGCCGAAGGCCCAAGATTCGCCCAGGTAGTGAGCAGCTTCACCGAGCAAGTGCAGAAGCTCGGCCCCAGTCCGTACAAGACCTGAGGGCTGGTTTGTCCTCGACATTGACCTCAGGCGCCAATCCTGGACCACTATCGTTACGCGCCTGCGCCGCACGTTCACGCCTCACATTGCGAAGTGATGAGGCTCACTGCGCCCTTGTTTATAGGGTCCATACTGGAATTGTTTATGGCTGCCCACAGCCCGGCATGGGAACAAAACCTGTGCCGCTTGCGATGGCCATTGGCGAGCTTTCCCTGCGCATTGCCTTGGCACTTGCGGCTGGCAGCATGTCCGCATCGGAGGTGTCAGCAATGCCGACCGTCATGGAACCAAAAACCAACGAGAATGCAAAAGCGCAACCCGTTCCCCCCGCCTCCAACGAACCCGAACTGTTTGCCGCGGAAGTCGCGTTGGAAGGCAAGAGCTCCGGCTTCATGCCGTTGCTGTTGATTGCGGGATTAATCCTGGTGGTTGGTGGGACCATTTTCTACATTGTGAAAGGCGCTCGCGACGTTCTTACCGTACCGCTTGCGACCAGCACGGTCACCAGGATATTGAACGAGCAGGGCCCGGCGACCATCCGTTTCAGTACCGGGACCGTAGTCTCGAACGTCAACGAAAAGCCGCAGGATCCGCACTACAAGCTGCTGGCGAAGATCGGCGTCGTTGTGACCAAACCGAAGGCGAAGGGGTCCAGTTCGTTGATCGTCGCCTTAACGCCCGCGGGCGAGAAGTTGTTCAGCACCATCAAAGGTGTGCAGAAGGCCAGCAATCCTGACGGGACGGTCACGTACGTGGTTCCGCTGGCTGAGCGCAAGCTGGTGGACGTGGCTAATGTCACTATGATCAAGCCGCATCTGGCTCGGGTGGAATATAGCTGGAAGTGGGACCCCAATCGCCTGGGGACGGACTTTGACGCTTCCGGTAGCCTGGTACAGAGTTTTACCAGTTGGGACCGCGCCACTCTCATCAAGACATATGGCGTGGACTTTTATGGCGCGCCCGCAACCAAGGCCAGCATTGTCTTAATGGAAACCGATAACGGCGCTTGGAAGCCCTACGTCGAGTAGCGGCTGCGGTGGAGTTCGTGCAGGGAGGGTCATCCAGTCCTCCCTTTCTTGTTTCCTATTGAGGTTCGCAGAATCTAGCGACATCCCCCTTGGTTTTTGTCATCACGAGCGGAGCGAGGGATCTGCTTTTGGATAGTTAAGAAAAAGCAGATTCCTCGCGCCAAGACGCAGCGCTCGTAATGACAACTTATGGAGTAACGATCCGTCCAACGCTGCGAACATATCCATCAGTAATGCACGAAGTGCAGCCACAGCAGACCGATCGCCAGCGTGATCAGGCTCACTGGCACACCGATTTTCATGTACTCAAAGAAGCTGATGTGGGCTTCGGCCCGGGCTTTTTCCACGACGATAATATTGGCGACGGAACCCGTGATGGTCAGATTGCCCGCCAGCGTGCTCGCCATTGCCAGCAAGAGCCATGCACTGCGCGCATCGTGAAATTGCGGCGCCAGCCCCTTCAGCAACATCACGGCCGGCACGTTGCTCACGATGTTCGACAGCAACGTCACGACCGCCGCGAAAATCACAGGGTTATGTAAGTTCAGGCGCTCGGCAGTAGTGAGCAGCTCCTGCGTAATTCCGGCTTGCTCGGCGCCGCCGAGAATCAAGAACAGGCCCAGAAACAGCATGAGCAATGACCAATCGACATCGCTATAGATCGCTTTTGGCTCCCAGTGGCGCGCCACCAGCAACAGCGCCCCTCCCGCGGCGGCGACCAGCGGCGGCGGAAGTCCCAATAGAAACCCGGCCAATACAGCGAGCGTCACCGTCAGCGGCCATGCCAGAAAGGTTTCGGGTGGTTGATTCTGAACCGCTGGTTTGTCAGGTAAGGGTTGTGGGCCTGTGGTATCGCTGCGCAGGTGGATCCAGTGGAGCAGCGCCCAATCCACGAACAGGCCGATGACCGCCACGGGTCCGAGGTGTGCCACGAAGTGGCGATAGGAAATGCCTGACACCGACCCGATCAGGATGTTTTGCGGATTGCCGGTGATGGTGGCCGCGCTGCCGATGTTGGAAGCCGTCGCCAAGCCGAGCAGGTAGGGCAGCGGCTGCACCTTCATGCGTTTGCAAATACCCAGAATCAGCGGAGCCATCACCAGGCAGACCACGTCATTCACCAGAAACGCCGACAAGATGCCGCTGGTGAAGATGACGCCCGGCAGAAGGTGTTGCGGCGAGAGATGCTCGATCACCAGATGCGCAACCCACTGGAAAAAACCGGCAAGGTGCAGGCTGGCGACGATCAGCATCATGGAGAAGAGCAACACGATGGTCGCAAAGTCGATGCTGGCAATGGCTTGGGCGGGGGCGAGCACACCGAAGACAAACATGAGCACCGCGCCGATGACAGCCATCGCCGGCCGGTCGATCTTCGTGCCTGGCAGGCGGCCCACCGCGAACACGAAGTAGCTCACCAGGAAGATCGCCCACGCGATCATCATGTGTCCGTGCGAGAGCGCCTGCGTCATGGCCACGATCATCCGGCTGCGGTCCTCATTAAGCATTCAATCGTAGCGGCCTTCTCGGCAGGGTGTCGCTCTTAAGGCAAAGGGGAAGCGGCGGCGCGATTGTGGTTTCGATGGAAGTTCCCTGCGAACGATCACCAGTATAGCGGCAGGCAGGGCCGTAGCTGGAGCCAGACGAACCATTTGGGGGCCTTGGCGTCAGTCTTCCCCAATGTTCGCGCGTCACAAACAGGTGTGACTTTGGTCGTTGCCGATCTCCGGGAAAGAGTTAGAATAGGGTTGGAATTGAAAATGATTTTCAACTTCATATTCGGCCGTCCTAAGAAACACCCCAAGCGCCGGGCCGGCGCCCTCGCCGATCTGCACGTCGGAGAGAAAGCCATTCTCGCCGATTTGGAACTCTCTCCTCCGGTAGCCGAACATCTCATGAACCTGGGCTTCGTGCCCGGCCTGGAAGTCACGGTGGCGCGCAGCGGCCCGGGTGGCAATCCCCGAGTGTACCGGGTGGAAGGCACCGAAGTTGCTATGCGCCGCGATCTGTCGCGCCACATCCACGTAGAACTGGCTGGGGCGCCCGTGTTCGGAGACTAACCCATGGGCGCCTCGACCATGAGCTGCCATGCGGTGGCGCGGCCCCGGGATGAATCCCTCAGCACGTCGTATCGCACGGTGGCTGTCGTCGGCCCTCCCAATTCCGGCAAGACCACCCTCTTCAACCGGCTCACCCGCCTGCGCCAGAAGGTCGGAAATTTCCCCGGCGTCACGGTCGAACACCACACCGGATACGTGCGCGACCCAGAAGGCCATGAGGTCGCGCTGATCGATCTGCCCGGTGTCTATAGTCTGACTCCCAAGTCCGAAGATGAAAAGGTGGCGGTCGATGTCTTGACCGGACAGATGCCGGGCACGCCACGCCCGGACGCGATCATCGTAGTTTTGAATTCCACCAACCTGCATAGCCATCTGGTATTGGCGGGCCGCGTCATCGCGCTGGGCGTGCCGACGCTGGTGCTGCTGAATATGGCCGACGAACTGCGCAAGCAGGGCGGTCAGGTGGACGTGCTGTCGTTGGCGCGCCAGTTGGGCACGCCCGTCGCGCTGGTCAGCGCCACTACCGGCGAAGGTATTGTTGCGGTGCAGAATTTTCTGTCCTCGGCAACCGCCAGCCCCGAGCCCTTGGAACTGCCCGTAGTCGGAAGCACGCGCGGTTATCGCGAGTGGGCCGTGAAGGTCGGCACGAATGCCAGGTATCGCCGTCCGGCAACTCCGGTGTGGACGCAGCGGCTTGACTCCATATTCCTGCACCGCACTTGGGGCGCAGTCATCTTTGGCTTGGTCGTCATCGGCGTCTTCCAGACCATCTTCGCGCTGGGCCAGCCGCTCTCCAACCTGCTGCAGCATTTCCTCGATGTCAGTGGTTTGCAGATCGGGACTCATCTGCCGCACGGGATGTTCAGTTCGCTGATCGTGAACGGCGTGTGGAAGGGCACCGGTTCCGTGCTGGTCTTCCTGCCGCAGATTCTGCTGCTGTTTCTGGTCATCGGAATTCTCGAGGACTCCGGATATCTGTCGCGCGCCGCGGTCATCGCCGATCGCACCATGTCGCGGGTCGGTCTGAATGGCAAGAGCTTCATACCGTTGCTGTCGGCTTATGCCTGTGCGGTGCCGGCCATCATGGCGACGCGTACCATCGAAAACAAGCGCGATCGTATTGCAACCATCCTGATCGCGCCCTTCATGACTTGCTCGGCGCGCCTGCCGGTGTACACCATGGTGATCGCGGCGTTCCTGCCGAACCGGCCGGTGCTCGGCATCTTCCTGGGCACTCGAGCGCTGGCAATGCTGGGGCTATATGTGCTCGGCTTCCTGATGGCGGTGTTCACGGCGCGGCTGCTGAAGTCATCGATTCTAAAGAGCAAGGACGCGCCCTTCATCCTGGAGATGCCGCCCTATCGCTGGCCCACCGTTGTGTCTCTGGGATTGCGGCTGGTGGATCGCGGCAAGGCGTTCCTCTATCGCGCGGGCACGGTGATCATGCTGGTTTCGCTGCTGCTGTGGGCGGCGACCAACTTCCCCATGCATCATGGGCAGCCGCCTGAGGTGCAGAACAGCGTCGTCGCCACGCTGGGACATGCGATTGAGCCGGTGATTCGTCCGCTAGGTTTCGATTGGAAAATCGGTGTCGGCCTGGTCACTTCCATCGCCGCTCGCGAGGTGATTATTGCCACCCTAGGCACCTTGAACGGAATCGATCCCCAGTCCCACGCTGTTGATTTGCAGGCGGCGCTGAAGCATGAGCTGACACCCGCGGGCGCCGTCGCCCTGCTCGTCTTCTTCGCGTTCGCCATGCAATGCATGTCAACTATTGCCGTGGTGCGTCGCGAAACCAACGGATGGAAGTGGCCGGTGCTGCAGTTCGGCTACATGACTGTGGTGGCCTACATTGCCTCGTTTGCGGCCTACAACATCGTTGTGCATTTCACTCACTGAGTTATGACCTCCGCAAGCTAGAAAGTTCCTTCACCAACCCCGGCAACACTTCTCCAGCCTTGCCCAGCACCACCTCATCGAAGAACTTGCCGTTGGCCGGCTCTTCCGGCCCGATGTAGATGGCGCGGGCGCCGTTGATGCGGGCCATGCGCACAAAGCTGGCCGCCGGCTCGACCACGCCCGAGGTCCCAACCGTCAACAGCACGGTGCAGACCCTGAGCTGCTCGAAGATCCGATCCATAGAAAATGGCACTTCGCCGAACCAGCAGATGTGCGGCCGCAGCAGCGCGCCGCATTGCGGGCAGGTGGGAATCTCCGCTCGCGAGAGATACAGACGTTCGTCGTCAAACGGTGCGACGTGACAGGTTTCGCGCGAGCAGCGGGTCTGCATCAAGCGGCCATGCATGTGAACGAGGCGCTGGGATCCGGCTTGTTCGTGCAGGGAATCGACGTTCTGGGTGCAAAGAAAGCAGCGCTCGTCCAGCGCCCGCTCCAGTTCCGCCAGGGCGCGGTGAGCGGGATTGGGAGCCACCGTTGCCGCCCGCTTACGCCGCTCGGAATAAAACTGCCAGACCAGTTCGGGATTGGCATGGAAAGCTTCAGGGGTGGCTACTTCTTCCACGCGATGTCCGCGCCAGAGTCCATCGACGCCGCGAAAGGTCGGAAGGCCGCTTTCAGCGCTGACGCCAGCACCCGTCAGCACGAACACGCGGTCCTGCGATGACAGCGGTTGAGTCATTGTCCTTTTTGCATGCCGGTCGCCAGCCACTGCGCCTCCCTTGAGGTCCTCGTCGAAAAATATGATCGCAGCAGTGCCCGACGATGCTGCGATGTGCCCCACTTGGTTACATAATCCCATCGCGTTTCTATATACTGAGTGGTTCGGTCGCCATCGGTTTTCCGGTCTGAGAACCGGCGGTCGCATCCGTCCGGCCGCTAGGGAATCTATAACTTATACATCCGATACGCAAAGGCCGAGGCTACCGGCCGCGGGAGCCCGGCCAGAGAGCTTGTCATCCTTGTCCACCCTAACAATATCGAGCCAGACCACCGGCGTTGACAGTGAGAAGCGGGAGCGCGTCATGGACGCCTTCCGCCGCTGGGGCTACTTGCAGGCCAATCTTGATCCCCTGGGGCACTTCGGCCCGCTCTCTCATCCTGAGTTGGACATCTCCGGCGATGGCGTCGATGAGGCGCGCCGTATTTACTGCGGCAGCATCGGCGTCGAGTTCATGCACATTCCTGATCCGGAGCGGCGCCAGTGGATCCAGGAGCGCATGGAGTCGCTGCAGCCGGAGCCGGTTGACCGCTCCAGAATTCTCGATCAACTGGTGCGCGCCGACATCTTCGAACAGACGATTCACTCCCGCTACATCGGGACCAAGCGCTACTCGCTGGAGGGAAACACGGCGCTCATCCCGCTGCTGGACGAGATTCTGAATACTGCCTCGGTGCAAGGCGCCGAGCAAGCTGTGCTGGGAATGAGCCATCGCGGGCGCCTCAACGTCATCATCAACATCGTGAGCCGTCCGGCGGCGGAGATTTTCGCTGGATTCGAGGACGTCGATCCGCGAAGCGTGCTGGGCGGCGGCGACGTGAAATATCACATCGGCGCGACAGGGGTTTTCACCGGCGCCAGTGGCGGCCAGGTGCGCATTCACCTGGTCTCCAATCCCAGCCATCTCGAAGCCGTCGATCCCGTGGCTGTGGGACGCGCGCGCGCCAAACAGACGCGAATCGGGCGCGAAGGTAAAACGAAGATCCTGCCGGTCCTGATGCATGGAGACGCCGCCTTCGCGGGGCAGGGAATCACGGCGGAAACCTTGAATCTTGCCAACCTGCGCGGCTACACCGTCGGCGGCACGGTCCATATCATCGTCAACAATCTCATCGGTTTCACCACCAACCCGAGCGATGCCTATTCCAGCCGCTTCTCCTCCGACCTTGCCAAGCGGCTGCCGATTCCAATCTTCCATGTCAACGGCGAGGACCCTGATGCGGTGGTGCGGGTCGGCCGCATGGCACTCGAGTATCGCTACGACTTCGGGACGGACGTGGTGGTTGATCTCATCGGCTTTCGCCGCCACGGCCACTCCGAGGTGGACGATCCCACCATCACCCAGCCGATCCTGTATCGCAAGATCAAAGATCATCCCTTGCTGTATCAGATCTACGCCGGCAACGTCGGCCTGGATGCGCGACCGCACGTCGAGAAATTTCAGTCCGAACTCGATGCCGCCGAGAAGGCTGGCAAGAGCATGGTCAAGAAGCCGGCGATGCGCCAGTTGCCCAGCTACTGGTCGCCATTTCACGGTGGCCCGTACAATCCCGCCGATGAAGTTGACACCGGGCTAACAGCCGATCGCTTGCACCAAATCACCGACGGGCTAGTGAAATATCCCGAGGGCTTCCACATCCATCCCAAGGTGCAAAAGCTGCTGGAGCAGCGCCGCGAGATGGGCTATGGCAAGCGTCCGCTGGATTTTGGCATGGCCGAGGCGTTGGCATTCGGATCGTTGGCGATGGAAAACACGCCCATCCGCCTCAGCGGCCAGGACAGCCGACGCGGCACTTTCAACCAGCGCCATTCCGTGTTGATCGACATCCTGGACGAGAAGGAATACGTGCCTTTGTGCCACCTGGCGCCCCAGCAGGCCCGGGTTGAGATCTACAACTCGGAACTTTCCGAAGCCGCGGTCATGGGCTTCGAGTATGGATATGCGCGCGATTATCCGGAAACCCTGGTCGCCTGGGAAGCGCAGTTCGGTGACTTTGCCAACGGGGCGCAGACCGTCATCGATCAATTCGTCGTCTCCGGTGAAGATAAGTGGAGCCTGCTAAGCGGTCTGGTGTTGCTGTTGCCGCATGGTCACGAAGGCCAGGGGCCGGAGCACTCCAGCGCTCGCATCGAGCGCTATCTGCAACTGTGCGCACGCGACAACATGCAGGTCTGCCAGCCCTCGACGGCCGCGCAGTACTTCCATCTGCTGCGCCGGCAGGTGTTACGCAAATGGCGCAAACCACTGATCTGCTTCACGCCGAAGAGCATGTTGCGCCATCCCGAAGCCGTGTCGCTCTTGAGCCAATTAGAGCGTCCGCGCTTCCAGAACGTCATTGCCGACGAGACCGCTCTTCATGACAAACGCGTATTGCTGTGCACCGGAAAGATCGGCCACGAATTGCGGATGGAGCGCAGAAAGTTGAAGATGCAGGGCCCGGCAATCATTTCGCTGGAGCAGATGTATCCCTTCCCGGAAGACGAACTTCGTGAGCTGCTAGGCCGTTACCAGAACGCGGTTGAGTTCATCTGGGTGCAGGAAGAGCCGGCGAACATGGGTGCGCTCACCTTCGTTACACCGCGCCTGAAGCGAGTCGTAGGCACCAACCTGCGCAGCATCAAACGCGCCGCCAATGCGACGCCCGCCACTGGCTCTGCGAAGGCCCACGAACTGGAACAAAAGACCTTTCTCACGTTGGCTTTGGGCAAGGGAGAATAAACTCACACCTGTGGATCGACCTCGACTCGCCAATACCCCCTCCGGCGAGCGGCAGGTCCTCTCTGCCAGCGACCACCGTTGTAGGCGAAAAGTGTCAGGCGGTTATTTACTACGTAGTTATCTACCTCTTCGTAAAATAACTCATATATAAAATCCAAGAAACGAGTCGCTAAGTCGTTTCCCTACAACTTTAGTTGCACGAGAGCGCGATCCCGTCGCCGCCAATTCTACGGAATCCAGAATACGGGGCCGGGCTTTTCTACAAAATAGAATAGGCGCCAAGGTTGAATGGACGTAACTTGTCTGTAATCAACGTGTATGCAGTGGCTATTCTCGTGCATAAAGATTAGTAGGGTGAATTCCTAAATTCCCCTTTCCAGACAATTTGTTGCGGAGAGTTGGGTGAATGATCAGACGACTGTCAGGACAGCTTGTTAGGAAGTAAGCGTAGACACAAATTCTGTATCGATATTGTGCATAACCACCTAAGGAGGGGAGCGGAATGCGAAACCTACTAAAGAACCTTCTGTTACTCGGATTGATATCGCTGTTGCCAGTCGCCGTATTTGGGCAGGCAATCAGCGGCGATATCGTCGGGACAGTGAGGGATTCGAGCGGCGCGGTTGTTGCCGATGCAACAGTTAACGCGACGCAGATCTCGACCAACCTGAAGTCCACCACCAAGACCAACGCCACGGGCGAATTTCACTTCGTCAACCTGCCTGCCGGCCGCTATTCGATCCTAGTGACGACCGCCGGTCTAAAGGGCGGCTCGGAAGTTGATGTCAAGTTGAACCAGACGTCAACCGCCAATATTACGGCCAGCGTCGCCGGTACCGCCACCACCGTCGAGGTGAGCGGCGCGGTGGCTACCATCGATACCACCACACCGCAGATCCAGAGCACCTTCTCGTCCAAAGAGACCGAGGATATTCCTTCGGCCAATGCTGGTTCTGGGGTATTGAATCTCTCGCTGTTGGACGCTGGAGTAGCGTCAAGCGGCGGAGTCGGCGCTGGTTCAGGCCCGTCGGTTTCGGGTCAGCGCCCGCGCAACAACAACTTTACGATTGAAGGCGTCGATAACAACGACAAGTCGGTGACCGGTCCTCTGGTGACCGTGCCCAACGACGCGGTGGACCAATTTACCGTTCTACAGAACCAGTTCGCGCCCGAGTTTGGTCACTCGTCCGGCGGACAGTTCAACCAGACCATCAAGTCCGGCTCCAACTCTTTCCATGGCCGGCTTTATGAGTACTTCCAGAACAAGAACCTCGACGCCATCGACGTCCGGGATGCGCTCGCACAGGTGTCCAATGGCGAGAAGCCGTTCCACCCCCGTTACGACAATAACCGCTATGGCGGCCAGGTCGGCGGGCCCATCATCAAGAACCGGCTGTTCTTCTTCAACAACACCGAGTACAACACGGTGGGCCAAGCCGGCTCCACGGGCACGGTGACCTCTCCGACGGCGGCAGGCTACGCGATGTTGAGCAGCCTGTACCCCGGATCGAACAATCTTGCGGCATTGCAGAAGTATGTGCCGGCGGCGACCAGCCAGACGGGCTTCATCTGCGCAGTGCCGCTCATCAATAGCACAACCTGCCCGGGAGGCGAGTCGACAATTCCGGTTGGCAGTCTAGGGTTTAGCGGCCCGTCGTTTTACAACGTCTTTACCAACACCACATCGATTGACTTCAATATCTCCTCCAACGACCAACTGCGCTTCCGCTACATCTATGAGAAGTACAATGGCATCGATAATTCGGCCCAGATCCCGACCTTCTGGCTGACGCTTCCCCAGCGGTTTCACTTGGTAACGCTGAGTGAATACCATACCTTCACTCCCTCGTTGACCAACGAGTTCCGTTTCGGCTTCAACCGGTATTTCAACACTTACTCGGCGGGGAATTTTTCCGGCTTCGGCAGTTATCAGTTCCCCAACCTGACCTTGGATGATCTCAGCGGCATCCAGGTCGGACCCGATCCCAACGCTCCCCAGTATGGCGCTCAGAACACTTATCAAGGAGTGGATAACGTGAGCTGGGTGAAGGGCAAGCACAACTTCAAGTTCGGCGCCGAATATCGCGAGTACATCGCTCCGTCGTCGTTCACCCAGCGGGTGCGCGGCGACTACGAATGGTCCTCGACGGCGCTGTACGCCCAAGACCAGGCGCCGGATATATTTGGTGAGCGCTCCGCGGGCAACATTATTTACCACGGTAACCAACAGGCGATTTACCTCTATGGCAACGACGAGTGGCGCGTGACGTCGAATTTGTCGTTGAACCTGGGGTTGCGCTATGAGTTGACGACGGTGCCCCTGGCGCAGACCCAATTCCAACCGGCCAACTCAATTTCCAACGTGCCGGGAGTAATTACCTTCGGCGCTCCGAGCAAGCAAACCACCAACTTCGCTCCGCGCGTGGGCTTTGCTTACTCACCGGGAACCTCGGGTGATACCTCCATCCGCGGCGGCTTCTCGATGGCCTATGATGTGATTTACGACAATCTGGGCCTGCTCTCGCTGCCACCTCAGTTCTCGCAGACTTGCGATGTAACCAACCCGGTGTGCCCTTATAGCCAGAATGCATTTTTGGCCAATGGCGGCTTGCCGGCGATTCTGGTGCCCATCACCGACCCGGCGACGGCGCGGGCATCAACCGCCGCCTACATTCCCAACCAGCAGCTTCCCTATAGCGAAACCTGGACCCTGGGAATTCAGCACACTTTCGCCAAGAAGTACGTGGCCGAGGTGCGTTACGTAGGAACCAGGGGCCTTCACCTGCCGGTGCAGACCCATATCAACATCATCAGCGGTATCAGCCCCACGAACTCCCTGCCGACCTATTCATCGGCCCCCACACAGGCGCAGCTTGACGCGCTGCCGGTCACCCTGGATGGGCCGGGCGGGCTGATCGAGCAGTCAGGCCTTTATAACAACGGTACCGGAGGCTACCTGCCTTCGTTCTTTAACGCCGGGTTCTATACCCCCATCACGGCGTTTGAACCCTACGGAGGCTCGAAGTACAACGGCCTGCAAACCCAGATCAGCCGCAGCTTCACCAATGGCCTCCAGTTCAAGGCCGCCTGGACTTGGAGCCATGCCTTCGATAACTCCACCGCCGATGTGTTCTCCACCTACTTGACACCGCGCCGTCCACAGGACTTCGCGTGCTGGTCTTGCGACTGGAGCACCTCAGCGTTGGACCGTCGTCATCGCGTGACCCTGGAAGCCATTTACGACTTGCCGTTCTTCAAGAACGACAACTGGTTAATGAAGAACGTGGTCGGCAACTGGGAATTCGTCCCGGTGTACACCTTCGAATCGCCTGAATATGCCACCGTGCAGAGCGGAGTCGATGCCAACCTGAACGGGGACTCGGCAGGCGATCGTGCCATCTACAATCCCAATGGTGTGCCCAACACCTCATCCAATGTGACTCCGCTACTCAACTCGTCGGGTTATACGGTCGCCTATTTGGCGGACAATCCGAATGCCCAGTACATCCAGGCAAATTACGGCGCCGTGGCCAACACCCCGCGTAACACGCTGGCCATGCCCCACATCAACAACTGGGACATGTCCGTGGTGAAGCGCATCAACATCACCGAGCGGCAGTCGGTGGAGTTCGGAATGTCAGCCTTGAACCTGTTCAATCACCCACAGTTCACTCCTGGTTATCTGAACGACATCGCATCGCTTGGGCAGTCCGGATCGACTATCCGCACCATATTGCTTACGGGCAACAAAAACTTCAATCAACCGAACCTGGTGTTCTCTTCCAACCCCCGCACTCTGACGCTGGTGGTGAAGTACGTCTTCTAGGTTGCGGTTGTTTGAGCTTGTAGTACTCGGGGAGCCTTCGGGCTCCCCATTTTTGTCTCCAACCTAAGCGCCGAACGGCAATGGCGATGACGGTCAGACTGGTACGCTAACGTGAACCACTCAACGTCTGCGAAGCCGGCGCTGAAGGTGGCGGGCGTACTGCGAATGAATCCGACCGGAACCGCCAGATTCAAGTTCTGCGTTGAAACATGCCATCGGCGCTGTCTGCGTTTGAAGGCTGCAACACTGCCATTTCGATCACCGACCTGGCATAGGTGCACTGTATGGTTCTGCGGTTGTCACTTCATATAAACTTGCGCGTTGCCCTGCTTTGCAGGGAGAAACTGAAATTGGCCGAGGAGGAAGCGGGTTGCCACTAAATCGGGATGTGCTTTGGTACAAGGACGCGATCATCTATCAAGTTCACGTCCGCACTTTCCACGACAGCAACGGGGATGGCATCGGTGATTTTCATGGGCTTGAAGAAAAGCTTGATTACCTTCAGGAACTGGGGATCAGCGCGATATGGCTCATGCCATTCTTCCCTTCTCCCCTGCGCGACGATGGCTACGACATCGCGGATTACGTCTCCGTCCACTCAAGCTATGGAACCTTGGAGGATTTTCGGAAGTTTCTGGGGTCGGCCCACGATCGAGGAATCCGGGTCATCATCGAAATGGTGTTGAACCACACATCCGATCAGCATCCGTGGTTTCAAGAGTCGCGAAGTTCTCGGGACAATCCACGCCGCGATTGGTACGTTTGGAGCGATACCAACACCCGGTACAAGGAAGCCCGCATCATTTTTCTCGACACGGAAAGGTCCAACTGGGCGTGGGACCCGATTTCGAAATCCTACTATTGGCATCGCTTCTTCAGTCACCAGCCGGATCTCAACTACGACAATCCTGCCGTTCGAGAACAGATGTGGAACGTGATGAAGTTCTGGCTGGAGATGGGTGTTGACGCCTTCCGGCTGGACGCGGTGCCGTACCTGGTGGAACGGGAGGGCACAAATTGCGAGAACTTGCCGGAGACCCACGGTGTCCTGAAGGAGTTGCGGAGAAAACTTGATGAACAATTCCCGGGCAGGATGCTTCTAGCGGAGGCCAATCAATGGCCCGCGGACCTTCGTCCATACTTCGGTGACGGAGATGAATTCCACATGGCGTTTCATTTTCCGTTGATGCCCAGGATGTTCATGGGCGTGAAGTTGGAAGACCGCAAGCCCATCACTGAAATTTTGCAGCAGACCCCGGAAATCCCGCCCTCATGCCAGTGGTCCCTGTTCCTGCGCAATCATGACGAACTGACCCTGGAAATGGTGACCGACATGGAGCGCGACTACATGTACGACACGTACGCCGGAAGCAAGACGATGCGGCTGAACCTCGGAATTCGGAGGCGGCTCGCTCCTTTGTTGGACAACGACCGAAGGCGCATAGAGTTGATGAATGGGATGCTGATGTCGCTGCCGGGCACTCCCATCATCTATTACGGGGATGAAATCGGAATGGGCGATAACATCAATTTAGGTGACCGTAACGGAGTAAGGACTCCGATGCAGTGGAGCGGGGGACGGAACGGCGGCTTTTCTACCGCGGATCCGGAGCGTCTGTATGCGCCCCTTATCGAGGACCCGGTATATGGTTATCCGGCCGTGAACGTCTTGAGGCAAACGGAAACCGAACACTCGCTCCTCCATTGGATGCGGCGCATGATAACGGTCCGTAGATCGACCACGGTCTTCGGCCGGGGATCGATTGAGTTTCTCTATCCAGCCAGTCACAGAATACTGGCCTATGTGCGACGGCTGGGAAACGAGGCGGTCCTGGTGGTCAACAATCTTTCCAGCACCGCGCAAGCGGTCGAACTGGACCTGCGGCGCTACAAAGGAAATATTCTGATCGAGATGTCTGGCAAGAATATATTTCCCCGAGTGAGCGACCTGCCGTATCTGCTAACGATGGGGCCCTACCAGTTTTATTGGTTTCGGCTGCGGCGAATCTGAGCCAATGCGGGCAGGGAAAACGATGTAACATGATGCGCGTCCACACAAGGGCACGCGGCGGCCCTTCGAACGGAGATGAAATTGGCAGAGGAGAGTTTTCTTACGGATGATTTCCTTCGCCAACTGATCAACGTCGGCGAAGTAGATATCCTGGTGGGGTTGCCCACTCACAACAACGCCAAGACTATCGGCTCGATCGTCCACACAATTCAGAGTGACATCCTGCGCTGCTTTCCCCGGGAGCGAGCCGTAATCATTAATGCCGATGGGGGGTCACGTGATGGCACTCCCGAACTGGTCACGGGCGTCTCAATTGATGATGTGCGCCCGGCTTCCAATCCGTACGCGCTCCGCACGCTGCACTCAATCAGCACGAGGTATGCAACCAGCCCGTCGAGCGGAGTTGCGTTGCGGACTATTCTGGCTGCCGCCGAACTGCTCCGCGCCAAGGCCTGTGTAGTGATGTCACCCGAGTCCGCGAACATTGAATCCGAATGGCTCTCCAAGCTTCTGCGCCCCATTCATCGCGACGGCTTCGATCTGGTGACCCCCACATATGGCAGGCACAAGTTTGAAGGCCTGCTCATAACGAATTTGCTGTACCCGATGGTCCGCGCACTCTACGGGGTAAGAATCCGTGAGGCGTACTCGCCTGAGTTTGGATTCTCCGGCCGTCTCGGCAGTCAATTCCTTGGACAGAATGTCTGGAATGATGGGGCCGACGGCGCCGGAGTCGAGCTCCGCTTTACGCTGGCGGCGATCACGGGAGGATACCGTATCTGCCAATGCTTCCTTGGAGATAAAGATCACATCGAGCGACGCGGGGCTGACCTGGTGCCGGCGCTGCGACAAACTGTGGGGGCCCTGTTCTCCGCATTAGAGGCAGACTTTCCCGTCTGGAGTAACGTGGCCGGCTCCCAGCCGGTCCCTACTATCGGGGCCGGCCAGAAAGTGCTTCTGGAACCAGTGCGAGTAAATCGGAAACGATTGCGAGAGATGTTCTCCACCGGAGTCGCCGAATTGGATTCCGTCTTTCAGTCAATTCTGTCGCCCTCGACCCTGGCAGAACTCCGGCGAATCGCCCGCCTGGAAGAAGCGGAGTTTCGTTACCCTGCGGAATTGTGGGTCCAGACGGTTTACGAGTTTGCCGCCGCGTATCGGAAGTCTGTGATCAGCCGGGACCATATCATCCAGGCCTTAGCACCGCTTTTCCGCGGGAGAGTGTTCACGTTCGTGACCGAGAACCGCAACGCTTCTGCGGACGACGTCGAGGACAATATCGAAGGCTTATGCCTTGAATTCGAACGATTGAAACCGTACCTGCTGCAGATGTGGAAATCGAGAAAGTGAGGCAACTATGCGGGAAATGATTATCGGCGAACTGAGTCAGGCGCTGCACGAGATTGCCAGAGGCTTCGCCCACTTCCTTCCTCGTCTCATCGTGATGCTGGTCCTTGCGGTGGTGGGCTGGGTGATCGCCTACCTTGCCAAAATGGTTGTGCGCAGCTTCCTGCGGCTCATCAAGTTCGACAAGCTTTCAGAAAACGCCGGCGCCTCTCAACTGCTCACCAAAGCCACGCTGCCTTCGGCGACGGAAATTGTGGGCCGGTTCGTCTTCTGGGTGACCTGGCTCGGCTTCATTCTGCTGGGTGTGCGCGGGCTCGGGATCCTGGGCCTGCAGGAGCAAGCCGCAAGATTCTTTCTTTTCCTGCCGCGTCTATTCGTAGCCATGTTCATCTTGTTTTTCGGACTGCTGGCAGCGGGTTTCTTTTCTCGCGCTGCCCTGTTGGCTGCGGTAAATGCGAACGTGCCTTCACCCCGGGTTTTAAGCCTCGCTGTCCGTAGCATCATCATTGTTTTCGTATTGTCTATCGTTTTTGAAGAACTGGGTCTTGCAGAACAGACCATGCTGGTCGCATTCGGAATTGTTTTCGGGGCCCTGATGCTCGGCTTGGCCATCGCATTCGGCATGGGGGGCAGAGACTTGGCCCAGCGTTTTTTGGAGAACAGGTTCGTTCGCGGGAAGAAGGAGGAGAACGAGGACGAACTGTCGCCGCTCTAGGGCAGCGACGAGTTCAGGAAGACTCGCTTCCAGGTCACGATTCTCAGATCGCATCTTTGCACGCTCCCTTGCACCCGAGCACTGCAACCGCCCCGCGAGGGTTTGAGGCGGAACGTGTACCCGCGTTCCTCCGCGCGCTGCGGAAAGGTTTCCTGCTGGGAATCGCGCGTATGATGCCAACTAGCCGCCCCTTGCGGTAGGATTGAAATTTCCTCCCTGCTCTATTTTGGGCGGCGACTGCCATGCGACTATTCAGCATCCGGCTCATTGTTTCCCTCATCGTGGGCATCACCCTGGTCTCGCTCTCATCCTCCTATTACGAGGCGTGGAGTGAGAAGCGTGGCCTGCGCCGGGACCTGGAGCGGCGCGCCGCGGTATTGGGCGAAAGCCTCGCGGGAAATGTGGAAACCGACCTGGAGATGGGTACCTTGCAGGATCTGCAGCGCGTCGTAGAGCGCTACGGGAACCGGGAGCATCTCTCGGGACTGGCTATCTACGGCGGGCAGGCCAATTTGCTGGCGGTGACACCGCAGCTGGCATCCACACTGGCTACCGTTCCCTGGGTAACGTCTCAAGCCTTGCGTGAGAACCATGGCGTAGGAGCGTTTCAACGGGTGAGCGGCGCCTCGTTGCACATCTACGCTCTGCCTCTTCACCTGAACGACGAAATCATCGGCGGCCTCGTGATTGTTCATGATGCCGACTATATTCGGGCGGAGAGCCTTCACATTTGGCGCCAAGCATTCCTGCGAGTGCTGGCCTATGTATTTCTCATCGTGCTGATCACGCTGTTGATTGTTCGCTGGAGTATTGCCGCACCCGTCGCGCGTACGGCGCTGTGGATGCGGGCTTTACGGACGGGGCAAGTCTCTTCCCGCCAACACGCCGCCGATCTGGATCTGTTTCGCCCCCTGGTGCGGGAGGTCGCTGCCTTCGCGGAAAGCCTTACCCAAGCGCGGTCGGCAGCCGAGACCGAAGCCCGCCTGCGGGACATGGGTGAATCTCAGTGGACGGCCGACCGGCTAGCCGTGCACGTGCGCACGCGCCTGGATAATGGGCGTCTTTTTGTCGTGTCGAATCGCCAGCCTTACGTGCACATGTGGCGCGGCAAATCGGTGGAAGTGATTGTGCCGCCCAGCGGGGTGGTCACTGCGATCGAGCCAGTACTAAGCGCCTGTGATGGGACCTGGGTAGCCCATGGCAATGGCGATGCCGACCTCGAAATGGTGGATGAGCACGACCGGCTGCGCGTGCCTCCGGAAGATCCTCACTATACCTTGCGCCGGGTCTGGCTGAGCGAGGCGGAAGAAGAAGGCTATTACTACGGATTTGCCAACGAGGGCATCTGGCCTCTATGTCATATCGCGCACACCCGCCCGATTTTTCGCGCGGAGGACTGGAAATACTATCAGGCCGTAAATCGAAAGTTCGCTGATGCCCTGCTCGAAGAGATGAAGGACGTGGAGAAGCCCATTGTGCTGGTGCAGGACTACCACTTCGCGCTGCTGCCCCGGCTGATTAAAGAAAAAAGACCGGAGGCCAGGGTGGCAATCTTCTGGCACATCCCGTGGCCCAACCCCGAGGCATTCGACATCTCCCCGTGGCGGCGCGAAGTTGTAGATGGTCTGCTCGGCGCCGATCTGATCGGGTTTCACATCCAGTCGCACTGCAATAACTTCCTGCATACGGTGGATCGCGTAGTGGAATCACGCGTCGATTGGGAACACTTTTCGGTAAGGCGTCTGGATCATCTCACCCTGGTGCGACGCTTCCCCATCAGTGTGGACTTCACAGATGTGCAAGAGCCGGAATCGGCGCCGGATTCCTACGGCGAACGTTCCGCTTTGTTCAAGGCCCTGGGGGTTGAGGCCACCTTCATGGGCGTGGGCGTAGACCGGGTTGACTACACCAAGGGCATTCTGGAGCGTTTTCTGGCCATTGAGCGTTTTCTGGACAAGTATTCTCGCTATCAGGGCAAGTTCACATTCGTGCAGATTGGCGCTCCCAGTCGCAGCCACCTCAAACGCTATCACGATCTGATGGTGGAGGTGGAAGCGGAAGCCACCCGCATAAACGGGCGGTTCCAGACGGCGAAATGGAAGCCCATCGTCTTTCTGAGCCGGCAGCATAATCACCATGAGATTCAAAGGTACTACCGCGGCGCAGATGTATGTCTGGTTACTTCCTTGCACGATGGCATGAATTTGGTGGCCAAGGAATTCGTGGCAGCCCGGCACGACGAAAGGGGTGTTCTAATCCTGAGTTGCTTTACTGGCGCCGCCCACGAGTTGCACGACGCCTTGCAGATCAATCCCTACGACATCGACCAGACGGCTGAGGCCATTCGCACCGCCCTTGAGATGGAGCCGGAGGAGAAGGAATTGCGCATGCAGCGCATGCGGAAGACGGTCAGGGAACACAACGTTTATCGCTGGGCCGCAACCCTCATCGCAGAACTCTGTGAGCTGCGCATGGACGCGTCAGACGAAAGCAAGGAGAAACTCCGGGCTAGTGCTGCTGCCCGGGAATGAGGAGCATGTGGTTGTCCGCACGGTCAATCCAATTGTGGTCGAGCGGTTAATGAACGCGGTGGCACAGTCGCCGGTTTCCGCGCTTCTACTCGACTATGACGGTACTCTCGCGCCCTTCTGCCTCAATCGCCAGCACGCTTTCCCCTATCCGGGAATGACCGCGCTCCTGCAGGAGATCATCGCCAGTGGCCGCACTCGTGTGGTCATGGTCACAGGCCGGAACGCCCACGAAGTGGGCCCCCTGCTTGCGGTGTACCCCATTCCCGAGATCTGGGGCTGCCATGGGTTGGAGCGGTTGAGGCCGGATGGAACCTATGAGACACCCCGCGTCGAAGAGCCTGTGCGGCACGCCCTGGCTGACGCCGATCGTTGGTTAAGGTGTCAGGGCCTGCACAACCGGGCTGAATTCAAGACCGGTGCCGTCGCCCTCCATTTGCGGGGGCTCGACGAAGCGACGGCGGCGGAAGCCCGCAGCCAGGTTCTGCTGGGCTGGCTCCCCATTGCTCAAAATACGCCGATGGAACTGCTGGAGTTCGATGGCGGCATTGAAATGCGCATACCGGGTCGTGATAAGGGGGATGCAGTCCGCACCATCCTGCATGAAATCGGCCAGGAGGTCCCCGTCGCGTACCTGGGGGATGACTTGACCGACGAGCGGGCTTTCCTCGCTCTTGGTACCGCAGGCCTAAGCGTGTTGGTTCGCCCCGAATGGCACACAACTGCGGCTGCCCTGTGGGTCAGGCCGCCAGAAGGCCTGCGGGAGTTTCTGACATGCTGGCTACAAGCCTGTCGTGAGGGGCAGCATCGCTCGAGGATAGAGTCTTCCGGTCCTAAATGAGTGCGGGTTCGGACCAGGATGCAAGCCTCGCGAACCTTGAGACAAACCCAAGAACGCCGATGAGACTCGTGCAGAGGCGGATCGATTGGCATCGGTGTCGTGGACAGGTGCAGGGGCAAATAGGGAGGGGGCACCAAGTTTAAGGCGCAAGGAACTCAACACCTCTTGAGTTGTCTGGGTAGCCACCGGCGTCAGCACGATTGAGAGCAGAGGAGTAGCTTGGTAAGGCATGGTCTCCGACTCGTCGTAGGGAGTTTCCAGCACATCTTCTGCAGGAACGGCCAGAATAAGGCCGAAAACCACAAGCACGATAAGAGTGAGAACGGAGCGTGGCTTTCTCATACGCCCACCCAAACTAGATATGAGCAGTATATTCGTATTTGGAAGGCCCCGATCTTGAAGTCACGAAGAAATGCCATGGTGATTCCCGAATCGGAACGGAGGATGGCTTCGTCGCTGGGACTGCCCTGGAACACGCCGTGCAAATGGAACCCGACGAACTCCAGGTCCTGTACAAGGTCGCTTGCGTTTACGCTCTGCTGGGTGAGTCCGAGAAGGCGCTTGATTGTCTGGAAAAATCCGCCACGGCCGGTTGGGGACAACGTGAGTGGATGGAACACGATCCCGATCTCGCCTCCCTGCGCGATCATCCCCGATTCAAAGCGCTCGTGAACCCCGCTCCCGATGCACCGGCCGCAAAGGCATAGTACCCGGCGGGCGCCTCAGCGCTTACGCCTACGAGCAGTGCACGCGCAGAGAATGCGACCGCATTGCTGAGATGAACGCCCAGGTACACTCCCGGGCTGCTCCGTATAGGCAAGAGCCGAAGCTGCCGGACGATCACTTGGCGACGTGATGTGCGTCCTTGAGGGTTCTGCTCCATGGGACTATGTATGACATAAGACGGTCCCGTCCCTTGTCTGCCGTTGGGTGGGCATATCTCGAGGAGGCGCATATGTCTCATACAAGTTCACGCCAGGTGAGATGGTTCGCTTTAATGCTCACCCTCGTCCTCATTTCTGTCACGTATCTTCTGTCAGAATCCGGGAAGGTACAGATTAACGCCGAGGCATTAAAACTTTTCGCTTCGCTTCCTGGGGTGATGAACTCGCCCGACAATGTTGTTACGGATGCGAAAGTGAAATTGGGGAGAGTACTTTACTACGACCCCCGACTGTCGGCCAGCCAGAAGATTTCCTGTAATAGCTGTCATCCGCTTGATGCCTATGGCGCGGAATCCACGCGCGTGTCGACCGGCCACAAGAACCAGAAGGGGAACCGCAATGCGCCTACCGTGTACAACGCGGCAGGGCACTTCGTGCAGTTCTGGGATGGCCGGGCTCCCACCGTGGAGGAGCAGGCGAAAGGTCCGATCACTAACCCAGTTGAGATGGCGATGCCCTCTAACGCCGCGGCTGTGCAAGTGATCAAGTCTATGCCGGAGTACGCTGCGCTTTTCCAGGAGGCTTTCCCCAAAGACAAGGATCCGGTTACCTACAACAATATGGCGTTGGCGATTGGAGCCTTCGAACGCGGACTGGTGACTCCGTCGCGTTGGGATGCTTTCCTGGAGGGCGACCAGTCGGCCCTGACGGCCCCGGAAAAATCGGGCTTCAACACATTTGCTGCAACCGGCTGCCAATGGTGCCACTACGGTCCGTATGTCGGTGGATCGGCATACCAGAAGCTCGGCGTTATGAAAGCGTGGCCTAACCAAACCGATCAGGGACGTTATCAGGTGACCAGGGAGGAGATCGACAAGATGGTCTTCAAGGTCCCCTCGCTGCGGAACATCCAAAAGACGGGACCATACTTTCATGACGGCTCGGTCCCGACTCTGGACCAAGCGATCCGCAACATGGCGGTCCACCAGCGTGGAGTGGAACTCACCGACTCCCAGGTAAAGTCGATTGAAACCTGGATGGGTTCGCTGACGGGGGAGATTCCGATGAGTTACATCAAGCTCCCGGAGTTGCCGAAGAGCAGCGCGCAGACTCCGCGCCCCAGCGGGAAGTAAGAAACTGGCTAAGTCCGCACGACGGGCCGAACTTTCTTGCACTTCCTCGAGGGGCAGGTCAGAGATGTTCCATTTCGTCATCCAGCACGTTGCACCTGGATCATGAGCAATCCGTCAGCGTCGTCGCTAAACTTCCGCATGCGTTTGTGACAATTCGGACAGTGATGATACGTTTGTTTAAGGGATCCTCCTTCGTTGCTGTCGATCAGATCGCGAGCGTCGCACATAAGAAATCTTCCCTTGCAGAAGCAGCATGCCTCAGGGGACGGCGGGCGGGGGGCGGCGGTCAGAGATATGGTGCGCGCTGGCGTGCCGGAAACCGTTGCCATGAGTATCTCGGGCCATAAGACCGGCTCTATGTTTGACCGCTACAACATCGCCAATGAGAACGACCAGCGCGAAGCCCTGCGGGCGACGGCGGCCTATCGGCAGCAGCAAGCCGCGCAACCCGAAAAGATAACAGTCATGCCGCAACACCCCGCAAGGGTCAAGTGAAACACGGACAGTTCACGGACAATGCGAAGGGGCACTCGATGGCGGGTGCCCCTAACCTACAGAAAGAATGGCTCCTCAGGTAGGACTCGAACCTACAACCCTCCGGTTAACAGCCGGATGCTCTGCCATTGAGCTACTGAGGAGTGTCTGTGCGCTGTCAGCAGCGCCTCAAGTTGTAGCTGTATTGTAGCGGCAGAGCGGCATGTCGTCAAAGATTTGCGACACTCGGCGCGATCTGGCGTTCCCTTTTGGCGCCAAGCAAGTGCCGCCGATTGCCGATGTGCTTGTAGCGCCATTGCACCGCTCTCGACGCTATAACTGCCGACTACCAACGCTCGGCGCTGGTAAACTCATTGCGATGAATTCCCATGACATGCTTCGCTACGCAATCCTTAGTTTCAGCGCCTCACTCCTGCTGCTGGCCACCGCATTGGCGCAGAACGGCAACAGCCGCGTCTCCTCTACCATGAGCATTCCCAAGCCTCCCGCAACCAAGCAAGAGCCCGTCACCGACGATTACTTCGGCCACAAGGTTGTCGATCCGTATCGCTGGCTGGAGGATGGAAGCAGTCCCCAAACGCAGCAGTGGGTGGCGGCGCAACTGGCCTACACGCGCAGCATCCTCGACAAGCTGCCCGGCCGCGACAAACTGCACGACCGCATCGAGCAGCTACTGGAGATCGGCAACCTGGGCGAGACGCAGGTGGGCGGCGACTATTACTTCCACACCCGCCGTGAAGGCAAGCAGAATCAGCCCGTGCTTTATGTTCGCAAACGCGTGGACGGCAAAGACGAACCGCTGGTGGATGTCAACCCGCTTTCCAAGGGCGGGACGGTGGCGCTCGACTGGTGGCAGACATCGCACGACGGAAAGTTTGTGGCTTACGGCACCTCCGAAAGTGGCTCCGAGATGAGCACTCTGCACGTCATCGCGACTGCCACCCACAAGTTGCTGCCCGACACCATCGAACGCACACGCGCCGCCAGCATCGCGTGGAAGCCCGATGACACCGGTTTCTACTACACGCGTTATCCCAAGAAGGGCGAGGTGGCAGCGGGCCAGGAGATGTATAACCGGCATGTCTTCTATCACCCGCTGGGCGGCGATCCGGCGAAGGACACGCTTATTTTCGGTGAAGGCCGCGACCCGCAGGATTGGCCGAACGTGACTTTATCGAACGACGGCCGCTGGCTCAGCATCATGGTCGCGCAGGGTTGGACCAAGACCGAAGTCTTTCTGAAGGACCTGCAAGCCAGTACCCCGGCGGTTCGCATCACCACGGGCAAGGACTTCCTGTACGTTGCGCAGCCGTACGACGGCGACCTCTACATCGTGACCAACGAAGATGGCCCGCATTTTCGCGTCTTCAAGACTCCGGTAACGGCGCCGGCGCGCGAACACTGGCGCGAGATCATTCCGCAATCCGACGCGGTGCTCAAGGAACTGCACATCATTGGCGGACAACTGTTCGCCCTCTACGAGCAGAATGCGCATTCTCTGCTGCGCCGCTTCACCACCGAAGGCACGCCGCTCGGCGAGGTGGAACTCCCGACCCTAGGCACGATTGTCGATATTGGCGGCGAGTACGACAGCACCAGCGCGTTCTATCTCTTCACCTCGTTCACCGTGCCCACCACAATCTACCGATTCGACATTCCGGCGGCGAAGAGCACGCTGTGGGATTCAGTCCCAACCGGCATTGACACTAACAATTACGAAACCAGGCAGGTGTGGTACACCTCGAAGGACGGCACGCACGTTCCGATGTTCCTGGTCATGCGCAAGGGGCTGAAGCTCACCGGCCACAATCCGGCGATGCTGACCGGCTACGGCGGTTTCAACATCAGCTTGACACCGGAATTCAGCAAAGTGCTGTTCCCCTGGCTCGATCATGACGGCGTGTTCGCCATGGCCAACCTGCGCGGCGGCTCCGAGTTCGGCGAAGAATGGCATCGCGCCGGCATGCTCGACAAAAAGCAGAATGTCTTCGACGATTTCATCGCTGCGGCGGAGTATCTGGAGAAAGAGGGCTACACCGACAAGGAACACCTGGCCATCCGTGGCGGCAGCAATGGCGGACTGCTGATGGGCGCGGCGCTCACCCAGCGGCCTGACCTGTTTCGCGCCGTCATCTGCCAAGTGCCGCTGCTCGACATGCTGCGCTATCAGAATTTCCAGATCGCCAAGCTGTGGGTCCCGGAGTACGGCTCGTCGCAAGACCCGAAGCAGTTCGAGTGGCTGTACGCCTACTCGCCGTATCACCACGTCAAGGTGGGCACAGCATATCCGGCGGTGTTGTTTATGACCGCCGACACTGACACGCGCGTCGATCCCATGCACGCCAAGAAGATGACCGCGCTGCTGCAGGCGGACAACGGCGGGCCGAATCCGATTCTGCTGCGGATCGAGCCGAAGGCTGGTCATGGCGCCGGCAAGCCCATCTCGAAGCAGGGGGAAGAGTGGACCGACATCTACTCGTTTCTGTTCTGGCAGCTGGGCATGACGCCGTGACCGACTCGTGCACCATCTTGCAGCATTGGGAAGAGGTCGCAAAAATAGTTTTGCACAGGCAAGGCCCTCACGGGCGGTGTTTGGAGCATCTAAGTGATTGATTGCAGAGGTGTTTGTCGGAAATTCACAATAGGTGTGAGATTCCCAAGAAATCCACAGGTTGAATCACCTGCTACTCTTCGGAATCCCGAAGAAACGCGGGACAGCGCGGCGCGACAGTGCTAATAGATAAAGTGGAGGAAATCTTGGCATCAGACTCCCTGTTCCCCTCGGTCACGGCCCGGCAGCCGAGCGGCGAAGGCATCCTGCCGTCCCAGGAAATTCGTACCTTCATTGACACGGGCATCATCCGTTCGACGCGCGAGATTCCTGAAAGCCAGATCCAGCCAGCCAGCATCGATCTCCGCCTGTGGCACGAAGCCTACCGGGTGCGCGCCCGATTCCTGCCGGGGAGATCCACTACGCTGCTCAATAAGGCGACCGCGAACGGCCTGCTCGAGAAGAAGATCGACATTACCGAGCCGACCCTGCTGGAGAAGGGGGTGGTTTACATCATCCCCTTGATGGAAAGCCTCGCGCTTCCTTCCGACGTTTACGGAATAGCGAATTCGAAGAGTACAACTGGGCGGCTGGATATTTTTACCCGGCTAATTACCGAAACCGGTGACGAGTTCGAGCACGTCCGGAAAGGGTATTGCGGCGGATTGTACGTCGAGGTAGTTTCGCGAACATTTCCGATCGTCGTGCAATGTGGCATGAGGCTCAATCAATTGAGGTTCGTGCGCGGCCGGTCGAACCCTGCTGCGGATGACGACCTGAAGGAGTTGGCTAAAGGCGACGGTTTGGTGTTGAGCGATGAAAACGGTTCGGGGCAAGCCGACATCAATCGAGGCCTGTACATGACGGTTGACCTGCAAGGCAACGGGCATTCCCAGGTTGTCGCTTATCAGGCCAAGAAGCACTCCCCCTCCATAGACCTCAGCCGGGTCAACTACTACGACCGGGCGGACTTCTGGACTCCCATCGACAGACCGCGCAACGGCCAATTCATTCTTGAGCCGGGAGAATTTTATCTGTTGGCGTCGAAGCAACGAGTTCGCGTGGGGTCTGACCATGCGGCTGAAATGGTGGCTTACGATCCGACCATTGGGGATTTCCGCGCCCACTATGCCGGCTTTTTTGACCCCGGCTTTGGATATGGAATGCGCGGGGAAATCCCCGGGACCAAGGCGGTGCTCGAAGTCCGAGTGCACGAAATGCCGATCGTCTTAGAAGACGATCAATACGTGGGCAGGCTGCACTATTACAAGATGGCGGCTATCCCGGAGAAGGTATATGGCGTTTCCATAGGCTCCTCCTACCAGGAGCAAGGATTGGCCCTCAGCAAGCAGTTCAAATCAGAACAGCAACCCACATCCGCCGCTGCTTCCAGCACCGCCGCTACTGCAAAAGCAAAGAGCAATCCAGAAATGTCGCATGGTCAAAGCATCGAAAAGCCAGGAACCGCAGAGGCGTACGACGACGATTCCATTCTCAACATTGCTTTCCACAATCGCGGCGAGCATAGGTTAAACGCCAAGAATCGTTGAACAGATGAAACATCGGACTCTGCTGTCCGGGATGATCTCTTTTCACCCCGTTCCATTCCTTTTTGAGATGGTCCTCCGCCGCCACCCGGAGTTTAACCAGCCCAGGGCAAGCTCTTATATACTAAATAATTACTGTCGATCGGCTGCGCCCCGATCCATTATGAGACGATCACCCATCCTTGCCGCGGTTGCCCTGGCTGCACTTTTGGCCGGCGAGACTGGATGCCTGTTCCGCACCCGTATCGTCGAAATGCGGACCAGCACGGCCAAGCTGCAGACGGCGACCAAACAGGAATTGGTGGACCACATCAACCAGGAAGCCTCGCAAATCAAGACCCTGAACACCACGGTGGAGATTGGCACGTCCGTAGGAGGAGAAAAGAAGGGGAAGGTCACCGACTACCAGGAGGTCCTGGGATACATTCTGGTGCGCAAGCCCAACCTGCTGCGCATGATCGGCCTGTTTCCCATCCTGCGCAACAAGGCCTTTGACATGGTGAGCGATGGAAAGCGCTTCAAGCTGTCCATTCCGGCCAAGAGCAAGTTCTACGTCGGCAGCGCCGAAGTCGTCAAGCCTGCCGCCAACCCGCTGGAGAACCTGCGGCCCCAGGTCATCTACAACGCTCTGTTGCTGCCGGAGATCGGTGAGGATGAAATTGCGGTTTTAGAGAATGACACCGAGGCCGTGGTGGACGCCAAGACCAAGAAACTGGTCCAGCAGCCGGACTATGTTATCGACATCCTCCGCCGCTCCGACTCCGGCTCGGACTGGTCTTTGTTCCGTAAGATCATATTCGAGCGCGTGAACCTGGTTCCCCACCGCCAGATTATTTACGACACCGCGGGCGTAGTCGCCACCCAAGTCACCTACCAGGTTTACCGGGACTACAACGGCGTCAGCTTTCCGACCGTGATTGAGATTGAGCGCCCACAGGAGGAATACTCCATCCGCCTAACGGTCAACAGGATGGTGATCAATGACCCGATCCGCGATGATCAGTTCGCCTTGCAGCAGCCGCCGGGCTCGCAACTGGTGGACCTCGATCACCCGCAGAACGTCTCCGTCAACCGTCCCAACTAAAGCGTTAACAACTGGCCAAAATCACCGGCCAGTTCTGGCTTTTGGCCAAAGCGCACGAGCCACGATCGAACTTCTACTTCTTGACTTCGGCAGTGGCCTGCGCGGCCTGCTGCGTCGCCGCTGGCGGCTGGTTGGCCGCCTTCTCGCCGCCTCTCTGGGTTTCCTTTTCCTTCTTTAGCTGCTCCGCCTCGGCGTCGGTGATGTAGCGGTATTGCTGCACCCGGCCGGGGTACTGCTCCGAGGTGAAGACGCGGTTGTTCTTATCGATGGTCACCCCGACCAGCGATTCAAACTGGCCCGGATAGTGTCCGGGGCCGCCGATGTAGGTCAGCAGTTGCCCCCCACGGTTGAAAACCTGCAAGCGGTCCTGGACCGCATCCGCCACCCAGATGTGCCCATCGCCGTCCACCGCGATCCCCTTGGGCCGCTCAAAATATCCTGGGCCGTCGCCGTTCTTGCCGAACGTACTGATGAAGTTGCCGTCGGCGTCGAAGATTTCCACCCGGTCGTTCAGAGTGTCGGTGACGTAAAGGTTGCCGTCTTTGTCCACGGCCACACCTTGGGGCGCGGCAAAATCTCCCGGATCGGTTAGGAAGTGTTTCTTGCCCGCCGTGCCAATCTTGCGCAACAGCTTGAGACTGTCCGCGTCGTAAACCAGCACCTGGTCCTGTTGCGTATCTGCGATGTAAAGGAACCGGTTCTCCGTGTCAATCGCCAGTCCCACGGGATCGACCAGGCCTTTGTCAATCTGGTCCACCACTTCATGCTTGGGGCTAAGAACCAGTACGCGGTGCAGCTTTCCATCGGAGGCGAATATGCGGTCGTCGTCGTCGATGGCAAGACAGTTGAGCAGGCCGAAGTGCGCCTCGTAACCATTGCGAATCAGCACCACATCCCGGGTTTCCGTGTTGAAGATGAAGATCGCCCCCACCCTTTGGTCGGCCACATAAAGCTGGCCCTTGGAGTCCACCGCCATGCCGTAGGGACCAATAAGCTGGAAGGGGAAATTCTTCAGAATCTGCTTCTCGTCCTGCGGCTTGGAGCCAGCCAGCCGGTCCATCCATGTTTGCTTGGGCTTCTTTTTCGCTGCAACCGGGGTACGGTCGATCTTCATTCCCGCGTAGTACGCCGTGTAGCGTACGCGCGGAATGGACGGCGGCTGCGGCCACACCAGTTTGGAAATGTCGATCTTGGACAAATCGACCATTTGCTCTAAGCCCGGTTGCGTGGGGGCGGCTTCGGTCTTCTGCTTTTTCTTACGGGCATAAAGGGAAACTGGCGAAGCCAGCGCCAGCATCAGCACGACGGCCAGCCCCAGGAACGCCTTGCTGCGGCGAAAACGAGTTGGGCAAATCGTAAACATCTTCACCATTCTCCAATCCAAAATCTATTTCGTAATCACCATCATGTTGAACCTGTTTTTGTGGCAGTTGTCGCAAAACGCCATGTTGTTGGCCTGGTCTTTTACCAGCAGACCGGGCTGGGCGGAAGAATGCGGCTGGTGGCAGCTCAGGCAGCTCATGGGATACTTCACCTTGTTAGTGTTGCCCGGATCCATGACGTCACCAACCGGGTGGTTCTCCGTGGGATGGCCCAAGCCGTATCGCAACGGAAGTATTGCCACCTTGTTCTTCACGTAGTAGTCGTCGGGCAGCTTGACCTTCCCATTGAAAATGGTCAGCAGGTGTTCGGATTCCAGCTTCTGCGGTCGCGAATCCGGGCCATGACACTCCAGACACAGCGCATTACCCTGCGCCCGCAGCAGCTTCGGATTGTTGCCGCCGTGCGGTTCGTGGCAGATCGCGCAGCTTTGGCCAAACGCCGGTTGATGCAGGTGCGCCTTCTTCATCTGCTCCGCTTGTTCGCTGTGGCAGGCGAGACAAGCCGAAACCGGGTCGGGCTGCAGGAAGCCCGGCGTCGCTCCGGCGTGCGGATTGTGGCAGGCAATGCATTCCCCCTGCGCGCCCACATGCTGCACCTTGGCCTTCTCAATCTGCTCGGCCTGCTCGCTGTGACAAGTAACGCAAAGGGCCCGGGAGTCGCTCTGAGTCAGCACCACCTTGCCGTCTTTGGCGGGCGCGTGACAAATGTCGCAACTCCCGCTGGCGAAGGGTGCATGCGTGAACGCTTGCATCAGGTGGGGCTGCGACGACTGGTGCGGATTGTGGCACTGCACGCAATTAGCGGTGGCGAACGGCTGCCCCTGATGCGCCTTGATCAAGTCGGCGTCCTTAGCATCATGGCAATCCAGGCACAGCGCCGGCGGCGCTTTGGTGAGGTGATAGTCGAACTCGATCTTGCCCTTCTCCCCGACCTTATGAGTAACATGGCAAGTGTCGCAGCCCATATCCAACGCCGCGTGCCGGCTGCCTTTGTCAGGAACATTCAGTCCCTTCGTGTGGCAGGTCAGGCAGAGGTTTTCGTTGGCCCCGCCCGAAGTCGGTTTCAGCAGTTGGTTCTTGTTGTCCGAAGTATGCGGATCGTGACACTTGAGGCAATCGCGAACTGCCGGAGGATGGACCCTGCCTTTCAGGTCGGCAGCGTTCTTGTCGGCGTGGCAGGTGAGACAGAGTGAGTATGGCGTTGCGGTGATAAGCTTCACGCGAGTGATATCTCTTGTCACCCGCACTTCATGACAACTGGTGCAACCGGTCGCGATGGCAGAGTGGACGAACTTGCCCTTGGCTTTGTCCTGGTGACACTCAATGCACTTGGCGGAGTCTGTGTTCTTGTCCAGTGGCACCGGATGTACGGCCGCGCCGCACAGGCCGGCGCTGAAGATCAGGCCCAATCCCAGAAACCACCGTGCTGCCCTCACAAACTACCTCCCCACCTGAGACTAACTATGTGTGCACGTCGATTACCGTGGGCCCCAAAGCCGTCGGGTTCTACCCCTCACCGCGCTAAGTTGCTGTTTCACAAAGAATTAGGCGGTCGCAAGATTCCTCCGTTAGCGTCCCGGATAGGTCGGATTGTACCTCATGGAATGGGTTTTCCTCCGCATTCCAAGGTGAAATCCCCCACCCGCTTCCATGCGGCAGGATAACTTAGACTTTCTCAGATGTGGCGTGGTATTTCGCGGATTCTCGGGGGCATTTTTCGCTGCGCGGTTCCGACTGGCGAGACCGCATGACAGCCATCCACCGTTTTAATAGCAGCTTACAAAGAACTCGCGAACGGAATGGAACGTGCACTAACTAGGAGTCGGCTTACTCCGCTCCCTCTGGGCGGGTGTGGCTGCCGAACCAATATGGGAAGCAGATTTCGCCAATGCGGTCGCGGAGCCCGGCGGCGTCCGCGTTTGGTCGCGGGCAAGAACAGTTTGCGCCCAGTTTTCCTCGTTTTCTTGGCGCTTGCCAGCTTCGCATCGCCAACCGCGTCGCAAGCGCCCAAGCCCGAGTTCATGCCACTCGAATCGGCGAAGCCCGTGCTCCAGAAAATGGGTTCCAGCGATGCCGCTCTTCCAAGTCCAAACGTAAACCTTCGGGACTGGATGGCCTGGCTGCAAAAGTCCGACGCGCAGGTCCGGCGGCGCCTGGACATCGGCGAAGAGGACAGCCTGACTAACCTGCTGCGCTTCGGCGTTACCTACACCAAGGAATATCGCATTGATGATGAATATCTCCCGCTTTACCGGCACAGCAGCCTGGTTAATGCCTTCGCCGAAAACCGCGCCAACGATCTAATCAAGGCCCTGGCAGCCCCCAACGGGAACCAGGGTTTCGTCGAAATGCGGGCCTTCGTGGAGAAGAAAGGATTCTCCCTCAATTCACCCGCAGGACGCAAGAAACTGAAGGTTTACCTGCTGGCGAATCTGGCCCGGCTGCAAAAGGACTTTCTGCAAGCGCGGCAGCAGGCCAAAATCGACCGCGACCAGATGTTCCAGCACCGAGGCATCTCGCTGGATAGCAATCTGTGGCCCGACTATGATATCGACCTGAGCTTGCAAACCCTGCTGAAGTCAGGGATGCTTAAGGCGGGCGGCATCCGGCGCGTAGCGATTGTTGGCCCCGGTCTCGACTTCGTCAACAAGCAACAGGGCGTGGACTACTATCCGCCGCAGACAACGCAGCCGTTCGCGGCGTTCGATTCGTTGTTGCGTCTCGGGTTGGCGAAGCCGGACAGTCTCCAGTTGTTCACGCTTGACATCAGCCCACGCGTGAACCTACACATCGAAATGGCCAAAAAGAATGCGGCGCTTGGGCGAGCGTACACGGTGCAACTCCCGTGGTACGCGGAGGGGCGCTGGACCGACGACTTCCGCGCCAAGTTCACGAAATATTGGCAGGAGCTGGGAGCGCAGGTGGGACAGCCGGTGGCTGCCCTCCCGGTGCCGCAGAGTGCCCCTGGCTTCGAAACGCGAGCAGTGAAGGTCCGCGCAGCGATGATCAGCCGGATTCATCCGGTCGATATGAACATTGTGTACCAGCGCTTGCCGCTCGCGCCCGACGAGCGCTTTGACCTGATCATCGGAACCAACATCTTCCTGTACTACGGCGGCTTTGAGCAGTCACTGGCGGAGGTGAATGTTGCTGCGATGTTGAAGCCGGGTGGCCTTCTCCTCTCGAACGACAAACTACCAGACACGGTGTCGTCAGGTCTGAAGCAGGTGATGGTGACCGAAGTTCCCATGACCGGCCCGCCAGTCATCACGGATTACATCTATTGCTACCGCCGCATGAAGTAACTCAGGGCATGCCAGCGGGCCCGAAAGCGCGCCAAATGCGCGCTTTCATCACTGAAATGGGTGATATGGCTCACTCCAGCGGCAGAGATTGAGGCGCTTCCCCTCGCGCAATTGCCCAAATCGCAATAACTTACGCGTTTGTGACGGGATGGCTTGCGACGTGCACTTATCCGTTGCTCACGGGAAGGAGCACGCATGGCCTTCAGCCTTTCATACATTCCAAAGCGCATTCATAAGACCTTCGCTAATTTGCGGACGGGCGTCGTCCTGTTGATTCTGGTTGTGATCGCCTCTGCCACGGGAACATTCATTCTGCAGCGCCCCGCCACCGACGCGGACAGACTCGCCCAAGCTTATTCGCCCGACACACTGCGCTGGCTCGATCGCTTCATGCTCACCGACGTATTCCACTCGTGGTGGTTTCTCACTCTGTTGGGATTGGTGAGTTTGAGTATCGTGCTGGTGTCCATTGATCGCTTTCCCAATGCCTGGCGTTTCTACGCAAGGCCATACCGCAAGACGGACTGGCACTTTCGCGCAGCACTTCCCCACAAAGTCGAGCTGCCCATCAAGAACGCCGAAGACGGACTGAACGCCGCCGAGCGTGCACTCAAGAAGCTGGGCTGGCCGGTCGATCGCGTCGCCTACAAAAATGGACCCTCCTTATATTCCGAGCGGCATCGCTTCTCGGTGATGGCGGTGTACCTCGTCCACGCCAGCCTGCTTCTGATCTTCGCCGGCGGCATCATTGATGGGGTCTTCGGGTATAGCGGCTTTCTAGCGCTGCACAAGGGTCAAACCGGCAACGTCATCGAGCTGCGCAGCGGTGGCAAGAAACAGCTCCCCTTCGCGGTGAAGTGTTACGCCGCCGGACAAGACAACTATGCTGACGGTTCTCCTAAGAAGTGGTGGTCGAAACTGGCCGTCGTGCAGGACGGAAAAGAGATCGAGTCAAAAGAAATTGTGGTGAACGATCCCCTGGTTTATCGGGGATTGCGCTTCTACCAGTCCAGTTACTGGCTGGACAACCACACGGTGGACTCGCTGCAAATCGCGTGGGTGGCAAAAGACGGCAAGGAAACACCTCTCCAGTTGCACATGAACCAGCCTGTCGCATTGGATAGCGAAGCCACCGTTTCCCTGGTGGACTACATTCCCGACGCATTCGTTCGCGATGGTCAGGTCTTCAAGAAGTCTGACGATATTGAGAATCTGGCGTTCGGGCTGGAAGTAAAAGGTCGCGCCACCGCCCAAGTCACCAAGGTCTGGCTGTTACCAGCACAAGGGGCCGTCCTGGGTGGAGAGAACCTGAACTACCAATTCAAGAACCCGACCGGTGCCCAGGACATCGCTTTGGCGGCGGTCACCGGCTTGGAGGTCTCGCATGAACCCGGACAGTGGCTGGTGTGGGCAGGAGTGCTGTTGATGTGCGCCGGGCTGGGAGTTGCGTTCTACATGGTGCACATGCGGCTGTGGATTGCGGCCATCCCGGATGCCAAGGGCAAGCTGGTGCTGTGGGTCGGCGGTCAAGCCAACAAGAACCGCGACCGCTTCGAACAGAAGTTCAACGATGTGGTCGAGGGTATCCGCAGCGAACTGGAAAGCGCGCCGGCCATGTCGCGGCCTGCTCGCAAAGAACAACCTGAATTGACTCTGGCTGGCGTTAAGTAAGAGCGGCAAGCAATAGCAAGACGGAGGAAAGAAGATGTCAACCCGCGCACGGGTAGTACGAATGGAACCACCTGCCGCGACCGGCGGCAACGCCCTGCTGGTCCTGGTCGGACTATCGGTCGTTTTTCTGCTGATCGTGGCCTTACTGGGCGTGACCAAGTCTGGTGGCAGCCTGATTAGCGAAAGCAATTTTCTCTATGTGGCGCTGATCTTCTACGCCGGCGCCGGCTCGCTGTACATGGGATTTGGAGTTACCGGAACGGCGCGTTATGTCAGATATGCGTCGGTAGCAACCTCCATCGGCCTGGCGGCTAATACCCTGGCCGTGGCGCACCGCTGGTATCTCTCCGGACGCCCGCCCTTCGCCAGCGTCTACGAGATGCTATTGAGTTTTGTCTGGGCAGTCGCCGCCATGACCCTGATTGCCGAGAAGAAGTTTGGCGTCAAGATCATTGGCAGCATCACCATGCCCCTCGCGGTGGTTTGCGTCATCCTGATGCAGTTGCTGCCTTCCGAAGTGCGGCCGCTGGTGCCGGCGCTGCAATCCACGTGGTTACATGTGCATGTCACGCTGGCGATGTTGAGTTATGCCGCCTGCGCCTTGAGTTGCGCACTGGCCATGATGTTCCTCATCCAAGACGGCTTCCAGACCGAAACTTTCCTTGCCTGGACAAGCGCGATGGTCAGCGCGATCTACGTCGCCATCGTTGCCACTCGCTTCGAAAAGTGGGGCGGCTTGTCGGTCACCGGGTGGGACGCGCAAAACAAGTCCGACATCTTCCTGGGCCGCGGCATGCGGCTGTTCGTCACCGTTCCCGACCTGGGTTGGCTGTTCGTAATTGCGGCAGTGGCCGCCATCGTTCCCTTGCTTCTGTATTTCGCGGGCCGCCTCAAGAACGACGGATCATTCTACGGGACCGCCAACAAGGCGGTGTTCATCAGCATTCTCTTGCAGCTGGTGGTAGTGGCTGCTTTCGTTCTTCGCGTCCGCGATGCGGCTTACCCGTCACCCGACCAGGATGGATTCTTCCCGACCAGTCTGGCTGCCAGCCCGTTCCTACTGGGGGGCATGGTGACGGGTATTTTTGCTTCCTTGTTGTACCTGATGCTGCTGTGGCGGCGCGCCGACCTCCAGGGCTTGCTGCCCTCGGCCGACACGCTCGACCGCGTCACTTACAAGACCATCGGCATCGCCTTCCCGCTGCTGACCGGCATGATCGCCGCCGGCGCCTACTGGGCGAACCGCACCTGGGGCTCGTATTGGAATTGGGACCCGAAAGAAACCTGGGCCGCCATTACCTGGCTGGTTTACGCGGGTTATTTACATATGCGGATCACGCGGGGATGGCGCGGGCGTAGGGCCGCGTACTTCGCCATTCTGGGCTTCGGGGTCGTGATCTTCACTTTCCTCGGCGTCACGTATCTGCTTCCCGGCTTACACGCGTACGCATGAGGAACAGGGCTGGCCGATCCGGTTCTGAGGATGGATTAGGCCCCAAGATTCAGCGCCGATCCCCCAGCCCTGAAATTTGAGTCGTCAAGGAGCCGAGCAGTCGCCTTAAAGGAGTAGCCTTAAAGCAATGGCCGTACGGATGTCAGTCTCATCCCCATTCCGACTCTATGATGCTAACCCCCCGGCGCGAGCTGAGGCTCCGCCCTGGGAGCAGCCGCCGGTGGCGCGTAAGCGCCATCTCAACTGGGCACTCAAAGCGGTGCTGCCTATCGCGGCGGTATTGCTGAACGGCCTGCTGTTGTTTGTGCTGGTTTCTTTGTCGCTCGCCGAAGGAGAACGGCACGTCATCCTCGCCGTTGCCGCCGGTGGCGCGTTGCTCATTTGCGTCGCGGTCATCATGGTGCTGGCGGTTTCCGTCCGCCGTCCCATGTTGGAGTTGCAAGACAAGATCGCGCGCGTCCGTCTGGGTGACATGGACGTCTCCGTCAGCTTTGCCTCGCGTAACGACGAGATTGGCGACCTGGGCCGCGACTTCAATGACATGGTGGCGCAACTGGAGGCCAGCCGCGAAGAGATCCAGCGCCTGCATCAGACGCAAATGTCGCGCGCCGAACACTTCGCCACTCTGGGGGAACTGGCGGCTGGACTGGCCCACGAAATCCGCAATCCTTTGGCCGGCATAGCCGGCGTGATCGAGATCATTGGCCGAGATCTGCCGCCCAACAGCCCGGCGCGTTCCGTCATCAAAGACGCCAAGGAAGAGGCGGTGCAGATTAATCGAATTCTTACCGAACTGCTGGAGATTGCCCGGCCCAAGCCGCCGCAATTCCGCGTCGGCGATATGTGCAGCACGGTCGAGCACGCGGTCATGTTCGCGCGCCAGCAAGCCATCACCAAACACATCACGGTCGAGCTGGAAATCAAAGATGCGATTCCGCCCGCCGAACACGACCCCAACCAAATCAACCAGGTGCTGCTGAACCTGTTGCTCAACGCGATTCAATCCATGGACAAGCCCGGTGTCATCCGCGTTTCCTTGGAGAGCGATGAGGACGACGTGCTCATCACCGTGGCTGATGAAGGGAAAGGGATTCCGCCGGAACACCTGCCCAACATCTTTCGTCCCTTCTTCACCACCAAGGGGCACGGCACCGGATTGGGACTCTCGCTCGCCCGCCGCATGGTGGAAGCGCACGGCGGCCACATCGACGTTACCAGCGTGGTGGGCAAAGGCACCCAATTCCAGGTCCGATTGCCGATCGCACCTCTCCAAGCGGAAGCCTCGTAGGAAGGATGAGCGAGATCGCTTAGGCTGGATTATTCATAAGCGGACATGATTTCTTGGAGTGTCATCCTGAGTGTCACATGGGCCTACGGCCCACCCATAGGGATGAAAAACTCTTCCCGGCTGTCATCCTGAGCGACGAGCGCAGCGAGGAGTCGAAGGAACCCTATCGTCGCCAGCAATCCCCGACTCGGTGCTCAGCCACGCGGCTACACTATGATTTCTCGCAGTTATAGGGGTCCTTCGACTCGCTGCGCTCGCTCAGGATGACAATTCAAATGCTCCTGAATAATCCAGCCTACGCCAATGCTGACGTGCAGAACGCGCAGCGCCGGGCCTCGATCGGGACATCACTCTGGCACTCCGGACACTTCTTCTTGTCGGGCAGGGCCTGCTTCTCGAAACGCTTCATCAAATGATTGACCGGCAAAACCACAAAGTAATACACGGCCGCGGCGATCAGCAAAAATGAGATGGCCGCATTGAGGAAGTCGCCGTAAAGAAACTTCGCCCCATTGGCCTCGAAGTACATGCTGGAAAAGTCCGGCTTGCGGGCCACAGCGGCGATCACCGGAGTCAGCAAATCTTTCACGAATGCGCTGACCACGGTGCCGAAAGCGGCGCCGATGACCACGCCCACCGCCAGATCGATTACGTTGCCCCGCAGCACAAAATCGCGAAATCCTCTGAACATAGGCCCCTCCTCGGCATGTTTCCAAGCTCAATCTGCCCGTTAAACAGGTTGACGGCGCATGAACGCTGACATGTCTGTCATCATAAAGGAAATCCGGGATTAACCCCAGAGACCGGACTTTCGGGACAGCCAACTGAACTTACTGTGGGATTCCGACGCGTCGAAGCAGCTCGGCGAACCGCGGGTCGGAGCGCAGAGGGTCCCAGAGTGCTTCGACCTTAAGGTACGCGAGACGATTGAAGCGCTCCTCGCAGGCTTTTTCGAGCCACCTGAAGGCCTGATCCTTGTCTTCCAGCCCGGCATAAACGAGGGCAAAGGAAAACCCAGTTACAAAGCTCCGCTTCGAAACCACCTCGAGCTTGTCCAAGATCCGAAGCGCCTCATTTCGTTCACCCAGTCGAGCATGTGCGTACCCAAGCAGGGCGAGGGCGGTGGCGCCGCCGCGGGTCAGCTCTAAATACTTTTCCAGATCGGGCACCGCCTCCCGGTAGTACCCCTTGGATGCATACGCTTGCCCCAGCATCGCGTAAGCAACGCCATAGTGCGGATCCATCTCCAGCGTCGTATGGCTCTGTTGAATAGCCTGATCGAATTGCCTTGACAGGTAGAGTTGCACCGCCAACACATGACTGACAGCGGGTGAAGCAGGATCGAGATCCAAAGCCTGTTTCGCGACTGTCACCGCTTTCTCAAATCGTCCGAGAGAGCTGAGATAGAGAGAGTAAAACACGTGGTTCCTGGCGTAAGAGGGATTCAAATCAAGGGCTTGCTGAAAATGTCTTCCGGCTGCGGTCCAGTCCCAATCGTAGGTGAAGCTGGCATACCCGAGCGAAACGTAAGCCTCAGCCAGGCTGTCGTCTATTTCCAATGCCCTAGTGGCTGCCGCCTTCGCTTTCGGCATCACCTCTGCAGGCGGAAACACATTTAAGAATGACGCCAGGTTGTAGGTGTCAGCCAACCCCGTATAGGCGAGCGCATAGGTGGGCTCTTCTGCGATGGCCTCCTGAAAATATTCAATGGCTTTCTGCATTCCGTCCGGGGTTCGTTTGTTCCAATGAAAGCGGCCCTTGAGGTAGAGCTGGTAAGCTTCCAGATTCTTGGTTCCAACCCGCACCAGCGGCTTTTGTCTCTCGGCTCGGAGTGTGACCTTCAACCGGTTTGCGATGGTTCTTGCGATTTCGTCCTGAACCTCAAAGATATCTTGCAGTTCGCGATCGTAGCGCTCCGACCACAAGTGGCAGCCGTCGGCGACGTTAATAAGCTGAGCCATGATACGGAGACGATTGCCCGACTTGCGAACGCTGCCCTCAAGAACCGTGGTTACTTTCAAGCATTCCCCGACGGTTCGCAGATCGACATGCTTCCCTTTGAAAGAGAATGCGGAAGTCCGTGCCACTACACGAACATCCTCGATCTGGGCCAGCGCGTTGATGATCTCTTCGGTAATGCCATCTGCGAAGAATTCATTCTCCGGATCGGAGCTCATGTTGGTGAATGGGAGGACAACGATGGAATGATGGGTAGCGCTAGCGGCTATGGCCATGAGCGGTTGTGGCACTCGTGCCTGCGTCTCAACTGATGATTCTATGTCCCGCTTCAGCCTTTGCAGGTCGGCCCGCATCTCCGAGGCATGCTGGTAACGCAGGGCGGAGTCCTTCTCCAACGCCTTGTTGATGATGTGTTCCAGGTTTGGGGGAACCTTGGGGTTAAGGCGCATTGGAGGTAATGGATCTCGGTTCAGAATGGCGTCGAAGATCAGCCCGGTGGTGTCACCACGAAAAGGTAACGCCCCTGTCGCCATCTCGTAGAGCACGACCCCGAAAGAGAACAAATCCGTGCGGCCATCCAGTTCCTTTCCCCGAACCTGCTCCGGCGACATATAAGCCACGGTTCCCAAAGTCGCACCGGAAGTGGTGAAGTGTTCGGCATCAGACGAGGTCGCCGCTTCTGCTGGAATTGCCGCGTCGGTAGCGTGAGCATCCGCGGGCGTGAGTTTGGCCAGCCCGAAATCGAGAATCTTCGCATGACCCCTTTTGGTGACGAAGACATTGGCAGGCTTGATGTCGCGGTGGACGATTCCTTCGGCGTGAGCGGCATCAAGCGCATCGGCAATCTCGATGGCCAAGCCGAGCAAGACATCGGCCTCGACGGGCGCCCCGGCGATGCGGTGCGTCAACGTCACACCCTCCAGCAGTTCCATCGCGATGAAGGCCCGCCCATCGACCTCGTCGATTTCATGGATCGTGCAAATGTTGGGGTGGTTCAGCGAGGACGCGGCCTTGGCTTCCCGCTTAAAACGGCTGAGGGCTTGCGGATCATGGGCCAGTTCGTCGGAAAGAAACTTGAGGGCAATATGACGGCCGAGCTTAAGGTCTTCCGCCTCATACAGCACCCCCATGCCGCCACCGCCGATCCTGCTGAGGATGCGGTAATGAGAGACTCTCTGCCCAACGAGTTGGGACGGCGTGGACACTGAGACATGTTAGGTGGGATGTTGAGCAAAGGTCAATCGAACCGGGTCCGGATTCTCGGGAGGCTATCACTGAGTGTTAGCAGAATGCCGCGATTCCAACACAGAATTAGCCCCCTACCCTCGATTTCTGCGAGTTGACATTTGTCCGGTTGCAGCGGCGGACTGCAGCCCTGATATGCCCCCGCTGATCGAGAATGCTTCTACCTGAGAGCATCGTGATTGCGTGGATTCGCTGCCTCAAAAAACCTTCCAGACGTAATGAGCTAGAAAAACCAGCAGCAAGCATCCTACGCACATCCAAATGACAAAATGCGCGGTCAGTTTTGGGGAATTGATCTCCTTCTTGTCCATGAGTGAAGATTACTCTAACAGTGCGGTGTCGAGGCATGGTCCCTCCCCCGCTAGTATTTCAAGTGTCGATAGCTGCCGGTAGTACGTCTCTGTCCAGTCTCCTCGTGGCGGCCCATGAATTGTCAGCGAGTGGCCAAAATTGGACAGCTCGGACGAGGATAGTTCTGCCACACTACAGCCATGACAACTAAAACGATTCCGGAATACCTTGAGGACGAGCGCCGAAACCGTACAGACACTCAGCTGCGGACGGAAGAAGAAGCCGCGCGCATCCAGCCGCTGCACCATGGCCACCATCGCACTCCGAAACCGCCCCAGCCGGAATTGACGGCTCCGGTTGAAGCCGTGGCTAGGGCATTTTCAGCGATAGTGTAGACTATTAGTGGCGATTTTCTGCTCCACCCGATGGCACGACCCTACGCGAATGATTTGCGGCGAAAGTTTTTGCAGGCGTATGAGCAGGGCAAAGGGACCCTGGGGGAGTTGGCGGAACAATTTGGGGTAAGCGAGGGCTGGGCCAAGAAGATCTCCGCCACCCGCACGCGCACGGGGCAGATCGAGCGGCCACCGTGGCGACGTGGCCCGGTGAGCCGGGTGACGGTGGCGGTGCAGGCGTGGCTGGGGGAGCAAATCCGCAAGCAACCGGATCTGACCCTGCGGGAATTGCAGGCGCAACTGCAAGCGGCCCAGGGGTTGCGATTGAGCATCGGGCGGCGGTGGCTGGCCCTACGGCAGATGGGACTGCCTCTTAAAAAAAGTCACTCCACGCCCAAGAGCAAGAAACGCCGGAAGCGCAGCAGCGCCGGCAAGCGTGGCAGGAAGCCATAAGGCAAATCGACCCGCAGCAACTGGTGTTTCTGGACGAGAGCGGGGCCAGCACGCAGATGACCCGCAATTACGGCCGCGCTCCGGGTGGAGAGCGAGTAGCGGAAGGCACGCCCCACAGCCACTGGCATACCGTAACCATGCTGGCGGCGCTCACCACCCGAGGTTTGCAGTCGCCCATGACCATCGAGTCGGCGACCGATGGCGATGTCTTCCTGGCCTATCTGGAGCAGGTGTTGTGCCCTCAGCTCCATCCCGGACAGGTAGTCATCATGGACAATCTGTCCGCACACAAAGTGGCCGGGGTGCAGCAACTCATCACCGCCACCGGAGCGCGCCTGATTTACCTGCCGCCCTATTCCCCTGACTTCAACCCGATTGAGCAAGCCTGGTCGAAGATCAAGCAGGGGCTGCGCTCGGCCAAAGCCCGCACCGCAGAAGCTCTGGAAAGCGCCATTGCAGAAGCCTTGGCAGCCATTACTGCCGACAACGCCTTAGCTTGGTTCTCTCATTGCGGGTATGGTCTACAATAACGCTGAAAACGCTCTAAAGCGAGAAAACCTGCCGTAGCCAAAACGACAAAACCTGCCGTAGCCAAAACGACAAAACCTGCCGCAACCAAAGCGAGAAAACCTGCCGCAGCCAAAACGAGGAAACCTGCCGCAGCCAAAACGAAAAAACCTGTCGCAGCAGCTCGGAGGAAGCCACGCGCCGCCCGAAAGACGGGAACGAAAGTCCGCAAGATGGCGTGACGATCCCTGCATGATCTTTGCGGTCAGCGGCGACCCTATTCTCTGTATTACTAGACAAATCCAGGCCATAAGGCGGGTGGGTGAGGGTTCCACCGATTTTGGTGGACACGATCTCTCCGTCAGGATTCTGCACACCGCCTTGCCGATTCGTGTGGAAGTGCAATAACTCCCGCATCGTCGGCTACTCGGAAGTTGGGGGAGCTACTTGCCTTGGTCATTTGGTGCAAAATCGCCATCTCACCGGTACTCCGCGCCGGGATGCAATCCTACGCATTCATGTCGCGCACAACCTCCAGTATCTCTGACTCGGCAAGAACGCGGCTGGAGCGTTTAGCCAGGTCCAGTATGGCCTTCACAATTTGGGGTGTGTTTGGAAGATCTCGAGTGCTGAGATAGCAGACAACATTGGAGGCGCCCGACATGGGACCCACTTCTATTTCCTGCCTTCGGCCAATCCATGCCGCCGGCACTCCCGAATAGACCCGGTCGGCCAGCCATGCGTCACCTTTCTTCTGGGCTTTGATAACGGCGGAGGCGTGAACTCCGGTGGCGGTGCGGAAGGCGTCGCGTCCCACGATGGGCATATTGATCGGCAAAGGAACTCCGGTGGCTAAGGAGACCGTTTGCACGTAATCCGGCAGGCGCGAAAGATCGTCGTTGCGCACGCCCAGCAGCTTGAGGTTGACCAGAAGCTGCTCCATGGGAGTGTTGCCCACGCGCTCGCCGATGCCCAGCGCGGTGCCGTGCACGCGGGTGGCGCCGGCCTCGATCGCCGCCAGACTGTTCGCCAGATCTAAACCGCGGTCACGGTGACCGTGCCAATCGATGCCGACCTCGACACCAAGTTCCTTGACCAGTGCTTTCACCCACGAGACGAGGTTCCACACCCCTTGCGGAACTGCCGCGCCGCAGGTGTCGCACAGGCAAAGGCGCTTGGCCCCGACTTCCACCGCGGCGGTCAGGAGGACGCGCAGCTGCTCAGGCGAAGAGCGGACCGTGTCCTCCGTAACGTACATCACTTCCAGCCCTTCCCGGACGGCGAAGCGAATGGCCTCGCGGGTGTGACGGACAATGTCCGATAGCTCCCACTCTTCGGCGTACTGGCGGATGGGGCTGCTGCCGATGAAGACGCAGGCTTCAATGGGCACGCCCGTCAGTTGCGTGACCTCGGCGATGGGTTGAATGTCCACCATCAGGGTGCGTGCGGCGCAGTTGGCCCGAATGCGCAGGCGCTGCTCGGAGATTTCGCGGCACAGGCGCAGCACAGCCTCGCGCTGGTGCGCACCAGCGCCGGGCAGGCCAACGTCGGCCGCCTCGATGCCCAGGCTTTCCATCAAGTGCAGCAGTTCGACCTTCGTATCCAGCGCAGGATCGGTGACCGATGGGCTTTGCAGGCCGTCGCGCAAGGTCTCGTCGTCGAGCATGACGTGGCGCGGATAATGCGCCGTGCGTGGGCCTGCTGCCGCCCAATCGTGGATGAGTTTATTTTCTTCGCCTGGGTCCATGGTTGTCTCCCCAGTCACGAGGCGGCGCTTTGCGCCCGGCCGAATTCATGGGCCCGCCGGAGAAGGTCGTCCGCGCCTTTGTTATCCCCTTTGCTGCGCCGAATTATGGCGAGGTGGAACAGGCTGCTCACTTCTCCCACCGCCTCGTCGAGACTGCGCCGGAACTCGCGCTCGGCGGCTTCCGTTTCGCCCCGCCGCTCGTGAATCACGCCAATGTGGTAATTGGCCATCAAGTACTCTGGCGTCAGCGCGATGGATTGTTTGAATTGATTCGCGGCTTCTTCGAGCTCCCCGGCGTGAAACAAGGACACCGCCAACCGATAGTGCGCGGCGTTGTAGTTGGGGTCAAGCTCCAGGCAACGGCGAAAGGCGCGGATGGCTTCCGGCATATTGCAGCGGTGATACCAGGCAACACCCAGATCGTAATGCGCCAATACAAAAGTGGGAGCTGCCGCCACCGCTTGCTGATAGCGCTCGATCGCCAGGTCGAGCGTGCCTTGATGGAAGTAGAACGTGCCTAACATGTGGTTGGCCAGCACATGGTTCGGCTCGGCTTGCAACAGGTGCTCCAGTTGCTGACGGGCTTCGCGGCTGTGGCCGTCTTTCTCTTCCATCAGCGCCAGCAGCAGCCTGTGATCGAGATAGGCATCGCGTAGGAATAGCCCGCATTCGGCACAGAATTTATCGTCCTTCGCGGCTGGCCGGCCGCACCGGGAACAGCGCAGCGCGGGCTGCGGTTTTGTGCTTTGTGCTGCGGGCTTCGTGGCCCTTCGAGCAGATTTCTTTTTTGTCTTTTTCATGGCAAGTCTCACTTTGAGTGTAACAAGCAGCGGCCCGTCTAGCTGCCGGCGGAATCGTCCGGCCGGGTTGGATCCAGAGCGCATTCCAGACACATCCTGGTGGAAGGCTTGAACCCTTGGCTGCGGAAGAAGCCCAACAGGCCAAAATCGTCCCAGGAAACTTCTGTCCGCAAGGTGGTGATTCGCAGCGCCCCCAGATTAAGGCGCAACTGTCGCATCAGTGCCTTTCCGACATTTTTTCCGCGAACGCGAGCATCCACCGAAATTGCGTCAATGGAGGCGGAAGGCTCCGCCACCCCATACTCACCATAATAAAGCGAACCAATGACAAAGCCCACGACCCGGTTGTCCACTTCCGCCACCAGGGAGATTTGCAGGCCTGCCTGGGTTATGCTGCGCTGGAGCATGAGCTCGAAATAGCGAGGACGGCGGCGCCCGCTGGCCGCAGCATCAATCGCCACGATCACGTTCAAATCTTCCTGGCGCATGGTGCGCACCAGCACCGCATCGGTCTCCAGTACACCTGTTTCTTCCATGCCGTCTGTCGCCATGGTTCTCCTCCCAACTCGCTCTAGCTGCCGCCTCCCAGGAATTGGCCCGCATCCACGCGCAGAATCTGGCCGGTGATACGGTTTGCGCCCGGACCGCACAAAAACAGCACGGCGGCGGCAACATCGGAAACCTCGAGCAGGCTCCCCAGCAGGGTTTCCGCTTCCGCGGCCTGGCGGATGGCTGCCGGCAATGCTTCTGTGAGTGGTGTGCGTACCCAGCCGGGCTCGATCACGTTCACCAGAATTCCAAAGCGGCCGGTTTCGCGGGCGACGCTCTTGGCCAGGCCCAGCAGTCCCGCCTTGCTGGCCGAGTAGGCCGAGGTGCCAAACTTGCCGCGCAATCCGTTGATGGAGCCGATTAAGACCACGCGCCCGCCCTGTCCCTGGCGCATCAGGGGAACCGCGTGTCGCAACAGCAAAAAGGCGCCGCGTAAATTGACCGCCTGGATCATGTCCCAATCTTCGACCGTAAGCTTCCAGACGACCGCTTCACGGGAAATTCCGGCAGCGTGAATCACCAGATCAAGCCGTCCGTTCTGCTTAAAGAACTGTTGCACGGCGGAGCCGACAGAATCGTCGCTGCGCACATCGCAAGGCAGCCAGGCGATGTCGTTGCCGGGCGGCGGCGAGAGGTCGAGCGAAGCTGCCACCGCACCGGCTTCTTGCAAACTGCGAACGACGGCGCTGCCGATTCCTCCCGAACCGCCGGTGACAACCGCGTATTTGCCTGCCAGTTCGTTGACGCCGCTCATGCCAGCACCTCCGCATGACGGGCCAGCATGCGATGACGATATGCCCCCCACAAAGCTGCTCCCAGTGCGCCGGCATAGATGGAGTCGGGGTGGGTGCGAACTTCCAGGTCCAGACCATCCTCGCGCGATTTCTCCTGCAAAGCCTGTGCCAGCCCGGTATCCGCGGAGAGACCGCCGGTAATTGCCACCTGACCATGCGCGTCAATCGCCCGCAGCAGCTTGGTGTAGCGGCCGGCCATGGAAAGATGAATGCCTTTGAGAATATCGGGCGTGGTGATTCCCCGGCTCACCATGTTGATCACATCCGTCTCCGCCAGGACCGCACAGATGCTGCTGACCACTTGAGGATTGCCGGCGCGGCAAGACAGAGGCCCTACGTCCTCCAAGGCAATGCCGAGGTAGCGCGCGACATTTTCCAGGAACTGCCCGGAGCCGGACGCACATTGGCCGGTCATGCGATAGCTGAGCACGCGGCTGCGCTCGTCGATGCGCATGGCGCGCGCGTGCAAGGCCCCGACGTCGAGAACGGCGCGGACTTCCGGCATAAGAAAGATCGCGCCACGAGCGTGAGTGGTCATGCCGTAGAAGTGTCCGCGACGAAAATCCACCAGCTCGCCTTCGCCGGTGCTGGCCACATAGCAAACCTCGTCGGCAGCCACGCCAGCCGTGCGAAGGGCCGCCTGGTATCCGTCATTCACTACCTTGCGCAACTCGCGGCGGCGGATGCGCTCATTGAGCAGCGCAAGGACCTCGGTATTACCGCCGCTGGTCCGCAGGACCGCAATCTTCACTGCGCTGGAGCCTACATCGACGCCAGCGGTGATCTGTTCCTCGTCAGATCGAGTCCTCGACGAGATGGTAGAGGTCGTCATGCGTTGGCCTGTGCAGCGCGCCGGGCAAACAAAGCCGCGCCCAGAGCGCCGGTGTAAATCGAGTCGGCAGAAATGTTGAGCGTCCGCTCGCCGTAATTCTCCTGCACCAACTGGCGCAGTGCGTCCACGGCCGCCGGATTGCGGGCCACCCCGCCGGTGAAGGTGAACTCGTCACGGACGCCCCCGGAGCGCGCCAGCAGCGACATGGCACGCAAGATGATGGCGCGATGCAGCCCGGCCACGATGTCCTCACGCCTCTGGCCGAGCGAGAGGCGTTCTCGCAACTCCGCACCGGCAAAGACGGTACACGTGCTGTTGATCTTCACCCGGCTCGTGCTCTGTTGGGCAAGGGGGCCCAACTCATGCAAGCCCAGGTTCATTTCATCGGCGATGTAACCCAGGTAGCGCCCGCATCCGGCAGCGCAACGGTCATTCATCTGGAAGCTGACCACCAGTCCGTCGCCGTCCACCTGGATGGCCTTGGTGTCCTGTCCGCCGATGTCCAGCACCGTCCGGCTGCCGGGAAACATGGCATGTGCGCCCAGGCCGTGACAAAGAATCTCGCTACGAATCTGCTCCTTGGGAAAAGGCAATCGCTGGCGGCCATATCCTGTGCCCACGGTCCCGGCTTCTACGATCTGCGCGTTGCAGGTCGTCTCCACCACCGCGCGCAGTCGCGAAGCCTTGTCTTGCACCGCCAACGTTGCCGACGCCAGCGTAGGTTCCAGCGCACCCCGCAATTGTGTTTCGAAGCTACCCTGAGTGGTCGCGTTCTCCACCACCAGGATCGCAGCGTCGAACAGCCCGCACAGCATGTCGAAGGTGATGCCGCGGGGATCGCTGTGTTGTTCCGCCAGTTGCATGTAATCGGCAGTCGCGAGATCACGGAAAAAGTCGCTCTTGCGCACCGCCAATTCGCTGAAGTGCAACCCAGCTCGCTCGACCATCCCATTCACAATGCTTTCGAGCGCAGTATTTAGTTCGCTGCGATGAGCGCTGTGGCGAGGATCGCCGGCGGCGCGGAACAATGCTTCCCGCAGTCGCGCGAGTTGATCGAGGTGCTGCCGAAATCGGAAGTTTCGCTGCAGCGAGGAAAGGAAGGCCTTCTCGACCTGGGCCAGGGCCGGATCGCCGGTGATTGCCTGCCGGGTAAGCGTGAAACGAGTGCGGACCATGGCCTCCTCGCGCACCACCTGGCAGGCGACATCGTAATTGCTGCGGCTGTTGGTGATGCCGCGGCCAATCGGCTCGCCGGCGTCGTCCAGCACGACCGCCTTGGTGGTGGTCGAGCCGAGATCGATGCCGACATAGGTCCGTAGAGAGTTCATGCGTTCACGCCAGTGCGCTTTTGTTCCAGCATCTGCAAATAGCTTTCAATGCGGTTCTTGATGTTCGCCGCGGAGAAGTAACGCGGATCCACCAGATCGCTTTCAATGAAGCCGCCGGGCACGCCTGTGCTCTGCTCCAGTTGGCGCAGCATCAGGAGCTGACCCACACTAAAGGAATTGCAACTCTTGATACTGTTGATCATGAAGCCGTCGGCGCGATACTCGCGAATGTATCGCTCCAGCAATGCCAGGCGAGTGGGCAAACCGAGATTGGTGTAACAGCCCATGCAATACTCCGCCAGCGTCTCCAACGGGCGTTTGGGATCGTGGCGGAAGCCGCCGTCGTACAGCCCTCCAACTTTGGTATAGCTGCTGGCCACTACTACCGCGCCTTCGTCGTAGAACATCTTCCAGAACTCACGGAAGCTGGTCCAATTCGGCGGACCTTCCACGACCAGGCGATAGCGTTCCTTCTCCTGCGGTCCCTCTGGGGTCAGCGGACCCAGGCCGTCGCGCAGGCGGCCCTCCACTTCTTCGCGCAGGACGCGGTAGTACGCGACACCCTCAGCGGTCCCGCGAAACGCAGTAAACATTGGCCCGATGTAGTACACGCCGCCGAAATAAGCATCGATGGGCGAGGGCACGTGCTTGGCCGACTCCAACACCCAGACCAAATCATCTTCGGCCTGCGCCGACAGCCGCAGCATTTCGCGCAGACGGTCCTCGTCGTAGCGACGGCCGCTAACTGCTTCAAGTTTGGGAATCACTTCCGTGCGCAGTTGCTGAACGATGTACTCGACATGATGGGGCAGAATACGGCCTTCCGATTGGTAAGGAACATGGAGCATGGCCACCGGGCAGTCGTATTCCTGGCGCAGCAGTTCGAACCACTTCATGAAGGTGAAACAGCCGGTATAGGAGAGCAGAAGCAAGTCCGGCGGAGGCAGCCTTTCGCCAGTGGGACCTATGTTGCCCTTCTTCAGCATTCCGATGTCGCACTTCACATAGGTGCAGACGTCTTCGCTGTGGCCGTGCTTCTCCGCTTCCGCGATGTAGTCGCCCGACAATTTCCGCATGCCGGACTGAAGCGCGTTGATTTCAGGAAGCACCGGAAGCAGATCGAAGGAGCGCAACAGTTCGGTAAGATTGCCGGGAACGAAAGTATAAACCACCTTGCGGCCCTCTTGCGGAGCACGCGACAGCGCGCTGTAATGGCCGGCGATCATCTGCTTTTGCAGAGACATGCTGCGTTCCTTGCCGGCTTCAGCGGGGACGCGCGGGCTGGGGGATGCGGCAGTCATGCTTGGCTCCACAGGCGGATGGAATCGGAGAATGTCCCCGCCTGCTCGCGGATGACCGCGAACTGGCCGGTATCTTCGGAGTATTTGAATTGCGTGTGAGGAATGCCCTCGCGGTCGAGGGCTGCCACCAGCATGGGTTGCTCCAGCAGGGCGGGATCGCAGAAACTGGGCGCGCAAAAGATGACTCCCTCGGCGCGATTACGGCGGACCGATTCTACGAGTGCGCCTCCGTGCTTCCCTTCGGGCAGGTAGCGTGCGGCCGTCTCGACGCTGCGGGTGAGGAAGGCCTCGACCAGCGCTTGCAATGGATCGCCGGCGCACGAGATCTCACCCATGATCCATCGCAGCCCCAGGAGTAGGTCGTCATCCACAACCCAACATCCCGCGCGTTCCAAGGTGAGCAGCAGACCCAGCGGCGGCTGCTCGCAGAATGTTCCCACCAGCACCACTCGGCTCTGGTCACGATCGCGGCGGTCGGCTTCCAGAGGCGCCAGCCGCAAATACTCCCGCAGTAGCGCAGTGTGATCTTCAGGCGGAAGGACGTTCGCTGCTCGCAACAGCACATACACTTCCGAGGTTGGGTAGATCCAAGGCTGGCGGCTGCGGGCGCGATATAGTTCGCAAATCGTGGAGCGGTTTTCGTTGTACACGGCGATGCTGTGCCGCAGGGCGTCATCTTCGATCGGGCGGCCGCTCAGACGGGCAAAGTCCTCGCGCAGCGTCTCCAGTTCACGACGCCAGTAAACACCCCCTGTCCGGGACTCAAAATTCTGCGGCAAATCCACGTAGCGGACGTAGCGTTCCGGAAACAGCATGGTCCACATCCCCGACAGGTTGCGGATCACATCGCAGATGGAGGGAAACAACATGCCATCCAGCACGTCGAGCCGGTGGGAGAGCGCGAGTTCGATGGTGCTGCGCGGGATGTGGCAGATGTAGCTCTGGAAGTAAGCATCGCCGCGGATGATCTCCAATCGCTCGCCTGCGCCCACAATGCCGACCGGCAGCATCCCGGCGGCATGGATCAACTCGCGCGGAACATAGATGGGCATGTGTCCGATGGCTTTGCGCCCGGCCCCGGCTTCCTTCCATGCGCGCACTGCCGTCAGCTCGAAGTCGTCGTTTAGCTCCTGCGCGTGCTGGACCAGGTTGGCGAGTTCCGGGTTCACGCCAGCCTCGCTTTCGTGGCGGCGCTCATCCTTGTTTACTCGCGCCCACAGCTTGGGCCGTCCAGGGCGCGATCTCTTGAATCAGTTCATCGCTCCACGGCACCCCTTCCGCGAGCCGCCGCCGCAGCAGCACGAAATCCACCTCACGCTGTTCCTTGCTGCCGTAATGGAAGGCGCGGAAGCCGGCGCGCGCCTCGGTCATCATGTTCAACGACAGCCAGGCGCGATTGCTCTCGCGATTGCGGTCCCAGTGTTCCAGCTTGTGTTTGCGCAGGCTCTCAATGGTCTTGATGAGGCAATCAGGCATGGTGTAGAGCAGTTGGGTGCACAGCGCTTCTACGGCTTCATCCAGAAGAGTCAGATCTACGGAACCTTTGGCCAGCAGTTTCTTGCCTTGTTCGCGTTGCTCTCCGGTTTTCGTTTCGCCGATCAACAGCCGTCCGTATTCATCAATCACGCGATCGGTAACCACCAGTGGATTCGCTGTCCACTGCCCGTCCACCTTGAGCGCGGGGACAATCTGGGTCAGGCCTCCGAGCCAGTAGAAGCGGTGCGCACTCCAGGGCTGACACAACGTGCCGCTGACCATGGCCCGCTCCATCCCAACAAATAAAGGCAGAAAATCCGTGGACCCGCCATCGGGCGCTGAGCCGTGCCGCGGGCCGGCCTGGCTGAACAAGGCGAGGTCGCTGGCCACAGAAAAATCGCACGCCATGCCCAACTCCTGACCTCCGCCGACGCGCATCCCATTCACCCGGCAAATCACCGGCTTGTCGCATTGCAGGGCGGCCGTCACCAGGTCGTTGAACAGGCGCATGTACTGGCGGTACTCCCCGGGATGGCCGGCGTAAACCTCCGCGTACTCGCGGGTGTTCCCCCCAGTGCAGAAAGCGCGCGATCCGGCGCCGGTCACGACCACAGCCACCGCCGCCCGGTCGTTGCTGGCGGCGCGCAGCGCCAGAATGATCTCCTTCAGCATGTCGGTGGTATAGCTGTTGAGTTCGGACGGATTGTTCAGCGTGATCCAGACGTTGTGCAGTCCTTCAGCCGCTGCGCCCGACCGGTCCTTCACCGCCCGCTGCTCTACCAGGATGGAACGTGTGGGAAACGACTCCACTAGATTGTGATCTTGCACGACTGTGTCTCCTTTGCTTGCTACTGCGGGCCGTTGCGATCCGGGACCAGGATCACGCGTTTGCGAATTTCATGGCGGGCCACCGCCTGCAACACGGCAGGCGCCTCGTCCAGCGGATGCCGCTCCACATAAGGGCCCAGGACCACTTTGCCTTGCAGTACCAGCGCCAGCGCAGCCGGATACTGTTCCGGCGGGCAACCCCAATTGCCGCGCGCGGTGGCATCGAACGCCATCAGGTTGGAGAGCCGCAGCTCCACCTTCTTGGGCGTGAACCCGACCACGGCCAGGCAACCGCCATAATCGAGCAGTCCGAACGCAATGGTTTGGCCTGCCGGTGTGCCACTGGTCTCGAAGATTTTCAGCCCGATGCCCTTGCGCCCGGACTGTTTGACAAACGCGCGTACCGCGGATTTCAGTTCTTTCTCGTTGGCCGAAGTGGCATCCAAGGTCAGCGAAGCGCCGTGCTGGGCCGCCAACTCAAGCCTGGTTTGGTCAACGTCAATGGCGACCACTGCCGCGCCCATGGCAGCTGCGACCTGCACGCCGAATCCGCCGACTCCTCCCACGCCTACAAACACAGCAACGTCCTCGGCTCCTAAGCCGGAGCGGCGAATCGCCTCGAAGGGCGTAGTGACGGCGTCGGCGACCACGGACAGGAGATCAAGTGTAATGCCTGGCGGCAGGTTTTCAGGAACCGGACAAAGCCCACGGCCTGGAATGCGAACGTGCGTCGCAAACCCTCCGTCACCGTCGTTGCCGGGCATGAACTGCTGCCGGCAAATGGTGGGGTGGCCGGCTCGGCAGGGTGCGCAATTCCCGCACGTGATCACCGCAGGAACGATTACGCTGCGGCCTTCCCATTGGGTTGCGCCCTCGCCCGCGGCCACGACCCGGCCTGAAATTTCGTGGCCGAGAGTTAGCGGCAGCGGGGCGCGCGTGGGTACCCCGTCGAAAGCGAAGCCGACATCGGTATGGCAGACGCCGCAGCCGGCAACCTCGACAATCACTTCGCCGGCCCTTGGCTCAAGCGCGACGAATTCGTGCCTCTCCAGCGGTTGAGCAGGAGCCGTCAAACGGTAGCCGTAACCGCCTCGGTTGGATGACAAACAGGAAATCCCCCTCCCCAGGACCGCTTTATACTGCGACGCTCAGGGCGTTGCTACCATATCGCTCGGTAACCCGGAACTCTGTGATCTAAATCACTAAGGCGAGTGAGAACCTAGAATTTAGGCCGAAGGATTGGGCGGGCGATTAAAGCAATTCCAGAGTTGCTGGATCCGCTGTTGGGTGGAGCACGCCCGCCGCGGCGGGCTGCGGAAAATTCTCAACAGCAGGTCCCTCGCGGGCTAAACTTTACCCCAACAAGCCCGCCACGGCGGAGCGCTTGTCGGGGACCCCTGTTCGCCCGCTCGTGATGACAGAACTCAGAATCTGCACACGGGGAAGCCCATCGTCAGGCGCAGACCTGAATGAAGCGCAGCTCAGCCCTAGAACGTGAAGGCCAGCCCGCCGCGGATGCTGCGGGCCGACTGCATCAGGTACACGGTCTTGCCGTCGGGCCCGATGACCGGCACGTAGCCTTGCGCCAGCAAGTTGCGCAGGTCCACCAGCGCCTCCAGGTTACCCGGCATGAAACGCATGCGGGGCAACGGCTGGCGCACGAAAAGATTAAAGAACGGATCGGTCTGTCCGGCCGAGGCGTTGAAAACATCGACCCCGGTCAGAGTGTTGTCGCCGCTGGTCCAGCGATAGGACGCGATCCACCGCGTTTTGTAGCGCGGCCAGGAACCGTTCAGCCTGAGGGCGGCCGAGTGCCGCCAGCCATGTTGCAGACTGCTGCGCACAACATTCCAATCTACGTTGGGCTGCTCCAGTTCGAGAACGCCCCCGTAGGCATAATCCCAGGTCGCGGTAACGGTGTCAGAGAGCCGCCGCTGAAATACCAGGCGAACGCCCTGGGCTTCCAGGGCGCCACCATTGAAGCTGAAGGTCCCGGAATAGACGTCCGGCAGAATGTCTTCGGTGGTCCAGCCAACATCGCCAACCCCCAGCAAAGCGGGGTCCTTGATGCGGTCTCTAAAGTAGGCGATCTGGAGTTTGTTGTCCCCGGCCCGTTGCGACAGCGAAATCTCGTGATGATGCGCGTTCTCCAGCAGGGGCTGGCCATCGACCATGGTCACGCGCGGACCGGTTTCGCTGAGGTCGGCGGGGGCCGAATCGAAACCCTTGCTGGCACGCGTGTTGGGTTCGCTGGTGGCGTAGCGATACTCGAGGATGGTGTTGGATGTCAGGTGCCAATCGGCGACCGCCGAGGGACGGAACGCAGTCGCTCCGTGGCCCAGAAATTGAATGTTCTGCGCCTCACTGGCAAATTGAAAGTCGAGAAGGTCGCCAATGGAGAAGCCGTCGGAATACGTGATCGCCACCGCTTCCAGAGCGCCGCGATGCGGCACCGCATCCGGCGTGGCGAAGCGGCGAACAATCAAGGCAATGGTCGGCGTCCAACCTTCATTGCCCGGCCGCCGGTACGACGCACGAACCACGCCATCCGGAATGCCGGTGCCGTATCCCAGATCTCCCTCCAGGCCGATGGTCGAGGTGTGAAACAACGAATGCTCGACGTTGAAGGCCGTTCCCAGGTCCGCCGCGCTGCCGTACCCTTGGCTGGAGCCGCCCGCCATAAACGCCAGGCTGCCCGTCGTTCCTTTGTCATTGGAGGCGGTCTCTACAATGACTGGCGACCCGTCGTCGAAGCGCAAGATTGGCCGATTGGAATTGGAGCGCAGGGTCCACTTCCAACTGTCGTCTTCATCGTTGCCCCGCTTGAGCGAGGGGAGCATACGGACCGCTTCAAACAAAGTGTTCAGCGTGATGTTCAAGACCTTGCTGGCGCCGGCGGCCAGCGCCACGTCCTCCCGCAACGCGGGAAGGAAAGAGGGGGCGGACACGCGCACGTCATAGCTGCCCGGCAGCAGCCCACTCAGGGTGAAGAAACCCTTGGCATCGGTGTACACCACCTGGCTCTGCCCGGCCGTACCGAGCAGCTCGACGGTTGCGCCCATTTGCGCCACACCGGCCGAATTTCTCACGTAGCCAGTTATCGAGCCGGGAGTGGCCCCAACCGCTGCACCGCACAGCGCGACCACCACAGCAAACCATCCCAGTATTCGCGTCATCACTCAAACCTCCCGTCAGAGGTCCCCGGGATCACAAATACTGCGGGCGGATATACCCGTCCGCGGGCCCGTACTTCCATCCCCCTACTCGACCGCAAACCGCACCGAGGGAGCGATCCGCTGCTTGGAAACGTTGTCGTCAACTTTCACCGTCAGCTTATAGATGCCCGGCGAAAAGGCGTTCAAGACCAAGCTCTTCTCCAGGGTGATCTGGTCGCCCACGTTGCCCATCGTATCGGTGGACTCGGAGGATTGCAGCACCGGCTGGTTGTTGGCCATATTCACGATTTCGTAGCCAATCTTGGCGGAAGGCTTTTTGGTCTTCTCGTCTGCCTGAAGATTATAGACCTGCATCCACAGGTTCATGCGCTGATCGCGCTTGAAGCTGGCCGGCTTTCCGTCGGCCCCGTCCAGATGCGGGTAAGCCAGCTTGGTCTCCCCGATGACGAAACTGCCGGAACCAACATTCTTGGTGGCCACCCTGTCCAAGCGGTCAGTCAGGATCATGGACGAAGACGCCAGTTTGTCTTCCGTAAATTCCGGGACCTGAATGCCGCGGCTCCATGTCCCAACCCGGTCGCCATTCACGTCTTTGACCACCACGTCAAAGCGATAGCGGCCGGCGCGCAGTGGAATCGCCTTCCAATACAGCGACGAACGCTCCATGGTTTTTTCCAGCAGTTCCGTGGGCACGTCCACCTGCACGGTGTCTTCGAAGGTTTGTGCGATCCGCCCGGTAATGCCAGTCACGCGCCCGAAGATGTTCACTGTACCGCGTTGAATGCCATCCTTGCTGACAAAGGTGATGTCCTTGTTCTTGACCTGCAACGTCACGGGAACCAGCACGGTATCGCTGGTCACCTTGACAAAGTCGGTACGAATTTCAAACGGCATCAAGTTTACGTTGATCCGGTGGCTGACCACTTCCTCTAGGTCTTTGAACTTGACCTTGGGCGGGGTGTTGATCTTGGCGAGCAGCTCGAGTTTTTCGAACTCGCTGCTGGCTTGTATTCCTTGCAGCGGACCGGCGTTGGGGGAAAATCCATTGTTAACGCGGCTGGACTTGCTGGCCAATCCCATTTGTTCGTACTGGGTCAGGCCCGCGCCCGGAACGGTCAACAAGGCATCTTTCTCGTTGGGATCGATGGTCAGATGGAAGTCGCCGCAACCGCAGGTATCGACGAATTCCAAGTTGACCTCCTGGCCGATCCCCTCGATGTAGCGATACCGCCAGTCCTCGAAGGGATAGGTTGAAGTCTCACCGCCGCCTTCTTCCATCGGACGCGTGTAAGTCCCGCCTGAGGGATGGGTCTCAACCGAGTCGGGGGGACCGTACACGATGTAAATGCGTCCGCGGTCGGTCCGCCAGCCGGGTATCCCCGCCGCATAATGTTCGTTGGCGTAGGCAATGCGGCGGTAGTGTTCTTCCTTGTATTCGTTCTCCGGGGTGTCGGGAGTGGGATCGCGGCGCAGCCAGAACTGCTCGATAAATTGGTCGCGCTCCTCGTCGTTGGAGAGCTGCTTGAAGGCGGCCAGCTCCTCGTCCGTGATGATCCAACGCACGTCTTCGTTGAGCCACTTCTTGTAGCTGGAACTTAATTCCTGCTTTAAAGCCTTGGCGTTGGCCTTCTTCTGTTTTTCCGTCAGGGGACGCTTCAGAGGATCCACCTGCCGGTTACCCGCCTGCCCCGGCGCGGCAGCATCCGCGCCCTTCGCCGCCTGGTTTTGGGAGGTAGTGGACTTATCGCCAGCGGAGGGAGTCGAGCTTTGGGCCACAGCTAAACCGGCGGTCAGGAGCCCGGCCAATAATAATAACGAGAAGGACGGGCGAAAACTGCGTAACTTCATGTGTACCAACGCACTCTCAAGAAACAGTTTTGGGGCGTTTAAATTGTATGTTCTGGGACGGACGAAAGCAAGGTCGCCGACGGGGATTTGTGGCCCGCTTGACAGGGCAGCGCCCCACTTCACCCCAGTATCAGCAACCCTGGCTCGCGGAAAAAGTCGCACGCAATGTGACGAACGCCAGTGCGCCTCCTCTCGCCGATTTGGGGACGAATTGCAGCCCAAATTCGGTGATGTTGCCAAACTGTGCCGTCACCCAAAATTCTCACACCAACTCGCCCTACAAGAGTGGCCAACTTAACGGCTATAATGAAGCAATCGGGAGAGCTTCGGAAACCGCCTGCCGCGGGGCTGCCGAGTGCCAGTGTGCCATCAGCGGGCAGCCCGGAAATGCCGGAAGTCCATGCTCTCCAAAGGAACCTTGGGCCGTCTGACTCCGTACTATCGTTGGGGGGCGGACGCGCGCCTGAGTAGCGGTTTCCCAATCGAGGGTCAATGAAGAACTGGAAGAAGATCGCTCTCATTGCCGGGGGCGTGATCGTGTTGCTCGCCATTGTCGGCTTTACCGTCGAGCAGAGCCGCAAGGGCGTAGTGACGGTGCAGACCGGGAAGGTGGTTCGCGAAGATTTGACGTCGGTGGTGACCGCATCGGGTGAGATTAAGCCGAAAGTGCAGGTCAACATTGGCTCCAATGCGTTCGCCAAGATCACGCACTTGTATGTCAAGGAAGGCGATCGGGTGAAGAAGGGGCAGATGCTGGCCGTGCTCGACAATGTACAGCCGGCGGCTGACGTTTCTGCCAATGACTATGCGCTGACTGCCGCTCAAACCGACGCTGTTGCCGCACAGGCAGCCGTCAATACCGCCGTGGCGGACCTGCATCAGGCGCAGGCCGAATACGAACGCGCCAAGCTTGATTACGATCGCAATAAGGCCTTGTACGACGCGCAATTGATCGCCAAGGCTGACTACGATACCAAGAATGCAGCGTTTGCCACGGCCACGGCGCAATTGGGACAGGCCAAGGCCAAACTGGCGCAGGCCGGGGCCCAGCAGGAGTCCGCCCAGGGCCGGGTCAAGCAAAACGCCGCCAATCTCCGCCGGGTGACCGACGTGCTCAGCAAAACGGAATACGAGGCGCCATTCGACGGGGTCATCACCAATGTTCCCGTGCGCGAAGGCGAAACCGTCGTCCCCGGCATTCAGAACTCGCCGGGCAGCACCTTGATGACGATTGCCGACATGTCGGTGATTACCGCCGAGGTGAAGGTTGACGAAACCGACATCGTAAACGTGCACCTGGGCCAGCCGGCCGAGGTGACCATCGACGCCCTTCCCAAGCAGAAGTTCAAAGGCACGGTCACCGAGATCGGAAGAAACGCCCTGCTCCGCTCCACCGGAGTCTCGACCGCGCAGACCACCTCCAGCAGCCAGGAAGCCAAGGACTTCAAGGTGGTTGTGGCCCTCGAGGACCCGCCGCCCAACCTGCTGCCCGGATTGTCAGCCACAGCTCGCATCACTACGGCTACGCGCAGCCGTGCGCTGGCCATTCCGATTCAGGCGTTGACCATTCGCCAACGCGCTGACCTGGCGACCGACAATAAGGGCAAGCCCGCGCCGGCCCCGGCCAAGACTGCCGCCGGACAAGATCCCAAAGAAGAGTTGCAGGGCGTATTTGTTCTCAAGAACAAAAAGGACGCCGTCTTCGTAACTGTAGTTACGGGCATTAGTGGGACCACCGACATCGAAGTGACCAACGGATTGAAAGAGGGGGACGAGATCGTCACCGGAAGTTACAAGGTGCTCCGGACCCTGCGAAATGGCGCCACTGTGAAGGTTGACAACTCGACGGCCAGCAAGAAGGAAGAGTCCTGACGTGATTAGCCAGAATGGGGCCGCAGGGCCGGAAGGCGACAACCCGCATCCATGAGCAACCCGAACCAGCTACCCAGCGAGGAGAAGAGGATGGCAACCCAATTGGCGGGTCTGACAGAAGCACAGACCTCGGCGACGCCCGAGCAGTGCATCATCTGTACCGAGGACCTTTGGAAGACCTACGACATGGGATCGGAACAGCAGGTCCACGCTCTGCGCGGAATCAGTGTCCGCATTCAATCCAACGAGTACGTGGCCATCATGGGTCCCTCGGGCTCCGGCAAGTCCACTTTGATGAACCTCATCGGCTGCCTGGATTCGCCCAGCCAGGGTAATTATTGGCTGAATGGGCAGTTGGTCAGCGAGTTGGATGACGACGAACTGGCGCGCATTCGCAACAAGGAAATCGGCTTTGTGTTCCAGACCTTCAACTTGCTGGCCCGCGCCACTTCGCTGCACAATGTCGAACTCCCGCTGATCTACGCCGGCATTCCGGCCGAAGAGCGACTGGAACGCGCCCGCAAGACATTGGCTTCGGTGGGAATGGAATCGAGAATGCACCACAAGCCCAACGAACTGTCAGGCGGACAGCGGCAGCGCGTGGCCATTGCGCGCGCCTTGGTCAACAGCCCGTCCATCATCCTGGCTGACGAGCCCACCGGCAACCTGGACTCGCAGACCGGCGTGGAAATTATGGCGCTGTTCGATCGTCTGCACGATCAGGGCAACACCATCGTCCTGGTCACCCACGAGCACGATATCGCCGAGTACGCCCATCGCGTCATCCACATTCGCGACGGGCAAGTGTTCAGCGATCAGAAAACCGCGCGAGCGTAGTATCCGTTCCATTCAGAACCCTGCGCCCAGCTAATAGCCGGGCGCTTCGTTTTACCCCAAACCGGTAAAGTCTTCTAACACGAGCCTATGCCATGCCGTTTTCAGAATCGGTGTATCTGGATAAAGAGTTTAGTTACGTGAAAGCAAACGTGATATTTGCCAGTGGAATTTGCCGGCTGTAAATCCAGCGGTAATAATATACTTCGCAAAATGGTGGGATATGGCGGGAGATGACGGTAAGCGATGGGACGTTCCCAAACCTGAGCAGCCAGTTCACTTGTCCGGCGGCCTTTTTGCACCGGGTTCGTAATCACACTTGTCTGCTTCTCCCGCAGCTTTGTTCGGATAGAGCCAACATGCAAGGTTGAGAACGGGGCTCTTGTATGTGGGATACCGCTCATACGAAGCTGTCATGACTGCGAGATCAGACACTGGCAACCACGCCGTTTGAGTCTGCGGGATGTGCTTTCGATCGGTCCAAAAATTCACTATACAACTCGTTCGTTGGCCACAAACAGCATCGGCCACCTGCGTGTAATATGCACGATCGCGTTGCTTTGCTTCTGGTATAAGCACAAGGTCTACAGTGCCACCCGAGGGGTTCGGCACGGATCGGACTAATTCCCAATCGGACTTCCCGCTTTGCGCCTGACCAAAAGCAATCTGGGCAGTCGTCACCGACGCCAGAAGAACTCCGATACCACACATAACGAAAGGTTTCACGAAGAGCATCGTACTCGAATGTCGCAGGTCGTGGAAGATTACTGGTGATCGGGGTTTTAGCGGTTCTTGCATCGCCTCTTGCGCTCCCGCGTTTTCTTCTCCCGCGCTTCCCGCCTGAGCAGTTCTTCCTTTGAAACGCTGAGCACTTGGCGCACAGCATTGTCCCTTTAGGGACGGCACAATCGCGTTTTGGCGCGGAACTGCGGCCATTCAGTTGTGGTCCTCGTAGATCATCGCGCGGGAGAAGGTTTCGCCTGGCATGGACCCGATTCTGTCGGAATAGGCGGCGACTGACGGACCCAGGCGTCAAACTCCTCCCGTGTACGCTTCGGCTTCACTCGTTTGGCAGCCGTCTGGCGCTCGACCCGCTCAGCTAGGGCCTCTTCCAGAATCTGTGCTGGCGATTGGCCGGGATACCGAGCCAAGGCATCGCGCAGGAGTTCCTCGGCATGCGGTGTAAGGGTGACCTGCATGGGTTGAGTATAGCAAAGCAGCAGTCCTTCTCTTTGGACCGTGCTTCTCCTGTCGGGCGCTTCGTGTTTCCCAAAACCGGTGTACGCTTGAAGGGAACGCACACTAGCCATCTGAACCAGAGGGTCGAATGCCGTTGTCATCACTTCGCCGCTTTGCACTGTCTATGGTCCTCTTGTTTGCGATGGGAAGCGCTGCTCTAGCGCAATTTCCAATGCCCTTGGGCCGCGCGGAGCAAGACACCAGAGCCGAGCAAGTGCGTGCGCTGGTTTCCCGGTATTGCCGGCTGGATTATGGAGGGGCGCGCCTGGATCCGCAGGTGTGGCCGAAACTTCAGCCCCTGGTGTGGTGGAAGACGAATCCCGACTACACACAGATGAATGTTATCTCACGATACACCGTCGAAACCCAACCGGTACTGACGCACGGCAAATACAGCATCACGGTCCACTATCGGCTGCTGGGACGATTCGAGCCGGGCATTGGTTATTCACGAGAGGCTGCGAATTCCAACGAGGACGTGGACTACGCCGTAACGGCGGTCAACGACGAGTGGCGCATTGACGATGCCGAACCGAACTTTCCCCATCCTTCGCGAGCAGCCATGTTGAAGTGGCTCACCGATCAGATCAGCACGACCCAGGATGCAGCCGCGAAAAATCTCTACCAGGAAGCAGTGCAGAAATTGCAGGCCCAGTCGGCCTCGCCGTTCGCGAAATAGCTTTCGCAGCAGCAAGCAGCAAGGCCTCCCGCGCACGGGAGGCCTTTGTTTTGCGTAACTGTGGTCAATCTATTGCGGAGCGCCAACCGTGGCGGGATTCACCTCGGAACCTGCCGTCCGCACCGGCGTAGCCGCCGGTTTCACCGCGAAGAATTGGTGGTCATACAGGTTGCGATACATGTGGCCGGCCAACTCCGCTGCCTTGGGACCAAACGTCGGCCGTCCACCTTCCAGGAAGATGACGGTCACAATCCGCCCATATTGCGTGTTGGCGTAGGAGCCAAACCAGCCAAAGCGCGTGCCGTCCTTGGAACAAGTGCCCGTCTTGCCGAGCACCGGCTCCTCCATGAAGTTGGTCCGCAGCAGGCGCGCCGTTCCGTATTCCACCGCTCCCGACATGCCGTCGGAGATTTCCGGAACCAGCGGGCCGATGTCCAGCTTGCGCTTCACCTTCGGCGTGAAGCCGGTCACTTCTTCGGGAGTGGTGGGATGTTGCAGGTAATACAGCGTGCCGCCGTTGGCAATGGAGCCAATCAGCGCGGCCAGTTGCAGCGGGGTGAGCGAAATGCTCTCGCCGAACGAACACATCTTGCCAACGCCGCCCAGCTTCGCGTCCAGTTCTGCCGAAGGGAACGTGCCCAGATGCTCGCCGTCGATGTGCCAGCCGGCCAGTTCGCCCAGTCCGAACTGGTGGGCGTAATAACTCACCCTCTCGAAGCCCAGCTTGCGTCCCACCGCTTCAAAGTAGGCATTGTTGGATTTTGCCAGCGCCGTGGTCAGGTCCACGCGCCAGTACTTGCTTAGCGGAACCTCGGTGTCCTTGGTGATGATGTTTTCGCTGAGCGCCGCCAAGGCCACCGCGACTTTGATGGTCGAACACGGTTGCGCTCCGGCCGACAACGCCAGCTTCTGATTCACCATCGCCAGGATGCGGCCATTGTCGGGGTCGACCGCGACAATGGTCCCGTTCATATCGCCCAGCGCTTCCACCGCCGCCGCGCGCACCACCGGATCTTCACCCGCGGTGATGTCGCCTTCCACTTGATTGTCGGCAAACGAGCTGGCAGTGAAGCGCTCGTAATAACGATGCCTCCTCTTATGGGTGGAAGCAACCACATGCGTCGAGCGGTTGCGGCGCGCCATGGTCCGGCTTCTGTTCCGCAGGCGAGCCATCTTCTTTTGCGCGGTTCTGGCCTCGGTGATGCGATGTGTCTTGCTGTGGGCCTTGTGGGTGGAGATGGTGGCGGCGGGTGCGTTGGCGCACGTAAATAGCGCCAACAAAGTATTCATCGCGACAATGGCGAAACGCTTTAGCATTGACAACCCTGAAGTTCCCTGGATTCGGTAATGTTTCCAGCCGGCAAAATTTTTGCTCTCAACGGTCGGCCGTCTTCCGTTGAGACAGGTTCCATAGTAGGGATTCAGCGGCCGGGACTCAACCTAAAACTGCTGTCGCAATGGCAAAAAAGTCGTAGCCAAGACAACAGATGCCCGGACCCAGCCCTGAGTTGTGGAGCTCGACGAATTAGCCCCTCGGCCAACCGCCGGCCCACTACCAGTTCCAATTGATTACTTATCACACTTTCTCCTCTGCCAACCGTAGCAAGGCTGATTCCCCGGCAAAATTGTGCGATTTTGGGAGCAGGCAAATTTGCGTCCCGCTTTGAGCAGCCCCCTCCAAGCCATCGTGGTGGCGCTTCAGTTCAATTGATCGTTGGCACTTTTTCTTGGGGTGTCATCCTGAGCGACGAGGTCGCCGTGGCGACCGAGGAGTCGAAGGACCCCTATGCAACGCCTCGTTGTGAGTTCCTTGTCGAATTCCGATGGCTTTTTCCCCCTGGGCGAAACTTCTCCCAAAGCGGCGTGTTTCGACCCAGTAACAACCCTGAGAATGGTCGTGTTGAACACGGCTACCCCTCCGAAGCGCAATTCGCCCCTGTCCTTCGGAGGGGATTTTTCTGCGCGGATTCGGCAGGCTATTCCTGCTGGCTGGCCGGGGCGGCAGCTCGCGAGCGGATGTACTCTTCCACCACGCGATCGAGCGAGCCCTGTTCGCGCAAAACGTACTCGATGGCGTCGCGGACCGCGCCCTTGCCGCCTTCGTGCGGCGTCACGTAGTGCGACTCGCGCAGCACCTCTGGCCGTGCGTTCTTGACCGCAATGGCCAGCCCGCACAGGCGCATCACCGGCAGATCGATGACATCGTCACCAACATAACAAACCTGTTGCGGCGTCAGGCCTTCCTTCTCCAGAATTTCGTAAAACGCCGACGCTTTGTCCTGCTGCCCTTGATAGACGTGCTCAATTTTCAGATCGCGCGCCCGCAGCGCCACGGTTTCGGAAATGCGCTTGGTGATGATGCCTGTCTTCAGCCCGCCCAAGCGGGCCAGTGAAAACCCTGTACCGTCGTGCGCATTGAACCCCTTGGCTTCAAATACGTCCCGGCTGGAGATTCCGAAGCCCCCCTTGTCGGCCATCTTTTCGCGATGCTCGTGAGTCTCCTGGCCTGCTCCCACGCCCGCCGCTGGCAACAAGAAAATCGTGCCGTCGGTCATCACTCCGTCCACGTCGAACAGCATCAGCTTGATCTTCTTCGCGCGCTCATCGGACATAGCGCCATCTTAGCAGCAGGAAATCAGAAAAGACCCTTCACCACGGAGGCACGGAGAAAGGGCAGAAAGCGTGAACCGGTTGCAAGTGCGTATTATTGAAAGAGGATGACCAAAGACGACTTTCGAGAGATCGCCCACTCAGGCGGGCAGGTAATCATTCGTATAGGAGCAGACGCGGCTGGGCGGCGGGGATATCAGCAGACGTGGAGACACCAACGACCAGTGGCATCCGCTATTTTCGCAATCTATGCCCTTGCTCAAGGTGTTCCCGTCTGTGGACTACCACTGGGAGGTATGGGAAGTCCAATAATGCCAGCTCCGATTCCGGGCTGTTGCATGGTCTTCATTGGGTCCGACAGTGAAGGAAAGTTCGGACACGAATGTCCGTCGTGCAACGGGTATTGGCGGGATGAGGCGGGTACGAATTGCTGCCCATATTGCGGCATGCGGGCGGAAGTGCACGCTTTTCTAACAGCCGCTCAAAGGTCCTACATCGAGCAATATTGCGCCAAGATAAGAGAGTTATTAGCGGCGGACGCTGACGGAGAATACACCATCGACATGGATGCGGTGGCTGACGCTGCAGGGAACGAGGCTCAAAAGCCGCCATTCTACTACGCAGAAGAGAGCCAACAGAACAGGTTCAAGTGCAGTACTTGCGGGAGCTTCAACGACATACTTGGCCTATTCGGTTACTGCTCAAGATGCGGCACGAGGAATGACCTCCAGGAACTATCCGAAAAGGTGATCCCGGCAATTCGCGACCGTATCAACGCTGGCGGGCCGTATGAGTCATGCGTAAAGGATTCGGTGGCCGCCTTCGACTCGCTGGTCGGGCGGTACGTGGGGCAATTGATTCGTCAGATTCCTCTGACACAGAGCCGTAAGAATAGACTCGAAAATCGAAGGTTCCATAATTTGCAACACGTGGCGACTGAACTGAAGGACATTTTTGATATCGATATTCTGGACGGGGTTAAGTCCGACGACGTTGCGTTTGCCACGCTTATGTTTCACCGGCGGCACGTGTATGAGCATAACGGCGGAGAGGCCGACGAAAAGTATATTGCCGACAGCGGCGACAAGTCGGTTCGGCCTAAACAAGCTATTCACGAAACTCAGGAATCCGCCCATCAAATCGCTGGTCTGGTAGTGAAGATGGCTGGCAATTTGCATCGCGGCTTTCATGAGCTTCTGCCGCCTTTAGACGGTCCAATAAACCAGTACCAGAAATGGAACAGTAAACAGCCATAGTGCTTCCGTTCGTGAAAGAGATTCCTCCGTGCCTCCGTGGTGAAATCAAAGCGGCGAACAATTGGCGAAACTCTGCTAAAATAGCCGGATGCCTTTGGGGGAAATTCCGGTCGCGCTGGCCTGGGCGCATCCGCTGGTTGCGGAGTGGTTCCTGGGACGCTTCGGTTCGCCTACCGAACCGCAGGAGCAAGGCTGGCCCGAGATCCTTGCCGGGCGCACCACGCTGATCTCCGCTCCCACCGGTTCCGGCAAGACGCTGGCTGCATTTCTGATTTGCATTGATCGTCTGGTGCGCAAGGCCCTTGATGGCGACTTGTACAACCGCACCGAAGTCGTGTACGTCTCACCGCTGAAAGCGCTGGGCAACGATATTCAGAAGAACCTTGACGGGCCACTGAGCGAGATCCTGGCGCTAGCCGCCGAACGCGGCCTGCTGATGCCCGAAATTCGCACTGCCGTGCGCACCGGCGACACGCTGATGAAAGAGCGCCGCGACATGCTCAAGCGTCCGCCGCACATTCTGGTCACCACGCCGGAGTCGCTCTACATTCTGCTCACCGCCAACGGCAGCCGCGCCATTCTGCACGATGTCGAGACCGTCATCGTGGACGAGATCCACGCCGTCGCCGATGACAAACGCGGCGCACACCTCACGCTCTCGCTGGAGCGGCTTGACCTGCTGGCGAACCGGCCAACCCGCATCGGGCTGTCGGCCACACAGAGACCCATTGAGGAGATCGCGCACTTCCTAACTGGCGCGGGACGCCCTGCCCCAGCCGTGGTCAACATTGGCCACCGACGCAAGCTCGACCTGGCGGTGGAGGTCCCGCCGTCCGAGCTTGGCCCCATCGCCAGCAACGAGATGTGGGGCGAGATTTACGACCGCATCGCGGAGCTGGCATTGCAACATCGCTCGACCCTGGTCTTCGTCAACACGCGGCGGCTGGCGGAGCGCGTGGCGCTTCATCTGGGCGAGCGCATCGGCGAAGAGCTGGTGGCCGCGCATCACGGCAGTCTGGCGCGCAAGCTGCGCCTGGTGGCCGAACGCAAACTGAAGAACGGCGAAATTCGCCTGCTGGTGGCGACCGCTTCGCTGGAGCTGGGAATCGATATCGGCAACGTTGACCTGGTTTGCCAGATCAATTCGCCGCGCGCGATTGCGGTGGCCTTGCAGCGCGTGGGCCGCGCCGGTCACTGGCGCGGGGCCGTTCCCAAAGGCCGCCTGTTCGCCACCACACGCGACGATCTGGTGGAATGCGCGGCCGCCGTCCGGGCCATCAAGCAGGGCGATCTCGACCGCATCCAGATTCCCGCGGCCCCGCTCGACATCCTGGCGCAGCAGATTGTCGCTATGTGCAGTTGCGAGGACTGGAACGAAGACGCGCTGTTCGATTGCGTACGCCGCGCTTATCCCTATGGCAGCCTGCGGCGCGAAGAGTACGACCGCATTCTGGAGATGCTGTCGCAAGGCATCGCAGCCAAGCGCGGGCGCTACGGCGCTTATCTGTTTCGCGACATGGTCAACCGTCGGCTGCGCGGGCGGCGCGGAGCGCGCCTGGCGGCGATCACCAGCGGCGGCGCGATCCCGGATACGGCGCTGTTCACCGTGGTTGCGCAACCGGATGAGATCGTCGTGGGCACGGTCGACGAGGACTTCGCCGTCGAAAGCAACGCAGGCGACATCATGCTGTTGGGCAACACCTCGTGGCGGATTCGTCGCATTGAGTCCAATTCCGGACGCATGCTGGTGGAGGATGCGCATGGCGCGCCGCCGAATATTCCCTTCTGGCGCGGCGAAGCTCCAGCGCGCACCGACGAGCTGTCGCATCACGTGGCCGAATTGCGCCAGCGCGTCAGCGCGCTGCTGCCGAATACCGCGCCGTTGGCAGTGCCGAATAATCCTGAAACGGGCGTGGGAGCGGGAACCAAAGCGCGTCTGCGCGGAATTGAATCCAGCGCCGAAGTGCAGAACGCGGTCGCATGGCTGAAGGACGAGTGCGGGCTTGACGATTCCGGCGCTGAGCAATTGGTGGAGTACGTCGTCACCGGCCGCGCGGTGCTGACCGAGGTCCCGACGCAGGACTGCATCATCGCCGAGCGCTTCTTCGACGAAGGCGGCGGGATGCAGCTCATCATCCACGCGCCCTTTGGCGGCCGCATCAACAAAGCTTGGGGACTGGCGCTGCGCAAACGCTTCTGCCGCTCGTTCAATTTTGAGTTGCAGGCTGCTGCAACCGACAACGGGCTGAACATCGCCCTGGCCGAGCAGCACAGCTTCCCGCTCAGCGACGTCTTCCACTACCTGCAAACCGAGACGGTGCAGGAGATCCTGGAGCAAGCGGCGCTGGCGTCGCCCATCTTCGCCACCCGCTGGCGCTGGGACGCCAACCGCTCGCTGGCGCTGCTGCGCTTCCAGGGCGGCAAGAAAGTTCCGCCACAGATTCAGCGCATTCGCAGCGACGATCTTATGGCGTCGGTCTTCCCCGACGTGGCCGCGTGCCAGGAAAACATTGTCGGCGACATCCAGATTCCCGACCATCCGCTGGTCCAGGAAGTGATGAAGGATGTCCTCACCGAGGCCATGGATATTGACGGCCTGCGGCGGGTGCTCGACGGGATTCGCAGCGGGGCGATTCGCACGCTGGCAATCGACACGCCGGTGCCGTCGCAGTTCTCGCACGAAATCCTGAACGCGAACCCATACGCTTTTCTCGACGATGCTCCGCTGGAAGAGCGCCGTGCCCGCGCCGTGCAGATGCGGCGAGTGCTGCCGGAAGCGGTGTTGCAGGAAGTAGGACGGCTCGACCAGACGGCGATTGCGCGGGTGCGCGAGGAGGCCCGGCCCGATGTTCGCGACAGCGACGAGTTGCATGATGTCTTGCAGACGCTGGTTGCGGTCCCAGAAGCGATTGGCGACGGCGAGTGGCAGGACGCGATCACGAGCTGGGAGCCGCTTCTGGCCGAACTGATGGAAGGCTGGCGGGTGGTGCGCGTCGAGGTTAACGAACGTCATTACGTCGTCGCCTCGGAGCGCGCGAAAGACTTTGCGCTGATTTTTCCGCAAGCGAAGTTCGAAGTCGCGCCGCCGGAGCTGTCGTCGAATACGGCCTCGCGCGACGATGCTCTGCTGGCCATGGTGACGGGCTGGATGATGCACTGCGGGCCGGTTACCGCGCCCGCCATGGCCTATTGGCTGGGCTTGTCCGTCGCTGAGGTGGAGCAAGCGCTGCTCCGCATGGAGGCGTCGGGTTCGGTGCTGCGCGGAAATTTCACCGGACTAGCGCAAGGCAACGAACCGGGTGCTGTCGAGTGGTGCGACCGGCGATTGCTGGCGCGTATTCACCACCTCACGGTCGCCACCTTGCGCAAGCAGGTCGAGCCCGTCACGGCGGCGCAGTATATGCGCTGGCTGTTGCGCTGGCAGCACGTGGCGCCACAATCGCAGTTGAGCGGCGAACGCGGACTGCTCGAGGCCGTGTGTCAGTTGCAGGGTTTCGAAATTCCGGCGAACGCTTGGGAGCGGCACATCCTGGCGGCGCGGGTGAACGACTACGATCCCGCCGCGCTCGATCAGCTTTGCCTGACTGGGGCGGTTGGCTGGGGGCGCCTCTCGCCCCATCCGGCCACGCTGGAAGACTCGGGCGAGGGCCGCCGCCGTGTGGTGCCAACCAGCGTCGCGCCCATCACGTTCTTTGTTCGCGACGATTCCGACTGGATGCAGCCCCGCCTCGGCAATGACGAGCAGAACTTTGAACGCGTGCTGAGCGAGGCCGCCCGCAGCGTGCTGGAATTTTTGCGGCGGCGCGGCGCGTCGTTCTTCGCCGACATCGTCCGCGGAACCGAACGGTTGAAAGCGGAAATCGAGACGGCACTCTGGGAACTTGTTGCGGCCGGCATTATCACAGCCGATGGCTTCGAGAATCTGCGCTCGCTGATCAATCCGCGCCGTCGCAATGCGACCGGCACGCCCAAGCTCACCCGGCCTCGCCACACCGGCGGACGCTGGTCGCTGCTTTATCCCGGCGAGGGCGCCGATCGCTCCAAGGTTGTCGAGGCCACTTGCTGGATGCTGCTGCGCCGCTATGGTGTCGTCTTCCGCGAAACCCTGGCGCGCGAGTCGAACCTGCCGAAATGGCGCGAGTTGCTGATCGCATTCCGCCGCCTGGAAGATCGCGGCGAAGTGCGTGGCGGACGCTTCGTCAACGGATTTCTCGGCGAGCAGTTCGCGCTGCCGGAAGCCGTGGAGTCCCTGCGTGCGATGCGCAACCTGCCGGCCAGCGGCGAAATCGTGACCATCTCCGCTGCCGATCCCTTGAACCTGGTGGGCTTCATCGTGCCCGGCGAGCGCGTGGCGGCGATCTCCGGCAAGTACGTCAGCTTCCGCGACGGGATTGCGATCGAATCCCAAGAGCTGAATCCCACCCAGGCAAAGGAGGCTTGGATGGGGCACCCAAAACCGCGCGAGGCCGCTGCGCAATGATGCCGGGCGAGCTGGTCGAGGGTGCTGATTTATCCCATGGTGTGGACGTGCTCGGGCTTGATCTTGTAGAGCACGCGCTGTTCGCCGGGCTGCGCATAGGGGTACTTGTCCTGCCCGAGATACTTTTTGGCCATCTTGTCGATGTGCTGCGGCGCGCCTTCCTGCGTAATCTCGCGTACCTTCCCACGCACTTCCACGAAGCGGTATGGATTGTCGGGGTCAATCACGGCCACGGACACGCGGGGATCGCGTTTGATGTTCCGGTCTTTCAGGCGGCCCACGGCGGAGTTCACCCAAACCTCCCCGTTCTGGTAGTCAACCCATACCGGATTGGTCTGCGGACTTCCGTCTGGCATGAGCGTGCTCAAGCTGCCGAACGCTTTTTTCTTGAACAGGTCGAGATAATTTTCGGGAATCGACGCGGACATAACGATCTCCTTCTTTTTCCGGGCGCGATATCAAGTGCGAACCATCAACCATGCGACGCCGCAACTATTGTAAGAGGTGCCAGAAGGATTGCAAGCGACGGTTGGGCGGCAAAGAACGTTGGCGAGGGGCGGCGCCGTCGCATTCGCCACGTCGGGCGCCGTCGGGCCGCTGATCGAAGCCAGGCGGAAGCCCCGGTGTGGCCCGGAGCTTCCGTGTGCCTCTAGTTTAGCGACCCGCGAGTGAAGGTGCTTAGCACCGGGCCGGCAGGGTCCGGCGGGAAGGCGCTGTTGGGAAGCACCACAAACTTCTGCGGCGTAACCGTGTAGAAGACGCCCGCCGGGTTTCCGTTCAAGCTCAGCTCGGCCCGTCCGGTACCGTCAACCTGATAAGTGCCCGCAAACTGGCTGGAGCCGGGCCCACTGGGACCACTGGTATTTTCCGACAGGTTCATATTGCCGTTCCCATCGGCAAAGCCCCAGCTCACAGCATTCGTGTCCGCGGAAATGGCGGGGGCGACCGTGCCTCCCAGGTAGGTCCCGAGGATCGACTGGTTGGTAAAGGGCGAGCTGGATTGCGCATCCAGGATTCCCGATGTAACCAGGCTGTCTGTGCCCACCACAAATGCCTGGTTGCGGTCGGTGAGGTAGAAAACCGGCGCATTAGCTCCGAAGCTCGACGACAGAGTCACCCGCCCGTTCGCAGCCACGGTGTAAGTTCCGGAATTGTGCAACTGGGTCAGGGTGCCACCGTCATTCTGGTCGAGGCTAATGCTCCCATTGCCTTGGCCATCGGTGGTCAGCAATCCCGCCTCGGCCTCCGAAACAGGATTTCCCCCGACCACGTCACTTCCGGTGACTTCGACCACGCCCACGCCATTCAGGGACGAGTCGCTAAACGAAGAGGAATGTTGCTGCGCTATTGTCCAGACCGTCAAGTTGGCAGGGCTGCTGATCGCATCGGTTGCCACCATCAGGATCTGCACCGAGGAAACCACGTAGAAAGCATAGTGAGTGAGATTTCCATTGACGGTGAGCGCCGCCGTCCCCCGGCCGGTTTGGGTATTCACCCCGCTAAAGGTGCCGGTAAAGGTCGTGCTCGCGGGAACACCGTTGTCATCCACGTCGCCTGCGCCGTTCGATAGGTGGCCGCTCATATCCATGACATAGGCGCCGGCCCCGGCAAAACGCTTGAGCGAGGGGTCAACCCCGAAATAGCCAACCGCATAGTGGCCCTGAAGAGAGGGCAGATTGAAGTTGAGGGAATTCTGTACCACGATGACGCCGGAGCCGTACGAAGCCGGATTGGCCGGATCTCGCTGGATCAGATTCCCGTTGCGTGCCGTGCCCGTAATCCCCTTGTTGGAAATCGCTACCGAGAAGACCAAGGTCCCCTGGGAAGTAAGAAACGTCATCGTGCCCAGTCCATTCGCTTGAATGGAATACGTCCCAGTCACGGAGACTTGCTGCTGCGGGCCTCCGCTCGCGCTGTTCATGTCAAGTACGCCGCTGGTGATGTGGCCATTACCGTCGGAAATGAAACTTCCGGCCATAAAAACCGGACTCCCATTGTTGTAGCCACTAAACGAGAAGGCGTAAGGGCCACTGAGAGCGGCAGAGGTGGCTTCCGCGTTGATCGTGATCCCAAGAGGAGCAGTGGCAAACACCGGCGGCGACGATGAGTCTTGCACCTGTACGGTGAAATTGGAAGCTCCGGCAACCGTTGGCGTCCCCGAAATCACGCCGCTGGCGCCGTCCAAGCTCAAGTTGATGGGCAGCGTGCCCGATATGACGCTCCAAGTATAGGGTGGCGTTCCGCCGGCAGCACCCAAGGTGGCTCTGTACGGCACGTTTACGGTTCCCGCAGGCAACTGGGTCGTGGTGATCGCCAGGGATCCAGTCTCGATGGTGATGCTCAGCATTTTACTGGCCGCGTTCGCCAGGGTGTCGGCCACCTGCACCGTGACGTTGGAGACCCCGCCTGCGGTCGGCGTTCCAGAGATCACGCCAGCCGAGCTTAATCCCAAGCCCGGCGGCAAGCTGCCACCGATAACGCTCCAGTTATAGGGTGGCTCTCCTCCGGTTGCGGTCAGCGTAGTGGGGGGATAGGGCGTATTGATTGTCCCTCCCGGCAGCGACGTTGTGGTGACGCTCAAAGTCGGGAGCGGCGCGAAGTAGCCGGAAATGTCCAGGACCAGGTGCGTGGTGCCGGACGCATAGGCATTGATCTTTCCGTAATCCGGGCCCAAATCGGTGGGCACGATCGCCATGTTGTTAGTGATGAATCCGTCGAGAGCATTCAGCGTCGAGGCCAAGGGTTGCTGTTCACCGTCAGGTCACAACGTGAGATATCCCAGTGGCCCGCGCGGTACGACCGTGGTGTTCAGCACATAGGCCAGCGCCTGCGAAGAGGGAGCGCACGGACTGTGTTCCACATCTACCGGAGGATTCAGCAGTCCGCCGAATGGCGGCCCACCCCCGCTCCGCGTGTCAATTACCCGGCAGGGCGTCACGGCATAAAGTGCCAGCCCGGCCGTTGCCGGTGGCGCGAAGTAACCGTCGATATCAATGACCAGGTTCGTTTGGTTCGTGGGATAAACAGAAATCTCTCCGCCCGTCCCCGCCGGCACAATAGCGGCATTGGCCACGATGGTTCCAGTCAGGTCGTTCAGCGTGGAAACGGTCGGCCGCGAACCACCCTTCGGCCACACCGTCAGGTACCCCAGCGGGCCGGGTGGCACCGCCGCCAAGTTTAGCGAATAGGCTTGGGCCGTGGCTGGCACGGTGCAGCCAGGGATGTCGAGTATGGGGAAATCCTGGGTCATTCCACCCGGGATGGGGCCGCCGCCACCGTGTTCGGGGCGCGTGTCTGCTATGCGGCAAGGCGTCAAGGGATAAAACGCCAGCGCGCTGTCAATGGCGGGCACGAAGTAGCCGTCAATATCCAACACGACATTCGTGGTGTTGGTGACGTACACGCTGACTGCCTCGCCGGTGCCCGCCCCAATAATGGCCGCGTTGGCCTTGATCCGGCCATCCAGGGAGTTCAAGGTGGAAACCACGGGCTGCGTCTCTCCCGTGGGCCATATCGTCAGGTACGCCAGAGGTCCTTGCGGAACCACCGTTACGTTGAGCGAAAACGCTGCCGCCGTGGCGGGAATGTTGCATTTTCCCGTCAGGACGAAACTTTGGAAGGTTCCCCCTTGAATCGGGCCACTGCCACCGTACTGCGGCCGGGTATCAACCAGACGGCAGGGGGTCACGGGCACCAACTGCAGGGCCGTTTGCGCCTGGGCAAGACTGCAGATTGCCATGAATACGAGCGCAAAAGCTGACGAGAGGACATAGCGGGTCGTTCGCATGGGTTTTACTCCAAAACTGTGATCTCTTGAGCTGGCTGCGACCGGCGCGACCGCCAAAGTCGAATGCCAGGAATGGCGCCTTAGAGCAGTTCCAAGATAGCTATACCCGAAATGCTGGTTTGTGGGTAAGCTGCGACTGGCGGCGTTCTCGGCGACAGAGCGAATGGGACAAGCATTTTCCGATGATCTACGGCGGCGGATTCTGCAGACTTATGCCCGGGAAAACATGAGCCAGGCTGCGCTGGCTCAGCGCTTCGGGGTGAGCTACGACTACGTCAAGAAAATCCGTAAGCAGCAACTGCGGAGCGGGCAGATGGAGCGTACCCCGCAGGCCCGTCACGGCTGTGTGAGCCGGGTGACGGAGGCGGTGCAACAGCAAATCCGGGCGGCCGTGCGCCAGCAAGCCGATGTAACGCTGTGGGAGCTGCAAGAGCGCATGCAGAAGGCCAGCGGCGTGGGGCTGAGCCAATCGTTACTCTGGCTGTGGCTGCAAAAGTTGGGACTGGGGCGTAAAAAAAATCGCTCCATGCCCAAGAGCGGGACACGGAAGCGAACCGGCAGCGGCGTGCGGAGTTCGCAGAAAAGCTCGGCTCGATAGCGCCGGAGAGGCTGTTCTTTCTGGACGAGAGCGGGGTGACCACGCAGATGACGCGGCAGTGGGGACGGGCCCCGCGCGGCGAACGGATCGCCGAAGCCACACCCCAGGGACGCTGGAAAGTATTGACCACGCTGGGCGCCATGAGTCTGCGCGGCATGGAGGCGGTGATGACCGTCGAGTCGGCCACCGACGGGGATGTCTTTCTCACTTATCTGGAGCATGTGTTGTGCTCCAAGCTCAAGGCTGGCGACGTGGTGGTGATGGACAATTTGTCCGCCCACAAGGTCAAAGGCGTACGCGAGCTGATCGCCGCCAGCGGGGCCGAACTACTCTACCTGCCGCCCTACTCCCCGGATTTCAATCCCATCGAGCAGGCTTGGTCAAAACTCAAGCAGCTGCTGCGTGCTGCGAAAGCGCGCACTGCGGAAGCGCTCGATCAGGCCATCACCGAAGCCCTCAAGGCGATCACGGCGGACAACGCTGCCGCCTGGTTCCGGCACTGCGGATATCGGGTACAGCAATGATGAAATTGCTCTAATGGTTCTCGCAGGCCCTGATCCGGGCTGCGTTTATGAAGTAGCGTGCCGATGAACATACTCCCCGGCACACCAGGACGCAATAGTAGATATCACTTATTGCCGCGGCATGTTCCCAGAAAGGCACCCGTGTTGGTGGAGAGTTTTCTTTTTTGCGATTTCCGGCGGGGTTCGGATTACGCTTGGCGTCCCGTTCTCGCCTGGGGTTGGCTAGGGCGGTGCCGTCAACCCAGAAGCGCATTGACCTTCGACATCACCTCGAAGGCGTCGGCCACGTACAGGACATCAGCTTTGCCGCGGGCCCAGCCGCAATTCGGATCGAGATTGATGGCGCGCCGCTCGCCAATGAATCGCCAACCCACGGTGTGCGGCTCCTCGCCGTGGCAGCATGTGGACAGCCCCTTGGGATGACGGGGCGTGGCCCCGGTCTGTCCCACCTGGTTGAGGTGGCTCATGAAGCGCAGGGCTGATTGGTTCTCGCCGGTCAGCTCGACCAGCGATTTGCTGCTGCCGAGCGATGCTTTCGACTTGTGCAGGAAATCCACAATGAGCGCCTCGGCTTCGGCAACGTGGGTCTGGCCGTCCTTCTGTTTCTTGGTCCAACCGGCGCCCGCGACGAACAGCAGCTTGGCGTCGGGCCGAATGGTTTGCTGGTCCGCGGGCGGAGTAATCGTGCCGCGGACGGTAGTGCGTCTCATACTCTCGGTCACCGGTACGGTAATCAGTTCCGGCGTGGCCGGGCCACTCGCGCCTTGCCCTTGCCAAGCTGGGTGCGCGCCCGGATCGAGCAGCAGGACCCACGGACGCTGGGTGCGAGTCAAGGAAGCCTCGATGCGCTGGCGATAAAACCAGCGCGTCAGCGTCACAGAGCCGGAATCGGCAGCTATAGCGGAAACATGCGTGTCCACGCATCCGCCCGCGCGATGAGTCACGCCTGCCACGACGCGCGCGGAGCGCGAGGTGCCGGCGGTGATAACGATCGTCGCCTGCGACGCGCGTATCAGGACCTCGCAAGCGGCGGCATCCGTCGCGTAGCGCGCGGACGCGAAGTCTTCTCCAGCGACGGCGAGGAACCGCGACGCCCCACAGTTTGCGATAGCATCGGCCGCCGGCTGTGCCTTGGCTCCGTAAAGAGCGGCAACCAAGGTTCCGCTTAAGGCCTGAGTCGATTCCACTGCGGCGCCGAGGGCTTCCAGCGCCGGTTTGCCCAGTGTGCCGTCTTCTTCGGTTTGCGCCAGGAAAAGAATGGTGTCCATAGTTCTCGCTACTCCTGTTTGATCCACTGCACGATTTCGCGCGCGATGTCTTCGGCCGGAAGGTCCTTCACAATCCTGGTTTGGCGTTGCTGCTTGGGCGTGGCGACGTTGGAGTATTGCAGTCCATCGGATGAAATGGCTGCGGCCGTCGCCCGCTGCAACGCAGGCATGATGGTACGCATGTTGGCCATACCGACTTGCGGATCGTTGCGCGGCTCGCCGAGATTTCCCGTCGCCCATCCCAGCACCGCCGGCGGTCCGGCACACAATGACACTTGGTGGCGCGCGCCTTCCACGCGTTCCAGCACCTCGAACGAGCCGTCTTCCTGCGGAGTGATTGCGTCAACCCCCTGGAACTGATCGACGATCCCGAGTTCTTCGCCGATGAGCTGCAAGGTGACGCCCGCGCTGCGGCTGGCCGATTCCCATCCACCAAACAGCAGCAGCCGCGACAGATCGATGCCCGCGATGCCGCGAATTGCCGCCGCCAGCGCGTGTGCCGTCTGATGGGCATCGGCGAAGCCGCTGGAGGGGCCGTCCACGGCCACCAGTTGCAGCAGAACTTTCTGCGCCACCGTCATCATCACCTGCTGCAACTTGGCCTTGGGCGCCATGCTGACCAGCCACAGCTTGCTGCCGGCGATGTGCTTCACCAGGTTGGCGCCTTCATACAGCGCGTGCGACGCCCAGGGATCGAGGATCGCGGGCAGCATCATCTCGTTCTTCAGCGCCGGCCCGGATGGTCCGGTGACAGGTTCCAGCGTCTGCAAAGGATCGGGAACGACGCTGGCGCAAACTACAACGTGATAAGGAGTAGTCATCTTCTGTTTTCCAATGGATCAGAATTATTCATCTATTTCGGTAGCTTTGAAAAGGGCAGGGCCTCACACGGCTTGATAGTCTGCGAAAAACTCCGCGCGCGTGTTTGATTTGAAAGGGCACGGCTTCAGCCGTGCCGTCAGCTGCTGTCACTATGGTGGCTTTAGCCACTGAGGGACCTCGGTGTTGCGACGAAGGGCGAGTTCCCTCAGGGGCTGAAGAGGGTGTATGAGAACTGTGCCGTCCCTGAAGGGACTCGTTGATTCTCCCCACTTTTCCCAGGGCTTGCGCCCTGGGCTAAAATCAGTTCCGCCCCTGCGGGGCTGGATTTTGCGCAATCGTTCCACCATGCCAAATTAAAACGAGTTCTCATACACCCTCTGAAGCTCAACTCTCCATGCCCAATACGAACCTGCCCTAGTTTTCGGCCGAATGCAGCCCGCCTGCGCCCGCGCGGAATTGCAAGTTGGGCCGGCCTTCGACGCTCTCCGGGCAGTTCCACATGCACGCGCCGCAGAACACGCACTTCTCGCGATCGAAATTGGGCGGCCCTTCCATGCTTCGGGTGATCGCCTGTCCGGAACACATCTCCACGCACAGCTTGCTCCCGCAGCGCCCGCACACCTCGAGGTCGCGGAAGCGAACGTGGTCGGCGTATCCCGCAGGGGCCTGGACTTTGCCGCCCATCAGCAGCACGTCCTGATGCGATACCAGCAGCGAACCATCGTGCGCGATCGCGGGCCAGCCGCAGGCGTCCATCAAGGAATCATGAAGCGACGTACCGCCGACGTTGCACTGATGCTGGATGCTTTCGATCTGCGGCATCTTGAGCTTGCCTCGATAAAACTGCTCCGGCGATGCGATCCGTTCACACGGCTTGGCAGGATGGCCGCCCAACGATAGCCGGCCTTTTGTGAACGCAGTCACGGCCATGCCGATCAGTCCGGTGACGACGCCGCGCTGGAAGCCGTCACGCGACTTCTCCGCAATGCGGGCCTCTTGTTCCAGCCAACTTGCTCTTCGCCGAGCTTCGTAAGCCTGGGCCAGGTTTTCGCGAGTGAACGGCTTGCCGGCTCGCAACAGCTCCAGTACGCCTTCGGCGAGCTGCACCCCGGATGTCCATGCCTCGTCCACGCCTGAACCTGTGAGCACATTGGTACTGCCGGAGGACTCGCCAATCCGCGCGTAACCGTCACCCACTAGATAGGGCTCGCCGCGCTTGCCCGATTCTTGCAAAGACTTGGCGCCCCACGAGCGCAGCCTACCGCCTTCGAGGTAACACCAGAGATAAGGGTGCTGAATGTAATGCTGTAGGTAGCGATACACGGTGCGCGTCGGGCAATCGAACCACGACGGAACAAAGATGCCCACCGACGCCACACCGCCAGGATGAACATAGAAGAAGCCAAAGATCTCCGGCTCGGGAAAGCCGAACGTGTGGAAGACCGTACCAGGTTGCAGATCGACGTCGGGCCGAAGTTCGATGACGAACTTCATGCCTAACGCCCACTCGCGGACTTCGTTGCCCGGGGGAGTTCCCAGGCGATCGTCGAGGTCATGACCGACCGCTCCGACAGGCCCATCTCCGATGACGGTAAGCGCCGCGCGTATGTCCATTCCGGCAGTGAAGGCCGACTCCGGGTTTCCCTGGCGGTCCACACCCTGATCGACTAGCCGCACGCCCAGGACCTTGCCGTCCTCGATGAGTGCCTCGTCCACCGGCATCCCCGGCCAGATTTGCACTGCGCCGCTCGACATCAATTGCGAGCCTACCCATTGGTTGAACTGGCCGATGGAAAGCACCAGCCCATCTTTCTTGTGGAGGAAACTCGGCGTGTAGGGCAGCTCATATGCGTCGTTAGCAATACCCAGAATCTTGCCGAGCGCGCGCAGGCAGCGATCGCCGGCCCGCAGAACGCGCGAGCGCCGGCTGGCGCCCACCGGATCGAGCAGGTACACAACCCTCTCGTTGACAACCGGGGCGGTCATGGGAATTTGTGTGGGATCCAGATCGGGGAAGCTGGCCCGAATGCCGCGCGCGCGCGTGACCACTCCGGACACGCCGAAACCAATGTCGTCGGCGCGCTCATAGCAGATGACCTGCAGCGGCAGGCCCGGCGCGGCCTTGCTTTCGATCGCTGGGCTGCCATCCTGGTTGAGCAGTTGACGAGAGAGCGTCGTGAGGAAACCGCCGGTGGCAGGCCCAAAGCCGACGCAGGCAATGTCAACGTCGATGCTCGCACGCTCGATGGCGGGTTGTTCAGGAGTGGTCAAATTAGGTCCTTACCAAGGTGCGTTTGAAGGGGCGCACCTTCAGGTGCGCCGCATGATCCTGCATCTAGTTTTGTCATCCTGAGCGGAGCGCTCGCCAGCTTTTCCGACCCGCCTCATTTGCGGGTCGGGCGAGCGCACAGCCGAAGGATCTGCGGTTTCCTCAGCGCAAATGTGACACAGGCCAACCGCAGATCCCTCGACTCCGCTGCGCTGCGCTCGGGATGACAGCGGGATACAGGGATCGTCAAATAGCCTACCGCGGGTAATCCAGCGCTTCCGGAATCATCACCTTCGAGAGTGCCTCGGCAAGCCGATCTTTCGCTAATTGCGCGCCGGTCAGGCAGCCATCCAACTTGGAACGCAGGCGCTGAAATCCTTCCAATCCCTGGCACGAGGCGCACGGCCCTGCCTTCGCAGGATGGCTTCCATTCGCCCCCACAACATCTGTCGCACATGACGCAATGCCCGGAATCAAACCTTCCAGCGAGTCCAATTCATCGCTCTGATAGCAACCCTTGTAACCTTCGTCATCCCATGCCGGATGCCGGTTATATCCAAAGACCAGCTCGGCGCAGATGCGGCCCACTTCTCCGGCGGCGCGCGCCGCCTGTATGTGGCAAAGGTCAGTAAAGAAACCGAGCGTGCTGGCCAATCCTTCCGCCAGGACGGGATTCTCGGGACCCTTGGCTTCCAGCTCAATCAGGTCCAGCGTTTGCTGACGCGTGGCCAGCAACCAGCCCAGCGCATCGGCCAGGGGAAAAGTCACGCCTTGGCGAGCGCTCTGATACAGCGCTCCCCCGTAAGCGTCGGTCGTGACCCGCAGGTGGCGATAGGTCCACAGCCACAACTGCATGGCCGTGGCGAGAGTGCACGCGCCCGTTCCCGGACGATGCTCGGCAACCCGGCGCATTTCGGCGATCCATTGGCGGAACTGCGCCAGGAACAACTCGTTGGTCGTGGTGACGCTGAGGTTGCGACGTTGCACCGCCTCTGGGCCTTCATACGTCGCTTCCAGTTGCGAATCCATCCACTTGTAAGCCAGGAAGCCGGGACAGTCCTCGGTGATTCCATAGCCGCCCATCAAGCATAGCGCTTCGCGCATCGAATTGGCGCCCGTGCCGGTGTTCCACAGCTTGGCCGCAGGGCAAAGCACGTTCGCCACCGCATCCTTCAAGGCAAACTCGACCAGCCGGTCATTCTTCAGCGTGTCATACACATCACGATTGCGCTTCTCTTCCGGCATCGCTTCAAGACGCAAGAGCTCCAGCGCCGATTGGTCCACGTCGCGGAAGAACTTCAGCTCGGCTTTGCCGCCGCGAATTCCTTTGGCGGCCAGGGCCGCATCTTTCTCGCGCTCCAGGGGATCGATTTCGTCGTACAACCGCGCCGCGGCAAATCCCAGCGCGGCGCCGGCTTCACCGATAGCCCACAAGTTGGCCAGCCGGTGCAGAGCATCCTGGCGCTGCTGCAAGCCAAGTTCGTAGCGCAGCATGCCGGGCTTGGCCTGCTCGGAGCCGCGAAAACGCCCGCGCTGATAACGGATGATCGGCTCGATGGCCGACAGCAGCTTGGCCGACGTCATCAACGCCACGGTGACACGCGTGCGTTTGAAGACCGCCTCGATGACCTCGCTGTGGCTGTAGTTGGGGATGATGACGCCGTCCTGGATAGTGTATCCGCCGACAATGCGGCTGGCCGGCACGTGCACGTTGAAGATGGGATCGCAGGTGGAGGAAAGTTGGTGCACCAGTTTGCGCGTCGGAGTACCGCGGTCGAACACGCCGGGATCGCTCTCCTCGATGATCACCATGCACGAGCCCTTGATGCGATCGTCCCCGGAATCCACCGCCGCGGTAACGAAGTTGGCGAAGCCCATGTTGGTGATGAAGCGGCCGCGCTTCTCCACGTGCAGCAGCGGCTCCTGGCCGTCGCTCCATTCCGTGACGCTGACTTTGCCGCTCAACATGCCGGTATCCACGCCAACGTAGGGAATCGGCTCGGTGAGACAGAAGGCGCCGCGATAGGTTTGGCGATCTTCGCCGGGTGCGGGAGGCGCGGCCAGTGCCATGTAGTGCGCCCGCTGCTCCGGTGTGCCTCGCTCGTGGATCGGCGCCAGGGCCAGGCATCCTGCCAGGCTGCAAGTGGCGGCGCCGGCGTCCACCCAGGCCAGCTCAAAGGCGATCAGAGCGAGCGCAAGATTTTTGGGGCCAACCAGGTAGCCGCCCTGCTCGGGATCCATGAAGACGGCCGTGATTCCAGACTGATCGAACGCCTCGAGTAACTTGGCTTTCTTGCTGGTCCACTCGTGGGTGCCGCGAGAGCCCTCGGAGACCAGACGGGCCACGGGACCGCGCGCCACCTCGCGCGCCGACTGCACCACCATCTGCAGGTCATAGCGGCCGGCGAAATGCCACAGAATCTGGCGTACGTTGTCGTCGGGCAGCGTACGCAGGGTCTCGGATCGCAGTTTCGGCACAGTGGTTGCCATGCGCTCACCTCCGGGTGCAATGACTCATTGTGATTTGCGCTTAACCCTTGTGCTGTGACGCAGATCATAGGGGTCGGTGACGTACGGGCGGAGGTGGGCGGGAACTTTGGCGGATAGAGCCGGTCTTCCTGGCCGGCGTTGAGGGCCCTTACGGTTTCAGGGCTTGCGAATACGGCGCAGGCAGGCCGTTCTTCAGCCGGTGCTTTCGCATTGCAACTGCCTGATGAGTGCGAACGGCTACGTCCGAGCGCGGTCTTCCGGTACACAACAGCGCAAATCCCAACTCGGTGACTCGGCGGCCCAAAACCGTCCTCGGAAGCAACAGCCGGTAAATCGATGCCAGGGCCACGGCTGACAAAACTTACTATCTAATAAGAGTTATCAATCATGGTTCTGCGTGTCAAGCGCCGCCGGCCCGACAGGCTTTCAGTCTAAACCTTATGGGCAATGGTTGCCGCGTACGACTCAAAACGATTTATGCGATGACTTCTACTATCCGTGGTAGTAGCCGCAACGCCAGAGTAGCCTTAAAAATTCAAATTTCTACGTAACCAAATCCCGCCGGAACGAACAGGTCCGCGCATTACAGGAAAACTCAACGATGCTGCCGAAATTGAATGGACGGTCACTCAGAAGCGCTCTGCTTACAATCTGTGTTCTCACTCTGCTTCCCTTCGCGCTGCGGGCGCAGAATGCAACGGGTTCGCTGCTCGGCGAGGTGCAAGATGCCAGCGGAGCGCGGATCAAGTCCGCCAACGTCGTGGTCACCGATAACGGTTCCGGGGTTGCGCACACGGCCACCACCGACAGCCGCGGACAATTCCGATTTCCCGACCTGCTGCCGGGAAACTACCGCGTAACCGTCAATGCCAAGGGATTCGCCGAGGCCAGCTCCGAGGTGACGGTGTTGGTGAGCAATGTGCGCGACGTGCTGGTGACGTTGCGTCCGGAAGCCGTTCAGCAGACCGTCAATGTTAAGGCGGAACCTTCCTCCATCACAACCCAGGTGCTCGATACCACCGATGCGGTTAACGGAGGAGTAGTAACGGGCAAGGACCTGGAGAACATTCCTCTGGCGGCGCGCAGCTTCGCCAACATTGCCTACATGGTAGCGGGCACGGAACCGGTTGAGCCTTCCGATCCCACCAAGGCGCGCATCACGGCGGTGTCCACCGGGGGAAGTTCGGGGCTGAACAATCAGCTCACCGTCGATGGCGCCGACAACTCCGACGACTACATTGGCGGCTTCCTGCAGAACTTTTCGCCCGACGTGATTCGCGAGTTTGCGGTGCAGACCTCGCAGCAGAATGCCGACATCGGGCGTACTACGGCAGGTTCCGTGGTAATCAGCACCATGAGCGGCACCAACAACTGGCATGGCGACCTCGCCTTTTATGAGCGTGCGGCGGCCCTGAATGCTCGCTTTCCCATCGAAAACCCCGCGCCCGAGCCCAAGCAGCCCTTCTCGCGGCAGAACTACGTGGGCACCATCGGGGGACCGATCGTCAAGGACAAAGTGTGGTTCTACTCCGGCTTTGAGATGGTGAACGAGCACGCCAGCGTGAACTACAGCCCCGACAGCCTGACCCAGTTCAACGCCCTGTCGCAACTGGCGCAAGCAGGGTTGATTCCCAACACGGCTTCGATCGGGGTGCCCCCGTACGTTCGAGTCCCATTCGTGTCCTACCTGGGCATGCTGCGCCTCGACTGGTCGCAGTCGCAGCGTTCGCAGTGGTTCGTGCGTTACGCTCTCGACAACAACACCACCGACAATGCGCTGATCCAGCAAGCCACTCTGCCGTCCACCGGCGCGACCACGCAGGGCAACTATCAGAACGTGGTCCTTAGCAACACCTTCACCTTCAGCCCATCATGGGTGGGGAATTTGACCGTAGCAACCAGTTATCTTCACAACACCGCCGACCGCAACGGATACCTCGGCTTTGCCCTGGCCTTTCCGTTCAGCTCCACCTCCAAGACCATCTCGGGCTTCGAAACTTACGGCGACAACCAGTTTGTCACCGCCATTACCGCGTTCCCGGTTGTGCGCAACCAGGAGAAATACCAGTTTCGCTACGATGTCAGCGGCGCGGTTGGCCAGCACGCTCCCAAGTTCGGCATCGACTTCATTCACGAGCCGGTGCTCAGCGGCGCCTTCCCGGGTCAGGCTGAAACCTTGTACGTGCTCACCCAGGACCCGACCTACTACCTGACTAACCCCCAACAGCTCACCGCGGAGTTAAACTGCCTACCGCCATTTGACGGCGCCAACTGCCAGACCACTTCCACCCCGGCTGGCTACGGCAATTTTTCCCAGAACGTGCAACGGCTCGGGTTGTATGCCATGGATACCTGGCGGGTGACACGGGAGGTGACGGTTAACTATGGCTTGCGCTACGACACTACGTTTGGCTTGTTCCAAGCCTCGGGCGTCAGCCAGGCGCTGAATCCCGCCGTGCAGACCATCCGTGGACTGCAACTGCCCCTGCCCACCGGCGTGCCGCATGATTACCGCAAGGCTTTTGCGCCGCGCCTGGGAATTGCCTACAATCCCGACCGCATTGAAGACCTGGTCGTCCGCGCCGGCATCGGCCTTTACTACAACGACCTCGCCCAGAACGGCTGGGCCACGGCGTTCCAGGCGGTGAATACTCCGTCGGCATTCCTGCCGTGCAACCAACCCGGCGATGCCGGGTGCCTGCCGGGGGCGGCAAACGGCGGCGCCGGAGTCGTAATCGACCCCAACTACCACACGCCTTACTCGCTGACGGTCAGCGGCGGTGTGCAGTACTTATGGCATAAGAACTGGACGCTCAGCGCCGATTACGTGCACGAGCAGGGCGTCCATGGCTACCGGCGCTATGAATACACGGCCGGCACAACATTGCTGTCGCCGCTGTTCGCGCAAGATCCCGACACCCAGATGGCCAATGTGCCCAATCTGTCCGTCTTCAAATCGGACAATACGTCCAGCTACAACGCCATGATGTTGCGCCTGCAAGGCAACGTCTCCCGGCGCTTCAACCTTACAGCGAACTACGTGCTGTCGAGCGCCAAGACCTGGGGCTGCGTGCTCGGCGAACTCGCAGACTACGTGAACGGCGTGTGCAATCCGCTCAAGCCGTTCGCTCCGGGCGATTACGGCCCGTCGGGAGAAGACGTCCTCCACCGCTTCACGCTGGCAGGCGTCGTGTACGTGCCCGGCGGTTTTGAGGTTTCGACAATCATTCAGGCCGAGGCCGCCCGCCCGATTACGCTCACCACGCCGGTGGACGTCAACGGACTCGGCGATCCGACCAATGACCGCGCCGTCATCAATGGCGTGCAGACTACCATGGACCAGTTCCGCGGGACCCCGTACGTGCAAGTTGACCTGCGGGTCACCCGGCCGTTCAAGGTCGCGGAACGCTGGCAGATCATGCCGTTCGTGGAGTTCTTCAATCTGTTCAACCGCAACAATCCCGGCGCGAACTACGTCACCGACATCTCCGCGCTGCCAACGCCCGTGGACAATCTCTACAACGCAACGCACCTGTGTCCGACTCCCGCGTGCAGCGTGCCCATTACCAACCCAAACCAACTGCTGGTGCCGGCCGGCGGGCTGGGCGACTTTTTCGGTCCCGGAACCACGGTGGGAATTCCCTTTGCGGCGCAGATTGGGGTGCGAGCGACTTTTTAGCACGATTCCCGGGCTATCATTTCCGGCGAGCCAGGGATGATCGATCCCCACTCTCTTGGCGTCGTTCTACCAGCAGAACTACGCGCGCCTCGCTGAGCGGCACCGCGGCCGGCGCCCGCCAACGCCACGACTTTCCCAGCACATCTTGCGCTGTCGAAACCTGTCCTGCGCCGATGAGCAAACCCAGCCTGCCATCTTCGGCGACCAGCTTCGCCGCCACCGGCAAGGCCCGCTCAAATTGCTCGACGGCGCGCAGCGTCACCAGGTCGGCGGTTTTCGCCCACTGCTCGGCGCGGCCGGCGAACACCTCAACGCGGTCGATTCCGAGGCTCCGCACCACTTCCCGCAGAAAAACCGCTTTCTTGTTGTGCGCTTCAATCAGCGTCACCCCGAGCTCGGGCGCGAACAGCTTCATTGGAAGCCCAGGGAAGCCGGCTCCCGAGCCGACGTCTGCCAGTGTCGAAGCCGCCGCGCCTTCGCGGTCGCGCAGCAGGACCCGCGCCGCAAACAGCGACTCGCCGAAGTGCCGTGACACAATCTCCTCGGGATCGCGGACCGCCGTCAGATTCACCCGCGCGTTCCAGCGCAGCAACAGATCGAGGTAGCGCTGCAGCGCTCCCAGCAGCCGCGGCGCCAGCCGCTCTCCGCCGGTAAACGGCACCAGCAACTCGGCGATGCGTGCAGTCTCCATGCAACCTTGCAGCCTACGACACCGGGGAGTTAGAAGACGACCGCATTGCAGTGAGGTGAAGGAAGGATACACTCTTTGTCGGTTGTCACCACGAGCGGGCCTCCCGCCAGGGGTAATGCTTTCGAGGAACGGCACCTCGAGACTATAGTTTCACAGTTTCGAAACTATTGAATCGTTGTCGAGTCAGGCCATCAGCTTTTCCTCTGCGAACTCGCCCGGCGTGCGATGGATATCAATTCTATGGTGGTGTTGCGATTCGCGGACACTGCGTTGGGGATCGGCGCCTAAGTGAATCAAGGACATGCGCCGACTACGCGATGCGAAAAAAGCAGGCGGAGCTTTGACGCTTCCACCTGCCTTGGTGAATCGGCCGTCTGAACCGCGACTTCCAGCTATGGTGCGAAGTAGCTGGAGATGTCCAGGATCAGTTGGGTGAGCCCCGACGCATAAGCATCGACCTTTCCGTTGGTGCTGGGCACGATCGCCATGTTGGAGGAGATGAATCCGTCCAGTGCGTTCAGCGTCGAAACTAGAGGCTGGTCGGCGCCGTCCGGCCACAGCGTCAGATAACCCAGCGCGCCTTGCGGCACGACGCTCGCATTGAAGACGTAGGCCTGCGCCGCGGCAGGCGGTTCGCAGGGGCTGTCCACAACGTCCACCGGAGGGCTCAGGGTTCCGCGGAAGGGCTGACCGCTGCCCACGTGGCGGGTGTCGATGACCCGGCAAGGCGCCACCGGATACAGCGACAGTCCACCCGGACCCGCCGGCGCGAAGTAGCCGTTGATGTCAATAACCAAGTCGGTGTCGTTGGTCGGATAAACCGAGACGTCGCCTCCAGTACCCGCAACCACAAGGGCGGCATTGGCGATGATCTGACCAGGTACGTCGTTCAAAGTGGAAACCACTGGCTGGCTCTCACCCGTGGGCCACACCGTCAGGTAAAACAGCGCGCCGTGGGGCACGACCGAGAAGTTCAGCGAGTACGCAGCCGCATCCGAAGGAATGTTGCACCTGGTGGCATTCAATATGGGAAAGGCGCGTTTCTGGCCGCCCGTCAGGTAGGGCGGTCCCAGGCCCGGGGGATAGGTATCGTGACGCGTGTCGGCCACGCGACAAGGCAGCAGAGGATAAAAGGCCAGCGTGGAGCCAGACACCGGCGCGAAGTAGCCATCGATGTCGAGGACCACATTGGTCGTCTGGGTGACGAATACACTTACGGCACCCTGATACCCGGCAGGTACAATGGCGGCGTTGGCCTTAATGCGGCCATCCAGCGAGTTCAGGGTAGAGGCGAGGGGTTGGTCTTCGCCAGTCGGCCATATGGTGAGGTAGCCCAGCGGGCCGGACGGGACCACGGAGACATTTAGCGAGTACGCCGCTGCCGTGGTAGGAATGTTGCAGCCACCCGCTTGCGGTATGGGGAAGCTCTGGAAAGTGCCACCCTGAATGGGACCGCCGCCGCCGTGCTCCGGGCGCGTGTCCACCAGCCGGCAAGGCGTGACGGCGACGAACTGCAGGGCAGACGGGCTGGCGCCCGCGATTACCGAAACCGTGTTGTCACTAAAGTTAGCAACGTAAGCTCGGTTGCTCGCCGGGTTGACCGCCACTTCATTGGGATTCCGGCCCACGGTAAGACTGGTCGTGGAGAGGGTCCCTCCGTCGATCACGGTCATGGTGGCTGTGCTGGCGCAATAGGGATCGTCGCCGCATTCGTTGGCGACGTAGATCTGGTTGGTCGCCGTGTTGACATCCAAGGCGTCGGGAAGAATTCCCACAGTGACAGAGGTGGGATTGTTGGTCGCGCCGTCAATGACAGTCACCGTCCCGACAGCAAAGGGGGAAGCGCAGGTGGGATCGTTGCCGCAATTGTTTGCGACGTAGATCTTGTTGGTAATCGAGTTGACCACTGTAGCGTAAGGGGAAGCCCCAACCGTAACCGTTGCTGTGGTCAGGGTCGCGCCGTCGATCACCGTCACCGTTCCGCTGTGGCTGCTGCAAGTGAGGTCGTTGCCGCAAATGTTGGCTACGTAAATCTTGTTGGTGATCGGGTTGACCGCAACGCCGTAGGGATTACTCCCGACGGTAACGGTGTCGGTGGCAAGGGTGGCCCCGTCGATGACGGTCACGGTGCCGTTGCCCGCACAGGGGCTGGGATAGTCAATGCAGTTATTGTTCACCACGTAGATCTTGTTGGTTCCCGAGTTGACCGCTGAACTCTGGGGATAGGAACCCACCGGTACGGTCGCAATCACTTGCTGAGCGAAGACGGGCAGTGACAGCACTGCGAAGAAGCTGAACGTAAGAAACAATAAGAGCGGTCGGCGGTCGGTGTGCATTGGGTTCTCCGAAACAATTCCTGAGGAATTGGCCAGGGTGGTGCTTCCATACTTTGGTCCGGGGGTCTCATTTGACGCTGGAAACGAGGCACCTGATTGTAATGAAGTGGATTGCCGAAATGTTTGCCAAGGTGCGCGGATAGTAGCACGCTTAGCGCGCTACCGCCAACTCCTCTTGCCATCTGGTAGCGTCCTAATCACGCGATCAGCTCCAGGATCGGCCCCATAGCTTGGCTGGCCAACAGCGACTTTGCGCCGAAGTGGAATAACCCGCAGAAGCCCTGACCGGGTAGCTGCTGCGCGAAAATCATTTACCACCCTTCGGCTTCGCTCTGTCGAAAATCACACCAGACGAAAGAGCGTGGGAAGTATAGGGGTCCTTCAACTCCTCGCTCCAACACCCCAGCGAGCACAAACCCGGTGCTCACTGGGGACCCCGTTTGCGCTCGTCGCTCAGGACAACGATCCAAGAAATCACGTGCACTCATGAATAATCCAGCGAAGCGCTGGGCTAAGCTCTTTCGCCCCCATTCGGGGCTGGTATTGTGTGATTCCTTCCACACGAGGTTGCGGCACAGTCTCCGCAGGGCTATGTGACACTCGCTAGTGGAGACGATGCTTCCTGAAGCGGGCCGTTTCCCAAACGAGCGCTTCCGAGGTCTGTTGCCGCCGCGTCGGTTGGTCAGCTTGGAGGTAGCGGATGGCTTCCGAGACCGAAGTAGTGTACGCCCAGCCTGGGCAGGTCCGGCTAGGCGTTGGCCTGCTCCAGCACCTGCGAAAGCTCTTCCCACTCCGCCAGCAGCGGTCCCAGGTCGTCGCGCCGCTGGGCCAGCAGGCCGGTCCAACGCGCCGTTTCCTCGGCGCTGACAAACGATTGCAACTCGCGCTCACACTCGGCGATCCCGCTCTCCAGTTGCGCAATTTCCTCTTCCACCTGTTTGCAGCGCTCTTGCAGTTGCTTGCGCTTGATCGGGTTCACTCGCTTCCTCACGGCCGGCTTTCGTTCTTCATAGCCAGGGACATCTGACAATGTGGGAGCCCAGGCGCCCACTCCATTTGCCGGTGAAGCAAGGTCGTCCGCCGCGTCAGCCTGCTGCTTGCGCCAGAGATAGTCTTCGTAATTGCCGGGGAAAACATCAATCAGGCCATTGCCGATTTCGAAGACGCGAGTAGCCAGCTTGTCGATGAAGTAGCGATCGTGGGAGACGAAAACCACGGTGCCGTTGTACTTCTCCAATGACTCCAGCAGCACGTCTTTGGCGCGCAGGTCGAGGTGGTTGGTAGGCTCGTCGAGCAGCAGAAAGTTGGACGGATGCAGCAACATGCGGGCCAGCGCGTAGCGGTTGCGCTCGCCGCCCGAAAGCACCCCAATCGGTTTGAACACGTCATCTTCGGAGAAAAGGAAGCAGCCCAGCATGCCACGTAATTCAGTCATCGACTTCTGCCCCGCGACATCCGAGAGATCGTCGAGCATGCGCCGCACGGGATCGAGTTCCTTGTACTGGTCCTGCGCGAAATAGTCTGGTTCTACATTGTGACCCAGCTGCAGTGTGCCCGCAGTGAGCGGTTCGATGCCGGCCAGAAGTTTGATCAGGGTTGATTTGCCGGCGCCGTTCACGCCGACCAGCGCGATGCGATCTCCGCGCTGAATGGTGAAGTCCACCTCGCGGAAAACCTCTTTCGACCCATAGCTCTTGGCCACCCCAGCGCACTCGACCACCAACCGGCCGCTGGGCTTGGGCTGAGGAAAGCTGAAGTGGATGGTTCTCTCGTCCGGGGGAATCTCGATGCGATTGATTTTCTCCAGTTCCTTGATGCGGCTTTGCACCTGCTTCGCTTTGGTCGCCTGGGCGCGAAAGCGGTTGATAAAGGCCTCAAGCTGCTCGATGCGCTCGCGCTGGTTCTTGTAGGCTGCCACCAGCGAGTCGCGGCGCTCCTGTTTCTGCTGCAAATACTTCTCGTAATTTCCGCTGTAGAACTGCACCCGCTTGTTCCAGATTTCGACGATGCGATCCACGGTCACGTCGAGGAAGTAGCGGTCGTGCGAGATGAGAATATAAGCGTACGGATATTGCAGAAGATATTGTTCCAGCCAGTTGCGGGTTTCCAGATCGAGATGGTTGGTGGGCTCGTCGAGCAGCAGCAGGTTGGGTTTGGCCAGGAGCAGCTTGGCCAGCGCGATGCGCATCTGCCAGCCGCCGGAGAACTCTTCCGTCTGCCGCGTCCAGTCTTCCTTGCGAAAGCCCAGGCCGTCGAGCACGGTGCCGACCTGCGAATCGAGGGCATAGCCGTCGCGTACCCGGAACTCGCCGGTGATGCGCTGGTAGCGGTCAGCCACTTGCGCGTACTCGCCGGAAGTGTGGTCCAGGTCGCCCATCTTGTGGGCGAGTTCTTCCATCTCCTGCTCCAGAGAACGCAGGTCGCTGAACACCGACATGCACTCGTCGAACACGGTGCGTCCGGAGAGCTGCAGCCCATCCTGCGGCAGATAGCCGAAGGTCATGTTTTTCGCAGGAGTGACCGTGCCGTAGTCGAGCGATTCGAGCCCGCCGAGTATCTTGAGCAGGGTTGATTTGCCGGTGCCGTTGGCGCCCACCAGCCCGACGCGATCGCGCGGGGTGATGAGCCAATCGAGATCATTGAAGAGGAGCTTGGGGCCGAAACGTTTCCCGGCGGAGGAGAGCTGGATCATGAGGAAACAATATTGGGAGATATTAGCCGCGCCACAGCGATCATACCCACTCCGATTACAGCCGAACAGATTAACAAGGGGCGCATTGTAGCATCGAGGTCCATTCCGACGATGTGGTCTTTCGTATACAGCCAATCTGGCTTAACAACTAATTCTGCATCAGGAGCGATCCTCTTGCTCTCCGTAATCTGAATCCGAATGGCAGAACCGGCGGGAGCGTGAAACATTTTACCTAAAGAGTTGCAGCCAGAATCGCCCGCAAAGGCATAAAACAGTCGGGCGTTCTCAAGACTAATCCGACGTCCATCTTGAGTAACCTCTGCCGTTAGCCCATCGAAGCAGTGCTGATACTGAGCGCCCTTTGAAACGAGTGCAATCACATAATCCGGACTGCCCCAGGCATGTATGATCCGGTTCCAAACGGGATCGTTCGGTGCGGTAAAAGTGAAACTCAAGAAATGCGGAGGCGATAACCAATCGAGTGGGATCTCTGTTAGCGGCTTAAATGCTGTCTCAGCATCGCCGGGTCGAACAGGATCAGAGATCAAATACCAAGCCTCTGGAAGAAGCAGCAGCAAACCCACCGATAGCAGAATCCACTTCTTCATTATTGCTAAGAGCTAATGGCTAAGTGCTAAAGGCCATTCTTCAGTTGCTCTTCTTCTTGCCACGAAGAATGCGCTCGTCGATGGGCTTGCGGCCGGCAAAGCCTTCCTCGGTACCATGCCAATGAGTGAGCTTCTTTTCGCCCAGCTTCCAGCAGAGCAGGATGACTTCTTCCCCCACGATGCACGGAAAATCGAGCAGGCCAATATCGAGGTCTTTCACCTGGACGCCAGTGGCGTCGATTTCGGCGACGGCATCCTTGGCGCGCTGCACCGCCTTCTCGCGTTCAGCCTTGCGGCGGGCCACCGACACCACGTCCACCAGCGTGCCGCCGTTAATGAAGATGCGGTTGGCCAGCGATTGCAGCTCGCCATCCACTTCTTCGATCAGCGCCTTGGCCTGCATGGCGGAGCGGAGCAGCGACTCCAGCACCGGCAGCAGGGTCTCGGCTTCGGAAACTGTGAACGTGCGTGCCATATCTATACTTCCCAGCTTGGCTTGATTGTGTGCCTGGTGGCGATTCACCATGCGGCGGCGATACTCCCGCAGGTCCGACCAAGAGCGCGGAACACGCCGCCAATACTTTTCCCGTGGACGTTTGCGAATGATCACTGTATCTCTAACATTCTATCAAGCGCCACGCGCGCCCACTTCTTCACGTTGTCTTTTACCTTGATCTGATTGACGATGTTGCCGTCCACCAGGTTTTCCAGCGCCCAGCACAGGTGTTGCGGCGAGATGCGGAACATGGTCGTGCACAGGCAGCCGGAATTGTCGAGCGTGATGACGCGCTTGTCCGGGTTTTCCTTGGCCAGGCGGTTCACCAGGTGGATCTCCGTGCCGATGGCGAACGACGAGCCGGCGGGCGCTTGTCGCACAACCTTGATCAGGTAATCGGTTGAGCCGATTCCGTCGGCTTTCTGGCAGACCTCCCAACGGCATTCGGGATGAACGATGACCTGGATGCCGGGATAGTTTGCTCTCACTTTGTCCACATGCTCCGGCAGAAAACGCTGATGTACCGAACAGTGTCCCTTCCACAAAATCACTTTGGCTTTGCGCAAGTGCTCGGCGGTCTGTCCGCCTTGCAGCATGTAAGGGTCCCAAACCACCATTTCATCCAGCGGAATGCCGCGCGCGTAGCCGGTGTTGCGGCCCAGGTGCTGATCGGGCAGGAAGAAAATCTTGCCGTTGCGGCGAAGCGCCCATTCGAACGCGCCCTTGGCATTGGACGAGGTGCAGACCATGCCTCCCCGTTCGCCGCAGAATGCCTTGATGGCGGCGGTGGAGTTCATGTAGGTGATGGGGGTGAGGCCGCTGCCTTCGTCGTCGGTCACGCCAAGGTTGACGAGTTGCTCCCAGGCGTCTTCCACCTGCGAAATCTCGGCCATGTCGGCCATGGAGCAGCCGGCGTTCAGGTCGGGGAGAATGACCGCCTGCCCCGGACGCGCCAATATGTCGGCGCTTTCCGCCATGAAGTGCACGCCGCAGAAGACGATGTAGCTGCCTTTGGCCTGCGCCGCCATCTGCGACAGGCGATAGGAATCGCCAAGGCAATCGGCGAAGCGCACCACTTCATCGCGCTGATAATGATGACCAAGAACGATGCACTCGCTGCCCAAGGTAGCTTTGGCGTCCGCAATGCGGGCGTCCATGGAGCTATCGGGGAGTACTAGATAGTTTTCGAGCGAGCAGGATACCGCCTCAGTAATCGGTGCTGTAGCCACTCTTTGTCTCTGCCTTCAGTCCCGGCCGCGCGGCTCCGTTTCATTCGGAATCTCACGCCCCGGAACGGGGATGTTGAAAGCTGGCCTGCGGCTCCAGTAGATCCACTACCCGCCACGGCGGGCCCGACCTACGGGGATGTTGAAGCTGCAAGTTGACGCTTCTTTACAACTCACTTCATTCGATGACTTGGACCGCGCCTGCGTTACAAAAACCGAAACCGCACCTCACACGGCGCGGTGACAAGGACCGAATGAATCTATTGTGGCGCGTTAAGGGGGATTGCGCAAGAGAGAGATGAAGCACTCCTAATCTTCTTAAGAGGGCCTCGCTGGAAAATGTATCTATTTATGTATCTACATTGTGCTATGCTTCCCAAGGAGTGGAGGTGGTTCATGCGAGCGCGCAAGATTGTGAAATGGGGCAACAGTATGGCGGTTCGCCTTCCTCAGGTAGTTCTCCGGGATGCTGGCTTGCAAGAGGGGGACACTTTAACGTTCGGCGCGAAAAGTGGAACTATAGTGGCGAAACGCGTCAAAAAGAAGCCCGCCTTAGAGGACCTCCTGGCAAAAATCTCGCCCGAGAACATTCATGAGGAAGTCGACTGGGGCAAGCCAAGAGGTAAAGAGGCCTGGTGAAGCGTTCCTACATTCCCGAGGAGGGTGACTTGGTGTGGGCGTCATTCGATCCGCAGGCGGGCCATGAGCAATCTGGACGGCGTCCTGCTCTCGTCCTCAGTCCCGGCGAGTATAACGAAAAGGCTGGGCTCGCACTCGCCTGTCCGATAACTTCCAAGGTTAAAGGCTACCCTTTCGAAGTCGCCGTTATCGGCAGTCGTGTTGACGGTGTAGTCTTGGCGGATCAGGTTCGCAGCCTCGATTGGCGCTCTCGGCAGTTTACGTTGATTGAGCGCGCAAATATTGAAACGGTAGAGGCGGTAAAGCAGTCTTTAGGCATGCTGCTCCGCCTTGCTTGACGCGAGAGCTTCCGAATTTTGGTGAAAACGTCGCCAAATTTTCGCTGAGTGCTGTCATCCCCCGATATGCACCATCGTTCTCGACGCCGGAATAAATCCTGGCTCGCCGATGTGGTGGCGCTCTTCCTTGTGCTCGACGGCGTGAACGATGAACTCGACCATCTCTTCGTCGCTGGCGCCTTGCGCCATCAAGCCAGCCAGATCGTGCTCACGGACAGAGAACAGGCAGGTACGGATCTTGCCGTCTGAGGTGACGCGGATACGGCTGCAATGCCCGCAGAAAGGATGCGACACCGGTGCGATGATCCCGATCTCGCCAATGCCGTCTTCAAACACGTAACGGCGGGCGGTCTCGCTGCGCGCGTGGCCGATTTCGCGCAGCGGCATAAACTCGGCCATGCGCCGCACGATCTCGTCGAGGGTCACGACGATCTCCGGCGACCAGACGCGGTCTTCTTCCAGCGGCATGAATTCGATGAAGCGGACGGCGACGCCTTCCTCGCGCGCGAAGCGGCCGAACGCGGTGATCTGATCGTCGTTGAAGCCGCGCATCAGGACACAGTTAATCTTCACCGGGCTGAGCCCAGCGGTTTGCGCGGCGCGGATTCCGGCCAGCACGCGTTCGTAGCCGTTGGGTACGCGCGTGATGCGCGCGAATTCTCCTGCATCTACGGCATCCATCGAAACCGTCACCCGCGTCAGGCCGGCGTCGGCAAGGGGCTGCGCCATCTCGGCCAGCAGATGTCCGTTGGTTGTAATGGCGATGTCCAGGGGCTGGCCTTCAAGCGTGCGCATGAGACCTAGTTCGCGGACCATCTCCCCCAGACCTCGGCGCAACAGCGGCTCGCCGCCGGTGAGGCGGACCTTCGTGATTCCCAGCCCGACGAACACGCGCGCCATGCGCAGGTAGTCGGCAATGGGCATCTCGGGAAATTGCGGCCCGCCGGTGCCCGAGCGGCAATAGACGCAGCGGTAGTTGCAGCGATCGGTGATGGAGATCCGCAGGTCGTTGATGCGCCGCCCGAATTTGTCGGTGAGGAACATGCTCTCTCGCGGTTCGCTTTTCGCTCTTGGCTGTTAGCCGTTAGCCTTTAGCTCTTAGCAAGCAATTCCGTCTGTCATCCTGAGCGAGGTCGCCACGGCGACCGAGTCGAAGGACCCCTATGCTGCCTACTCACCCTCCCTGCAAGTTTTTCGAGCGCGTCGCAGGGCTTCTAATCTCTTGCAACTCAAATCTGTTTTTGTACGGGGAAAGAAGACAGGACAACGCGTGAACAACCACAGCGCTGTTGATCGTTTCCTTTCCAAGCACGGGAGGCATGGCCGTTCCCCGCCACACCCTCGGTCCCGCAAAATCCGCGGAACACCGCCGCCGCAGCCTTAGGTATGCCGTTAGGCCACGGAGGTCGGAAACAGTAGAAGCATTATAGATTATGTTGTCCTTTATGTTGGGTCCGTGCGCGAAGTGCGCATGTTTGCCAGATTCTTGATTCTTGGACACAACATTACAGGATCCCACCGAAGACCCGATTAGTCATCGAGGACAGAAGTCGGCGGCAGGTCGAAAATCGACAGGGTCCGTCAAGACACTCTCACCTTTAGCGCAGCCAATTCTCGCGTGGAAGATTCTCGATGCGGGCGAATTCCTTTTCGTTATCGGTGACGATGGTGTAACCAAGTGCAATCGCCTGGGCCGCAATGAGCAGGTCATTCGCGCCGATTGGCCTGCCAGATTGCTCAAGCCCGGTACGCAGCAATCCGTAGGCAGCATCTGCAGGTGGTTCGAAGGGCAAAACTTCAAGCGCTCCGAGCACCGCTTCAAGCTGCGCTGAGAGCCGTGGTGAACCCTTTTTGGCTGCCCCGTAACGCAATTCTGCGGCGACGATGATGCTGGTGCAAACCTGCGCTTCACCAATGTTGCGGATGTGCTGCGCCACTTTTCCCTGCGGGTTGCGGACGAGATCGGAGACGATGTTAGTGTCAAGCAAGTAGCGCATCACAGATCGACAGGATCGGGGGGCAAGTCAGGGATGGGTGGAAAATCCTCGTCCAGTGGCGCTAGCGTCGCCAATACGGCCAGCAGGGACTTGGGGGGAGCGGGCTCAATGATTAGCCGCTCGCCCTCCTTGCGCATGATGGCCTCCTCACCCGAAAATTCGAACTCACGGGGAATCCGCACTGCCTGATTGCGGCCATTCTTGAAGAGCTTGACGTGACGTTCAGGGCCCATAGCGACCTCCCTTGGCATATGCCTAGCATATGCCAAACTGGGCCCGTATGTCCAACTCGGCGAGAGCCAACCTGTGCTTCAATCTGCTCATCGTTGCTCGGTTGGTAGGCTACATCGATCGCCATGCCCCAAACCTCAGGACCATCAAACGAAAAGCAGGTAGTGGGACCTCTCACATCCCTTCGTAGTTCGGGCCCCCACCGCCTTCTGGTGGGACCCAGGTAATGATCTCGTAGGGGTCCATGATGTCGCAGGTCTTGCAGTGCACGCAGTTGGAAGCGTTCAGATGGATCTGCAATCCGCTGGGCGTATCTGCCGCTTCGACCATCTCGTAAACATTGGCCGGGCAAAAATTCTTGCAAGGGTTGCCGTACTCTGTTACGCAACGCTCGTTGCAGATGTTGGTGTCGTGGATCACGAGGTGCGCCGGCTGGTCTTCTTCGTGCTTGGTGCCGGAGTAATACACGTCGGTCAGCTTGTCGAAGGTGAGTTTGCCGTCACCCTTGGCAGGACCGATGATGCGCGCCTCCGGCCCGCCGTCCGCCGGAAGCCGCTTCAACCGTTCCATGCGGCGATGCCCCGCCTGGTTGGTGTAATGCGCATGCAGGCCGCGGCCACCCGTAAACTGCTGAATGCCCGCGTGGAAGGCGCCTGCGACGAGCCCGCTCTCGAAACCCTGGTGGAAGTTGCGCACCGGCCAGAGCTCGGTCTTGATCCAACTCTTCTCCACGCGGTCCTGAAATGTCTCCAGCAGGCCGAGCGAGAAATCGTTCTTCACCATGCCATCGAAGGCAGTCTCCGCTGCCAGCATCCCACTCTTGATGGCAAGATGAATCCCCTTCAGCCGCTGTGAATTCAAGAAGCCGGCCGAGTCGCCCAGGACCATCCAGCCATCGCCGGCCAGCGGGGGAATGCACCACCAGCCGCCGTAGGGCAGCGACTTGGCGCCATAGCGCACCATCTTGCCGCCTTCCAGCAGCTTGGCGATGAACGGATGTTTCTTGAATTCCTGAAGCACGCGATGCGGATCAAGACGCGGATCGCGATAGTCGAGCCCGGTGACGAAACCGAGCGAAACGAGATTGTCTTTGGCGCCGTAAATCCACGCGCCACCGTATTCGTTGAAGGTCAGCGGGTAGCCCATGGTGTAGATGACTTCGCCCGGCGCGACCCGCCCGGCGGGCAGCTCCCATAGCTCCTTCACTCCGACCCCATAGGTTTGCGGATTGCGTTCGTGGTCAAGCCGGAAGCGTCCGATGAGCTGCTTGGTCAGCGAGCCGCGCGTGCCTTCGGCGAGAATCACAACCTTGGCTTTCAAATCGTAGCCGGGCTCGAAGTTCGACTTGCACTCGCCGTTCTTGTCCACGCCTTTATCGTCGGTGCGCACGCCCACCACGCGCCCGCTTTCGAAAAGCAGCTCGGAGCCGGCAAAACCGGTGAAGACGGTGATCCCCGCCTCTTCGACCTTGCTGCCCAACCACTTCACGAACCTGTTGATGGAGATAACATAGTTTCCGTGGTCGCGCATGGGCGGAGGCGTAATGGGGAACTTGAATTTACCCGTGCGGGTCAGAAAATAGACCGCCTCTTTTACGACGGCGGCATCGAGCGGCGCTTCCTTTTCAAAGCCGGGCAGCAGCTCGCGCATGGAGCGCGGATCGAGCAGCGCGCCCGAAAGACAATGCGCTCCTACCTCCCTGGCCTTCTCCAGGAGGTAGATATTCTCCTTAGTGAGCGTTGCATCAGGATGGCTGGCGTTGTGCTCGTCAATAAGCTGCGACAGGCGCAAGGCGCAGGCCATACCAGCGGGCCCTCCGCCAACGATGACGACATCGGCTTCCATGACCGGGCGGTCAACACCCTCAAGCGGCTTACGAAAAACGATCATTAGGCCTTTCCAAGAAAGTAAGTATTATTCTAGCGCCACAAAACTATGACGTTGTTACAGCCACTCATCGCAGGTCTCAGGGAGACGATATCCCTAATTAAGAATGGGTGTTACGCAAAAAGAAAGGCGCAAGTTCATGCGCCGCTCTCTACCTCAAGAATCTGCCGGCGTGCGTGATGTTGTTAAACGCCTTTCGCTTTTTTCACTTCTTCGATCAAGGGTGGAACTATATCGAACAGATTGCCGACCACGGCGACATCGGCGATTTCAAAGATGGGCGCCTCGGCGTCTTTGTTGACGGCAATAATAGTGCGCGCGCCTTTCATCCCCACTACGTGCTGAATCGCACCGCTAATTCCCAGCGCGAGATACAGCTTGGGTGCAACCGTCTGTCCAGAAGATCCGACCTGACGCTCCATCGGCAGCCAGCCGGAATCGCAAATCGGCCGTGACGCCGCGATCTCGCCGCCCAGCGCGTCGGCCAACTGCTGGGCAAGTGCGATGTTCTTCTGCTCTTTGATACCACGGCCGACCGCGACAATGACCTGCGCCTGGGTAAGGTCAACTGCCTGCTTCGCCTCTTTGAACGGGGCCTCGGGTTTGTTGCGCACCGCACCGTCGGCCACGTCGAGATTGACGGTTTCCACCGGCGCCGCTACGTCCCCACGCACGAGCTGGTCGGCACGGAAGGCGCCATTCTGAAAGGTCGCGAAATACGGAGGACCACCAACAAAAGACACGTCGGCGGCAAACTTTCCCTGGAACATCTGGCGGGTGAACCGCAGGTTGCCGCCCTCATACTTGTAGCCGACAGCATCGCTGATGAGAGTACGATTCAACGCGGCAGCCAACTTGGGAGCGAAGTCGCGCACCTGGTAGGTGTGCGGCATCAGCACCAGCTTGGGTTGTTTCTGCTCGATGAACGGTTTCAGCGCGGCCACGAAGCCGTCGGGTGTGTACGGCTCCAGTTTGGCCGATTCAAGGTCATACACCTTCGAGGCTTTTGCCGCGGCGATTTCTTTGGCGATATCGCCTACGCCGCTGCCAACTACGGCCGCTTCCAGCGTCCAACCCGTTTCAGCGGCGATCGCCTGCGCCCCGGTGATGGTCTCCCAGGAAACCCGATTCAATTTGCCTTCGCGTTGCTCGACTACAACCAGGATGGTATCTGCCATTTTGATCCGATCTGATCTGCCTTGAAGGGGCGCACCTTCAGGTGCGCCATTGAGAGCCATTCATTCTTGTCATCCCGAATCGACTTTAGTCGGTAAGGGATATGCTTTTCCGACTCTTTCCGCAGCGTATTTCAGACGCGCCGGAAAGTCTAATCTGCCGCATCCGACGCCTCTTTACCGATTGCGGCGCCTAATGCGAGCGCCGACGATGTTCAGCAGCAGACCCGCGGCGACCAGCATGCCTGCGATGATCTCAAACCGTGTCTCTCCCAGCTTGCGTGCCGCCGGCTGAAAGAACATGACCAGGAATGCGAACAGCACCAGCACCCAACCGATAATCATCAGGGCCGAGCCGGTTTCACGTTTCTCTTCTGACGATGGCATGGTCGCCTCCTGCCCGCCGCCGCGGGCGCGCCGACTTGCCAATTCACTGTTAGCCAAACTTCCAAGTCCGATGGCGATCTTGCACCTTCGGCCGATCAGGCGGCCAGGGCCGCTCGAATAAGGCCTAGATCACGCGCAATTCGTTGCGCAGCTTGTCCACCAACTTCTTGGCGATCTCTCCCGGAGGGCCTTCCAGCACTTCGGTCTTCTTGGTCTTCTGCGGGATGTACAGCTTCTCGATCTTCTGCAGGTTCTCGCCGAGCGCCGGCTTGACTTCGTCGAAGCTCACCTTCTTCAGCGGCTTGTTCTTAGCCTGCTTGATGCCGATCAAGGTTGCATAACGCAATTTGTTGATGCCCGATTGGATGGTCAGGAGCGCAGGCAACGGCATATCGACAAACTGGAAGAAGCCTGCCTCGAGTTCGCGTTTCACGCGAATGCCGCTATCGCTCTTTTCGATTTGCATAATGATGGTGGCGTGCGGCCAGCCCAGCAGCTCAGCCAGAATGACGCCGGTCTGGGCAAAGCCATAGTCATCGGACTGCAAGCCAGTGAAGATGAGATCGAAGCTCTCGTCCTTGATGGCCGCGGCGAAGGCCTTGGCAGTGTTGAACGCGTCGAGGGTCACGAAGCCGTCGCCTTCCAGGTGAATGGCGCGGTCGGCGCCCTTGGCCAGCGCCTCGCGCAACACCTGCTGCGCGCGCGCCGGGCCGCTGGTGATCACCACCACCTCGCCGCCGTGCTTCTCTTTCTGCCGCAGCGCTTCTTCCAGGGCGTAGGCGTCGGGCTCGTTCACCTCGTAGGAAACATCTTCGCGAATCCACGTGCCGCCCTCATTCAGCTTGAGCGGCGCGTCTTTCTGCGGGACCTGCTTCATGCAGACCAGTATCTTCACCAGGGCTCCTAACCCTTCACGGAGTGCTTCGAGTGCATAAACGTGAAACGGGCAAGTATAAATGAGCGGCGGGAGGATGGGAAACGGACGAGCGCAGGCGAGTTTCGGAATGGGAATCGGCGATGCGAACGCAGCGTGGCAGTTATGGCTGCTACTTAATATTTGTGGCCTTCATGAATCAGTGCTTTGATCCTCAGACGGGCCAACTTGTTGCCTTTGCGCAGCTCTCGGATGCTCTCCATCGCCCCGGCGACAGAACTCCTATTGGCCTGCTCGCCCTCCAGAAGTTTCCTCTTCCTCTCAATTCCCCAGCGATACCCCGCCAGATTGCCATCGCTGCGCACCACGCGATGACATGGCACGGCCAGCGCCACGGGATTCGAAGCGCAAGCGCGAGCCACGGCGCGGACTGCTTTAGGATCGCCGATCGCGCGCGCGATCTCGGTGTAGCTGCGGGTTTCGCCGCGCGGAATCCGTTGCAGCGTCTCCCACACCTTCTGCTGGAAGGCGGTGGCGCGCACGTCGAGCGGGAGGTCGATCGTAGTTTTCTCGCCGCCGAGGCTGGCCAGCAGCGGCCCGATGTAACGACGCATGGCCGCATCGTCACGAAGCAACGCCGCTGCGTGGAACTCGTTGCGCAGGCCGCCCTCCAACTCAGCCACGCTGTCGCCAAAGCGAACAACGCACAGCCCGCGCTCGGTGGCAGCAACCAGCATTCGCCCCAGCGGAGTCGGCGCAATCGCGAAGGTGATCGTCGCGCCCGCCCCGCCGCGCCGGTAGGCGCCAGGCGTCATGCCAAGCTGCTGGCTGGACTTCTCGTAGAGACGGCTGGGCGAGCTGAAGCCCGCTTCGTACAATGCGGTGGTCACATCTTCTCCTTTGCGAAGTTCGGTTTTGACGTGCTGCATGCGCCGCGCCGATTGATACTCGCGCGGACTGAGGCCGGTGGCGCGCTTGAATAGCCGTTGCAAGTGAAACGGGCTAAGCCCGACGCGCTTGCTGAGCTCTGCGAGAGTCATCACGCCTTCGGCGCTCTCGAGCAACTGTCGCGCTCGAAGCACGTATTGTGCCTGGGCCGAGATCTCCGTTGGCCTGCAACGCAGACAAGCGCGGTAACCGGCGCGCTCGGCTTCACGCGGATCGGGAAAAAACTCAACCGAGTCCCGCCGCGGGCGACGGCTCGGACACGACGGGCGGCAGTAAACGCCGGTGGTGCGCACCGCGAAGACGAAGCGTCCGTCCTGCCGGGCATCGCGCGCCATCACTTGTTGCCAATGGTTTTCGTGCTGGCTTTCATTCTGGTTTTCATTCCGATGTTCGGTTTGCATGGTCACAGCGTAGCTCCGGCCCAGAGGCGGCGCTATCCGTCCCTTGCGGGCAAAGCCTTTTGCCGACGCCTGCTCCCTCACGGCTGCGCCGCGCGCTCCGCTGTGCACGGTTGCCTTCGGACTAGTCCCAATCTTTTTCATGTTCCCAGACGTCGTGAAGGCTCACTTTCAGCCCCGTGGCATACCAGATGTCGAACTTCTCCAGCGCGTACGGATACTCAAAGTGTCCCGCCCATTCGGCGTGCTCGGTGATGCTCTTGAGATGCTCAGGATTGTCTTCATCGACCACGATGATGCTCTCGCCCGTGTAGCCGTGAATTCCCCAGTACCAGTAGTTTTGATGAAAGCAGACGGCGGGCGGCAAACCGTACTTTGGGCCGAAATAGTCGATCGCGCCAGCCTGTCCATAATCGCTCGTCTTGATGGCGGTCTTGGCCTGCACGTCAGGCGGCAGGCTGTGATACACGCGGGCCACCTCGGCGACCATCGCCTCCCAGCCAAGCTCGTCGGAATAGTACTGCGGCAGCGGAGAGCGCGCGTGACTATGCTCGCTAACTGGCGGCGTGAAATGAATGGCTCGCGTGAAAGCGACAAACTGCGAGGGGCTGATGACCGGCGCAATCAGCGGCAAGAACACCAGCGCCGGAACCACGAGCACCAGGACAAACATGGGTTTCAGCCAGGTGCGCCGGGTGCGCGCAATCCATTGTTCGCAGACCACACCGCCCGCCGCGAACAGCATGGGATACGCCGGCGCGACGTAGTAATCCTTGCCGTGGAGAATTATGAAGACAGCGAGTGTGACCAGGTAGGCCCAGCCAAGAACGCGATAGCGCCGCCCTTCGCGGCCAACGAACAGCCAGCCCAATCCCGCCACCCACAGCGGGAGCGCGAAGGGATTCACCATCAGGACCTGTTCCAGGATGAATTGGACGGGATTCAGCGCAACATCGCGGCCGCTGGCGTGGATATTGTGCATCAACTGCACGAACGGCCAATCGCGGTGAACATTCCACAGCAAGTTCGGCAGGAAAATCAGAAACGCGATCGCGCCAGCGATCCAGATCCACTTGTGGGTGAAAGCCCTGCGCTCCGCCGTGAACAGCAATCCGGCGACGATGCCCAGGCCGAACACGGCCATCGAATACTTGTTTTCCAGGCCGATGCCCGCCAGCACGCCGAACCATAGCCACAATTTCTGATTGCCGGTCTGGATGATGCGGATGACGACCGATGCGCAGCCCATCCAGAACAACGCCTCGAAATCGTTGGTCCCAAGCAGGTGGCCGTTGATGACGAAGACGGCGGAAACCGCCATCGCCAAAGCTGACAGCGCCATTGCGAAGCGCCGTCCGCCGAATTGGTACGCCTGGTACCCAGTGAGGGCGATGGCCCCGCAGCCCGCGATTGCCGGGATGAGGCGGATGACAAATAGCGAAGACCCGAACAGTGAAGTCACCAGCCACGTCACCGCCGAAATGAACGGCGGCATGTCCACGTAGCCCCAAGCCAGATGCCGGCTGCAGGCGATGTAGTAGAGTTCGTCGCGGAAGATGCCGTAGCGGTTGGCGGTCAGCAGATGGAGCAATAGGCGCGCCGCAACAATCAAGCAGACGACTGCCAACCCGGTTGCATACCAGGGGGCGGGACTCTTGCGATCTTCTAACGGAGAGAGATTAGAAACGGTAGCCATCCAGTTCTCCGGAGACGGAATGCCCACCGAGAATAATACGGAATTAGCAGGGAGTATGTTTCACGCGTGCAACTTGCCTGGAGCGAATCTTTCCCGTACTTTGGGGCGATGGAAGTCCACTTCACAGCGGAGCCAGCCCGGCGGCGCTCATCGAATTGAAAAAATAGGGCGCGTCGGAAAGGATTTTGGGCGCCGTCCTCGACAGCCGAATGGGCGCAAGCCAGCCGGAGCCAGAACCGCAGGCGACACCGCGCGTTTAGCAGCGCAGCTTTGGCTGACGGCTGAGAGCTGACAGCTTACCGCTTACCGCTGACAACTGATAGCTGACCACTGACTACTGGCTACTGGCTACTGCTGTCCATTCCTGCGCGCACAATCGCCCTGGCCTGACTCGTGGACTCGAAGATGTGCGCCGCCATGCCGAGATCGCGGGCGGCTTCGACATTGTTGGCGCGGTCATCGAAGAACAGCGACCGTTCCGCACGGCAACCGAGAGCGTCGAGACAAGCGCGGTAGATGGCTGGATCAGGCTTCAGGATACCCAGCTCGCACGACCAGATCTTCACCTCGAATTCCTCGAGCCAACTGAATTTGCGCACCTCGGCCAGCAGGTCGTGAGGAATATTGGAGAGGATGGCAGTCCGCACTCCTTGTGCCTTGATCTCGCGCGCCAGTTCGAGTGCGTCGGGGTTGAGGCGCAGCCACATGAGCGTTTCCATCTCGGCGATGCACTCCACTTGCGTAGGCCGGAGCTCAACCCCAGCGGCCTCGGCGAAAGCCTGCCAGTGTTGCCGGAAATCGGAGCGGCCAGCATCGTAGTCGTGGCGGGTGGCGGAGTAGATCTCGAAGAAGGGCGGCTCGGCGATGCCGACCAGCGCCGCAAATTCCTGCAATTCAGAGTCCGAAGGCGCCAGACTCAGCACTCGGCCATAATCGAAGATGACAGCATCCCAGCGGCTCGATGGCATTGCTTCCATTCTTACACGGAGAGAGTGTTCCCAAGCAAGGCTTGCTGACAGCGATTACCGGCCTCCATAATGGTTCCGCCGCGCGAAGGCAACAGCAACGAAACAGGGGAGTCAATATGAGTTTGAATGAACAGAACGGGCTCATTCACCTGGCGAGTCAGCACAGCGTTGAAGAAACCATGCACCGCCTGGAAGCGCTGCTCACTGAGCGCGGAGTCACTATCTTCGCGCGCATTGATCACAGCGGCGAGGCCGCGAAGGTTGGGCTCGCCATGCGGCCTACCAAGCTGCTCATCTTCGGCAGTCCGAAGGGCGGAACTCCTTTGATGCAGGCTGCTCCCACAGTCGCGATCGATCTGCCACTGAAAGCGTTGTTCTGGCAGGACGCCGAAGGGAAGGTTTGGCTCACCTACAACGATCCCTCGTACTTACAGCAGCGCCACAACTTTCCTGCGGAGCTGCTGCCCAACATCGCAAGGGTGAGTGCGCTGTTCGGAAAAGCGGTGGAATGACGCAGGCGGAGTCGCGGCCACATCGTCACGCTGCAAGGTCGCTGGCTAAGCGCTGAACCGCCGGGACTCTAACTAGCTCGCAGCAGCATCAGCGTAACGTCATCGTGCTGCGGGGCGTTGGCGACGAATCGGTCAAGGCCGCTCATGATGTAGTTCAGCAGCGCAGCGGGTGCATACGTCAAACCAGCCTGCAGCACCCCGAATAAGCGGGCCTCACCATACTCCTCTTGCTGCGGATTCTCCGCTTCAACCACGCCATCGGTGAAGATCACCAGCCAGTCGCCACTTTGCAGCGTCACCGAGCCTGACTCATAAGGCGCATTCTCCAGAATGCCGAGCGGCACGCCCCCAATCTGCAAGCGCTCAATGCTGCCGGACTGGCGTCGCAGTATCGGGTTGTTATGGCCGGCATTCACGTAGCTCAAGGTCCGCAACACCGGATCGTATTCGGCGATAAACGCCGTCGTGAAGCGGCGTCCGTTCTGGCTGTTGCTGCAGGCATAGGCGTTCATCCGGCCCACCAGTTCGACCAGCGGGCCCGGCGTTGTGCAAAGAGTTTTCAGGCTGGCTTGAAAGGTAGCCATCAGCATGGCGGCCGGGATGCTTTTCCCGGCCACGTCAGCCACTGCAATCAGAAATGTCTCGGCGGATGGACCTGAACCGGGGCGTGCGAAGACATCGTAGTAGTCGCCGGCCACGGTATTCGCCGGACGGGTGGCAAACGCGATCTCCAGGCCGGGGACAGCGGGAGGACTCGCCGGCAGCAGCCAGGCCTGGATTTCTTTCGCGATCTGGAGATCGCGCTTCATGACAACCCGGTCGGCGACTTCCAGAATCACCAGCACGAGCAGCAGCAGGCCGCCCCAAAAGGAGCCGCTGAACCAGAAGACCCTCACTTCTCCAGTGTTGCCCTGCCCGGAACCTCCTACGTTCGTAAAGAGGAAGAACAGCGCAAGCAACAGCAGAACGCGGCGTGCCGGAGTCAGCTTCTCAATGAAGGCCCAAAAGAACTGGCCGGCAAGGTTGAAGAACCGTTTGCGCTTGGATACTCCCGCGGTGCGAGTGGAATCTACGTCCTGGGAGTAAAGGCGATAACTGGAACGAGCGTCGGCCTGGAACTGCTTCCAGAGCTCGTTGAGCTTCATGCCGTCGGTGACGCGCTGCCAGAACTTCTTGAGGCGCGTCATAATGGGCTCAACCCCGGCGGTAGATTTATCCCGCGCGGTGGCAAAGGACCGGCGCGTTGGCTGTTCCAGTTCATTCTGTCCATCAGGATTCTAGAAGGTGAGACCTACGGCGAAGAACCATCATAAGGATTCGTCTGGCGGCAAGCCAGTCACTGCCGTGTTTCGGGTTTCACCTGTTCGTCGAGAAAGGCCACCGACTGGACCCCCGAGACCTCAAAGCGCTTGCGGCAGCGAATATTCTTGCAGGCGACCAGGTCGTCGCGCCGGACCATGTAGGAGCGGGCTTTGGCAAATTTTGCGCGGTCGCGCTCGTCCGCCCGCGGGGGCAGTTGGCGCTTCTTGGTGCGGACGAACCAGCCCAAATCGTATTCGGCCGACTGATGGCAGTGAGGGCAGTTTAAGGTCGCTTTCCTGGTCTCTTGCCGCTCGTCATACAGGTCGCGCTCGTCCATCAGTTTCCTCCGCGTGGGCCATCACAGAGCGTGGCTCAACCCAGCCCATAGTATTAGAACACAACCGTCGCTGCGGGGATGTGATGCGAGGTGCAGGCTTGCGCAGGGCCATAGCGGTTCACTCACTCTAGGAACCAAGACCCAGCGGAGAGTTCCGCTGGGTCAGCCTGCCTCTGCTGGAGAACCCTGCTGCAGGTTCGTGGGTAAGAAGGAGAATGGTACCTGCGTCGCTTCGCCGCCGATACAGTTTCTTATCTGGGCGGCCGGGTTTCACTGCCGTTGCTGAAGCTAGAGTGCCACTTCCGCCCGGCCAGAACATCCCCCTGAGGCCGTACAGGTCCTGCCGCTTTCGTCGTATCGGAAATTGGCTGAGCGCTTCGTCCCAATCGCTGCTTCACCCGCCCGGAACGGTGCTATCCTACGCGCAAAGGGGGCTTGTTTATGGCTCGCTTCACGCTGTGCTTCATCCTGCTAGCCGCCGCCCTCGGCCATGCCAGTCCGCCGGCGTCCACACTTGACAGCCCGTTCGTAAGCTCGGATCTCGCGGGCCTCAACGCGCCGATGGCAGCCGCCATCGCGCAGCGACCGTTGGTAGCGGCCGAAGCCTGGCATGACATCGCGCGCGCCGGCACCAACGCAGGCATCTGCTACAAGATTCGCGCTTACATTTTCAAACGCGATGACGACCACGCGCCTCAGTTGCTCAGGAGCACAACCTGCGGTCCAGCTCAGCCGCGTGCCAAGAATATTGTCTGGCCAAAGGCGCGAATGGTCCCGGCGAATTGAGATTTGAAGAAGTGGCCAAGGACACATTCCGGAAGATGTGAAGCGTGGGTTACGCGGTCCCGGGCCGCCGAGCCCGAGAAGCGCGGACTCTAGTGATGACCTTCCGTCAGCCTTCGACAGCGCGCTCAAACTCCTTATCGCTCATCCGTTTGGACGGTTCAGTCGCCATCTGCGTGAACTTGTCGAGCAGGGTTTCTGTCGCGGATTTGGTTTTCACTGCGAACCTCGCCATTTCGATGCGGTGCGCCTATCCTCTTCGAGTTGCAGCAAACCGTACGACTACGCTCACCTTACTCTCCTCCGCTTACCTTCGGCGCGTAGGGATTGTCATCCACGACCTGCCACACGGTGTCGAGCACGGTCCCGTCCACCCATTTCACGACGGCCACGGGACGATCAAGCAGCCGGGGCTTGGCGGGTTTCCCGCCGCAAATTTTCTCCACTTCGGCTTGCAGCTCTTCGATGGGACGAATCGGCAGGCCCTTGCCCTTCACCGCGTCGAGTAGGTCTTGCCGCCGTGGATTGATGGCAATGCCGCGTTCGGTCGCGACCACGTCGATCAGCTCACCCGGCCCAGTCACCGTAGTCACTTCGTCAACGATCACCGGAATGCGGTCGCGGAACGATGGCACTGCGAGAATCGTGCATCCCGCGAACAGGCAATTTTGCCAGCCGCCAATTCCGTGCAGCAGCCGCCCGTCGGAATGGGTCACGACATTCGCATTGAAGTTGAGGTCAACCTCGGTTGCGCCCAGCACGGCAGCGTCAACCAGCGAAGCGAAGTTGCCCTTGCCGTGGAAGTTGTACGAGGTGAACGGACTGGTGGCCACATGACGAGGATTGCTGGCGATCGACTGCACTGCATCCAGGTCGAACGTTTGGCCGTCGAGTATGTACCCGATCAGACCTTGGTTGAGCAGATCGACCAGGTATTTGGTTGAGCCGCCGCGCACGAAGCTGGCCTTCACCTTGGCTTGTTTCATCATGCCGGCGAGGTAGTCCACAAACGCCAGCGCGATGCCACCCGCGCCCGCCTGGAAGGAGAATCCGTCGCGCATGATGCCGCTGTCGCGCAGAAAGCGCGCCACCAGCTCGGAAATTCGCAAGCGATCGGGACTGCGCGTGATCTGCGTGGTGCCGCTGACAATCTGTGAAGGATCGCCGATGGAGTCAACCTCAACCACATAGTCAACGTTGTTGCCCTGAATCTGCCAGGGAATGCAGGGGAACGGGACCAGATTGTCGGTCACGACGATGACGCGATCGGCATAGACGGAATCGGCGAGCGCAAATCCCAGCGACCCACAGGCTGACGGTCCATGCGAGCCGTCGGCATTGCCGAAGAAGTCCGCTGTGGGCGCGGCGATCACCGCGATAGCAATATGGACCTCGCCATCCTGCACCGCTTGCCAGCGTCCCCCGTGCGAGCGCAAGACGCCCAGGCCGCGCATGTGTCCGTGCGAGCAATAATCGCCGAGTGGCCCATTCATGCTGCCTTCGATGTGATGCACCGCGCCCGACTTCATCAGGTCGATCACCGGCTCGTGGCACGGAAACGATGCGCTGGGAAACCACACCAGGTCCTTGGCGCCCATGCGCGCAGCGGTCTGCAACGCGGTGAGCGCGACGCGGTCGCCATTACGCAAGTGATGATGGCTGCTGATGGTCATGCCATCGTGCAGTCCGCACAGCCGCAGCGCGGTCTCCAAATCGGGGACGCGCTTGTCCCCGTTTGTGGGATAGTCACTGCTACTGCGAATTGGCGAGCCGGCTTTGTTCCACGTGGAACCATGTTCATTAACCCCTTTGTATGGCACCTCTTCGCGGCCATTGACATGAGTTGGCACGCGACGGCCCGCTGCATTCGTGACCAAACCAGTTGCTGCGCCCGCGCTCACAATAGTTCTCCTGCTGATGCCCGATCGGCGATGATGCCCATCTTCCTGGCCAGTGCGACCAGCTTCAGGGCGCGTTGCACTACCGGAGCGTCAATCATCTTGGACCCTAAGCTCACCACGCCCAGACCGCGGGTTTGCGCGTCCTCATAAGCTGCGACGATCTGCATCGCCTTCTCCAGTTCGTCCGGCGCTGGCGCAAAGGCGCGGTGAATGATCTCAATTTGCACCGGATGAGCGCAGCCCATGCCCTCGAATCCCATGGCCCGCGAAGCCTCGCCCCAGTGCAGCAGTCCTTCGGTGTCGGCTACGTCGCCGTACACCGAGTCGATGGCCTGCACGTGCGCGGCGTGGGCGGCGTTGACCACACGCCGGCGGGCATAGAGCGACTCGCTTCCGTCGGCAGTCTTGGCCACGCCGAGATCGGCGGTGTAGTCCTCCAATCCGATGGTGATGGCGGCAATACGATCCGACGCAGTCGCGATGGCGAAGGCATTCTCGATGCCCAGCGCCGATTCGAGAATCGGCATCAGCCAAATGGGACGCGTGACCCCCACTCCTTTTGCGATTGAGTCCATAGCTCCCACAACGTCAGACACCTGTTCGGCGGTTTCGACCTTCGGAACCAAAATGAGATCAGGCGATTGCGGCACGACCTCTTCCAGGTCGGCTAGTCCAAGCGGAAGCTGATTGATTCGCACCATGCGCTCGGCCGCGCCAAAATCGACCGCTCTCAGCGCATTACGGACCAGCAGCCGCGCCACATCTTTCTCGGCATAGTGCACCGAGTCTTCCAGATCGAGAATGACGGTGTCCGGCCCATGCAGTCCGGCGTTGATGAAATATTTGGGTTCGTTGCCGGGAAGATAGAGCCGTGAGCGCCGCAGCCGATCGCGCGGCGATGGCGCCGCCAGCGTTACCGCTTCCGGCAGCGCTGACTTGCCTGTTGCGAGTCCGGCGCGTCGCACCGCCGCCTCGATGCGAGCTGCGATCACGAACGGCAGCGCGCCTTCGTCCACGATCTCGATTAACGCATGCTCGATGCCCAGCGTGCGCAGCACGTCGCGAATCTGCTGACGAATGACTTCACCGTAGTACAGTTCAACACGCGAGCGCAGGCCGATCTGAATCCCACCGCTGGCGCGCTCCTCGAAGCTGACGTACAAGTCGGAACGCACGTCGTCGCCAGCGCCTCCCGCCTCGCCTCGTCGGACTCGGCTGGTATCTGTTGCCGAAACAGTCAAGAAAGCTACCTCCGGGGCTAAAGCCCCTCATTTGTTAAATGGCTGGACGCTGGCCTAAAGGCCAGCTCTACCCAAACCAATTTCGCCGACTCAGGAAGCCGCTAAAGCCGCCTCCAGACTGGCCCCCAGCTTCGCCAGGATGGCGTCTGTCATCTGGGTTGTCGAGGCGGCGCCCTGGGCCAGCGATTTCGCCCCGCCTGGAATGCGCATCATGTCATAAGTGCGCACTTGGCCTTCAGCCACAACCGCCGCGATAGCGTCGCGAATCGCGCGCGCCTTGTGGTTCTCACCGAGATGATCGAGCATCATCGCCGCCGAAAGAATCATAGCAATCGGATTGACGATCGCCGGATTCAGCTCGGCATACTTGGGAGCGGAGCCATGTGTGGGCTCGAACACCGCAACCTCCTGGCTGATGTTGCCCGACGCCGCAAAACCAAGCCCACCAACCAGTCCCGCGAATGCGTCGCTGATGACGTCGCCGAACAAGTTGCTGGCCACGATCACGCCATACTCTTCCGGGTTCTTGGTCAGCCACATGGTCTGCGCGTCGATGTTGGTGGACCACAGCGCAATCTCGCTGTACTGCTGGTGCACTTGCTTGGCGGCTTCCTCCATCATGCCTGAGGTTTCGCGCAGCACGTTGGGCTTCTCACAGATGGTCACCGATTTGTAGCCGTGCTTGCGCGCGTGCTGAAATGCGGCTTCACAAATCCGGCGCGCTGCCGGACGAGTAATGATGCGCACCGAAATCGCCAGGTCCTCGCCGGCGACGTTGGTGAACGGCTTGAACTTCGGATGGGTGCGCAATGCGTCACGCAGCGGTTGCGGCGGATTCGTCCACTCCACTCCCGCATACAATCCTTCGGTGTTCTGGCGGAAGACCACCACGTCCACCTTGGGCTCTTCGTAACCGCCAGAGGGTTTTTTGCGGATGAAGTTAAGCGGGTTGCCGGGGAACGACAGGCACGGCCGCATGCACACGTCGAGGTTGAAAATCTGGCGCATGGAAACAATGGGGCTGAAGTACTGATAACCTTTGCCGCGTAATGCGGGGCCCAGCTCGGCCTCGGCTTCCGTCTTCGGCTTCGAGGTGATGGCGCCGAACAAGCCGACCTTGTGCTGGCGCAGCAGTTCGATGGTGCGCTCGGGAAGAGCATTGCCTTCCTCGATCCAGCACTCCCAACCGATATCGGCGTGTACGTATTCGGCCTCAAAGCCGACGGCGTCGAGCACCCGAATCGCCTCGGGCAGGACCTGATTGCCGATGCCATCACCCGGCATGGATACGACTTTACGTTTTGCCATGAATGCGAAACTCCTCTACAAACTGATGATCTGTCATCCTGAGCGGAGGCGGCCCGCCTGTGGCCGCTGGAGTCGAAGGACCCCTATTCCGCGGCAACTGTAATGCTCGATGTTCCACATTATGGGACTACCTCTAAACTTGCGACGCTACCGGGCCCAACCCCAGCTTCCGGCTCACCAGATTTTCCACCCCGCCGGCAATCACCAGCGACTGCGGCACACTACCCAGCGCCGGGAAGGCGAACTGCTCGCCTGCATAGCGTATGGTGCTCGCGGAAAAATCAACCTCGACCTCGTCACCGGGAATGATCGTCTTTTCCTTGCGCGCGACCGCATCGGAAAACTTTGCCCGCAACCGATTCACCAGGCCGGGCGTCTCGATGCACAGAAAGCCGTTGTTGAACGCGTTGCGCAGATAGGTCTGCGAGAAGCTGCCGGCGATCACCAGCGGAATGCCCTTGTACTTAAGCGCGGTCACCGCCTGCTCGCGACTGGAACCCGTACCAAAGTTGAAGCCGCCGACGATGACGTCACCGGCTTGCGTGCGCCCGGCAAACTGGGGATCGTAATTTTCCATCACCACACTGGCCATCATCTCGGGGGTCATGTCTTCGCGATAGGTGTAGTCCTTGCCGTAGATGCCGTCGGTGTTCAGGTTATCTTGCGGAAGGAAGATCAGCCTCCCTTGCACGCGTTGCGGAAATCCGGGCAGGATTTCGACCTCCTCGGCTGGAGCCGCATCGCTGGCGAGCTCTTGAAAATGTTTCGTCAAGCCGCGATACTCGGCCGGCACGGGTCCGCAGATGTAACCGGCGACGGCCGAAGCGGCGACGACCTCGGGACTGCCCAGATAGCACTGCGCATCGCGCGAACCCATCCGGCCTTTGAAATTGCGATTGGTCGCGGAGATGCCCACCTCACCTGCTTCAAGCAGTCCGGTACCCAGGCCGATGCACGGTCCGCATCCCGAGGGCAGCGGATGGGCGCCCGCCTCGAGCAAGGTTTGCCACACGCCGCGCTTTTCCGCTTCCTCCTGCACCGCGCGACTGGCCGCCGCCAGATAAAACTGCACACCCTCCGCTACCTTCTTGCCGCGCAAGACTTTCGCTGCCGCCTCAAGGTCTTCCAGCCGCGAGTTCACACACGACACCAGGTACGCCTTCTGGATGGCGACTTGCTTTTTCGCGATTTCGGCGACCGACTGCATAACCTGCACCGTATCCGGACCCGAAACGTGCGGCGTCACCTCTGCGAGATCCAGCGTGATCCGGCCCGCGTACGACGCATCTTTGTCCGGAGCCGGAGAATTCGTGAGCCACTCCTCAAATTTCTCTTGGGGAATACGCGCGACCCCCTGCGCCCGCAATTCTCGATTGCGCGCCTCGAGGTAACGCAGCGTGACCTCATCCACCGGGAGCCAGCCGACCAGGGTTCCCCACTCGGTGGACATGTTGGCGATAGTCAGCCGCGCATCCATACTGAGCGACGCCACACCGGGGCCGCCGAACTCGACGGCGGCGTTCAACACTTCTTCCTGGTTGTAGAGTCCGCACAAGGTCACGATCACATCCTTGCCGGTCGCACCCGGCGCAAGCCGGCCTTCCAGAACAACCTGAACGGTCCGCGGAATCTGCCACCAGAATTCGCCCGTCGCCCAGATCGCGGCCGCGTCGGTGCGCACCACCGGCGTGCCGATCGCGCCCAATGCGCCATACATATTGGAGTGCGAATCAGATGCGACAACGAATGCTCCAGGCAGCACGTAGCCCTTCTCCACCATGATCTGATGGCCGATGCCGGTACCCGGCGGATAGAAGTCGATGCCCTGCTCGCGCGCGAACGCCTCCATGCTGCGATACTTCGCCAGGTTCGACGCTTCCGTGTTCTGAATATCGTGGTCGGCGGTGATCACTGGCTGCGCCGGATCGTGTACCTTCTTCGCGCCGATGGCCTTGAACTTCTTCATCACGGCAGAGGTGTTGTCGTGGGTCATCACGTGATAGGGGCGGACGGAAAGAAAGTCACCGGCGCGCAGCGGGCGGCCCGGACCCTCGCCCATGTGGGCTTGCGCGATCTTTTCGACGATGGTCTGTCCCATGTGGTACTCCATTGACGTCGCGCCTAAAGACGCGTCCCTTCAAGGTCGGCCTTGAACAGCTTCATCAGCGCAGTCACGCTCGGCTGCTTTTCGAGACTCCAGATGGCGTCCATGGCGCGGCGACGGGCTTCGCGCGACATTACCGGCTCCGCCAGCGCCTCGAATTTCTCTTCCACTTCCTTATCGGTGAGGGGATTGCGCGGATCGCCCTTGGGATAATCGAGCTGCGTCGTGTATTCGCGGCCATCGATGGTGTGAATTCTCACGATCACCCGCTGCAGCGCCGGAAAGGCCTTCTCGATCTCGGGATCGGCGGAGACGGCGATCTTGCTGAGCTGGGCGCGGATTACAGGGTCCATGATCTTCGCCTGCGTGAACTGCAAGGGAGTGACCTGGCGTTCGGCGATGGCAGCAGCAATCACATACGGCAGCGAGTGGTCGGCGGTTTCCTTGGTGTGCGGATCGTACTTGCTGGGATCGCTCAGAATGTCGGCCCCGCGCGCGGTGGTGCGGATGTGTACTTTTGCTATGTCGTTGGGCTTCAGGTCGTGGTCCTTCACCAGTGCAAGCACAGCGGAGATTGGCGTGTGCGTCAGGGCTTCGGTAGGAAATGCCTTCATCCCACATTGTGTGATACGCCACGAATCGCCCAGCCCATCGGTCAGAACATTCAGATTCCACTCCGGCCCAAAGCAGTGCACTAGTCCCTCTTTGCCATCGATCACGTGCTCGGGCCCGGTGTATCCCTTTTCCGCCAGCAAGGCTGCCAGCACGCCGCTTTGTGTGGCCATGGGATCGACGGTGTTCTTCATCATGGTCAGCTTGCCTGCCGTGACCGCGCCCAGGGTTGCGCGTGCGCTGGCGCTGATGCCGATGGCGTGCTGAATTTGCTCGGCGCTGAGACACAGCATACGTCCGGCCACGATGGGCGAGACGAACGCGGTCAACGTGGCATGGTGCCAGCCGCGCTCGCGAATGCCGGGGAAGGCCGCCTCGCACAGCCGCATCTCAAATTCGTGGCCCAGCACCAGGCCAACGATGAGTTCGCGCCCATCGCTGCCAGCGCGCTCGCCAGCGGCCATCGCCGCGGGAAAAATGTCGGAGGGATGCGAAGGGTCCTGCTTCCAGTAAATGTCGTTGTAGTCCATGCAGCGAATCATCAGCGCGTTGGCCAGCGACGCCGACACCACATCCATCTGCTGGCCAGTCCCAATCACGGTTGCACCACTCCGGCCTGCAATCTCGTTCAGCACCTCCAGCGCGATCATGACGTCATGCTGTTGGTAGCCGCCAAGCGCGCAGCCAATGCTGTCGAGCAGGAGGCGCTTGGCCTGATGCACCGCATCTTTGGAAAGGGAGAGCTGCTCGAACTTCACACCGGCGGCCCATTGCGCCATGATCGCCGTGATCGCCGGCTTGGCGGCCGCTTTGCTCGGCGCTGGCGCAGTCGTGGTTGACATCAGAGTCTTCTCCTCGTTTCCTTCTATTTCGCCAGGTTCTTGAACGGCAGAAAGGCCATGAAATCGGCGTGGTGCACGATGTAGGCCTCGGTGGTGCGCTTCACCAGGTCGCCTTCCGCAGCGTGCGCCGCGATGATGTGGCACACCGCGTCGGGCACGCCGCATTCCATCGCCAACGCCACCCCGGTAAACGGATGCCGCAGCAGCTCGCCGTGCTTGCTTTGCCGGGTCTTGCCGTCCACGTTTTCGTACTCCAGCAGCTTGCCGACATCGGCCAGAATCGCGCCCGCGATCACAGTATCCATGTCGATGGGCAGCGCGCGCCCCATAAATTCCGTCATGCTGTCAGCAGCTTTGCGTGCGATGTGTACCACGCAGCGCTTGTGCTCCATGAACGTCGTGGGACAGTCCGGCACCAGCAGGGTGAACGGAATGCGATTGAGGTCGTCAGGAGAGAGCGGGCTGAGTTCCAGGGCGCGCTGCCAGGTCTTCGTGACCTGCTCGCGCAGCTCGTGAGACTGAATCCACTCGATCTCAGGCCACAATTTAAGGACTGCTTCGCGCATCAGTACTCCTCGGCGAAACCAGCGGTATGCGTCCTACGATGACGCATATCCCTCCGGCCGCAAACACTCTATTGCAACAGCTTTCGTGCATAATCACCAAGGACATTCGTCACATACTCCAGGTGAGGTGCTCAATCTGGTTGGTGATTTCCTCGGCCGGCGTTTCCGGCGAGAAGCGCACCGGTTTGCCAATCACGACCGTCAGCTCTCCGGGACGCGCGATTTTGTGCCCGGCCATCTTCATCTGGTACAAGCCATCGATCCGCATGGGAACAACCGGGACGTTCAGCCGTGAAGCCAGCATTCCCACACCTGAGCGGAACGGCGACGGCCTGCCATCCGGCGTGCGCGCGCCTTCGGGATAAACCAGGACGCTGTAGCCGCGGTCCACCGATTCGCCGGCGTAGGCAAAACTCTCGCGCACGCCCGACTGCTGCGGCAGCGGAAAGACGTTGAACAGGGCAACCACCAGATAGTAGCCGGCGCGATACGCCCAGCGCACGACGGGATTCCAGGTTTGCGGCGGCCGCCACATCTCCCACAGCATCTCTCCCCACATGCCGACCGCGAGCTTGCGCCGCACCCGGGGCGGAAGCGCGATCAGCGCAAAGCCAACATCGATGTAGGTAACGTGATTGCAACTGATAAGAAACGGCCCGTCAAGACCGCGCAGGTTTTCGCGGCCAACGATCTTGGGGTGCGCCATGATCATAGTTGCCGGCCAGGTAAGCAAATAGTAGATGAGGTTGCGAATCCAGGTGATGGGCCAGCGCTGCGCCCATCGCGGATAGCGATAGCCGCTCTGCGGCGACTTCTGCGGCCCGCGCAGCAGGCGTTCGAGATCGCCCACCGTGCCGACGCTGGTGAAGTTCGCCTCGTTGAGATCGATTTGGTAGCGGTCTTCCAGCGCGCTCATCAGTTCGACGCGGTCCATGGAGCTAAGGTTCAAGTCTGCGTCGAGCCTGGCGTCGGGGCTGAGCGGGCCGGTGCTGCGTCCAGTGACGCGCGCGATCAGGTCCGCCAAAGTGCCCTGCGGCATGCTGGCTCCGTCGTTGCCCGAAACGAAGTGTTGCTGCACCGCCTGCTGGATGGCGGCGATCCTGGGCTTCTGCGTGGGAGTGCGTGGGAAGTCCTGCTCGGGCCACACCAACCAGCGGCGCATCTGCTGATACTCCGCTAGCTGCTGGTTGGCACGCCTGAGCGCTGGCTCTGGATCGACGGAGTCGCGCAGGATGAGAACCGCGCAAGGCTCCGCGTTTCCTCCCTGCTCCAGGCCGACGACGACGCAGTCGCGTATCGCGGGCTGCTGGCGCAGCGCATTCTCGAGGTCCTCGGGATAAAGGTTCATCCCTTCGCGGGTGACGATGACATTTTTCTTGCGGCCCTTGAAATAGAGATTGCCTTCGGCGTCGAGTTCGCCCAGATCGCCGGTGCGAAACCAGCCTCCATCGTCCAACATCGGCTTTAGTTCTTTTCCCTGCCAATAACCGGCAGCGACGTTGGCGCCGCGCACCAGGATTTCGCCGTTCTCATCCAGCTTGATCTCGCGGCCTTCGAGCACCTTGCCGATTGAGCGCCTGCCCGTATGAAACGGATGATTCAGGGAAATCAGCGAGGTTGTCTCAGTGAGGCCGTAGCCTTGAATGACGACGAAGCTCAGCCGGCGCCAGAACTCTTCGGTCTCGGCGTCGAGTGCCGCACCTCCTGAGATGAAGGCCCAGAACTTCCATCCGAATTGGCTGTGAATTTTCCGGAAGCGCCACCAGCGTCTAACGAAGTGCTGGTTGTTTGCGGCTTCGAATTGTCGTTGGAACCACTGCTGCCGGCCCGCCGCTTCGAAATCGCGCAGCAGTTTATCCTTCAGCGACTCCATCAGGCGCGGCACCGCGACTACCACCGATACGCGTTCTCTCTTGATGACATGCAGAACTTCCGTCGGGTTCAGCGTGTCCTGGAAGATCACGGTGGCTGACAGCAATTGCGGCAGGAAGATTCCGAGGAACTGCCCAAAGACGTGGCTTAACGGCAGCAGGTTCAGGAAACGCAGCGGGTGGAAGATGCGCTCGTAGAGGAGATATTCGCCGATCTGGCGCTCCAGCGGCTCCAAGTTGGCCAGGATGTTGCCGTGAGTGATGACTACGCCGCGCGGTTCGGCGGTCGTGCCCGAGGTGAAGACGATCTGCACAATGTCGTCGCGCGTGAGCGGTGGCGGAGTCACAGGTTGATCGGAGTGCGCCGCGAGCTGCTCGCGCAGGGTTTCCAGGTTGATCTCTGCGATTCCCGAGATCCGGTTCTGCATCGAGCCAACACAGAGCCTGGCATCCACCTGTTGCGCGACCCGTTGGGCGAAATCCGGCGCCGCAATCTTGTCGATGGGCACCACGATGGCGCCGCGCAACAGGCATCCGACAAATGCGACCACCCACTCGGCGCAGTTCTCACCCCAAATGATGACCTTATCGCCCTTGCCGAGGCCGCGTTGTTCCAGCTCGCGCGCAAAGCGATAAGCGTTGCTCAGCACATCGCCATACGTCCATCGCTGCATGCGATAACCGCGATGTTGCGCGTAGGCCACCTCGCGAGCGTGGCGGGGGAAGGTATCGAGGTAGTCCAGGATGGTGGTGCGTGCCATCTGCTGACAGTTTAACTGGTGGAATGCAGCGCAGCAGAACAAGCCGCTAAGGAGCGCGGCGTAGCTCCAAATCGCGGGCCGCCGCGTTTTCGACTTTCTCGATCACGACGATGGCCACCCATTCGTTGTTGCGATTCAGGTAGCGAATCACCCGGCCGCCGAGAATGTTCGCCACTTGTTGCGGGGCCAGGTCCTGGTGATAGTCGAAGAAGCGTTCCTGAAGTTGCTCGCCGAAGGGCAAACTCCGCAACAGAGGATGCGCTGGCTGCCACTTGGTCGGAAACAGCAGCGCCACATCGAACTGATCGGTGGCTTGCGCGGCACGTTGAATCTCAAACGCAGAGAAGTTCTCGATGGGCACCACCGTGAGCGGTTGTTTGACGTATCCCAGGAACGGGCGAGCAAGCTCATCGGAGGCCGGCCACGCAGTGAGCACGCGTGCGTGCGGGAAGCGCATCGCCAATTCATCGGCCGCCTGTTTGTGGAGGATGACGTAATCGCGATACAGCAACGTGTCCTCAGGGGCGATGCGATAGGGCGGCGGAGTGAGCAGCGCGAAAACAAAAGCTACGCAGGTCAAGGCGATCCACCAAGACCAATGCCGGATGCGACGCCATAGCGTGGAAACACAAAGCAGGATTACGAGCGGCACAACCGGAAGCAGGTAGCGAGCCAGCACCGCGCCTCCCAGCGCGGACAGGGCCACGACGTGCGCCAGGATGACGACCCCAAACACGAGTTGCACATTGATGGGAATGCGGGGCCGCGGAGTGCCATCGGGCCCCTGTAGCGGAGGACAACTCATGGCGTAGGCTGCGGCCAGCGTCAGCACGAACAGATTCAGGTAGCCCAGCATATGCCAGAGCCGTACCAGAATGGCGAGAAGGATACGAAGCGGGCTGAGCGTAGCTTCCAAGTTGTAACGCAGGTACCCCGGATTGCCCAAGTAGAAGCCGGTCCGGTGATGATGGTAGATAAACCAGAGCGCGAGCGGAACCAGGCACAGCAAAAACGAGAGGGCGGCCAGCCGTCTGCGACGATACAAGCAAAGTGTTTCGTCTCCCCGGACTTTGCCTTGCAGAGCGGGACATAGCAACTCCCATGCCAGCAGCGCCAAAGGGGTCACGATGGCAGTCTCCTTAGCCAGAGGCGCCAGAGCCAGGAACACGATGGCGGCCACTGGTCTTCGCTCCACGTACATGGCCAGTCCCCAAAGCGTCAGTGCGCCCGCCATCATGTCGAGGTGGGCGAGCGAGCTCTGCGCAAAGAACACGGAGTAGAGGGCAGTGCACAAGACGGTTGCGGCGGCGACGTCTTGGTTGGCCACATCGCGCGCGAGCCGCCACAACCCCAGCAGGGCAAACGCGGCGATCAGCAGCATCGCAGTTCGCGTCACCGCCGGGGTGAAGGCGCTGAACTTCCACCAGAACGCCAGCCACAACATCACCAGCGGAGGATGTGCATTGGAGAGCGTGGTATGCGGAATCAGCGAACCGGTAAGCAGGAGATCGCGCGCCGCCGGAATGAAGTAGCCGGCTTCGTCCCAGAAGTACGGCAGCCGCAGTAACGGCGCATGGGTGACGAACAGGAAGACAAAAATGAGGGCGTAGGCGAAGAGGTATTCGCGCAGGAAGATTGCGGCGTGAAGAACGCACGCTTTGAAGGGGCACGCCTTCAGGCGTGCCGCCGGAAGCTGGGAATGTACCGGCTTTAGCCGCTGGGGAAACTCGTTCTCTTTACCCTGCGGCATCGCCGCGCCACCTATGCGCCGACCTCACAAAAACCGAGTTCCCTCAGGGGCTGAAGCCCAAACTATTCCAACGTCGATACGGCACAGCTAAAGCTGTGCCCCTTCAAGACGAGCTAGTCCCACGAATACCACTCTCAATGTATCGGACCCATCCCGGGCCCCATGCGCGGATCCAGCTTGATCTCTCCGAAGGTGTTCTCGTAGTTCACCAGGTTCTGCTGCAAGATGGTGCAGAGCGCTTTGGCCTGCTGCGGGCTCAAATAGATTGCCTGGAAGTTGCGCACCTCCACGCGGGTTTCGTCCTGCTGTTGCAGGGTGCCAAAAATCAGGAAAAAGTCCCACACGTTCACCCGTACTTGGACGCTGTTGGCATAGCTCTCGCGGTAGTCGGGGGTATTGGTTAACTGAATCAATGGCTGCGGCGGATTCGACATGATGACCTCGAAAATCGCAGTGTAGCAGAACAGTAGCCAGCAGTCAGTTACCAGTAGTCAGTTGCCAGTAGTCAGTCAGGCGGCTTACTTCCCCGGCATGGTGTAGTAACCAGTCCGGTGGCGGACCTGCAACTCGGCGGGATCGGGGTAATCCTTGGTGGCGGGATTGATCTTGATATCGATACGGCGAAAGTCCGAGTCGGAGAGTCGAGTGCTGGGGTAGTAGGCGATCAAATATTGGGTGCGCAATTCGTCGCTAATCAGCCGGAATGCAGCATCCAGTTGCTCCAATCCACTGGCGTAAAAGTATTTCCCTCCAGTGTCACGCGAAAGCTGAATGAGAGCGTGTTCACCGCCGATGTCACGTCCTGCGCTACTTTCAATGGGCACAATGATGATGCTGTAGAGAATGACTTCAGCTTCCTGGGCCGCGCGGACGGCCTGCTGGTAGCTGATCTGGCTGACGGTGTCGCCGCCATCGGTGATCACCACCATGACCTTGCGGCCGCGGCGCTGCTGCAACGCCTCCGACCCCAGGTAAAGAGTGTCGTAGAGGGCGGTCGCCGCCCCCGACCGGATGCGGTTGATGGCGCGGTCGATCACGCGAACGTCGGCCGTGAAGGGGGTTACCTGGTCAACCACCTCGCTGAACTGGAACAGGGACAGGCCATCGATGGGACGCAGAATGGCGTGCGCGAAGCGGCGCGCGGATTCCAACTCGAGCTTCTGATCTACGCGAGTGCTGAGGCTGGTGTCCACGGCCACGACGATGGAGAGCGGCAACTCCGACTCCCGATCGAAGACCGCGATCTTCTGCGGCTTGCCGTCCTCGAACACCTGGAAGTCCTCCTGCTTCAAGGATGAAACCGGCGCTCCTCCGCGGTTGGTAACCGTGGTGAACACATTGACCAGCTTCACATTAACTTTGAACGTTGTGCTGGGTTGGCCGCTGCTGTCGGTCGTTGTCTGCCGCTTCGGCGAATCAGGGGGATGAGGCACGCTCCGTGACTGCTGCTTCTGCGAGTCAGGTGGACGCGGTACGCTGTTCTGCGCGGCCGCATCCTGGCCGATGCAGAGAGCACACCACCAGGCGCAACTCAGCACAGAAATCACCAGCAGCTCGCGCACCGCGACGGCTGCCCGAGCGGAAGTCCGGCAGGTTGAAAACATTTGTTAGCTCAAACCCCAGTTCAGCTACTTTGACGCGCTCCCGCCGGCACGAGGAATTTCCGGAGGAAAGGACTCGCCATCCGCCCATGTCGCCCCATCCTCGAAAAACTCTCTCTTCCAGATGGGTACCGTCTTCTTCAGGGTATCGATCAAGCGGCGGCACGCGTCAAACGCAGGCGCGCGATGGGCGGAGGCAACCGCAATATAGACGCTGGTTTCGCCAATTTGTAAACGCCCCAGGCGATGCACGATGCGCACATCGCGGATGGCGTAATTCGCCAGCGCTTGCTGCGTCAATTGCTCCATCTGCCGCAACGCCATCGGCCCATAAGCAGTGTAGTCGAGATAGAGAGTCCGGCGTCCGCGCGAGTTGTCGCGAACAATCCCATCGAAGATGGCGACGGCTCCGTCTTCGGGATGCTTGATGGCGGCGACGATGGCAGCCGTCTGGATTGGCTCGCCAACCAGGCTGCAGTGCTCGGAAACGAGCGGCAAAGCGATCTCGACCGTCGCATCCTCGTCAATCTTGCCTCCACTTACCGGCGGAATCAGCGCCACCTCATCGTTATCCTGTAAAACTGCCGCTCCGTCGGAGTATTCGTAATTGATGGAGAGAGCGATGGCGTTGCGAAATCCTTGCAACTTAGGTATGCGGTGCTGCAGTTCGGCATAGAGATCGGACAAGCGCGCGCCCTCGGAGAGTTGCACGACTTCACGCTCGCGCCCGGCGAGGTCCCGCAGCATCCCCAAGTACAGCACGCGCACCTGCATGGCTAAAGCATAAACTACGCCGCGCCGCGGGTTATGCGAGCTTGTTGGATTTGGCGCGGGGTTGTCGGCGTGGAACTACTTCGTGACGGCGCACTCGGGATATTTGCTTCATCTCACCGCGGAGTTGGCTGAGGTCGAAAACGCTGGTGGTTGGCGCACCCGTGAGAAATGGTTTGAACTCAATGGAAACCTTTCCCGAGTTGAGCACGGACTGGATGAATTTCAAACGCTCAGCGTCAGTCTTGGCGAAATAGCTAAAGGTCACGGCGTCGCCGTAGCCAACCCATGCCGTTACTTGCTTGCTTCCGCCTATCGTCATCATGAAAGTCCGTGGTCCACCTTTGGCATCGACTTCAAGATCTCCAGCCAGGGTACCGCCGGGCGAAAACTTCAGAAGGTGTGCGGTCTTTTTGCCCTTCTGGGTGCACTCCACAAGTAACGTGGGCAACCTCTGCTCGCCCGACATCAATTGGTAGGGCTTCTGCGCCGCAACGCTCAGAACAACAACGCCGCTGCCTTGGGAGACATTCACCGCTTGCCCCAGGCACAGCGACGACCACAACACGATGGCGACAAACCTTGAGACGTTCATGGTGGACATGCTCACCAACATACTCCTCGCCACGGTCACGCTCAATGCCAATCCTCTCGACTTCACAGCCTTCAACGCACTTGTCAGCGTTGCGGGTTGCGCCTGCCATGGAAGCAGGCGATTACCACAATGCGACGCTCTTGCACTTCAAAGAATATTCCGTAGGGAAAGCGCCGAACTCCGGCACGCCGCCGTCCTCGATAGACGGCAGGGAACTGCAACGGGTGCTCCGCGATTGCATCAACCGTTTCTTCGACGGCCAGCGCGAAACGTTCCCCAAGCTCCGGGCGTATGTTGTCATACCATGCTCGCGTGTTTTAACTCTGCGGCTGCCTCAGGCAGCCAGACGAGCGGGAGCATCACGACTTGTGGAACAGGCCCGACCTGACTTGCTCCCAGGGGATTACATCGGAAGGATTTTGCACATGACGCGCGATGCGGTGATCCAACTCGGCGCTTTGCGCTTCGGTTAGGGAAAGCGCATCGGCTTCCAGGCTTTCCCAGACGGCGTCCAGCAGTTCCGCCTTCTCAGCAACAGAGAGACTTTCAATCTGGCTTCGCAAATCGCTCATCGTCTCTAACCCTAGGCTTGAAGCGGAACCAATGAGCTATCCCTGATTGACCAGCGAGCCGACGCGCTCTCCCATCACCACGCGCTGAATGTTGCCGCGCTGATTGAGATTGAAGATGACAATCGGCAGGTTGTTCTCGCGGCAAAGCGCGATGGCGGTGGCATCCATGACCCGCAGCCCCAGGCGCAGCACGTCCATGTAGCTGATTTCGTCGAACATGGTGGCGTCCTTCACCAGCACGGGATCGTCGGTGTAGATACCGTCAACCTTGGTGGCCTTCAGAATGGCGTCTGCCTTGATCTCCATGGCACGCAGAGAAGCAGCGGTATCGGTGGAAAAATAGGGGTTGCCGGTGCCGCCGGCAAAGACCACGACCCGGCCTTTTTCCAGGTGGCGGATGGCGCGGCGACGGATGAAAGGCTCGGCCACCTGGTTCATCTCGATGGCCGTCATGACCCGGGTGAAAACGTTCTGCTTCTCCAGGGCATCCTGCAGGGCAAGAGCATTGATGACCGTGGCCAACATGCCCATGTGATCGGCGGAGACCCGGTCCATGAGCTTGGCCTGCTCGGCCACGCCGCGGAAGAAGTTGCCGCCGCCGACCACGATCGCGATTTCGATTCCCAAGCGATGCACCTCGGCGATTTCGGCGGCGATCTCGTGGACCCGCGTATTGTCCACACCAAAACCCTGGCCGGCGGCCAGGGCCTCACCGGAGATCTTCAGGAGGATGCGTTTGTAAACCGGAGTGCTCATTGTTTTATTTGCAAGCTGGAGACTTGCTGATTCAGTTTAGCAGGAACGATTGGGACTTAGGGGGTGGCAGGCGCCGTAAGAAAGGTGGTGCAAAAATTAGGGGCCGCACCGCCCTCCTGCAAAAGTTCTACACCCATCCATCCAGAGACATTTTGGAAGCGGGAGTTGCATTTAAATATTAGTTGTACAAGGTGTACGATTTGTACGTTATGTCCATTAAGCTGACCACCAGCACCGCCCGTGCCCGATTTGCGGATCTCGTTAATCGCGCCCAATATGCTGGGGAGCGGACCATCGTGCACCGCAGAAACAGGCCCGTTGCCGCAGTTGTTCCCATTGAAGATTTGGAACTGATCGAGCGCTATGAAGACGAGTTGGACCTGCGGTCGATCAGGAAAGCCCGCAAAGAAAAGACGATTCCCTGGGAAAAGGTCAAGAAGGAACTCGGACTGTAGCTGAGCGATGGAAAAACGCTACAGCATGCGCTTCGTGGAATCCGCTGCCCGTTCTCTGAAGAAATTACCAGCCGGCCCGCGGGTCCGGATCGCCGCAAGAATTGAAGCCCTCGCCGATAATCCCTACCCTCCGGAGACAAGAAAAATGGCCGAAGAGGAACGCGCCTATCGCATCCGCATTCTAGACTATCGCGTTGTGTATGACGTCCTCGAAGATGCCATAGTGGTTCTGGTACTGGAAATCGGCCATCGCAAAGACGTGTACCGCTCGTAAGCCTCACGGCGAATCGCACCCGAAAACTTTCTCAATCACTTCAGATGCGCTGCCGCCTCGACTGCCTTCGGTCCGTCCGATCCAGGCTGCCGCGGTTTTGCAACTACCGGACCATATTTTGGTTTGATCTGGTGGCACGCGGGATCGCAGTAAACGCCTTGATGCGTCTTGTCGGTTTCAGGGTCGGGCATGGGCGAGGCGACGGCCGCTTCACGATCGGCCTCCAGTTTACGTTCCACGTCTTCAATCAGCTTGTGATTGTCCTCCGCCGTAAGCCATCCCTTCACGTTTATCAGGTAGTTCTCGAAGCGCGCGATAGGATCGCGGTTGCGCCAGTAGTCAACGAGCTTGGCCGGCACGTACTGCGCGGCATCGTGAATGGCGTGTCCCTTCATGCGCATCATCTTGGCCTCGATTAGCGTCGGGCCTTCGCCGCGATGGGCGCGTTCGCACGCCTCAAAAGTCGCGTCGTAAACCTGGCAGGGGTCGGTGCCATCCACAATCACTCCCGGAATCCCGTACGCGATGGCGCGCTCTGCCAGGTCCTTCACGCAAAACTGCATATCGCTGGGCGTGGAGTAGCCCCACAGGTTGTTCTCCACCACCAGCACCAAGCCCAACTTCTGCACCGCGGCGAAGTTCAAGCTCTCGTAAGTCACGCCGGTGGACTGCCCGCCATCGCCGACGTAAGTGAGACCGGCGACGTTCTTGCCTTGCAAGCGCGCCCCCAGACAGATGCCGTCCATCACGCCGATCAGCTCGCCCAGCATGGAAATGGGCGCGCACACGTTGCGCCGCTGCCAGTCGCCGAAGTGCGACGACGCATCGCGCCCCCAGGTTGGCGAGTCGCCCTTGGCCATGTACTGGCGCATGATGTCGCGCGCGCTAAAGCCGCGCACCAGCATCGCGCCCTGATTGCGGATCATCGGCCCCAGCCAGTCATCGGGCCCGAGCGCGAGTGCCGAAGCGCAGGAGCAGCCTTCCTGGCCCAGTCCGAAATAAACGCCGCCCACCACCTTGCCTTGCTTGTATAGATTTTCCAGGGCGACTTCCATGCGGCGGTTCAGCAGCATCCAGCGGTAGAGGGCGATCGACTGCTCACGCGACAGGTATTTGGAATCGCGGATCGGTGGCGCTGCGGCGCTTAGGTCGCCTTCGACGCGATACTCCAGGCTCGATTCCTCGCCCGACATGAAGATCCGGAACTCAGGATGTTCCAGACGGTAGTCGGGAATGTTGTAGCAGCGCAGCATGGAGGAAGCTGAATCGTCGCCGAATCTAGTAGCCGGGGATATGTCTGTTTTGGTCGGCTTGGGCGAGCCGTCAGCCTGCTCGATAGGTGGCGGCGCTTTCCGCGCTTTCGACGCTGGCGCCAGAGGGACCTTGGCCGACTTTTTCTGTGGGGAATTGGATCGCTTCTTGTCAGCCATAGGTTTCAAAAGAACGATAAACGGACGCCGCAAACGAGGCAAGGGCGACAGGCGATCTTACGCCAACTCGTCTCCCTCGCCGTGCAAGTCCCGCAGTTGTTTCGGAGGCCGAGCGGGTGTGTCCTGGTTCGCGGGAGACTCCGCCAGTTCAGGCTTCGGCGCCACGGTAGCCTGCGCCAGCAGGTCATCGAGCGACTCCAGCCACAGCATCTGCGAATAGAACACCCTCCCAAAGTTGCGCGATACGGCTGTCGCCACCTCTTCCAACGTAAACCGCTTTTGCAACTCTCGCTCCATGGAGGTTACCGGCTTGTTAGTGAGGCCGCAAGGCACGATGAGCGAGAAGAAATCCAAGTCGGTGCCCACGTTCAGAGCGAAGCCGTGGGTGGTGACGCCTCGCGAGATGTGCACGCCGAGCGCCGCGATCTTGGCCTCGGGTTTGCTGCGCAGCGCGTAAGTCCAAACCCCGGTGAGTCCTTGGATTCGCTGCGTGGCGATGCCGAAATCGCCGCAGGTGCGGATGAGCACCTCTTCCAGCCGCCGGACGAATTCCACCGCCCCCAGCTTGGGCTCGAAGCTGCGCAAATCGAAGATGGGGTAGGCCACCAATTGTCCGGGACCATGGAAGGTCACGTCGCCGCCGCGGTCGATGTCGAACAACTCCACCCCGCGCTGGGCCAGGAACTCGGGTGACGCCAGCACGTTGGAGACTTGCGCGTTGCGGCCCAACGTGATTACGGGAGGATGCTCCAGCAGCAGCAGGGTGTTTTCGACACGGCCGGCTTTGCGCAGTTCCATCAGCGTGCGCTGCAGTTGCAGAGCGGTTTCGTAGCGTACGAGGCCGAGATTGAGGACGTTGAGAATCATCGCTGTCCAGTTGTCAGCTCACAGTTTTCAGCTTACGACATTTCGCGACTTGCTATTTGCGCTCGCCGAGGCTGCATGTTGGATGACCGCGCAACCCGGTTCGAATCAGGCGAAGTGTCATCCAGCCACGGCTCGCGCCATGCTTTTCAATGCTATTCTGAGCATAGCTCCCACAGCCATGAAGCGCGATGTTGAAGAGCCCCCGGTCGTCACCACGCCCCCAGCGGAAGAGCGCAGTGGCGGGCGCAAATTTTTTGGCAACGCCCTTTTCGCCCTCTTGATCGCGGTGGCCGCCGTGGCGGGAGCGCTTTCCGGCTTAGTGTTGGTTTACTCCACCGATCTGCCGCAGGTAACGGAATTGGAACAGTACCGGCCCGCTACCATCACGCAACTCTACGACGATCAGGAACGAGTGATCGGTCAGTTTGCGCTGCAGCGCCGCGTCATTGACACCTACAACGACTTTCCCAAGGTGCTGCGCGATGCCTTGATCTCGACCGAGGACAAGGAATTCGAGCAGCACTGGGGCGTGGATGTCTGGCGGGTCTTCGGCGCGGCCTGGCGCGATGTCCTGCTCGACAGCCGGGCGCAGGGCGCCTCGACGCTGACCATGCAGCTCTCGCGTAACCTGTTTCTTTCGCCCGACCGCAATTTCCGGCGCAAGATGCAGGAAGTGATGCTGGCCATCCAGATCGAGCGGCGCTTCACCAAGCCGCAAATCTTCACTTTGTACGCCAACCAGATTTATCTCGGCCACGGCGTGTACGGCTTCGAGGCGGGCGCCAACTTCTATTTCAACAAGAAAGCCAAGGACCTCACCCTGGAGGAAGCGGCTGTTTTGGCGGGGCTTCCCAAAGCGCCGAACTTGTACTCGCCCATCAACAATCCGGAGCGCGCCCTGCGCCGCCGCAACCTGGTGATCAACAACATGCTGGAGGACGGCAAAATTACCGCAAGCGAAGCGCAACGCGCCAAGAATGCACCGCTGCGGCTTAACATCCAGACCGAACCGAACGACATAGCGCCGTATTTCGTGGAGGAAATCCGCCAGTACCTGGAGAAGAAATACGGAACCGAGGAGGTCCACGAGGCGGGGCTGAGGGTGTACACCTCGCTGAATCTGGAGATGCAGCGGGCCGCGCAGCAGGCGGTGCGCGACGGCCTGGCCGCTTATGAGCGACGCCACGGGTGGAAGGGCAACCTGCTGAACGTAATCGCCAACGGCGACTCCCTGGCGGCCTATCATCACGTGGATTGGGACGGGAATATTGCGCCGGGCAGCTACCTCCACGCTCTGGTTACCGAGGTTGACCCGCACTCTGCGACCGTGAAATTTGGCAGCTACCAGGCCCAACTGGGACCGCTTGAGATCAAGTGGACGCGCTACACCTCGCCGCAACAATTCCTAACTCGCGGCGATCTGGTGTATGTAAAAGTTATTGCGCTGAATGGCCGCAACAGCCGTATTTCGTTGGAACAGGAATCGGGAGTGCAAGGCGCATTGCTTGCGCTGGACAACTCCACCGGCGACGTCAAGGCCATGGTCGGGGGACGCGACTTCGAACAGTCAAAATTCAACCGCGCGGTCCAAGCCGAGCGCCAGGTCGGCTCCTCGTTCAAGCCGTACATCTACACCGCGGCGATCGATGAGGGTCTTACGCCCGACGATACCGTGCTGGATGCGCCGATAACGTTCAACACCCCATCGGGTCCATACACGCCGCACAATTATGACGGCAAGTTCGAGGGCGTCATCACCTTTCGCCACGCCCTGGCCGAGTCGCGCAACATTCCCGCGCTGAAGGTAACCGAGCGCGTGGGTGGCATCAAGATAGTCATCGAGTACGCCCGCAAGTTCGGCATCACTTCGCCCATGCCCCCGTATCTGCCGATAGCGCTGGGCGCGGCCGACATTACGCTGGCCGAACAGACGGCCGCGTTTACCACCTTTCCTAACGACGGGGTGCGCGTGATGCCGCGCTACATCCGCAAGGTCACCGACTACGATGGACGCGCGCTGGAAGAGAATTATCCCGAGGTGAAAGATGTCGTGAGCGCACGCACCGCGCGCATCATCACCAGCATGCTGCGGGAAGTGGTCCAGCATGGGACGGGCTATGCCGCCAGCAAGCTCAAGCATCCGCTGGGCGGCAAGACGGGGACCACCAACGATTTCACCGATGCCTGGTTCGTGGGCTTCTCACCATCGCTGACGTGCGGGGTATGGGTTGGTTTCGACGAGAAGAAAACCCTCGGCAACAGGGAAACTGGCGCGGCTGCCGCGCTGCCCATCTGGATGGATTTTATGCGGGTGGCGCTCGAGGGACGCGAGTCGGAAAGTTTCGCCGCGCCTCCGCCGACCGCTGTCGCTCAGACAGCGAAACAGCCGCAGCCTGCCGCGGGCGACACTGAGGCCCACTGATGCGCCGCTTCTTTCGCTATCTCGTGCGCGTGCTGGTGCTGATCGTAGTGTTTATGGCGGCGGCGCTCACGGCGATGCGCTTTGCCATCCACCGCCGCCAGACCACCATCCCCAAACTGGTTGGCATGGCCCCTTCTCAGGCGGAGCGGTTGCTCGCTAACCATGGGCTGGTGCTGGAGCGCGGGGACCGCTTCTTCAGTTCCGATATTCTGGAAGGCCGGATCATGTCACAAGCGCCTCTGCCGGGAGTACAGGTGCGACGAGGTTGGCGGGTCCGCGTCGCCGAAAGCATGGGACCCCAGCGCATGGTCATCCCCAATCTCATCGGCGGCAGCGAACGCGCCGCCGAGATCAATATTCGCCGCCGCGGCTTGGAACTGGGAGACATTGCAACCGCCACCATTGCGGGTGCGCCAACCGACCAAATCGTGGCGCAGAGTCCGCCGGCCAACGCGACCAACGTCTCCGCACCGAAGATCAGCGTCTTGCTGGCCGCGCCGGAGGAGCGCAACTCCTTTGTGATGCCAGACCTGGTCGGGCGCAGTGAAGACGACGCGGTTAACGCGATCGTCGGAGCGGGGCTGCACGTGAGCACCATTGCGAGCCAACCGCCTCCGGCGGGCGATAACACCTCCGCGGAGGCTCCTGCTTCCGCTAGCCGCACCGTGGTGCGCACTACGCCCGCCGCGGGCCAGAGAGTGTATGAGGGGCAGGGGATTGGGCTGGAAGTGACGAGATAGCCGCTTTTTGCCTTTCGCTCTTCGCTTGAAACGCGAAGAGCGAACCGCGTCTTCACTCCGCCCTAAACATCTGTCCGTTGTGCATCACGAATTTCACTCGCCCCAGTTCGCTGATGTCTTTCAGCGGATCGCCCGGAACCGCGATCACGTCGGCATAGGCTCCGGGCGCGATCACGCCAATCTTTCCGCTCATGTCAAGCATTTCCGCCGGACTGATCGTCGCAGCGCGAATCGCTTCCATCGGCGACATGCCGAACTTCACCATGTACGGAAATTCCTGCGAGATCGGCTCCATCCACGAGAAGCCGCCCACGTCGGTGCCGAAGACGATCTTGATCCCAGCCCGCAGCGCCTTCTTAAAGGACTGTTCGTGTTCAGCGGCTCGTGCGCGGTCGCGTTGCCCGGCGGGCGTGTTCTCCGGCGACCAATCCTTGTAGTAAATCGCGATGGTCGGGCAGTACCACGTCCCTTGCCGCTTCATCTGCGCGATGGCCGCATCGTCGAGCCCAAGCCCGTGCTCGATGGAGTCACATCCGCCGTCGAGCGCGCGGTGCAGGCCCTCGCCGTTGTAGGCGTGGCAGGCGACCTTGTGCCCCCAACCGTGCGCCTCGTCCACGATGGCCTTCAGTTCTTCCACGGTAAGCGTCGGCTGCGAAACCAGGAGGCCGTCCTTGTTGGCCCACGAACGATGCGTCATATAGACCTTGATCCAATCCGCACCATGATCCAGTTGTTCGCGCGCCGCTTTGCGCGCCTCCACCGGGCCGTCGATGATCTGAACTCCCTTTGGGACCTGGATCTCCGGCGCGTAACCTTCCAGGGGATAGCCGCCGGTCGTGGAAATGCCGCGGGTGGTGGTAAAGATGCGCGGTCCGGGGATGTAACCCTGGTCGATCGCCATCTTGATTCCCACATCGCCGTAACCGGCGCCCTCGGTTTCCATGTCGCGGATGGTGGTGAAGCCTTGGTCAAGAGCGCGCCTTGCTGAAACGGTTGCGCGTGCCGCGCGGTACGCGAGCGGGAACTTCAGCAACTGAATGTCGTAGCCCCCGAGTGCCGGGTCTTCTCCCTGGAGGAAGATGTGGGTGTGCGACTCGATCAGTCCGGGCAGCACGGTGGCATTCGACAAGTCAATGAGCTTTGCGCCGGCAGGCACTTGGACAGAAGCGGCGTCGCCGACGCTCTCAATCTTGTCGCCACGAATCACAATCACCTGATTGCGCTTTGGCTCGTTTGCGCGCGGATCAATGAGCGTTCCGGCGCGAATCACGGTGATCTGCGGCGGTGTGGCCGCGGGAACCGACTGACCGATTGCGGATACTGAGAGCAGCAGGACAACGATGCTGCAGATGGATTTCTTCATTGTGCTCCTCTACTAACGGCTAGTTGCTCATTTCATCTCCGACGCGATGATCGCGTCCACTTCGATCTCGACGAGCATCTCGGGCGAGATCAGCTTTGATACTTCAACCATGGTCGCCGCCGGGCGGATGTCACGAAAAATCTCGCCATGTGCCTTGGCGGCCTGCTCCCACCGGCTGATGTCGGTCACGAATATCCGCGTGCGCACCACATCGCGGAAGCTGGCGCCCGCCTGCTCCAGCGCGCGGCCAATGTTCTTCAGCGTCTGCACCGCTTGCGCGTACACGTCGCCCGCGCCGACGATCTTGCCGTCCGGACCGGTTGCAACCGTGCCGGCAACCGAGACGAAGGCTCCCACCTTTACCGCGCGCGAGAAGCCAACGATCGGCTCGTAAGGAGAATTGCCCGAGATATTCTGCCGTTCCATTATTGCTCCTCCATAGAAGGCGGCATTGTGCCATAAGAACGTCCCCTCCGGCACGTCAGCGGGTTGCCTGGAATTTTGGCATCCAACGCAGCCTTCTGCTAACAGCCGCTTCGGGATATAACTGTTTTTGCCCGATGAGCAAACCAAACCCGCATAAACAGTACTCAAAATCAACATACTCCCCCTGGAAGAAGATCGGTTGCACAGCGCGGGACACAGCGGCGACGCAGGAAACGAACCCGCAAAGTCACGTGCATGGCGAAGAAACGCTTGCACTGAAGACAGAAGTGCGCTATGAACTCGCATCACATCTCTATGTGAGACGGGCGACCGGAGGAGACGAACACCAGGCCATGATTCCAGAATCGCACGCGCTGCAGCAGTTGTTCACAGAATTGATCGACCAGCACTTCGACCGCGACATCGGACTGCGCGATCCCGAAGTGAAGGATTACGTGGTCAACGTTCTCGCGGAGTTCTGCCAGTGCGAGCAACTGTACAAGATTTGCGATGCCGGAGGCCGTCCGCTGCACGACGTTGGCGAGATGTTGCTGGAGGCCGATCCCATCTACGGGCCGGCGCCGTCATTCGACCGCGAGCGCCAGGTCCGCAAGCACATTGGCGATTACACCTTGTTCTTCTCCGGAATGTTTCCCGAGAGCGTCAACCATTACCGCTTACGGCGCCAGCGGCTGGAGAACTTTATCGATTTCATCCGGGCGGGGAAGGAGAGCTATTACATCGTCTCCAAGTTCGACCAGTTCGAATACGCCCGGCTGTCGCCGCTCTTCGCCAAACTGGCGCGTGAGTTCGAATCCTGCGTGTACGGTCTGAACCTGGTGAAAGGCGATCTCGAAGAAATGCAGCATCCGATCACCCGGCAGGTGAAAGAGATCGTGATGTAGGGAGAGCATCCACCACAGAGACACAGAGACACAGAGTTTTCAACCAAAGGTCAGCGCCTTGGCAACGGGTCAGTTGCCGAGTGCCCCGCCATACAAACCTGCTCCGCTATGCACTCTCCGATTCCGAGAGAGGGATTTGCTGAATAGGTAGTGAAATGGGCTGTTTACAACAGCAATCGTTGGATTCGGGCTTACTTACGATATGGTCTGTTTGCGACATCTATTCGTGGGAGCTACTTGCGGTTGGCCGACGACCTCGTCAGCCAGTTGGAGCAGGACTTATCGTCCGGAGGAGGAGGTCTTCTGAGAGTTCTTCCACCCATTCTCTCTGTGCCTAGTTGCTCTGGGGTCGCCTTGGGATGTGGCCGCCCCTTATAGCAAAATTCGCACATCCCCATTTTGTAGACGGGCTCATTTGGCCGTCCCCTCTCGGCACAGGTTGCGCAAATGTCAGGTGCGCGAAGAGAAGGTTGCTCTTCGCGAGAATATTCATCCGAGTCGAGCGTTTCTGTAAGCCAGTCAACCACGGCCGGTGACTCACCTCAAGGGCGGTGCTTCTTGCCGCTGGAATTTCAAGATGCGAGGAAGGGCGACGTTAGCGCCAATGCGACCCTCCCTCGCTTCCCCGGAGAAAGGGAGTACCAAGCTCCAAGCTCCAGCCGCATGAGAAACACCTAACCGGGCTCCCGAGAGCCTAGCGAGAGGCGAAGTGGCTGCTACCCTAGATCGCAATTGCAGATCCCGCCGGTGATGGCTCTCGGGAACAAAATAGGTAAGGCACGTGAATGTCCACAAGACACCAGGAGGGAGCAAGTAAGATGCCTTGTTATCAGGAGGTTAGATCACACGGTCGGAATGGGAGAGGGATCCCAATGAGGAAAGATGTTCGCTTCCGCGATACTGTGCGGGATTGGGACACAGGTTTCTGTCCAAGCGGCGGGCGCTGGAAAATCCAAGATTGTATGCCGTCCAGGATCGGCAGCGGAAAATCAGGAAAAGTATGTGACGAAGTTATGCATCCTCAGCGATCGCGTACCAGTGCCGACCGTTTAGCAGCGAGACGTTGGTTAACTGTCGATAAGACGGTGTCCCAGCCATAGTTGCAGGTTGAGGGGCGGTTCTCGACCCGATTCTTGGTAGAGTCGGGTTGGAAACTTTCATCAGAAAGGAGAACCGCCTTGAAGAAAAGCTATCACACCATCACCACCAAGGGACAAACCAACGCGCGGAGACTGGCTGAGTTTTTCAGCCGCAACGGGCAAGGCTTGCTGCCGATGGTCGATCTGATCGAACAATCACGGCTCGCGGTCGATGAGTTGATTGATGTAGCCGGGCGAGCCACAATCGAGACTGTGTTGCAGTTATCGGCCGAGCAGTTGGCGGGGCCGCGGACGCCGGGGCAGCGACGCCAGCAACTGCTGTGGCACGGTCGGCAAGCGGGTCGTGTGTGTCTGCGAGAGCGCAAGCTGGGGGTGAGTAAGCCGCGGCTGCGGGAGAAGGGCGGCGGCGAAGTGGCGATCCCGGCCTACGAGGCCATGCAGGAAAATGGGCTGAGCGAGCGGGTGCTGGATGTCAACGAAAAGCCCTTTATCATTCACAATTCGGGAGAGAACTACATTAGTCATTTTGCACCGAGAACGGAGTTTACCGTGCGCGTAAAGCCTAAAGACGCGGCGGTATCCCTGGTGCGAGATGGGGATCAGTGACGAGCGCGGGTTAGTTGGTGAAATATCCCCATTACACTAGTAATTCTCTCAACCTGGGGACCCAGTCTTTCTGCGCCTCAGGAGTTCGCGTTTCTTGACCTAACGTGACAACCCCGTCGTCGTGTTGTCATCCGACGGCTTAAGCTTCCCTTCAGTTTTCTGCGTACATTTTTCCGCTTCGCGGTGTAATTCACTCCACTTTCCGCAACTTGTTCCCGCGCTCTGTTAAGAAGCGTGAACGCGGGCGTTCGCGCTCAACTTCTCATCGCGCGCCGTGTTTGCAAGTACGAACGCGAATTACAGTGCGCCCCCTCAAAAGAGAATGAAAGGACTCGGAGGCTACCGATGAAAAGGCAACTGAATTACGTGCTACTCCTGGCCCTGAGCGCAGGAACTCTTGCGACGACCTCAGCGGCACAAACTCGAACCGCAGTCAACGATCGGCAGAACACCAGGATCGCACAGGCAACCTTCGATCCGAGCCAGGCCAGCCTGCTCCGCCTGACAGACTGGAACGGTCATCGTCGCTGCGATGGCGATCGTGACCGCGACGACCGCAACTGCCGCTATCGTGACGGGGACCGGTACCGCAGTCAGTATTACGGCGGCAATCCCTACTACGGGAATGGATACTACGCAACTCCGTATCGCGGGCGGGTCGATGGATGGTATGACCGCAACGGCTACTGGCACGCTTATGACAGGGACCGCGACCGCGACCGCCGTCGTCACGATGACGATCGCCGGTAAGTCCCGTCCCATGCTTGAGCGCCCTTAGAGTACTGGCAAAACTGCCAGGATCGACGGAGGTGATGCGCAAGGCCCGGAAAACAATCCGGGCCTTGTTGCGTGCGCTTTTCTGCGATGAGAGGGCTCTGCCGAATCGAAGTGAAATGGGCTGTTCTCGACAACTATCGCAATAGCGGAGACAACCGCTCCTCCAGTGACCTCGGTCACATCCGTCTTTCGGGATTACTTGTGTAATGGCCTGTTATCGCCAAGTAATCGTGGAAATGCTCACCAGTAGGGAGTAGATTGCCTTCAATGCCACCGGAACAGCCAACAATGAACCCTCATGAACGTCGCTATAAACGCAGCAGACGTTGGGTCGTTGTGCTCTTCACGTTGTGGATTGGAACGATGGGTCTGGTGCTCCTGTTACCCCGCAAGGTTCAGAACTCCGAATCGGCCTACGTCGTGTTCGCTGCTGTGGTTCTAGCGTTGTTCGCAGCGATGTTCGTGGTGTCTGTCATCAATATCGTCGCGTATATGCGCTGGACAGGCAAATACCCGTACTACTTCGTCGTGAAGTGGTTGCGCCGACGCAGCGGAACACAATAGCTGGCGATATATCGCCATTGCACTAGCAATCCTCTCAACTGGCGACTCAGCGCGACCCGAAACCTAACCCATTCTCTGTGCCTCTGTGTCTCTGTGGTGAACTACTTTTTCTGCGATACTAGAGAGTGCTCTCGCAGGGCGCGAGCCCAACATCATCATGGACCCAGTCGCAATTCCGAAATCGTGCAAAGTCAACGTCACCACCGGCACCGGCATGGACATCGAGTGGCAGGACGGGCATCGCAGCGTCTATAGCTTTCCCTTCCTGCGCGATGCCTGCCCGTGTGCGCTGTGCGAGGAAGAACGCACCAAGGACGGCCGCCAGCCCGGCGATCCACTCAAGCCCATTGCGGGGCAGTTGCCCATGTACAAGGCGGCGGCGCGGCCGAAGGAGGTTGAGCCGGTTGGCAAATACGCCATTCGTTTCTCGTGGAACGATGGCCACCAGCACGGCATTTATTCATGGCAGTTTCTGCGCGAGCATTGTCCCTGCGCGGAATGCAAGGCGCGCCGCGCCATGGATGCTCCGGTCAGCAGCAGCAAACCGAATTAATTTTGAGTGCTCCCTACATTGCCGTCGTATCTCAACAATTTGAATCCGCAGCAGCGCGAAGCCGTCGAGGCGGTCAGCGGGCCGGTGCTGATCCTCGCGGGAGCGGGCAGCGGCAAGACGCGCGTCATCACCTATCGCATCGCCCACCTGATTGACGGCATTGGCGTGCCGCCCGACTCCATTCTGGCGGTCACCTTCACCAACAAGGCCGCCTCTGAAATGGCCAGCCGCGTGGAATCGCTGGTGGGCGGCCGCTCGCTCGCCAAGCCGCTGATCTCCACCTTCCACTCGTTTTGCGTGCGCCTGCTGCGTCGCGACATCGGCGCGTTGCAAGTCGGCGGCAAAGGTTATCGCAAAGATTTCGTCATCTACGACGAGGCTGACCAGCAAAACGTCGTGAAGGCCGCCATGCGACGTCTGGGCATCGATGACAAGCAGTTGACGCCGCGCAACGTGCTGGGGCGCATATCGTGGGCCAAGAACCACATGCTCGATCCGCAGGAGGTTTACCTGCAATCGGGCGACCCCAAGACCGAGCGCGTGGCCCATATTTACGAGGTCTATCGCCAGGAGCTGGCGAAGTCGAATGCCCTCGATTTCGACGACTTGTTGTTGTATGCCGTGCGCGTGCTGAAGGCCTCCGGCGAGACGCGCGAGCGTTACAACCGCCGCTATCGCTACATCCAGGTGGACGAGTATCAGGACACCAACCGCCCGCAATACGAACTGATGCGCATGCTCGCCGCCGGCGAACACAACGTCTGCGCCGTAGGCGACGAAGACCAGAGCATTTACTCCTGGCGCGGCGCCGACATCCGCAACATTCTGGAGTTTGAGCAGGACTTTCCTGAGGCGCGCATCATTCGTCTGGAACAGAACTACCGCTCCACCCAGAACATTTTGCAGGCGGCCTCTTCGGTGGTGTCCCACAATGTCAGACGGAAAGGCAAGACTCTGTGGACCGCCCGCAGCGGCGGCGCGCAGATCGGATATTACGAGGCGCCGGATGGCGAAAATGAAGCCCTTTTTGCGGCAGATTACATTGCCAAGTATCTTCGGCAGGGGCAGGCGGCCAGCGAGAATGGCGAAACGCCGCGGGCCGCGGTTCTATACCGCACCAACTCGCAGTCGCGCCTGGTGGAAGAGGCGATGCGCCGCTATCAGTTGAACTACCACGTTGTGGGAGGTTTTAGTTTCTACGAGCGCGCCGAGATCAAGGACTTGATCTCGTACCTGAAAGTCATCCATAACCCGGACGATTCGATCGCAGTCCAACGCGTGATCAACACGCCGACGCGGGGAATCGGCAAGAACACCCTGGAAACCATCGAGAGCATTGCGCTGGAGACCGGGACTTCCATGTGGGGCGCGATCAACGAGGTGCTTCGGCGAAAGCTTCTTCCCTTGCGGGCTTTGACGGCGCTCAGGAGTTTCAGGGAACTGATCGACGATGCCCGCGCCATGCACTTGGGCGCCTTCCGCGAACGGGTAAGCGAAACCGCTGTCGCAGGGACTGCGCCCGAAGCGGCATCCGTCGCGGACGAAGAACATGATTTGCAGCACGACATCGATTTCTCGCCGTCGGAGTTCGAGGCGGCTGCGGCTACGGAGTTTGCGCCCGAGAGATTTGAAGTGGGCGCCGACGAGAGCGTAGTTGCCTCCAGTGACCGAAGAGCGGATGGAAGGATTCCGCGCGCCCGGCGATCCGGCATCCACAGCCGAGCTGTTGAAGTTCCTGATCGACCGCACCGGCTACATCAAGCACCTTGAGCAGGAGGACACGCCGGAAGCGCTGGCTCGCATCGAGAATTTGCACGAACTGGTGAATGCGGCCATGGACTCGCGCGATCGTGGTGAGACGTTGAACGAGTTTCTCGACCACGCCGCGCTGGTCAGCGATGCCGACGATTACGACGAGGCCGCGCGCGTCACGCTGATGACCTTGCACGCGGCCAAGGGGCTCGAGTTCCCTCTGGTCTTTCTGATCGGTCTGGAGGAGGGGCTGTTCCCTCATTCGCGCACTCTGCTCACTCCTGACGACATCGAAGAGGAGCGGCGACTGTGCTATGTCGGCATGACCCGTGCTATGCACACGCTGATTCTTTCCCGCGCGCGCTATCGCCGCCGTTACGGGACCGACATGCCCGAGCCCAGCGTGGCCTCGCGGTTTCTCGATGAGATTCCCCACACGCTGCTCCAGGACCTGGGATCGCCGCGACGGCCCGCGCATGCGCCGAGCAGCGATTATTCGACGGGCAAACATTACGCTTACGAGGATGAAGATCAACGCCCGGCGCACGACCGTCGCAACAAGCCGCAACGCAGCCAATATAGCGGGCCTTCCTACAACTCTATCGACAACATTGCGGAGTTCTTCGCCTCGCGGGGGAAGAAGTTTTCGCGGCCCAAGGTCGAGATTCCCCAGCCGACCGGGCGCACTGGATTCCGGCCCGGACAACGCGTTCGTCATCCCAAGTACGGCGAAGGCACGGTGTACAAACGCGAGGGGGACGGGGAAGATGCGAAGATTACGGTACAATTTCCTAGATTCGGTTTGAAAAAGCTGGTCGAGAAATACGCCCAATTGGAAAAGGCGTAAAGAGCGTGTGTGATAACTTGTTTTGGGTTGGCGCGGTGGACAAATTGCACAAAATTCAGCCCCGCAGGGGCGAAACAACATTAGCCCAGGGCGTAAGCCCTGGGCAAAGTGGAAAAAATAAACGAGTCCCTTTAGGGACGGCACAGTTCTCACACACCCTCTAAAACCCCTCAATAAAGGAACGCAGAATTCATGGCAAATACCAAGAGCATTACCGACAAAGTTGAACGCAAGAAGGTGAAGCGCACCGCGCGCAAGAAAGCCGCCCCGAAAGCGCCCCGCACCTATGCCCGCGGCTCGGCCAAGCGCAAGGTGAAGAAGATGGCACGCGGACAGTCGAAGCGGTAATTCGCCGGCGCTGCCGTTAGAAACGAAGGCTCCAGTCCGTTCACCGGATTGGAGCCTGTTTTTGTTGCGAAGAAATAAGGAGAGTAGGACCCGAAGTCTGCCCTTGTTGCGAATACGAAGGGGGCCCCATACCTGCCTGGAATGGGGCTCCCCTCCGGCGAAATATTCACCCTCCCCCATACAACAGGGGAATACTCGCATTTCTCTTATCGGCATTCCGTTACAGAACCTTCAGCGTGCCGGTCATCATGACCATCTGCGTGCTAGTCTTGCTAGTCTTGCCTAAACAGGAGATTTGAATCCGCGTGACTCTAAGCTGGCGTGAACCATACTTGCGATCTTTTCTATGGATGACGGCATTCCTGAGCGTTTTGCCGTTCAACCTCGCTCACGGCCAGGAATTAAACAGCAGCCAATTCTCGGCCATGCAGTGGCGGCTGATCGGCCCTTTTCGCGCCGGTCGAGTCACGGCTGTGGCGGGTGTGCCAGGCTACCCGGATACCTACTATTTCGGGACACCGGGAGGCGGAGTCTGGAAGACTACCAATAGCGGACAAGTTTGGCGTCCTATCTTCGACAGCGAACGCGTCGCCTCCGTTGGAGCTCTTGCCGTCGCTCCGTCGAATTCCAACGTGATTTACGTGGGAACGGGCGAGCAGACGGCCGGCAATGGCTTGTACCGGTCGGCCGACGGCGGCGAAACCTGGAAGACCGTGGGCTTGCAGGACGTTCCTTACATCCAGGCAGTGATTGTCGATCCGCAAAATCCCGACATCGTTGTGGTGGGCGGTAATTCCATCGGCTTCGGAATCCTGTGGCTTCCGCTGCCGGAATCCGCACACACGGCCAACCGTGGAATCTTCAGAACCACGGATGGCGGAAAAACCTGGGACAAGGTGCTCTCGAACGACGATACTCTCGGCGTCGTCGATCTCTGTTCCGATCCCAGCGATCCTCGCACGCTTTATGCGGCTCTTTACCGCCCGGCTTCCGGGTCTGGCAAGTCCGAGGCGCCGGCCACTTCCGAGATCGTTAAGTCGGTGGACGCAGGCTCAACCTGGAATCCTCTTGTGACCAAGGGGCTGCCGGAGAAGGGTCTGGGAAGATTGGGCATTGCGGTTGCTCCGGGAACCGCTGGCCGGCGGCTGTATGCGATTCTGGCGCAAGGGTTCTTCCGTTCCGACGATGGCGGAGCCTCATGGCAGCAGTCCACCAAGGACCCGCGCGTGCTCGGCAGCGCATACTTCAGCCGGGTATTCGTTGACCCGCGGAATCCCGACGTTCTCTACGTGGCGCAGACCTCTCTGTATCGCTCCACCGACGGCGGCCACACCTTCGAAGCCTACGTCGGAGCTCCCAGCGGCGATGACTTGCACGTTCTCTGGATCGACCCGCAAAACTCAGCGCGCATGATCCTGGGAGTGGACCAAGGCGCCATTATTAGCGTGGATGGCGGCAAGAGTTGGAGTTCCTGGTACAACCAGCCAACCGGGCAGTTCTATCACGTCTCCACCGACAACGCTTTTCCCTATCGCGTCTATGCGGCGCAGCAGGATAGCGGGACTGCCGGCGTTCTCAGTCGCAGCGATTACGGCGAAATCCTCGCGCAGGATTGGTTTTCCATCGGCGGCTTTGAGTATGCCTTCATCACTCCCGATCCGCTGAATCCAAATTGGGTTTACAGCGGAGGATGGTACGGCTCCGTTGTCCGCTTCGATAAGGCCAGCGGACAAATCGCTACCGTATTTGAGCGCGGCGAGAAGTATCGCACCGCGCAAATGCCGCCTTTGGTGTTTTCGCCGCAGGACCCGTCAACGCTTTATCTGGGAACACAGTTCGTGCTCAAGACTTCGGACCACGGACTGAGCTGGCAGACGATCAGCCCCGACTTGACCGGCTACAAGGAGAAAGAAAACGAGGAGGAACCTAAGCGGGATTCCGAGAAGCCGGGTCCGCCCGCTATCACGACGCTGTCGCCTTCCGACGTGCAAGCGGGCGTGATGTGGGCCGGCACCAGCAACCGAATCGTCCAGCTCACTCGCGACGCGGGAGCAACCTGGCAAAACGTCTCGCCGCCTGGATTGGCTGAGCCGACGCAAATCCTCGCGGTCGAAGCTTCGCATCATGACGCCGCCACTGCGTACCTCGCGGCAGGCGCCGCTCGCGAGTCCACTCCTCCCTATGTCGCTCGCACCCACGATTACGGCCGCACCTGGCAGAAGATCGTCAACGGATTTCCCGAACGCGAGATGGTCCGCGTGGTGCGCGAGGACCCAGAGCGCAGAGGCCTGCTTTATGCCGGGACCGATAGCGGCGTCTTCGTTTCGTGGGACGACGGCGACCACTGGCAATCGCTGCAACTCAATCTGCCGGCCACGCCGGTGACCGATCTTCAGGTGCACGGCGACGACCTGGTCATATCAACCTTCGGACGCGCCTTGTGGGTGCTGGACGACGTCATGCCGCTGCGCGAGATGAGCCCGCAGATCGTCGCCAGCGATGTTCACCTGTTTCGTCCGGCCACCGCTGTGCGCGTGCGCTGGGACAACTATCAGGACACGCCGTACCCTGTCGAAACTCCTGCCGGGCAAAACCCGCCCGACGGAGCCATCCTCGACTACTTCCTGAAAGCGGCGCCGAAGGATGAACTAACGCTGACGGTCTACGACGACAAGGGCGGCGAGGTTGCTCAGTTCTCCAGTGCGGCGAAGCCTCCAGACCTGCTTCCCGCGAACGCTCCCAATTACTGGTTTGCGCCGCCGGCAACTTTGCCTAAGGCTGCGGGCGTGAATCGCTTTGCCTGGAACCTTCGCTATCCGCCGCCGCCGTCGCTTCCTTATGGCTACTATGGCGAGCTGCTGGGCTACACGGAATACACCACGGCCGACCACGCGATCGCTGGGCAGACTCCGCGTGTGCAGCCGCAGGGACCGCTGGTTGTGCCGGGCAACTACACGGTGGAGCTGCGCGCCGCTGGCCACACGCTTCGGCAGCGGTTGACCGTTGAGCTTGATCCACGTGTCCATGCTTCGCAATCGGACTTGGTGGAACAGCTCGATCTGGCGCAAGACATTACGCGCGGCATGAAAGCGAGCCACGATGCCTACCTTCAGGCCGCGGCATTGCGCAAGGACCTGGCCGAGCGGCAAAAAGCCCTGACCGGCGACGAGCTGAAGCCGACGAAGGATTCGGCCGCGTCCCTGGACAAAAAGATCAACGCGCTTGAGAAGGGAACTCGGACTGCTCCCGGCTTCGGGCCGGTGAACCGCGATTTGACCAGACTGATTTTCAGCGTGGAAAGCGCTGACATCCGCCCGGCGGATGCGGTCGGCGCGGCGGTGCAACAGAGCTGCGACGCGCTCGACAAAGACCTGGCGAGCTGGCGGCAACTGAGCGAGCAGGACCTGGTGTCGTTCAACGCCATGCTGACCGCAGCAAAGCTGTCGCCGCTGCCGGCAGTTGAAATAGGTACGAGCACGGGGTGCGGGAAATAGGTGGCGCTGGCTTTCCACGCAAAATTCCCGCCTAAATACCCCCCTCCCCCCAGCATTTCTGCATCTTTGTTTTCAATACTTTGACCGCAAAGTATTCATAACACATAACTTAGTAGTTTCCGTAAGTCTTTGCTGCTCAATACTTTACACAATCCTTGCCAAAGTATTCTATCTAAAGTAGATACACGCAAAGTATTCCGGAAAAAAGACTTATCGCGCACGCAAGCACCCAAGCCTCTTGCAGGGTCGCCGGTTTTCAAAGAGCGCTTGAGTTGAGCCGGCGTGCAGGGCACGTTCGGCCCGCCCATTGGGCACACTAAGCCCAACCTACAAGGGTAGCTCGAACCTCATCGCTGTCAAGTTACGAAGGTGCATGTGAGGGTGAAACGCGGGTGCCCCATCCTTGTCGCGTAGCGACAGGATGGGTTCCCATACACTGCGCTTTTCCAAGACCCACCTAACCCTGCTTGACATAGATTTTGTTCACTCCTAGGCTTAAGCGCATGGAAGTGCGCCTAACCCCCGACCAGGAAGCCTTTGTCCGTCAGGCCATTGAGACTGGCCGCTTTCACCGTGCCGAGGACGCGGTACAGGAAGCGTTGTCCCTGTGGGAACAACGTGAGCGCACGCGGGCGGAGATTCTCGCCGCCGTTGATACGGCCGAAGCTTCCCTGGCGCGCGGTACAGGACGCACCATCACCACACCGCAATCCATGCGGGAGCTGGCCGACGAAGTGAAACAGCGCGGGCGGGCCCGCCTGGCCGCCGAGAGAAAAGCGCACCGCTGATGGCGCACCGTCTTGCCCCGGAGGTCGAAACCGAGGGGGTGGCCCAGCCTAAGAATTCGTCGATCGTACGAAAATAAACCATCTGGGTGCCCCGTTCTAGCCTGGTTCTGGCTAGGGCGGGGCAGTCACATAGCCAGGTATCGGCGGTCGTTGACGGGATTCTCCGACCTACTATCCTCATGACATGCCTCGCGGACTGTTTGGATACACTTCCTCAACAAGGTTTGGCCCCGGGCCACCCGCCGAAGAAGACAATCAATAACGTCGTCAAAGTGGTGGTGAAAGACCTGGAGAAAGAGGGGATATTCTGAAAGGGTAGCTGGTGAGTAGCTTAGAAACCATTAGTCAAAATCTGCGCCCGAAGAGTAAAACATGAATCTAGGGGGCTTTGTCATTGCGTCATGTCAAAAAACCTACCGACGGTCTGGGAGCTAGAACCTCACACAGCCAAGAAACATGAAATCCTGCGTCGCTACTTCGACGCCTGGCTCCCTATCATGTCCAAGTGGAATGGGCGAGTTGTCTACATCGACGGTTTTGCGGGGCCGGGTAGCTATAGCAATGGAGAGGACGGGTCGCCCGTTATCGTCCTCAAAGCCGCACGCGACCATTCTTATCGGATCACTGCAGAATTGATGTGCATTTTCGTTGAGGCGAAGAAGGCGCGGTTTGATCATCTTGAAGCCGTGCTGTCTCAGCTCAGTCCAACCCTTCCGGCGAACATCAAGTTCGTGACAGTCCACGGTGCTTTCGATGAACACCTGACGAAAATTTTTCAACTGCTTGAGGCACAGAAAAAGCACTTAGCACCGTCGCTCGTCTTCATCGACCCTTTCGGTTTCTCTAACACACCGTTCGAGACCATAAGGTCGATCTTGCAGAACGACAGATGTGAGGTGCTAATTACTTCCATGTACGAAGAGGTTAATCGGTTCTTGTCAGTAGATTCGCACGCCGCGGATTACGACCGACTTTTCGGAACAACGAAGTGGCGAGACGTGCCCAGTATGGCAGCACCCAGCCAACGAAAGAGAACGATACATGACATCTATCTCACCCAACTAAAAAGTGTGGCAAGATATGTCCGTTCATTCGAGATGCTGAACGTCGGGAACAGTACAGACTACTTCCTTTTCTTCGCCACTAACGGCCTCAAGGGACTGGAAAAGATGAAGGAAGCAATGTGGAAGGCCGATGCCGCCGGGTCGTTTCAGTTTTCGGATTACACAGATTCGCTGCGTTTGATGCCGTTGTTTCCACTGCAACCGGATTACGACCAGTTGCGCGATATGATGAAAGCGAAATTCGGCAGTCGGCAGGTCTCAATTGAGGAAGTCGGGGATTGGGTTGTAGCAGAGACGCCTTTCCTGAGGACCCATATCAAGAGGCAAGTACTCAAACCAATGGAAGGACGGGGAGAGGTTGTCATCGCGAATGCAAGTCCAAAACGCCGCAAAGGAACGTTCCCCGATGGGACACGGCTGAAGTTCTCCTAAGTCCCAAATTCGATCTGATGCAGCGGTTCTGGCGCGGGCATCTGGTCGTAAGTGCGCCCTTCCAAACGGCGACCAAGCTTCGACTTCTGCACGCCGCCCCATTGCTTGAAGAAAAATGGGACACGCGCCTTCCAACATTGATTTCTCAGTGTAAGTACCCATTCCTTTCGCATGGGTCTTGCGCCCCGCCCGCTCTCGCCTCCTACGATTACCCAATGGATCCCTGCTAGGTCAATCGTTCCCAAGTCTTCCAGTAAAGGCTCAATCGATAGAAACCTCACATGAACGTCCGCTAACTGCAGGTGAGCAATACGTGGAACCCCGTGCGTTCGATTCTCAACGCTGACACCCCACCAGATGTGCCTCGCCTTGGCGGCAAAACCCAGCTTCGTATTCAGCAGCCTTTGCATCCGCTCTGAACGCTTTGTCAGAACTTGGAATGTATGCCAGGAAGCGTCCGTCATCACTTTCGCTACTCTGACGATGTACTCATCTGGGACGCCATCTTGAAACAGGTCGCTCATTGAATTCACAAATACCAACTTGGGTGTCTTCCAGCGTAGCGGCTCCTTCAATTTTTCGGGAACCAATCGAAGGTCAAACCCCTGTTCGTAGGGATGGCCCGGAACCCCCCGGAACCGCTCCGCAAAGACTTCTGCATAGCAGTGCTTGCAACCGGGACTGACTTTCGTGCAACCGCGAACGGGGTTCCACGTCGCGTCGGTCCACTCAATCTTAGAATTCTCAGCCATGCTTATTTCGCTTTTTGTTCGCCACGTAAACGCTATTGACAGAATACATACCAACTGGCAGATTGCACAGCAAATTTTGCAGAATGTTTAGAGAGAAGTTCTCAAAGCAGTCACTGTTCCAGTTCGGCAGCTACCGAGACCTTTCCGCTTGAAACCGTCAGCTTCCGCTCCCAAGGTTTGTAACCATGCTTCGAAACCGTAATCGTGTGAACTCCTGTGGCAACGGCGAGTTCTGAAGGCGTGTCTCCGACAAAATTACCGTCAACGGAGATCTCGGCTCCGGCTGGATTCGAGGTGATCTCAAGCCGAGCGCTTGTAGAGTTGCTCTGCGAAGTTACTGCGGATGATGCGGCGACGTTGGTCGGTGCAGGCGCGACAGGCGCAAACTTTGCGAGATCAAGCGGCATGTTTCCGTTCACATAGGCAGTTATTTCAGTGCCCTTCGGAATTGTGGTGTCCTTGCCGTGCATGAAAAGAAAGAACGGCGCGGCAGGCCAGACCACTAAGCTCGTCGCGACGATCGCGCCGGTCATTGCCCCTGTATGCCCGCCGCCCCTCGTTTCCTTTACCGCCCTGATTGCCGCTTTCTCGCCATCTGCCAGCTTGACGTAATCAATCTCTATGTCGAGCTTTCCGCCGCGCGCCATGCGCTTCTTGTGCTCGGCAGCAGTAACAGTGCCGATGGCAATGTTGCCCTTAGGTATGACAACTATGTCGTTGACCTTCACTTCTTCCAGCACTTCGAAGTCGATGTTGTCTCCAGCCTTCGCATCGGCGGAGCTGAGATTTCGGTCCAACCGAAGCTTGATGGGAGTGCCATCATCAAGTGCGAATTTATTAGCAGTTGAAGATGCTCTGGGCTGTTGAGGAGCGGCTTGTTGAGCGCCTGAAAGCGACACGTGCGTGAGAAGCACACAGAGCAGAAGGGCACAAATCGGACGGCCAGTGGAATGCATGATTCCTCCGATGGGCGCGGAGTACATGGGGAGACCCAGGACTGGCGCCGATGAAAGGTCGTCTGTCACAGGTGGATGTGACCAGTTGGTGCCGGGGTCCCTCGGCTTCGCTCTGTCGAAAGACTTGCCAAGCGAAAGTGAGTGGGCAGTATAGGGGTCCTTCGACTCCTCGTCCGGTCGCCACGGCGACCGGACGCGTCGCTCAGGATGACAGGCTAAGAAAGGCTTTGCATTTCGCCGGCGTCCCTCTATCGCCCCCTTCGGGGCCCGTTCTTGTGTCATGA
>CAVQAM010000009.1:0-290794 GCA_963710585.1 uncultured Acidobacteriaceae bacterium | reverse complement strand
CACCATCAACCGCCTGGGAATTCCGCCGTCGTTGCATCGCTGCCTGGCCACGACGAACTTGATCGAAAGCCCGCAATCGGGTGTGCGCATGCGGACGCGTCGTGTGTGTCGCTGGCGAGACACGGCCATGGTAGAGCGCTGGGCCGCGGCGTCATTCCTGGCGACGGAGAAGAACTTCCGCCGCATCATGGGCTGGAAGGATCTCTGGCAACTGGAAGCGATCTTAGGAAGAAAAGCGATGGAAACTGCTGCAGTCCGGCAGGAGGTCGCGTAACATGATCCCGAGCGCCGCTCCTTCAACCTCTAACTACGCGCGGGACACCATCGTCGATAAATCCCCGCATCGCAAGAAATCCTCTCCCGTTGGGATTGGTTGTGATATCGCCTGATAACAGAAACTGACCTTTCCCCGTTTCACGGATGTCGGTCTGTCTGCCACGCTTTCTTACCCATATGGGCGGCTGGTTTGTCGACATTTTCGTCGAGTACCTGTTTCGGGTAATAGCCCGCATGATCAAGAGGCGCGGAAGTGGCACTTGGCCCGTCGCAGAAGCGACCGTAAAGAGTTCCTCCTGTCCCAGAGCTGGATACGGGTGCGACGTAGCTAAGGTTTATTACACATATCGCGTTGACGGCGAACACTACGCTGGCGTCAACGAAAAGCCCTTTATCATTCACAATTCGGGAGAGAACTACATTAGTCATTTTGCACCGAGAACGGAGTTTACCGTGCGCGTAAAGCCTAAAGACGCGGCGGTATCCCTGGTGCGAGATGGGGATCAGTGACGAGCGCGGGTTAGTTGGTGAAATATCCCCATTACACTAGTAATTCTCTCAACCTGGGGACCCAGTCTTTCTGCGCCTCAGGAGTTCGCGTTTCTTGACCTAACGTGACAACCCCGTCGTCGTGTTGTCATCCGACGGCTTAAGCTTCCCTTCAGTTTTCTGCGTACATTTTTCCGCTTCGCGGTGTAATTCACTCCACTTTCCGCAACTTGTTCCCGCGCTCTGTTAAGAAGCGTGAACGCGGGCGTTCGCGCTCAACTTCTCATCGCGCGCCGTGTTTGCAAGTACGAACGCGAATTACAGTGCGCCCCCTCAAAAGAGAATGAAAGGACTCGGAGGCTACCGATGAAAAGGCAACTGAATTACGTGCTACTCCTGGCCCTGAGCGCAGGAACTCTTGCGACGACCTCAGCGGCACAAACTCGAACCGCAGTCAACGATCGGCAGAACACCAGGATCGCACAGGCAACCTTCGATCCGAGCCAGGCCAGCCTGCTCCGCCTGACAGACTGGAACGGTCATCGTCGCTGCGATGGCGATCGTGACCGCGACGACCGCAACTGCCGCTATCGTGACGGGGACCGGTACCGCAGTCAGTATTACGGCGGAAATCCCTACTACGGGAATGGATACTACGCAACTCCGTATCGCGGGCGGGTCGATGGATGGTATGACCGCAACGGCTACTGGCACGCTTATGACAGGGACCGCGACCGCGGCCGCCGTCGTCACGATGACGATCGCCGGTAAGTCCCGTCCCATGCTTGAGCGCCCTTAGAGTACTGGCAAAACTGCCAGGATCGACAGAGGTGATGCGCAAGCCCGGAAAACAATCCGGGCCTTGTTGCGTGCGCTTTTCTGCGATGAGAGGGCTCTGCCGAATCGAAGTGAAATGGGCTGTTCTCGACAACTATCGCAATAGCGGAGACAACCGCTCCTCCAGTGACCTCGGTCACATCCGTCTTTCGGGATTACTTGTGTAATGGCCTGTTATCGCCAAGTAATCGTGGAAATGCTCACCAGTAGGGAGTAGATTGCCTTCAATGCCACCGGAACAGCCAACAATGAACCCTCATGAACGTCGCTATAAACGCAGCAGACGTTGGGTCGTTGTGCTCTTCACGTTGTGGATTGGAACGATGGGTCTGGTGCTCCTGTTACCCCGCAAGGTTCAGAACTCCGAATCGGCCTACGTCGTGTTCGCTGCTGTGGTTCTAGCGTTGTTCGCAGCGATGTTCGTGGTGTCTGTCATCAATATCGTCGCGTATATGCGCTGGACAGGCAAATACCCGTACTACTTCGTCGTGAAGTGGTTGCGCCGACGCAGCGGAACACAATAGCTGGCGATATATCGCCATTGCACTAGCAATCCTCTCAACTGGCGACTCAGCGCGACCCGAAACCTAACCCATTCTCTGTGCCTCTGTGTCTCTGTGGTGAACTACTTTTTCTGCGATACTAGAGAGTGCTCTCGCAGGGCGCGAGCCCAACATCATCATGGACCCAGTCGCAATTCCGAAATCGTGCAAAGTCAACGTCACTACCGGCACCGGCATGGACATCGAGTGGCAGGACGGGCATCGCAGCGTCTTTAGCTTTCCCTTCCTGCGCGATGCCTGCCCGTGCGCGCTGTGCGAGGAAGAACGCACCAAGGATGGCCGCCAGCCCGGCGATCCAGTCAAGCCCATTGCGGGGCAGTTGCCCATGTACAAAGCGGCGGCGCGGCCGAAGGAGGTTGAGCCGGTTGGCAAATACGCCATTCGTTTCTCGTGGAACGATGGCCACCAGCACGGCATTTATTCATGGCAGTTTCTACGCGAGCATTGTCCCTGCGCGGAATGCAAGGCGCGCCGCGCCATGGATGCTCCGGTCGGCAGCAGCAAACCGAATTGATTTTGAGTGCCCCCTACATTGCCGTCGTATCTCAACAATTTGAATCCGCAGCAGCGCGAAGCGGTCGAGGCCGTGAACGGGCCGGTGCTGATCCTCGCGGGAGCGGGCAGCGGCAAAACGCGCGTCATCACCTATCGCATCGCCCACCTGATTGACGGTATCGGCGTGCCGCCCGACTCCATTCTGGCGGTCACCTTCACCAACAAGGCGGCCTCTGAAATGGCCAGTCGCGTGGAATCGCTGGTGGGCGGCCGCTCGCTCGCCAGGCCGCTCATCTCCACCTTCCACTCGTTCTGCGTGCGCCTGCTGCGTCGCGACATTGGCGCGTTGCAAGTCGGCGGCAAAGGTTATCGCAAAGATTTCGTCATCTACGACGAGGCCGACCAGCAAAATGTCGTGAAGGCCGCCATGCGCCGTCTGGGCATCGATGACAAGCAGTTGACGCCGCGCAACGTACTGGCGCGCATATCGTGGGCCAAGAACCACATGCTCGATCCGCAGGAGGTTTATCTGCAATCGGGCGATCCCAAAACCGAACGCGTGGCCCATATCTACGAGGTCTATCGGCAGGAGCTGGCGAAGTCGAACGCCCTCGACTTTGACGACTTGTTGCTGTATGCCGTGCGCGTGCTGAAGGCCGCCGGCGAGACGCGCGAGCGTTACAACCGCCGCTATCGCTACATCCAGGTGGACGAGTATCAGGACACCAACCGCCCGCAATACGAACTGATGCGCTTGCTCGCCGCCGGCGAACACAATGTCTGCGCCGTGGGCGACGAGGACCAGAGCATTTACTCCTGGCGCGGCGCCGACATTCGCAACATTCTGGAGTTTGAGCAGGACTTTCCTGAGGCGCGCATTATTCGTCTGGAGCAAAACTACCGCTCGACGCAGAATATTTTAGAGGCGGCCTCGTCCGTGGTGTCCCACAATGTCAGACGGAAAGGCAAAACCCTGTGGACCGCCCGCAGCGGCGGCGCGCAGATCGGATATTACGAGGCCCCGGACGGCGAGAATGAAGCCCTTTTTGCGGCCGATTACATTGCCAAGTATCTTCGGCAGGCGGCCAGCGAGAATGGAGAAACGCCGCGAGCGGCGGTCCTCTACCGCACCAACTCGCAGTCGCGCCTGGTGGAAGAGGCAATGCGCCGCTATCAGTTGAACTACCACGTTGTGGGAGGCTTTAGCTTTTACGAGCGCGCCGAGATCAAAGACTTGATCTCGTACCTGAAGGTCATTCAAAATCCCGACGATTCCATCGCCGTGCAACGCGTCATCAACACGCCGACGCGGGGAATCGGCAAGAACACCCTGGAAACCATAGAGAGCATTGCGCTGGAGACCGGCACTTCCATGTGGGGCGCGATCAACGAGGTGCTGCGACGAAAGCTTCTTCCCTTGCGGGCTTTGACGGCGCTCAGGAGTTTCAGGGAACTGATCGACGATGCCCGCGCCATGCACTTGCGCGCCTTCCGCGAACGGGTAAGCGAAACCGCTGTCGCAGGGACTGCGCCCGAAGCGGCTCTCGTCGCCAGCGAAGAACATGATTTGCAGCACGACATCGATTTCTCGCCGTCGGAGTTCGAGGCGGCTGCGGCTACGGAGTTTGCGCCCGAGAGATTTGAAGTGGGCGCCGACGAGAGCGTAGTTGCTCCAGTGATCGAAGAGCGGATGGAAGGATTCCGCGCGCCCGGCGATCCGGCATCCACAGCCGAGCTGTTGAAGTTCCTGATCGACCGCACGGGCTACATCAAGCACCTTGAGCAGGAGGACACTCCGGAAGCGCTGGCTCGCATCGAAAATTTGCACGAACTGGTGAATGCGGCCATGGACTCGCGCGATCGCGGTGAGACGTTGAACGAGTTTCTCGACCACGCCGCGCTGGTCAGCGATGCCGACGATTACGACGAGGCCGCGCGCGTCACGCTGATGACCCTGCACGCGGCCAAGGGGCTCGAGTTCCCTCTGGTCTTTCTGATCGGTCTGGAGGAGGGGCTGTTTCCTCATTCGCGCACTCTGCTCACTCCTGATGACATCGAAGAGGAGCGGCGACTGTGCTATGTCGGCATGACCCGTGCTATGCACACGCTGATTCTTTCCCGCGCACGCTATCGCCGCCGCTACGGGACCGACATGCCTGAGCCCAGCGTGGCCTCGCGATTTCTCGATGAGATTCCCCACCCGCTGCTCCAGGACCTGGGATCGCCGCGACGGCCCGCGCATGCGCCGAGCAGCGATTATTCGACGGGCAAACATTACGCTTACGAGGATGAAGATCAACGCCCGGCGCACGACCGTCGCAACAAGCCGCAACGCAGCCAATATAGCGGGCCTTCCTACAACTCTATCGACAACATAGCCGAGTTCTTTGCCTCGCGGGGGAAGAAGTTTTCGCGGCCCAAGGTCGAGATTCCCCAGCCGACCGGGCGCACTGGATTCCGGCCCGGACAGCGGGTCCGTCATCCCAAATACGGCGAAGGTACGGTGTACAAACGCGAGGGTGACGGGGAAAATGCGAAGATTACGGTACAATTTCCTAGATTCGGTTTGAAGAAGCTGGTCGAGAAATACGCCCAATTGGAAAAGGCGTAAAGAGCGTGTGTGATAACTTGTTTTGGGTTGGCGCGGTGGACAAATTGCACAAAATTCAGCCCCGCAGGGGCGAAACAACATTAGCCCAGGGCGTAAGCCCTGGGCAAAGTGGAAAAAATAAACGAGTCCCTTTAGGGACGGCACAGTTCTCACACACCCTCTAAAACCCCTCAATAAAGGAACGCAGAATTCATGGCAAACACCAAGAGCATTACCGACAAACTAGAACGCAAGAAGGTGAAGCGCGCCGCGCGCAAGAAAGCCGCCCCGAAAGCGCCCCGCACCTATGCCCGCGGTTCGGCAAAGCGCAAAGTAAAGAAGATGGCACGCGGACAGTCGAAGCGGTAATTCGCCGGCGCTGCCGTCAGAAATGAAGGCTCCAATCCGTTCACCGGGCTGGAGCCTGATTTTGTTGCGAAGAACAAGGAGATGGGACTTCAATACGAAAGGAGCCCCATACCTGCCTGGAATGGGGTCCCCCTCCGGCGAAATATTCACCCTCCCCCATACAACAGGGGAATACTCGCATTTCTCTTATCGGCATTCCGCCACAGAACCTTCAGCGTGCCGGTCATCATGACGCGTGCTAGTCTTGCTAGTCTTGTTTGAACAGGAGATCTAAATCTGCGTGACTCTAAGCTGGCGTGAACCATACTTGCGATCTTTTCTACTGCTGACGGCATTCCTGAGCGTTTTGCCGCTCAACCTTGCCCGCGCACAGGAAATCGACAGCCGCCAATTCTTCGCCATGCGGTGGCGGCTGATCGGTCCCTTTCGCGCCGGTCGAGTCACGGCTGTAGCGGGTGTGCCAGGCCACCCGGATACCTACTATTTCGGGACACCGGGAGGCGGAGTCTGGAAGACCACCAATAGCGGACAAGTTTGGCGTCCTATCTTCGACAGCGAACGCGTCGCCTCCGTTGGAGCTCTTGCCGTCGCTCCGTCGAATTCCAGCGTGATTTACGTGGGAACGGGCGAGCAGACGGCCGGCAATGGCTTGTACCGGTCGGACGACGGCGGCGAAACCTGGAAGACCGTGGGCTTGCAGGACGTTCCTTACATCCAGGCAGTGATTGTCGATCCGCAAAATCCCGACATCGTTGTGGTGGGCGGTAATTCCATCGGCTTCGGAATCCTGTGGCTTCCGCTGCCGGAATCCGCACACACGGCCAACCGTGGAATCTTCAGAACCACGGATGGCGGAAAAACCTGGGACAAGGTGCTCTCGAACGACGATACTCTCGGCGTCGTCGATCTCTGTTCCGATCCCAGCGATCCTCGCACGCTTTATGCGGCTCTTTACCGGCCGGCTTCCGGGTCTGGCAAGTCCGAGGCGCCGGCCACTTCCGAGATCGTTAAGTCGGTGGACGCAGGCTCAACCTGGAATCCTCTTGTGACCAAGGGGCTGCCGGAGAAGGGTCTGGGAAGATTGGGCATTGCGGTTGCTCCGGGAACCGCTGGCCGGCGGCTGTATGCGATTCTGGCGCAAGGGTTCTTCCGTTCCGACGATGGCGGAGCCTCATGGCAGCAGTCCACCAAGGACCCGCGCGTGCTCGGCAGCGCATACTTCAGCCGGGTATTCGTTGACCCGCGGAATCCCGAGGTTCTCTACGTGGCGCAGACCTCTCTGTATCGCTCCACCGACAGCGGCCACACCTTCGAAGCCTACGTCGGAGCTCCCAGCGGCGATGACTTGCACGTCCTCTGGATCGACCCGCAAAACTCAGCGCGCATGATCCTGGGAGTGGACCAAGGCGCCATTATTAGCGTGGATGGCGGCAAGAGTTGGAGTTCCTGGTACAACCAGCCGACCGGGCAGTTCTATCACGTCTCCACTGACAACGCTTTTCCCTATCGCGTCTATGCGGCGCAGCAGGATAGCGGGACTGCCGGCGTTCTCAGTCGCAGCGATTACGGCGAAATCCTCGCGCAGGATTGGTTTTCCATCGGCGGCTTTGAGTATGCCTTCATCACTCCCGATCCGCTGAATCCAAATTGGGTTTACAGCGGAGGATGGTACGGCTCCGTTGTCCGCTTCGATAAGGCCAGCGGACAAATCGCTACCGTATTTGAGCGCGGCGAGAAGTATCGCACCGCGCAAATGCCGCCTTTGGTGTTTTCGCCGCAGGACCCGTCAACGCTTTATCTGGGAACACAGTTCGTGCTCAAGACTTCGGACCACGGACTGAGCTGGCAGACGATCAGCCCCGACTTGACCGGCTACAAGGAGAAAGAAAACGAGGAGGAACCTAAGCGGGATTCCGAGAAGCCGGGTCCGCCCGCTATCACGACGCTGTCGCCTTCCGACGTGCAAGCGGGCGTGATGTGGGCCGGCACCAGCAACCGAATCGTCCAGCTCACTCGCGACGCGGGAGCAACCTGGCAAAACGTCTCGCCGCCTGGATTGGCTGAGCCGACGCAAATCCTCGCGGTCGAAGCTTCGCATCATGACGCCGCCACTGCGTACCTCGCGGCAGGCGCCGCTCGCGAGTCCACTCCTCCCTATGTCGCTCGCACCCACGATTACGGCCGCACCTGGCAGAAGATCGTCAACGGATTTCCCGAACGCGAGATGGTCCGCGTGGTGCGCGAGGACCCAGAGCGCAGAGGCCTGCTTTATGCCGGGACCGATAGCGGCGTCTTCGTTTCGTGGGACGACGGCGACCACTGGCAATCTCTGCAACTCAATCTGCCGGCCACGTCGGTGACCGATCTTCAGGTGCACGGCGACGACCTGGTCATATCAACCTTCGGACGCGCCTTGTGGGTGCTGGACGACGTCATGCCGCTGCGCGAGATGAGCCCGCAGATCGTCGCCAGCGATGTTCACCTGTTTCGTCCGGCCACCGCTATGCGCGTGCGATGGGACAATTATCAGGACACGCCGTACCCTGTCGAAACTCCTGCCGGGCAAAACCCGCCCGACGGAGCCATCCTCGACTACTTCCTGAAAGCGGCGCCGAAGGATGAACTAACGCTGACGGTCTACGACGATAAGGGCGGCGAGGTTGCTCAATTCTCCAGTGAAGCCAAGCCTCCGGACCTGCTTCCCGCGAACGCTCCCAATTACTGGTTTGCGCCCGCGACGGCTTTGCCCAAGGCAGCGGGCGTGAATCGCTTCGCCTGGAACCTGCGCTATCCGCCGCCGCTGTCTTTGCCGTATGGCTACTATGGCGAGCTGCTGGGCTACACCGAATACACGTTGGCGGACCACGCGATCGCTGGGCAGACTCCGCGTGTGCAGCCGCAGGGACCGTTGGTTGTCCCGGGCAACTACACGCTCGAGCTGCGCGCCGCCGGGCAGACACTTCGGCAACCGTTGACCATTGAGCTTGATCCGCGTGTCCATGCTTCGCAATCGGACCTGGTGGAACAGCTCGATCTGGCGCAAGACATTACGCGCGGCATGAAAGCGAGCCACGATGCCTACCTTCAGGCGGCGGCATTGCGCAAGGAGCTGGCCGAGCGGCAAAAAGCCCTGAAGAACGCCACCGGCGACGAGTTGAAGCAGGCGAAGGACGCAGCCGCTGCCCTGGACAAAAAGATCGAGGCGCTGGAGAAGGGCACTCTGACTGCTCCCGGCTTCGGCCCGGTGAACCGCGACTTGACCAGACTGATTTTCAGCGTGGAGAGTGCCGACATGCGTCCGGCGGAAGCGGTGCGCTCGGCGGTGCAACAGAGCTGCGACGCGCTCGACAAAGACCTGGCGAGCTGGCGGCAACTGAGCGAGCAAGACGTGGTGTCATTCAATACCATGCTGACCGCGGCAAAGTTGTCGCCGCTGCCGGCAGTTGAAATAGGCACGAGCACGGGGTGCGGGAAATAGGTGCCACTGGCCTTCCACGCAAAATTCCCCCTAAGTACCCCCTCCCCCCGGCATTTCTGCATCTTTGTTTTCAATACTTTGCCAGTAAAGTATTCATAACACGTGATTTAGTAGCAGTCGTAACTCTTTGCTGTTCAATACTTTGCGCGATTCCAGCTAAAGTATTATATCTAAAGTAGATACACGCAAAGTATTCCGAACAAAGCACTTATCTGGGGAACAAGACGGTTGACACACATGTGCGTCTTGTACATAATCGCCCTTGCCGTGACAGGGCTATTTGTACTCTCCCACGTTGTTGTTGCGGAGGCAAAAGCTAAAAATATTGGGAGCAGTGCCGTGAGTATGGTAAGCACAGAAGCTTGTCCAATAACGCTTTCCCGATCCATCACGGTAGTCCACTCTTCCAACTACGTAGATAAAAGTCTTACCGGCGTTATAGGCGGGAAGACCTCCCGAGAGTTCTTTCATCACAGAAGTAACGGGTTCAGTACTGACTACTCCACGATCTATCGACGGCGGCAAAAGCCCTTGGCTTACCGGTTTTGTCTTAGAAAAATCTGGCATCGATGGTTCGCTAGGTGCTGTAAAAGTTTCATAGAATGTTACCAGACTCAGGGCTGGTGTTTTCCCAGTGTTAGAAGTCCAGATGCCAATCTTTGGGGCATCCTTTCCTTGCTCCGGTTCGGCGGTCAAACTGAAAGACGTATACACCCACGGTCTTTGGTCGAGAATGGATTGTTCTTTGTAAAAGCGCAGCGTCTGGCCAGCAGTGGCCGCAGCACCCTTGGCAGCGTCGGCAGCCTTGATAGCAGCGCATGTCTGCTTCTGAATTTCCCCGTAAGTGTCGTGCATCGTCTGCCACTGCTGCTTAGCGTAATACGCATAAGTCCAAGTGATAATGACGAGGGCAATAGCACACGCCGCCTCTACCCATATAGGTATTTTGTGGAGCCTGCGGTAGCAGGCGCGCTTGCTTTTTTGACGGTCGTGCTCTTCGTCTACGGGGGTGCAGCCAGTTTGCGGTGGTATTGGAGGGTTGCCTGTTGGTTGGGATGTATCATCAGCTATATGGTTGGATTCTTCGTCGCGCATGATGCTCTCACCCGGAGGCTGTGGTGGTTCGGATTATGAATAAAACAGCAGAATACAAAGAAGGCCCGGAAGCAAGAGAAAACTTTGAGCGGCTGGCGAAGGCTGTTTTTCAGGCCAAGCCGAAGCACAAAGAACAGAAAAAGCGGCAGCCCAAGAAAGCTACCGCCCGCAAAACATCCGGCAAGAACAAGGGTTAGAACGGTTCCTCTTGCCCCGTCCCTGCCGTCTCGTGGTGGAGCGCGTCAACCTCTTTGCCCGTTAATTGGGCATATGTGAGGCGCTTCCCGGCCACCTGCGACATGAGAAACGCGAAGCGGTCCGAGTCATTCAGTGGATTGTCTTTCGTCGCACGATTGTTGAAACGGAATACCTGTTCGTCAAGGTAACGATCAAGATGGAATGGCTCAACAGCAACGTAAGTTCCACGCAAGGTTCTCTTGAGGAGCGACCAGAAATTTTCGATGCCCTGAGTGTGAACCTGCCCGCGCACATATTCCCGCGCATGGTTCACGACTTCGTGAATGAACTCGGATTCTCCCGCTGCCCATCGGTACGTCGTGGAATCGTCAGTGTAAAGCCTGCTGCCTGGAACGATGCTATTCAAGATCGCAGCCTGCAACGTGTCACGGCGCACATTGGGAACAACTTTCGCCCTAACTCTGCGAGTCTCCCTGTCCAAGATTCCGGTAACCGCAGTCTTGCCCAAGCCAACATCACCACGCCGCTGTTCACCGCGAATCTTCTGCAATTTAAGTTTGCGGCTTCTGTGCATCCTGTAGGGATTCGGCCCGACAAAGGTTTCGTCACTCTCCACGATGTTGCCTGGGCCGCCGAATTTGAAACTATCATCGCCCTTCATAGCTTCGCGGATACGGTGCAACATGAACCATGCCGAGTTCTGCCGGATGCCGAGAGCCTTGCCGAGTTCATAGCTACTGATTCCGTTCTTGCAATTCGCCAGCAGCCACAGTGCCACCATCCACTTGTCGAGTCCAAGCGGCGAGTCCTCCATGATGGTTCCCACTTTAACGGTGAATTGTTTCCCGCAGACGTAGCAAAACCAAATGCGCCGAGTCTTGAGGAACGAGTGTTTGGCTTGTCCACAGCGCGGGCAGGTCACATTGCGGCCCGGCCAGCGGAAAGTAACAGCGGCATCAAAGGCCCGTTGTGGATCGCTAAAGTAGGCGATTGCACCTTGCAAAGTCTTGAGGCGTTCCATGCCTAGAATAGTACACTACAAACACATGTGTGTCAAGCGTTTTATTGCCCTTATCTGGCACCCAAGCTTCTTGCAGGGCCGCCATGTTTTCAAAGAGCACTGGGTTGAGCCGACGTGCAGTGCACGTTTCGGCCCGCCCATTGGGCACACTCAGCCCAACCTCTAAGCGTAGCTCGAATGTCATGGCTGTCAAGTTACGAAGGTGCATGTCGGGGGGAACGCACGCCGCACGCCTCAACCTCCCGGACACAAGTGCTTGACACTGTATTTCGTGACTCATACGCTTAAGCGCATGGAAGTGCGCTTGACTCCCGACCAGGAAGCCTTTGTCCGTCAGGCCATTGAGACTGGCCGCTTTCACCGTGCCGAGGATGCGGTGCAGGAAGCGTTGTCCCTGTGGGAACGACGTGAGCGCCGGCGGGCGGAGATTCTCGCCGCCGTCGATACCGCCGAAGCTTCCCTGGCGCGCGGTGCAGGACGCCGCATTACCACCCAGCAGTCCATGCGGGAGCTTGCCGATGAAGTGAAACAGCGCGGGCGGGCGCGCCTGGCCGCCGAGCGAAAAGCGCCCCGCTGATGGCGCACCGTCTTGCCCCGGAAGTCGAAACGGAGCTGGATGACATCTGGTACTACATTGCCAGGGAAAGCGGCAACGTCGAGGTTGCCGACCGCCTGATGGATTCCATCACCGACCGCTTCTTTCTCCTTGCCCGCCATCCCAACATAGGCCGCCGTCGCGACCAGGATTTGCGTCCCGGCCTGCGGAGCTTTCCGGTCGGCGACTATGTCATCATCTACCGCATCGAGGGCGATGATGTGATGATTCTTCACGTAACGCACGGTCGTCGCGATATCGAAGCGCTGTTTGGCGCTTAGCTTTGGAAGACAGCTCTCGTACTTTTTTTGGGGGCCGAGCCAGACGTATGATGGTTCTGCAATTTCGACCCAAGCAAAGGAAGCTTGGGTGGGGCACGCGGCAATCCGATGTTGCACTGGTGCGCCAACGTCTACAAGGTGGCGCAACGGGACTACGAGGAGAGATATGGCTAAAGCAACCACGGAACGAGTGATACCCAGCAGCGGCAATGTCTTTGCCGACATGGGGCTGCCGGATGCCGCAGAACTCGACACCAAAGCCCGTCTTGGAGCCGCCATCAATAGGATCGTGGAACGGCGTAGGCTTACCCAGGCCGAAGTCGCGGTGGCGCTCGAAATCAATCAGCCGAAGGTCTCCGCCCTGCTGCATTACAAGCTGGAAGGCTTCTCCGTGGAGCGGCTGATGCGCTTCTTAGTGGCGCTCGGACAGGATGTCGAAATCGTTGTGAAAGCCAAGCCCCGCACTCGGTCCGCGCGAATCGCGGTCTGCGCGGCCTGATTCTGCCGGGTGCTGGATGCCCCACTCGCTTCGTCTTCTTGGGTGCCCCATCCTTTTCGCCTTCTTTTGGCGAAAGGGTGGGAATTCGCGAATGGATGGGAATCAACTCAACCTTCGTCGCATGGGCTGTGCGAGGACCACACGCATCCCGGGTACAGTGGCTCCCAGGTTAGCGTCCAAAAAGCGGACGCGAACCTGGGGTACCAGGCCTGGGCGTGGCACCCGACGCTCAGCGTAACCTGCACCCTCCCTGCTAAAATCTGCAAGCATGTCCCGTTATCTCTATAGTCAGGCCAGTCAAGTCATCGGATACATGGATAACGATGACAAGTATCTGTACAGTCCTCAAGGGCGCGTGCTTGCGTATTGGGATTCCGACCACAAATACATGTACACGCAAGATGCAAAAATCTATGGCTATCTGGCATCAGACGGAGGATATTTGTACACCACATCGGGTGCCGTCGTGGGATACTTCTCGCCGAAATACCGAGAAGAGTGAAGGCCCTTAGGCCCAAATTGCAACTGCTGCCACTGCGAGTTTCTGCTGCCGGTCTTCAATGCTTTGGCGCTTCCAATCTTGATAGTTCAATAGTCCCTTCGTCATGAGCACGTCTGACTTTTCATAGGACGGCCTCTTGGCAGCAAAAAGTCCATTCTGAATTGTTTGGTTGAGCTTTGCATCCAGAAGCGTGAGGTTGCCGAAGCGATTCACAAGGTCCTGATGGTCGGGTAGTCGCTGTTCCGGTCTCTGTGCATAGATGTGCTCAATGTGAACCTTATCCGGTCCCGCAAGCTGCAGTTCGCCAGTCTTGTTTGCTTGGCGGCGCTCATAGTTCTCAATTTGGTAAAGCATGTACCTCTGACTCTCCCGCCGAGTAATCTGAAACGTGGCGAAACGCTTTACAAAAGCATCGTCAGTCGGTTTTATTTCCGCGAGCGCGGCCTTGGCCGCGACAAAGTTTCCGGTGCTTGTGAGGTCCTTAGCCAGAGCATAGGACACATCCTCTAACCGACTCAGTTCCAGCCCCGAAACGACAGCGTACCGCACGTAAACAGACACAAGTTCGCGGAGAAAATCCATCCGAGCGGCAGTTTCTCCAAAAGCATAAGCGCTCAGGACTGCAGGCAGGAGAGCCTTTGCCCCCAGCATCTTAATCGCTAGAAGCTGCTCACGGATTTGCGGGTCATCATCCGTTGCAGAAACAATCTGCCTGTACGTGATTGAACTACTTTGAAGATCCTGCGAAAAAGGCAAAGAGGCGATGTCCTTCTCAATTATAACGCCCTTCATTTCGTGGTACAGCTTCCGGCTTTTAATATCGCCGTTCCGGGAAATCCAGTAGTGGCGGAGAAAGTCCTCGATTTTTACGTCCTCTTCAATCTCGAAGACTGTGCGCCACGCATCAATGATTTCCTCTCTTTGAGCATCAGACGCCGCTCTGCGTAAGACCAAGTTTCGCAGCAGGTCCGGCGTGGAAAGCGAGATTCCACGGTCATTCAGTGTTTCAAAAACGCTTGAGGCATTGTCCTCATCACTGGACGGTGTCCCAGCCATAGTTGCAGGTTGAGGGGCGGTTCTCGACCCGATTCTTGGTAGAGTCGGGTTGGAAACTTTCATCAGAAAGGAGAACCGCCTTGAAGAAAAGCTATCACACCATCACCACCAAGGGACAAACCAACGCGCGGAGACTGGCTGAGTTTTTCAGCCGCAACGGGCAAGGCTTGCTGCCGATGGTCGATCTGATCGAACAATCACGGCTCGCGGTCGATGAGTTGATTGATGTAGCCGGGCGAGCCACAATCGAGACTGTGTTGCAGTTATCGGCCGAGCAGTTGGCGGGGCCGCGGACGCCGGGGCAGCGACGCCAGCAACTGCTGTGGCACGGTCGGCAAGCGGGTCGTGTGTGTCTGCGAGAGCGCAAGCTGGGGGTGAGTAAGCCGCGGCTGCGGGAGAAGGGCGGCGGCGAAGTGGCGATCCCGGCCTACGAGGCCATGCAGGAAAATGGGCTGAGCGAGCGGGTGCTGGATGTGCTGATGCGCGGGATCTCGACACGGCAGTACGCCGAGGTGCTGCCGGAGATGGCGTCGACCTGCGGCGTGTCCAAGTCGAACGTGAGCCGGGAAGCAGCGGAGGCCGGCGAAGAAGCGCTGAAAGAGCTGCTGGAGCGACGCTTCGAGGAGGTGGATCTGTTGGTGATTTACATCGATGGCATGATGTTCGGCGAGCACCACGTGATCAGTGCGGTGGGCGTCGATGGCGCCGGGCACAAGCATGTGCTCGGCATCCAACCGGGGGCGACGGAAAATGCAGCCGCGGTCGAGGACTTACTCGAGCAGGTAGTGGCGCGCGGCGTGAACCCCAAAGCAAAACGGTTGTGCGTGATCGACGGGGCGAAAGCCTTGCGGGCAGCCATCGCCAAAGTCTTTGGCCCGCAACATCCGGTGCAGCGTTGCCGCAATCACAAGATTCGCAACGTGGTCGAGCGGCTGCCCGAGGAGCAGAAGGAGCAGGTGAAAGCCGCGATGCGCGCCTCCTATAAGCTGGAGGCCAAGGAAGGCATGGCTCGGCGGAGAAAGCTGGCCGACTGGCTGGAGCAAGAACAGCCCGCCGCCGCGAACAGTTTGCGGGAAGGGCTGGAGGAATGTTTCACCATCAACCGCCTGGGAATTCCGCCGTCGTTGCATCGCTGCCTGGCCACGACGAACTTGATCGAAAGCCCGCAATCGGGTGTGCGCATGCGGACGCGTCGTGTGTGTCGCTGGCGAGACACGGCCATGGTAGAGCGCTGGGCCGCGGCGTCATTCCTGGCGACGGAGAAGAACTTCCGCCGCATCATGGGCTGGAAGGATCTCTGGCAACTGGAAGCGATCTTAGGAAGAAAAGCGATGGAAACTGCTGCAGTCCGGCAGGAGGTCGCGTAACATGATCCCGAGCGCCGCTCCTTCAACCTCTAACTACGCGCGGGACACCATCCATCACTGGAGCTGACCACGACAGCTGACATATGGTTCAAGAGCACCTTCATAATGCGTAGTGACCACTCAAACGCCTTTTTGCCGCCGCCAAGCTCCTTGTACTTCTCTTCAAACTTCTCTTGAAAGTATCGTCTAACCTGCACAATGAGCCGTTGAGACTCAAGAGTCGCCGGGAGCTGTCCTTGAGCACCGTCTTGAATCTCCCGGCGGAAAAACTCCGCGTCATAGCGATTGAGAGTCAGCTTGTACCAACGCTCATTTGTCGCGTCATCATTGTCATACATGTATTTCAAACCGAGCCGCGTAGCTGCGTTGTTGTCATAGCGGTTCAAGTAATCACGAATGACTGATAACAAAATCGTCGCAGTCGCAAGGCGTTGCTGCCCGTCAAGCAGCAGATGGTCTGCCCCGCCGGTCACAAGCACCATTGATCCGAGGAAGTATTCCTGTGTGTCCACATTCTTGTCGGGATAGAGATTCGAGAAAGCAATGAGGTCCCGAAAGAATACGTCCGCCTCCGATTCCGTCCAACTGAAGTCACGCTGATAATCAGAGACCACAATCCTCGGGCTGGTAGTGCTGAGTAGATCGCCAATGGTTCTCTTGACGGGGTTATATAAATCCGGCACGGAAAAGCACCTCCAACGAAAGAAAAATCATACAGGAAGAGAAAAGCCGCCGGGTCGCCGTTGCTTGGGTGGGAAACTTCTCAATCCGTAGCGCACGCTGAAGTCTGTCACTGGTCCAATTCGGCAGCTACCGTGACCTTCCCACTCGAAGCTGTAAGCTTCCGTTCCCAAGGTTTGTAGCCAGGCTTCGAAATCGCAATCGTGTGAACTCCGGCGGCAACCCTGCCACTTTGGTCTTCCAACCGCAATCAGGGATGCGTCGCACTTGAGGAATTGGGAGCGGGTACAGCGGCCGGTTGCGGCGCAGTGGCGGCCTCCAGCTTCGCGATGTCCCGCACAAGTTGCTTCACGCACATGTCGGCTGCGTCGGCGCTTGCACCCTTGTACTTTGCGCCTTTGCTCTCCTGCGTAGTTGTCCAGATCACGTCTCCGTCGGTATTAACGAGACGAATCGCCACGCGCGCGCGATCAATGGTTTCCGTATTTACAGATGAATCGCTAATCCCCGCATGATGCGCGATGAAGCCGCCGCTGGAACTGCCGGAAATAGAGCCCGTGCCGTTTACAACGCTGCCATTCAGGTCACCGTGATGACTACCAGCCGCGCCTCCAACTGCGGTGCTGTCGCCGTAAGCGTGCAGTTCCTGCGACGTCTTCTCAAGAGCTACGCCTTTCAGGACCGCGTCCGCACGATTTCGATTTTCAGTAACAGTAAAGCGCTTGCTCGCGACCAGGGCGGATACGATCATTGACTGCATCTCTTTTGAAATTGGGTCGTCCCCGAAGCTATCCACATAAATGCGTTTCACCTTCACCAGGTCGGTGGGTGCTGAGACTCTGGCCGGCGCTGCGGCCGCCTGAGCTTGGGCGGAGCTCGCGGGCGCAGCTGTCGCTTGCTGCAATAGAAGACAAGCAAAGAAAAGCGCGTAGATCATGGCATGCCGCCCATACCGCTCTTGCGGGCTTCGTCATCCTCGTATTCGACCTTCCTGCCAGTGCGCGCCTCGAGGGTGACGATGGTAGTTCTCACTATCCCTTTGCCCAGTTCAAATACGGCTGCGTGCTGCTTGTCCTGCTCGTCTTTCCAGCCAACACTCAGGAAGTGTTTTCTCTTTTTTGAAAACAGAGCCAAGGGGGTCACCGCTATGGCAAGACCGAGCCGCCGTCCGGCCTTTTGGCCGTACTCCAAATCGTTTACCTGGTCGTAAGGGATACTTAGCCTCCCACCCTTGTAGTGGAATATGAAGTTCTTTTCATCTTTTGCAGACGATTTCCCTTCAGCGCCGCCTTTGATCTGGTTTTCGGTGCCGCCGACGTACATAGTCACATCGCTGCCAATTCCAGCGAATGCCAGCGGCTCAGTTGCGAGAAGACACAGCAGTAACGTCGCAATAATGCGCTTCATGAAGAGGTGCCTCCGCATAAGCAACGCGATTATGTTCGGACAGCCAGTGGAATGCATCATTCCTCCGAGTGGGCGCGGAGTACACGAGGAGAGTGACCCAGGACTGGCGCTCATGATAGTGCGCCTGTCACAGGTGGATGTGACCTGCGGTTTTGGTGGCCGTTTTCAGAAGCGAAGCTTGAGCGTTGCGGGGTAGAGAGTCGCAGGCAGGGTCATTTGCCCGTCAGATAGCACAAGTGTGCGCTCCCAGGTCCGGTAGCCTGGCTTGGAAATGGTGATGGTATGCAAACCTTGGGCAACGTCGATTCCTGAAGGCGTACGACCCAGGAGATTTCCATCGAGCGCGATATCCGCCCCGGAAGGGTGTGAAGTGATTTGTAATCGCGTAATGGCAGGTGGCACAGGAGCAGCTTTGAACTTTGCTGAGTCAAGTTGCATGGTGGTGACCACATAGCCAGTGATTTCGGTGTCCCGCGGAATCATGGAGTCCTCTCCCGACAGGAGAAGAACGAGGGGAGCTACCGGCCCAAATACTAAACTGCGCGCAACAATGGGGCGGTCATCTTCGTCGTCACCTTCGTCGTTGCGTTCTTTAACGGCCCAGAGGGTCGCTTGCTCACCGTCGGCGAGGGTCACAGAGTCAATCTGGATATCGAGTTTTCCGCCCCGCCCCATACGCCTTGCGGCCTGGACGTCAGTCACCGAACCCACGGCCGGGCTGCCCTTGGGTATGACAACGATGTCGCCGACTTTCACTTCCTCCACGACCTCGAAATCAATGGTGTCGCCTTCCTTCGCATCAGCCGAGCTGAGGTCTTGTTTTAAGCGAAGCTTGACGGGGGTACCTTTATCGAGTACGAGCGTGTTGGAAGCTGAAGATGCTGCGGGCGGTTGGGGAGCAGGTTGTTGGGCACCGGAAAGAGGCACGTGCGTGAGAAGCACGCAGAGCAGAAGGGCACAAATCAGCCGGCCAGTGGAATGCATGATTCCTCCGATGGGGCGCGGAGTACACGATAGCATCTCGCGTTCAGTCCTGCCGCGCGGCGATCTTTCTCGCGTAAGCGAGTAACAGCAGGTCCCTCCGCTCGCCCGCCGCGGCGGGCTCGGTCGGGATGACACTCGGGGAGGCATGAAGCGCTCGGTCGGGATGACATCCAACGATCAAGCTCCGATTCCGCCCATCGTTGGCGGGCCCTACTGCCCGAGCATCCCCTTTTTCAGGTCGGCATTGGGCGGCTTGGGCCCCAGCCACACCGAGAACAGCACGGGGCCGAAGGCGGGACCGGCAATGGTCAGCTTGTCCTTGCCGTTGAGGGCGAAGGTGGTGCCCGTGCCCGGGACGTAAGTGAAGACCATTTCGTCGCCCGGCTTGACGGGTTCGAGCGCGCCGAGCAAGCGGTCGATGTCGGCCTTCATTGTCTTCACCGCGTCCGGCGAATTGTCCTTGAACGATTCGTTGAAGGCGTCAGCCATTTGCTTCTGGCTGGCGTTGTGCACGAAGTGCATGACGATGCGCTTGGGCGCGTCGGCCTTGAGGATGGCGTTGGGGTCGGACGACTTCTGCTCCAGGTAGAGCCCCGCGACGTAAACCTTGAACATCATCTTGGTCCGCACTCCCAAGCCATTGAGCACCAGCTTGGTGTTCCCGACCTGCTCGGTGTCCGGCAGGGTGACCCCCGCCAGGCTGGCGGCGTGGAGATCGAGCATCGACAGCATCACGAACAGAACAACAGCAAGCGATATGACGGTTTTCCGCATGAGGACTCCTTGGTGGAATGCATGATTCTTCCGATGGGTTGGACCGGCGACACGAGAAGAGTGAACCCGGAGCTGGCGCGGATGAAAGGGCGCTGGTCACAGGTGAAGGTGACCAGCTGATGGAGGGGGCCCACTCGGCTCGATATCTGCTTTGTGCGGACGTTGAGCAAGCCGCGGCTGCTGCGGCTGTTTCGGGTGGTCTATCGGGGAGGGCACATCGGCATGAAAGAGGTGGAATACTTTCGCGCCGCGCGGGTGCGCATCCAGACCGCGCCCGTGACTGAGGTCTTTGCCGACGGGGAGTATATTTGCCAGAGTCCGATAGAAATCGGGGTGCGCCGGAATGCGCTGCGGGTGATCGTTGGGGATGACGGCAGTTGAAATTCCAGGATGGGCAATATTCTGCTCTGGGACGAACTGCGGTAATCGAGAGGCGAACACCGGCGCCGCTCACTTTTTCTGGAACTTATCGTCCATAGCTGGGTCTATACTGTAGTACAAGGAAATGTCTACCCCCGTAGTGTCGAATCCGGCGGCCCAACAGGTTGCAAGCCTGACGCCACAGGACCAGGTCCTGCCCACGTTATTTGGCGCAGGTCAGGGGCTGTATCCGCAGCGCAAAGATACGTTTGTGTACTCCTTTATCGTCCATATGCTGGCGGTGGGCCTGGTTATCTGGTCCGGCCACTGGGCGTTTGAGCACAAGAACGAGATCAAGCAACAAGTGATTGGCTTGGCGACCGACATCAGCCCATACCTGCCGCTGCCGGTTTCCAATACGCGGGCGGGCGGCGGCGGTGGCGGTGGCGACCGCGACAAGCTGAACGCCCCCAAAGGCGCTTTGCCCAAGCTGTCGAAGGACCAGATCGTACCTCCGGCGATCGTGGTCCGTAACGATAATCCCAAGCTGGTGGTGCCGCCTTCGGTGGTAGTCCCGCCGGAGCTGAAGCTGCCGACCATCGGCGCGCTTGGCGATCCCCTGTCGAAGGTAATTGGGCCTCCTTCCAACGGAACGGGATATGGCGGCGGAATCGGCAGCGGTAGCGGTGGCGGCGTGGGTTCGGGAACTGGCCCCGGCGTGGGTCCTGGTCACGGCGGCGGATACGGTGGTGGCGCCTATCGAGTCGGGGGCGGCGTCAGCGCACCGAAGGCGTTGTACGCACCGGATCCCGACTACTCAGAAGAGGCCCGCAAAGCCAAATATCAGGGCACCGTGGTGCTGTGGCTGGTGGTGAGCGCCGATGGCAAGCCGCAACAGATTCGCGTGCAGCGCCCGCTGGGCATGGGACTCGACGAGAAGGCCATCGAGGCAGTGCGGCAATGGCGCTTTGAGCCTGCCAGAAAAGATGGCCAGGCGGTCCCGGTCATGATTAACGTGGAAGTGAACTTCCGGCTGTACTAAACCTCCCGATCAGCTAAAGCGGTTCCAGATTTGGTGTGTCGGCCTTCAGGCCGGCGTCGGGGAGGGCATACTGTAGGCTTCCGCCGTTGCGGTCATTAGAAATGACCGCAACGGCGGAAGGTCTTTTTGCTGGCGGCCCACGCGGCGCTAAAGCGCCGCTCTACCGTTTCCAGCCGTTCCATCCCGGGCCAGAAATCCCTACCCGTTTTAGCGGCCGAAGGGTCTCTTGAGGGGCGGCATCTTACTCTTTGCTTTGCCGGCCCACTCCGAACCCTTGTCAATCCAGTCGCCTGCCTGTTCGCCGATGTCCTCCAAGACTTCGCGCGCATCTTCATATTTTCGGCGGAGGCCGCGGCGCATTTGCTTGCCAGTCGTCGGTGCGAGCAACAAAGCCACCAGGGAGCCGGCTGCCAGTCCAATGAACAGCATGGTCAAACCCAGGCTGAGCTGGCCAGAACCCTCATCCTCTCTGTTTGGTTCCAATTCTCTCACTTCATTCATTTCGATCTCTCCTCCAGAAAATTCTATCGCGATTCGGGCCGCGGCGCTTGCATTCTGACTGACAAGCCTTGCCGCATTTCCCAATCTTGCTGAGCCACGTGTAAACTTAAGTGACTGTCCTTCGAGCCGCGCGTTTTTTTGCGGCCCCCCAACACGGGCCGCAGAAGCGGCGTGAGGGGGCGCTCTTCCGGCCGGCGGCTCTCCCAGGAAATGAGGAGTTACACGAATGGCGATTCCAGCCACACAAATGCGTCCCGGCATGGTTATCAAGCACAACAATGATTTGCACTCGGTGTTCAGCGTGGAACACCGCACGCCGGGGAACTTGCGCGCTTTCATCCAGGCCAAACTACGGAATCTGCGGACCGGCGCCATGTTCGAGCACCGCTTCCGCTCCGGCGACGCCATCGACAGGATCACCGTGGACGAAGTGCAGATGGAGTTCCTTTACTCCGACGGCGACGACTACCACTTCATGAACATTGAGAATTATGAGCAACTGCACTTGAATCGCGACATCCTGGGCGATGCGGTGGAGTACCTGATTCCCAATCTGCAGATCAAGATCGAGTTTTTCGACGGCAAGGCGGTGGGCGTCGAGTTGCCGCAGACGGTGGAACTGACGGTGGTGGAAACCGAGCCGGGGTTGAAGTCGGCGACCGCCAGCAGTGTCACCAAGGCGGCGAAAACCGAGACTGGACTGGTGGTGCAGGTGCCGCCGTTCATCAACGAAGGCGAGAAGATCCGCGTGGACACGTCGGAAGGCGCATACCTGTCGCGGGCGTAGGTCCCGAGTTGCGCAAGGCGTGAAATTCTGCCACAATCTTACTGAGCGTCTTACCGATGGGCCACACAACCAAGCTGTCAACCAAAGGGCAAGTCGTCGTTCCCAAATCTCTTCGGGCGGTACACCGCTGGAAACCTGGCACGGAGTTTGTGGTGGAAGAGCGGGACGGAGGCATTCTACTGGTGCCCAAAGTAGGGTCCAAGTCTCGCACCTGGAAGAGCGTGCTCGGCTGCCTTCCTTATTCCGGCCGGCGTAAGAGCATTCGGGAGATGGATGAGGGAGTCGCTGTCGAGGCGCGCAAACACAGATGACCGCCGTAGATACGAATATTCTGGTTCGTGTCATCACCCGCGATGATAAGGCGCAGTCGGCGCGCGCGGCCGCTTTTCTGGAAGAACAGGAACGGGTCTTCTTCGCCAAGACAGTCCTTTTGGAGGTCGAGTGGGTGCTTCGCAGCACCTATAAATTCACGCGGGGAGAGGTCCTCTCCGCCCTTCGCTCCATTGTCAGTGTTCACAACGTCGAAGTCGAGGATGAGGCGGTAGTCGAGCAGGCCCTGGCCTGGTACGAACGAGGAATGGATTTTGCCGACAGCTTGCATGTGGCATCAGCAGGGACACATCGCTTCGCCACCTTCGACGTGGCCCTGCAAAGAAGGGCGCGACGTCTCGGGATCGGCAAGATTGCGCTTGTTTGATCGGATTGGTAGTCTGACTATGGGTTGTTAACCTACGGCAATTTAGGAGGGAGCCATGAAACGGTTATTGTCTGTCGCATTGTGCATGGGCTTCGTGCTTCCTGCGTTTGCTCAGCAGAAGGAAGCGGACAGGTTGCATGAGTCCTACTCGGTTTTGAAAGACGTGATTGACATGCCCGATAAGGGTATCCCGCGCGATCTGCTGAACAAAGCGGACTGCGTAATAGTGGTTCCGTCGGTGAAGAAGGCGGCCTTCGTAGTGGGCGCCAGCTATGGCCGCGGGGTCATGACCTGCCGCTCGGGCCCGGAGTTTCGCGGTCCGTGGAGCGCTCCGGCGTTTTACGCGATTGAGGGCGGCAGCTTTGGCTTTCAGATTGGCGGCCAGGCCACCGATTTCGTGCTGCTGATAATGAATGAGAAAGGCGCGAAATCTGTAATGAGCAGCAAAGTAAAACTTGGCGGCGATGCCTCGGTGGCGGCCGGCCCGGTAGGCCGCGCTACTTCCGCTGAAACTGACATAGTGATGAACGCTGAGATTCTGTCATGGTCGCGCAATAAAGGACTTTTTGCCGGAATTTCTCTGGCTGGTTCGACTTTGCGTTCCGACGACGATGCCAACAAGAACCTTTACGGAAAAGAGCTGAATGTCAAACAGATCATCGTGGAGAGAGCGGTAAAAACGCCTTCCGCCGGCAGAGCGTTGGTGAACTTGCTCCACAAGATGTCGCCTAAACACATGTAAGAACTGAATACTTGCGGTTGGTTGGTCGACCTGCGGTCCTGGACATCCCAGGGCCGCGTTCCTTTCAGCCAGAACGATTTTGGAACGGGCACGTTTGCCCCAAAACCAATTACAATCGCTGTTCGCAGCAAAGCGGACAATTACTGACGCTCATCGATAGTTGGTGCCTTACTAATTGCTAGTTGCTAGTTGCTAATTGCTTCCCGCCAATGGCTGACTTGCAAACCCGGCGCTACGTTATCTCGGGACGCGTCCAAGGCGTCGGCTTCCGCTGGTTCGTGGAACGGGAAGCGGCGCAGATCGGCGTGGGGGGATGGGTGCGCAACCGCGAAAACGGGGACGTTGAAGTGATGGCGACGGGCACGCGCGAGCAGCACGGTGCGTTGCGGGCCCTTTTGCAGCAGGGCCCGCGCGCCGCGCGGGTGGACCAGGTTAGCGAATCCCTGGCGCCGTTGTTGGAAGCGCAGTCGTTTCGCATCGAAGGAGTGTGGTAACCCATGCAGCCGCAAAAGTCGCACAACTGCGACGACCTCAAGAAGCTGATCCGCGAAGTTCCCGACTTCCCCAAATCCGGCATCCTGTTCTACGACATCACCACATTACTCAAAGATAAGCTGGGCTTTGCCCGCCTCATCGATGCCCTCACCGAGCATTACATCGACAAGGACATTGATTTGGTGCTGGGCATCGAGGCGCGCGGGTTCATTTTTGGGCCGGCGCTGGCGTACCGCCTGAACGCGGGTTTCATTCCCGTTCGCAAACCCAAGAAGCTGCCGGCTGAAGTCTTGCAGTGGAAGTACGAACTGGAGTACGGCCACGACACGCTGGAGGTCCACAGGGATTCGATCGAGCCGGGCCAGCGCATTGTCATCTGCGACGACCTGCTGGCCACCGGAGGCACCGCCAGGGCCACCGCCGAAATGGCGAAATCGCTGGGCGCCGAAATCTGCGGACTGGGATTTGTGGTCGAACTGGACGGCCTCAAAGGCCGCGACAAGCTCAAGGGCTACGACGTCTTCTCGCTGCTGCACTACGAGATGTAGAGCCTGCGAGTGGTCAATGAAGCTGTAACTGCGGGTTTTGTTACCAGATCGTTTTGAGCAGCGGGCAGTTCAAAATCCGTTCGTCAGCGGTTACTAGTGGCAGGTTTTCCGCACGTGCGGTTGCCGCAATAATGCGGTCCATCGGATCGGAAGGAAAATCGGGAGGCAAGTACGCCGTTGCGGCCGCGATTTCAATGGTGAGCGGCAGAACCCTCATTCCTTCCACGAGCTGGCGAAGTGTCCATTCAACCGTGCCTGTCGTCCGCACCCTCCCACGGCTGAGCAGTCCCGCTAGTTCGACAACAGTGGCAGCCGAAACCGCCAGACCGTCGCTCAACTGAGCACGCCGGATTGCCGATTCGGCCGCTCGCGACAACTTTCGCGGCTCCCGTTGCAACCACACGAGCACATGAGTGTCGAGCAGGATCATTTCAGCATGTCGTAGTCTTCCAGCGGGAACACCGGTTTTATGAGATCGTCAGGATCGCCAACGATCTCGATGATGCCCTTCAGCCGGCCAAAGAACGGGTCTTTTTTGGGCGGCCTGAACGGCACAAGCTTCGCCTTAGGCTCACCGCGCTTTGTAATGATGACTTCGAGACCAGTGTCGTGAACGTCATCGATCAAGCCCAGGCATTTGGCTTTGAACTCGCCGGCCGCCATTTGCTTTCCGCCCGCAACCACGGCTCTTATAGCCGCGCTCTTTTTCTTTCTTACAACAGTCGCCACGATATGGTCACCTCCAGATGACCATGGTCATTTTAACATGGTCATATCGTTTTCTTCTTGGCATTGTCATCCTGAGCGAGGTCGCCGCGCGACCGAGTCGAGGGACCTGCTATTCCTCGCATGTGCCGCTGATCAACTCTTTTGCGGCTCCATAACTACTCGCCGGCCCTCAATCGTAAATCTTCCTTCCAGCGCCATCCGGATCGCCTCGCTGTACGCAATGTGTTCCTGCTCCAGGATGCGAGCAGCCAGCGCGTGATCGTCATCGCTGTCGAGCACCGGCACGACTTTCTGCACCAGGATGGCGCCGTGGTCGAGGTCGGCGTCCACGAAGTGCACCGTGCAGCCCGAGACCTTCACGCCATAGTCGAAAGCCTGCTTCTGGGCCTCGAGGCCGGGAAACGCCGGCAGCAGCGCCGGATGAATATTGAGGATGCGGTTGGGAAACTGCTGCACGAACCACGGCGACAGCAGACGCATGTATCCCGCGAGACAAACCAGATCGACCTGATGCTCACGCAACGCGGCTACCACCTCGCGGTCGTGCTGCTCGCGCGGCTTGCCCTTCGACGGGACCACCAGCGCCTTCAGCCCGCGCCGCCGCGCCGATTCGATGCCGCCGGCGTCCGCCCGGTTGGAGATGACGACCGCAATGTTCGCGTCGAGCTTGCCCGAAGCGACGTTGTCGGCGATGGCCTCAAAGTTCGAGCCGCGTCCGGAGAGCAGTATGCCGAGGTTCTTCATGGTGACATGGGAATGATAAACTCGCCCGCCGCAGTTGTCAGCGCGGTTGCTGTTACCACAGGCTTGTCATCCTGAGCGGAGCGAGACGCAGTCGAGCGCAGTCGAAGGACCCCTATACCCATCAGAATACCGGGAAGCAATAGGGGTTCTTCGACTCGCGTTCGCAAAAAGCGGCGAACGCTCGCTCAGAATGACAAATCAGAGATGTTCTAGATACTACTGGAGGCGGAAATCCACTTGGGCAGGAGCTTTCGGACTTCTTCACCGGGCACGGTTCGACCAGCCTCAGCATCGCGGATGCCTTCGTCGATGGCAGCTAGGGTTTCGGCATCCTCATCGTCGAGGACGGGAACAGGACCCTCTAGCTCGAACTTCTTCACCTTCGCCATAGACTGATGGTAGCTCCGATGAGTGGGCGGACGCAAACGGATTGCGGGCAATCAGAACCGCGCCCTTCACAAGTGGCGTGCCTTGGTTTGCGCCTTCCCCCACATTCGCTTTACTATCGCCCTGCGTGCCATTACCCAGCGACAAAACCCATCCCGACCGCATCGTCTCGGCGGTGCCGGTGGACGACGACTCGTCGTTCGAGCTGAAGCTGCGTCCGCAGCGGCTGCGCGAGTTCATCGGACAGAACAAGGTCAAGGAAAACCTCGAGGTTGCCATCCAGGCGGCACGCTCGCGCGGCGAGCCGCTTGACCACGTGCTGCTCTACGGCCCGCCGGGGCTGGGCAAGACGACGCTGGCCAACATCATCGCCAACGAAATGGACGCTCCGTTCCAGCAGACCTCGGGCCCGACGCTGCAAATCAAGGGCGACCTGACGGCCATTCTCACCAACCTGCGCGAGAAGCAGGTGCTGTTCATCGACGAAGTCCACCGCCTGCAACCCGCGCTGGAAGAGCTGCTCTACTCGGCGCTGGAGGACTACAAACTCGACATCATCATCGGGCAGGGACCGTCGGCGCGCACCCACACCATCGAGGTGCGGCCGTTCACCTTCATCGGGGCCACCACGCGCGCGGGGCTGCTGTCGGCGCCGCTGCGCTCGCGCTTTGGCATCGTGCTGCGGCTGGAGTTCTACACCCCCGAGGACCTGAAGATCATCCTGCAGCGCTCGGCGGAAATTCTCGGGGTCGAGATCGACGAGGCCGGCGCAGTCGAGATTGCCACCCGTTGCCGCGGCACACCGCGCATCGCCAACCGCCTGCTGCGGCGGGTGCGCGATTACGCCCAGGTGCGCGGGACGGGCAAGATCGACAAGCCCACCGCCCAGGCTGCGCTGACGATGCTTGAGGTCGATCGTCACGGCTTCGACGAGATCGACCGCAAGCTGCTGCTGACCATCATCGAGAAGTATCAGGGCGGGCCGGTGGGATTGAACACGCTGGCGGCGTCGCTGGCCGAGGAGCCCGATGCGATCGAAGAAATCTACGAGCCCTTCCTCATGCAGATTGGCTTTCTCGATCGCACGCCGCGCGGCCGCGTGGCGACGCATCTCGCGTATGAACATTTCGGGATCAAGCGGCCAAGGACGAATGCAGCCGGGCAGGAAACGCTGTTTTAGTTTCAGTGGCCAGTTGTCAGTTGTCAGTTGCCGGTTGGGGAGGAACCGCAGATCCCTCGGCTCCTCGCTCCGCTCGTCGCTCGGGATGACAATTCTGGCGGAGAGCGATCGGCGAGGAGCGGAGTTGTCGGTTGTCGGTTGCGAGTTGCGAGTTGCCAGCATGGTTAGCTGTCAGTAGTTCGCGGTTGGATCGTTCCTCTCTTCGCTGCCCGAACGAGACCTGATAACGGGCCAAACATCCGTCGATTCTGCGGAATGGCCCTGACGGCTTAAACTGGCAACTGACAACTGACAACTGACAACTGCTTCCCATGTCCACTGCCGTCCGCTCCTTCGCGAAGATCAATCTCGGACTAAAGATCGGCCCGGCGCGCGCCGACGGTTTTCACGCGCTGCGTACGATCTACCAGACGCTGGCGCTGCACGATGTGGTACGCGTGGAGGTGCAGAGCGGCTCCGGCATCGAGATTCGCTGCGACGATCCGCGCGTTCCGCTCGACGAATCCAATACCTGCTACCAGGCTGCCGCGCGCGTGCTGAAGGCGGCGAAGGCCAGCGGCAAAGTTATCGTTCACATCGACAAGCGATTGCCGGTGCAAGGCGGGCTGGGCGCGGGCTCGTCCAATGCAGTCGCAACCATGCTCGGGCTGGAGCGTGCGCTCGCAATGAAAATTTCCGCCGAGGACAAGATGCAGATCGCCGCCGAGATAGGCAGCGACGTGCCTCTCTTCTTGATCGGCGGAACGGTGCTGGGCATTGGCCACGGCGAAGAAGTTTATCCGCTGCAAGATCTGCCAGTCATGCACTTGGTGGTGGTGACGCCGCCGATTGCCGTTTCTACCCCTAAGGCGTTTGCACAATGGGACAGACTGGTCGCGCGAGAGGCTGCATTGACCGGCGCCGGGGCCACAGGTACAATTAACCCGTTCGGTCAGGCGGTGGATGCCTGGCTGAGCGAGAGTGTTCTCCCGCGAGTGGTATCCGCGAGTGGACCTGCATCCGGTGTTCCCGCGGTGGGCGGGGACCGGGCCGAGACACCGCTTCTCGACCTCGTCCGAGCCGGGATCGAGAACGACTTCGAACGCGTCGTCTTTCCTGAGTATCCCGATTTGCGTGAGGTAAAACGTGTCTTGGAGCGCGAGGGGGCGCGTTATGCGTCACTGTCCGGCTCCGGATCAACGTTGTATGGGTTGTTCGGCTCCGGCGAAGAAGCGCAGGCGGCGGCTGCGCGCATGAGCGCTTCGGGACACGCGGCGGTTGCGACCACAACGCTGATGCGGGAGGAATACTGGAAAGCAGTGGCTAGTGGCTAGTGATTAGGGGCTAGAAAAGTTTCAAGTTTCAAGTTTCGAGTTTCAAGTTCTGGACTTCAGTGACGGCACCGAGTTGTTCCTCACCCTTTCGCCAAAGGCGGGCGAAAGGATGGGGCACGCGGCGAAAACAGGTCCCTCAGGGGCTAAAGCCCAAATCGTTGTTGACCGCTGCGGCACGACTGAAGTCGTGCCCTGATACAAAACGATTTAGGGGACGGCTGACAGCTTGCTTTACTGGGCGGTCGACTAATGGTAGGTCAAGTGCCTTTGGAGCACTTTGTCCAGGTTCGAATCCTGGCCGCCCAGCCAAAGATCAGTTGCCAGTAGCCAGTTGTCAGTTGCCAGTAGCTGGAAGATCAGGTTTCAAGGTTTGCAGGCTAAGAGCGGAAATCAGGTCTCAAGATTTGCAGGCTAAGAGCTAAGAGCTAACAGCGAACAGCGAACGGCGAACAGCGGCATTCAAGACCCAGCGTGTAACTCAACCAGGTGAAGCGGGGGTATTTGATTCGATGGAAACGGCAGCAAAACCGAGCGTAATGCAGACGGCGGGCGTGGCTGGCGAAGGTACGGCAACGGCCGCACAGCAGTCGGACAAGCAAGCTCATCCGGGGTCTGATGCCAAGCCCAAGCCGGTGCGGGCGCGCCAGGATGACAGGTGGAAGATTTTTTCCGGGAGCGCCAACGACGCGCTGGCCAGCGACATTTGCGCGTTCCTGGGTTTGCCGCTCGGGCAAGCGCGCGTCAGCAAGTTCTCCGACGGCGAGACTTATGTGCAGATCGAGGATAACGTGCGCGGGGCCGATGTTTTCATGGTGCAGCCCACGTGCGACCCGGTGGACCTGCACTTGATGCAGTTGCTGCTGCTGATCGATGCGCTGAAGCGCGCCTCGGCGCGGCGCATCACGGTGGTGATTCCGTACTACGGCTACGCGCGGCAGGACCGTAAAGACAAGCCGCGGGTGCCGATTTCGTCGAAGCTGGTGGCCGACTTGTTGACCACGGCGGGGGCCGATCGCGCGCTGATAGTCGATCTGCACGCGCCGCAGATCCAGGGATTCTTCAATATTCCGGTGGACCATGTGTTCGCGTCGCCGGTGCTGGTGGATTACTTCCGCAAGAAGCAGTTTCCGGACTTGACCGTGGTTTCGCCGGATGCAGGCGGCGTGGAGCGCGCCCGCTTCTTCGCCAAGAAGATGGAATCGGCGCTGGCCATTGTGGACAAGCGCCGCGTGGAAACGGATGTGACCGAGGTGATGCACGTCATCGGTGATGTGACGAACCGCACCTGTCTCATCCTCGACGACATTATCGATACCGCGGGTACGCTGGTGAAGACTTGCCAGGCATTGCTGGAAGCGGGCGCACGCCAGGTTTATGCCTGCGCCACTCATGCGGTACTTTCCGGGCCGGCGGTGGAACGGATTTCCCAGTCGGGGTTGGCCGAGGTGGTGGTGACCAACACCATCCCGCTGACGCAAGCGGGGCGCAACGAGCCCAAGATCAAAGTGTTGTCGATCGCGGGATTGATCGGGCGCACCATTCAGTCGATTCACGAAGAGACTTCGGTCAGCAGACTGTTTTTATAAAGGACAAGATTATGGCCACAGCAACCGCAGACAAAAACGTAGAAGCCAAGCCGCGGCAGGGTGGCGGCAAGAATGACGCCCGCCGGCTGCGCGCCAGCGGCATGATTCCGGCCGTGGTGTACGGCGCCGGCCAGCCGGCGCAGGCCATCGCTGTCGATCCCAAGCAGATGAGGCGGATCCTGAATTCGGAGACCGGGCACAACTCGATTTTCGATCTCAGCCTGGATGGTCGAGCCGCCAAGGTGATGATCGTGGACTGGCAGTTTGAGCCCATCAAGAGCGCGCTGCTGCACGTTGACCTGAAGCGCATCGCCATGGACAAGGTGTTGCGCGTGAGCGTTCCCATCGTGCTCAAAGGCGAAGCCCCCGGCGTCAAGTTGCAGGGCGGCATCCTGGAGCAGATGTTGCGCGAGGTCGAAATCGAATGTTTGCCGGGCGATATTCCGGGTCATCTGGACGCCGACGTCAGCACGCTGGAGTTCGGCCAAACCATTCGCGTCTCGGACCTGGCGCACGATGCCAAGCTGAAGTTCATCACCGACGAGACTCAGGCAGTTGCCCACGTTACCGCGGTGAAGGAAGTTGTGGAAGCCGCGCCGGTCGAGGGTGTGGTGGAAGCTGAAGCGGCGGCCGCCGAGCCCGAGGTCATCAAGAAGGGCAAACAGGAGACCGAAGGCGAAGCTGCCGAGGGTGGCGACAAGGCAGCCAAGCCGGAGAAGGCTGAGAAATCCGGGAAGCCTGAAAAGTCTGAGAAGAAGAAGTAAGCGCCGTGAAGCTGATCGTCGGGCTCGGCAATCCGGGCATCGAATACCAGTTCACGCCGCACAATATGGGGTTTCTGGCGGTGGACCGCATTGCCGAACAATGCGGGGTGCGCGTGGACAATCGCCACTGCCGCGCGCAGACGGCGCGGACGCGCATCGCCGGCCACGAAGTGGTGCTGGCCAAGCCGGAAACCTTCATGAACCTGAGCGGCGCTGCGGTGCGCGAGTTGGTACGCGAGTACGAAGCGCAGCCGGAGCAGGACCTGGTGCTGCTGTACGACGAGATGGACCTGCCGTTTGGCAGCTTGCGCGTGCGGCCACGCGGCCGCTCGGCGGGACACAATGGGGTGGAATCGGTGATTGACGCGCTGGGCACGCAGGAAATCGCGCGGGTCCGGATGGGAATTGCGCCCGATCATCCGGTGGGCGACGGCGCGCGGTATGTGTTGTCGCAATTGAAGAAGTCGCAGCTTGCGGTGGTTGACCAGGTTTTGGATTCGGCGGCCGAGGCGGTGCGAGTCATTCTCGGCGAAGGCGTGCAGGCGGCCATGAACCGCTTTAATCGCAAGGCGGAAGAAGACGGTGAACAGTGATTAGGGGCTAGGGGCTAGGGGTTAGTTGAGAAGTGCAGTTTCGAGTTTCAAGTTTCAAGTTTGAGACGAAGAGTCATTCGAACGATAGGGGTGCTTCGACTCCGGCGACCAACGACAGGTCGCCTGCGCTCAGGATGACAAACAGAAATAGAACGGCGGTCCCACCCTTTCGCCAAAGGCGGGTGAAAGGATGGGGCACCCGGCCGGAAGAGGCAACTAGCGACTAGCAACTAGCCGTTAGCTGCTTACAAACAAGGAACACGCGCTAGTTGCTAATTGCTAGCTGCCAGGAGAACAGAATGCTACGTACTTATGAATTGATGTTCATCGTCCGTCCCGACATGCTGGAAGAGGACCAGGACAAACTGATCTCGAGTTTGGAGACCCAGGTCGGCGGTGCGGGGGGATCGGTGAAAAGCATGGAGCGCATGGGGAAGCGCCGACTGGCCTACACCGTGCGCAAGTTCCAGGATGGCATTTACATGTTGATGGTGCTGGAAGGCGAAGGCGCCATGGTGAAGGAAGTGGAACGCCGCTTGCGTGTGACCGAACCGGTGATCAAGTTCATCACCGTGCGGATCGATGAGGAGCAGAAGCGGCTGGCTAAAGTTAAGGCAATCCGCGATACCAAGGTCCGCGGCAAGGGACGGCAGGCGGCAGCGGCGTCGGCGGCAGCCGAAGCGGCGGCAGAAGCGGCGGCCGCCGCAGCGCCCGTGGCCACAGCGCCCGAGCCGGCTTCGCCAGCGGGCGCCGAATCGGAGCCGGTTAGCGCATAAAGCGATTGCGCGTGGTCCATGAGACCAGCGCGTCCGGTCAATATAGAACGACAGTCTTGCAGTGGTTGTACCTGACGGAGAATTTTCGTGAGGCCAACCGAGTAGAGAAGGAGAATCATGACAGACGAATCCAATAGGAATGCGGCCCCCGGAGCGGGCGCCGCGACGACGGACGCACCTACTGCGCGTGCGGATGGCAGTGCTCCTCGCGAAGGCGGAGGCGGTGGCGGCGGTTACGGTGCGCCCCGCGGACCTCGTCCCGGCGGACGGCCCGGCGGTGGTCCGGGAGGTCCCGGTGGTGGCGGCGGCGGACGGAAGTTCTTCCGCCGCAAGAAGGTGTGCAAGTTCTGCGTCGAGAAGATCGACGGCATCAACTACAAGGACGTCCGGCTGCTCTCGGGCTTTGTCTCCGAGGCTGGAAAGATCGTGCCTCGCCGTCTGACCGGCGTGTGCACCCCACACCAACGGCGTCTGGCCGATGCCATCAAGCAGGCGCGCAACATCGCGCTGCTGCCGTTTGGGGGAAGGTAGAAGCAGTTGCCAGTTGCCAGTTGTCAGTAGCCAGTTGGCCCGTAGGGCCGGTACGCTGGAGGCGAAGGGCCTCCGGCCCGGAGCCTCGCCAAATAAGATTCGACGGAGTTCTATTCATGGAAGTTATTCTGAAAGAAGACATAACGAAGCTCGGCTCCCGCGGCGAAGTGGTGAAGGTCGCCGAGGGCTACGGCCGCAACTATCTTATCCCCAAGAAGCTGGCGATTGAAGCCACCGCCGCCAACCGCGCCGTCATCGAGCAGATGAAGGCCTCGGCTGTGCGCCGGTCTGCCCGCGAGAAGGGCGATGCCCAGGCTTTGGCGCAGCAGGTCGAGGGCGTGACCGTGAGCTTCACCCGCAAGTCGGGCGAGCGCGATCAGCTCTTTGGCTCGGTGACCTCGGCTGACATCGCCCACGAGCTCGAGCATAAGGGCGTGCCGGTCGATCGCCGCAAAATCCAGCTGGATGAGCCGCTGAAGCATGTAGGCGAGTTCAACGTGCCGGTGAAGCTGCACAAGGACGTAGTCGTGCAACTCAAGGTTGTCATCAACAAAGAAGCGGCCGCCGAGGCTGCTCCGGTGGAAGAAGCCGGCGCGGAAGCCTAGATCGCGCTTCTCGCAAGCCAGCAAGAGGACCATTTATGGCGGACCCAGGCCCTGAACGCAGCTCCTTCTGGACATCTTTGCCGGGCATACTAACGGGCGCGGCGGCGCTGATTACGGCCGTAGGCGGCCTCGGCGGTCTGGCAATCTGGCAACACAACAAGCCCAGTCCCACTCCCGGCCCTACGCCCGCCCCCATCGTGGAGCCGGTGGTGAAGCCCGATTATCCCGAAGGATCGCGCCAGTGGTGCGACCAGAAGGTTGCGGACTGGTCGGCCGAGATGGCCAAGGGGACCGATGATGCTGCACTCCGCGCAGCCTTTCGCCAGGGAGAATGCGGCAAGAAGTACGGTCTTCGCCTGGGCAAGGCTGAGGCGAAATAGCCAAGTCGTGGGCTGTGGACCAAGCAGCGCGATCATTCGAATCCCAACTCCCGTCAACGACCGCAAAAATCTTAGCCCCGTGAACCGTTGCGCTCCGGCAACGTATCTACTAAGTGAGGCGTCTATAATGACCGCTCACGGTTTCCTCCCGCCCCCGTCTATGTAATTGCAGGCACTCGAATTGGGCTTGCTAATTACAGACCAGGTAGAAACCAGCATGCCGGCCGAAGCGGTAGCAGTTCCTCTCACGGTTGGCCCGGGGCTCCGTCCTTCCGTGGCGTGGCGGGAGACGGACAAGACGTCCTCTACTCCCTCTGACCGAGGGGCCATGGCGGGGCAGGCCCAGAGCCGCATGAATGACACGGAGCTGATCCGGGAAGCACAACGTGGCAATCACGCCGCGTTCGAGGAACTGGTGCGCCAGTACGACAGCGCCGTGCTGCGCCTGGCCTATCACCTGACCCGCTCGGAGCAGGACGCCCAGGACATTTACCAGGAAGCGTTTCTCAAGGCCTACCGGAACATCGGCAACTTCCGTTTCGAGTGCTCGTTTTATACCTGGATCTACCGCATCGCGACCAATCTGTGTCTCGATTTGCTGCGCAAGCGGCAGGTGCGCAAAGAGGATTCGGCGGTGACCACCGACTCGGAAGGCGGCACCTACGACCTGCTCGACCAGGTTGCCGACCAGCGCTCGGGCGCCAGTCCGGAGCGCGACCTGATGCGGCGCGAGCTGGCGGCGAACATCGCCAAGGCCTTGCAGAAGCTGACTCCGCGCGAGCGCATGGTATTTGAGATGAAGCACTACCAGGGTTTGAAGCTGCGCACCATTGGCGAGATTTTGAATACGACGGAAGAAACGGCGAAGAACACGCTATTCCGGGGCACGCAGAAACTGCGCGCCGCATTGAAAGGCATTCGCTAGCGCAGAGCGGGTGTCGCGGGCTAAAGCCCGCTGGGAATTAAGAAATGGAGTAACAGCACGGCTGAAGCCGCGCCCCTTCAAGGCGACCAAGAGTAAGTCTGGAAAGCGCGCACGGGGAAGAAGTAAGAGGGAAGTCACATGAATTGCGAATGGGTACAACAGAACACAGCGCTTTATTTGTACGACGAGCTGGCTGACGACGCGCGGCACGAGTTGGAGCAGCACCTCCGGCGCTGCCCGGACTGCGCGGCCGAGCTGGCGGCGCAACAGCAGTTCCAGGAGCAGATGAACGCGCTGCCCGTGGAAGAGCCGTCGGCGAGCTTTCTGACCGCGGCGCGCATGCGCCTACAGGAGTCGCTGGAGACCGCTCAGCAGCATCGCGCCTGGTACCACCGCCTCGCCTTCGATCCGATGGTGTGGATGCGGCAGGTGCGTTTCTCGCCGGCGCTGGCCATGGTCATCTTTCTGGTCGGCTTTGGCGGCGGCCTCGGCGCCATGTACAGCGCGAGGGGCCCCATTACGGCAACCTCCACCACTCCTCCGGTAGAAGCTTCCATCAGCGGCATTACCTCCATCGAAAAGCAACCCGGCACCGACAACGTCAAAGTTCAATACGACAAACGTCTGCCTGCCTCGGTGCAGGGACCGGTCTCCGATCCGAAAGTGCAGGACCTGTTGCTGTATGCCGCCAAGAGCAACGAGAACTCCGGCGTGCGGCTGAATTCCGTGGATGTGCTGGCCAGCAAGGCGGACGATCCTCGGGTGCGCGAGACCCTGACCTATGCGCTGCGTTACGACAGCAATCCCGGGGTACGGCTCATGGCGCTGGATGGAGTAGGGCCCTTCGTGAAACAGGACATCCGGGTGCGCAATGCCGTGCTCGAGGCGCTGCTGGACGACAGCAATCTGGGAGTGCGCAGCGGCGCCCTGCACGCGCTGGAACCGGTCCGCGCCGACAGCAGTGTGCGCATGGCCCTGCAACAGTTGTCGAAGGAAGATCCCAGTGAGTACATTCGCACCGAGTCCAAGCGCGTGCTGGCCTCCATGCCCAATATTTACTAGCAGAGAAACGGGGTTTCAGATCTTCGTGCATTGGCTCCCGGAAAGAGGGTTGGTTGAAGCAGGGTTGGCAATTTAGAGCGGCGATGAGAAAGGCGGGGCGGAAAGACTTCGGCCCACAGGGTGCGGCGAGTAGTCGCAAATGGACAGCGGCCGCAGCGTTCCTGGCGATGGCGGTTGCGATTCCGCTGTGGGCGCAACAATCGCGAGTTTACCGCGACGGCACTTCGTGGGTGGAGGAGATCACCGGGACCTTGCCGGCTTCGCGCCAGGTCCGCATTGCTACCGATCTGGGATCGGTGCAGGTGCAAGGAAGTTCGCCGCGCGTGACATATATCATTCGCAAACGCTCGTACGCTTCCAGCCAGGAAGCGGCGCGGCGGCAATTTGAGCAGATGCATATTTACACGATCAAGAACGCGGAAGGCGACTTCATCGAAGGCAGGCTGGCAACCCGGAGCCTGAACCGATTCAGCGCTGAGTTCCTGGTGCAGATACCACGGGAACTGGAGATGTTGAAAGTGGAAACCCGGGGAGGCCCGCTCAAGCTGAGTTCCATCGTGGCTACGATTCTGGGGGCGACCGGCGGAGGTTCGGTCACGCTCGACGATCTGGACGGATCGGTGAAAATTACCAGCGCCGGTGGAAATGTGGAGGCCGGACGTCTGGGCTCCGATTTTTCTCTGACGAGCGCAGCAGGGGACGTTCACATCAAGACGGTTGCCGGACAAACGCACATCAACATCGGCGGAGGCAAGGTGTACATCGGTTCCACGAAAGGGGCCGATATTCAAACGGGAGCGGGCAATATTGACGTGCGTAAGTGCAGCGGCGATCTGGGAGCAAGCTCTGGCGGCGGCAATCTCAATCTGGGCGACGTGAGCGGCGCGGTCCGGGCTGAAACCACCGGGGGAAGTGTGCATCTGGACAGCGCCAAGGGACGGGTGCAGGTCGCTACCGGTGGCGGCAGTGTCGAATTGTTCAATCTGAGTCGGGGCGCGCAGGTGGAAACGGGAGCAGGCGGGATTACGGCGGAGTTTGTGGGCAGACGCGGCAGCTTCAGCGATTCATCGCTGCATACCGCAGCCGGCGATGTGATCGTCTATCTGCCCAAAGACTTGCCGGTTACGGTGCACGCCTCGTCGGACATGGCGACTGGGCATGGCGTCGCCTCCGAGTTTTCCGGATTGCGGATCACCAGGGAAGGCAGTCACTTCGCTCCCAGGTCCATGTACGCGGAAGGGTCACTCAATGGGGGTGGCCCGGCGTTGAAGGTGCGTACGATCATCGGACAAATCGATTTTCGACAGTCACACTGGCAAGCACACTAAGGTAGGAATTATGCGCAAAGTTACGATGGTTATGCATGGTCTGGTTCCAATCCTGCTGGCAGCCGCAATGGCAGCGCCGGCAGCCGCCGAGCCCCCGTCAGGCAATCCAGCGTCGCCGGATTCGCACCAGACGGCTTATCTCGGGGTGCACATTGACGCGGTCACTCCACAGCAGGCCTCGGCGCTGAAGTTAGCCAGTCCAAACGGCGCGGTCATTACCGATCTCGACCGGGATGGCCCCGCATGTAAGGCGGGATTGAAAGAGAATGATGTCATCGTCGGTTTAAACGGTTCGAAGATAGAATCCCCTGAACAATTGGGGAACATGATTCACGTAACCCAGCCGGGCAAGACCGTGACTTTAACCGTGGTCCGCAGCGGTGAGACCAAAGACATCAAAGTGACATTGGGAAGATGGCCGCGAGTTACCACTCACGGACAGACCTTCTTAGCCGGAGGTCCGCGGTGGGCTGGTCCGGTGGTGGCTCCCGGCTTCGTCCCCGATATCGAGATTCCATCCTTCGCCGCTCTTTCTTCGCGCCATGGTTTGATGGTGGAGAGCCTGTGTCCGCAGTTGGCCGACTTCTTTAATGTGCCGGCAGGGACCGGCGTCCTGGTGCGCTCGGTGGAAAAAGGCAGTCCCGCGGATGCGGCCGGCCTGAAGGCGGGCGACGTGATCCTCAGGCTGAACAACGAAACCATCCATGACTTGGCCGACTGGCGGCGCGCCCTGCGGGTGCAGGCGAGCCAGGTATCGGTCACCGTGGTCCGCGAGAAGCACGAGCAGACCGTCGTGATGCATCTTCCGGCGCCGCGCGATTCCTCGAAAGTGCTTGGCCAGGACTGGGGCGATGCGGAACAGCAGATGCAAGCCTTAGGGCAGGAAATGGAGGAGCTGCGTCCCCAGCTTGAGGCCAGCCAGGAAGAAATGCTGGCGGCACTGCAGCCTAGCCAGCAAGAGTTGGAACAGATGCGCCGCGAGATTGAAAAGGCGATGAAGCTAAAACAGAAAGACATGGAAAAGATGGCGCGCGAGATCGAAAAGTCTGCGAAGCCCACTCAGGAACAGATCGAGAAGATGACCCGCGACGTAGCGACGTCCGTGCAGCCGACCCGGGAACAGCTCGATCAGATGCGGCATGACATCCAGGAGTCGATGAAGAACTGGACGCCGCAGCTTCAGCAAGAGATGAAAGAACTCCAGAAACAGATGGAACAGCAGAAGCTCGACTTGCAGCAAATGCTGAAGGGCTTCGGGAGCGGGCCCGAATTCTGACAGGCTGCTGAAAAATAAGGTTTGCCTTAGAGAAGGCCGGATCACCGTAGGCAGCGCACAAATACTTTCGAGAAAACTGCGTTACGGTTTGCGATTCCCCGTTGGGCTTCTGCGCCACCACTTTCTATCGACCCACTCGATGGTCCCGTACAGGACGAGGCACACCCAAGCGTCCACCAGCAACCCGATATCAATCCGGAAAGGTTGATGGCGGCCCGCCCGCGGCAGATGCGGCATCAGGACGAAGAAGTAGAGTAGGCTGCCCGCGACTACGGCAAGCAATTGCTTGAGAAGTCTTCGAAGCACGCACTTGTTGGACACCCGCAACCGCGCATTTGATGCGAGAAAAAGCTGAGAGCTGATAGCTGACGGCCGCTTCATTTACCATCCTTCTGTGCTCGATCTCGCTACCAACGTGCAGTTCGTCAAAGGCATTGGGCCAAAGATCGCCCAAATTCTGCTGGAGAAGGGCATCAGCACCGTCGAGGACCTGCTTTACTATTTGCCCTTCCGCTACGAAGACCGGCTCAATCCGCGCGGCATAGGCGAGCTGCGCGCCGGCGAGATGGCCAGCATTATCGCCGAGGTACGCACCTTCGGATTGTTCCGCACGCGCCGTATGCCCATCTTCGAGATGACCGTGGGACAGGGGCGTGACACGCTGAAGTGCATGTGGTTCAACGCCACCTACCTGCAAGACAAGTTTCGCGCCGGCATGCTGCTGGCGCTGTACGGCAAGGTGGAAGCGGGAGACCGTGGAGGCCACCGCTTCGAGATTATCCAGCCTCAGTTCGAGATATTGCACGATCCGACTGCAACTCACGGCAACGGTGGGGGCGATGAACCCAAGTGGCAATCGCTTGAGGTCGGTCGCATCGTCCCCATTTACGAAACTGCCGGCAATGGCCGTCTTACGGCGCGCTGGTTCCGGCGCGTGATCCACGCCATGCTGGAGGGCCTTGACCAGGACCCGCCGGACGCGATCCCCCCAGCGGTCCGCGGGCGCATGAGCTTGATCGATCGCCGCCGCGCTTTCTGGCAGGCCCACTGGCCGGAGGTCGGCGAGAGTCTCGCGAATTTGCAGGCGGCGCGCACTCCGGCGCACATACGCCTCATCTTCGAAGAACTTTTCTTCCTCGAGCTGGGACTCGAACTCAAGCGCCGGAAGATGCGCGCCCAGACGGGGACCGCTTTCCAGATTAGCGATCGGGTGCGCGGTGCGGTCAAGCGAATCCTGCCGTTCCACCCCACGTCGGCGCAGAAGCGCGTGCTGAAAGAAATTGCCGCCGATATGGCCGAGCCGGCTCCCATGCGGCGATTGCTGCAAGGCGATGTCGGCTCGGGCAAGACCATTGTTGCGCTGGAAGCTGCCGTCATCGCCATGGAAAACGGCTGCCAGGTAGCCCTGATGGCGCCCACCGAGATTCTGGCGACGCAGCATTATCTTTCCGCGCGGCGCATTCTGGGGGCCGCCGGCTACCGCATTGTGCTGCTCACCGGGTCGCAGGAGTCGGGCCGCAAGAAGCAGGCGCGCCATCACATCGCGCAGGGCAACGCGCAACTGGTGATCGGCACCCATGCGCTCATCCAGGAGACAGTCGAGTTCGACAAGCTGGGGCTGGTGATCGTGGACGAGCAGCATCGCTTCGGCGTGCTGCAGCGCTTCCGCCTGATGAAGAAGACGAACCAAGCCGAGCCCGACGTGCTGGTGATGACGGCCACGCCGATTCCCCGCACCCTCGCGCTCACCCTGTACGGCGATCTCGACACCAGCGTCCTCGATGAGCTTCCACCTGGACGCACGCCCATCACCACGCGGCGCGTCGGCGATGAGCGTTCGGAAGAAGTGTGGGAGTTCGTGCGCAAACAAGTCATCGCCGGCCGGCAAGCCTACATCGTGTATCCCGTGATCGAAGAGGGCGCCACGCCACCCCATCGCGCCAACAACGGGCGCGCTGGGGGCCCCGGGGAAGGCGAACTGAAGGCGGCCATCAAGATGTACGAGCAGCTTCGCAAACGCGAATTTTCCGGCCTGCGGGTTGGCCTGTTGCACGGGCGCATGAGCGCCGAAGAAAAGGATGCAACCATGGCCAGCTTTCAGCGTGGCGAAATTGATGTGCTGGTCTCGACTACGGTCATCGAGGTTGGCGTGGACGTGGCCAACGCCAACATCATGGTCGTGGAGCACGCCGAACGGTTCGGGCTCTCGCAACTGCATCAACTGCGCGGACGCATCGGACGCGGCAGCGCCAAGTCGTACTGCGTGCTGATGACCGGCGGCAAGGTTTCGGTGGAGGCCGAGCAGCGGCTCGAAGCTATGGTGCGCACCCAGAACGGGTTCGAGATTGCCGAACTCGACTTGCAGCAGCGCGGCCCGGGCGAGTTCTTCGGCACTCGCCAGGCCGGCATGCCGAACTTTCGCGTCGCCAATTTGCTGCGCGACCGCGAATTGCTGGAGGCGGCGCGCCGCGAGGCGAGATACCTGCTCGCCGGCCCCAACCCCGATCTGACCAAAGAGGAGATCGCCCGCGCCGTGCAGCACCTGCGCGGACACTGGAACCGCAGGTACGGGCTGGTGGAAGTGGGGTAAGGCAGACAATACGGGAACCGTTGCCGCCGGGGCATAACAAAGAAATATGCTCCATTGGGCACAATTGTGTCATCATACGAGTATGCGGCGGTCGCACTTACTGGTTTTGACGGTCATGGTTTTGAGTGCCGCTCTTGTCTATGCCCAGAGAGCAGGTGGCGGATCTCAGGGCGGAGGATCGCTCGGCGGCGGACCACACGGCGGAGGAGTTTCTGCCGCCGGAGGTCATGCGGGAGGTCATATGCCAGGCCACGGAGCCAGGCCGGGCTTTTCGAGTCGCTTTTTCCCCCTGCGTTCCGGCGGCCACCATCGTGAATACGGAGGATATGGAGCCGCCTGGTTCCCCTATGGGGCTCCCTACTGGGATGATGACGGTTATTTTTGGGATGAGCCTTCCTATCAGCAGCCTGCCGACTATCAGCAGCTGGCGCCTGCGACATCGCCTCAGGTAGTCGTGGTGCAAGACAAAGAGCCGCGGCAGCCGGCGCCGCCTCCCGAGCCGCCGAAGCTAATCGAAGTGCCGCAATCCAAAGAGGCACCGGCCGCCAAGCCGCAGCCTCCAACGTTGTTCGTGCTGAAGGGCGGCGAACGGCTGGAAAGTCGCAATTACGTTCTGACCGCCCAGTATCTGCAAATTCAGGTTGGCCGCCGGCGGCGCGAGATCCCTCTCGACACACTCGACCTCGACGCCACCATTGCCGCCAATCACGAGCGCGGAATCGAGCTGACCATTCCCCGAGACCGCACCGCCGTGTTCGTAAGCTTCTGAGATCAAGCTGGGAATGTTGCCGTAACGATTCGCGCGCCGGTGATGGCCATCAACTCCGCCGACGATTTCATCAATCCGCCGGTCTGCTCCGCTCCACATACGAAATTCGAGCTGCTATAGCGCGCGTTACTCACCCTGGCCGCTGCCGACGGCAAGCGCCGGCACTCCATGCTTGCGCATGAGGCCGTTCAGCGCTGGGACTTCCACGCGCACGATCTCCTGCCAGCTCGACAATTGTGTGCTCAGGCGGGAGTGCAGTTCGTCGAACACCAGCAACTGCTGCGCGGTCGGCGCTGCATCAACCTCCTGCACGATATCGTTGAAGGTAGCGTACTGTTCGTTGAGCATGTTGGGATAGCGCAGGTTGCCCTCCGAACTCTTCATCTTGACTTGCATTAAGAGTTCCTCAACCGGAGTCATCTTCTGATCGAGGGCACGCGCGGCGGAAACAACTTCGCTGCTGGAAGGGCCTTCTCCAGCCCACTTCTGCAAGGTCTGCAAATTGGCGCGGAGTTCGCGGATTTGGTTGACCGCCCGATGCAGCGCGTCGATGTCCTGCTCCACCTTGAGCGCAAGCTCGATCTGCTTTTGCAGGTCAGCGGATGTAACCGAATTCTGCAACCGGGGATCCAGCTTCACTTCCAAGGGGGCGGTCTGGCTCTTGCCTTTCACGGTGAGCTTGACCTGGTAAGTGTCGGGAATTACCAGTGGACCTCGCGGCGGCTCGCCCTCGTAGAACGCACCTGGAATCTGGGCGGGAGGATTGTAGCGGAAGTCCCAGGCGAAGCGGTTCATGCCCGCCTCGGCGGGCAGCAGCTCCGCCGGCTTCTCGCGGTCGGGCCACTCGGGCGGCTGCTCCTGCAGTTTGTTCTCTTTGCGATTGGAGAGCTTGCGCACCAGCTTGCCTTGCGCGTCGAAAATCTCGATCGTGATCTCTTCTTTCTCTCCCGGCTTGGACTTCAAGTAGTAATCCAGGATTGCGCCCTTGGGAGGATTGTCTCCCACCGGGCGCTTGCGATCCACTTCGTCAGAAAAGTGAAGGCGTACCGCCGTGGCCGGTTGATAAAGGTGGAAGTCCTCGGCCGCGATGGCGGAATTCGCCTGTCGCAGAGGGCTGAGGTCGTCGAGTATCCAGAACGACCGGCCATGGGTTGCGGCCACAAGGTCATCGTCTTTGACAGCCAGGTCGTGGACCGGCGAAGTCGGCAGGTTCAACTGGAGCGACTGCCAGTGAGCGCCATCGTCGGCGGAGAAATACACCCCGGTCTCGGTGCCGGCGTAGAGCAAGCCCTTCATTTTGGGATCTTCGCGCACCGAGCGCACGTAGGAGCCGGCCGGAATGCCGTTGGCGATGCGAGTCCAGGTCTTGCCGAAGTCGTGGGTCTTGTAGATGAGCGGGTTGAAGTCGTCGAGCTTATGGCGGTCAATCGCCGCGTACGCGGTGCCGGCATCGTGGTGCGAGGCCTCGATGATGCTGACCATGCTCCACTCCGGCATATCTTTTGGCGTGACGTTCTCCCAGCTCTTACCGTCGTCGCGGGTGAGATGAATCAAGCCGTCATCGGTCCCCGCCCAGAGCATTCCCTTCTGCAATGGCGACTCGGCGAGCGCGAAGACCGTGTCGTAATATTCGACGCTCGTGATGTCGAGGGTGATATCGCCGCCGGAGGGCTTCTGCTTGCTCTTGTCATTGCGTGTGAGATCGGGGCTGATTGGGTTCCAACTGCGGCCCTGGTCCGCGCTCTTGAGCACGAACTGCGATGCGCTGTAGAGGACGTTGGAGTCATAGGCCGACACCAACACCGGTTCGGTCCACTGAAAGCGGTACTTGAGCGTGCCCGCGCCGTTGCCCGAAGTATCCAGCGGGTAAGGCGAGACATCCTGCATCTGGTTGGTGCGGTGATCGTAGCGGGTAATGGCAGCGCTGTCTGAACCTGCGTACACAATCTCCGGATCGCGCGGGTCGGGAGCGATATATCCGCTCTCGCCGCCGCCGACGTCATACCAATCCTGGCGCGCGATCACCCCCTCGTCGGTGCGGCTGGCGATGGCCACCGTGCTGTTGTCCTGTTGCGCTCCATACACCCGATAGGGCCAGTGATTGTCGACGGCAACATGGTAAAACTGCGCGGTCGGCTGATTGTTTTGCGGCGTCCAGGTCTTGCCGCCGTCCACGGAAATCGTCACCCCGCCATCGTTGCTGTTGATGAGGCGTTGCGGGTTGGTGGGATCGATCCACAGCCCATGATGGTCGCCGTGCGGCGCCGGCAGCAACTGGAAGGTCTTGCCGCCGTCGGTGGAGCGGAATGCGCCGGTGTTCAGCACATACACGGTGTCGGCCTGCCTGGGATCGGCGAACACGTGGGTGAAGTACCAGGCGCGCTGGCGATAGCGCTCATCGTCGTTGACCCGCGTCCAGGAATTGCCGGCATCGTCGGAGCGATAGAGTCCGCCCTCTTTGGCTTCGATGAGCGCATAAACCCGATTGGAGTTCGCTCCCGAAACCGAGACGCCGATGCGTCCCAGATTGCCTTCCGGCAGACCGTGGCCGGCCAGTGGCTTCCACGTGAGTCCGCCGTCCACCGATTTGTAGAGGCCGCTGCCAGGGCCGCCGCTGTTGAAGTACCAGGGCTGGCGGCGGACCTGCCACAGTGCGGCGTAAACTACGCTGGAATTTCTGGGATCGAATACGACATCAATGGCGCCGGTATTGTCGTCCTTGTAGAGGACCTTCTGCCAGGTTTTGCCGCCGTCTGCGGTACGGAAAACGCCCCGCTCGGCATTCGGCCCCCACGCATGGCCCAAGGCTGCGACCAGAACAATGTCAGGAGTGCGAGGATCGATGATGACGGCCCCGATGTGGCGCGTGTCTTTCAGGCCCACGTTCTTCCAGGTCAGGCCAGCGTCGGTTGACTTGTAAACCCCGTCACCGTAGGAGATATTGCCGCGCAAACAGGCTTCGCCGCTGCCCGCGTAAAGGATGTTGTGGTCCGAGTCCGCCACCGCGATGGCCCCGATGGAGGAGATGTCCTCATGGTCAAAGGTCGGAGTCCAACTCAGGCCGCCGTTGGTGCTTTTGAAGATGCCTCCGGCGACTGCGCCGAAATAATAGGTGTTGGGATCGCCCGGGACTCCAGCGACAGCCAGCGCGCGGCCACCGCGAAACGGCCCGATCTGCCGCCACTTCATACCCCCGACAAGGGCGGGGTTGACCTGTGCAGCCGAGTTCACTGCAATCGACAAAAAGGCAAGCACGCAAAGCGCAGACAGGCGACGCATCGACGATCCTCCGTTGTTGCGAAGACTGTCATCGTACCGGGAAAAGGGAAGGGGTTCAAGCACCCCAGAAATTCGGTACTGTCCCAACTTCAATTCGGATTAGGACACTATCAGCAATTCATGGCGCGAAGTAGCTGGAGATGTCGAGGACCAGTTGGGTGATTCCCGACGCATAGGCATCGACCGAGCCGTTGGTGGTGGGGACGATCGCCATGTTGTTGGTGATGGTGCCATCCAGTGCGTTCAAGGTTGAGACCACAGGCCGAGCGCCGCCGTCCGGCCACAGCGTCAGGTAGCCCAGCGCGCCTACCGGGACCACCGTCGCGTTGAACACATAGGCCTGCGCCGTGGCGGGTGGTTCACACGGGCTATGCACGACATCCACCGGAGGCGTCAGGGTCCCGCTGAAGGGTTGACCGCTGCCCACGTGGCGCGTGTCGATGACCCGGCATGGCGCCACCGGATACAGCGACAGTCCGCCCGTACCCGGCGCTGCGAAGTAGCCGTTGATATCAATCACCAATTGAGTGTTATCGGTCGAGTACACGGAGACATCTCCGTCTGTGCCGGCGGGCACGATGGCCGCGTTGGCCACGATGGTTCCCGTCTGGTCATTCAGGGTTGAGACCACCGGCTGTGATTCGCCCGTCGGCCACACCGACAGATAGCCCACGGAACCCCCGGGCACCACGGTGAAATTGAACGAATACGCCGCCGCATTGACCCCGGAGGGAATGCAGGTGCTATTCAGCACCGGGAAGTCACGCGGCGTCCGGGAAAGCAGTTGCGGCGGACCCAGGCCGGTAGGCTTAGTCGAGTCGCGCGTGTCGGCCACGCGGCAGGGTGGCAGAGGATAGAAGGCCAGCGTCGAACCCGATACCGGCGCGAAGTAGCCATCGATGTCGAGCACCACGTTGGTCGTGTTGGTGACGTAAACGCTGACGGCGCCGCCGCTGCCCGCGGGCACGATGGCGGCGTTGGCCTTGATACGGCCATCCAGCGAGTTCAAGGTGGAGACTACAGGCTGGCCTTCGCCGGTGGGCCAGATGGTCAGATATCCCAGCGTACCTTGCGGCACCACGGTGACATTCAGCGAATACGCGGCCGCGCTCGAAGGAATGTTGCAGCCACCTTCTTGCAGGACCGGGAAGTCCCGCGAGCTTCGCCCCGGAATGGCGCCGCCCGTCTTACGGGTGTCCACCAATCGGCATGGGGTGACCGCGACGAATTGCTGCGGCGAGGGAATCGGGTTCACCAGTTGCGAGAGTGTGCCGCTGCTGCCGGAATAGTTGGCATCGCCGGAGTAGGTCGCTACGATCGCATCCGTTCCGACCGCCAGCGTCGAAGTTGTGCACACTGCCGTAAGCGACGCAGTCAGCGGCACTGCCGTGCAGCCGGAAATTGCAGTGCCGTTCGACGTGAAGCTCACCGTGCCCGTCGGCGCCGGCGGCCCGGAGGGACTCACAGCCGCGGTGAGAGTGACTAGCTGTCCGTCTTCTGAGGGATTAGGAGTACTCGTCAGGACGGTCGTTGTGGCGACTGGCGGGATCAGACGGAAGACCGTACCGAGATTGTTGGCCCCGCCAGAATAGGTGGTTCCGTAGAACTTCCCATCCGTGCCTTGCACGAGTCCCGCATCCGGGGTCGCACCATCCGAGGTGTTGAAGCTGTAGATTGAGGTCAGCACACCTGCCGGGGTCATCTGAAAGATCGTGCCAGCGTCGTGAGCTCCGCCTGCTGTGGTTGTTCCGTAGAAATTCCCGTCGTGGGCTTGAATCAGCGCTCCCAAAGGGTTACGGCCGTAGGTGCGGTCGAAGCTGTGCAACGTGGTCAGAGCGCCGCTCGGAGTGATTTTGAAGACTGTGCCAAACTGGTAATTCCCACCCCCGTAAGTTGTCCCGTAGAAATTCCCATCGCTGGCTAACAGCAGCGGCGCGGAGGGGCTGGCGCCGTCAGTGCAGTTCAGTTGCGAGCAAAAACTGTAAAGCAGGGTCGGCGTGCCGCCCGGAGTGATTTTGAAAACAGTACCCGCGGCGTTGGCCCCGCCCGCCGGGGCTGTCCCATAAAAGTTCCCGTCCCTGCCTAGCACCAGCGCGGTACCAGGACCAGGATTTTTGCCTATCGAAGACTCAAAATAGTACAGCGTGGCAAATGTGTTGCCATCGCGTGAGACTACGAAGAACGTTCCGTTGTCGGGGAAGTCGCCGCCCAAGGTAGTCGTGCCGTATAAATTTCCGTCCCTACCCAGTACCAGCCCGCCCGGGTAGCCACCGTCGCCGTAGTCGTAGTCAAAGAAGTGCAGTACGGTCAGGGTGCCGCCGGGCGTGATCTTGAAGACTTCGCCGATAGAGTGATACCCGCCGTTATTGGTCGTCCCGTAGAAGTTGCCATCATTGCCTAGCACCAGCCCTGCGTAAGGCGTGAGGCCGTCACTTCCGTTGAAGCTGTGCAACGTGGTCAATGTGCCGCTGGGAGTGATTTTGAAAACCGAGCCGGCCGAGTGGGTCCCTCCCTGCACCGTCGTCCCGTAGAAATTTCCGTCGCCAGCCAGCAGCAACCCTGCGTAGGGATGCGAGCCGTTTGCACCGGCGAAGTTATAGATCGTCGTTAACTGCGCAGGCGAGGTAATCACGGACGCGGCGCAAAACACACAGACGACACAAACCATCTTCCATAGGCCAGATTTCTTCATACTGCCCCCTTTTAGGCTTAGACCAGGTACAAGACTGACAGCCCTCAAGTGCGCAGTTTCTTGATCGGAGACCCGGTGAAAGAGGAATGAGCCGGGATTTCCATCAGGAGGAGCGGGCGGCGTGAGGGTCTATATGGAGTTCCTCCAGGCGGACACGAGGCACTTTGCCGCACACAAACAACACTACTTAATAATTGCCAACCGCCCCGTTTGTCCGTGAACTGCGTCACGTCTTAAGGTGACATAGTCGGGAGGCAGCGCTGGGTTGGGTTGTGAGCGAAATCGTGACCGGCTTACGGCGCGAAGTAGCTGGAGAGGTCGAGGACCAGTTGGGTGACCCCCGACACATAGGCATCGAACGAGCCGTTGGTGGTGGGCACGATGGCCATGTTGTTGGTGATGGAACCATCCAGTGCGTTCAAGGTAGAGACCAGCGGTTTCGACTGGCCGTCCGGCCACAGCGTCAAGTAGACCAGCGCGCCTACCGGGACGACCGTCGCGTTGACGACATACGCCTGCGCTGTCGCTGGGGACCCGCAAACGCTGTCCACCACATCCACCGGAGGGCTCAGCGTTCCGCTGAAGGGCTGACCGAGCTTGCGCGTGTCGATGATGCGGCAAGGCGTCGTCGTATAGAGTGACAGTCCACCCGTCCCGGGCGCTGCGAAGTAGCCGTTGATATCAATGACCAAGTCCGTGTCATTGCTGGGATAGACGGAGATGTCACCGCCGCTCCCGGCGGGCACGATTGCGGCATTGGCGATGACCGTCCCGGGAATATCGTTCAAAGTTGAAACCAGCGGCCTGGACTGGCCGGTGGGCCAGACCGTTATGTAACCCAGCCCCCCGCGGGGAACCACGGAGAAGTTGAGCGAATAGGCGGCGGCGCTGGAAGGAATGTTGCAGGAGGCGGCATTGAGTATAGGGAAACCGCGGTCCTGGCCGCCCCTCAGATACGGCGGTCCCAGGCCTTGGGGAAAGCCGCTGTTGCGCGTGTCAGCGACCCGGCAGGGGACCAGCGGATAGAAGGCCAACGTGGAACCTGAGGCCGGGGCGAAGTAGCCGTTGATGTCGAGAATCACATTGGTGGTGTTGGTGACGTAAACGCTGACGGCGCCTTGATCGCCGGCGGGCACAATGGCGGCGTCGGCCTTAATGCGGCCATCCAGCGAGTTCAGGGTGGAGACCACAGGCCGGTTTTCGCCGGTGGGCCAGATGGTTAAGTAAGCCAGTGGCGCTTGCGGCACGGCGGAGACATTTAGCGAGTAGGCTGCCGCAGTTGTAGGAATGTTGCAACCGCCCTCTTGCGGGATGGGGAAGCTTCGGGCAGTGCCGCCCAGAATCGGGCCTCCGCCAGCGTGCGACCGCGTGTCCACCAAGCGGCAGGGCGTGACGGCGACGAATTGCAGGGCCGGTGAACCACCTCCGATGGCAATGGAGACGTCGTCCAGGTACATGTAGGTCAGGCCGCTGTAGCCATCTTCGTGAGCATTGAAATAGATCTGGATCGTCTGCCCCTGGTAGGGGGTCAGGTCGTAGGTCACCTGGGTCCAGGTTTGGGCGTTGGATGCCAGCTTGAAGATCTGGGCCAGCTTGTTTCCATGGCTGTCGCGGACCTGCGCCTCCTGCCATTCGTTTTCGATTGTGCCGCTGGTCGAGGGCCAGTACCAGAAGCGCAGGGTCGGGTTCGCGGCATTGCTGGAAAGGGCGACGCTTTGATACAGCGATGAGTCGCCGTTTGGCACTGGGCTGCCGGTCGCGCCTGACTGAGCGGCGAAGCTGCCGCTATGGACCTGCTGCGTGGCAATGACAGGCGGAAAGATTCCCCCCGTCTGCCAGCAGGTCAGGGTGCCACTTTCAAAGCTGCCGTCCGACAGGGTGTTGGGTACGCATGTTGGCGTTTGTGTGCCTAGGCCGGTCAAGGTAGCGATCTGGGGACTGCCGGGGCCGTTATCGGTGACCGTCAAGGCGCCGCTTCTGAGTCCGGTGCCCGTGGGTTGAAAGCTCACGTTGACAGTGCAACTGGCATTCGAAGCCAGTGAGGCTCCACAGTCATTGCTCTGGCTGTAGTCGCCGCTGGAAAAGATGCTGCTGATCGAAAGGCTGCCCGTCTGATGGTTGGTCAGGGTGATTGGCCGGGCTGAACTGATGGTGCCGACAGGCTGCAGCCCAAAGCTGAGGCTCGCCGGATCCAATCCCACGTAGGTTGGATGGTTGCATTCGGGAAATTGAAAATTGACGATGCGGGTATTCCAATTCCAGGCGCCATTGCTCACCAGGTATTCCGTGGTGTACCAGAAGGTACAGTCGTCGACCGGATCGACGGTCATGGAGCTGTAGTCTCCCCAGCGGGTAAGGTCGTAGGTCTGCGAACCGCTGCCGGTGATGACCGCGGTCTCGGTTTCCAGCGCGCCCGCCGGATCGGTGGGTACCCGTCCGGCAATCGCAATCGAGGGATACACCGAGCTGCTGGAGACGCTGTAGCCCAAGGCAATGTCTTCGGCCTTGTCCATGGCCATACTTCCCATCCAGCGATAATTGGAATCGGGAGCATAGGTCCCTTGCTGCGCGACCACCGGGGTCCCATTGGGGGCCTGAATCTCATACCAACGCACCCCGCTGCCGCCGCTGACGGCGACGGATTGATTGGCCAGCAGGGACTCATGACTGCCAAAGTTGCGATACGTCAGGCGATACATCAGCCGGTCGGCGAGCGAGTCCAGTTTGGTCGTGGTTCCGGGTTGGGGCACGCAGCCGCTTCCTCCGCCACAGAGCGGCGTGAAGGCCGCCACCGGGATTACCGTGGGGCCGGTGAAGGTGGCGTTGGCGGGATTGCTGAAATCCACGTGAAACTTGTACAGGTTGAGCGAATTCGTTCCAAAGTTGAGCACGTAGTTGGGCGAACCGGGCGGCGGCGCAGTGGCGCCATCGACATCGGCCGGCAGCAATCCTCCCACCATCGAACCCTGCTGAAAACAGATCTGCGTCGCCGGCAGTCCGCTCAACATCTGGGTGCGGTCATAGGCGCAAACCTCGGAGCCGATGAAGCTCTGCCCATTGAGAAACATGTTGAAAGTTTCGTAGTAGGCGTCGGGCCAGACCCCCATCTTGGGATAGTCGTCAAAATCGGAGTACTGGAAAGCATAGCGATACCACATGCCGGTGGCGTCCGGGCCCGTGGAAATGGCGACGCACTGCAGATACGGAGTGGTGGAAACCGAGAATTGGCTCATCACCCAACGATTGGCCAGCTTGTCATACAGCACGATGGGATCGCCATCGTTGTTGGCCTCACAGCCGCCGCCAAATCCCGACCATAGAACATTGCCGGCCGCCGGGCCGGCCACCAGCCCTCCATTGCTCTTGCTGAAAATGGCGAAATAGGTATTCACCCACTGCACGTATTGCGTAGCGCCTACGGCCCCGTTGGTGTCGGGCGGGGCATATTGCACAATGAATCCATATCTCCCGTTGCCCAGCCCCTCGAACCTGTTGCTCATCAGCGGGGTGTAACCGAACGTTCTCCACTGCCGCACGGGGTCTTCTGCCAAGGGCGTCAAGCCGCGGGGAAGCGGGATGGGGCGCACCGGTTCGGCTTCGTGCCGCTCCCCGGAGACGGGCGGAGCATCGCGGATGAGGTCGATCAGCGGTGGAGAAACGTCATGGTGAATATCGCGCCGCACGGTGGTGGGACCGTGAGTGGCCTGTGCCCAGAGGACCGCCGGAACCATGCCCAAGACCACCAGCGACAACATGCCACGTCGGATGGCAACACGGCTGGCAACATGGCTGGCAACAAGCATGCCCTTGTCTCCCGAAGGGGCCTCGCATAGGAGTGCACCCGCGCGCAGGCGCTTTAGCGATCACATTGATTGCTTCGGCAAGATAGGGCTGCTTGATTAGAGAAGCCCGGAAAGGCCCGCCGTAATTGCATTGGAGAAGCGGGCACAGCGAGGAGCGGCGCCAAGGATGGTCTTACGGTAGTCAGAGAGTTCGCATGGCGCGCGCAGCGGCGTTCTGCAGTGGCAGGAACTGAGGCGTTCCCGCCCCGCAGCCAACCAGGCGAAGGCAGCAGCGCGCTCGTCCACCATTGCCAACATGGCGGGAGGTTTCCCGGCCTTTGCCGTCCTCAGGCGATCTTTCTCCTCGCCTTATCGGCCAACTCCGAGCCCTTGTCAATCCAGTCGCTCGCCCGATTGCCCAGGTCTTCCACTGCGTCGCGCGCGCCTTCGTATTTGCGGTGCAACGCCCTGCGCATCCGCTTGCCACTCTGGGGCGCGATCACGAGCGCGATCACAGCGCCAGCTGCGGCTGCCAGTCCGATGAACAGCATGGTCAGTCCATGGTTTCGACGACTCATTCGTCCCCTCCTTCCCTGGGGGAAAATATTGCGACCTCGAGTACAAATCGTCGGATTCGATCGCCGAGATATCCGCCGATTCGTACAACGAGGTCAACGTAAGAATGATCTTCCGATTTTCTAGTTCGCGGACCCGACCCCACGTCGGGCCCATTTTCCACACTCTTCACGCAGTAGCTACTTCTGCTGTGCGTTCGGCTTCACGCCGGCGGCGTCGGGAGCCACGGTCTTCGCGTTAGCGCCAACTGTTGCGTTGGGAGCTACGGTCTTCGCGTTAGCGCCCACTGTTGCGTTGGGAGCTACGGTCTTCGCGTTAGCGCCCACTGTTGCGTTGGGAGCTACGGTCTTCGCGTTAGCGCCCGCTGTCGCATTGGGAGCTACCCTGACCGCGTTAGGCAGAGGTCGTGCATTCGGAGACATCCTGACCGCGTCAGGCAAAGGTCGCGCATTAGGAGCCATCCTGGGCGCACTCGGAAATGAGCGCGCGCCGCCACGCTGCGCGAAGCAGACGCCAGTCAGCAGACTCAGCAATAATCCAACAAAAATCACCTTTTTCATACACTGGTCCTCCTGCAAGATTTGGATTTACTGGGTTGCACGAATGTTGCCAACAGCGACGGAAAAAGAAAACACGAGGGTTATCCAGTCCCCTTCGGCCAGCGGTAGGGAACTTTTACTCGCAAGTGAAAATCTGCTGCTATCGGGCCTGATTGTAAAAATTAAGGGGAGGTGCGTCCGTTCTGGCTCGGGCGCGCATCGAAGCTGTTGTGCGCGTGGATGCCGGGTAAGTTGGCGGATAAGTTTCTACCCGCTGGCGCCGGCGCGGCTGACGGCTACGTAACTCTCTCTGGGAGCGGTGTTACACTCAACGGAATAACGGTGAGGTTTCCCTTGTCCCCCTGTCCACATTTATTCCGGCGCCATCCCAACCTCAGCGATGAAGTGAATCGCAATATCGTGCAGTCGGAAATTGAAGGGGGCGTGTTCCTCAATGACCTGCCACCCGCGACTGTGCTGGAGATTCAAACCCAGCACCACTGTTACCTGGTGATGCTTCTGAGCGACAACAACGCCCTAATCTCAGGACATCCGCAATACTGTCCCGAGCCAATCCGGGTGGCCATTGCGGGCTCGACCTGGGGAGGTTCGATGCTGAAACGGCGCTTCGTCGGTCGCGGCATGCACCTGGAGTTTTGTCATCCCGAATACCGGACGCCGATTGTCACGTCACCTATCCAGGAAATCCGGGAGCCGCAAGGGGTGCGGTCCGAGATCACTGCGCTGGCGTAGATCGCTAGATGATTTGCTGGGCGCAGAAACCCCTCAGTGTCTCGGGGCTTTCACCCTTGCAAATTGCTGGCGGAGAGGGGGGGATTCGAACCCCCGATACAGCTTTTGACCGTATAACGGTTTAGCAAACCGCCGCCTTCAGCCACTCGGCCACCTCTCCGCGGCGTAATATCAATAGCTTACTACATGCCCCTCAATTCGTCTGCTGGCCAACTGCTGGCCACGCCGGCAACGAATTCGAATGGAAAACAGAAAGTCTGTTCGTTCTGAAGGCCGTGCCGCCCACGCTGGTAAAGGCCACATCCCCTTGTGTCGGTCGTTTTCAACCGGCTTGCATCGCCGCCATCCAAACTCAGCGCAGCCCTTCTCTGTAAAACGCAGTCAATTCCAGAGACGGTGGTAGGTGCCCCATCGCCCGCAGAAAACCGGAAACCTGGCCACGGTGATGGGTGCCGTGGTTAACAACATGCAGCACAATTTGCCAGATCGGGGTTATAAACGCATCCCCCTTTGTACTTTTGTAGGAAATATCTCTGTGAATGGAGTCTTCGCTCAGCAGGGCACCCCATTGCTTCCACCGCTCGAGCAACGCTGGCCAGTCACTCCTAAGCGCCGCCAGATTCATATCCTGCTCCGGAACGATGAAACGTGCTGGAGGATCCCCTTCAATTCGGCCAAGCCAGAGGCGATCAGCGGCGTAGACGTGCACCAGGGTGCCGAGGACATGGTGATCGGCGGTGGCAAAGTCTCTCATCAGTTCCTGCTGATTTAGAGCGCATGCAGCTTCCACCAATCTGCTGCTGGCCCATGCGGTGTAGTTCAGATGGTCTCGGAGTACGTCCGCTATCATGGCGCACAAGTGTACATCTGGGACAGGCTCTCCGAACACCAGAGGCGATGTGATGTCCCTTGAGGCGGTAGTTCCGCGAACCCTTCGGCATTGCCGGCCACACATCCACAATCAGCGATCGGCTTTCCGGAACTTCTCTTTCTTGACGACACGCCACCAATTCATGCGATGCCCTGTTCTCGCCAACGGAGGATTCAAATCCCCGAATCGCCCGTTCTCCGTCCGCAATCGGAACACGCTGACTACCGGCAGGCAACTACTCGCAACGCAACGCGACCATCGGGTCGACGCGCCACGCCGGGGTCGATGGATGAATCGGCGATTTTCCAGGGTGAACCTAACCGTGACGTCGTTGGTCTGGCTTGCCGCTTGTCGCTCATAGTCCCAGCCCCGGTACTCCAAGCAAGCGGATTTCACCCGCGCTTGGTAGGGGCTTGTCTTCTTCATCGATTCGTCGACGATAGGGCCCCCTTCCGTCGTTCTCGACTCAGGATATTTTGCCCCGGTAAACCGATGGCATCACATCCTGTTTCCAGTTTCTCCTGACAGGCGATGCAATGGCACGTCCATGGCACGGCCTCCAGGCGCTTGGGGTTGATCTCGCTTCCGCACGAGATGCACTGCCCAAAAACTCCTTCGCGGATGCGATCAATAGCGCTCTCCGCCATTTGTAAAAGCTGCCGTTCGTTGCTGCTTTGGCGAAACAAGAATTCCTTGTTATACGAGTTTGCCGCCCGGTCCGCGATGTCCTGCGCCGACTCCAAATCAGTATCGCGACCGTCCTGGGCAGTTCGGTTCATAGCCTGCCTTAGTTCCCGCTGGCGGTCCGCCAGGCGCTTTTTGAATGCCTCTAACTTTGTCGTGTCCATAGGTGCGCACCTTGTCTCCTTATGAGAGGACTGCCTACTTGGCAGTTATGCTGTGGATGATCTGCTGCGCTGACGCTGGAAAGAACCGCCAGTGCCAGGCAGAGAATTGTGCGTGACCAAAGGGCCGCTGCCTCCACCAATAATTGGGCCGTTCAAGCGGTGTCGTCCACCGCGAATAGGGTCCCAGCGGCGACAGCGCCAACCAGGATTGGAGAAGGCTGTAACGGTTCTTCAGGGTACGAGACAACCCGGACAGCTAACAAAGCAGAGTGCAGATTCGTGCCAATGAGACTCCTGCCTCAGCGGATCGGTTGGCGCCGGCGTCGTAGATACGTGCAGCGGCAAACCGGAATAGAGCCCCAGGTTTAAGGCGTAAGGAACTTGGTATGTCTTGAGTTGTCCGGGCAGCCAGCGGCCACTCGATGGAGAACAGGGGAACGCCTTTGTAAGGCGGGGCCACTGATTCATCGTAGGCGGTTTCCGGGACGTCCTCCACCGCAAGACCCAGGGACAGGCCCAAGGTGAGGATGATCAGGAAGACGATGGCAAAAGCCGGTCTTGTCATTAGGTAGGCTTTGTAACGTGAAGCCTTGAATGGCGTCAGTGCTCTGGGTCACAGCATCGTGTGAGGTCGCGGCCGCAAACCCTATGAAAGCCAATCGAGTCGATAATGTCGGGGGCATCCGGCATTCACGATCGCGTGACTTATGTCACAGACCCCATTGCCTGTGCTCTTTATCTTTGTGTCCCACGGCTGTTTGAGTGTCAACATCGGGAGGGTAGCGATGCGTCAATTGGCAATAAGCACAGTTGCTGTCTTCGTATTGTTTTTTTCCTTTACGGCAACCGCCGCGGCTGCAACTCGCGACTCGCAAACGGATGCTAAGGGCGGGCAGCCGTGCATCGAGTGCCACAGCAAAGTCACTCCGAACATCGTCTCGGACTGGAAACAGAGCCGCCACAGCGAGATGAACATCGCCTGCGACACCTGTCACGGTTCTGATCACATGACCGCAGCCGACGCGTCGAAGGCCAAGATTCCGACCCCTGAAACCTGCGCTCAGTGTCATGAAACCCAAGTTGCACAATTCAAGAAGGGCAAGCACTCCCTGGCGTGGGCGGCCATGGAAGCCATGCCGACCATTCATTGGCAGCCGATGGCGATGACCGAGGGCATGAAGGGTTGCGGCTCCTGCCATAAGATCGGCCTTAAGTCGCCCGAGCAACTCACGGCACTGCAAAAGCAGGAGCGTTTCGGCACTGCATCGTGCGACTCGTGCCACACGCGGCACACCTTCTCGGTGAAAGAGGCACGTTCCCCGCAAGCCTGCGAGACCTGCCACATGGGCTTCGATCACCCGCAATGGGAGATGTATTCCTCTTCGAAACACGGTGTGCGTAATGAATTGAAGCAGCTCGGGGTGAACTCGGCTGCTTCCGCCGCGCCCACATGCCAGACCTGTCACATGCAGGAAGGCAACCACGAAGTGATGACAGGGTGGGGCTTCCTGGCGGTGCGGCTGCCGATGCCGGAGGACAAACAGTGGGCCGCCGATCGTGCCACCATCTTGCAGGCGCTGGGGGTGCTGGATCCGAACGGAAAACCGACCGCACGCCTCAACGTGGTAAAGACGGCTGAAGTTGCGCGCTTGGACCAGGCGTCATGGCAGACCCAGCGCGACAAAATGCTAAAGACCTGCAATCAGTGTCACTCGGGGAACTTTGCCAAACAGCAACTGGAATATGGCGACGACATGATCCGCAATGCCGATCACCTGATGGCGCAGGCCATAAACACCGTGGCCGGCCTCTATCAGGATGGTCTGCTGCCGAAGCCAAAGAACTACGCCTATGCTTTCCCGGACCTGCTCACCTTCCATGATGCGCCCACCGTTATCGAGCAGAAGCTGTTTGTCATGTTCCTCGAACACCGGATGAGAACGTTCCAGGGCACCTTCCATGCCAGCCCCGATTACGCGCTGTGGTACGGCTGGAGTGAGATGCAACGTGATTTGACGGAGATCAATGCCTTGGCCGCTGAGATTCGCCGCACCGGCCATGCCACGCCGGCTGTCAACCTGGCTCCCCGAACCCATTGAATGACACCCTCATAGGGCAACAGGTTCAGCGGGAGAGGTGGCGCAGGGCGGATGCCCACCGCGGCGGGCGCTGCTGTTTCGCGCTTTTCAATTAGGGCAGCCGACCGCGATTGTGCAGCCGCCTCAGCGCAATTCGGCAGTGGCTGAATTTCAACCACTACCCGCTATTCGCATCGCGCCTTCGTATCGCGCCGCTGCTCACTGCGGCGCAGTCAGCACGCTCTGGTAGGGATCGAGCACCAACTGCTTCACCTCGACGGGGGCGGACAGGCTGAATCGCGTCTCGTCGCCTTCGGCGAAGACCCGGCCCAGATAGATTTGTTGCTCTCCCGCGACGCCGTACACCGGAACGCTGGTCACCAGGTCCGGGGGCGCCAATTTCTGCCGGATCACCCCGCTGACCTTCAGGGTTCCGGCGCTACGCGCCATCTTTACCTCGGCGACCTCGAGTTGCGGAAATGCGGTGCCGTTCACCCAGCCATCAAAAAACCAATCCAGCGACTTGCGATCCTCGAACCACAAGGCGGGCGGCAGCACGGCCTCGATGGCCTGCTGGAAATCGGTGTTGGTGATTTCCTTCCCCTGATAGCGGTCCACGAGGTTGCGCAACAAGGCAAGAAAAACCGTGTCGTCGCCAGCGGGCTTTGCCGGGGTCCGCGAAGCATCCCGCAACATGCAGCGCAACATGTGAATCAGCCAGGTACCGCGGCCATAGGTTATGATTTCGTAGCCATTGGGAAAGTGCGACGAGGACAGGCGTATGCCCAGCGTTACCGGTCCGGCTTCCACGTTGGGCCGGCCCGCCTTGGACTTGAGAGCCAGCCAATTTCGATAGTTTTGCAGCGTCAGCTTTGCGTCCGCGGGGCGAGTGCGTTCCAGCAGCATTAGCGAACAGTAATTTGCCAGTCCTTCCATCAACCATTGCTCGTGATAGCTGGCCCACGACACTTCGTCCCCAAACCACTGATGGGCCAGTTCATGCGGCATCATGACATCGCCATAGATGATCTGGTCAGCCGGTGGAAGGTTCAAGGCGGCGCGCTGCTCCGGGCTGAGGTAAACGTAGCTGGAAAGGAAAACCAGTCCCGGCCATCCCTGGCTATCGGTGCTTGGATTTTCCGCCAGCGAGAGCGTGCTGAAGGGATACGCCCCGAGCATCTGCGAAAGTGCGCTCAGGGTCTCTGCGGCGCTGTCGGCCAGCGATTGTCCCAGGCTGGCGGCACTAGGGAATGGTTCCGGCTTCATCCCCGGGGTCCGGGAGGCGAGCAGCGATTCCGGCCCGGACGAGGCGCCGACCGCGTCGGGAGGAGGCATGATTTTGATTATGCCGCCGCGCGCCGAGTAGGCGTCCACCTCGACATTGCCAGATTTGGCTTCACTGCGGACGTACACGCCCATGTTGAATCCGGCGATGGGAATGGGCTTCTCGGTGACCCAGTGGGCCAGGAAGTCGCCGCCCTGTCGCTGCAGCGAAACCAGCTTCCCGGTAGCCACCACCGTCCAGGGCTCAGGAAAGCGGAAAGTAACATCGTAATTGCTCATGGCGATGCCGCGGTTGGGATACCAGGTCCCGCGCGCTCCCGCGTAGAGCAGTCCCCCGCCTGCATCCGACAGCACCGAGCCGGCATAGCTGAAGCGCAGAGGAAAATGCGCTCCCGCCTGCAAGGGCTGGGGAAAGACGATGGCGACCACGTCGTTGCCACGCCGCGCCATCTCGCTGCCTTCCACAGCTTCGTTCTGGATATATTCCAGCGGCACACCGTCCGCATCGACCTGCTTCAGTTGCAGGTAGCGGGACAGTTCGAACAGCACCATGCGCGCGCCGCTCTGCTTCACGTCCACGTCGAGCGTTGCCTCCGCCGCCAAGTCTCGAGGGGGGTCGAGCTTCCCGCTAATGGTGTATTTGCTGACGGTCAGAATGTCCCGCGTCCACGCCGGTCCGGTGGGTCCTTCGAAGCGAAGGTTGGATAGCGGGGTCTGGCGCTGCGAGCGCATGGGGAAGCTCATCCACAGGTCGTAATAGACCTGCTGGTTTTGCGAGGAAGTATTGCCTACTACGATCTGCTCTGGGCTGAGGGTGTCGAAATAGGCGTCGAAAACACCATAGTGCTCGCCCACCAGGCGAGCATGCAGAAAACGATCAACCGCGGGAACGGCCTCGCCCGCCGCAGGCGCGGGTGGTGCACCGGTGAACGAAAGGCAGAGCCGCATGGCATCGACCTGCGCGAGCGCGCGCGCCGGGGCCTCCGCCCGCGTGAGGAAGGCCGCGGCATCGGTGGGCGGGCGCAGATACGGTTCCAGGTCCTTCGCCGTGTTGTCGTTAAAGCGCAGATACGCGGTCGCAAACCGCTCTTCCAAGACGCCGGCGCCGATGAAGCGGCCCAGCGACGCGCGCTCCATGCGGTCGGGAGGACGCACCAGCACCTCGCCTTCTCCTTCGAAGAAGGCGCCCGTCACCTTGCCATCGACGGACTGGGTAAACGCGATGGCGCCGTCGTTCAGCCAGATATGAAGATCCTCGCGATCGATCTCCGCTTCGCGGATCTGGAACACCCGGTGGGGATCGAGTCCTACATTGCGCAGCGCTCGATACAACGGCAAGACCGGCCCAGAGGTCAACGGAATCGATTGCGCCTGCATCGCCGTGCTCAGGGCGCAAAGCAACATCCCCAGGAGAAGAACAACGCGGGCCATCGAACCACTGGCCGGTTTGCAGTGCGGTGTCATGAGTGCTTAATCAAGGATGCTACGGGAGGCAGGGGCTTGTCATCTCGCGGGAGGGCAAATCAGCACCGCAGACTGTCAATCTTTCACGCCAACGATGGTCACCCTATGGGTGAGCTCGCGATAGGGGGCGAAGATGGGGTATTCCAGGACCATGGTGAAACCCGCCTGTTGCAAACCCTGCATGAGGTCGCGCTTCATCGGCCAGAATGATTTGCGATTGCTCCAGGACGACCACTTTTGCTCATCGCATGTGTTTTTGCTCCTGAACCTGGAAAGCCATCGTGCAGCGGAACCTTCATGGGGCTCGGGAAACCACCGTCCATTCCAACCTTCATGCTGCATGATGCGGGAGAGAGGAAACTTGCCGTTGCGCAGGGTTTCGGCGACATGGGTATCGATAATGATGGCCCGCCGGCACGCTTGCGCCATCACCTCGACGAATTTGCGTGGCTCCTCCAGGTGATACAGGAGGCCACAGCAGAAAATCGCATCGAAAACACCATACTTCGCCAGGTTGCGGACATCATCACAGGCGAAAGTCAGGTTGGGCAGATTGGTCCCCGCTTTGACTCGCTGACAATTCTCAAAATTGCTTTGCCGGACCTCAATGCCCAGCGCATCAAAGCCGGCGCGCGCGAGTTCGACGGTATAACCGCCCTCGAGGCACCCAAGATCCACGACCCGTTTGCCAGCGAAGCCATCCGGAAACAGTATCCCCAGGAATTGCTTGGCGAACTTAAGCAACGGGAGATGTTCCATCTGCCAGGGCTGCTCCGGCTTGGTCAGAGACCCGTCGTCAAGCCGGATGTTGTGCGCCGTAAAGTTGCTCGCCACGATCTGCCTCTCCCGTCGCTAACATATCATTTTCGTTCCACTCCGTTTTCGCCACACCTGCTTATGCCACATCGCGGGCTCGGTGCGATGCAGCTTCACAATCCTCCACAGGAAATAGAACGACGCCACCAGGCAGACCAGGACCGCCACAATCGAGGCTTCCGGGCCGAACGCGCCGCCCGTCAGCATTCCCGGCCCACTCAGCGAACCGCGCAGCACGCCCTCGGTCATCTTGTTACCAGAGAGCGTCATGCCGAACAGCGGGCCTTCGGTGAAGTTCCAGCCAATGTGCAGCCCGATGGGCAGCCACAGCCGCTGCGTCGCGGCGTAGGCCGCGCCCAGCAGAACGCCGGCTTCCAGCGCAATCGCCACCGAACTGGCGATCGTAGCTCCGGGATTGGCCTTATGCGCCAGACCGAATAGCCCCGAGGTGAAGATCAACGCGCCCCAAGTCCCGACCAGCTTCGCACTCAAGCGGAAGAGCAGCCCGCGAAACAGGATCTCTTCCGTGATGCCCGCCATCACGGCGAAGGCGAATCCGTTGGCTAGCCCGCTGGTCGTGCCCCATCCCGCCGGATGATAGACGCCCGCGGCCAGCAGGATCGCCATCACGGCAGCGAACAGCAGAAAGCCAATGGCGATTCCGGTCGCGCCTTCAGGCAAAGCACGATTGGCGGCCAGTTCCGTCGGAGTGCGCCGCTCGATCAGTCGCGAAGCCAGAATGTAGGTGGCGAGGCAGAGCACCGCCAGCACCGCCGGTCCCGCTGAAGGGACGTACTTCAGTAGCTGCAGTTGGACAAGCGTTATGACCAGAACGACGGCCGTCAGGTTCAGCAGGCCCAGGCCCACTTCTTTCCACTTTTTGCGCAGGATGTCCTCCAGAAATCACGAGGTGGTACGCTCGGGTGTCGAATGAGGTTCAGGAATTGTACAGAAGGGTCGGGGTGCCGCTGGCTGAAACAGGCTTCTGAAAAGGATCATTCTTAGCCGCACTTGAAGGGGCGCACCTTTAGGTGCGCCGTTGAACGCTGTCTTCTTGTCATCCCGAGGGGCCTCAGCCCCGAGGAATCTCCGAATCTTACGCGGGAAGCGCGGCGGAGTTTATCTCGTCCGCAACGCTCTGCGCTGCGCTCGGGATTTTCCCGCCGAGGAGCATTTCGAAGAACCGGTCCACCGCATCGAGAATCTCGACCTCGCTCTTCGACTCATACACCGCCTTGCGCAACTGCGCGCCATGCGGCACGCCGTGGGTGAACCACGCCGCGAACTGCTTCATCTTGCCTTCCGCGCCGCCAACCTTCTCTTCCACCAGCATGCTGAAGTAGGTGCCGATCATCTGGTAGCGGTCGGCGTCGCCGGGCAACTCGTACGATCCGGTGCGAGTGAATTGCTCGATCTGGCGGAAGATCCACGGATTCGACGCCGCGCTGCGCCCGATCATCACCGCGTCGCATCCGGTCTGCGCCACCATGGCGGCGGCGTCCTCGGGCGAGCGCACGTCGCCGTTGCCGATCACAGGAATCTTGACTGCGTTCTTCACCGCTGCAATCCACTCCCATTGCGCCGGCCCGCTATAACCCTGCTCACGCGTGCGAGCGTGCAGTGCGACCGCGGCCAGCCCGCAGTCCTCGGCCATCTTCGCCAGGTTGATGTGCACGATTTCCTTGTCGCTCCAACCCGCGCGGAACTTCACGGTGAAGGGAATCTTCACCGCCGCGCGCACCGACTCGAAGATGTTCTTGATGAGCGGCAGATCGCGCAGCAGCCCTGAGCCACCATTACACTTCACCACTTTCTTGGCCGGGCAGCCCAGGTTGAGGTCCACCAAATCGAAGCCCATGGCCTCGACAATACGTCCCGCCTCGGCCAGTGTCGCCGGGTCGCTGCCGAATAGTTGCGCCGAAATCGGGTGCTCGTTTCCGTAAAAAGTGAGGTACTGCTTGGCCTTTTTGTCCTTGTGGCGGATGATGCCGTCGGCCGAGGTGAACTCAGTCATCATCAGGCCGCAGCCGCCCAGGTTGCGGATGAAGCGGCGAAATACCGTGTCGGTGATGCCCGCCATGGGCGCCAGCACGGTCGCGGGCCGGATTTCGACGCCTCCCAGCCACACCGACGCGGGCACGCGGGCATCAGCCGGCGCGCTGCGCTCAGCCGGATTGTCGAAATACTTGTGCACGCTTCGATTGTAATTGAACGCTGTGCTACAAAAAGGATGAACAAAGCAAAGCCCCCGCCGCAGCGGAGGCTCTCGCTCAAACCCTTGCAGACGTTAGTTCTTCGCGGCTTCGACTTTCGCGGCCTCAGCCTTCGCTGCTGCTGCCTTGCCCGCATCGCTTTTCGCGTACTTGCGGCGGAAGCGCTCGACCCGGCCCGCGGTGTCCACCAGCTTTTGTTTGCCGGTGAAGAAGGGGTGGCACGCGGAACAGATTTCCACATTGATGTCGCCCTTGTGGGTCGAGCGGGTCATAAAAGTGTTGCCGCATGCGCAGTGCACGCGTACTTCGTCATAAGCCGGATGGATGGCTGCTTTCATAGGAACTCCCTCACTGGGTGCCCCGTTCTAGCCTGGTTTTGGCTAGGGCGGGGAAGTGTCTTGGTGGCAAACTTTTATTCTAGCGGAAATTGGCCAATAGCGGCAATCGCCGCGCTCCAGAGGTGGCCAACCTCCACACGATTTGATTCGGACCGGGTAGAAAACGATTCTGCGGGGCGCGCCTGGCCCGGACTTCGCTTGCGTACGTCCCTACGTTGCTGCTCGACCCCAGACAAAAATGCTGCGGCGGAACTTTCCCTCCGCCGCAGCATTGCAGAAGCTGTTGGAACCGATTCGGCTACTTCCTGTTGACCGCCTTCTTCAGATCGACGCCGGGAGTAAACTTGGCAACTTTCCGGGCCGCAATTTTAATGACGCCGCCGGTCTGCGGGTTGCGTCCATTGCGCGCCTTACGCTGCGAGACGGAGAAGGTGCCGAATCCCACCAGAGTCACCCGATCGCCTTTTTTCAGGGCGGCCGTGACCGCATCAATTATTGTGTCGATCGCGCCCCCCGAGGCGGTTTTGCTGATGCCGTGGGCGGCTGCGATTTTCTCAACCAGATCCCCTTTGTTCATGCTCGCTCCTCGCCAGGTCAGAACCTGTGGCGCCAGTATTTACGTGCGAAACCGGTCGAATGTCAAGAAAAACCGTGAAACTATGCGCTTTTTCCCAGGCTAACCCACCAGCCGAGGTCCCAGGTGGACGGGAGCCCTGGATCGTCACCTCCGCCATCCTGCGCGCGACCTCCCATCCTTTGACCGGCTGAATCGCGCGCACTACACTGGCTTAAACCCACGCGGGAGGCCGGCCCATGGTCCGTGAAGATATTCTGCAGCAATTCCCCGAGTTGTTCGGAACCAAGAACATCGATGGTCGAGAGGTTAACGTCGAAGAGACAATTACGACGCTCACCCGCGAACTGCGTCCTGCCATTGCCGAGGCCCTAAACGCCCGGCGAGCGCTGCTCCAGAGTGCCGAACCGGTGCGAAGCAAATACGGCTGGCCGCGATGGGAGGAGACGTTCGACGACCCGGTCACCGGACGTGCCTGGACATTTCGCCAGATTGTGCAAGGCGTGATCGACAACTTTCTGGGCCGCGAGAGCGAATGGCGCTGGCGGCTCAACGACGAGGTGCCCATCCCCGCCGACGTGCATCCGCTGAAGAACCCGGGATTGGAGCTTACCGGTCCCTGGCACCCGCTGGATATGGCGTTCAACGCTCTGAACAGCGCCGCGCCCATGAACATGCCGGATTTTGAAGACGCCTCACCGTCGCACTTCCAGCCTCAGGGCGCACCCAAGGGCCAGCCGGTGGGAATGTTTGCTGCCCTGCAGAACGCCAAAGATATTTTCCAAGGCCGCTGGGCCGGCAAGGCCTACGAAGTGGTGAAGAAGGACAACAAGCGCTCTTACACGATCAACCCGCCGCCCCAGAAGTGGCCTACGCGCCTGGTTCGTCCGCCCAGCATTCACGTGCTCTACGATCATGTCACCGTCGATGGCCAGCCCGCCCCCGGCCTGATTGCGGTGGTCGTTCTCTGGGTATTGAACAACTACGACGCCCTGAAGAGTGCGGGCACGGGCGTGTATTTTTACATCCCGAAGATGCAGACGCCCCGCGAAGCGCTCATCGTGGAGAAGCTGCTGGCGCGGGTGGAAGGAATCATCGGGGTGCCGGTGGGCACGTTCAAGATCAAGATTCTCTACGAGGAGGGCAATGGCGGCCGTCATCTGCCGGCCATCGCCTGGGTCTTCCGGCGGCGGCTGCTGGGTACCAATGTCGGCCGCTGGGACTATCTCGGCAGCCTCATCGAGATGTGGAAAGACGACCCCAACGGCGTGTTTCCCGATCCGCAAACCATCGGCATGGCTTCACCCAACATGATCGCCTACCAGCGCTACAACGCGCTCATGATGCTCATGGCAGGCATGAAACATGGCGAGCTCACGCAGGGTGCGCCCATCGGCGGAATGGCGGCGGTGATGATCTATCACCCCAGCGATGTCTATGGCCGCTCGCGCTATAACCCGGTGGCGCTGCGCGCCGTTGCCATCGACAAGCTGCGCGAGCGACTGCTGGGCCTGATGTTCGTGGCTGACGAGCCCATCCCCACAGGCCGGCAGGTTACGCTCGACGATATCCATGCCGGACGCGTCAAGGGCCGGCTGTACGACGCGTATCGCCAAAGCTGGGTTGCCAGTCCGGAGACCGCCTACGTGGCTGCGGGAAATGGGCCGCTGCGCGTGCCGCTAGCGGAATTGCAGGCGGTGCTGGATGCGCCGCGCGCGACGGTGGATGCCAACGGCAAGGCGGTACCCACCGTTGCCAGTGGCCTGGTGGACTCGGAACGGGCGCTGCTGGAATCCCGCGGCTTGCTGAACGCGCGGGGCAAGATCACACCGAGCATCCTTAACAAGGGCGCGTTGGACACCCCGCAGAAGCTCTTGTCGCAGGAACGGTGGGATGACATCTACAGCGTGCCGACGGGCGACATCACCATCGAGCACATCCAGCACGCGTTCTACATGGCCGCCAACTACGGTTTCCAGATCCTGAACGGCAACTTCGCCGCCGCCATCGACGACTACGAACTCAAGCAGCGCTTCATGAACGATTTGGCCACCTACCGCATCGACGTTTCCTGGCTGTGGACGCTGGTGGCCCATCAGGCGGTCATCACCAAGGATGGATATTTTCAGCGGTGGGCGCTCACCGAAGACGGCGTGGTGCTGGCCCCCAGCACCGAGCAAGTCAAGGCGGGGACCCGCTTCACCCAGGAGCTGTTCCAGAAGGTGTGGGATTATCACAACGAATGGACGGCGGAGTTCTTCGCCGAACTGGACCGGCGGGGCGATCCGGGACGCTTTGACCGGGCCAAAGCGCCGCTCATCATGGAGCTGCTGAAGCGGCAACTGCTTTCGCCGAAATACATTCAGCACAGCGCGCGCGTGCTGTTCTTGCTGGCGCAGGCCACCGCTGAGGAGCGAGCGCAAATCCTGGCAGCCATCTTCGACGTTTCGCGCCAGGAAATCGTGAAGCGGCTGGAAGCCGGCACGATGAAGCCCGCTGCTTTGGCCGTGCATGATTATGTTTACGACATTTTCCCCATGGCGAAAGAGCAGTTCGTCGCCATGCCATGACAGGGATGGCTTGCAGCTTCCGAAGACGTCGGATGCGCGCCGCCGATTGCATCGGCAAGAGCCCAGTCCCGCCTAGCGGGACGAAGCGTTGTCAATGATTGGTATTAGCGAGGACAGAATGTCACCTCAAGCACGCCTGTCCAGTCTTGGCATTTGGGTGCTAGCTCTCTCTTGGTTTGTAGCAATCGGTGCTCTTAACCTGGGCTTGCTACGAGAGGGGAGCGATGTGGTTGCGACGCTCGGTTTCTTGATTGCCTGTTTCCTCTGGCTCTTCGCATATCATTTTCTCAGAGAAGCGGGTCGAACGGGACGCGGGGCGGCTGTAGCCGTGCTTTTGTTCTGGGTCTTCAACCTTTGTCTTGCTGCTGCTATTGGACAAATGTCGGTGTACAAGAATCCGTTCTTTATGATATCAGCCGCTGCGACTGCCTCCCTGTTAGTCTTCGCCTCGATGGCCCCGAAGTGGAAAGGAAGGAAGCCTCAATTGAAACCGTAGGTTGGCGATGGGGTGCCCCAGGTTGTCATCCCGACCGAGCCCGCCGCGGGCGAGCGGAGGCACCTGCTGTTTCTTTCCCCGTCAATCCTCGATTTACACAGGCCCACACAGCTTTTCCTGCTCTTTCATTCCCTGAACCGGTTCGTTCCCGTTGCGCCCAGCCCCGCACGGCATTAGATTCAAACTTGTGACTACCTCTCCCGAGACATGCCCCATCTGCGGCGGCACCGGATGGCAGACCATCGAGCGCGGCAAAGAGCGCGAAGCAGTACGCTGTGAATGTCGCGTGCGCGACCGTGGCGAGCGTCTGCTGGCCGCCGCGCACATTCCGGCCCGCTACCGGCATTGTGAACTTTCAAACTTCAACACTGCGATCCGTGACGACATGGGGCTGAAGAAGCATCCGTGACGCGTGCTTTCTCGACGGCATTTCATCGAGAACTATCCGATCGACAAGACCGGATTGCTGTTTCTCGGTCGTCCGGCGTCGGTAAGACGCACCTTGGCGTTCGCCATCTTGAAGAACTTGATCCGCCAAAGGAATCCCCTGCCGTTTCTTCGACTATCGAGAGCTCCTGAAGTCCAGCCAGAATTACAACCAAGTCAGTGCAAGCCACCGAACTGGAAATCCTGGGGCCGGTCCTCGAGACTGAGGTGCTGGTGCTTGACGAACTGGGCGCGATGCGCAGCACCGAGTGGGTCTTGGACACTGTCACACGTTCCTCAACAATCGGTACAACGACAACAAGACCACGCTCATCACCACCAACTTTCGCGACAACGGAGCAGGATAAGGCGGAGGTTGACAATCTGAGCAGCCGCTCGGACGCCGATAGCGCAATGCGCCGTGAAACCCTAGCAGATAGGATTGGCGAGGCGATGTGGTCGCGGCTGCATGAAATGTGCAAGAAAGTCGAGATTGAGGGGCTCGACTTTCGCGAGCATTCCGGAAGCGTTTTCACCGGCACCACGCGCCCTCGCGGGTGACGCTCGCAGCACTAAGAGGAACGGCTAGGCTGCTTGGACGGGCATTGCTTGCGTAAACGCCTGTTTGCAACAGTAATCACAGACGTCTGTGCTCCGTTCGAGCTAAGCTGTAGTGCCGCCATGTTTTCTGACGTGAAAGCTCAGAGAACGCCTTAAATTGAAGTCGCGGGCAAAATGAAGAACGAGCAGCGGACTGGGCGCACAGCTGACGCTTTTTGCAAGGTACCTATCATCATGGACGATCAAACAAGAATTACCATCCTCTTCAAAGAGTATGACAGCTTGCGCGAGCGCATGCGTTCCCGCCTGCACGAGATGTGCAAGAAGGTTGAGATCGAGGGCCTCGACTTTCGCGAACATTCCAAACAAGCGCAATTCGGACGGCACGACGCTCTCTCGCACGTGACGCCACGCAGCAAGTCAAAGCCGTCAACCACGGATTAATACGGATTCTCACGATTGGTTGCAATCATTTCTTCGGTCATGTTCTGGTTGTGTAATGGCCTGTTCACGACAGTAATCACAGACTTCGCTCGGCCCGATTAGCTATAGTCCGTACCGTGATCAGCAAAACCTTACTTGCCGTTGTATGCGTCATGTTCTGTGCTGGACGGCTGACCTTTGCTCAGGACATAGACCCTGCTGAAATGAACTCTTATCGGCAGCAAGCCGAACGCGGCGATGCTGGCGCGGAGTTTAAGGTGGGTTGGCTTTACGAGCACGGGTATACGTACACTCGCGCAAACGGTGGGAAAGATTATGCCGAGGCGATTCGATGGTTTCGCAAGGCTGCGGAGCAGGCCGCGCTGACGCCCGCCTAGAACTCGGCCAGATGTACTTGGACGGAAAAGGAGTGGAGGTGGACTACGTACAGGCCGCCCACTGGTTCGGATGCCCGAAATTGGACGAGCGGCTTCTTTCTGCTTGCGACGCGACAGCCTATTTTGATGACTTTCCTCAAGGTGCCCGCAACCTGTTGGTCAAAATGGGATGTGATACGGAAGGCGCTGTTGGCAATTCTCCCAGCGGGTTCCAGCTTGCCGACGGAACGCCCGCATATCAAGTCTGCTGCCGGGACTTTCACCGCGACCCTTGCGAGGCTGTCTTAATTGGAAAGATCGGCAGCCAATGGAAGGATTTAACGGCGAAGGGGGACTTGCGAGGATTTGGAAAGTCATGCCGGGTTCTCCTGCCACTTGAGAGTCAGCATTATGGTGTCCACGACCTTTGCGTTCCTAGCCAGTGCGGTCCTGCAAAGCCCGGAGAGAAACAAAGCTGTTTGGTATGGCGCTTCAAGAATGGCCGATACCATGGGGTCGTATATACTCCGCAAGAGACGCCGCACTGAACGAGTCCTTAACAACTGTTGATAAATCCCCATTACACAAGCGTCCAATCCTATTAGCTTAGCGAGAGGACACTGAAATCGCTATCCCTGATCCGTGGTTCTTTCTACCTGAAATACAATTTCCTCGTGCTATCGTATCGCATCGAGTTCATTGCCCGACCGTGACGCCGAGCTGTTCGCCGCTGTGCCGGCGAGTGCGGCGGTGTTTCTGTTGCGTGGAGAGGATGGGGCCGGCGAGCCGTACGTCAGCAAGACTTCGAACTCTGCGCCGCCGCCTGCAACGCTTGCTCGGCCCCGTCGATGGACAAACCCGCAAGCTGAACCTGCGCGAGCGTGTGCGCTGGGTCGAGTGGACTGCCACCGGCTCCGACTTCGAAGCTTCGTTCCTGCTCTACCAGACGCTGCGCCGCGAATTTCCCAAGGCCTACGACAAACGCCTGCGCCTGCGTTTTGCGCCGCTGGTCAAGCTGGTCCTCGACAATCCTTACCCGCGGGCGACAGTCACCACGCGCATTGCCGGGGCTGAAGCCCAAATTCTGAAGCGCGAAATATTCACAGGGCTAAAGCCCGGTGCTTCCACCGGCCTGCGAGGCAACGCGCAATATTTTGGGCCGTTCGCCACCCGCGTCGCCGCCGAGAAGTTTGCCAACGATGCGCTCGACTTGTTCAAGATGCGCCGCTGCGTTGACGATCTCCATCCCGACCCGCAATTTCCCGGCTGCATTTATTCCGAGATGAAGATGTGCCTGGCGCCCTGCTTCAAGGGATGCAGCGACGAGGAATACGTAGCCGAAGTGGGGCGCGTGCAACAGTTTCTTGAAAGCGGCGGGCACTCGCTGGTGCGCGAGATCGAGCGGCAACGCGACGACGCCTCGACCAGTCTTGATTTCGAGGCCGCAGCCGCCCTGCACACCCGCCTGGAGAAGGTGAAGGCCGCGACCGCGCAATTGCCCGACATCGTGCGCCGTCTCGACGACCTGAACGGCGTGATGGTGCAGCCCTCGGCGGAGCGCGAATCGGTGGCGCTGTTCAAAATTGTGGGCGGGCGCATCTGCGCTCCCGTCGCTCTAAGTGTCGGTCAGCCAGCAGGCACCGCGCAGCTTGTCTCTAAGCCGCAGTCCATGGAGTCGCGTATCGGCGAGGCGCTGGCAGCGGTGGAAGCCCCCAAGCTGCGCCGGGCGCTAGAGTGGATGGAGCACCTCGCGCTGCTGAAGCGCTGGTACTACCGCACCATCAAAGTCGGCGAATTGTTTCTGGCCGAAAACGGCGAACTGCCGATACGGCGCGTGGTGCGTGGCGTGTCACGCGTCTTTCGCGGCGAGAAGCCCGCCGGCGACCTCAGCGAGACCGCCGGAGACTACTGGAAATTCCGCGCTCACGAAGCCGGCCTCACGGAAAGCTAGGCGCTACTTTCCCGCATTGGCTATTGCGAAGTCGGCCATGGATTTCACCGCGTCGTAGGGAATATTTGAGCTGAAGCCCAGGAGCCTGCGTCCGTTGATGAAGAACGTTGGCGTGCTCGTGATATTGAGTTTTTCGCCGAAGGCCATGGAATCCGCCACCCGCTTCGCCGTCTCCGGCTTGGCGGCGCAAGCCGCAATCGCATCCGGATCTCCGCCGGCCTCCTTCACATAGCCCTTCAGTATCTGGTCAACGTTCTGCTCATTCACTTCGGTCTGGTGGTCGTAAACCGCAGCGATGAACTTCCACACGGCGTCGTTATTCGTCTGCCCCAGGCATTCCACGTACTTGGCCCCCGGCAGCGCCCATTTGTGAATCCCCTCCAGGGGAAAGTTCTGAAACACCAGCCGGGCCTTGGGCTCCTCTTGCATTAGCCTGGTAATGTTCGGCTGCGCGGCCTTGCACGCCGGACATTCCAGGTCGCCGAATTCCACGATGGTTATGACGGCATCCTTTGGCCCTTCCGAGGGACCATTGGCGCCCTTCAGCAGCTCGCGGTCCTCGGCAAACGGATCGGCGCCGAACGGCACCAGATCGCCGGTAAAGGCATGCTTCTGATCGGCGGTCACATAGATTCGCGTCGCCTGCTGGCCCTTCGGCGTGTTGAAGATAATCGTGGCTTCGGAAAGGCCGGCCGCCTCTGCCGGTTTAATCTCCACCACTTTCCAGGTGAGGTCCTGGTTCCAGCCGAACATGTGCTTGAGAAATGCGTTGAAGGTAGCTTCGCTGGGAAGCGGTCCCTGCGAGTTGGCGGATGCGCCGGACATGGCCTTGGCGGGAGGCTTCAAGGTGGTCGCAGGCGGTTGCTGCGCGTTGGCGCAGAGGCTGGCCAAGGCCAGAGCGGCGGTCATCAATACGACAGGGCAACGGTTCATGGTTCCTTTCTTGTCTAAAGCAAATGTGCAAAGCAAATGTGCAAATGTAATGTGCAAAGGGAGGGTCACATCTCCGCCTTGGCGGCGATGGGATAACGGCGTCCAAAGCCGAATGCTTTTTCCGAAATCTTCAGGCCGGGAGCGGCTTGCTGGCGCTTGTATTCGCTCTTGTCCACCATGCGGACCACTTTCCGCACCAGCTCTGGATCGTAGCTGTGCTGCGCCGCAATTGCATCGGGAGACCGGTTGTCTTCCACGTAGTCTTCCAGGATTGTATCCAGAACCTCGTAGGGCGGCAGCGAGTCGCTGTCCTTCTGGTCAGGGCGCAATTCCGCAGAAGGAGGTTTTTCTATGGTGGACGCGGGAATCACGGGCGAACGCGAATTGACGTAGCGTGCCAGGCGGTAAACCAGAGTTTTGGGCACGTCGGAGATGACCGCCAGTCCTCCGCACATGTCTCCGTAGAGAGTGCAGTAGCCCACTCCAATCTCCGACTTGTTTCCGGTGGTCAGCAGCAGCGCGCCGAACTTGTTGGATACCGCCATCAGCAACGAGCCGCGAATGCGCGCCTGAATATTTTCTTCGGTCACATCCTGCGGGCGGCCGGCGAACATGGGCTGCAGCGCTTTGCGATACGAGTCGAAGATATCGGCAATCGGAACCAGCTCAAACGAAATGCCGAGGTTGCGGGCCAAGGTTACAGAGTCCTCAATACTGCCGGCAGAAGAATACGGCCCCGGCATGCCCACCCCAATGACGTTCTCGCGCCCTAGGGCGTCCACCGCAATGCAGGCGGTGATCGCCGAGTCGATACCGCCGCTTAGTCCCAGCACGGCCTGATGGAAGCCGCACTTGTGCACGTAATCGCGGGTGCCCAATACCAGCGCGGAATAAGCGCTCGCCTCCAGTCCTTCCTCAGCCGGGTGCAGGTCGCCGGCAAGCGACTCGCTGTCAAAGCAGACGAAGTCCTCTGCGAACGACTTGGCTTGCGCGATCACCCGCCCGTCGGGCCCCAGCGCGAAACTGGATCCGTCAAACACCAGGCTGTCATTTCCGCCAACCTGGTTCACCAGGGCAACGGGAATGCGGTAATGCCGTGCAATGGTGGCCAGCATGTCAAGTCGCAGTTCGCGTTTGTGAAGATAAAACGGAGACGCCGAGATGTTCAGAAGGATTTGTCCACCCGCGCCGATCAAGTCTTGCACGGGATCGACCCCGTACAACTGGCGGTCCCAGAAATTCTTGTCGTTCCACGCGTCTTCGCAAACCGTGAGCGCGAGTTGCTTGCCGTCAAAGGCCAGCAGTTGCTGGCGATCGGCGGGCGCGAAGTTGCGCATCTCGTCAAACACGTCGTAGGCGGGCAGCAGGCGTTTCGATTGGATGGCGGCGATCTTTCCATCACGCAGCAGCGCCGCCGAGTTCATCACCGACTTGCCGGTAGCGGAACTGGCGGGAGTAACCAGACCGCAGATCACGGCAATGCCCTGGGTGGCTACGGCGATCGCTTCCGCGGCTTGCCGGTTGCGCTCGACAAACCACGGGCGCTCCACCAGATCGCGCGGGGGATAGCCGCAAACACTCAGCTCGGGAAAGAGGATGAGATCGGCGCCGGCACTTTTCGCCCGTCGCGCGTACTCGATGATTTTCGCCGAATTGCCCGCGAAATCGCCGACCGTAGTGTTGATCTGGCCAAGTACAATCCTCACGTTAACAGTGTAAAGGGGGGCGAGTGGGGCTGCCAAATGGAGTGGACATCAACGCCCCGCAACCCAGTGCGGCGGTGTTCCCGGGTCGGTGCCGGGTCCAGTAGGGACCGCTGGCGGATATGGCGCGCTGGTCTGGGTCCCTTTGTCTTGCGGATATACCTCTTGCTCCCCCGGACGGCGCAAGGTGGGAGCGTTCGCCGGTTTTTCGGCCGGCTTCTTCTGGGCAACCTCCGTATCGGCGGTCTTGAGGTCCACTTCTTTTTCCGTGCGGACAATCTTCTCTCCGCCCACGGTCATAATCTCCAATCGCGAAACCACGGCGCCTTGGAAGCGCACAAAGTCAACCTCCTCGGGCGGATCGCCATAGATCCATTCCTCGTAGTCCTGGCCCTTGTCGTCCTTGTCGCGGATCTTCCTGCCCGGACGTCCTTTGGCGTAGATCACCATATCGCGGTCCATGCCTACCAGGACCTTGTGGTTCTTGATGGCGTCCTGGATCTTGGGCGGCAAGGTCTTCTCGTAAGCTTCAGCCTGATTGAGCGCCTTGAAATCGAAGACGGGCGACAGCAAGTCACGGACTTGATTGCCGGTCAACTCGGGCACATATTTATCGAACGCAAGCGTTACCTGGGAGCCTTTGGCCGCGAGGCCCTTCGGGGCCGGGCCCACTGGGCCCATAGCAACACCGGTGCCCGCCTCAATGTGCTGATACCACTTCATGTGCTTCTTAGGTCCGCCATTGATCTCGAAGACGATTGAGCTGTCCTTGATTACCACGTTGGAAATGACGACCCGGTCGCCGGGGCGGGCGGCAGCTCCGTGTTCCGCGATCAATTGCGTAACCTGTTTGTCGCCGGGAGTGACTACTCCGTTCTTGATCTGCAATCCCTTTTCACCCATGGGGAACAAGCGGCGCGCAAAAACGCGCTCGGCCGTCAGATCGCGGATCACCAACATGCGAGTTTGCGGTGTCATTTTTTCCGTCGGTAGTTTGGCCGGCGCTTTGGCGTCATCGGCAAGTGCGAACATCGCCGGCAGCAGAAGTGCCGTAGCGAGTAGCGGGAAACAATTGCGGCTCATGGAAATCCCCGATTGGTTCAAATTATAGGCTCATCGCGTCCGGGATACACGCTAGGGTACTGATCTAACGGATTGTTGCTATGTGGTAAAATCTTCGACCACTCGGCCAGATGGCACGCCATTTCAATTGAGACGTTCGGCGAGGAGGTGACGATGAATCCGAGCGAAGATGGACCGTGCGAAGATCGAGTTGCGGATTTGGGTGTAATCGAGCGCCGGGCCGAGGGGATTTCTGACTGGTTAAAGGAAAACGGTCGAGGCTGCTTCGATGAGCAGAAGCACCTCGACCAAGACACGCAGGAACGAATCTACTGGCACTACGGCTATCTCGTAGCCCTACGTGACGTATACCGCAACTTGACGGGCCAGCGTATGCCTAGTCAAGCTCGTCGCAGTCGGCGACGGGACAATCACGTTTCAGGCTCTTCGGCCTGGCCGGATGGATAGTGTTATCCGGCGGCTTGAAGTCATGGTAAATATGGCATTCTTTCTCAAACGCCGATTTCGCGGTCTTGAAATAGCCATACTTGAAATAGTGATATCCTTCGCCGATGTGATCTCCCAGCCCGCCTGGAAGATCATCATCTGACCGGCCGACATAGGACACCTTGAATTTGCCATCCGAAGTCTTATCGAGCACGTAGACGCCCGTTCCCTTGGTGGCAACGTATTGGTTGATGTTTTCACGATTGAGTTGGTAGGGGCCGAACAATCCTGTTTCTGGCATTGTTGATGTTCCTATCCATCTAAGGGTTTATCAGGAGAAACTAAGATGGCTTTATCCAACGAAACGCTCGAACGTTTGCACTCGCTCAGCAAGGCACAAAGGGCGCAGCGATTCAATGAGCTTAGCAAGCATATAGTGAACCCGCGACAATTGGATGATTCGCACCCGGATGACGTCCCGACGAGCACTCTGGAAGAGGCTGAGGAGCGGGAATGGCTTAAGAATGATTTGGGATTAGCAACAACGGATTAGATCAGTACCCACGCTAGGGTTGGATGCCCGAAAGACTGTCGCGGCGTTCGGTCTCCGGCAAAGGCAGTACCGGCTGTGCGAGAGGAGTCAAGGGTAACTTCCAAACCATCACGATTCCCATCAGGATGATGACAACAGTCGTAGCGCTGGCCTCTACCCCGTAGCTCCCGCCCGTAACCCAATTCGGCCCGCTGACGGCGGTCCGCACCACAACGTTGAAAAGCCGAAGGCCGCTCACCGGCAGGCCAAAGAGGACTCCGAGAGCGAAATTCCAGCCGAAGTGAATGCCCCATGGCAACCACAAAGCTCGGGTCCGCAGGTAGGAAATGGAGAGCAGCACGCCGATCAGGATGGTATTGATCAGTCCCCAAAGGCTGGCGCCGGGATTGGCCAGGTGCACCGCCCCAAACATCACCGAGAAGACCGCGATCGCGCCGATTGCGCCGATGCCCTGTTCCAGGTGTTGGAAAGGGTAGCCCCGAAACATCAACTCCTCGGCGAGCGCGCCCAGGAGAAGAATCAACAGTACGGCTCCGACCCTCGGTAAGGTGTGCAGGCTGAGGCGAAATCTGGTGCTGGTATGCCCCCAGATCTCGATCGGAACAATCGCCAGGACGGTCAGTCCGAATGCGAGGAGGCAGCCCAATGTGAATTGCTTGAGCCAGCCTTTGGCACGCGGCAATCCCAAGGCGGCGAAATGATGACCTTCGACGTGGTCGGCAGCGGTCAGCATCCAGACGAACAGTGCGATCAGCAGCAAGGCCAACAGAGGACGGAAGATCGCCTCGACGAGCAGGACGCGATCGCCCGCTATCGCCCCGGCGACGTAACCCGCGACCAGAAATGCCAGCGCCGAAAATAGGGCCGACACCACGAACGCCCACACCGGATGAAGACGTCCCGCGCTGGTGGTGAACATGACTAGACCTTGGCGGTTTCCCGCTGCGGCGCCGAGTGAAACGCCAATCCCTGGCGTGCGACAGAAAAATCCAGCGGTTCGCCGCCATGGTTGCGAATCACGTCCTCGACTCTCCGGCGTGAGCCCTGTTCAATGAAGACAATCACGCAACCGCCGCCTCCGGCGCCGCAAACTTTGGCGGCTCGCGCACCGTTCCGCCGGGCCACGCCGATCAGTTTGTCGATCAGCGGAGTGGTGATGCCGGGAGCGTTAGTTCGCCGCAGCTTCCACTCCTCCCGCATCAGGCGCTCCACGTCGTCCCATCGTGCCTCGGCCAGGGCGCGGTGCATGGATTGGGCAATGCGGGATATTTCCGCGAAGTTGTGTATGACGCGCTTGTTGCCGTCGATGTGCTGCTTGAACACCTCCCAGTTGTTGATGCCCGACCGCCGCGGCACTCCGGTGTAGAGGAGAACGAACCGCTGATCGATCTGGTCGAGGGGAACCGGGACCGCCTCCCAGCGGACGCCGTCAGGCTCCAGATGGATCGCGCTCACGCCGCCATACATCGCCGGATAATAATCCTGGCAGCCGGTAGGCACGCCGATCAGTTGCGCCTCGATGTTCTGTGCAATGACGCGAATCTGCTCGATATCAATCTTGCGCCCCACAAAGCGCGCCAGGGCCGCGGTGGTGGCGATCATCAGCGCCGAAGAACCGGAGATGCCCGCGCCCGCAGGAGATTCCGAATGCGTCTCCAGCGTGAAGCCTGCGTCCGGCTTGAAGAAGCGGACCAGATGGGCCGCCAACGGGTGCTGATAGGTCTTCGCCGCCAACAATTCGTCGAGCCCGGCAAAGCGCTCGTGCCGCCCGGTGTCCCGCGATCGCAAAACGATTTCCCGTCCGCGTCGCGCAGTGATTTTGCAACGGGTGAGGATGTTGAGGGCAACGTTTACGCTCACTGCGCCGGGATGGAAGAGGTACAGCGGCCAGATGTCGAGGGTCCCGCCGGCCAGATCGGCGCGGCATGGCGCTGCGGTAATGATCTCGTCGCGGTTCACGCGAGGCATGGGTTGAGGAGTCGTTGGCATGATCAATGTATCGACCGAAGTAGCCTTCGCGACGCTGGCCTAAAGGCCGATCCCAGAGGCTGCGAAGAAACTCGTTGCCATAGCTGTGGAGTGCCTTTTTGGTGGAAGGAGCGCTTCAGCGCTCCGGGAAAAGTTCGGCTTTGATCACGCGCTTTAGCGCTGGAGAGCGAGAAACCCCGGGCTAAAGCCCATTTCAAAATCGACGCCTTTCCCGCTGGACTAAAGTCCAGCTCCCCCCTGCTAAAGCAGGGGGCTTCCACCAAAACGCTCCCAAAGAGTTTTTTCAGCGTCCTGGCTACCCGACCTACGCAAACACTGAAACCGTTCTAGCTGTCTTCCGCGGACAGCTGCCTGCCGACGGTGAGCGCCTCGCTAACCACCTGTTCGATGTCATCGGGCGTGGTGCGATGATTGACGATACAGGCGCGCAAGGCGAAGCGACCATGAATCGTCGCGTTGGACAAGAATACCTTTCCTCGGCGGACCACGCGCTGCAATATTTCCTGGTTCAGCGAGTCGCTATTGAAGTCAGCCGCACCCGGCGGTCGATAACGGAAGCAGACTGCGCTGAGGGGGACCGGCGCCAGGAGTTCGAGTTCGGGCTGCTTCGTAATCAGTCCGGCCAGCAGCTGCGCGTGCGCTAAATCGTTGCGGATCGCCTCACGAAAGTTCGCCAGTCCGTGGTAGCGCAGCGACAGCCAAAGCTTCAGCGCGCGAAAGCGTCGCGACAGCTCGATGGTCTCCTCGAAGAACACGAAACCCTCGACCGGATCGTTCACCAGCGATTTTGCGTAGTCTCCAGTGTGCGAAAAGGCGTGACGCGCGGCGGCAGCATCGCGATAGAGCAGGCATCCGCAATCGAGCGGCTGATACAGCCACTTGTGGGGATCGAGCGACAGCGAATCGGCTTGGTTCAGCCCGGCAAATTTCGCCGGTTCGGCGATGGCGGCCAGCGCGCCGTAGGCCCCGTCCACGTGAAACCATGCGCCCGACTCACGCGCGATTTGCGCCAACTCGGGCAGCGGATCGATGCTGCCGGTAGAAACCGTTCCCGCAGAACCCACGATCGCAATCGGCGTCAGTCCAGCGCGGACGTCGCGTTCCAAGCTGGCGCGCAAAAGATCAATGCGAATGTGAAATTTGTCGTCACACGGAATGAGCCGCAGATTTTCCCGACCGATGCCCAGCAACGCGATGGCTTTGGGGATCGACATGTGGACTTGTTCTGACGCATAGATGGTTCCCGGCCGCGCACCGCACTGGTTGGCGGGCAAGCGCGCTTCGCGGGCCATGGCAAGTCCCATCAGATTTGCCGAGGAACCGCCTCCGGTCAGGCTTCCCGTGAACCCAGTGCATCCGATTGCTTCCGCCAGCCAACCCACCACGACGCGCTCGATTGCCACTGCCGAGGGCGACGAGCGCCATGCGGTCACGTTCTGGTTCAGTACGCTGGCCAGCAGATCCGCGGCAGCGCCGATGGGCTCTCCGGAGCCGAGCACGTAGCCGAAAAAACGCGGTCCGGTGACCCGTACGGCCGCCATCACGGCGCCTAGGTCGTCGAGAGCTCCGCTTCCCAGTCCTTGCTCTGGCAGTGGCTTGGCAAATAATGCTTCGATTTCACTTCCAGCTACCTTGGGGAACGCAGGCCGTTTGCTGACGGACGCGACATACTCCAACGCGAGTTGGCTGATGCGCTCGAAGGCTGCTTTGTAGTCGGCGTCGGAGAGTACAAGTGGATTCATGGGCAACGTGTCCGAAGCGGTCCGGGCCGATTAGGCGGGACAGCCATTGTAGCGCGCCTAAACAGGCTGCGGAAAAAGTCTGTGCACAAACTCGCGAGGTGTACTTCTTGGTGGAAGCCCCCGCATTTATGCGGGGGAAGGAGCGCTTCAGCGCTCCGGGAAAAGGTCGGCTTTGATCACGCGCTTTAGCCAATTGCAAAATCAAACGCTTTTCCGCTGGACTAAAGTCCAGCTTCCCCCTGCTGAAGCAGGGGGCTTCCACCCAAAAGTTATCCACAGAGTTTTCCCGCAGCCTGTGAAAGTGGGGGCGTTACAGATCGTGATAGGTGATCAACTCGATCCCCCGGCGGTGCAGGACCTCTTTCGCTTCCGGCGAGGTCAGCAGGGCGAGTTCCTGCACTCTCGACTCCCGCAATCGGGTGTCAACCTTGTCGAGGGCGGCGTCGTTGTAGCCGGGGTGGCAGACAAACTCCCATGTCCCTTCGGGAATGCTGTCGGCGATCGCGGTGAACAGTTTCAAGTCGAGACATCCGGTGACCAGCACGGCGAGCGATCCGTCGGTCGTGCGCAGGCCGTGAGCCTCGACCTCGCGGCGGAAGCTGGTGGAAAAGTTGCGCAACACATTCAGTTCGGCGAAACGTCGCCATAATTTGCGTTTTCGCAGCAGATCTACGATCGGCAATGGCCACACCCGGCCAAATGGATTGCGCACGGCCGGAACGCCACACGCCCGCGCCGCTCGCAGCAGTGGCCTCAGCACCGCGGGAAACATGTGGGCATGCTTGTGGGTGTCGAAATGAGAGGGCCGCACCCCCGCAGATTGCAGGCGCTCGATCTGCGCGGCTGCTTCAGCTTCGATCTCGGTAGGGTTGAGCTGGTTGCGAAAAGAAGCTATGACAAAGTCGTTGAGCTTGACGCGAAACTGGCGGGCGCCGTTTTGCGCACCTGGTTGCAGCAGGCTGCGAACTTGGTCCGCCGGCAAGAGCGGTTCGCCATCGAGCAGCACCACATGACAGCCTACGCTGAAACGCGCGCTGCTTGCCGCCAGCGAGCGCGCCATGCTGGCCGCTTCGCCAAAAGCTCCCGCATTCGCCATCAGCGTGGACGAGGTCACAATCCCGCGCTCTTGCGCCTCGACGATGGCGCGGTTCACTCCCCGGGTCAAACCGAAGTCGTCGGCATTGACGATGAGCCTGCGCACGGCATCAGTGTAGCAGCGGAAATCAGATGAGCGTCGCGCAGACCGAAGCGCTCGCGTGCCGCTCTAATGCCACGTGTATCCCAGCATGAATTGCAAAGACGCGTTGATGCCGGGATTGCGATGGCCCAGCGAAGCATTGGAAAGGTGATAGGCCTTGACTGCCAGGTCCCAGGAGGTTCGCTCCTTGCGGAATATCTGCACGCCCACTTCGGCCCCGCTAGTGAAGTTTACGTTCGCGGTGTCGCCCGGCGGGAGATTGTGGGTACTGAAGAGCACGCCTCCCACCGCCGCCAAGTAGGGTGCAACTTTGCCGGGACTGGTGAAGTTCCACTTGGCGATAAACGGATTGATTGCCCCAGCGTACTGGCCGCCGTGGAACCAGTATTCGTCCACCGGAATGATGTCCCCCGCCATCTCGAAGGTGCCGCGGAGGAAACCGCTGCCGTGTTCATTAGTCAGCACGCGGCCGAGACGGAAGCCGAACAGGAACGACTGCCCGCTCGGGGAGCTGGCGACCGAAGTGCCGCCCCCAACGAACAGTCCCTTGTTCCAGCCGGGATGACGAAGCGCGTCAACCGGGCTGTCGGCGGGAAGCTGCGCCAGCAACGGCGCAGCGGCGAGACAGCAGAACAGGGTGAGACGAATGGCTTTGTTCATTGTGTTCTTACGAGTAATGGCACAAGCTATCAGGTTTCGGTGCAACCACGCAAACCCGCGTTGGCGAGAGCAAGGAAACGAGGCGGCGGTGAGGTCAGAGTTGAGTCATTCCGCGATCGTATTCAGCAGCCGAAAATAGCGGCGCGCTTTATGCACGTCCTTGGAGATCTGCTCGCGCAGCGCGTCCACCGACGGAAACTTGATCTCGGACCGCAGCCGCTGCAAGAAAATCAGCTCCAACTCCGTCTCCGGCAGCAACTCGATGGGATGGAAATTCAGCAGGTGGCTCTCGATGGCGAAAGAGTCCGCCCCAAAGGTTGGGCGATTTCCCACGTTGGTCACCGCCTCGAAGCATTCGCTGCCGACGCGCAGCCACGTGATGTACACCCCGATGGCGGGAACCAATTCGTCGTAGCGCGCCAGGTTCACTGTCGGCACCGTGTATTTGTGCCCATAGCCGCGTCCGCGCCCTGGATTCGAAAAAATGCTGAAGGGGCGGCCGAGCAGGGCGCGCGCCTTCGCCATTTTTCCTTCGGCGATCAGTTTACGAATCTCCGTGCTGGAGACGTGATGACCCCGCAATACCTGCTCGGGATAAATGGTTGCGGCGAACCCAAACTCTCTGCCCAGATCGGCCAGCGTGTTCACGTTGCCTTGCGCCTTGTGGCCGAAGTGGAAGTTGTACCCCTCGTGTACCTCGCGCGCGTGTAGCGCTTCCACCAGCACGCTCTTGGCGAAGTCGTGCGCGGGCATCAGCGAGAGGTCGCGGGTGAAGGGCAATACCAGCACGGCATCCACGCGTGTCTGTTGCAGCAGTCGCAGCTTGATAGGCAAAGGGGTCAGCAGCTTGGGCGCGACATCGGGACGCAGAATGCGGTACGGATGCGGCTCGAAAGTCACCACCACCGCTTGGCCGCCAAGCGCGTGGGCGCGGTCCGTCATAAGCCGCACCACCTCCTGATGGGCGCGGTGAACGCCGTCAAAGTTCCCCACGCTGACCACCGTGGGACCAAGTTCGGACGGCACTTCTTCGAGGCTGCGGAATACTTGCATGGGGAACTGGTGTCCTACAGGTCGAACTCGAGTTTCAGGCCGTCGTGCGCCAGGCGCACGTTATCGGGCAGCGCCGCATTGGTCTCTTCATGCGGCAGGTCGTGCGAGATGTGCGTGAAGTACGCCCGCTTCGGCTGCAGTCGCTCCACCAGCTTCAGAGAATTCTCCACCGTCGAGTGCGTGGGATGAGGATGGTGCCGCAGCGCGTCGAGAAATAAAATTTCAAGCCCCTGCAACTGTTCCAGCGACTGCTCCGGGATGCTGCTGAAGTCCGTGACATATGCGGCCGAGCCAAAGCGATACGCTTCGATAGGGACATCTCCGTGGTGCACCTCTAGTGGCGTGAAGATTGCTCCAAACAGGTCCACCGGCCCATTGACCGCGCGCAACTCTACCTGCGCCAGGCTGCCATATTTGTAATCCGCCTCGAAGATGTAGCGGAAAACGCTACGCAGGGTCTGCGCCGTGGCCTCGCTGGCATAAAGGGGAATTTTTCCGCCGCCGGTCACGCGAGGGAAGCTGAGCGGCCTCACGTCGTCGAGTCCCAGAATGTGATCGGCATGGCCGTGGGTGTAAAGCACGGCGTCAATTTTGCGAATGCCTTCGCGGAGGGCCTGCTCGCGGAAGTCGGGCGTGGTGTCGATGAGAACGGTGTGCCCATTCCACTGCACCATGACCGAGGGGCGGGTGCGCCGGTCGTGGGGATCGGCCGACATGCACACGCGGCAGTCGCAGCCGATGGTGGGCACACCCATCGAGGTTCCGCTGCCCAAAACCGTGAGCACGGCTTTCATCAGGGCTTGCCGCCACCGGCCGGTCCACCCTGCGGCGGATGGGCGAGCAGGTTGGTGACCTCAAGGTAGGCCATGCGCAATTCGTAGAGGCAGTTCTGCAGCATATTCTGCTCCGCCGGCGTCAAGTTGCCCTTGGTCTTGTCTTGCAGGATGGCCAGCGTGTCGATGGTCTGCCGCGCGCCCAACAGATCTACCTCCGGCTTCGCGCCTTGCGGAGCCGCCAAGCCAAGCTGCACAAGCGAACTCATGTAAAGCGAGGCGACAAACTTCTCGAAGGTAATCTCGAAGTCTTGCGCGCGGTGTGGCTGTCCCTGCTTGCGCATCTCCTTCTCGATGCTTTCGTCAATCTCGCGCGTCGATTCGCGGTAAGCCGCGGCAGAGTCGTGCTGCTCCTGCGCGCTGGGCCCTTCCGGAGCAGCTTCATCGGCCACAATGGATGACGTGGGCGCCGCGCTTTCTGGCGTGGGTTGTTGTTGTGCGGCGCGCTCCTCGTTGACCACTCGCTGCGCTTCGCTCTTCTCGCGTTCCCGTTCGGCGCGGCGTTCTTCGTCGTGCACCACGTCCTGGCGCAACTCGCCATCGCTGCTGAATAAGCGGCGATCGGTCACTACGAATTCAGGCTTCTTCTCTTTGTCGGCCATAAGTTATTTACTCGCTGAATGGAAGGGTCCGGACGACTGCGCTCTGCTCCCCGATCTGCACCGTAGCGCCGGGAGGCGCGGCTTCGCGCCGCGCGTAGCCGAGCGCCAGCGTGCGCTCGCCACTCGGAAATGGAATTCGCGCCGCGCTGGTTATCTCTCCCACATCCTTGTCGTTGGCACGGACTTTGGTTCCCGGCGCCGGAGGCTCGGCAGCCGGATGTCCCTGCACCTCGAAGCCGGTAAACATGCGATGCACGTTGCCGCGCGAGCGAATTCGCTCCACGATCTCTTGCCCGATGTAGCAGCCCTTGGTGAAATTCAAGGCGTGCTGCTGTCCAGTCTCCTGCGGCAAATCGCGTTCCCGAAGATCAATTCCGAAGCGCGGTATTCCTCTGACGATGCGATAGAGTTCGAGGGCATCGCTGCCGACGGGCGTGAAGCCGGCCGAGACCAGGCCGTCCCAGATTGCATCCATGTTCTCGGAGGCAAACCAGATCTCGAATCCATCCATCTGCGGCAGAGCGCTGCGCGCGATGGAGACGCCAACTCCGCGCCACGCTGCGTCGGTCACCTGCCCGCGTCCGAGTTGCGAAACGTCCAGACCAGCCGCCGCCAGAATCTCGCGCGACTTTGACTTGTTGCCGGCCACGCCGATCGCGGCCAGCTTGTCGCTAATGTCGGCGACCTCGACATCGTCCATGATGATGTAACGATCGAAAATCTCGGCTATCGTCGGCGCCTGCTCGCGATCGGTGGTGACCAGCAGGTAGTCGCCGCGGTTGTAGGCAACCAGGTCTCCCTGGATTCGCCCCTGCGCGCTAAGCACGAAGCTGTACACCCCATGCCCCGGCGCCAGGTCGCGGACATTGTTCGTGACCATGCCATTGAGCCAGCGCACGCGGTCCTCTCCGGCCAGCACCAGCTTGGCCTGCCAGCTCATGTCGAGAAGGGCGCAGCCCTCGAGGAGCGCTTGAAATTCAGTTGTGGAATCGCCGAAATCCGCCGGGGTCTCCGCGCCGCGGTACATGCCCAGACGCGCGCCGCTGGCCGCAAGCTTCTCTTGAAACGTCGTAACACTCATACCGAATCTTTGATTATAGCGAAGGAAGGGAAGTAGCATTCAGCACTCAGTGTGACCTGCCCCCAATTTCCACACGGGTGACAATACAATCTTTCAACTGTAAGAGTAATTAGCAGCCCTGAGTGCCTACATAAATTGATGAAAGTAAGGATGTTACATTCTAACTCGTGGGAAAATGGAACGATTCCGGGATCGTGCTGCCTTCCCAAAACGGAACGAAATAGAATGATGATGATGATTGTAGTGATGATTTTGATTGACTTCACCCAAGTTGGGTAGCAGTATTGTCGCAAGTACCGGAGAACAATTTGTACGGAAGAGAGCACGCAAATGGCCTTAATAAAAATCGCTGATGAAACCTTCGTTGATGTGGAAGGGCTCCTATTTGCAGAATTCGAGCAACTAGAGTCCGATCCAAAAGCTACCCTTATCTTCACTTCTGGTCAGCAGATGACGATCAGCGGAAATTCGGCTTCCGCCCTCCATTCATTTCTGAACCCAGAATCGGAGCCGCCAAGTCGCTCGACGCCATCCATGCTAGAAGATGCCGAGGCTGTTGCTATTAATGCTTTTGCGGAGTCGGATAGAATCGAATTTACTCCCATAGCTCCAATGGTCCGCAACAAGGCTTGGTACTACAGGTCTGACAAAGGCACAAACCGAAGCTTCTTCATGGCTTTCGTGAACGCCAAAGGAAGTTGCAGTCTTCGGATGTTCGACGCTGGGACTGGAGTTGCTTTTCCAAAGCAATACCGCTCAGGCAACTATCAGGATCAGTTCAAAGAGCTAATTCAGGGTGCAGTCGAGTTAACTGTACGGTCCCAGCCGAATTTGGAACGCGACTGCAAGGAGCGACTGCCCCAATCCACCTTGGACGTCCTCCGCAGGCAGATTTCTTAGTTCGACCGACAGGCATCATCTGCGAATTAAGAGCACGGAAACGTTGCATTAAATAAGGAGAAGATCATTACTGTCCAAGTTAGCCGGGGATGGAGCATTTGGATAGGCTAACTCACTGATTCCATTGAGTCGACCTTGACGGAGGAAAGGAGGTTGTCGTTTGGCTCCAGATGCTGTCCAAATTGCTGCCAACGGCACCTTAACGATCGCCCGGTGCCAAATCGGGCCGGAGGTGGCGATTTTGCGATGGTTTCAGAGGGTTATGGCGGCGTGGACGGCCCGTAGCACCTGTCCAATGCTGTCCAAGTTAACGAACGCCAAAACTTAATTTGGACAAGAGTGGGAGAAGATCATGTTTGATTCCGCATGTTACGGGTATCCCCTTGTCGCCAGTTGCGATAGACGAAAGCTGGAGGAGCTTTTGAAATCGTTCGAAAACGTCGTCAAGCGCGAATGCGACAAGAAGCTCGCGGTGGAACTTCGCTTCGAACTCTTAATTTCCGTTCGTAGAGTATGCGGTCTCCCTGCTTTATCTCTTCGCCGGACTCGTATCTCAAGATCATTTGGTGCCGTAATCGAAGCATTCGAAACAGCCCCTAACCAGCACTCAGCAGTCACCCAACGAAATTTAGCTGTGTTCGCTTGGCTGTCGCTATCGCAGTACTCGTATTGCTATTTAAGGTCTGCTGCTAGACGACCAGCCGTCAAGAGGGCAGCCATCGGACCTCTCAAACAGGCAAGCGCTGTGGTCTCCTGACAAAGATTGAAGCAGCTCCGCTGACGGTATTTCTGTTATCGTTTTTCACTGACCATGACCAAACGCATCGCAGTGGTTCCCGGAGACGGCATCGGCAAAGAAGTTATTCCCAACGCTCTCGAAGTAGTGCGCGCCAGCGGAGCGGCCGTCGAGTTCACCAGCTTTGACTGGGGCGCCGACCGCTACCTGGCCGACGGCACCACGGTCCCGCCAGACGGCTTTCCGATGCTGGCGCGTGACTTCGACGCAATCCTGGTCGGAGCGCTGGGCGATCCGCGCGTGCCCAGCAGTATCCACGCCAAAGAAATTCTGTTGGGGATGCGCTTCAAGATGGACCTTTACGCCAATGTGCGTCCGGTGCGCCTGCTCGACGCCTCGTTGTGCCCCCTGAAAAACGCCTCGCCTGACGACATCAACTTCACGGTGGTCCGCGAGAATACCGAAGGCGTTTACATGGACATGGGCGGCAGCTTCAAATTCGGCACACCCGATGAAGTCGCCACGCAAGAGGACATCAACACGCGCAAGGGTGTGGAGCGCATTATTCGATTTGCCTTCGAATACGCGCGCGCCAATAGCCGCAAGAAAGTTTTAATGTCGGACAAGTCAAACGTAATGACCTACGCCGGCGGCCTGTGGCAGCGCGTCTTCAAGGAAGTGGCCAAAGAATATTCCGACATCCAGACGCAGCACATGTACGTGGACGCGCTCTGCCTGCAAATGGTGCGCGAGCCGCGTTCGCTCGACGTCATCGTCACCAACAACATGTTCGGCGACATCGTCACCGACCTGGCGGCCGCGCTGCAAGGCGGGCTCGGCATGGCCGCCAGCGGCAACATCCATCCCGGCCGCACTTCGATGTTCGAACCTGTGCATGGCTCGGCCCCCACGATAGCGGGAAAGAACATTGCCAACCCCATGGGCTCAATTCTGACCGCGGCGATGATGCTGGCGCACCTGGGCCTGAACGCTGAAGCGCAGAAGATCGAGGGCGCGGTGCTCGATGCGGTCCGCGAGCAGAAGATGACGGTGGATGTGGGAGGCTCGCTGGGCACGCGCGAGTGCGCCCAATGGATCGCCGAGCGGGTAGCGAAGTAGTTGCGATTGTTATACTGCCCTATTGATGCTCAAGGACACGCTGGAACAAGGCCGAACCGTTACCGACAAAACGCTGGAGCGCCTGCTCCCGCCAGGTTCGCAATATCCCGGGTCCATTCATCAGGCGATGCGGCACAGCGTCTTTGCCGGAGGCAAGCGCCTGCGGCCGATCCTGTGCATGGAAGCCGCGCAGATGCTTCAAGGCTGTATTCCCAAGGGCGTCGAGGAGTTGGGCGCGGCGCTGGAGATGCTCCACACCTACTCGCTCATCCACGACGACCTTCCCGCGCTCGACAATGACGATCTGCGCCGCGGGCGGCCGACGTGCCACAAGGCATTTGGCGAGGCCACGGCCATCCTTGCGGGCGATGCGCTGCAGACCAATGCCTACGAAGTGCTGGCTAAGTTGCAGTGTCCGGCGGAGGCGCGGGTCGCCATCATCGCCGAGATCGCGCACGCCACCGGCACCATCGGCGGCATGATCGGCGGCCAGGTGATGGACCTTGAGGCCGAGCACGTTCATCCCGACGCAAAGACGCTGGAATACATCCATCGCTCCAAGACGGGCGCGCTGCTGACGGCGAGCGTGGTCACCGGCGGCCTGTATGCGGACGCGGATGCATCGCAGCTCCAAAGTCTGCGCGACTTCGGCCAGAACATCGGGCTGGCGTTTCAGATTGTAGACGATGTTCTGGACGTGACCCAGACCTCGGAGCAGTTAGGCAAGACCGCAGGCAAGGACACCGCGCACGACAAGGCGACCTATCCCGCATTGTTCGGCATCGACGCTTCGCTGAAGAAGGCGGACGATCTGGTCGCGGCAGCCGAAGCTGCGCTCGACCAGTTCGGCGAGCGCGCCGCCACCCTGCGAGAGATTGCGAAGTTCTTGGTGGAGAGGAAGAAGTAAGCGCGACTGCGGGAGAACTACCGTTCGGTCTCGGCGGCGTCTGCTATCAATCAAGGGCGGACACAATGTCGGTATGGGGAAAGTCGCCGCCTTTGAACAGTAATGGTTCGCCCATGGCTCTTGCCAAGGCGTATGCAAAGCAGTCGCCGAAATTCAGTCTGGCCGGGTGTCCACTGCCTTTGCCGAAATCCCGGTACGCATCGCGTGCAATTTTCGCCTGCACTTGTGTGACCGGCTCGACCGTCACCCCCGCCTCGCGCAATAAATCATCGAAACGACGGCTTGCCACCGGATCTCGGCTGCCATCGATGACGGCTGCTGTCTCAACATAATTGACGGCGGATATGCGCCGATGCCCCGCATCCTGAATTGCCTGGGCAAAGCGCACCGCTTCCGGCTCGTCACGCAGAATTGCGATGACTGCCGACGTGTCGAGAATCATCGCGGGAGCCCGTTCTCGTCGTAGAGCAGGTCCCCGTGGTCAATGGATCGGAAAGGCTCTTGGAGTCGTGGTGCACAGTCCCTCCCGATTTGCAGCAGACGGTTGGCCAGCCCGGTACCCCGTTGGCGGCGCAGCCTATCAATCCGCTCACGAACTGCCTCGGTGACTGCCTCCGTCATGTTTTCGCCGGTCAAACCTGCCAACTCTTCAACGAGCTTGTACGTATTTGGATTCTTGATATTTAAACCCATATTGTACACCCTTCTACCCCTATAATATACCATTCTACCGCTACCAAGCGGAATTTCGTTCTTGAATTTGGCCCTTGGTCGCTTAAAGCGACTGCACGGGGACAGCGAGCAGGTCGTCCACCAGCCCAACTTCTTTCTGGACGAAGGGCTCGGCGTATTGGACGCCCGCAAGCAGGCCGTAGAACGCGGCCATAGCTGCCAGTCGCTCGCGGATTTCTGCCTGGCGCGGGAAGAGTCCGCTGCCCGCCGACTGGTCCTGGTACTGCGAGCGGTAGGCCATCAGGGCTGCGAAGCGGGTCTCAAACTGCTCGGAGATATCCACCACGAACGACGGACGAACGTCGGCGTAGAGGCTGGCATAGACAATCTTGTAAGGGCGGTGGGGCGGAAAAGAGCACAGCGCGCGCAACTCCTCGGGAGGAGGAATATCCGCGGTCGCGCCGGTTTGGCCGAGTTTCGCCAATCCCGCGAGGAACGCGGCTTCATAGCCGAGCGCTGATGCGGCGGCGTGGTCGGGATGCCGGGCCTGCCAATAGGGAAGAATGAGCACGCGCGGGCGCAGCTCACGAATAACAGTCGCGACCTTGATGCGATTGCCAAAGGTGTTCTCGACGCGGCCGTCCGGGATGTCGAGCGCTCGGCGCCAACCGGCTTTGAGGATACGTGCTGCCTCGGCGGCCTCACGTGCCCGATCGTCAACGTTGCCGCGCGTGCCCATCTCGCCCTGCGTGAGGTCGAGGATGGCGGTGCGGCGTCCGCGCTCCGCCATCTTGAGCAGCGTGCCGCCGCAGGTCTGCTCAACGTCGTCGCGATGTGCGGCGATGGCCAGGATGTCGCAGTGTGGCGCGTCAGGCATAAAAAGTTAGAGCCGCAGCGCCACCGCGAGGCCGTCGCGCAGCGGAACGATTGTCGTAAACCAATCCTTCGACGAGTACAGCAAGCGATTGAACTCCACCACGCCCTTGGAGTGCTTGTCAGGCTCGGCGCTCTTCTCCAGGTCCGGATTGCCCGCGGCATACGTCACCGTGCCGCTCCACAAAGCGTTGTCGGCGATGAAGAGCCCGCCTTTGCGCACGCGCGCCGCCGCCATATTGAACACGCGGGGATAGTCATGCTTATCCACGTCGTTGAATACGATGTCGAACTCCTCTTTGCGCTCCGACAGAATTTCGAGCGCATCGCCAACATGGACCTGGATGCGATCGGCGACGCCCGCCTGCTCGAAGTAGCCGCGCGCTTCGTCGGCATTCTTGCGGCTGCCATCGGTGTAATGGACCGTGCCACCTTCACCGACCGCTTTGGCCCACCAGATGGTGGAATAGCCGATGGCTGAACCCAACTCGAACACCGTCCTCGCGTTGATCAGCCGCGCATATTGATAGAACAGCCGGCCGACTGCAGGCCCTACGATGGGGATGTCGCGCGCCTTCGCCTGGCGCTCCATCTCCTGCAAGACGGGCCCGCGCTCGGGAAGCATCGCGTAGAGGTAGTTTTCGACGCGTTCATCGGTAAAGCTCTTCATCGAGGGTATTCACTCCTCAGCTCAACGTTTGCCCAGGCTTCATTTCGACCACCTCTGGGCCGCCCGGCCCCAGTAATTTCTTCAGATCAGCAGGCCGTCCGGTCAACATCGGAAACGTGGCGAAGTGCATTGGGATGACGGTTTTGGGCTGGAGCAGCTTGCACGCGTAGGCCGCTTCGCGTGGGCTCATGGTGAAATGGTCGCCGATGGGCAGCATCGCGATTTCGGGCGAGTAGAGATCGTGGATGATCTGCATATCGCCGAACACGGCGGTGTCGCCGGCGTGATAGAGCTTCACTCCGCCCGGCAACTCGAGGACATAGCCGCAGGCCTCGCCACCGTACACGATGCTGCCATCGTCGTCTTGAATGCCGCAGGAGTGCACGGCGTGGGTCATCGTGATCTTGATGCCGGCGACCGTCTGCGTCCCGCCCTTGTTCATGGGGGCGATCTGCTGGGCGCCCTTCTTTCCCATCCAGGTGCAGAGCTCAAAAATCCCGACCACGATGGGATTGTGCTGTTTGGCAATCTGCACGGCGTCGCCGATGTGGTCCATGTGGCCGTGGGTGCAGATCAGCACGTCGGCCCTTTTCACCTGCTTCTCAGTTTCCGGACACGCCGGATTGCCCATCACCCAGGGATCCAGGTACACGATGGCGCCATCTTTGGTTGCAATGCGAAATGTGGCGTGGCCCAGCCACGTAATGCGGTTTCCTTGCAGGTCCATGGTTCACCTCGATTAGCGACGCCAAAAACCATTCGACGAGGCGTTAGGATGTTTCCCCTTTGCACCAGTCGCGATAGCCGCCGGTGAGCGAGAACACATTGCGAAATCCCATCTTCTGGAGATTGAAGGCCGCGAGCGCCGAACGGCCGCCTTCGCCACAATACAAAACCAGCTTGCGGTCCTTGTCGGTGGTGATCTTGTCGATGTTCAGCTCCAGAATGCCGCGCGGCAGGGTGATGGCGCCGGGAATGACTCCCTTAGCCTGTTCGTCGCGCTCTCGCACGTCCAGCAGGGTGAAGTCTTCGCCCGATTGCTGCATGCGTCGGAGCTCAGCGGGAAGGATTTCGCTGACCTGCGACTTGGCTTCGTCGACCAGTTGTTTGAATTCCGGTAAGGGCATGCTCGTTTCTCCTCTGCAAGCCGCGCGAACGATTCGAAACCGGTAGGGACGGCAGCAGACTTACAGGCTACTGTAAAGATATGGAAAAGGTAAAATGCGTTACCTTGGCGGTCGATGGGTCTGCGAAGAAACCGACTTCCAGGTGTCTCGGCGAAGCCCTTGAATATTTTAAACAGCTTAGGCGTCGCTCAGGCCCACTTCCAGCAGCGAACCTGAATTGGCCGTTCTGGATAGCGCACAACGATCAGGGTTGCTGAAGTTTAGCGAGCGAGTTTCCTGGTCACCGCGGCTGCCGGGGCACTGCGCGGCGGCCGGCGCGTACCGTGGCGCAGGCCCTTGGCATCCAGCTTCAGTTCGGCGATGGCACGGCTGAGGGTGTTGCGGTGCATACCCAGTTGGCGCGCGGCCTTGCACTGGTTCCCCTTGCAATCCTGCAGCACCGTGAGAATGAATCGCTTCTTGAATTCGCACACGCCTTCAGAATAAGTTATGCCGTTTTTGTACATCTGCAGGATCAAAGCTTCCAATTGATCTTTCACAACGCCTCTCTCTTTGCTTCGGTAAGGCCGCCGATGGACCACCGCTTCACAAGGTATGGTCACTGTCGTCGCGTTGCACGGATACGTGCTGGGGAACGGTCCGTAACAGCTCCCAGCCTTGGCGAAAGCGCTGCCGCAATTCCGCCGGAGCCGCCCAGATCAAAGCACGGCCGCTGACCAGCAGGAAAGGCGCGATCCGAGACTGCTGCAACCGTCCCCACTGCGGCGCGAAAGCGGCCAGCGCCAGCACCACGACCGTGCCGACCACCGCGCCGCGCAAAAACCCAAATGCCGCGCCCAGAAGACGGTCGAACCAGCGAAGTCCGACGCCGTGCACGGCCCAACGCGCAATCCGCCCTAGCACTCCCGCCAGCACCACGACGACAACGAATATGGTAAAGAACCCAGCGATATCCGCCGCCCACGGGGAGTTCACGTGAGGCGCAAACCACGCGGCCGCCCGCGGGTACTCCCATGCAGCCAGCAAATATCCGACGATCACGCCCGCCAGCGCAAAGAATTCGTAAAAGAACCCCTGTGCGCTGGCTTGTAACACCGACAACACAATGATGAGCAGAATGACCCAGTCGAGGATAGAGACGCCCATCATTCGGCTTGTCCTAGGCCGGCAGCGGATGCCCGGTCAATTGGGTATAAGCCTCCACATACTTCTCACTGGTTCGGGCCGCCACCTCCGGAGGTAACGCCGGGGCCGGCGGCTGTTTGTTCCACTTGATGGCTTCCAGATAGTCGCGTACGTACTGCTTGTCATATGAGTCCTGCGGTCCACCGGGCTGATACTTGTCCTTGGGCCAGAAGCGCGACGAGTCCGGGGTGAGCACCTCATCCGCCAGCACCAGTCCGGCAGCGGTACGGCCGAATTCAAACTTGGTATCGGCGATGATGATGCCGCGCGTCTCCGCGTAATCGGCAGCCGCTTGGTAAACTTTCAGGCTCAAGTCGTGCAACTGTTGGCCCAGTTCGCGGCCCGCCAGTGTCACCATGCGATCGAACGAGATGTTTTCGTCGTGACCGCTGCTGGCCTTGATGGCGGGGGTGAAAATCGGCTCCGGCAGCTTGTCCGATTCGCGCAATCCCGCTGGCAGCCTGATGCCGCAGACCGAGCCGCTGGCCTGGTACTCTTTCCATCCCGAGCCGGAAAGATAGCCGCGCACCACGCACTCGATGGCGATCATGTCGGCCCGCGCCACCAGCATGGAGCGGCCATGCAACTGGGTGGCGTATTTCTGCAGCGCCGGCGGGTACTGGCGCACATCGGCGGTGACCAGGTGATTGGGGACGATGGGCTTCAGGAACTCGAACCAGAAAAGCGAGAGCTGGGTCAGCACGCGTCCCTTTTGCGGAATGCCGGTCGCCAGAATGTAGTCGAAGGCGGAGAGGCGATCGGTGGCCACGAACAGCAGATGCTCGCTGCCCACCTGGTAAAGGTCGCGGACTTTTCCGCTGGCGTAGAGCTCGAGCCCGGGAAAATCCGTGTGCAAGAGAACGTCGGAAATTTGAGCTGATTCTGTCACGGTCGGCGCGAATCGAATCGGAGAAGTCGTCGGGTATTCTAAATTTCCCGTCTGGTTTGTCAACGGCTGATGAAAATTAGTTCCAGCCGGTTGAAAAAAATCTGTGAAAAATTTCTTGACAGAGTGCCAGATCTCGCGGAACCCTTGTGCCTAGCCGCTTTCCAAGCACTCGCAGGCCAGCCACGCAAAACCTCCGGCGGTGTCCGGCGGTCGCAACCCGGCGATAATTTGGAAACCAAACTTTGCCTGGTGTCAAGACCCTGGGAAAACATTTTCGAAGCCAGGGTCCCAGCGGGCTAGTCGGCCGCCGTGCGATGGACCGCACGGGCGTCCTCGATGTACTGCACTTCGGGAGGGCCTTCGACTCCGGCCTGCTGCATTGCCTTACGCAGGTCGTCGGAGTTCATAAACTTGCGCGCCTGCTCGACGCTCTCCCAATCGAAGAACAGCACCACTTCGCGGGGATCGTCAACGCTATGAAAAACGCGGAACGCGGTTTCGCCAGCATGCTTGCGGGTATTGAGGTGAGAATCGAACGCTTGCTTCCAGCGGTTGTAATCTGCCACCTTGTGGCGGACCAGTACATGCACCATGAGAGCGCCTCCCAATCGAAATGTCTCCTCCAAGATACGAAATCTCCAGCCGAATGTGAACCCGGAAATGCAACCGTTCTCGGTGACGAAGGGTATTGACAGCGGAGCCATTGGGGTGCTGGAGGTGCGCCCACCATGAAGCTCTCATGCGCAACCTGGAGTGGGTTATACTGCCAACCAAATTCACCGGGAGCACTTGTTCTTGCCGCGCCTCATTATTCGTTCCTCAGACATTCACGCTGCCGGATGTTTCGCCCTCGAAGACATCCCCAAGAGCGCGCGCATCCTGGAATATACCGGAGAGCGCATCACCAAAGCGGAAGGCGACATCCGCTACGAAGGCCGCCCGTTCACTTATCTGTTCGGCCTTGGCGACGGCGAGGTGGTGATCGACGGCCACGGGATGGCGATGTTTGTGAACCATTCTTGCGATCCCAACTGCGAGACCGACGAAGAAGAGGGACGGGTTTACATCGCCGCCATTCGCGACATTGCCGCCGGCGAAGAACTTACCTACGACTATTGCCTCTACGATGGCGACGACGAAGCGCCCTGTTCCTGCGGCAGCAAAAGTTGCCGGGGCAGCATGTACTCTCCCGAAGAATTGAAGAAAATGGCACGTGCCGCAGCCCGCAAGAGGAAACAGGCCGAACCGGCGGCGAAGAATAACGGCGCCGGCCGAAAAGTGAGAACAAAAAGCAAGTAAAGTAAAAGGGAGCGGCTTCCACCCGGCCTTCTGCTATATTTGGCTTTTGATTACCCCCATTCCTTAAGCACAGGAGCGGCTCTCATGGCTAGAGGCGTCAATAAGGTTATCTTGCTCGGTAATCTGGGCAAGGATCCCGAAGTAAAGTACACGCAAACCGGTATGGCGGTAGCGCACTTCACGCTGGCCACCACCGATAAAGTTAAGGACAAGGACGGCAACTGGCAAGATCGCACCGAGTGGCACAACCTGGTGGCCTTTCAGCGTACGGCTGAGATCGCCGCCGAGTACCTGAAGAAGGGTGGCAAGGTTTACATCGAAGGCCGTCTGCACAGTGACTCCTGGGACGACAAGGAGACTGGCCAGAAGAAGTACAAGACCGAGATCATCATCAACGAGTTGGTGCTGCTCGGAGGACGCGATGCCGGCGGCGAAGGCGGCGGCGGACGCGCGGGCAAGTCCAGCGGCTTCGACCAGCGCACGCCCGAGCCCGAACCGTCGCAGGCGCCAAGTTCCGGAGCGGAGATCACCGACGAAGACATTCCGTTTTGATCTGGTGGACTTTACTATGGCTGTCATCCCGAGCGAGCCCGCCGCGGCGGGCGAGTCGAGGGACCTGCTTTTTCCGCTGAGTGCGGTGTCCTCGACCAACTTCGCACCCGGGATTGCGATCTAACATTACGGCATGAGCTTTCCACGATCCAGTGGCATCCTGTTACATCCAACTTCTCTTCCGTCGGCTTACGGCATCGGCGAACTAGGGCCTGAGGCGCATCGCTTCGCCGACTTTCTGCGCGATGCCGGCCAGCGAATCTGGCAGGTCCTGCCGCTGGGGCCGACCGGATACGGCGACTCTCCCTACCAATGTTTCTCCGCCTTCGCCGGCAATCCTCTGTCGATCAGCCTTGACGCCCTGGTGGAGAGCGGTTATCTCGATTCTCGCCAGTTGGACTCGCAGCCGGAATTTTCCGCCGGCCAGGTGGATTTCGGCGCCGTGATCGCATGGAAGGTCCCCTTGCTGCGCCATGCGTTCCAGTCGTTCCAACGTAGCTCGCCGGCCGAGCGCGAAGCCTTCGCGGCTTTCTGCGAAAGGCACTCCGGCTGGCTCGACGAATTTGCCCTGTTCATGGCGCTCAAGGAAGCTCACGATAATGTCGCGTGGACGCTCTGGGATGCCGATCTGGCGCTGCATAAGCCGGATACCATTCAGCGCGCACGCAACCGACTGCGGGACGAGATTGAATGCCATAAGTTCATCCAGTTTGAATTCGAGCGGCAGTGGCGCGATCTGAAGGCGCATTGCGAGCGCAACGACATTCGCATCATGGGCGACGTTCCCATCTATGTCGCTCTCGATAGCGCGGACGTGTGGGCCAACCGCGAGCTGTTCGACTTGGACGAGGCGGGCCGGCCAAAAGTCGTCTCCGGCGTGCCGCCTGACTACTTCAGCGCCACCGGCCAACTGTGGGGCAACCCCATCTACCGCTGGGAAGCCCACGCCAGAACCGGATATGCCTGGTGGATCGCCCGCCTGCGCCGTTCCCTGGAAATGCTCGACATGATTCGCTTCGACCACTTCCGAGGATTTGAGGCGTACTACGAAATTCCTGGGGGCGAGGTGACGGCGGTCGACGGCGCCTGGGTCAAAGGACCCGGAGCCGCGCTGTTTGATGCGCTGGAAAACGCGCTGGGCAGGCTGCCTATCGTCGCGGAAAATCTGGGCGTGATCACGCCGGAGGTGGAAGCGCTGCGCGAACGCTTCGGATTTCCGGGTATGGCGATTCTGCAGTTTGCCTTCGGCAAGGATCCGCAGACCCCGGACTTCAAGCCCCACAACTACCCGCGCCATCGGGTGGCCTACACCGGCACGCACGACAACGACACGGCGGTTGGCTGGTGGACGAGCACGGCGGGCGCCGGAAGTATTCGCACCTCCGCGGATGTCGCCGAAGAGTTGGACTACGCGCGGCGCTACTTAAACACCGACGGCCGCGAAATTAACTGGGTGATGATCCGTACCTTGATGGCATCAGTCGCCGACACCGTGCTGTTTCCCTTGCAGGATGTGCTGGGTGTCGGCAGCGAAGGCAGGATGAACCTGCCGGGTACGTCGTCGGGAAACTGGCGCTGGCGCTTCCGACAGGGGGACCTGACGCCGGCGATGAGCGCACGGCTAAAGCAATTGGTGGAAACGTTCGAGCGTTAGAGGAAACGCTCCTTCAAAACAGCGGAAGCGCCACTCTACCCGTGTACGCCGTGCGACACCCGTTTAGATCAATTCCAGGGTCCCTGTATCCGGTGTCGGTTTGAAGGGGCACGGCTTCAGCCGTGCCGTTATGAGTGTGGAGAGTTGGGCTTCAGCCCCTGAGGGAACTCGCACCTCGTGACAACAGCGAAGTCCCTCCGGGGCTAAAGCCAGCAATAATGACAGCAGTTTACGGCACGGCTGAAGCCGTGCCCCTTCAAAGCTACCTAAGCGCATGAATAATCCGGGGGAAGCGGTGCTCCACCCGGATACACTAACTCAGAATGTGCTCTAGCCCACCATCTCTTCAAATTTCAGGGGATCGGGCGGCACGGGGTTGGGCGGCGGTTCAATCACTTTCAGGACCTGATAGGTGTGGCTGACGCGGTGAATGACCGTAATCGTGCTGAGTACGGCGATCACCCAGAGCACCGGGCCCATGCGGTTGAACAGCGCTCCGATGATGATCAACACGATGCGCTCCGGCCTCTCCATAAAGCCGACCTTGCAGCTGGGAATGAGCGACTCGGCGCGCGCCCGGGCGTAGCTCACCATCACCGAGCTGATCATGACGAAGGCTGCCATTACCACGTAGAAGAAGCGGTTGGCGCGAGCGTAATACACCAGCAGCCCGAAGAACAGCGCCACATCGCTATAGCGGTCGATGATGGAATCGAAGAAGCCGCCGAATTGCGTGACCTGGTTGGTGGCGCGGGCCACCCGGCCATCCACCATGTCGAAAATGCCCGCCCCAATGATCACCAGTCCGGCGTAGAGAAACATGCGGCGCTGGTTCTCGGCGTGGGCATAGCCGAACAGAATGCCGGCCACCACGTTGATCAGCAATCCAATGAAGGTGAGCGCGTTAGGCGAAATCTTGGTGAGCGCCAGGCCGTGGACAATCTTGTACAACAGCCACTTACAGGACCGCCCGACTGCGCTCGTCCAGGTCATTGCGCGCCATTATCCTTCATCGTGAATGGTGGTCAGTTTCAGCACCTCTAGTTCGCGCTTGCCGGCCGGGGTGACGACCTCGCTGACGTCGCCTACTTTCTTCCCCATGAGAGCGCGGCCGATCGGGGAACTGGTGGAGATCAATCCCTTGGTCACATCCGATTCTTCGCTGGTCACCAGCTTGTACTCGATTTTTTCCTCTTTGGTGGAGTCATAGACCAACAAGGTCGAGCCAATGGCGGCCCGGTCGCGTGGGATGTTCGCCATATTGATCATCGACAGGTCAGCCATGCGCTGCTTGAGTTGACCTAGGCGGGCGCGGACAAACTCCTGCCGCTGCTTGGCCATGTGGTACTCGGCGTTCTCGCTGAGATCGCCCATGGCTACCGCCTTCTTCAGCTCTTTGGGCAGCTCGTGATTGAGCTCGTGCTCGAGAACTGTAATCTCTTCCGACAGCTTCTTCTTGATGTGTTCAGGCATACTTCGGGTTTGACGGTTTCGGGCCGGCTCGACGCCTCCCGAAAGCATTGCATCATTATACGACGAGGAGTATTCCGCCACGTGGACGGAGGCGGCCTGGTAGCGATGTAAGACGTGGAATGGTGAATAGATTGGTCCGTCGTGGGCTGCTTGGGGAGATAGCGCCGACCGGCAATTCCCCTAACAGCCCGTCAATTGACCCCTTCGAAGAAACGGGGGTATACTACTAGCAGCGAAAGAGCCGTTCTTCCCCGTAAGACCCGGATTCAGTCTCTGGGTGTAGTACTCCGGCCCTCATGCAAAACCTAAGTTTCAGCATCGGAGACAAGGTCGTTTATCCCAACCACGGGGTGGGCATAATCGAACAAATCAGCAGCCGCACCATCGGCGCGCAAGTCGAGAAATTCTACCTCCTAAAAATCAAAGCCAGCAGTTTGAAGGTCATGGTGCCCTTTCACAACGTCGGCAGTGTCGGGTTGCGGAGAGTGGTGCGCAACGGCGAGGTGCAGAAGATTCTGGACTTTCTCAACGATGGAAAGTGCGAGAACCACGCCGATTGGAAATACCGCTTCAAGGAAAACTCCGACAAGATGCGCACGGGTTCCCTGCTTGATGTGGCCGTGGTCCTCAAAGGTCTGCTGGTCCTGGCCCAATCCAAACCGCTCAGCTTCCGGGAAAAGAAAATGCTGGAGCGGGCCCGCTACCTGCTGGTGAGCGAACTGGCGATGTCAAGGAACCGGGCCGAGGCCGAGGTCGAGGACTTGCTCAACAAATCGTTGTCGAAGTCCAAGCTGCGCTTTCCGGAAGCGTCGAGCATGGAAGCCTGAGTTTTCCTCGGAAAGCACATGCCAGGAACCTTGCACATCTTTCGCCTGAAACCCGACCCACTGCAATACCAAGCGAACATCAACATTGGCGCAAATTCGTGGGTGCGAGTCTTCGACGCTCCTGGGCTCGATGAGTTTCTACGCCACAGTTGGGCGCTACCCGAGAGTGAGGTGGAGGCCATGCTGGGGGAACTCCGGGCCATTGGGCGCACCACCGAGGCCCTGGTGGACATCCCGGAATCTCACCTGGCGGAAATGGGCTTCGCCGAATCGCCGAGCGACAAGTAGCGCACTCCGCCGCCGCAGACCTACTCGCAGAAGATGCGCACGTGCTTGCCGTCGTTACTGTCTATATCGACACAAAGCTCGTTGAGCGCTTCATTTAACTTGTCGCCGCGCAAGCCCGCCAGAGCGTCCAGATTGAACCCCTTGTCGGTCAGTTTCTGCGCCACCCGCGGCGGCAGCACACCGATCAGTCCCACGCCGGTGCGCACGAGGCTAAGCGGCACGCGCATGTTGACGTCTTTGCCCTCGCCGTTGTCCAACACGATGCTCAGGTATTTGTGCGGGCTGGTCCCGGAGGGACCCTCTTGATGCTCTGGCGCGCCAGCCTCGGTGGGCTCTTTCGCCGCGGCCAGTTTGTCGAGCAGCCGCTCCGCCTCGTCGGAGGTGATCTTTCCGGCGGCGAGCATTTCAAGCACTTTTCTGGTTTCCACTGACATCGTCGTTCCTCCTGAACTCAGCCCAATTTCTCCAATGCTTCGTCCACGCTGATTTCTCCGCGCGAAAGCTGCTCCAGCACATACTCGCGGGGCGACGGAGCTTGCATGCTCTTGTCCAGTTGCGCCGCGACCGCATTCAGCCGGTTTTTCACCGTGGGATAGCTGATCCCGAAAAGCTGCTCCATCTTCTTGATCGAGCCATGATGACGCACAAACGCCATCACCAACGCCTGATCGTCAGCCGAGAGCTGGTCCAGGGGCGACAGCTCAATCTGGCCTTCCATCGTCAGATTGCAGGTTGGGCAGGCCAGCCGGGTGACCTTGAAGGGCTGATTGCATTCGGGGCAGGTTGTTCTGGAGATTGCCATTGGTTAAGTTCCATGACAATACTATGTAGATACATTGATAATGTCAATATCTAAATTAAATACTTTGATTTATAAATTGATTTTAGTAACAGTGAGCTATTGGGGAGGAGCAACCGGTGTGGACTAGCCCACCAGCACCGCGCCCCCGTTTACGTTGAAGACCTCGCCAGTGATGAATCCTGCGTGCCGGGTGCAGAGGAACAAGATGGGCGCGGCAATCTCTTCCGGTGTGGCGACCCGCCCCAGCGGAATCGCAGCGAAGACTCTCTCGCGCCGGGCAGGATCAGAGAGAGCGCCGGCCGTCATGTCCGTGTCAACCCATCCCGGCGCAACGCAGTTGACGTAAATGCCATGCGGGGCGAGCTCGGTGGAGAGCCCCTTGGTCATGCTGATGATCGCGCCCTTGGTGGCCGCGTAATCGACGTGGCCGGCCTCGCCGCGCTGCCCGGCGGTGGAGCTGACGAGCACGACGTGCCCGCCGCGCGCCTGCCGCTTTATTTGCGCCACCGCGTGTTTCACTAAGGCGAATGTGCTGTCGAGGTTGATGGCCAGCGTGGTGCGCCACTGCTCGTCGGTCATCTGGTCGATGTCAACTTCCTCCGACGGCCAGATACCGTGATTGACGACCAGCGCATCGAGCGATCCGAAGCGCTTGACGGCCGCGTTCACCAGGGATTCCGCGTTCGCGGTGCCGGCGAGGTCCGCCTGCACAGCCTGGCAGCGGTCGGCGCCGCATTCCTCGACCAGCCGTTGCGCTTCCGACTGCGCCCGCGCGTAATTGAAGACGACCCGGGCGCCGGCGCGAACGAACAGGCGGACGGTCGCCGCACCGATGCCGCGCGAGCCGCCCGTGATTAAGGCGACCCGTCCTTCGAGCGATAAAGTCGGAAGCGATGGCATGGCTAAGAAAGCTATCACATGGCAGGCTTCTCAAGCACTTGGGTCCCGATCCGAGTAGAAAGCAGCAGCAAGGCGCCACTAAAGGACTGCCCGACCATGGCCGATATCATCAACAATGCCGCTTAGGCTGCGCAGCAAGGCAGGGATGGTGGGAGCGTGGGGCCTCGACGAAGGACGTGCTCCCACCATCGCTAGTCACGACGGTCACGGTTGGCTTGACAGAGAAAACTAACGGTGGTGGGTTAGCTCGTGAGCAGCCGAAATATCGGTTCCAATTTCTCGAGCCGTTCGCTACACGAAGGCGCCGACTGGCAGCCAAGGTTTCATCTGGCATGGCCCGCGTCCCATGCGAGACACTCGAACGCAATTGCAGGCACTCCAACACCGTCGGCAAGTTGGCGAATTCCTCGCTGAAACTCCTCGTACGTCGGCAAATCCTCGACAAAGCTCATTGTCGCACTTAGGGGGATTCGCTTGTTGATGACCTTGCAGTTTGCAACCGCTTGTATGGTGTAGCTATCAAGTGGAACTTCCAAGAACCTTACGATCCGTCGGAACTCTTCTACTTGGATTTCTCTGTAAATGCAAAGCCGTTTTGCCAAAAGATTCAGTAGCTTCAGGGACCGCCCAAAGCCTATTTCTTGACGCATGTGTCGTTTCCAAGACCGGCGGAGGTCCTCTCCTAGCTGATAGAGCCAGCCCGTATATTCGGACTGTGAAGTGACCGATTGCAGGGACTTCAAATGACGGCTGTCAATAGCGCCTATTGCCCAAACTCGAAAGGTATGCGCCGGCGGATGCGGCATGTGGTGGAAGGCCCTAAAGGTGTTCCCAACGACGGCGGAGTTGATGATTGCCTCCAAATCACTGTTCCGTTCTTTCCACCGTTCGAGTTGGAACCATGCTTCCCACGGATATTGCTTTAATTCAGATTCAAGTTGTGCGCGATTAAACCGGTGAGGTGTTGGCATTGGCACTCCCGCTTCAACGCAGTAGGTTACCATTTGACGGATTTCTCGGAAACTCACCACGGCTGTTCTTGCGTGTCGGTTTTCCGAGTTTGTTGACTGGATTTTGCACGCTGCCTGGAAATGGCGGAAACTATTCTGTCGGAATGCGTGGAAGTATTGTTGCGCAAACGGAGCAGGTGATGGACATTGAAGCGATCCGGAAGTACTGCCTTCAATTTCCCCATACCACTGAAATCGTGCAGTGGGGAGCCGACCTGTGCTTCAAAGTGGATGGCAAGCTGTTCGTGGTGGCGGCGATGGAGATGGTGCCGCAACGGATTTCTTTCAAGTGCACACCTGAGAACTTCGCCGAGCTATGCGAGCGGCCTGGAATTATTCCTGCACCCTACATGGCGCGCGCGCAGTGGGTCAGCCTGGAACGGCTGAACGCGTTGCCCGATGCGGAGCTGCGCGAAATGATCTCAGAATCCTACCGGCTGGTGTGGGAGCGCCTGCCGATGAAGAGGCGGGTTGAGCTGGAGAGCGGCACAGCGGCAGGCGCAAAGCGACCGGCAGTCCGGAAACCAAAGCCTGCAGCGCGGTAAGCCAGTCGCCGTCAAAGCAAAGTCAGCGGTCAAAACCAAGAGTACGAAGGCGGGCCGGCGTAGATGAAGATGAAGTGGATGGCTGGCCTGCGTCGTGCCGTCATTTTCAGCGCGATGCTTTCGTCGATGCCGCTGACACAGACGACCTCCGTCGCAGCCCAGTCATCTTCCCCGGCAGGTGCATCGAGGAAGCCACACGCTTCGATCTCGCCGCAAACCGCGGCCCTGGAGCGCGACTTCTTCGCCGCCATTCGCGAGGGTAACGCCAGGAAGTTTCTATCCTACGTGCCCGAGGAAGGCATTCACGTCGGCCCGCAAGCCCAGCCGGTGAGCCGTGCCGAGGTCGAAGCGCAGTTGTCGCATCGCCGCGACCTCTACTGCAAGCTGTTCGACTCTTCCTGTATCGACACCCCCATCGAGCTGGATGCCAGCACGCGCGCCTGCTCGGACCGCGAGCTGCTGACGCATTCGGAAAAGGTCCGCACCGCCGCCAGCGAGACGGTGCGCAACGGCGTGCGCCAGGCGATTCTGGTGGCTGAGGTCAAGAACAAGCGGTGCGGCGGCACAAACCTGGTCGATTTCATCTTCAATTACGTGCAGGGCGAGTGGAAGCTGTTCTCGGCGCCCTAGGTCCTGAGTGGCTTTCGTTAGCCTTCGTCCGAACCTCGTGATACTTTAGACACCCAAACTTCGCCAAAGGAACCCACAGCCATGATGTTGGAAACCGAAGTCTTCCAATTCGAACCGGATATCACCGGGGTCTCCTGCGCGGGCCGCTTCACGCTGGGGACGCGCCTCAGCGAAACCGAAGCGCTGTTCAATTCGCTGATTCAGCAAGGCGCGCGCAAACTTGTGCTTGACCTCACCCACGTCGAGTTTGTGGACAGCGCGGGTCTCGGGATCATCATGCACATCTTTGGAGAGATTGGTCAGCAAGGAGGGCACTTCCGCGTTGCCGGCCCAAGCGATCAAGTGAAGCGTCTGTTTGAGATCACGCACACCAAGGCGATTCTGGCGATCGATCCTGACCTGGTCACCAGCGTGAAGAAGCTTCAGGACGCCGATGCGACGGCCGCCGGTGCAATGGCGTGAAGTTAGCGGGCGCGACGGCTTAGGAGGCTGCGGAAAAAGGTCTTGCAGCGGACAGAAACAGCAGGTCCCTCCGCTCGCCCGCCGCGGCGGGCTCGGTCGGGATGACAAAATAAGAGGGTCTTAACGGCACGGCTGAACAGGCTGCGGAAAAAGTCGGAAAAGCAGATCCCTCGCGGGCTGAAGCCCGCTCGGATGACAAAAATAAAGGGTTTACAATGGCGCACCTAAAGGTGCGCCCCTTCAAAAGCGTCCACATTCGAGTTTTTCCGCAGCCTGTGAAGCCGTGCCCTGATACAAAACGTATTGATATGTTGATAGGCTTTAGTCGATCGTCAACCCGCCCGTCAGATCGCTAATCTTTGCGATGCGGTGTTCCAGACACCATTTCTCCAGGGAATCGACCAGCGTCTCACAAGCGCAGGGATCCCAGAAATTCACCGTGCCGACCTCAATGGCAGTCGCGCCGGCCAGCAGGAATTCAATCACATCTTCAGCCGTGCTGATACCGCCGATTCCGATGACCGGTATCTTCACCGCCTTGGCCGCTTCCCACACCATGCGCAGGGCAATCGGCTTGATGGCGGGTCCGGACAGTCCGGCGGTGACGTTGGAGATGCGCGGCTTGCGGGTTTCAGCATCAATTGCCATGGCCACAAAAGTATTGACCAGCGAGATGGCGTCGGCGCCTGCTTCCTCGGCTGCCAGCGCCACCTCGGGAATGCTGGTCACGTTGGGCGAAAGTTTCACGATGAGCGGGCGGATGGCAATCTTTTTCACCGCGCTGACGACATCAAACAGCATTTTGGGGTCGCTGCCAAAGCTGATTCCGCCGCACTTCGTGTTGGGACAGGAAACGTTGAGTTCATAAGCGGCGATGCCTGCGCCATCGTTGAGCATGCGCACCACGTCCTCGTACTCCTCCTGCGAATGTCCAAAGACGTTGCAGAAGAAAACGATGTTTTTGATGTTGTTCAGGAGCGGCAGCTTCTCTTCCAGAAAGGCGCGCACCCCGATGTTCTGCAGTCCAATGGCATTGAGCATGCCGGCGGCAGTTTCAAACAGCCGCGGCGGAGGATTGCCTGCCATCGGTTCGCGGGAGAGTCCTTTCACCACGAACCCGCCCAGGCGATCCAGGGTGACCACGTCTTCGAATTCCACGCCATAGCCAAAGCTTCCACTGGCGGCCATGACCGGGTTCTTGAGCGTAATTCCGGCAACGTTGACGCTCATATCCAGCGCGGGCTTGGGAGCAGGACTCACGAATGGGTCTCCATCAATGCGCCTCTCTTTCGCGGCGTACGGCAACGGGCTGCCTCACACTGGCAGTGCGCTCCAGCTTGTCCCAGGCAAAGCTGCCGCCTTCCATGGCGCGCTTGACTGTCTTGATAAGCACCAGGGAGAACAGTTGGCGGTAGGCGAAACGTTGCAGCCAGACGTGGCCCAGCAAGAGGAAGTCGCGTTTTCCGCCGGGCTGTTGCCGCTCCAGCGTGAAGGCGATGGCCGAAGCGATGAAGTCAATCACCATGAACAGCGCGAAGTACACCACCAACTTGTGGAAATCGGCCGGATTCGCCGACTCGGGATGCCGGTACTTGTCGACGGCGTAGATTGCCGCACCCGCGACGAACATGATGTCGATGAACGGCGAGACCAAGGGCAGCAGGACCTGGAAGATGACCATGTTGGGTATCGCAACCCAGCCGAGAGCGCCTTTTTGCTTCACCGCCGCGCGGTGCTTCCACACCGACTGCATGATGCCAAAGGACCAGCGGAAGCGTTGCCGCATCAGCCCGCGCGCCTTGGTTGGCGCCTCGGTATAGGCCAGGGCGCGGTCCTCGTAATTGACCCAATAACCGGCCTGAAGAAGCGCCATGGTGAGATCGGCATCTTCGGCGACGGTGTCGTGCTGATAACCGCCGGCGGCGCGAACTGCAGCGGTGCGCCATGCGCCAATGGCGCCCGGAACCACGCTCACAGCGTTGAGCGTGTTTAGGGCGCGCCGTTCGAAGTTCTGGCTGGTGATGTATTCCAACGCTTGCCAGCGGGTCCACAGATTGACGCGATTGCCGACTTTGGCATTGCCCGCCATGGCTGCCACCCGCGGGTTGCTGAAGTGCGGCACCAGCTTCGAGATCGCGTCGGGCGCAACCAAGGTATCGGCGTCGATGCCGACAAACAGCTCTTCCGTCACTTGCTCCAGTCCGAAGTTGAGCGCGTCGGCTTTGCCGGAGTTCGGCTTGGTCAACACCGTGACGCGGCCAGCAGCGATCTCCTTCTGGAAGGCGGCGCGCGTGACCTCCAGCGTCGCGTCCTTGGAGCCATCGTCGATCACAATGACCCGAAGGTCCTGGTAGTCGGAATCCAGGACCGAGCGGACGGTGCGCTCGATAACCTTCGCCTCATTGTAGGCGGGGATGAGCACGGCGACCGCTGGCCGGTAGTTGGGGTCGAAGTTGCTCTTGCGCCGATGGAAGCGGTCAAAGATGGCCAGAGTTCCGACCAGCACCAGGCGCCCGCTCATCAGCACGTCACCTACGAAGAAAACGAAGATAATGAGCGACGAGACGAATCCGAACATGCCGAAGCTAAGGCTGTCGACCCAGGCGGCCCAGCGTTCGTTGGTCGAAATGGGCGGCATGACTTCGGCGCGTGTCTTGCCCAGCAGATCGGAGACCGGCACGATCTGGTAGCCGCGGGCCCGTAGGCCGTCTATCATCGTGCCCAGCGCCTTGACGGTCTGGCTGCGGTTCCCGCCGCCATCGTGCAACAGGATGATATTGCCGCAGCTAAGATTGCCGGACTGGCAGGGCGGCAGGTTGGCAAACACATCGGCCACGATTTCGTCGGCGGAACGTCGCGGATTATCCCGCCAGTCATTCGGGTCGATCTTGTCGCCCACCGTGATAAAGCCCATGTCCTGCGAGAGTTCCAAGGGACGTACCTGGTCGGCAGTATCCGGCTCCTGATCAATTGAATAGGGCGGGCGGAAGAGCACGGGCTTGACTCCCAGCTTGCCCTCGAACAATCGCTCGGTGAGATTCAGTTCGACTTCGAAATAGCGCTTGGAGATGTTGCTGATATCGGGATGGGTGAAGGTGTGGTTCCCGATTTCGTGGCCTTCCTGGTAAATGCGCTTGGCAATGCCGGGATACTTTTCCACTTCCAGCCCAATGAGGAAGAACGTAGCCTTGACGTTTTTTTCTTTCAGCACGTCGAGAATCCTGGGGGTCCAGGTAGGGTCGGGGCCGTCGTCGAAGGTGATGGCAACTTTCTTTTGCGAGGTCCCGCCGTACATGTCGACTTCGTATGGCGAAGGCATCGTCTTAAAAACCTCGTCCCTAACCAAGTTGGTAGTGGGATCAGTGGTGATCGTGCGTTCGCCGGAGGCTGGACGCGAGGCGATACGCAGGACTTCGCCTTGGCCTTCGATGTCCACGTCCTGACCGGGAGGGACCGTGGCCAGCTTGCCCGGCGCATTGGCCTCGAAGGGACGGTCCCACACCGCCCACAGGGAGCGGTCTTCCGAACCCAGCCTCCACAATGCGAAGGTGTTGATGCCCAACGAATGCGCCGCCCGCATCTGGTTGAGCACGGTCACGCCGTCGAGAAACCACACGTCGTGGCGAACATTGCTGTCGTCAAGATAGGCAAAGTGTGGATTCATGGCATCGTCATCGAAATTCACGTCGGTCTCGGCGTCCTCGGCCTCCAGCCATGCGTCCTGCGCCGAGACGGTGTGTACGTCGGCAGGCGGGGTGCCTTCCTTCTGGCCCTTCTTCATTGCCCAGTCGTAGCCGTAATTGCCGACCGCGCAAATGATTTTTTCCTTGGGAATGACCTTGAGGGCATCCTGCAGGTTCTTCACAAACCAGTCCTGCCCGGCAACCGGGCCGGAGTCGCCGCCGGGATAGTGCTGGTCATAGTTCATCAGGATCAAGCCATCCGAGACCTGCGCGATGGCGGAATAGTCAAACGTCTTGTCATTGACGGGGACGGCGATATACAGCTTCAGGCCCTGGGCGTGAAGATCGTCGTAGAGTTCTTGCACCAGCGCGTGGTAGTCGTCGCGTGAGCTTTCGGGAAAGGCCTCAATGTCGAGCGTGATGCCCTTGTACTGGTCCGTGGCCAGGAAACTCATCAGCTCGCTGCGGAAGCGCTGCCGCGCCGCCGGGTCGGCCAGGAATTTCGCGGTAATGTCGGGTTGCCAATCATTGCGGATGGGATCGAAGTTGTTGACCAGCGGCAGGACCTCGGGTTGCGCCTTCTCGCCCTTGAGAAAAGGCATCACCCTTTCGTCCACCGGCCGGGGTTTGCCCTTGTCGTCCATCAGGTTGTACAGAGTGTTCAGTTCGGTGACCGCTTGCAGCCGGCCGTCCGCGGTCAGGACATGCAGCCACTCGGGAAATAGCAGATCGATCTGGGGGTAGTACTCTTTCAGCGAGGCGAAGCTGGCCGCGTCCCACTGCACATAGAAAGCGCCACGAATGCCTTCGTCGGAGTTCAGCACCACCTGCGATGCGGGCCGCTTGGTTTTGCGGTGGGTATTCAGCCGGCGCGGCGGCTTGCGCTTTTGGCTTTCCTTGAGCGCGTGATAGGGCTTCTTCACCAGAGGAAGGGGCACGCCGGGGACCGACGATCCCCGGATGATGGTGGCGACAAAAAACACCACCAGCACGGTGGTGATGATCACGCTGATATCGAGCACAAAACGTAACCGCCGCCAGCGCTTGCGATCGGGATCGAAGAAAATCGGTTTCGACTTAGGCATTCGGGGCCAATTTATCGTAGCAGCAGTTAGCGCCTAGCAGTTGGCATTTAGTCAACCCAACCCCTTAAGTGGCATCGGCAAGCTGCTATATTCGCCACGTGCTGGAAGCGGAGCGCAACTCGCTGGGGAGAACGGATCGGCTGCCGTTCTGGGGCATGCTCTGGGAGCCTCGGCAGTACTTCCTGCTGGTCACACTGGCGGCTTTTGCCCTGCGGCTTTTCTTCTACACTATATTCCCGCACGTGACCGGCGATTCGCTGATTTACGGCGACATCGCCAAGAACTGGATTCAGCACGGCATCTACGGCCTGACTCACGCCGAAGGGCCGCGGCCGACCTGGATTCGACTGCCCGGCTATCCCGCGTTTCTGGCCGTCTGCTTTGCGCTATTTGGAAGCGAGCATTACAACGCTGTCCTGCTGGTGCAAATCGTCATTGACATGGCGGGCTGTTTCGTCATTGCCGACCTGGCGCGCAGAACCGTGTCGCCGCCAGCGGCGCGGGTCACGTTTCTTCTGGCGGCGCTGTGTCCTTTTACCGCCAACTATACCGTGGCTCCGCTGGCTGAGACGCTGAGTATCTTCTTTACCGCAGTGGCTTTCGATTGCGCCGTCGCCGCGTTCCAGGCCTCGGAAGAAGAGCTAACCCGCTGGTCTGCCTGGATGGGCTGCGCTTTTGCCGTTGCGGCGGGAATCCTGCTTCGCCCCGACGGTGGCATTTTGCTGATGGCCCTGGCGCTGTTCCTGTTGTGGCGGATGTGGCAAAGGCCTGCGGAGCGCGTGCGCCTGTTCTGGGCGGGAGCACTGGTACTGGCCGTTTCGCTGGCTCCCCTGGCGCCGTGGGCCATCCGAAATTGGCGCGACTTCCATCGTTTCCAGCCCCTGGCCCCACGCTACGCCAGCGACCCGGACGAGTTTGTTCCTTATGGTTTCGAGCAGTGGATGCGGACCTGGATAGTGGATTACATTTCGACGGAGGAGGTGTACTGGCAGGTTCCGGGCGACGACGTTAATTTGCAGGACCTGCCCTCGCGGGCGTTCGACAGCGCGCAGCAGCGCGAGGAGACGCAAGCGATTTTCAACGATTACTCCAAGACGCACGTGGTTGGTCCCGAACTGAATGCTCGCTTTGCGGAGTTGGCCAACGAACGCATAAAACGAGCGCCGTTTCGATATTACGTCTGGTTGCCGGTGCTGCGCAGCGCCGACATGTGGCTGCGCCCGCGCACGGAAATGCTGCCGCTCAACACGCGCTGGTGGGAGTACAGCAACGACATCCAGAGCTGCGTCCTGGCCACACTCTGGGGCGTGCTCAACCTGCTGTTCCTGTTCGCGGCGGTGATGGGAGTGGTGCGCGGGCCGCGGCCTCGCTACCTCGCGCTTATGTTGTTATTCGTGCTGCTGCGCTCGGCGTTGCTGGGCACGCTGGAAAACCCCGAGCCGCGCTACACGCTGGAATGTTTTCCGGTGGTCCTAGTGCTGGGCGGGGCATGGTTGTCGGGAATCAGACGAAGGAAGGCGCTATCGTGACGAAGGCGTGAGCAGGATGTTGTCGATCAGCCGGGTTGCGCCCACATAGGCTGCGACGGCCACCAGCGCGCAGTGCGACACATCTGCAACCGGGTCAAGCGTGTCGGGGTCAACGATGGCAAAGTAGTCCGGCCGCACCCCCGGCTCTTCCGCTATCAGCTGCTTGCCAATCTCGATCAGCTTGGCGGAGGCGCGCTCGCCGTGGTCCACGGCCGCCTGCACCCGAAGCAGCGACCGGTACAACACCGTCGCTTGCTGCCGCTGTTCGGATGTCAGGTAGGCATTGCGGGAACTCATTGCCAGTCCATCTTTCTCACGCACGATGGGGCAGACGACGATCTCCACGTCCATGTCGAGATCGTTCACGAGCTTGCGAAGCACTGCTACCTGTGCGGCATCTTTCTGGCCGAAGAAGGCGAAATCGGGGCGGACGATTTCGAACAGCTTCGCTACCACGGTCGCCACGCCACGGAAATGTCCCGGACGCGATGCGCCGTCGAGCTTGTTGCTCAGGCCCTCCACCAGCACATAGGTCTGCGCACCTGGGGGATACATTTCCTCCACTGCAGGCATGAACAGCAGGTCGGCGCCCAGTTGCTCCAACAGCGCAGTATCGCGCTCCATCGTGCGAGGGTACTTGTCCAGATCTTCCGCCGGGCCGAATTGCAACGGGTTTACGAAAATGGAGACAGCGGTCACGTCGCACCGCGCCTTCGACGCGCGCACCAGCGAAAGATGGCCTTCGTGCAGAGCGCCCATGGTGGGCACGAATCCCAAAGTCTTGCCGTTACGGGTCACCTGACGGCAAGCTGCCTTCATCTCGGCGATGGTTGCAATGCGTTTCACGGGATGGTGTCGTCAGTGTGGCTGGCTGGGCGGCGCCGCTTTCGAAGGTGGAGTTGGCCGCTTGGGCGTATCCTCCTCCTCCGCACCTGCCGGAGGCTCAGGCTCGGGCAGCACCCAGCTCTCCAGCACGCCCGCAAATACCGGCTCCAGGCGCGCCAGATTTTCCGGCAAACATTTCAAGGCGACGGAATATATTTCGCCATCGGGACCTTGAATGAAGACCATCTCTTCGACCCAGTCGCGGACCGTCGCCTTCTCGCGATAACGGACCTTCAGCATCTGGGCTGGTTTGTGGTCCACAGTACGCTGCTGGCGCTGCAAAGTTTCGAACGCCTGGCCGCTTTCGCGCATATTCTTGGAAGCCTGTTCGATCATCACGTCCAGGCTTACCGGCTCTTCATCCCCTTCAGGCAGTGGCGTGATCAGCGCAACCGTGATTTCATCCCAAAGTGCCTTGTCCAGCTTCTGAGGAGGCGCAACCACCACGCCATCGCCATCGTAAATTTCGCCCAGCATGGTCCATGAACCGGGATACTTGAAGCAAAAGCCGCCGTCAGGCTGGCAGTAACGCTTGCGGGGAACAGGCTTATGGAGCGGGGCCGGAGCCGTAGAAGGCTTCTGGCCGGCCGCAACCGCGGGCAGGCCCAGTGCCAGGACTAACAAAATGGCAACGCGTCGCAACAGCCGCATGTCTCCTACAGTTGCACAGCTCGCTTGCGCTGCGCAATTCCCTCCAACGCGGAGAGCGTCTCCTTGGGCAGGTGATAGGACTCGGCGTCGGACGGATAGCTTCCAGCCTTCACGTCGTCCTTGAAAGCAACCACGGCATTGCCGATCACGGATGCCAAGTCCGCATAGCGGCGGACGAACTTGGCTGCCGGTGCAAACGTCAGTCCGAGCAGATCGTGGAAGACCAGCACCTGCCCATCGCACTCGGGACCAGCGCCGATGCCGATGGTCGGGACCTCCAGCTCGCGCGTGATCATGCCCGCAACCTCGCGCGGGATGCCTTCGAGAACGATGCAACAGGAGCCGGCGCGCTCCAGGGCGATCGCATCGTGCATCAGTTGCTCGACGGCTTGCAGGGTCTTGCCTTGCACCTTGTATCCGCCCATGGCGTGCAACGATTGCGGTGTAAGTCCGATGTGGCCGACCACGGGAATCTGGGCCTCGACCATGCGTTCGACCAGGCGCGAGCGGGTCTCGCCGCCCTCGATCTTCACCGCCTCGGCGCCCGCCTCCTTGATAAAGCGGGCAGCGTTACGCAAAGCGTCGCGCGCGGTGACATGGTAGGAAGCGAAAGGCATGTCAGCCACTAGAAATGCCCGTTTGACGCCGCGCCTCGCCGCGCGCGTGTGGTGCAGCATCTCCTGCATAGTAACCGGCAGGGTATTTTCATAGCCCAGCATCACCATGCCGAGGGAGTCGCCGACCAGGACCATGTCAATGCCGGCCTCATCCACCAGCCGCGCGCTGGGATAGTCGTAGGCGGTCAGACAAGTGATGAGTTCCTTGCGCTGTTTTTTTTCGAGAAGGGTGGAAGAGGTGACCTTCGAGCGGAAGTCGCCGGTGGTAATACTCACGATGTCCTCCAGTGCAGTTCCCCAATCTGGCGGGGATACCGCCTGTATCCGGCTGAATTCTACACCCGCGCGAGGGCCCAGCCATAACTCTTTCGATGTAGCCGGATGCCAGGATGATGCGAATTGAGGAAGCGAGACTCTACTCCGCGCAGGTGTGATCGTGGATAATCCACCACGAACGAAGCGAGTTTATTATCCGGAAAATCTACAGCCTGGCGGAACCGGGACACATCGCGGATTGAGGGAAGAAGCTATGCACGGCGCTTACCAGTTGCCGTTTGCCACGGGCGTTGGGGACGTTCCGCTTCCGGCAGATCGCGTCCGCGCATACGATCATACATATACGACTCACTTACCGTGCCCAGGCCTTCATTGTAGAGGCTGATGGCGCCAATCCCTTCCTTCATCTCCTCAGTGAACTGGTGCAACGCCTTGAGCCGATCGGCGGTGGCAGGATACTCGGCCTTGGTGGTCTTCAGAACCTTCTGGTAGCCATGATCGACCAGCTTTGAGATCTCGCCATTGATGAGGTATCCGGGATAGGCGAAGACCTTGACGCCCCCGTCGGCGGTGCGCTCGATAGCTGCCGAGCAGATATGCTTCTTCAGAAACACGCGGTTACACGTGCCCGGAGCTTCCAGAATGTCAAATTCGTGAGCGCGAAACCATGACACGGCGTCTTCGTACGATTTGGGTTTGATCTTCTTGGTCATCTTGCGCAATAACCCTTCGCCAACGACCCTCGTCAAACGGAAGTTGCTACCACCGTCTTGGTCTTGGAATGCGATATCGAATACCGTACTTATGTTGCATCGGCTTCCAACACACTTCACTGGAGCCGGCATCCCAGAGACTCACACTGTCGCACACTGCACGGGGAAACGGCAACCTGCGTTGAGGCCAGAATCACAAGCCTAACCAGTCGTTGCGCCACGAGCGAAGAATGTTTCCCCGGGAAATCGCGCCTGGACATGATAGAAAAGGCAGCGACGCATGTTGAAACTCCGCCAGCTTATTTATGACGAGATTCGCCGCCACGGGGAGGAGGCGTATCCGTACGAATGCTGTGGCGCGCTATTGGGCAGGGTCGAAGGTGAGGCCCGAATCGTGAGCGCGAGCGTGCGCTGCCGCAACACGCGGACCGACGCTGCAAACGATCGCTATGAAATTGATCCGGTGGAAGTGGCACGAATCCAGCGCGACGCGCGGATCCGTGGACTCGACATTATCGGCTTTTATCACTCGCATCCCGATCACCCTGCGTGCTGGTCGCCAACCGACCTGGAGCAGGCGTATTGGCTGGGCTGCTCCTATGTCATCACCTGCATTGAGAACGGCAAAGCCCAGCTTACTCGCTCGTTCGCTCTCGTCGGCAGCAGCGTGGAAGACAAGGCATTTGTGGAGGAGGACTTGCTGGCCGAGCCGTAGACTCGGCGCGAATGACGACGACTGCGGGCGGCGGGGATGCTCGTTCCCTCTGATTCTCAACCAAAATTGTAACGGCGAGCGCATTACGCCGCTTTCGCGGCGTAACGCACTCTATTCTTGTTCCGGTGATTATCGGTGCCTCGCCGATTTTGGTTTCGGGTACGCGTCGTTGCTCGGCTTCACCTTCGTCTCGTCCACTGGCACGGTGGACTGGAGCAGGGCGGAGCTTTTGACGTCCGCGCCCTGAGGCACCCAGAAGATGTCAGCTTGGTGCTGTTTGCCGGCGCCGGTCCGCACCTCGATACGGCTGGGATCGATGCCCTGCCCATCGGGCGGAGCAGTCACCAGGTACGCCTTTGCATTTACAGCGCGCTGCGCAGCCAGGTCCATCGCGTGTTTCTTCTTGCCCTTGCCCACCAAGGGCGGCTTCTCGCCGTCAGCGTAACCAACGATCACCAACTTCGCGCCAGGGTCGTTCTTCAGGGCGCTGGCGTCGTCGTCGAGAATCGCCTTGGCCACGTTATCCACCCGCCACGGCACGTACCGTTGATGCGGCCGGGGTATGAACTCGATGGGGGTCCGGGCGCTTACCGGCGGCGCCACATTGACCTCAACCGCACAGCTTCCTGTGCCCGTGAGTTGTCGGGCATCGGTGGCAATGACGGAGATGGTAACGGTGCCGGAAGAAGCAATCCCGGCGGTATTCAGCATGGCCGTCGCACCGGTCCCGCTGATGCTGCCAGCGGTGGCCTGATACGAGTAGCCTGTGATTTGCGAGTTGTCAGGGCTGCTCGCTGTGGCCGTGATGGTGACCGGTTCACCGGCCTTCACGTCCGCCGGGCTTGCAGAGCAGCTCACCTGGGGCGGATTCATCGGCGGCTTCGGACGTTCCTTCACATTGAAAGATGCCGTACACGTGGCCGTACCGTTCTTCTTTTTCTTGGCATCGGTGATGGTGGCGTTGGCGTTGTAGCTGCCTGCGGCCACCCCTGTGGTATCGATGCGGGCGGATTGCGCCTTGGTGGTGTCGAACTTCCCACCGTTGGAAGTCCAGGCATAGGTCAGGGTGTGCTGGGGATCGAAATTCCTGCCCGTAGCGGTAACGGTCACGGGCTCGCCCTCAGTGACCTCCGTCGGCTGCGCGATGCAAACCGCGCTCGGCAGGATTTTGCTGGGGGGAGGCAGGCTCACGACCAGGCCAGTGGCGACCCGCAAATAGTTCCAGTTCTGCTGGCTGGTGGGAAACGACGCGTTATACGAGTTATAGAGATAGTCCAGTTGCACAGCACGAATCGCCAGCCAGGGGGTGAGGTTGAGGTCGATGCCGCCCCCGCCGCCCACCGCGAATTTCCACTGATTGGGATAGTTTGGCGGCGTCGGCGGCAGCGCCGGCGAGAGGTTCGCCACTCCCATCAAGAAGCGCGCAAAGGGAGAGAAAACACCCTCCGTGTGATACTTATACTGCAAACCGAATAGGCCAAAGCCTATGCCGACGTAATCATGGTCCCGGTCAAAGTGACCACTTCCATCGGCTACGAACCCAAGATTGCGGGCCTTACCCGTCCGGGTGAAGTAAAAGGTGTTCGATGCGTCAAATCCCTTGTCAATGTTAGGCAGCTTGGTTCCAAAGTCGGCAGTACCATGCACATTAAGGTAGGAATATCCGCCGAAGATTTCGTCTCTTGGCTGATACGGCTCCTGCGCCGTGGCACAGGAAGCCAGCAAAACCACCACGAACATCGTTCTGAGAAACATTGCAAGAACTCGTTGGGGCGCTATTGCAATACGAGAAGACATGAGCCATCCTCCGGGACTATCAGGATCGGTACAGATCTTGCTGCGTGCAAAGCCTAGCGCAACGCGCCACATTTGTCTGTGACATGAATATCAAACGCCAACGGCGGCAAGCGTTGGACATCGCGACGCGAGATGACGAGTCTTGCAATTCGCTGCCTGAGGCCTGTATTTATTCCGCCCGAGTGAGGGGCAAACCGGAAGCGATCCGCTGCCCTTACCTGATCGGTTCTTCGGAGGGTCTCCCACCTCTAGGCGACGAATGAGAGGGCCCCTCGTAGTAATCTCAATTCTTCATGATCGGAACAACTGAACAAGTCAATCCAGTCGAAGCTGCCGCTGCGGTCTCGCCTCGCGGCGCTGCACTGGCGATCGGCCTGATGAGCTTCTCTGCGTTGCTGCTGGAATTAGGCCTCACTCGCCTGTTCTCCGTCGTGCTCTTCTACCACTTCGCTTTTCTGGCTATCTCGATTGCGCTGCTCGGGCTGGGCGCAGGCGCCGTGTTCGCTTATCTGCGGCGAGAGTGGCTGGAGCGCTGGCGCGTTGGACAACTGGGCGCATGGCTGTGTGCGGCAAATGCAGTGGTCATTGTCGCCGTCCTAGAGATCGTTTTGCATAGCCAGGTGTCGCTGCACCTCGACTGGTCGAACTTCCGTCACCTTTCGGTGCTCTACCTGGCTTCCGCGGTCCCTTTTTTCATCACGGGACTATTGTTTTCGCTTGTCTTTGCGCGCCATCCGGCGCGGATTACCCAGCTTTATGGAGCCGACCTGCTGGGGGGATCGCTGGCCTGCCTGGCGCTGGTGCCGCTGCTGAACTTTATCGGCGGGCCCAATACCATCCTGTTTGCGGCGGTGGCAGTCGCATCGGCAGGCGTGGCTTGGGGCACTGCGCGCAGCCGCCGCATTCCAGCGGGCCTCGCGCTGGCGTTGCTGGTGCTGATCGCGGCGAACTTTCGCGGCAAACTGATTGACATCATATATGCCAAGGGCATGAAGCGCGAGACGCCGCTCTACGCCAAGTGGAATGCGCTCTCGCGCGTGGAAGTGGACAAGTGGGGAGACGCCAAGGCGATTGTCATCGACGCCGATGCCAGCACCTACATCATGAACTCCGATCCCTATCACTGGGATGAGGCTTACCGTCGCAATCTGATGTCGGCGGCGTCCTCAATCGCCAACGTGCTGCGTCCGCGCGGCGACTTCGCCATCATCGGTCCGGGCGGCGGCGTGGATGTGCTGCGCGCCGTCGCCAACGGCAGCCCGAACGTCACCGGCATCGAGATCAATCCCATCATTGCCACCGACATCATGCGCGGGGGGTTCGCTGACTACGCTCACCACCTCTACCAGATTCCCGAGGTGCACATGCACGTCAGCGATGGGCGCTCCTTTGTGCGCAACAGCCGCGATCGCTACGACGTGGTACAGATGACCCTGGTTGATACCTGGGCTTCCACCGCCGCCGGGGCGTTCGCCCTCAGCGAAAACAATCTGTACACCGTAGAGGCCTTCCGCGAGTACTTCGAGCACCTGAAGCCCGACGGCATGGTCGCCATCACGCGCTGGGAGTTTACCCAGCCCCGCGAGGCCTTGCGAGTGGTTTCACAGGCCATGGAAGCGCTGCGTCAATTGGGGGTGCGTGACAGCACGCAGAATTTCATCGTGATCAGCGACGGCGAGCTGAATGTGGATGGGCGTCCTGTGCTGGTGCTGGCGAAGAAGTCACCCTTCACCTTGCAAGAGCAGCGCGCTGTGCTGAATCACATCCAGGGCGAAACGCCCGCAGACTCGAACCTGAACCTGCACGTGCTTTACCTGCCCGCTACCGCTGCCACGCCGGGGATGGCGCATCCCGCGTTCGCCGACTTGATTCGCAGCCAGAATGCGCGTGACTTCTCCGCGCATTACGCGTTTAATGTTTCGCCAGTCACCGATAACGCGCCGTTCTTCTTCTTCACCATGAAGCCGGAGCAGGTGTTCCGCGGCCAGAACGGCGGCGGCATCGATTGGAAGGTGAACCTGGGAATCGCGATCCTGGGGCTGGTGCTGGTCATCTCGGTCGCGGCGGTCCTCGGTTTTCTCATAGTGCCAATGTTGCTTTCGTCCGAGGCGCGGTCCGGGCGCAGCATTCGCCTGCTGTATTTCATCGCCATCGGTTTGGGATACATCCTGGTCGAGATCGCTTTCATTCAGCGCTTTGTGTTGTTTCTGGGGAATCCGACGTACGCTCTCACCGTGGTGATATTCCTGATGCTGCTCTCCAGCGGGTTGGGAAGCGTACTCTCGCGGCGATGGTTCCATGAGCCAACGCGCGTCGCTTTGGCGATGGCCTTCATCGTGACGGCGCTGGCGATCTATGTATTTGCTCTGCCACATCTGCTGGGAGCGCTGGTGGGCCTTCCCTTCGTGGTCAAGCTGTTGCTCAGCGCGGCGCTGCTGGTTCCACCGGGCTTCGCCATGGGCATGCCATTTCCCAGCGGCCTGCGCGCCTTGTCGTCCCAGGATTCTCCCCGGCAGAGTGCCACGGCCAAACATGGCGCGGTGGAATGGGCGTGGGCGATGAATGCTGCGTCCAGCGTGCTGGGTTCGGTGCTGGCGATGGTGATTGCCATCCAGTTCGGATTGAATGTCACGCTGGCCTGCGGCGCAGCAGCGTATGTGCTGGCCATGTTGTTGCTGCGGACGCTGAAGAAGCAACGAGCAGCTAGCAATTAGCAACTAGCCAATGCCTCTTGCCGGCATCGGGACGCGGTCCCCGATTCGGGAGGTAAGCGAATCCTTGTTTTACAGGGCTCCGAGCAGTTCCTTCCTCGAAGTGCACCCCTGCGAATTCGCCCGCCAGGAAAGATTCTTGGCCGATTCTGGCGTCCCACTTGCACATTGGTGAACCTACCTTGTTATAATCACTCGCTTGGGTGATGCACGTCACATCAGGCTGAGATGCGCGCTTCGCCGTACCGCACGAACCTGGGCGCCGCAGGGGTAATCGGCTCCCCAACCCGCAACATTGGAAAGCTTCATAAATAATGGTCCAAGTCTTTCATCGCAGCGCGAACACAATTGCACGGGCGTCGATCATCGGAGTGGTGGTGGTCGTGTCGGTGCTGCTGTGGGCGGCGCTGGAGATGCAGCGCTCGCCGTATGCCACCTATCAGAACGTCGCGGAGGCGCAACCCGTGCCGTTCAGCCACCAGCACCACGTGGGCGGCGACGGTATCGACTGCCGCTACTGCCACACCTCGGTCGAGACCTCGAGTTTCGCGGGGATTCCTCCCACCAAGACTTGCATGAATTGTCATTCGCAGATCTGGACCAACGCGCCCATGCTGGAACCGGTGCGCGAAAGCTATCGGACCGGCGAGTCGCTGATCTGGACCCGGGTCAACGACCTTCCTGACTTTGTTTATTTCGATCACAGCATTCATATCAATAAAGGCGTTGGCTGTGCGAGTTGCCACGGGCCGGTGGACAAGATGCCGCTGACCTACGCGGCCAACTCGCTGCAGATGGAATGGTGTTTGAACTGTCATCGCGCGCCGGAAAAATTTCTTCGTCCGCGCGACCAGGTGTTTAACATGCGCTACCAACCGCCCAGCTCAGACAATCCTGTGAAGCTGGCCGATGGCAGCGTTTTCACCGATCAGATCGCCTTGGGCAACGAGTTGAAGCACCGTTACAACATTCGCAGCATCGAAGGCATTACTAGTTGCAGTACGTGTCACCGCTAGTCGCGTGGGGTGGACTGCGGTAGTTGGACGAACGACCCTTTCCGGAAACCGACGAGAAGATGGAAAAAGAGAGCCCGAACAAGTCTGAGGCGGTCTGTCCCAGCAAACTGGAGCTTGTTCAGATCCAGGACAAGCTGGCTGGCGCCAAGAGCGGTCCGCAGTATTGGCGGTGCCTGGAGGAGCTGGCCCAGACCGACGGCTTCTATGAAATGTTGCACCGGGAATTCCCGCGGCAGGCCTCGGTCTGGCCCGAGGGCGCCTCGCGCCGCGACTTCATGAAGCTGATGAGCGCCTCGCTGGCCTTGGCGGGGTTGTCGGCGTGCGTGAAGCAGCCGCTGGAGCCCATCGTGCCGTACGTGCGGCAGCCGGAAGAAATTGTCCTGGGCAAGCCGCTCTTCTTCGCCAGCGCCATGCCCTTTGGCGCGTATGCGACGCCGGTGCTGGTGGAGAGCCACGAAGGCCGTCCGACCAAGGTGGACGGAAATCCCGAGCATCCGGCCGGTCTGGGAGGGAGCGATGTTTTCGCGCAGGCTTCCATCCTCGACATGTACGATCCCGACCGCTCGCAGATCATAACCTACCTGGGCGAAATGAATACCTGGAGCGGATTCAACACCGCTCTCAAGGGGGCGCTGAATTCGCAAAAGGCGGTGAAGGGAAGCGGCCTGCGGATTCTGAGCCACACCATCGGCTCGCCAACCATGGGCTCGCTGATGGACCAGGTGCAGGCAGCGTATCCCGAGTCGAAGTGGGTGCAGTACGAGCCGCTCAACCGTGACAATGTTCGAGCCGGGGCCAAGCTGGCGTTCGGGCAGTATGGGGAAACACGTTACAACCTGGAAAAGGCCGACGTCATTCTGACCCTCGACGGCGATTTCCTTTCCAGCGGATTCCCTGGATTTCTTTACTACGCGCGCTCGTTTGCGGCGCGGCGCAATCCCGACCTGAAAGAAAAGATGGCCCGCTTCTATGCCATTGAGAGCACGCCCACCAATACGGCGGGCAAAGCCGATCATCGCCTGCCGGTGCGCGCATCGGAAGTGGAGCAACTGGCGCGGGCCGTTGCCGCGGGAGTCGGCGCTGGCGGCGGAGCTTCGGCGAAACCCGAGCACCAGAAGTTCGTCGCCGCGCTGGTCAAAGATCTGCAGGCGCACCGTGGCGCCGCGGTCGTGATTCCTGGAGACAACCAGCCGCCGGCGGTGCATGCACTGGCGCATGTCATGAATCAGGCGCTGGGCGCGGCGGGCAATACCGTGATCTACACCGATCCGGTGGAAGCCAAGCCGCAGGAGCAGACCGCAGCATTGAAAGAACTGGTCGGCGAAATGAACTCCGGCAAGGTGGACCTGCTGCTCATCATGGGCGCGAATCCGGTCTATGACGCGCCCGCGGATTTCGACTTCGCAGCAGCCATGAACAAGGTCCCGCTGCGCGTGCAGCACAGCTTGTATCGGGACGAGACCAGCGATCACGTTCACTGGCACATTAACGGCACGCATTATCTGGAGGAGTGGGGAGATGCCCGGGCCTTCGACGGAACCTATAGCATCGTGCAGCCGCTGATTGCGCCGCTTTACAACGGCAAGAGCGAGTATGAATTAATCTTTTCCCTGGTCGGTTCCCCGGAGACCGCGGGCTACGACATTGTTCGCAAGTATTGGCAGGGCAAAATGCCGGGCGGTGATTTCGAAGCCCAGTGGCGCAAGGCGCTGAATGATGGTTTCGTAGCCAACACGGCGTTGCCCGCGAAGACCGTTTCCGCCAAGGGTGGGAACATCCCTGCGAGTAATGGCGGTAGCAACAGCGAAGCGATCGAGGTTATGTTCCGTCGCGACCCGCTGATCTACGACGGCAGCCGGGCCAACAACGGCTGGCTCCAGGAGACCCCGAAGCCGATCACGAATCTGTGTTGGGACAACGCCGTTTTGATCAGCCCGAACACCGCCAAGAAGCAGGGGCTGGCGACCGGCGACATCATTGAGATTGACGTCAATGGACGCAAGCAGAAGGGGCCGATCTGGCCGCAGCCCGGACATCCCGATAACTCGATCACGGTTTTCCTCGGCTATGGACGCACCAAGGCGGGCCGCGTCGGTAATGGCGTCGGATTCGACTTCTATCAAATTCGCACCAGCGATACGGCGTGGATGGCGACTGCCAAAATCAGCAAAGCCGGTGCGGGATACGGGTTCGCTCATCCGCAGGGCTTCCAGTACATCGACCATTCCGATCTTCCTAACGGCACCGAGCCGCTCAGCAACCGCCACGTCATTCGCAAAGCGACCTTGCAGGATTTCATCAAGAACCCCGACTTCGCGCACGAAGGCATCGAGTCGCCCGCGCCGGAGATGACGCTCTACTACAACTACCAGTACACGGAGTTGAAGTGGGGCATGACCATCGACATGAACTCATGCATTGGCTGCAAAACCTGCATCGTAGCTTGCCAGGCGGAGAACAATATTCCCGTCGTAGGCAAGGAGCAGACCATGCGTGGCCGGCAGATGCAATGGTTGCGTGTGGATGTGTACTACGAGGGCGGCACCGAGAATCCATCGGTTTACTACCAGCCGGTTCCCTGCCAGCAGTGCGAAAACGCGCCTTGCGAAGTGGTTTGCCCCGTCGGGGCCACGGTCCATAGCACCGAAGGCCTGAACGACATGGTGTACAACCGCTGCGTCGGCACCCGGTATTGCTCCAACAACTGTCCGTACAAAGTGCGCCGCTTCAACTTCCTGCTCTTCCAGGACTTTGAAACTCCGCAGTTCAAAATGATGCGCAATCCCGAAGTCAGCGTGCGCAGCCGCGGTGTCATGGAGAAGTGTACCTACTGCGTGCAGCGCATTACGCACGGGCGCATCACGGCGGAGAAGGAAAACCGCAAGGTGCGCGATGGCGAGGTGATCACCGCCTGCCAACAGGCTTGTCCGGCGGGCGCCATCGTTTTTGGAGATTTGAACGATCCCAACAGCCGCGTGTCGAAGCTCAAGGCCCAGCAGCGCAATTACAACCTGCTGGAAGACCTGAACACGCGTCCGCGCACCTCGTACATGGCGGTGGTGCAGAACCCGAACCCTGATCTTGAGCAGTCGGAGCCCAGTTAGCGATGCAGCAGGGACCAGAGGAAAAAACGGTTTTGATGGACGTGCCCTGGCCGGAGGAGCCACCGGTATTAGGGCCGGGGCAGACGTTCGGTTCGATGACCGATACCATTGCCGATGCCGTGCTGACCCGGCCAATCGGCTTGGGTTGGCTGGCGGGGCTGGCCATCGGCATGGGCCTGGTCGCGATCCTGATGGCGGCGGTCACCTACTTGTTTTTGATTGGCGTCGGAATCTGGGGCATCAACATTCCCGTGGGCTGGGGCTTCGCCATCATCAACTTCGTCTGGTGGATCGGCATCGGCCACGCTGGCACGCTGATTTCCGCCATTCTGCTGCTTCTCAAGCAGACCTGGCGCAACTCCATCAACCGCTTCGCCGAAGCCATGACGCTGTTTGCCGTGGCCTGCGCCGGGATGTTCCCCATATTGCACATGGGCCGTCCCTGGCTGGCGTACTGGATGTTCCCTTACCCCAGCAGCATGGGCGTCTGGCCGCAATTCCGCAGTCCGCTGGTGTGGGACGTCTTCGCAGTTTCGACCTACGCCACCATCTCAGCGGTGTTCTGGTACGTCGGCCTGGTTCCGGACTTTGCGACCATGCGCGAAAAGGCCAGCCATCCTTTGACCAAGAAGGTTTACGGAATTCTGGGATTGGGCTGGCGTGGCTCGGCGCGCCATTGGAAGCGCTACGAGGCGCTGTACATTCTGCTGGCCGGAATCGCGACTCCCCTGGTGCTCTCCGTGCACACCGTGGTCAGCTTCGATTTTGCCATCTCCATCGTTCCCGGCTGGCATACCACCATCTTCCCGCCCTACTTTGTTGCAGGCGCAATTTATTCGGGCTTTGCCATGGTGCTGGTGCTGGCGATTCCCATCCGGCACTACTATCACCTCGAGTCCATGATCACCATGCGCCACTTGCAGAACGCGGCGAAGATCATGCTGGCTACCGGGTTGATCGTTGCCTACGGTTACTTCTTCGAGGCCTTCATGGCTTTCTACAGCGGTTCCACTTACGAACGCTTCATGATGCAGAACCGCTGGTTCGGCCCTTATGCGGTGTTTTACTGGACGCTGATTCTCTTCAACCTGGTCATACCCCAGGTCCTTTGGGCGCCGAAGATTCGCGCCAACACCAGATGGCTTTTCCTGATCTCGTTGGTGATTCTGGTGGGCATGTGGCTGGAGCGCTTCATCATCATCATCACCAGCCTGAGTCGCGACTTCCTGCCCTCGTCGTGGGGTCATTACGTGGCTACGCGCTGGGACTACGCGATCTTTTTCGGCACCATCGGATTCTTTGCCGCGGCCATCTTTATCTTCATTCGCATCATGCCGGCCATTTCCATCTTCGAAATGCGCACGCTGCTGCCTGAGGCGGAGGTGAAAGCAAAGTGAGTCACGCACCGCTCTCACCGGCAATCTACGGCATTCTGGCCGAGTTCGATTCGTCCACCGATCTGGTCTATGCGGCCAGGGCAGCCTATGCCGCCGGTTACCGCAAGATGGACGCGTACAGCCCGTTTCCCATCGAAGAGGCCAGTGAAGCCATCGGCTTCCACAAGAGCCGCGTGCCGCTGATCGTGTTGCTGGGTGGACTGCTGGGCGGGCTTTCGGGATTCGGCCTGCAGTATTGGATCAACGTGATTTCTTATCCGCTCAACATTGGCGGGAAGCCATATGATTCCTGGCCGGCGTTTATTGTTCCGACGTTCGAAATGACCATTCTGTTCGCCGGACTTTCGGGGGTCTTGGGCATGTTCGCGTTGAACGGCCTGCCCATGCCGTATCACCCGCTGTTCAATGTTGACCGCTTTTCCGCCGTCACCCGCGACAAGTTTTTCCTGTGCGTGGAAGCCGCCGATCCCAAGTTCGATGTGGTGGACACGCAGCGATTCATGGAGAGCCTGAAACCGCTGTCGATTTCGGAGGTGCCCCATTAAATCGTCAGCACAATTTAACAGCCGGGCATCGACCGCAACTCAGCGCTCCGGAAACAAGAGATACCCAGCGCGCAAAGCAGCGGTTTACATTCTGCTGGCGTCGGCGTTGTTCTTACTCTCAGGCTGCCGCGAAGACATGCAGAACCAGCCCTACTATCGCCCGCTGCGCGAGAACGATTTCTACGCCGATAAACGTTCGGCGCGGCCCATTATCCAGGGCACGGTGGCGCGGGGGCATCTGGAGGCCGACACCTACTTCTACACCGGTAAAATCGGCAGCAACGATGGCGATTACATGCCCTTTCCGGTGACGGCCGAGGTGATGGCGCGCGGACAGCAGCGCTTCAACATCTACTGCGCACCCTGCCACTCGGAACTGGGCGACGGCAACGGCATGATCGTGCAGCGTGGTTTTAAGCACCCGCCCTCGTACAACACCGAGCGTCTGCGCAAGGCCCCGATCGGCTATTTCTTTGACGTCATGACCAATGGTTTTGGCGCCATGCCCGACTACGCGGAACAAGTTCCACCGCAGGACCGCTGGGCGATTGCGGCGTACATCCGAGCCTTGCAGTTGAGCCAGCACGCCAATGAGGCGGATGTTCCGTCCGGTGAGCCGATCGCCAAGCAGCCTCCGCCCGGCGTTGTCGTTTCGCCGCCCTTCGATACGCAAGGGGCCACCACCGCAGCGTCCGCTCCTGCAAAGCCGAATTCGGCTCCGGCCAAAGGAGGCGAAGCCAAACCATGAGCAGAGAGATTCCCCAGATCGGACAAGCCGAATACGCCGTTCCCGCGCAGGCGGCGCAGTGGCAGAAGCGCTGGCTCATTGTAGGTGTGGCCGGCGCCCTCCTGTGCGTCATCGGTGCAGTGACCTCGCTGGACCAGTTCCTGCGCGGCTACCTGATCGCCTACATTCTCTGGCTTGGTCTCAGCCTCGGCTGCCTGGCTTTGCTGATGGTGCAATACCTTTCCGGCGGACTGTGGGGCCTGGTGCTGCGCCGCGTATTCGAAGCCGCCTGCAAATGCCTTCCGCTGATGTTCGTGTTGTTTCTGCCGATCCTGTTCGGGCGGCACCATCTCTACGCGTGGATGAGCGATCCGGCGCTGACCGCGCGCAATAGTTGGTACCTGCACACATCAGGCTTCGGCGGCTGGATCGCTCGCTGGATTCTCTACTTCGCCATTTGGGGAGGGTTTGCCTTCACGCTGATCCGCCGTGGCAACAAACAGGACTATCCTCAGCCGGCGGGCGTTTCGCTCCGCTTTCAGGGGCTGAGTGGGATTGGGCTGGTGCTGTATTCCTTGACGGTCTCATTCGCTGTGGTGGACTGGATCATGTCGCTCGATCCCCACTGGGGCTCGACCATCTACGGCCTCATCTTCCTGGCTGGGCAAGGTTTGTCGGCGCTGGCGTTTGGCATTGTGATGCTCACGCTGTTTACGCGTTACAGCCCGTTTCGCGAAATCGTCAAGCCGATGCAGTTCCACGATATCGGCAAACTGATGCTGACGTTTGTGATGTTGTTTGCCTACTTCTCCTTCTCCCAGTGGCTCATCATCTGGGCGGGCAATCTGCCGGATGAGATTGGCTGGTACCTGCACCGCATTCGCGGGGGATGGGGCGTGGTGGCACTGATCATCATCCTGTTTCACTTTGCCCTGCCCTTCGCGCTGCTGCTGTCGCGCGAGCTCAAACGGGCTGGCAGCCGCCTGATTGGCCTGGCAATTTTTCTCATCTTCATGCGGCTGGTGGACATCTATTGGTATGTTGTTCCGAACTTTGCCCACGAACACGGACACTTCTACCTCAGTCCCTGGTACATCGTCGCGCCCATTGCGGTGGGCGGATTGTGGCTAACCTACTTCTTCTACAACCTACGGCAGCGGCCATTGTTGCCGCTGTATGAACCGCAGATACCGAGCCTGTTGCACCAGAGGTCCCATGGCGACTGAGAAATCCAAATACGATCGCTTGCGGAATCCGGGGGTTGATTACGAACGCGCCGACTTAAGTGCGCGGGGAGTCGTGCTGTTCCTGGTGGGACTCCTGGTGGCCGGGGTCTTTATCGAGCTGGTGCTGTGGGGAATGTTCCGCTTCATGGCCAAGAGCGATGTGCTGTTCGCGCACCCTCAACCCAACCCGATGATGAGCGCGCAAAAACTTGCGCCCGCGCCGGCTCCGCAATCCGTGCTGCAGAACAATCCGCCCGTGGACGTCATGATCTTTCCGGAGCCGCGGCTGCAAACCGGCGATGCAGTTGATATGAACACGTTCCTTTATTCGGAGCAGAAGACCCTGAATCCGGATCAGCCGTTCCTGGACCAGAGCGGGGCGGTCCACATCCCCATTTCACAAGCCATGAAGCTGATCGAGGAGCGAGGGTTGCCGGTGCGTCCGAATGCCCCGCCGCCGGAGGTCAACACGCAAACTATCCCGTAAGGACGGTACAGATTTTCGATCGCTCTCGTAACATGCGCTCGGCGCAGGAATTGGATTTAAAGCTGTGAAACGTTGGTTGCAGGAAATCTCGAAAGGATTGGCAATTCTGCTGACAGCGGGCGCCTTTGCCCTTGCCCAGCCGCCTTCTTCTTTCCAGGACAAGAGCGCGAGTGCCGCTTCCCAGGTCAGCCCAGCCGACCTCTCGAATATTGGAATTGAGCAGCGACTCGACCAGCAGGTGCCGCTCGATCTGCAGTTTAAGGATGAAACGGGAAAGACGGTGCAGCTCGGCGACTACTTCAAGTCGGGCCGGCCGGTGCTGTTGAATCTGGTGTACTACACCTGCCCCATGTTGTGCGGGGAAGAATTGGCAGGCGAGGCGAGCGCGCTTGGCGTCTTGCGATTTACTCCGGGGAATGAGTACGAAGTGGTATCGGTCAGCTTCAATCCAGACGAGACTCCCAAAGATGCGGCCGAGAAAAAGCAGCTCTACATCGCGCGCATGAACGAGCATCTGGAGCACAAGACCAACGGCGAGGGCTGGCATTTCCTGACCGGTCAGCCGCCCGAGATCAAACAACTGGCGGACGCGGTGGGCTTCCACTACCGCCGCGACCCGCTCACCCGACAGTTCATTCACGCCGCCGGAATCATGATCGTGACTCCGACCGGCAAGATCGCCCAGTACTACTACGGAGTGGAATTCTCTCCGAAAGACATTCGTCTCGGCCTGATCGAGGCTTCGCGCGACAAGATTGGCACCCTGGTCGACCAGGTGACGCTGTACTGCTACCACTACGATCCCAAAACCGGGCGATACGGCGCCGTGGTCACCAACATAATGCGGCTGGCTGGGGCCGCGACCATGCTGCTTCTCGGCGGCTTTCTCATCGTGATGTTCAGGCGGGAGTCGCACGGCGGCAAGAACGGAACAGGACGGGCCCGATAGATATGTGGAAAAACTTCCCACTTTTTCCGGAGCGTGCCTCGGCGCTGGCATGGCAGGTGGACGGACTTTATTTTCTGCTGATCGCGGTATCGGCGTTTTTCACGCTGCTGATTTTTGCAGCGATCTTCTACTTCGCGGTCAAGTACCGCCGTTCGGTCCATCCTCATGCGGTGCAAATTGAAGGCTCGTTGCCGCTGGAACTGACGTGGACCCTGATTCCCCTGGGAATCTGCATGATCTTCTTCGCCTGGGGTTCGCTGATCTACTTCCAGGAGGCCCGCCCCCCGAAGGATGCGATGGAGGTTTACGTCGTAGCCAAACAGTGGATGTGGAAGTTCGAGTACGAGAACGGACAGCGCGACATCAACCAGCTGCACGTGCCCGTTGACCGCGACGTCAAGATGATCATGAGTTCGCAGGACGCGATCCACAGCTTCTATGTGCCGGCGTTCCGCATCAAGGCTGACGTGCTTCCCGGACGGTTTACCACCACCTGGTTCCGTCCCACCAAGGTGGGGACGTATCACTTGTTCTGTGCGGAATATTGCGGCACCAACCACTCCGCCATGACCGGCGAGGTGATCGTGATGGACCCCGCCGCCTACCAGGCGTGGATGAGCGGCGGTGGATCATCCACGGGTTCGCTGGCGGCCAACGGGCAGCAGCTTTTCCAGCAACTGGGATGCGCGACCTGTCACCGCTTCGACACCCAGGGACGCGGTCCCAACCTGGTTGGCCTCTTTGGCAAGCCGGTGCAGTTGGATGACGGACGCACCGTAGTGGCTGACGAGAACTATATTCGCGAATCCGTTCTCAATCCGGGCGCCAAGGTGGTCGCGGGTTTCAAGCCCATCATGCCCACCTTCCAGGGACAGGTTTCGGAAGAGAACCTGATGGCGCTGGTGGCCTACGTCAAATCGCTGGCGCAAACGCAGCCAAAGGGAGGGGCGGGCGCTGGTTCGTCCGTTTCGGATACGTCGAACGTGCAATGAAGCATCAGACCTAAAGGTGAGACATGGCAACCGCTGTACAGACTGTCGAGCGCGAGAATTACCTGAATTCGAACTACGGCATCAAGTCGTGGCTGCTGACGACCGATCACAAGCGGATCGCGGTCCTGTATCTCATCTCGATCACCGCCATGTTCTGGCTGGGCGGCGTTTTCGCCATGATGATCCGCCTGGAGCTGCTGACGCCGGCGGGTGACCTGGTCTCGTCCGACACCTACAACAAGCTGTTCACCATGCACGGCATCATCATGGTTTTCTTCTTCCTGATTCCGTCGGTGCCGGCGGTGATTGGCAACTTCGTGGTGCCCCTGATGGTCGGCGCTAAAGACCTGGCGTTTCCCCGGGTAAATCTGCTGAGCTGGTATCTCTATATGGCGGGCGCCATCACCGCCTTGGTCGCCATGGTCACCGGCGGCGTGGACACCGGTTGGACCTTTTACACGCCATTCAGCACCACCTACTCCAACACCCACGTGATTGGAGCGGCCATCGGTATTTTTATCGCCGGATTTTCCTCCATCCTGACCGGGCTGAACTTCATCGTCACCATTCATCGTATGCGCGCGCCCGGCATGACGTGGCGCCGCCTGCCGCTGTTCTGCTGGTCGAACTACGCTGCCGCTATCATCATGGTGCTGGGCACTCCAGTCATCGCTATCACGCTGCTGCTGGTGGCGCTGGAGCGCGCTTTCCACATCGGCGTATTCAACCCGCAACTGGGCGGCGACCCGCTGCTGTTCCAGCACTTGTTCTGGTTCTATTCGCATCCCGCCGTGTACATCATGATTCTTCCCGGCATGGGCGTCATCAGCGAGATCGTTGCCTGCTTCACGCGCAAGCGCGTCTTCGGTTATGAGTTCGTGGCCCTGGCCTCGATCGCGATTGCCGTGCTCGGCTTTCTAGTCTGGGCACACCACATGTTCGTCGCCGGAATCTCGGTTTATGCCGCCCTGGTGTTCTCGCTCTTGAGCTACCTGGTCGCCATCCCCTCGGCGGTCAAGGTCTTCAACTGGACCGCGACCATGTACAAGGGATCGATCAGCTACAACACTCCCATGCTCTATGCCTTCGGTTTTATCGGCTTGTTCACGGTCGGGGGTCTGACTGGAGTATTTCTGGCATCGCTTGGCATCGACGTGCATGTCACCGACACTTACTTCGTGGTGGCGCACTTCCATTACGTGATGGTGGGTGGCATGGTGATGGCCTACATGGCGGGGCTGCATTTCTGGTGGCCCAAGATCACCGGCAAGATGTATCCCGAGGCCTGGGCCAAGTTGTCGGCGCTGTTGGTTTTCGTGGGCTTCAACACGACGTTCTTCCCGCAGTTCATTCTGGGATATATGGGCTCGCCGCGCCGCTACCACGCTTATCCGCCGGAATTCCAGGTGCTGAACGTGCTCTCGACGGCAGGCGCCTCCATCCTGGCCGTGGGCTACGTCTTACCCATGATCTACTTCGTTTGGTCGCTGCGCTACGGAGAGGACGCAGGTCCGAATCCCTGGAACGCGGTAGGACTGGAGTGGATGACCTCCTCGCCTCCGCCGACCCACAACTTCGACGAGACCCCGGTGGTGACTTGGGAAGCTTACGACTACGAACATCAGGAGGAGATCACCGTTGGCCACTAGCGATATAGGCGATATTCAAGTCGCTGAGCGCGCGCTGCAACACCACTTTGCCGACATGGAGCAGCAGCGGGAGACCTCGTCCTTCGGGATGTGGATGTTCCTGCTGACGGAAATCATGTTTTTTGGCGGGCTGTTCTGTGCGTATCTGGTGTATCGCGCTTCCTACTACCATGCGTTCGTTGAGGGCAGCCAGAAGATGAATATTGTTCTGGGCGCGACCAACACGGCGGTGCTCATTTGCAGCTCACTGACCATGGCACTCGGGGTACGGGCGGCGCAGATGGGCAAACCCAAGCTCATGGTTGTCCTGCTCCTGATCACCATCCTCTTCGGTTTCGGGTTTCTCGGGATCAAGGCGGTGGAGTACCACGAGCACTGGGTGAATCACGAATTTCCCGGACCGAATTTCCATTTTGAGACCGGTGACCCGGCCCATCCCGCGACCGATCCCCAGCATACGGAGATCTATTTCTCCCTGTACTGGGCGATGACGGGATTGCACGCATTGCACATGGTGATCGGGATAGGTCTGGTGGCGTGGCTGGTCATTGCGGGCTTGATGGGCGCTTATACGCCTCACTACCACAACCCGGTCGAAAACGTAGGATTGTACTGGCACTTTGTTGACTTGGTGTGGATTTATCTTTTCCCGATGCTCTACCTGATCAGCAAGAAACACGGCGGCTAACGAGGAAGCACATGGCAGAACACAAGGAAGAAACGGGCCCAGTGGGACACATTGCCCCGGCGAAACTGTACGTGGCAATCTGGGCCATTTTGATGGCGCTCACGCTGACCACGGTCCTGGTATCGATGGTCGATATCGGGCCCATGAACGTGGTGGCGGCGCTGGTCATCGCGACCATCAAAGGGACCCTGGTGGTCCTGTTCTTCATGCATCTCCGTTACAGCCCGAAGTTGACCATGGCGACCGTCGTCGCTGCCATGTTCTGGCTCTTCCTGTTGCTTTCGCTCACTATGACCGACTACCTGACGCGTGCGTGGCCCACCTATCTGGGCGGTTGAACGATGCGCATTTGACGGGCGCTTCGCCTGAACAGGCTGCGGGAAAAATCGGTCGGAGGCTGCTTTGAAGGGGCGCACCTTCAGGTGCGCCGTTAAGGTTTTTATTTTTGTCATCACGAGCGGGCGAACCGGGGTCCCCGACAAGCGCCCCGCCGTGGCGGGCTTGTTGGGGTCAAGTTCAGCCCGCGAGGGACCTGCTTTACTTCCGGTGTACGCCGCCTCGGGTTTCATCATCCTGTAACACAGTTATGTGTACTGTATTGCTGTGATACCGACACATGACAGCCCATCGCCTACCCTCGGCTACAATACAGCCGTGAAGCAAACCATCTTTGCCGTGGAAGACGACACGGATATTTCGCGGCTGGTCAGCCACCACCTGGAGGCCGCCGGATACGGTGTCCGGAAGTTTGCAGCAACTGCGGGCGTGATTGCCGAAGCCGAGAAACAAGCCCCGGCGCTTTTCCTTTTGGACATCATGGTTCCCGGAGGAGACGGACTGGAGCTTTGCCGCCGCATTCGCCAGACCTCGTCACTGGCCATGGTTCCAGTGATCTTCCTGACCGCCAAGACCAGCGAGGCCGACCGGGTGATGGGGCTCGAACTGGGCGCCGACGACTATGTTCTGAAACCGTTCAGCCCCCGCGAACTGGTGGCGCGGGTGCGGGCCGTGCTGCGGCGATTTGAGCGTCCGCTGGCGCCGGCGATTGTGAAGGCCGGCGACATCGAGATTGACAGCGGCGCCATGACTCTGACCGTGCGCGGGCAACTGACGCAGACCACAGCGACCGAGTTCCGCTTGCTCGAATATCTGGCTCGCCATCCTGGAAGGGTATTCACGCGCGACCAGGTGCTCGACGCGGTGTGGCGCGACACCCACTACGTCACCCCGCGCTCCGTGGACGTGTATGTACGCCGCATCCGCGAGAAAATAGAAGAGAATCCGGACGAGCCGCGTTATCTTAGGACGGTACGGGGAGCGGGCTACCGCTTCGAGGTTCCTAAGTCGTGACGAGCCATTCGTGAAAAACAGGATCTTTCTGAAGTTGTATCTCGCGGCGCTGTTGATCATCGTCGCCTGCACCCTCACCATGGCTGTACTCCTGCGTCATGCCTGGGTGGGAATGCTGCGCGGCCAGATTGAGACCTCTTTACGGCAAAAGACCCTGATGTTTGCTTCCCGCGTCGCGGAAGCCCCCCCGGCGTCGCTCCGGCAAATTACCCGGCAGGCCGCCGCTGCCGCAGCCGCGCGGGTAACGATCATTGACTCCTCGGGTAAAGTGCTGGCCGACTCCGAGGCCAATCCCGACGAGATGGAGAACCATTCCACTCGGCCGGAGTTCATCGCCGCCTTGCATGGCCAGGTAGGAAGCTCCACCCGCTTGAGCCACACCATTGGAGTGGAACTGTTGTATGTAGCGGCCCCGGTACCGGGCGGAGCCGTGCGTTTAGCGTATCCCCTATCGGCGATCCGCGAGGCCAATCGCCATATCGGGCGTGATCTGCTGGAAGCGGCGCTGGTCGCGGCCCTTGTCGCCATGTTGCTCGCGATGGTGGCGACATATTCCATCAGCCGCAGGCTGGTCCGCATCACCGACTTCGCCGAACGTATCGCAGCCGGCGACCTTTCGGCGCGCATTCAGGAAGAGTCAACGGACGAAATTGCGCACGTCGCCGCCGCCCTCGATAAGACAGCGCGCAAGTTGGAGGATGGATTTCGCGCCCTTGAGAACAGCCGCCAGACGCTGGAAGCCCTGCTGAACTCAATGCAGGAAGCGGTGATTGCGGTGGCCCAGGACGGGCGCGTGCTGTGGGCCAACCAGCGCATGGAACGCCTGCTGCCGGGTGGACTGCGCTTGGGAGCGCCGCTGGTGCAATCGTTGCGCGATCCCGAGATCCTGACGGCGGTGCAATCCGCGCTCGACAAGCGTGACGTGACCGTGGCCAATGCCGCCAAGATTTTCTCCGGGCGTATCTTTGACGTTACCGCTGCGCCCATGCCCGGAGGCGGCGCGGTTGCGGTGCTGCACGATCAGACGGAAGTCGAGAGGGTAGAGAAAACCCGGCGCGACTTCATTGCCAACGTCTCGCATGAGCTGCGCACCCCGCTGACTTCCATCCAGGGTTATTCCGAAACTCTGCTCGACAACCCCGATCTGGGTGAGGGCGCGCGCGATTTTTTGGAGATTATCCGCAAGAATGCCATGCGCATGGCCCGGCTGACCGAGGACTTGCTGGTCCTGGCGCGGGTCGAGTCCGGGGAGCAGAAACTCAATCTGCAACTGACCACGCCGCGCGAATTGCTGGAAGATGCAGTCGAGACCTTTAAAGACCGGGCCGCCAGCCGTGGCATTGAGCTGGCGTTGATGAACACGGCAACTTCCACCGTCGCGGTCGATCGCGATGCCATTCATCAGGTGCTTTCTAATCTGATTGACAATGCGCTGAAGTATGGTGACGGGGGCGGGAAGGTGCTGGTGGGGGCGTGTGAGGCCGAGGAAGGCGTGCAATTCTACGTTCGCGATTTCGGCTCCGGCATCTCCAGCGAGCATCTGCCGCGGCTGTTTGAGCGCTTCTACCGGGTGGACAAAGCGCGCTCGCACGAATCGGGAGGCACCGGCCTGGGCTTGGCCATCGCCAAACACGTTGTGCGCGCCCACTCCGGAACGATTTATGTGGAGAGCGAACTGAATCACGGTTCCACTTTTTATTTCACCTTGCCTCGGCAGCCGGCGCCGGTCAGCGCGTAGAGCACTGCTCCAAATAATTGGCTCTTGGTGGAAACCCCCGCATTTATGCGGGGGGAAAGAATCGACTTTGACCCGCGCTTTAGCGCTGGGGACCCTGGAATCACAGAACCCAGGGGCTTAAAGGGCGGGTGTGAAAACTCGTTTTGAGTCGGCGTGGTGGAACGAATGCGCAAACTCCAGCCCCGCAGCCGGGGTCCCCAATTCGCGCCGGTTTTGCGCGAAATGGAGTGGAGGAGGGGCGAAAGTGATTAGCCCAGGGCGGAAGCCCTGGGTAAAGTAAAGTGGAAAAAATTGATGAGTCCCTTCAGGGACGGCACAGTTCTCACGAGTGGCCTTCTATTCCTTATGTGCTTTACCCCGAATCCCCCGGGCACTTGCCGGGGTTTTCTCCTTCAGCCTGGCTCGATTGTGAGCTACGGCAGCACGGATTATACCTTTCAGAGCGCGCTCATTAATTCTGTCACCCTCGTGGAAATCGATTGCTCGCCACTTATTGCCTTCAAGTCCGGCGTTGAAGAGCTTGTCTGGATCTGGAAGGCTTGCGCCTTGAGAGAAGGTCAGTTTTACCTTATCCTTGTGAGCGTTGGCCACCGAGATTAGTCCATCGTGATACCAACACGGACTGCCCATCCATTTCCATTCCTCGATTATCTCGGGGTCGGCATCATGAATGATTTTGCGAAGATTGGCAAGCGTTGTGCCGCGCCAGTCCGTAAGGTCTGCGATTTGCTTGTCAATAAGTTCTGATGGGTTCATTGCAACTCGTGTTCTAGGCGACACACAATTCGCAATAACATTACTACCACTAAGTATTTTATCTTAATTGCATTGTACTCGGAGGAAGCAACACAACCATGAAGGCTTTAATTTTCGCTGCCGTGCTCCTCATCGCGCTGGCAGCCGGGCAAGCTCAATCGTTTCAGAAGGAATCTACAATGTCCCATAGCGCTACCGGAACCTTTGAGGTCAAAGTTGCTCCGCTCACACCCTACAATCAGGACGACAAGACGCTCGCCCGATTCTCCATCGATAAGCAGTTTCATGGCGACCTCGATGCCACCAGCAAGGGAGAAATGCTCAGCGCAGGGAACGCGGCTACTTCTGGCGGATACGTTGCCATCGAGAAGGTCACGGGCAAGCTGAACGGGCACAGTGGCACCTTCGTCCTGCAACACAACGCTACGATGGAAAACGGAAAGCCACATCTGAACATTGTCGTTGTTCCCGGCTCTGGTTCAGGTGAACTCGCGGGCATTGCGGGAAAGATGGACATCACCATCGAAGCTGGCAAGCACTCCTACGTTTTCGAGTACACACTATGACTAAAGTCCAGCTTCCCTCTGCTAAAGCAGGGGACTTCCACCAAAAGGCTCCCACCGCCTGCCTGTGATTTCAAGCGAACTTCATGGGGCTTTCATCAAGAATTCACAATCGCTATTTATTGTTCGCCGCATAGCTCGCATACTCGCCCGCGGACGGCGAAGGCGTGGGCCGGCGCGGACGTATCGGTCCGGGTGTAGCATCGAGATGATCCCATCATGAGTTCGCCAGAATTGGTTCCGCCCAGCCCGGATGCGATCTGCACAGAGTTGCGGGAGCAGACCCTGCAGGCGTGTCGGGTGGCCCGCATTGCCGCCGGCATTGTCGCCGAAGGAATCGCCACTGGCGTGCCTTCCCTGTCGGACGGGGTCCGGGAGCGCGAGAAGGAACTCGACACGCTCGATCGCCTGATCGATCAGGGCGTGACTTCGGTCATCACCAAGGTGGACGAGGAACATGCCCGCGAACTGCTGGCGTGCCTCAAATTCATCATCGATCTGGAGCGCATCGGCGATCTCCTGCTGAACTGTAGCAATCGCGCCGCCGCCGTGGGCAGCCGCATCGAACTGCAGGACATCCGCGATCTCACTGTAATGGCGTCGCGGCTGGAGAAAATGCTCGGCGATGTGCACGACGCTTTCAGGGAACGCGATCTCAATCGCGCGCTGGCCGTGCTGCGTTCCGACGCTGAACTTGATCGCCTGCGCAACCTGGTTTTTCTTCGCCACATTGAAAACCACGATGGCGCTCCCCGCCAGGAGAGCTTCCACGTACTGTTTATGACCCAGTCGCTGGAGCGTGCCGGCGACCATGCCAAGAATCTCGCCGAGGAAGTTTGCCATCTGGTGAGCGGACACAGCGTCCGCCACGTCTTGCGCACCTACGACAAGCCCATGGAGCAGATGTTCATCGAAGACCTTAAGAGACGCCAGAAGAGCACACAGTAAGGCACGGATTGCAATTTTCAACCCTCGGGCCGAGGTTCATGCGAAATTCACCCTCATGTAACGGAGTTGTAACAATCCAGAGGTAAAACCAACTAGGATTTCATCTTCGACAACTTCAGGAGGAAACCACGTGATTCGCTCTTTCAGGGTGCTCCTTTGCATCGCTGTACTGGTGAGCTGCGCCTTTGCGCAGACGAGACTTAACGGGGCCGGCGCTACCTTTCCTTACCCCATCTATTCCAAGTGGTTTAGCGAGTATCACAACCAACATCCGGACATCGAGATCAATTACCAGTCAATCGGCAGCGGGGGCGGCATACGCCAGTTGCAGTCGGGCACCGTGGATTTCGGCGCCAGCGACATGCCGCTGAACGATGAGCAACTCAAGGAAATGGGCAAACCTATCATCCAGTTCCCCACCGTGCTGGGAAGCGTAGTACCGGCGTACAACCTGTCGGGCGTCTCGGGAGAGATCAAGTTCACGCCGGAGGCCTTGGCGGGGATCTATCTCGGCAAAATCACCAAGTGGAACGATCAGGCGCTGACCAGTGCGAATCCGGGCTTAAAACTGCCCGATCAGGACATCACGGTGGTTCATCGCTCCGACGGCAGCGGCACCACCTTCGTTTGGACCGACTACCTTTCTAAAGTCAGTCCGGAATGGAAGTCCAAGGTTGGTTCGAACACTTCGGTGAAATGGCCGGTGGGCTTGGGCGGCAAAGGCAACGAAGGCGTCTCCGGACTGGTTGCCCAACAGCCCGGTGGCATCGGGTATGTGGAACTGATCTACGCGCTGCAGAACAAAATCACCTTTGGCCCGGTGAAGAATGCCGCTGGCAGTTTCGTAAAGGCGAGCCTGCAATCGACGACCGTCGCCGCGGCCTCGCTCAAGAACATGCCGTCCGACTTCCGTGTGTCCATCACCAATGCTCCGGGCAAGGACGCCTATCCGATTGCCAGTTTCACTTACCTGCTGGTTCCGATCCAATGGCAGGACACGGTGAGGAAAAACGCTATGGTGGGCTTCCTCCAGTGGATGCTGGACAAGGGCGAGCCCATGGTCATGCAGCTCGATTATGCTCCCCTTCCCAAGCACGTTGCGGACATGGAGCGCGCCAAGATCAAGGACATCCACTAGCCGGCCCAGGTTTTTCTTGCGCACGACCCCCACACTGTTGCCCAAGAACGGGAAGCGACAGTGTGGGGCAATCGCGGAAGCAAGGGTCAATTTGCCGGAACAAGCACGACTTTGGTTGTGCCGAACCAGGCGTAATAAGGAGTTGGGCCTTAACCCCCCTGCATCAGCGAGACCCGCTCCCTCGGGGGGTAAAGCCCAAGTTGTTGTTTTGCCGAGTTCGGCGCCACTGAAAGCCCTGATGCAGAGCAACTTAGGAGATAGGTGGTAGTTGCTTTCTTCTTTAACACTTCTGTAACACATGCCTGATAGCGTCAATCCTATGAACCCGCCTGAACCGCTAGGTCAGTTGCCAAGGCCGGCCACTGGTATTCCCTCACTGGCGCGAACGGCGGAACAGCAACGCAAGGCGGGAATCGCCGCCGTAGCGCTGCAGAAGATTCGCCAAACCCGCCCCCGTAGCAGCCGGATGCCGGACGAGGTATTTCGCTGGATTATCGTGCTTAGCGCAGTCTCGGTGTTTGCGATTGTTGTGCTCGTGGCCTGGGAGCTGATCGACAAGTCCAGGCTTTCGTTGCACCAGTTTGGCGTCAACTTCTTCTATGGACGTGACTGGGACCCGGTCAACGAGAGCTTTGGGGCGTTGCCGTTTATCTACGGCACGCTGCTTTCGTCGTTCCTGGCCCTGCTGATGGCTGTGCCGCTGTCGGTGGGAGTGGCCGTGTACGTCACCGAGATGTGCCCGCAGCGGCTGCGCGCCATCATCTCGTTTCTTGTGGAATTACTGGCGGCCATTCCCAGCGTGATCTACGGCTTATGGGGAATCTTCGTGCTGGCTCCTTTGCTGCGCGAGTACGTGGAACCCTTTCTGGGGGGAACACTGGGGTGGACAGGATTCTTTACGGGCCCCAAGTATGGCATCGGCATGCTGGCGGCCGGCGTCATTCTGGCGATCATGATCGTGCCCGTCATTGCCTCCATTACGCGCGAGGTGATGACTGCGGTTCCGCAGAACCAGCGTGAAGCCGTGCTGGCATTGGGCGCCACCCGCTGGGAGATGATCCGTATGGGAGTGCTGCGCAACGCGCGCATCGGCATCGTGGGCGGCATTATCCTTGGGCTGGGCCGTGCGCTGGGAGAAACCATGGCCGTCACCATGATCATCGGCAACCGGCCAGCGATTGCCAAATCCTTATTTGCTCCCGGCTACACCATGGCCAGCGTCATCGCCAACGAGTTCACCGAAGCCACCGGGAACTTATATCTCAGTGCCTTGGTGGAAATCGGATTGGCGCTGTTTCTGGTGACCCTTGTGGTTAACGCGCTGGCGCGCTTGCTGGTGTGGAGCATCACCGGCGGAACTGCGAGGACCATTGCCTAACTCCGCGTCGTCCTCTCTGCCGCAGCAGGTCGGCCTCTGGCGCCGGCTTACCAACCACGGCGCGACCGTCTTTGCGATTTTGGCGGCCATTCTGGTGCTGGTTCCGCTGCTCGCCATCTTTGCCTACCTGGTCCTCAAGGGCGTCGGCTCTGTCAACATCGCCTTCCTCACCCAGACCCCAAAACCTCCGGGCGAGGTGGGCGGAGGTATGGCCAATGCCATCGTTGGCACCGGAATCATCCTGGCGGTGGCCAGCGTTATCGGGGTGCCGCTGGGCATCGGCTCGGGCATCTACCTGGCGGAGTATGGACGCAACCGCTTTGGCGATGTGATTCGCTTCACCGCCGATGTGTTGAACGGTGTGCCCTCGATCGTGATGGGCATAGCCGCCTACTCCCTGATTGTGGTGCCGCAAAAACATTTTTCTGCGCTCTCCGGCGGCGTGGCCCTGGGCATTATGATGGTCCCCACCGTGACCCGCGCCACCGAAGAGATGCTGCTGATGGTGCCCAACGTAGTCCGCGAGGCCGCTTACGGGCTGGGCATTCCCAAATGGCGCACGACCCTCTCGATCTCGCTCCGTACCGCTTCCGCCGGAGTGATCACCGGCTGTATGCTGGCCTTCGCCCGCGTGGCGGGAGAAACCGCACCTCTGCTGTTTACCGCTTTCGGAAATCAGTTTTGGAACTTGAAATTGAATCAGCCCACGGCAGCGCTGTCCTTGCAGGTTTTCAGCTATGCCATTTCGCCCTATCGCGATTGGCATAACCAGGCGTGGGCAGGGTCGCTGATCCTGATCCTCTTGATCGTGGGCGCAGTGGCGGCCGTCCGCATCACCACCAGCCGCGGAATGTTGAAGGGGGGATCGTAAGGCTCCTATGGGCGTCGGAATCGAAGTGCGTGGGCTGAACGCCTGGTATGGCAAGAACCAGGCGCTGGACTCCATCGACATGACGGTGGCCGCCAATCACGTGACCGCGGTCATCGGTCCCTCGGGGTGCGGCAAGAGCACCTACGTGCGCTGCCTCAATCGCATGCACGAGACTGTTCCGGAAGCCCGCGCCGAGGGCTCGGTCAAAGTCGGGGAGATGGATGTTTACGGCAGCGGCTCCGATCCGGTCGAGGTGCGCCGGCGCATCGGCATGGTCTTCCAGAAGCCGAATCCCTTTCCCACCATGTCGATCTACGATAATGTTGCGGCGGGCCTGAAGCTGAACGGCTTCCGCAACCGCAAGCAGATGGACGAACTGGTGGAGCGTTCGCTGAAACTGGCGGCTCTGTGGGACGAAGTGAAGGACCATTTGCACAAGAAGTCGGGGGCAAGCCTGTCAGGCGGGCAACAGCAACGGCTGTGCATCGCGCGCGCCCTGGCCGTCGAGCCCGAAGTGCTATTGATGGACGAGCCGGCCTCGGCCTTGGATCCCATCTCCACCAGTAAGATCGAAGAATTGATTTTTCAGTTGAAACAGCATTACACCGTGGTCATCGTGACCCATAATATGCAGCAGGCCGCTCGCGTGGCCGAGTTCACCGGCTTTTTCCTCATGGGGAGCCTCATCGAGTACGACAAGACGGAAAAGATCTTTACCACCCCCGCCGACAAGCGGACGGAAGACTATATTACAGGCAGGTTTGGATAATGCGCAGCCGCTTCCAGCAGGGACTGGACGAACTGAAAGAGAAACTGTTGCGGATGGGAGGCCTGGCCGAGCAGGCCATCGATCGCGCGACCGAAGCTTACCGTACCCGCGACAGCAAGTACTGCCAGATGGTGCTGACCGGGGAAAATGCCATCAACGAAGCCGAACGCGAGATCGATGAACTCGCGCTCGACCTGCTGGCCATGCAGCAGCCCATGGCGATCGATCTGCGGTTCATCCTGGCGGTGCTGAAGATCAACGCCGATTTGGAGCGCGTGGGCGACCAGGCAGTGAACATTGCGCAACGGGTGCTCGACCTGATCAGCGAACCCGAGGTGCCGCTGCCGGTGGATATTCCGCGCATGGCCGACAGCGTCAGCACCATGGTGCAACGCGCCCTCGAGGCCTTCCTCGATGGCAAAGCCGAGGTGGCCGAGGCCGTTCTCCAGATGGATGGCATTGTCGACCGCATGAAAGACGAGGCCTTCATTGTGCTCGTCCAGAAGATGCACAACGAACCCGCCGTGACGCGCCCGGCGCTCAACGTATTGCTCATCTCGCGCAATCTGGAGCGCATCGCCGACCACGCCACCAACATCGCCGAAGATGTGATTTTCTGGGTGCGCGGCGCCGACGTCCGCCATGGAGGCGCTCACTACCGGCAATAAATCCCGCGGCGGCGGTTGACATCACAGTCCAAATTCACGATATTGAGCTAAAAGGCGCCAGCCTGCATCTAAGCGGGTTGGTCCTCTGTGAAATTGAGACTGCCGAAAGGGAAGCCAATGAAAAAGACGCTGGGCACGGCGGTGTTTCTACTGGTTGCACTCAATTGTTTTGCCTGGCAACTGCAGTTGCCTTTAGGGGGATCTCCGGATACCGGGCGCAAGCCCACTCGCGTCACCACGCGCACGCTTACCGGCGTCGTGCTCAGCAAGAGCGACGCTCCCGTGAGCAACGCCGTGGTCTATCTGAAGAACATGAAGTCGCTGGCGGTGAAGACCGTTATCGCCGGCAATGACGGTGCCTATCGCTTCCCTGAGCTCTCGCCCAATGTGGATTATGAGGTCTATGCCCAGCGCGAGGGAAAAAAGAGTGACACCAAAACCTTGAGCCAGTTTGACGATCGGCAGCAGGCCAACATCATTTTGCGGATCAAGTAGCGGGCAGCCGTTAGCCTGCGCCCAAAATCAAAGGCCGCCATCGCTGGCGGCCTTTGCAGTTTCAATTCCGCCGCACTAATTATTTTCGCTGCTGGCGCGCTTCCACGACATGAACTCGCCAATCGTCGAGCCCGTGCCGGAAGAGGTGGCTGCCGGAGGCTTGTAGGCCTCGACATCGCGGCGTGTGGCCTCTTCGCCACCCACGGCACGAATGCTGAGTCCCACCTTCTTTTCGGCGGGGTTCATCTTAATGATCTTGAACTCGAACTCCTGACTGGGTTCCAGCTTGATAGGCTGGCCATGAGCGTCCGCCGCTTCCGAGTTGTGGCACAGGCCCTCGATCCCATCGGCAATCTCGACGAACGCGCCGAAGCTGGCCAGGCGCAGCACCTTGCCGTGGATGACATCGCCCACGCGATGCTGCTCGAAGAAGGTGTCCCAGACATCGGGCTGAAGCTGCTTCACGCCCAATGACAGGCGGCGCTGGTCCGGCTCGATGGCCAGCACGATGGCCTTCACCTTGTCGCCCTTCTTCAGCACTTCGGAAGGATGCTTCACCCGCTTGGTCCAGCTCAGGTTGCTGACGTGGACCAGTCCGTCGATTCCGTCTTCGATTTCGATGAACGCGCCAAAGTCGGTCAAGTTGCGGACTTTGCCTTCCACCACCGCGCCCACCGGGAACTTCTCGTGCAGACTTTCCCAGGGATTCGATTCCAGTTGCTTCAGACCCAGGCTGATGCGGCGCTCCTGCGGATTTACGTTCAGCACCACGGCCTCAACCTGGTCGTTCACACTGACCAGCTTGGAGGGGTGCTTCATGCGCTTGGACCAGGTCATCTCGCTGACGTGCACCAGCCCTTCGATGCCCTGTTCCAACTCGACGAACGCGCCGTAGTCGGTCACACTGATGACGCGGCCGTGTACATGCGCGCCGATGGGATAGCGCTCGGCTGCGTCCAGCCAGGGATCCGGCGTGAGCTGTTTGAAGCCCAGTGACACGCGCTGCTTTTCGCGGTCGAACTTCAGCACCTTCACCTGGATCTGGTCGCCCACCTGAACCAGGTCGCGCGGGTGGGTCAGGCGGCCCCACGACATATCGGTGATGTGCAGCAGTCCGTCAATGCCTCCCAAATCGACGAAGGCGCCGTAATCGGTCAGGTTCTTCACCGTGCCGGTGAGAATGCCGTCTTCCTGCAACTGGTCGAGGGTCTTGCTGCGCTTCTCCGACTGCTCTTCTTCCAGCAACTGCTTGCGGGAGGCGACGATGTTGCCGCGCTTCTTGTTCAGCTTGATGATGCGGACCTCGATCTCATGGCCCTTCAGTCCGTCGAGGTTGCGCACCGGGCGCAGATCGACCTGCGAACCCGGGAGGAAGGCGCGAGCGCCCAGAATATCGACCGTCAGGCCTCCCTTGATGCGATCGATGACACGGGCCTTGACCGAAGCCTTGTCGGTGTAGGCCTTCTCAATCTCGTCCCACGCGTGCAAACGCTGTGCCTTGTCGTGGGAGAGGTGGATGTAGCCTTCCTCGGTGTGGCCGGGCTCGCGCATGACCGCGATCTCGTCGCCGCGTTTCACGGTGACGTTGCCTTCGGAGTCGGTAAATTCGGCGACCTGCACCACGCCCTCGGATTTGTAACCGATGTCCACGACCACGTACTGCGGCGTGACTTTCAGCACCGTGCCGGTCACGATCTGTTCTTCGTTCAGCGCGGCTTCGGTCTGGGCCTGTTCTTGCTCGAAGGTTTCAAGGGCGGTGGCGAAATCTTCCATGGTCGGTTCTTTTTCAGAGCGAGGAGCGGCGACAGCCGCCCGCTCGGCAGGTTGCGAACTGGGCTCGGCGGCTTGCTCGATGTGAGGCTGCTCGGAAGCGGCGCTGGGCTCGTCTGCCTGCTGGGTTTGCGGCTGCTCAGGAGCGCCGGAGTCTTCGGTCTGGGTGGTCGGAGCGTTGGGGACTTCTTCGAAAGACATGTGGTTGCGTATGTACACTCGCGCGTTTTGAAAACACGCAGAGAGCCTTAATAAGAAATAAGAACGGACTGCTGGCTTGAATCTTCAGGTGTGATTGCCCGCCTATAGCGGGTTTGGACAACCCAGCGGCCGAATCCCACGGAGCGAGCTTCGCTGTCATGGAACTCTTCGAATATAACAACCGTGCCGAGCAGTGTCAAACGTGTAAGTTCAATATTCGCGTTGATTTCACAAGCTTTTTCAGGATTTTTCACGCGCCTGTCAAGACGGCTGGATCACCGCTCATTGTGACGGCGATGCCGGACCGTTGGGCGACGTTAAGGCGGTTTGGTACTCTGCTGGTGATATGGATTATCTGTGGACCCCGTGGCGTTACGCCTACGTCTCTGCCGGCGAGGCGGCGGAGTGCATCTTCTGCGAATTGCTGCGCGGCGGCGACGACCAAAAGTCGCTGATTGTTTATCGCGGCGAACATAACTTCATCATCCTGAATGCCTTTCCCTACACGTGTGGCCACGTCATGATCGTGCCCTACGAGCATGTCAACCGTCTGCACAGTCTTTCGTCCCCGGCGGCAATCGAAATGATGGCTTTGTCGCAGCGCCTGGAAGTGGCCCTCATCGAACTCTATCGCCCGGATGGAGTGAATGTCGGAATGAACATTGGCAAAGCTGCCGGCGCCGGCATCGCGGAGCACATTCACATGCACGTTCTGCCCCGTTGGGTGGCCGACGCCAACTTCATGACCGCAATCGGCGAGACGCGCGTGTTGCCGGAGTCGCTGGAAACCACCTATCAACGGCTGAAGTCGAAGTTCTAGGCGGCGCGGGTGCCCCACCCAAGCTTCCTTTGCTTGGGTGGGATAGGGTATCGCAGCTACGGCGCGAAGTAGCTGGAGATATCCAGGATCAGCTGCGTGAGGCCGGACGCATAGGCATCGACCTTTCCGTTGCTGGTGGGCACGATCGCCATGTTGTTGGTGATGGAGCCATCCAACGCATTCAGGGTCGAGACCAGCGGCTTCGTTGCGCCGTCCGGCCACAGCGTCAGATAGCCGAGTGCGCCGGTCGGCACCACCGTCGCGTTGAAGACATACGCTTGCGCATCCGCGAGCAGTCCACACGGGCTGTCCACCACATCCACGGGAGGAGTCAGGGTTCCCCTGAAGGGCTGACCGCTGCCCACGTGGCGGGTGTCGATGACGCGACAAGGCGCCACCGAATACAGCGACAGTCCACCCGGGCCCGCCGGCGCGAAGTAGCCGTTGATGTCAATAATCAAGTCGGTGTCGTTGCTCGGGTAAACCGAAACGTCGCCACTGGTACCGGCGGGAACAATCGCGGCATTGGCGATAATCTGCGCCGGAATATCGTTCAAGGTTGAAACTGTAGGACGCGGTTCACCCCTCGGCCAGACCGTCAAGTAACCCAGCGGGCCGTGGGGCACGACGGAGAAGTTCAGCGAATAGGCGGCAGCGCTGGAAGGAATGTTGCAGGTCGTGGCATCCAATACGGGGAAGGCCCGCTCCTGGCCACCGGTCAGGGACGGCGGCCCCAGGCCGGGGGAATAGGTGCTGTGACGGGTGTCGGCGACCCGACAGGGCGGCAGAGGATAGAAGGCCAGCGTGGAACCGGATGGCGGCGCGAAGTAGCCGTTGATGTCAAGTATCACGTTGGTCGTGTTGGTGACGTAAACGCTGACGGCGCCGCTCGTGCCTGCCGGCACGATGGCGGCGTCGGCCTTGATGCGGCCATCCAGCGAGTTCAGGGTCGAAACAACAGGCCTGCTTTCACCCGTTGGCCAGATGGTTAAGTAAGCCAGCTGACCTTGCGGCACCACGGTCACATTGAGCGAATAGGCTGCGGCGCTGGCAGGAATGTTGCAGCCGCCCTCTTGCGGAATGGGAAAGCTTTGGAAGGTGCCACCCTGAATGGGGCCGCTGCCGCCACGCTCCGGCCGCGTGTCCACCAGACGGCACGGGGTGACAGCGACGAATTGCAGCGCTTGTGAAAAGATGGCGTCGACCGTTAAGGATTGCGTCATCGTAACTGTGCAGGATCCGGTGCCAATGCACGCTCCACTCCACCCGCCAAAAACCCATCCCTGGCCGGGAGTCGCATTCAGCGTCACCTGGGTATTGCTGAGATAGGAGTGGCTGCAAGTTCCGGGACAGCTGATGCATCCGTCAGTACTGGTAACTGTTCCGTTACCGCTGGTCGACACCGTCAGAGTGTAGTAAATGGGGTTCTGAGTGAATGTGGCCCCAACCGACAGGCTTTGTGTCATGGTCACGACGCACGGGCCAGGGCCAGTACACGCGCCGCTCCAGCCCGCGAATGTCCATCCCTGGGCGGGGGTGGCGTTCAGCGTCACCTGGGTATTGCTGGGATAGGAGTGGCTGCAGGTACCCGGACAGCTTATGAAACCGTCGGTGCTGGTAACAGTTCCCTCGCCGCTGATCGATAATACCGTTAGAAAGTAGTAGAGCTGAGTAAACGTAGCGCCCACGGACAGGCTTTGCGTCATGGTCACAACACACGGGCCGCCACCACTGCAGGCGCCGCTCCAGCCCCGAAATGTCCAACCCGCGGCGGGAGTCGCATTCAGCGTCACCTGCGTGCCCGGGAGATAATTGTGGCTGCAAGTGCCCGGACAGCTTATGAAGCCGTCGGTGCTGGTAACAGTTCCGTTGCCGCTAGTCGACACGGTTAGAGTGTAGCCCTGCCGCACCACCTGCATCACTATGTTGGAGGTGCTGCTCCGCCAGCGTCCCTGAGCCCTGATAGACCGCCGTCAAGCTGTCGGTCCCTGCGCTCAATCCTGCATAGACCAAAACCGCCACGCCAGAACCGTTCAGCCAGGCCGACCCGATCTGGACCCCGTTGCTTTCGAACACCACGGTGCCGGTTGGAATGGAGCCATCCTGTGCCGTCACGGTCGCGGTCATGGTGACCGCTTCTCCCAAATCCGATGGATTGGGCGCCGTCATCAGCACCGTCGTCGTGGGAATCAATTGCGCCGGCGGCGTCAGCCGGAAGACCGTGCCAAAGTCGCCGTAAACCCCGCCATCCGCGGTTGTCCCGTAGAAGTTCCCATCAGTGCCTTGCATCAGCCCGGCCTCAGGGGCATAGCCGTCGGTGCAATTCCGCTGAGAACAAAAGCTGTAGAGCGTGGTCAAAGTGCCGTCGGCAGTGATTTTGAAGACCGTGCCAAGATAGGGATAATAGCCGGTCCCGCCAAACACGGTTGTCCCGTAGAAGTTCCCGTCGCCGGCGTGAACTAACCCCGCGTGAGGACCGGCGCCCTCTCCTCCAGGGTGTCCCGCGAAGCTGTGCAGCGTGGTCAGCGTGCCTCCGGGGGTGATTTTGAAGACCGTGCCGCCGTCGTCCCGGCCGCCGCCGGGGGTTGTCCCGTAGAAGTTCCCGTCGGTGGCTTGAACCAGCCCGCCTCGTGAGCCGAAGCTTTGCAGCGTGGTCAGCGTGCCCCCGAGGGTCATTGTGAAGAGCGTGCTTAACGTCGTCCCGTAGAGGTTCCCGTCGCTGGCTTGCACCAGCACGGCCAGAGGGGTATCGCCGTCAGTGCCGTCGAAGCTGTGCAGCGTCGTCAGCGCGCCCGCTTGGGGTGATTTTGAAGACCGTGCCAACGACCGTGGGTCCCGCCTGCTTGGGTTGTCCCGTAGAAGTTCCCGTCGCTGGCTTGCACCAACCCGGCGTAAGGGAACTTGCCGTCAGTTCCGTTGAAGCTGTACAGCGTGGTCAGCGTGCCACTGGGGGTAATTTTGAAGACCGTGCCAATGCCGTCGGGCCCGCCTAATTGGGTTGTCCCGTAGAAGTTCCCGTCGGTGGCTTGAACCAGCGCTGCGGGAGGGCTGCCGCCGTAAGGCCCGGCGAAGCTATACAGCGTGGTCAGCGTGCCACTGGGGGTGATTTTGAAGACCGTGCCAAAGTCGCCGTGGACCCCGCCACCCGCCGTTGTCCCGTAGAAGTTCCCATCGCTGGCTTGAATCACCCCCGCGTAAGGCGCACGGCCGTCAGCGCAGCTCCGTTGAGAGCAAAAGCTGTAAAGCGTGGTAAGAGTTTGTGCAGGCGAGGCAATCACCGTTACGGCACAAAACACAAAGACGATGCAGGCCGTTCTCGATAAGCTAGGTTTCCCCACACTGCCCCCTGATTTGATTCACGCATGAAAGCTACATGCCAAAAATTGAACGGTAAATGTGCCACCCCACAGGTACGGAATGTCTCTGGTCGACGCTGACTCCCGCTGATCCTGCAAGCTAACTCGCGGTGCAGGGTTGCACTGTTATCACGAATCAGAGATGGCAGTCGGTGACGGCGGTCACAGACCATGGGTTATCTCCTGACCACCAAGCTGTACTCAGATTCTCGACCAAAGGTGCGCTTCCAGGCAGCGGAGGATTGCTTGCTCACGGTCAGTGATGGGGGTCACGGTGCGGCGTACTGAAACAGGGGGAGGGAGCCGGGCCGCTGGCAGGTGTCGTCGGGCCTATCTTTTATCTTGCGGGGCCGGGCTGGGGCCGGCCCATCACTTCGCCTTCATGACCTCGAGAATGCGGTCGAAATCCTCCAGGGAGGAGTACTCGATGAGGATCTTGCCTTTGCCGTTGCGATCGGTAATGGTGACCCGCACGCCCAGCGCCCGTTGCAACTCTTGCTCGGCTTCTTTGACGTTTGGGTCCACGATTCGGACCTTTTCGGCCGTTTCCGGGGGGTGAACCAGATTAGTAACCGCCTGCTCGGTCTGGCGAACCGAAAGCGAAAGCGCGACGACGCGCCGGGCCAGCTTCTCGACGGCTTCGGGCGATTCCAGCGCCATCAGCACCTTGGCATGGCCGAAGCTGAGCTCGCCCTGGTCGAGCATGGCCTGCACGCTGGGCGGCAGCTTCAACAGGCGCAGGAAGTTGGCCACCGACGAGCGTTCCTTGCCGGTGCGCAGCGCCATCTGCTCCTGGGTGAGGCCGAACTCGCGCGACAGCCGGTCGTAGCCGCGGGCCTCCTCCATGGGGGTCAGGTCCAGGCGCTGCAGGTTTTCGACGATGGTCATCTCCATGGCCTGCTCGTTGGAAACCGGGCGCACCACCGCGGCGATGGTTTGATGGTGGAGCATGCGCGCAGCTTCGCAGCGGCGCTCGCCGGCAATGACCTGATAGCGGCCGCCCGCGACCGGCCGCACCACAATGGGCTGCAGCACGCCTACAGCTTGAATGGAAGCGGCCAGCTCGTTGAGCGCGGACGGATCGAGAGACACGGTGCGCGTCTGGTAGGGGTTGCGGTCGAGGTGGTCGAGCGAAATCTGCCGCAGGGCCTCGCCGGGGTGATCGCTCGGCGCTGGGGTGTGCGCAGTGGGCGAAATCGCGGTCGAAGCATGAGGCACTTGTCGCGGCGGAAGCAGGGTCTCCAGGCCGCGGCCAAGAACTTTGCGCTTTTCGGTCATGAGAAGTCCCTAGCATATAGCAAGTCGCAACTGGCGGAAGGTATTTTTGTTCGCAGCGAACGCGGCCCTAAAGCTGGATTAATTTATGAGGACCTTAGGTATTGAAGGGGTATGGCTTCAGCCGTGCCGTAGGCTGCCGTCATCATGATGGCTTTAGCCACTGAGGGACTTCGGGGTTGAGACCCGCCGCGGCGGGCGACTTCCCTCAGGGGCTGAAGCCCAATTCTCCGCGCACACATGACGGCACGGCTGAAAGCCGTGCCCCCTCAAAGCTTCCTGCCTTCAGCTCCCCAAACAGATGAATAATCCACGTAAAGCGCGCTCTATCTCTCAAGGTCCAGGAGTGTTGGAATTGTCCTGGCCGCAAAGATAAATCGGGAAGCGCAGGAAAGAAAGCCGGACGATTTGTCCGGCTTTTTGTCATGCTCACGAGGGATCCTAGCGAAGGTTGCGGCTAACCGGGACTGAAGCCGGCTCCGTCGCGTGCTGGCTCACCAGGTATGCAGTGCCAAAGAAGGCTCCGCAGAACAGCAGATCGGATACAACTTCGGCGCGGAAGAAGGGCAAGCCGGCAACGTAGCACGCGACCAGGCCGTTGAAGCTCTTGGGATACATTTCGCGCCAGACCATCCACACCGCGAAGTTGCTGATCAGGAAAAAAGAAACCGAAGCGGTCAGGGAAGCCGCGCCGATGCGCAGCGCCGAGAAGCCCTTGATCAGCACTCCGCCCAGCAGCAGCATGGCCGCATACCAGGCCCAGGTGACGAAATGGTCGGCGGTGAGCGGATAGGCGTAGGTCACCCGCGTCAAGTACACGTCGGAGGCGACCAGCAGGGCCACCGGAATCCACATCTGCTTGCGGGGCATGCGCGCCCCAAAAAACAGCAGGGCGGCGGCCACAGGCGTGAAGCTGAAGGGCATCGCGAAAAACCGCAGGTGCACGGCCACGGCAACCAGTACGAAGACATACGCCAGCATATTCACCTCAACCCTTTGATTCTGTACGCCGCGTCGCCGTCCGTCAAGGGGGTTGGCGGGTGGCGACAAATTATTGGCGAAATCACTGCCGGGAAGGGCCCTGCTCCAGGCTGTCCACCGTCGGCGAGCGGCGGGAGTTCATCCCCTGCTGCAGCACGTGCAGGTCGCGGCCAAGCACGACGTAGCCGCCCAGCGGGGCCCGGCCGCGTCGGTCGGGAAAGGTGTAGCGCAGGTCCTTGAACTCGGCAAGATAACCGCTGTTCTCGCCCTGAAATTCCTGAACTTCCACGATGGGAAAAACTGCCCAGTCCAGATACACCTGCCCAAAGTACGAAGATTTTGCCGCGCGGCTGGCGTCGGTTTCAGGCGGCTTGTAAAAAAGCAGGGCGCGCGAGTCATCGACCTCCGCCGCCAGCGAGTTCACCGGCACGGTTTCGAAAAAGTCAGCTGTCTCCACCACCCCATGCCAGCGGAATGGATTGATCATGTAGGGATACGCGGCCAGACGCAGCGGTGCGGCCCCGTGGTAGAGGAACGAATTCATGGCCGTGACAGCGCGGCGATGCTGATAGTCGCGGATGCCCCAAATGAGCACCAGGCAAACCAGAGCGAAGATCGCTCCCGCACGGCCTCGCGGGCCTTTGCTGCGGGCGCCGATTTCCTGATTGATCAAGCCGAAGAGCGAAGGCAGGACCAGCCCAGCGACGAGCGCAAGCAGCATGATGGGCTCGATGATGGCAACGATGTCCCAGGAGTACCAGCGGAAGTCGAACGGTTCGAACAGGCGAATGCCGTACGCGGTCGTGTAGTCCAGCAGTAAATGGCTGAGAGCGGCCACTACTGCGCAGAAGTAGAGATATCCCCAGCGGATGGGCAACCGCGGCGCAGCTTCGGGGGAGCGCGCACGCGGGGGCCGCAGTCGCAGCTTCAGCCGATGGCCGAGATACACGAAGATCAGCACCGCGGCCGCAACCAACGGTACACCCACGAAGCTGTGAGTGATTCCGCGATGATGCTGCAGCGCTGCAGTGGAGCCTTTGAGTGCCCACAACACGTCGACGTCAGCAGCCTCAGCGGCCAGCACCATCGTGAGCGTGGTGAGGGCGCTCTTACGATTGAAGCCGGCGCGCCCCATGCACGCGCCAGTCAGGAAATGAGTGACAGGTTCCAAATCCTTCCTCAGGTGATTCTTGCCACAGCAAGAGAGCTATTGTACGCAGGCGGGTGTTGGATTGGATGCTAGGGCCTACTGGTCGCGCGGCGGATGCGGAGCGTCATGCACGGTTTTGCCCGCCAGCAGATCGAGCGCGTGGGGCAGAATCTCGACGACGGCCAGCAGCGACTCCGATGCCCCGGTTGGGCTGCCCGGCAGGTTGAGGATGAGTGTGCGCCCCCGCACGCCGCAAACACCGCGGCTGAGAACGGCGTAGGAGGTATTGGCCGTCCCCTCGGCGCGCATTCTCTCCGGAATTCCCTCGATCAGCTTGGAGCACACCGCGCGCGTGGCCTCAGGCGTGACATCGCGAGCGGCAATGCCGGTCCCACCCGTGGTCACAATCAATTGCACCTGTTCGCTCAAGCGCACCAGCGCCGACTCGATGGCCGGTTGATCGTCGGGAACGATCTCCTGATGGGTGACCTCGAACCCCTCCTGGCGAAGCAGCTCGGCAGTGGCCGGCCCGGAGCGGTCGGCGCGCTCGCCTCGCGCCGAGGAGTCACTGACGGTCAAGACAGCGACGGTTCTCATAGTTCCTCATCTCGCCTTGGATTTGTCGCGCTGGTAGTCGCCGCTCTTCCCGCCCGACTTGCGCACCAGCGCAATCTCGCGAATCTCGATGCCCTTGTCCAGCGCTTTGCACATGTCGTAAACGGTCAGCGCGGTGACCGAGGCAGCGACCAGGGCTTCCATTTCGACGCCGGTGACAGCAGTTGTGCGGGCGAGGCTGCGAATCGCGACTCCTTCCTTCCGAACTTCGAGTTGCACATCGACTTTGCTCAGCGGAAGCGGATGACACATGGGGATCAGTTCCGCCGTGCGTTTGGCGGCCATGATGCCGGCCACGCGGGCGACTTCCAGCGGATCGCCTTTGGGATTCTGCGGCAGGGCCCGCATGACCGCACGGCCCATCGCCACGAAGGCGCGTGCCTCGGCCTCGCGCAGAGTAGGCTGTTTGGCGGAAACGTCCACCATCGCCGCCCGCCCAGCGGCATCGTAGTGCGACAGCTTCTTCGACTTGTGGTTCCGCTTTGCCATCGCGCAAATTTCAGAACAGCAGGACCGTCATGGCTTCTCCGGCAGCGAAGCGCTCGCGATCGGGTGGTACCACAATGTAGCAGTTCGCGCGGGAGACAGCCATCAAGTCCCCGGAGCCCTGCCAGCGCACCAGTTCCACCTCGGGCTGCTGGTGCGCGCCGCCCAGTGTCGCAGGCAGGAACCGCGTCAACCCTGTCTTGGTGGTGAACTCCGCCTTCAGACTCGCTTGCGCAAATGGCAACGGCTGGGGCTTCGAGCCGGCCAGCGCATCGAGCAATGGGCGAGCGAACAGTTGAAATGTGACCATGGTAGAAACCGGATTTCCCGGCAGCCCAAAGAACGGTACCGTGCGGCCGTGCAGCGCAACCTCTCCGAACACCACGGGCTTGCCCGGCTGAATGCGAACGCCAGTGAACAGGAACCGGGCGTCGAAGGAAGCTAATACCTGCTCGACCAAATCGTACTTGCCCATGGAAACCCCGCCGCTGATCAGCAGCAGATCGCTTTGGAAGCCTTTGCGTAACAGCAGGGCCAGTTCATGGGCGCTGTCGGGCGCGACCGGCAGAATCACGGCTTCACCACCAGCGGCATACACCTGGGCGGCCAGCGAGTAGCTGTTGGAATTACGAATTTCGTTCGGGCCGGGCGGCAGGTTGACGTCCACCAGTTCGTCGCCGGTGGCGAGAACGGCAACGCGCGGTCGGCGATAAGCGGCGATCTCCGCACGTCCCACCGCAGCTGCAACGGCCACAATGGCATGGTTCACGCGAGTTCCGCGTAAGACCATGGTCGCGTTCTGGCGCGCCTCGGCTCCGGCGGGGATAATGTTCTCGCCGGCTCGCACCGGGCGCTGAACGGTCACCGCAGCGCCATTGCGCTCGGCGTATTCCACCATCACGATGGCATCGGCGCCGGCTGGAACGGGCGCGCCCGTCATGATTTCGGCCGTCTCTCCGGCTGCAATTTCGATCGCGCTTTGCTCGGCGGCTGCTCCGGCCTTGATCTCTCCGATACAACGCAAGCGCGCAGGCGGGACAGCGACGTCGGCAGCCTTCACCGCAAATCCATCGCGCGTGGAGCGGGGGAAAGGCGGGAAATCGCGGTCGGCGCGCAGGTCTTCGGCGAGCACAAGACCGAGGGCGTCGAGCAGGGACAGCATCTCGGGCTGAGTCGGACAGAGCGTGGCAGCGTACTGCTCAACCGTTTGTCGCGCTTCGGAAAATGACAGGAGCTGGGGTTCGGGAGTCATGGCCTGACCGGATTTTACCGGAGTGCCGTGTTCATTCAAATGAGCGGAGCGAAAACGCAGTGCTTGATGTGCATATACGACTACGGCATGATGTACTTACAAGCGAGGCGAAGCGCATGGCGGTGAGAATGACGTCAATCCGGCTGGACACGGGCCTGGCGGACGAGGCCGCGAAAGTTCTGGGGGTGAAATCGCGCACCGAGGCGGTCCATGTGGCGCTGCGGGAAATTGTGGCGCTAAAGCGATTCAAGGACTTGATGAGAAAGCACCGCGGAAAACTGTCGTTCGCGGGCAGTTGAGCTGACAGGACTTCTCAGTTTACCCACGGCGGAGTCGAGTCGCCGTTTTTCTTGCGCACATCGCGCGTGCTGGGATCGCGGAAGTTGCCGTGCTCGTCGAAGTAGTCATCGTGCCGGTAGTCGCCGCGATCGTGCTTGCGCATATACACCTCGAACTTGCGTGCTGCCCGCTTCCGCTTCCAGCGGTAATAGGAGTTGCGCAGGCCGAAGGCGCGCTCGGAGGTGGCGTAGCCAAAGCCGCGGCGGGGAATGAACTTCAGCCAGATGTATCCGAACAGCGCGCCGCCCAGGTGCGCCATGTAGGCGATCGACTGGCCTCCACCCTGCGCGGACGACAACGCGCCATACATTGCCAGGGCGATGATGCCGATCACGAAGTACTTGGCCTTGATGAGGAAGGGAAGCGGGAACAGCATCACTTGCGATTCGCCGTGCAGGATGCCGAAGGCCAGCAGCAGTCCGTAGATACCGCCCGACGCGCCGACGGTTAAAGTTTGCGGCGAGACACCGAGCAGACCCGTGAAGGAAACCGCGACGGTGATCAGCGCCGCGCCCATCACGCAGAAAAAGTAGAACTGCAGGAACAGGCTATAGCCCCAATCCTGTTCCAGTTGCGCGCCAAACATCCACAGCGCAAGCATGTTGAACAGGATGTGCAGCACACCGTAGTGCAGGAACGAGTAGGTCACCAACTGCCAAATCTCGCCATGCACGACCGCGGCGCCTTCGAGCCCGAGATGGACATAGGCCCAATCCCCGAACCGAACGGTGGCGCTAAACGCCCGCAGAAACCAGAACAGCAGAAACACAACGCCGTTGGCGATGAGCAGCTCTTTCACCGCGCGGGTGAAGGGCGGAAAACTCATGGACATGGTCGACGAGCCGCGTGGCATGGCTTACTCCGTTCTATGCATGGCCGGCCCTCAGCGTTCCGGCAGCGGTACGATCGCCAAACTGCGATGACCCCTGGCATCGAGAGCGCGTACAGCAAAGACTACATTGTCCTTGGAAAGCGGCAAAGTGGCCTTGGTGACATTACCCACCGGCTTTACATGTTGCCACTCGGCCGCGGTGGTGTCGCGCCACAGGACTTCATAGCCGGTGGCTAGTCCGCCGGGCGACGGCTCCCAAGCCAGCGCGGAATCGTTTTGCAACTCCTTGGTCAGCAGGCGCACAGTGGCCGGCGGCGCTGGACCTGACGCCAGCGACGCTAGGGTCGCCGCATTCAACCGTGCCACATTCGCGGTGTAATCGTAGTCCACGAATTTTGGCAGATCACCGTATTCGATGCCATTCTCGGTGCGCAGGTTCTGGTGCTGATGGTTATAGTTCTCGCGAAATTCGGTAAGCCGCACCGCCGCAAACCCCTCGGCGTTGAACGAGGAGTGATCGCCGCCGCGCAGATAGCGATCATGCCTGAAGATCAGCAAGGGACTGAATGTGGCGGGCCGCAGATACTCTTTGGCGACCGACGCGACATAGCGTGCCAGTTGCCGCGAAGGGCCGTCGCTCTCGCCGCCCAGAGCGCGAATCATCTTAAGCTGCTTCTCGTCAGCAGTGCTGGGTATCCCTTCGGAAAAGACACGCACTACGCGCGGTTCCTGCGAGGTGTCTCTGGGAGTGCGGTCTCCCCCAACGATATCGTTGTTCAACACCGCCTCAAGGTCCCAGCCCTGCGCCTTGGCCATCTTGGCGAAATGGGCGCTGCCATATAGCCCTTGTTCCTCTCCGGCCACGGTGAGAAAGATGATGGTGGCGGGAAAACGATGCTGGCTCAGCACGCGCGCGCATTCCAGGCTGACCGCCGTGCCGCTGCCGTCATCATTCGCGCCCGGAGCGGCCCCCTTGGCGTCGTCGTTATCGCTGTTGCGGGAATCGTAGTGGCCCGTCACCAGGACAATTCGGCCGGCATTCGCAGGGCCCGTTCCGCGCAGCACCGCATAGACATTGGTGATCTTGGTAGGCGTCGGAATGCGCGGCCCCGGCTCTTGGGTAAACTCGTCAGTCTTTACTTCCAGGCATCCGCCACAAGCTTTGGAATAGCGCTCGAATTCGCTGCGGATCCACTCCGCGGCAGCGGTGGCGCCTTTTCCGCTGGAGGCCGGCATGTCGGACGAGAGCGTCGAGCGGGTTTCGAAGCTGACCAGCTTCTCGATGGTTTGCTGAATGTGCTGGGGAGAGACCTCGTGCAGGGCCGCAACGATCTGCGGGTCCGGCGTTGCAGGGGAAACGCTGGCCGGCGGCTGAGAAAAAAGAGCAACCCCTAGCGCCATGGTCAGCATCAAAACCGCGATTCCGTTTTGGATTGAATTCAGTTTGGGCATCGGAACTCCAGGAACCTCAGGAAAGCTTATGCGTCTATTACTTGACGCTGCCAACAGATTCTAAATATAAATGCAGGGACGTGCGGGCCTAATTCTGACGGCGCGACAACATCGAGAACCGGGAGGCAATCGTCGTGGTGATTTGTCCTGAATGCGAGAGCGATCTGGATATCGAAGAAGATGAGGTTGACGAGGGCGAAATCGTTTCCTGTCCGGAATGCGGGACCGATTTTGAAGTCGTGGCCGTGGAGCCTCTGGAACTGACTCGCGTCGAGGAAGAGGACGAGGAGGAAGAGGAGGACGAAGAAGAGGAGGACGACGGCGACTACTGATCACCTCGGCGCCCTCCGATGCGGAATGTTTGCCGGTTGTGCCTCCCTCCCAACAAAACTTGCGCGGCTGGCCATGGAAGCCCCAAACTGCTGACGTGCAGTTCAACCTCCGCGACTATCGCGCCGCTGACTTCGAGCGCTTGTGGCAAATCGATCAACTCTGCTTTCCCCAAGGCATCTCTTACACCCAGATGGAATTGAGCGGCTTCATCACCCGGCGTAATGCGATAACGCTGGTGGCCGACTTTGACGACCCGCACTATGACCGGGAAGAACTCGCCGTTTCCGCGCTCCATTCGCGCAACGGATTGAATTCTCGCGTCCCTGGAGCGGAGCTGCCGGAAACTGCGGCAAAGACACCGGCGACGGCCGGCTTCATCATTGCTCACCCGGTCCGGGGAAAAGCGGGGCGCATTCTGACCCTCGACATTGTTCCTGAAGCGCGCCGGCTGGGACTGGCGTCCCTGCTGATGCAGGAATGCGAGCACCGGCTGCGCAGCTTCGGTTGCAACGAGGTATACCTGGAAACGGCAGTCAATAACGCGCCTGCCCTGCGGCTCTACCGCAAGCTGGGCTATCAGATGTTGCGCAGGCTGCCCGGCTATTACGCCACCTCGCTGGACGCATTCCTCATGGGCAAACCGCTGTAGTGGCCGGAAAGCGCGTGCTAAAATCGGCGATTCTCCGCGTCCCTGTTCGCGCGACCATGTCTGCTGCTCGCAAGCACTCTTCGAAGCCACCCTCCCGCATAGCCGTGGATACCGGCGGAACCTTCACCGACTGCGTTTGGATCGAGCGCGGACGCTTGCGCATGGTGAAGGTGTTCTCCACTCCGGAGGACCCTTCGCAATCCATTGCCGAAGCGGTCGCGCGCAGCGGCTGCGCGGGCGAGATCGTGCTGCTGCATGGCACGACTGTGGGCACCAACAGCCTGCTGGAACGCAAGGGCGCACGCGTGGCGTTGGTTACGACCGCTGGATTCGAGGACACCATCGAGATCGGACGGCAGGCCCGACCCCGGCTTTACGACCTTACGTTTCAGCGTGTGCCTCCGTTGGTGGAACGGGCCATGAGGTTCGGCGTGCCGGAACGTGTAAGTTACGAGGGCGAAGTCCTGCAACGGCCCTCGGCGCAGGACCTCCGGCTGCTGGCGCGCGATGTCCATGCCAGTGGGGCCGAGTCGATCGCCGTCTCCACGCTGTTCGCCTTTGCCAATCCCGACAACGAGCGTGCGATCGGCCGGGTGCTGGAAGAGCTTGGCCTGCCCCTGTCCCTCTCGCATTTAATCTTGCCAGAGTTCCGCGAGTACGAACGCGCCAGCACGGTGGTGGTCAACGCCTACTTGCAGCCCATCATGCAGAGCTATCTGCAGCGCCTGGACACACGACTGCGGCAGCGCGGCCAGCCAGGCGCCAAGGCATCGCGGGTCTTCGTGATGCAATCCAGCGGTGGCATCACTGTCCCTGGAATCGGCGGCGCGCCAGCCGGTGCGAACGGTACTGTCCGGGCCGGCCGGAGGAGTGGTCGGGGCTGCCGCCATGGCCCGCCGCAGCGGCTTCGAGCGGGTGATCACGTTCGACATGGGAGGCACGTCAACCGACGTCGCGTTGGTAAGTGGCGAGCCTAAGCCCAGCAATGAGGCGGAAGTGGCGGGCTTGCCGGTGCGCGTGCCCATGCTCGACATTCACACCGTGGGCGCTGGCGGCGGCTCGCTGGCGCGATTTGACGCGGGCGGAGCGTTGCGGGTCGGGCCTGAATCCGCGGGCGCCGATCCCGGCCCCATCTGCTACGGGCGCGGAACTCGGCCCACCGTGACCGATGCCAATCTGCTGCTCGGACGTTTGCAGGCGGACTTATTTCTCGGCGGAGAATTCACTCTGGACTTCGAGCGCACCCAGGCGCTCACTCGCGAATGGCTGAAAGCCCAGGGCTCGCGACTGTCGCTGGAGCAATTTGCGGAGGGCGTCATCCGGGTGGTGAATGCCAACATGGAGCGGGCGCTGCGCGTGGTTTCCATCGAACGCGGTCACGATCCGCGAAATTTTGCGCTGGTCGCGTTCGGCGGGGCGGGCGGTCTGCACGCCTGCGAGCTGGCGCAGGCGCTGGGCATTCCCCAGGTCATCGTTCCGGTGATGCCGGGCGCGCTTTCCGCCTACGGCATTCTGGTCAGCGATGTGGTCAAGGATTATTCGCGGACCGTGGTCCAGAGCATGGGCCCGAAACCTTCCACCGCGCCAATCCGCAAGCAATTTGCGGTCCTGGAGCAGAGAGCGAAACGAGAATTTCGAGACGAAGGCTGGGGCGGCAAACTGCACTTCGAGCTGAGCGCCGATCTTCGCTATCGTGGACAAGGCTTCGAGTTGAACATTGCTTTCTCGCCCGACTTGGTGAACGAATTTCATCGCCAGCATCATTTTCGCTACGGTTACAGCCATCCTGATCGGGAAGTCGAGCTGGTGACCCTGCGATTGCGGGCCCGGATCAAGACGCAACGGGAATCTGCGAGGCTGGTCTCGAAAGAAGATAACTCCCCCAAGAAAATGGAGAAACGAGGAGTCTGGTTTTCGGGGCGTTCGGTGGCAACTGCGCTTTATGAGCGAACCAGTTTGCGTCCCGGCCAGAGATTGCGAGGTTCCGCGATCGTAGCCGAGTACAGCGCAACCACTTTCGTTCCTTCCGGATCGACGTTCCGCGTCGACGCAGCCGGGAATCTGCTGATCGAGAGCACTACCAAACAAAAGGCGAAGCGAAGGGCGCCTGGTAAGAAAGTTACGTAGTTAGTTGAAGATTAATTTTCACCCCTTCAAATTGTTTGGCTAAGGCCCGCTATGCCGAGCTACTAGATTGGAGGACAATCGGGCGCCCGCGGTTGAGAGGGACCGCGGAATTCCTGAAAATGCGCAATCCAACTTGTGCGCCGGCAGGCAACCTTGATCACAGCCGTAGCCCGTCCTCTCTGTTATCCTCTGCGCATTAGCATGAAAGTTGCGATTCAGGGAGAACTCGGTTCGTTTAGCCACGAAGCTTCCGGGAAAATGCTGGCGGGAGCGACCGTGGTTCCATGCGCCCGGTCGGCGGAGGTGTTCGACCTGGTGGAGAGCGGCTCGGTGCAGGTGGCAGTGGTCCCAATCGAGAATTCGCTCGCCGGGTCGGTGGCCGAGCACTTCGACCTGCTGCTGACGCGGGAGGTGTTCGTGCATCGTGAGTTTTATCTGCGGATCCGGCACAACCTGATTGCCATGCCGGGCGTGAAGATGAACGCGGTACGGCAAGTGTTCTCGCATCCGGTGGCGCTGGACCAATGCCGTAAGTTTTTTCGCTCGCATCCGCGCATCCGGGCGGTGCCGTTCTACGATACCGCCGGAAGCGTTCGCCACCTTGTCGCGGAAGGGCTGCACGACGCGGCGGCGATCGCCCCGCAACAAGCGGCCGGACAATATGGAGGGCGCGTGCTGCTGGCCGGGATTGAAGACGACCAGCAGAACTATACCCGCTTTCTGTTGATCAGCAAGTCCAAAAAGATCGGCAAAGGGGCCAACAAAACCTCGATTGGTTTTGCCCTCAAGAATGTGCCGGGTGTACTCTTCAAGGCGCTGAGCGTCTTTGCCCTGCGCGATATCGATCTCAGCAAGATCGAATCGCGCCCGTTGCGTGGCCGTCCCTGGGAATACGTTTTCTTTGTCGATATCCTTCGCGGCGATGACGAAGCGGCCCGCAATGCGCTGCGTCACCTGGGAGAGATCGCAGAATTTGTGAAGGTACTGGGAGTTTATCCGGCAGCCGACTCCGGAGCGGCTAGGGCATAACAGGATGGGCGGGCCGACATATAGGTTTGGAAGAGGGAGGGCCGGATTTGCACTCATTGCGGTTGTGATTTGTCGGTTGATTATTTGCAGTTCAATGCTCTTTTAGAAGTACAACGCTGGGCGTGGCGTAAGTCCTCAACTGGCTCTGTGTTGCAGTCGATATACGGTTTGGGAGACGTGATGGCGCTATCATCACCGCTTCGGGCGACATCAAGCTTCGCCCGTTCACAGCCGTCTGCATCTTTTGCAGAGCGGGTTCATCTAAAGCTTGAGTGTAATTGACTCAAGGAGTCATATGCCTAACGAAACAAAAGATTTAAAGGTAACCGACCCGGAATTGCGGGACGATGCAGCCGCCGCCCGCACCCTTCCGGTCTTGCCGGTGCGCGACACTGTGCTGTTTCCCCACGCCGTGCTGCCGCTGACGGTGGGCCGGGAAAGTTCAGTCCAGTTGATCAATTCCCTGGGCGAGGACAAGACCATTGTGGTGGTGGCGCAGCGCGAAGCGCGCGTCGATTCGCCGCAGCCCACCGACCTTTTCGCGGTGGGAAGCCTGGCGGTGGTGCACAAAGTGGTGCGCATGCCCAACCAGAGCCTGTTTGTTTTTGCCGAAGGCCTGGAGCGCGTGAAGGTGACGGAGTACACGCAGTTGGCCCCGTTCATGTACGCGACGGTCGAGACCATTCCCGAAATACCGGCCTCCAAGAGCTCCGCGATCGAGGCTTTGCAGCGCAATGTATTGACGCTGTTTCAGCAGATCGTGGCGGGCTCACCAACGCTTTCCGATGAACTTTCCACGGTGGCGGCCAACATCGACGACGCCGGCCGTATGGTCGATTTCATCGCTTCGTCATTGCCGTCATTGTCTACCCGCGATAAGCAGGACGTGCTGGAAACGCCCGACGTTCATGTGCGCCTGGAAAAGATCAATCAGCATTTGGCCAAGGAACTGGAAGTTCAGCAACTGCGCAATAAGATCCAGAGCGAAGTGCAGGACCGCGTACAGCAGACGCAACGCGAGTACTACCTGCGCGAGCAAATGAAGGCCATCCAGAAGGAACTGGGCGAGCAGGACGAAACCACGCGCGACGCGGAGGAACTGCGGCAGAAAATTGAATCGGCGGGCATGCCCGACGACGTGAAGAAAGAAGCGCTGAAGGAACTGGGCCGGCTGGCCCGCATGTCGCCGATGGCTGCCGACTACGGGCTTACGCGCAACTACATCGAGTGGCTGGCGATACTTCCGTGGCAGAAATCTTCGGGCGTGGAAGTGGACATTCTGAAAGCCAAGGAGATCCTCGATTCCGACCATTACGATCTGGAGAAAGTGAAGGACCGGATTCTGGATTACCTGTCGGTGCGCCGCTTGAAGCCCAATATGAAAGGCCCGATCCTGTGCTTCGTCGGACCGCCGGGAGTGGGCAAGACTTCGCTGGGCAAGTCGATCGCGCGCGCCCTGGGACGCAAGTTCGTGCGCTTGTCGCTGGGCGGCGTGCACGACGAGGCCGAGGTCCGCGGACATCGCCGCACCTACATTGGCGCCTTGCCGGGCCAGATCATGCAGGGCATCCGCCGCGCGGAAACCAACGATCCGGTTTTCATGCTCGACGAAATTGACAAAGTGGGACGCGACTTTCGCGGCGATCCCGCGTCGGCGCTACTGGAGGCGCTCGATCCCGAGCAGAACTTCAGCTTCCGCGATAACTACCTCGACGTGCCCTTCGATTTGTCGAAGGTGCTGTTCATCACCACGGCGAACATGCTCGATCCCGTGGCCGATCCGCTGCGCGATCGCATGGAGATCATCGAGCTGCAGGGCTACACCGAAGAGGAAAAGGTGCACATCGCATTCCAGTACCTGGTTCCCCGCCAGATCGAAGAGAACGGAATTACCGGCGACCAGATCGAGTTTCCGGAGGAAACGGTCCGCTTCATCATTCGCCACTACACCCGCGAGGCCGGTGTCCGCAGCCTGGAGCGCACCATCGGGACCATCTGCCGCAAACAGGCGCGGCGCATTGCCGAGGGCAAGCACGACAAACTGACGGTGACGCCGGAACTGGTGCAGCAGCACGACATGCTGGGTGGGATGAAGATCCGCACCGAGGGCGAAATTGCCGAGCGCACCAAGCGGTCGGGCGTGGCCGTTGGGCTGGCGTGGACGCCGACGGGGGGCGACATCCTCTTCATCGAGGCCAACAAGATGAAGGGCAAGGGTGGCTTTACCATGACCGGCCAGCTTGGCCAGGTGATGCAGGAGTCCATGCAGGCGGCGCTGACCTGGGTGCGGTCGAATGCGAAGGACCTTAACATCGACGAAGGGTTCTTTGCCGATCACGACATCCACATCCACGTGCCCGCGGGCGCCATTCCGAAGGACGGACCTTCGGCCGGTGTGACCATGGCTACGGCTTTGGTGTCGCTGCTCACCGATCGGCGAGTTCGGCCGCTGACCGCGATGACCGGCGAGATCACGTTGAGTGGCAATGTGCTTCCCATCGGCGGCATCAAGGAGAAGACGTTGGCGGCAAAACGCGCGGGCGTGACGGACATTATCCTGCCTGCCGATAATCGCCAGAACGTTGACGAAGACCTGACGCCGGAGCAACTTCAGGGCCTGACCATGCATTACGTCAAGACCATCCAGGAGCTGCTCGACATTGCTCTGCCCACCAGTCGCGCGGAAGCCAAGCAGGACGAAGAGGTCCGCGAGCAGGTGCTGAGCACGGTTCCGGTTGGATAAAGACTGACTTTCCCCGCGCGCAGGATCGAACCTGATTGCTGTTTTCGGAGCCAGTTGCGCAACCAAGGGCCATCCATTCGGATGGCCCTTTTTGATTGGGCGCGCACTCCAGCCATGCGGGTTGTCGTCCCGTACAATGAGTTCCATTGCCACCTGCTCTCAAACAAGAATGGAGCAGGCCAGTCCGTGCCGTTGCATGAAGAGGATCGCCATCGTTCTCCTGTGTGCGCTGCCGCTCTTTGCCCAGAGCAAGACCGGTGAACTGCGCCTGCGGGTGACCGATCCCTCTGGCCTCGGCTTGAAGAGTTCGGTGGAGCTGGTGAGTGAGTCGAACCAGTTTCGCCAGACGTTTCGCACCGACGAAGCGGGCACACTCGACGCCCAGCGCCTGCCCTTCGGGGTGTACCGGCTGGAAGTGAAATGCGAGGGATTCGCTCCCGTTTCACAATCCCTGGAAATCCGTTCCGCTATTCCACGGGAACTCAACGTGAAACTGAGCGTTGCCGGGGTGAATACCTCGGTCAACGTCAGCGACCAGGACACGCTCATCGACCCTGAGCGGGTGGGCGCTGTCAGCCAGATTGGCTCTGAGGCGATTGCGGATCGAGCCACATCCCTGCCAGGACGTTCCCTGCAAGACCTGGTGAACTCGCAGCCGGGATGGCTGTATGAAGGCAATGCGGTGCTGCATCCGCGCGGATCGGAATACCAGACGCAGTTCGTCGTCAATGGAATTCCGCTCACCGACAACCGCTCGCCCGGTTCAGGCCCGGAAATTGAAGCGGACAATGTCGAGTCAATGAGCGTTTACACTGCCGGAATCCCCGCCGAATATGGAAGGAAGATGGGGGGCATTGTCGAGGTCAATACCGCGAGAGACAGCCGGGAAGGTTTTCATGGACAAGTGGTGTTGTCAGGGGGCAGCTTAGACACTGGCGGCGCGTACACCATGCTGCAGCACCTGTCGGGCAAGAACCTGTTCGGCATCAGTGGCAGCGGCGCGATGACAAGCTACTATCTCAGTCCTCCCGTCCCGCAAAACTTCACCAACACTGGAACTACGGGGGATTTCGCCGGCAGATACGAGCGGGACTTCACCCCGAGCGACCGTCTGAGCCTAATGTTCCGCCACGAATTGGCCCGCTATGGCATACCGAATGAGCAGGTCCAGCAAGCGGCAGGCCAACGCCAGGATGGCGACAACTTCGAGAACATGGGAGTCGTCACCTATCAACACATGTTCTCTTCCAACATTGTGGGCGATGTTCGAGCAATGGTGCGCGACAACTCCAGTGGCCTGTCATCGAATCTACTGTCCACGCCAATTATCGCGTTCCAACGTAACCACTTTACCGAGGGCTATTTCAACGGAGCGGTCTCGATTCATCGCGGCAATCAGGAGTGGAAGGCCGGTGTGGAATCGGACAGCATCTTCCTGCACGAACGTTTCGCCGATGTCATCACCGACCCTTCGCAGTTCGATCCGGGTACGCCGACCCGGTTCAGCTTTGTCGGCAATCGCCCGGACCTGGAGCAGTCCGCTTTTGTGCAGGACTTGATTCGTCTGGGCAAGTGGACTGTCAGTGCCGGCGTGCGCTGGGACCATTACCAGCTTATCGTCAATCAAAATGCAGTGAGTCCTCGATTGGGAGTTTCGCGCTACTTCGCCAAAAGCGAACTACTGCTTCATGCCGCTTATGACCGGGTTTTCCAAACTCCCTCGTTCGAGAACATCCTGCTGTCGAGTTCCCCCGAGGTTGCAGTCCTGAACCCCAACGTGCTGCGCCTGCCGGTAAAGCCATCGCATGGCAACTACTACGAACTTGGACTGACGAAGGCGTTCATGGGGAAGGTCAGCGTGGACCTAAATTCCTATTTCCGCGACATGAACAACTTCGCCGACGACGACCTGCTGCTGAATACTTCGGTGAGCTTCCCGATCGCCTTTCGCAAAGCCCAGATCTATGGTGCCGAAGGAAAAGTCAATCTTCCGCGCTGGGGCCATCTGTCGGGCTTTGTGAGCTATTCCTACATGGTGGGCTCGGCCTATTTCCCGGTCACCGGAGGTCTTTTCTTGGGGCAGTCGGCAACCAATGCGTTGACCCAACTGGCTGGGCGTTTCTGGGTCTCGCAAGATCAGCGCAACTCAGTGCGGACGCGCTTCCGCTACCAATTCTTGCCTCGGTTCTGGGCGGCGCTGGGCGGGGAATTCGGCAGCGGTCTGCCAGTCGATTTCGACGGCACCTACGAGCAAGCGCTGGCGCAATACGGCCAGCAAGTGATTGATCGCGTCAATTTCGAGCGCAACCGGGTTAAGCCTTGGTTCTCGCTGAACGCTTCCCTCGGCGCCGATCTCTGGAAAAAAGACAACCGAGCGGTGCGAATGCAGTTCGACGTTCAGAACATGACCGATGGGCTCAACCTCATAAACTTTGCGGGACTGTTTTCGGGCAATTCCATTGCGCCTCCGCGCAGCTATGCAGTCCGGCTGCAGACGAGTTTTTAGAAATGATCTTTCACGGTTTTCCGAATAGCTGAAAGTAGAGCTTCAACAGACCAGAGCGCTCCGCTGGAGGCAGGGACAGCTGCCAGTCATAAATCTGGCGCTCCGACTCCCGCAGCCGCGCGAGAAATTCAGCGTCTGTGATGCGACGATTCGCCATCAACTCTCGATGCTTGCGTCTCATTCTGGCGAGACCGTGCAGCCCGGCCCACCCTCCGCGCAGATAAGCGCTGAGCCTCGCCGCTGCGCACGGCAAACATCATCCAAAGGCCCTGATAGACGGCGATTCGCGGCAGCAGCCGCCACAATACCGAACCGGGATAATCCTTGGCCAAGAGATAGATCTGGTTGCGCGTAAGAAACTCGACGATGCGAGGATGCAGCACATCGCCCAGGGTCGCGCTGCCGACGTGGTAGGCAACCGCTTGCGGCGAGTAGAGTCCCGTGTAGCCGAGCAGATGTGCGCGCAAGGCCAGATCGACATCCTCAAGATAGGCAAAGAACTCTTCATCAAGTCCGCCGCAAAGTTCCAAGACCTCCCGGCGATACAGCACCGCGGCGCCGCAGCCGCTCAAAACCCACATCGGACGGTCGTACTGACCATTGTCCTGGGCGAAATGTCCGAGCCGATAGGTGGCCCCGGACATCAGCATTGCGTCTCCGGCGCCATCAAGATGAGTGCGCTGGGTCGCGCGTAATAGCTTGCCGGTGGCGAATCCGAGCTTCGGGTCAGAATCGAGCGCCTGTGCCAGCTTCGCAAGGTAATCGGGGCGCATCTCGACATCGTTGTTGAGCAGCAGAACATAACGCGACTCGGTCGCCGCTACGGCGCGATTGATGGAGCCGGTCGTTCCCTCATTGCTGGACAACTCGATGCGTTGCGTGTTCGGCGGCAGTGGATCGGAAAGGACACTGTCAGGAAGCGCCTCGTTTTCAATCACCACGGCTTCCCAGGCGTCAGCCGGCAACGTCTGCTGCTGAATGAAATCGAGGCAGCGCGCGGTGAGGTCGGGACGATGCAGCGAGGGAATTGCTATGGTGACGGTCTTCACGCGGCTATGCTGGCGATTGTACACACCATGTGCCGCCTAAGACATCGCTGCCGGTCCTTCGTTCAACACCGACCGCATGCTCTCCGCGAACGCGTCAGGACTAAGTTCATCGATCACGCGTTGCAAGGCGTTTGCGCGAAGGGCTTGCCAAAGGGCTTCATCGCTGTATAACCGGCTGCACTGTTGTGCGAACGTATCCGCATCGCCGGCGACAAGATAATCGATTCCGTCCCGCCACTTCATCTGCCGCGCAATGATGTCGGAGACCACCAGCGGCACCCCGAACGCAGCCGCCTCATGAGCTTTGAACGGCAAACCTGCGGCATAGCGGGTGGGAACCACGAACGCCCGCGCCTGTTCGTAAACAGGCCGCAAATTCTCCTGCGTTCCAAGCACGCGTACGGTGGGGCCGTTCAGGTCGCCCAGGACCTCGTCAGTTCCGTAGCCCGCGACAACCAAGCTTGCTCCGGTTGCCTTCTGCACTGCCGGCCAAACTGCACGACAGAAATATCGAATGGAGTCGGCATTGGGGTTGTCCGGACCGTGCACCCCTCCGACAAACAGGAACGTATCGCGCTCTGCAAACGGTGTGGACGTGGGAGACGGAGAGAGCCGATGTCCGATCACGTGCACCGAGCGGACACCGGATTGAAGCATCGCGATTCGGTCACTCTCAGAAACCACAACGACAGTATCCGCCGACCGGGCCAGAGCGAATTCATCATAGGGCTCATCCGGGTCGGCGCTTGGTCCGACCAGGGCCCGTTTCTGTTGCGCTCTCTCCGAGAAAATCGCCTCCGCATCATAGATCAGGCGAAAATTTCGAGGGCCCGCACCGGCCAGGCATTGCGTCAGCAGCACGTGCAGGTTATGGGGACGGCTGACCCATACGACGTCGCTGCACCGGCAATGGTCCTTCATCAACGCCGCGCGGTTGCGCAGGCCGTCAAACAGCTCAATTTCGCGGGGGATGTCAGAATACTCATCCTGCAGCAACGGAAACATAAGGGTTGAACATGTGACGTGGTGACCAAGTGCCACCAGTTGGCGCAAAATGTCATTACTTCGTGGATAGCCGGAGCCGAGGTTCCTGTGGGGTATGCGGTCGTCAACATAGAGGATTCGTAAGCCGCTAGCGCCGGCCGCTATACGTGCGGCGCTGATTTGCGACAAGCCGGGAACATAATGCCGCTGTAGTACAGTGCTCCACTTGTGCAGGAATTTCTTCTGGTGTTCCCCCATGCGGGCCTGGGCAAACTCATTTCCTCCTGAGCTTGCCGACTCATAATGTCGAATGACCGCAAGCGGTTCATAAACCACTTGAAAACCTTTCTGCCACAAGGTCATGCAATAGTCGGTATCTTCGTAGTATGCGGGCGCAAACTCGGAACTGAACCCGCCTAGTTCGGCGAACAATCGCCGCGGCGTCAGCAAAAAAACTGCAGAACAGTAGTCCACGGGCCGGCGAAACTCGTATGGCGGAGACTGCGGGTCATCGCCTCGTCCGTAGCCCAAAGCGCTTCCGTCAGACCACACGATGTTGCCGGTTTCCTGCAGCGCGCCATTGGCAAGCAGAATCTTTCCGCCCACCGCACCCACACTGGCATTCCGAAAATTAGCGAGGGCCGCGCTGATCGCGGCGGGGCCGAGCAGCGCGTCGTTGTTGAAGAAACAGAGGTAGTCTCCGGCAGCGCGCGCCGCAGCCTGCATGCATGCCGGACCGAATCCGACATTGGTTGGATTACGGATTACTTTTGCGCCCTGCAGCCGATCCAGCATCGGCCCCGTCTCGTCGGTGGACGCGTTGTCCACGACAATCAGCTCATAGCCAACGTTTGCATTCGCAATGACGGACTCTAAACTGAGCAGCGACAGGTGGGCGCGGTTATGCAGAACTACGATGAACGATACGATGGGATTCTCGGCCGCCGGACAGACAAGTTGTTCGCCTCCCTGTAGAAGCTGACGCAGACGCGCATGTCCCTGCTTGTCCCAGGTCTTTTGGGCTGGCCGAACGTCTGCGGGCCGCGCACTCCAAGCGCGCCCCGCGATGCGGTCCAAACACCAGGAACATACCCGCTGTCGGGCCCGGACCGGCAGGGGCAGCCGGGTGCACACACCCTGTACAACGCGGTAGCGGTCATCAACATTCCCCGGCCGGAATGCGCGGATTAGAGTGCGGATCCGCTTCTTCTGCCGCCGCATGATTTCCGTCAGGCTGTGCAAGGGTTAATCGCTGATTGAATTCGCCGGGGTAGTGTCGGAAATCCCAAGTTTTGCCTCGAGTTCGGCTACGCGCTCCACGAGACGATTGTCGTATCCCTTGAAGTTTCGCAGGCGAAAGAGAAATTCCCCGAGCAGCAGCAGCCGGGAACAGACAACCACCACAAACACCAGGGCCAGGGATATGTCCAGATTGGCGTGGAAGCGGCTATACGCGCCGGGGTCTCCCCGGCTTTCCAGCCGAATCGAAACCACCTCCAGGAAAATCCCGCCGATGAAAAGCGTGGTGAGCAGCAACACAAAGACCAAAAAGCGGGAAACATACACCAGAGTCGAGAATGCGTTGTTTTGACACTCACACAGATTGAAAAGCTTGGAGTTTACTGAAAGCAGTCTCGCCTTCAATATCCAGGTCGATAATTTCTGGGGAGGCAGGGACAGAAAATGCCGAAATGTATCAGCATAGAAAGAAACCAGAGCGCTGACAATGACCAGAGTAATCTCGAAGAACCTTGCGTGTTCGTGAAGCCAGTGAGCGAATGCGTGCAGCATAGATTGGCGCCAATATAACACGAATGCAGCGGGGCCGTGGGAGGCCGGCTTTTCAAGCCCGTATCAATGGGCCCCCACCGCCTCCAGCGCCAGCAAGCTCTTGTAAACCTCGATGACGTCGTCCGGCAGACCGTCGGCCATGATGGCTCCCTTGTCCAGAAGAATGGCGCGGTCGCAGTGCTGCGCCACTTGTGCCATGTTATGGGTCACCATCAGGATGGTTTTACCGGCGCGCCGAAAATTCCGGATGCGTTCGAAGCACTTGTCCTGAAACCCGGTATCACCCACGGAAAGGATCTCGTCAATCAGCAGGATCTGCGGGTCCACCTCCGTGGCCACCGCAAACGCCAGCCGCATGTACATTCCCGACGAGTACTGCTTCACCGGCGAGTCGATAAAGTCCCCGATCTCGGCAAAGTCAATAATGCGTTGCTGGCGCTCCAGCATCTCGCGTTTGGAGTAACCCATCAGCAGACCGTTGAGCAGAATATTCTCCCGGCCGGTCAATTCGTGGTGGAAGCCGGCGCCCAATTCAATCAGCGGCGCCAACGAGCCTTGCACTTCGACCGTTCCGGCGGAGGGCCGGTATACGCCTGAAACGATCTTCAGAATGGTGCTCTTGCCCGATCCGTTGCGCCCGATCAATCCCAGCATCTGGCCTTTCGGAACCTCAAAGGAGGCGTTTCTTACCGCTTCAAAGTCGTGATAGCTGGATTGGTGGCGGAGAAACGTGGAGAACAGTTCGCGCACCGTATCGGGGCGCTCTTGAATCACCCGAAAGCGCTGCGTGACGTTCTGCAATCGAATTGCAATCGGGCTGGGCAACATTCCTGACTCAGACATAGAAAACGAAATTGTCCTGGTACTTGCGGAAGAGGGCAAATCCCAGGAACAAGCTTAAGAACGCGCAAACAAATGAGGCTGCGATGGAAGGCGCTTTCGGCAACATGCCGTAGTACACCGCGAGGCGAAACCCGTTAATGACGTAGATGATTGGGTTCAGCTTGAAGATCCATTGATACCGCGCCGGTATCATATCAAGCGGATAGATGATTGGAGTCAGGTAGAACCACGCCGAGAGCAGGATCTGCAGGATGTGGGCCACATCGCGGTAATACACATTGGCGGCGGCGAAGAAGAAAGTCATCCCCAGGGTGAAGATTGCCAAAGCGAGCAGCGGAACCGGCAAGTACACCCAGGTCCAATAGAAGGGGTGCCGCAAGAGTGGCACCAGCAAGGCCAGCGGAATAAGAGAAAGCAGCAGGTTGATGATGTTCGAGACCACCGCTGCCATGGGAAACACCAGCTTGGGTACGGCGATCTTCTTGATCAAATCGCCGTTAGCCACGATGGCGTCTACGGCGTAGGAGAGCGATTGCGAGAAGAACGTCCAGGGAAGCAGCACGCTGAGCAGAAAAACCGCGTAATGCGGTATGGGGAAGCGCATGATCGTAGAAAAAACCAGCGTCAGCACGACCATAAGCAGGGCCGGGTTCAGCAGCGCCCACATGAAGCCCAGGACCGACCGCTTGTAGCGGATCTTGAGCTCCTTGAGGGCCAGCGCCCAAATCAACTCCCGATAGCGGTAGGTGTCGCGAACAAGTTCGATCATAGAGAAACAGGCTTCGTCCGTCGTCCCACTAACTGCAACGCTGCAACGGGCGGAACCTCGATGTTAAATTATTTTGCCGAGTAGTGCTTCAGATCCGGGGAAAAACGGGTGGGACGTAAATTGTCTTCGGTTTCAGCTCAGTGCGACGGCTCCACATTCAGATCGGTCATTCCGCGCAGCAGGTTCCGTTCCTCGTCGGTGTAGCCATTGCGAAACTCATCGGAGCTCAACAGGCGATTCCGCGCCTGGGGCGGCATGCCGCGCAACCTGCGGTAGGCTTGTGAAACCTTGCTCTTCTGGTCGTCAGGCAGATTGCGATACCGCTGAAACAGGCTGCGGGCAGCGGTCTGCTGCTGCGGAGTCATGTGCTCGAAGGTCTCCATGCGATTGAGAATGGTGGCCTTCTTTTCCGGCGGCTGACTGTTGAAGTTCCGCAAACGATCGAGCAGATGGTTTTGTTTCTCGGGCGGAAGACTGCGGAAACTGGGATCTTGTTGCAGTTGCCTTTCCTGCTGCTGCGGCGGCAATGCCATATATTTTCGGAGCCAATCGCCGCGATGCGGACCGGGACCGTTCAGATGAAACTGATAGCCTCCGTTGGGGCTTTGCGGCGAAGACGGCGGTGGGGCGTTCATGGGCCGGGAGCTGGGCGGCGTCTGCTGGGCCGGTCTGGAGGGTGCAGCGCGATGCTGCCAGCCGGAAAAAAGCGCCAGGGCTGGAATGGAGCTGAACAGCAACACCAGGCTTGCCAGGATGGATTTAGCGGCGCGCACGGCTTCTAACTACTCCGTTGAGGATTGCCCGTCAAGAGCGTCGAAATTCGAGAACAGATCGGCATTCTTGTCCAGGTACTGCAGGTCGCCAACCGGCGTTCCGGGGCCGTAATTGACCCGTACCACACCGGGCTGGCCTTTGGTCGCCAGGGTGTTGCGGTCGCGATTCACGCGGCCCATCTGCAACAGTCCGGCGCCGACCGCCACCAACACTACCGCGGCCGCCGCGGCCACCGGCCGGCGCAACCAGGCCAGCCAGGAGCTGGGTTGCATCGCGGTTGCCTGGCGCATCTGCGCCCGCAATCGGGAACTGAAATACGGGGAAGGCTCCGGCGCCTGCCACTCGTCCAGGACCGACATGGTTTGCTGGAACGAAGCCAGTTCAAGCGCGCAGGCCGCGCAACTCCGCAGATGCTCCTGCAATTGAGGCGAAGCCGACTCCGGCCCGCTTAGCACCGCTTCCATCAAATCGCCGCGAAGTTTCTCGCACATCATAACCGCACCCTACTTCCTACTTATAAAAACTGTTTCAACGTCTCCCGGAGCGTTTCATAGGCCCGGAACAGCAACGACTTGGTGGCCGACTCGCTTAACTTTAATACCGCCGCGATCTGCTTGTAATCCATATTCTGATACTTGTGCATGATCACGGCCGTGCGCTGGCGCTCCGGCAGGGCCTCGACCTGGCGGCGAATGGCCGCCAGCCTTTCCGTGCGCAGGATGATTTGCTCAGCATTCAAGCTGCCGTCGGCCAAGTCCACCGTCATGCCGGTATCGGCATCGGGTTCATCCAAATTCACCGTGTTCTCGGGGCGTTCGTGCTTGGTGTCGCGCGCGTGATTCACCGCCAGGTTGGTCGCAATTCGATAGAGCCAGGTGGTGAACTTGGCGCTCGCCGCATAGCCCTGCCGCGAGCGATAGACCCGCAGAAACACTTCCTGCGCCAGCTCCTCCGCTACCGACTGATTGTGGGTCATGCGGTACATGAAGCTGATCATCTGGCGGCGGTATTTCTCCACCAGATAATTGAACGCCACATCGTCGCCCGCGGCCACGCGTAGCATGACCTCGGCGTCGCTCAGCATCTCCAGCACGACAGGTTCGATCAATTCGCCCCGTAGTCCGGCGGGTAGTTCCGCCGTCCCCTTAGCGGAGCCCCCGGCCAGCAAAAGTCGATCCAGCGCGATGCTGCTCACACCGGCTGTAACCCTTCTGCCTCCAGAAAGTTGCGTAGGAGCAGCCCGGCTTCCCGCCGGCCCGCGAGCAGGCCGCGCGGAACCGCGATCGGAGGAGTCAGCCAGCTCCGATTCGCGCTTGGGTTTGTCCATTGCCATGTGGCAGCCTGCTGCATCCCAGCAAGGTTAACAGTATTATGCATGAGTGCCCGAATTCCGGCACCCCGGTAATCCTTTGATGCAAAAGCGCATGTGGTTTATTGGCTGGCTCACATTGCTTCTCGGCGTTCTGCTGACGATAGGGTTGCAATGCGGGGCTGCACCCTCGGCTTACGGCACGGTCGCGGCAATGCGACAGGGTCGAGCCGAAGCACTCCCTGGATCATGCACGTCAAGTCCGTCGCCTCTACGCTTGCCTGGCTGGAATATCGAATCCGGTCCTGCAGCAACGACACAGCTACTGGCGCAGGATCAGCAGCCTCCGGCACCCGATCCCGCACAGCCGCCGGCCGAAGAGAAGCTGGACCTCAACGACCAGGTCATACGGGACGTGTTCGGCCCGCTGCAACGCGGAATGGAGGGCCACAATCCCTATCAGGTACTGGCCCTCTTCGACCAGCAGCAGACGCCCGACTACGCCCAGGTGCGCGACCAGTTGCGCGCCTTCTTCGCTCAATACGATGCCATCCGCTTCCGTTATCAACTGCTGCAGGTCACATCCGATAAGCACGGCGGCTCGGCGGTTGCTGAGATCGAGATGGAGGCCACGCCCGCCGACCCGTCGCAGATTACCCTGCGGCGCGACACCCAAATGCGCTTCCGCTTGACCCTGGGACGCAAGGGCTGGAGGCTGGTGGGGTTTGCCCCCGCCGATTTCTTTGCCCAATGACACCAGCGCAATGCCTTCGGTCTGACCGCGAACACTTGCCATGAAACGCGATTATCCCGAGCAGCCCATCATCGGAGTTGCCGCAGTGATCATCCGTGGCGACCGCGTGCTCCTGGTGCGCCGCGCGAACGAGCCGCTCAACGGAGAGTGGTCGGTTCCCGGCGGCGTTTTGGAACTCGGCGAGAAGCTTCGCGAAGGCGTTCGCCGCGAGGTATTGGAAGAGACCGGACTCCAGGTTGAACCGGGCGACGTGCTGGACGTCTTCGACAGCATCTTCCGGGATGACCAGGGACGTACGCGGTACCACTACGTCCTGATCGACTATCTTTGCCACTCCATCTCGGAAGACGCGAAAGCTGGAAGCGACGCCAGCGAGGTCCGATGGGTGACAGAAAACGAGCTGGTAGCGATGAGGTTGCGGGAGTCCATTGAGCAGGTGGTGCGCAAAGGCTTCTTGCGGGCCTCACAAAATATCAGTTGACGCCGCGCCAGTCGCGCAGGAACATGCTTCTAGCGGAGGAGTCTATGCTACGCACCTTCGTTGGCTGTATCGTAATTTTGCTTCTTTTGTTCACGGTGATTTCGGTTGAGGCGCAAGATACGACGGCGCCGGATACAACAAACGCATCGGAGCAAGCTCCGGCAGCAAAACGCCTAATGCAGGTGCCCAAGCCGCCCGGCAAGCCACCCGACATGGTCTGCTTCGGCGAGGGGCCCAAGTTCAGCATACAGTTTGTCTCGTGGGGCGCGAGATATCTCGGTATCAATCAACCGGACAAAGACTTCCTAGGCGATTTTTTCTGGGTACCGGACCAAAAGGTCTGGCTGTGGCAGCGGGGAAACAACCCCAAATCTGTGGGCGGCGGAGATGTGCTGTCGGCCAAGATCCAGAAGGCGTCATGCACCGATCCTAAGCGCAGTGGAACGTTCCCCTTCGCCGCCGTGGTCTATTTGCCGCAGGGCGACATGCTAAGCGGCTGCTGCCGTATATTGAAGGCCGGGGAAGCGCCAGCCGAACCGAAGAGTGTGTCCTCCAACAACATGCCGTCGAAGTGAAGCGCTGCGGCCCTTCCTCGAAGCTTGGGCTGGGCTGAAGTAGAAAAGACCCGCGGCGTGGCGCCAGCGGGTCCTTCCGGTTAGCTGTTGGGATTGGCCTGAGGCTGTCCACTCTACGTGGCCCCAGCGGCAGACTTCACAGCTATGCGAGTCTTGCGAGGATTTAGAGCAGAAGCCCTAAGCCTCAGCCACCTCACTTGGGATACTACACGGACAATCAATCTTCATATATTTGGATCACCCTCCTTTCCAGTGTAGAAGCAAAATAACACTGCGGAAGGCGTCCGTCAAACACAGAGTTGCGGGGAGTCTTCAGGTTGCAAATCCCCCAGCCACCTCACAAACTCGTTGTGCGGTCCCAGCACGATCTGTTTGGGCGCGACCGGTCGGTCGGCCAGCTCGAAGCCCATGATGATGACCTCGTCACCCTTCTTGACCAGGTGAGCGGCCGCTCCGTTCATGCAGATGACGCCGGAGCCATGCTTCCCCGGAATGGTGTAGGTTTCCAGTCGCGCGCCGCTGGTGTTGCTGACCACCATCACTTTTTCGCCGGGCAGCAGTCCCACCATCTCCATCAATTCCTCGTCGATCGTGATACTTCCTACGTATCGCAGATCGGCATCGGTAACTGTGGCTTGGTGAATTTTCGAACGTAACATCCACCTCATATTGTTCCTCTCCGTGTCCCGTGCCGCGAATGCGGCTGCAGGCACTTGCCAATATCTTAGCAGGTTCCGGTATCGGCTAATTCACCCCAGAGGCCCGGGCATGAAAATTCATTGACGCGAACAGGGAATGAGGGGACAATATCCGCTGTTTTTTGGGGTCAAAAAGGAAATCCCGGACTAAAGCTAATAGGATGGCGGTCTTGATTCATGCGGGTTTCAGTATGACCAAGGTAGCCCGGACGAATCACTCTCAGTGGGTAACCAACAACCGCGACTGGTTCAGATTGGTGCAGCCCTGACTGCGCTCCTAGTGTACCGGGCAATCCCAACCCAAAATTATTGTTGGGATGGAGTGACATTTGCGTTCGACATCGAGAATGCCTCTTCAAGAGGAGATGACGACCCCAGGAGCTGTTTGCCTTTACTGTAGTGACGCCGCACTAGAAAAGGGGAGCGTATGAGGAAATCTAGAACGCCGGGAGTTGTGGGCATGATGATTATGTTTTGCGCTGTGATGACGATTACTTCGTCCGCGCAATTATTAAACACGCTGCTTAGCTTCAATGGGAGCAACGGTCAACACCCTGATTCATCTCTGATCCAGGCCACGGACGGAAACTTCTACGGCGTAACCCAAAACGGAGGAGTGTCGAATCAGAACTGTACCAGCGTCGGTTGTGGAACGGTCTTCAAGATCACGCCCAGCGGCACGCTCACCACGCTGTACCAATTCTGTTCTCTGACCAATTGCGCGGACGGTGCCAATCCTTACGGATACCTGGTGCAAGGCACGGACGGGAATTTCTACGGAACCACTATTTACGGCGGAGCCAATTCCAACGGAACGGTTTTCAAAATCACGTCAACGGGCACACTGACCACGCTGCACAGCTTCGCCTTGTTCACGGACGGGGCCTACCCTTGGGCGGGCCTGGTGCAAGCCACCGACGGCAATTTCTACGGCACGACTACCGCGGGTGGTCTTCATATTATGGGCACCGTGTTCAAAATGACCCCGGCCGGTGCACTGACCGACCTGTATAACTTTTGCACTCAATCGGCGTGCACGGACGGCGCTACCCCTTACGCACCGCTGGTGCAAGGGTCGGACGGAGTCCTGTACGGGACAACCACACAGGGCGGGAACAGTAACTACGTTGGCACCGTTTTCAAAATCACGACCAGTGGCGCGCTGACCACGATACACGCCTTCTGCACGCTACAGAACTGTGCTGATGGTGAGCAGCCATTTGCCGCGCTGCTACGGGCCAGTGACGGAAACTTCTATGGGACCACGACCTCCGGCCATGGTCAAAACGCCGGCACGGTTTTCAAAATCACCTCCAGCGGCACGTTGACTACGCTGTACACCTTCTGCGCTCTGTCACACTGTGTTGACGGTCAGAACCCTTACGGGGGCGTGGTGCAAGGCACCGATGGCAATTTTTATGGGACCACCAATATAGGCGGGACAGGCCAGGGAACAATCTTCAAACTCACCCCCAGTGGAACGCTGACCACCCTGTACACCTTCGGCGGCCCTGACGGAGAACTCCCTTACTCCGGGCTGGTGCAAGGAAATGACGGAAACTTTTATGGGACGACCCACGCGGGCGGCAGCCATAACGACGGCACGGTCTTCGGACTGACGACCGGGATAGGTTCGAGTCCTCTGCGATTCGTCGCCGTCACCCCATGCCGACTGGTGGATACGCGGCCGCAGTACGGCGGCAGTGGCCCGATTCTAGGTGGCACTTTCCAAAGTTTCCCCATTCCGCAAGAGGGCGGCTGCAATATTCCTACGACCGCCGCAGCGTATTCGCTCAATGTTTCCGTGGTGCCGCAGGGTTCGCTGGCTTACTTAACCATCTGGCCCACGGGCGAAAACCGGCCTGTCGTGTCCACCCTGAACTCGCTGGATGGCCGCATTAAGGCTGATGCCGCGATCGTGCCGGCCGGCGTCGGCGGCGCGGTCAGCATTTTCGTCACCAACACGACCAACGTGGTGCTCGACATCAACGGCTACTTTGCGCCGGTATCGGGTTCCACGCTGGCCTTCTATCCGCTGCCGCCCTGTCGCGTCGCCGACACGCGCGACTCGACTAAGCCTACCGGCCTGGGTCCGCCGCAACTGTTTTCCCGGACGCCGCGTGACTTCCCGGTGCTGAATAGCACCTGCATTCCCTCCGGGGTCAATGCGGCGGCGTATTCGTTCAATTTCACCGTGGTGCCCGGGGGTTCCGTGGGCTATCTGTCGGTGTGGCCGACGGGCGAATCACAGCCGGTGGTCTCAACCCTGAATGACCCGACGGGAACCATCGTGGCCAACGCGGCCATCGTGCCCGCCGGCACAGGCGGAGATGTCTCCGTGTACTCGACCGATAACACGCAATTGGTGATTGATATCAACGGCTACTTCGCAGCGCCGGGTACGGGCGGACTGTCGCTGTATCCGGTGGCGCCTTGCCGGGTCATCGACACGCGCCACGTGGGCAGCGGGCAGCCCTTCAGCGGGACCCTGACGCCTCCGGTGGATGTCGTGCATAGCCCGTGTGGACCACCCGCCACGGCGCGAGCGTACGTCTTCAATGCGACGGTGGTGCCGTCGGGCAGCCTGGGTTACCTGACGCTGTGGCCCGACGGCGCTAGTCGGCCTACCGTCTCGACTCTGAATGCACTAGATGGATCGATCACCAACAACATGGCGATCGTGCCCAGCACGAACGGAAAGGTTGATGCGTATGCTTCCGGGCTCACCCAACTGATCCTCGACATCTCCAGTTACTTCGCACCGTAGTCCCGGTTCGTGCGCTCCCCAGAAGGGCAGGTGGAAACATCAGACTCCGCCTGCCCTCTTTTCCGCCTTTTGCCGGTTTGGGTCAGGGACTTCGGTGGGGGGAGACACAGAGGAGGCATCTCAGGCCGAGCATTCGCCCTCCCGGAATGGATCATTACTGGAAACGCGAAACTTCCTGAACTGACCCCTAGCTCCTAACCCCCAGCCCCTGACTATTGCAGGGGTGCGTAGTATCCCTTGCGGGCGCGCACCTTGTACTTCTTATTGTCGGCCATGATCTCGATCTTGCGGTACTTGCCATTGGAGGTGAAATCCGCCGGTTTGTAGGCCACGGCGTACTGGCTGCGCAACTCGTCCTGAATCTGCGAGAAGGCGTCGGCCACATCCTGAATCTTGAAAGGGAAGAAGGCCTTGCCGCCGGTTTCGTCGGCGAAGTGTTGCAGGACTTTGTCGCCGCGGGTAACCAGCCCGCTGGTATTGGTGGAAATGGCGTAAATGACCACCTCGGCGCGCTGCGCCATTTCCACGGCCTCCTCGCGGGAGACGCGGCTCTGGTTGTCTTCGCCATCGCTCAGCAGGATGATGGCGCGGCGGGTGGCCACCAGACTCTTGTCCTCCTTCATCAGCTTGTCGCGGCAGGCAAAGTAAATGGCGTCGTACATCGCGGTACCGCCGCCCGGCCGCAGCATACGCACCCCATGGGAGAGCGCCTCGGTATTGTCGGTAAAGTCCTGCGTCACCTCGGGCGAGGTGTCGAAGCCGATGACAAACGCCTGGTCGTACTTGAACCGGATGATCTGGTTCAAGAACTCGATGGCCGCTTCCTGCTCGAACTTGAAGCGATCGCGCACCGAGGTGCTGGCGTCAACCAGCAATCCCACGCGCAGCGGCAGGTTCGTTTGCCTGCTGAAAGAGCGGATGCTCTCCGCCGGCTTACTGTCATCAAAAACCCTGAAATCGTTCTGCGTAAGGTCTTTTACGAAGTGGCCGCGCTTGTCGGTGACGGTGAAGACCACGTTGACTTCGTCCACGCGCTTGCGGATGACGGTGATCTCATCGTCGGGATTCCCGCCCTTGCCGGTGGAACTGTCGGCAGGGCCCCCCGGCGCCGCGGTGGATTTATTCAGTGCGCTGGAAGTGGCCGGTTGCGAAGGGTTGTTCTGCTGCGCCGTTGCTGGAGGTGAAGAATTTGCACTGGCAGCGGCCCCTGTATTCGGGTTCGAAGCCGTCGTAGCCGGTGATTGCGCCGGTGTCGTGGATTGGCTGTTCCCTGTCGCTGGCGGAGCGGACTGCTGCGGAGGGAACTTCGTCGCCGATGGCGCGGTAGGAAGCTGCTGCTCTGTAGAGTTCTGGGCGGCCAGCCCCCACGGCAGTGCCACCAGCAAAACCATCATCACCCAAGTTTTCATTCCGAAATTCTATTATAGCCGCTGGCGAGCTTCGGCACCGACGCCCCGTTGCCACCACGGAGAACAAGGAGGCCGCCGGAGAGAAGTAACAATAGAAACCCCGCGATCTCCGTGTCCTCTGCGGTGAAAAGAGTTTTTGGGTAGGGCCGGGCTTCAGGCTGACGGCAAGGATCGGCCCACACTTCAGTACGCATCACCCTGCTCGTCACCCTCGAATCTGCTCCAGAAAGTGCGTCAACTCCGGAGGCAAAGGGGCGCTGAAAGAGAGTGCCGCCCCGCTTCGGGGGTGTGTGAACTCGACGGCTGCCGCGTGCAGGAAGTTGCGATTGAGGGCGAGTACGCTGGGCGTCTGCGCAGCCTCCGGCTGGCTTGCACCTCGAGATGTAGCCTTGGTTGAGGCCTTTGGCGGAGCCATAGGCCGGCGCAGTTCTTTGGGCGCGCGGTATAGCGAGTCGCCCACTACCGGATGACCAATGGACGACAGGTGTACTCGGATCTGGTGAGTGCGGCCGGTCTCGATACGGACGTCCACCAGCGCGAACTTGCCAAATGGCGAAGTGATGCGCTCGCGAACTTCATAATGAGTAATCGCCGTGCGGCCTCTACTGCCGCGGGTGGTCATGCGGACGCGCCGCACCACATCGCGGCTGATCTCGGCGCTGATGGTGCCGCGGTCTTTCGCGGGCCAGCCATGCACCAGCGCCACGTAATGCTTCTTGACCTCGTGCCCCGAAAATTGCTGGCCCAGCTTGCGATGGGTCACGTCGTTCTTGGCGACGATGATCAGCCCGCTGGTTTCCTTGTCGAGCCGGTGCACAATCCCCGGGCGCAACTCGCCGCCTACCTCCGACAGCTTGCCGAAGCGATGCAGCAGGGCGTTGACCAGGGTCCCGCGGTTGCGTTCGCTGTCGGTGGCGCCTGCGCCGGCATGCACCATCATTCCCGCCGGCTTGTTGATGACTGCCAGGTCGTCATCTTCATAGACGATGTCGAGGGGAATGTCTTCTGCCATGGCGCGCAACGGCGGAGGTTCGGGATCGCCAAGGATGGTGATCTGTTCGCCGCCGCGCAGCCGCAGCGACGGCTTGGAGACGCTGCCGTTCACCAGGGCTTTCTGTTCCGCCAATAATTGCTGCACACGCGCGCGGCTGATGTCGGGGACATGCGCGGTGAGGAATTGATCGAGCCGCTGGCCGGCCGCATCGGTGGGGACGGAGATGGTTGAAGGGAACAAGTTTCCGTTTCCAGTTTCGAGTTTCCAGTTTGCGGAACAGGCAGGATTTCGTCAACGACTCAGTACTGTACCACGAGAAACGGGCGCCTCAAAGGACCTGCCGTTCACGGCGTTGGCCTTTTGCCGGACCCACTGTGAACTCGAAACTCGAAACTTGAAACTTGAAACTATCTTGTGGCTTTGACGGGCACTGCCGGCGCCAGCGCCGCTCGGCGCATCCACAGCAGGCCGCCGCCAATCACCAAAAGCAAGGCGATCGCCTGCGTGCCTGACATGAATCCCATGAACTCGCCGCGCCCAGGGTCGCCGCGGAAGAACTCGATGAAATAGCGGGCCACCCCGTAGATGATCATGTAGGTGCCCATGATTTCGCCTTCGAACTTCTTGCGCCGGATGAGCCACACCAGGAACAGGCAGTTGGCCAATTCGACCACCATCTCGTAAAGCTGGGTGGGATGCAGAGGCACGTTGAGCGGGGTCCCGACGATTTCATTGGCCAAAGGATTATGGAAGGTCACGGCCCAGGGCACGTGGGTCTCGCGGCCCCAGCAGCAACCGGCGGCGAAGCAGCCGACCCGGCCGAACGCGTGTCCCAACGCCAGTCCTGGGGCAAACACGTCGCAAGTTCGCAGCACCGGCAGATGGTTGCGGCGCATGTACCAGATGCACATCACCAGCGCCAGCACAAAGCCGCCAGACCACACGCCCCCGGCCTGGAAGGTTGACAGGCTGAAGATCTCTGCCGGGTGCTCGCGATAGTAGCCGAGATCGACGAGGATCATCAGGATCTTGGCGCCGGCAATGCCCGACAGGATGGCAATGATGCCAAGGTTCCAGAGCTTGTCGGGATCGAGTCCTTGCTCGCGGCCGAGCTTGACGATGAGCATGAGGCCAAAGATCAGGCCCAGGGCCGCCATCAACCCGTAGGTGGGCAGGCCGAAGTTGCCAATGTGAAATAAACGAGGGAACACGGTTCTATTTTAGATGCAGATGGGCAATTTACGCTTCAGGGCGCGTCAGCCGTCAGCCATCAGCTTTCAGCCGTCGGCCAAAACCCCGTCCCTCAGATCGAGAATGTTGGGAAAACAGTATAGGGAGAACAAGTCGGCGGTTGGAATCGATGACAGCTCTTGTCGAGCCTTAGCTGACGGCTTAAAGCTGATAGCTGACAGCTCGAAAAAGCCGACCCGCGGGGCCGTGTTCAGTGGGCCGTCAATGAACCCGTCCTATACGGTGGGAACCCTCCGCAGCTCTTTAGGCATTTCCGCATGACGGAACGTCGCACACCGAGCCGATACGAGTAGAGTCCCCTGTTCATTGAGCATTGGTTCAAAAAACGGTTGCCACCAACACCAACTTTGCAGGCCGGCTTTCTGCTCAGATGCTAAGGAAAAGTCAAAGGGATGACAAGGCCTGGGAGGTAAATAGTTGGAAATTTACGTGCGGTAAGATTCTTGAATCAGGGTGGGCAGGGAAGGCATCGAGTTTCCGCAATTAAAGCCGCAGCAACGAGTGTAGTCCGTGCACGCGCCGCGAGTCGGTGGTTAGCTTTAGCCCGCTCGCCGCGGCTCCGCCAGAACTTCGTCCAGCGCGCCCGCCAGTTGCTCGGCTCGCTCGTTGTAGTCGGTGGCGATGGAGTCGTACTTCCGTTTCAGCATGTGGAACTCATCGGCGATATTCAGCGCGGCCAGCACTGCCACGCGCAAGGAATCGACCGTAGCGGCCTGCTTGGAGATCAGTCGCATCTTGCTGTCCACGTAGTCGGCCAGCTCGCCAATGTATTCCGGGTCGGAACCCCGGAGATGGTAGGTCTGGTCATAAATCTCGACACGGACACTGCCCGCGCCGTTTCCGTTGCCGTTAGACTGACTCAAGCGCCGCCTCCTGTTTCAGGGGTAGGGGTCGGGGGTTAGGGGCTAGAAAATCGACGACTCATCTAGCCCCTAGCCCCTAATCCCTAGTCCCTAGTCCCTCTTTTCATTATCCTGCCGATTCTTCCGAGTTCAAAGCCTCAATTTGGTCCAGCATCTTTTCTACTCGGGTACGTACCTCTTCGCGCTCCCGGCGCAGGCCGACCATTTCCTGGCGCATGGTGCCGATTTCTTCTTCGTGCTCATGCAACTGCTGGCGCAGGCGGGAGGCATCGCGCTCGGCGGCAGCCTTGGCCTCGCGGGCCGACTTCAACAGCTCGATGGTGCGCAGAATTTTTTCTTCCAGGGACTTGAAATCGGCATTAGAGGAGGCGGAGACGGCTTCGACTGCGTTCGCGGGCATATAAAGACTAAACCTCGAAAAAATTTGACATCGCGAGCGCAGTATATCGCAGAAGTCGGTGTGCAAAACCGTGGAAAGCACGATTGCGTTGTCATTTGTGGCCGGCGAACCCGAATGTGCAACGTTCGCGGTGCAGACGGCTCCACATTTGCGAATCTGTGCTTGCCGTTGTGCTCTATTGCGCGCGCAGCACGCCGCCCAGCGACTGCAGTTTCGCGACGATCTGCGCCGACCATTGCGCCACTTCGTCGTCGTGCAGGGTGCGCTCGTTGGACTGGAACTCCGCGTGGAGCAGCACCGAGTATTTGCCCGGGCCAACCTTCTCGCCGCGAAAGATCTCGGCCGGGACGAACTGCTGCAGTTCGCTCAGCTCCAACTCTTCGATGGCCGACCGGATGCGCTCGAAGGTGACCGCTTCCTCGAAGATGAACGAGAAGTCCCGCTCGACCGTGGGGAACTTCGAGATTCGCTGATAGCGCGGCTCGCGCAATGGATGGCGATACATCCGCTCGAGCATCAACTCGGCGATGTAGATCTCCTGGCGGAACTTGCGCGCCGCCGCCAGGTCGGGATGCAACTGCCCGAAGCAGGCGACGGGCTCGCCGTCCATCAGCGCACGCGCCGAGCGGCCGGGATGGAAATACGGCGGCGCCTGATCGTCGAAATGCAGCTTCTGATGCGCGAAGGCCGCAAGCAGCTCTTCGACATCGCCCTTCATGTGGAAGAACGTGTAGGGCTGCGCCGGTGAATGTACACTCTTCGTGGCCGCGTCACCGGTAGCGGTAAAGCCCAGGTGGCGGCGCTCGTCGTGGCGGTCGCCCAGCTTCTCGAAGACTTCGCCGGCCTCGAACAGCCGCACGTTGGCGTTGCCGCGATTCAGGTTGTAGCCCACCATGTTCAGCAGGCCGGGAATGAGCGAGGTGCGGAGGTATCCGGCCTCTTCGCTCAGCGGATTGGCGATGGCCAGCGGCTCGCCTCCGCCGAACGCCTTGGCTTCCTGCTCGGAGACGAAGGTGATCGAAATCGCTTCGTCGTAACCGAGCGCGACCATGGTCTCGCGGACCTTGGCGTTCTTGGGCTCGTCCGGCAGCGTGACCACTGCGCCGGCGAACGCAGGCAGCGTGTTGGGAAACTGGTTGTAGCCGTGGATGCGCGCCAGCTCTTCCAGGAGGTCAACCTCGCGCTCCACGTCGAGACGCCAGGTGGGAATTTGGATGCTGAAGCTGCCCCCCGGTGCGCGCGTGACGCCGAAACCGAGCCGCCCCAGGATGCGCTGGATCTCATCTTCATCAAAATCGATGCCGAGAATACGATTCACCTCCGAGCTATGCAACGCGATGGGTGCACGCTCTGCTTTACGGGCAACAGTGTCGATCTGTTCGCCGTACAGTTCGCCGCCGGCACTGGCGAGAATCAGCTCGGCTACACGATCGCAAGCCAGCGGCGTAATGCCCCAGTCGGCGCCGCGCTCGAAGCGATGCGACGCGTCGGTGTGCATGAGGTGGCGCTTGGCCATGCTGCGCACCATCGCCGGGTCGAACCATGCCGACTCGATGAGCACATTCTTCGTCCGCTCGGTGATCATGGAGTCCAAGCCGCCCATCACGCCTGCCAGCGCAACCGGCTTCCTTCCGTCGGCAATGACGAGGTCGTCGGTCGAGAGCTTGCGGTCCACGCCGTCGAGGGTCTTGAGCACCTCACCTGTACGCGCGCGCCGGACGATGATCGTGCCGCCTTCCAGCAGGTCGAGATCGAAGGCGTGGGTAGGATGGCCAAGCTCGTTTAGCGCGTAGTTGGTTGCGTCGGCGGCGTTGTTGATGGGGCGCGAACCGAGTAGTTCGAGCCGCCTGGCGACCGGCTGCGGCGAGGGCCCGATCTTCACGTTGCGCACGATGCGCGCGGTGTAACGCGCGCAGCCAGCGGCGTCTTCGATCAGGATAGGGAAGTGAGCGTTGCCCGTTGGCGTCGGGAGCTTCGTCTCGACTTGCTTCAGTTCGACGTTGTAGATGGCCGACGCCTCGCGCGCCACGCCGTAGTGGTTCATGGCGTCCACGCGGTTGGTGGTCAGGTCCATCTCGTAGATGGTCGTGCCGTTCTCTTTCTGGACAGACTCCACCGCGATGCCGGCCGACGTCAGGTCCTCGGCGAGTTGGCGGTCATCGGCCGCAACGGTGACGAACTCACGCAGCCAGGTTGGAAGGATTCTCACGCGAACTGCTCCAAAAACCTCACGTCGCCTTCGTAGAACAACTGGATCTCTTCCACCTCGTACTTCAGGATGGCAATGCGCTCCACGCCCATGCCAAAGGCGAAGCCCGAGATCTTCGATGAGTCATAACCGTTCTGCTTGACGAAGTCGAATACGTTGGGGTCAACCATGCCGCAGCCCAGCAGTTCGATCCAGCCGCTGAATTTGCACTTGCGGCAGCCCTTGCCGCCGCAGAAGATGCAGCTTACCTGCATGTCGGCGCTGGGCTCGGTGAAGGGAAAGAATGACGGATAAAAACGTGTCTTCACCGACGAGCCGAACAGCGCTTTCATGGCGTGGTCGAGCGTGCCCTTCAGGTCGCAGAAGGTGATGTTGGTGTCCACCGCCAGCCCTTCGACCTGGTGAAAGACCGGCGAGTGGGTGGCGTCGAGCGGATCGTTGCGATGCACCTTGCCGGGAATGACGATGCGCACCGGCGGCGGCTGCTGCTCCATGGTGCGAATCTGCACCGGCGAGGTGTGGGTGCGCAGCAGCAGACGATCGCGCGCGGGTTTTTGCTCCTGGCCGGCGATGAACAACGTGTCTTGCGTGTCGCGCGCGGGATGGTTCGGCGGAAAGTTGAGCGACTCGAAATTGTAGTAGTCGGTCTCAACCTCGGGGCCTTCGCCGACGGAGTAGCCCATCGCCTTGAACACGGCGACGATCTCGTCCATGACGCGCAGCACGGGATGCTTGACGCCGATGGGGCGCTGGATGCCGGGGAGGGTGATGTCGAGGCGGTCGGAGTCGAGCTTGGCGCTGACGGCGGAAGCGTGGATTTTGTTTTGTGCTTCCTCGATGGCGGCTTCCGTGCGCGCCTTCAGTTCGTTGACGCGGCGCCCGGCATCGCGCTTTGCGGCGCCGGGCGCGGCCTTCAGCCAAGTGTCATTGACCTGGGTGAGGATGCCGTTCTTGCGAGCGAGCCAGCGGTCGCGGAAGATTTTCCAGTCGGATTCGCTGTGGAGGTTGCGACTTTCGGCGTCGAGCGCCGTGAAGAGGTCGGCGACGGCACGGTCGAGCGCTTCCGGCGAGTAGTCCTCGAGTTTGGGGACGATGTACATGCTGAGGGCCAAAAAGCGCGACGGGCGGCCGCGCGGGCCGCCCATCGGAATTCTACTGCAAGGTTTCAGGGATGGGCGGACTACGCCGTGGCGGCTTGCGCCTGCTTGCACAGCGCCGCAAATCCGGCGGCGTCGTTGACCGCCAGATCGGCCAGGATCTTGCGATCCAACTCGATGCCGGCCTTCTTCAAACCATGGATGAACTGGCTGTAGCTGGTGCCGTTCAACTTGGCCGCGGCCCCGATGCGCACGATCCAGATGGAACGGTACTGCCGCTTCTTCTGCTTGCGTCCGCTGTAGGCGAACTTCAGCCCGCGTTCGACCGACTCTTTGGCCGAACGGTAGAGTTTGGATTTTGTTAAGTAATAACCGCTGGCGCGCTCCAGTATTTTTTTGCGGCGCGCGCGCCGCTTGGTACCACGTTTAACGCGAGGCATGATGCTCCTTTTTGCAAATTGCTAAGCGGCTGGAGGCAAGGACTTCGACCACGCTCGCCTTCCCATTCGGGTTGGCAGAGGGGCCCAGAATAGCCTCTTCACACGCTGTTGGCCGTCGTGGTCTGGTGACGCGCGCCGGATGCCGCACCATGCGGCTAGATGTGGATCATGCATAAGGGATCATACGCGCAATGCGCTTTTGGTCCGCCTTGTCCACCAAAGTATCGGTATCGAGCTGGCGCTTGCGCTTGGTCGCCTTGGAAGTCAGGATGTGGCGCTTCATCGAATGGCCACGCTTGATCTTGCCGGTTGCGGTCTTCTTGAAGCGCTTCGCCGCTCCGCTGTGGGTTTTCATCTTTGGCATAACGTCTTTCTATTACAACATAAATGCGCGTAGCCCGCCAGCAATGCTTCACCACAGAGACACAGAGAGCGCAGAGAAAAGCAAAGAATAAAGAAAACCCTGGGTCAACGAATCTCACAATGAACGCCGATCCGCCGAGATCACGACGAATTCGGATTACCGCCTGGCTATTTCGTTACTGCGGCTGTTGCGGTGGCGGCGCCGCTTGCGGAGCCGCGGCCTTGTCCGGCTTGGGCGAGTGCGGCTTGTCAGCTTTTGGCGGCTTGGCGGGGGTTTGTGCTTTCGGTGGCGCCAGGATCAGATGCAGCGTGTTGCCTTCCTGCCGCGGCCGAAACTCCACGATCGCCTTGTCGCCCAGGTCCTTGATCAAGCGCTCCAGAATTCCGCGTCCCAAACTCTGGCGGGTCATCTCGCGTCCGCGGAAAAAGATGGTGGCCTTGACCTTGTCGCCTTCGCTGAGGAAGCGCAGCACGTGGTTCTTCTTGGTGTCGTAGTCGTGATCGTCCACGTTGATGCGGAACTTCACTTCCTTGACTACGATCTGATGCTGATGTTTCTTGGCCTCGCGCTCGCGCTTTTCCTGCTGGTACAGGTATTTCCCGTAATCCATGATGCGGCAAACAGGAGGTTGGGCGGTGGGCGAGACTTCTACCAGGTCCAGGGTTTTCTCGCGTGCAATCTTGAGCGCGTCGAAGGGAGTCATGATGCCCAACTGGTTGCCTTCGTCGTCGATCACGCGAACTTCACGGACACGAATGCGTTCATTCGTGCGGATAAAACGTTTATCGATACAGTCCTCCGCAACAACTGCAGTATGTCAAAAGTATAGCATGGGAACTAGGCGGGAACAGCGCCTGGAATTGCCAACTCCGCGATTGCGACCGAGCCCGCCAGCGCATCGGAATGCACTGCTTCGATGATGCCCGGCACCCACTGATTCGCCTGGTGCTCACCGCGAAGCTTGAGCTTCAAATAGTTGTCGGTCAGCGCTTCGGTGCATTCGCCGTCATAGTGCGTGAGCGTGATCGCTTCCAGTTCGCGGCCGACGAACGATTGCATGAACTCGCGCTTCTTCTGCGCCGCCAACTCGCGCAGCACGCGATTGCGTTCGCGAGCGAGGTGCACCGGAACCTGCTCCGGCATTTCCGCGGACGGAGTTCCCGGACGCGATGAATACGTGAAGACGTGGAGATAGGTGAACGGCAGGCGCTCGATGAGCGCGCGTGTTTGCTCGAAGTCGTCGTCGGTCTCGCCGGGGAAGCCGACCATAACGTCAGCGCCGATGGCGGCGTCGGGCATGGCACGGCGGATGCGCTCGATGCGATCGGCATAGTGCCAGGGGCGATACTTGCGGTGCATCTTGCGCAGAATGCGATCGCTGCCCGATTGCAGCGGCACGTGCGCGTGCTTGGCGATGCGCGGCGACGTTGCGACCAGTTCGATCACCTCGTTGGTCCAGTCCATGGGCTCGACTGAGCTGATGCGGACCTTCTCGATCGCCGTCCGCTCGAGGATCGCGCGCAGCATGGCGGCGAAATTCATTCGCGGCGTCAGTTCGCGTCCCCAGCGCCCCAGGTTGATGCCCGACAGCACAATCTCGCGATAGCCATTGGCGACCAGGCCATCCACTTCGCGAACTACCTCGTCCAACTTCAGCGACCGGCTGCGGCCGCGCACCGACGGGATGATGCAGAACGAGCAGCGATTATTGCAGCCATCCTGCACTTTGAGGTTGGGGCGCGTCTTCTCCAAGGAGCCGGCTGCAAAGACGGGAGCGGCCATTAACTCGGTGTGAGCGAAGATGTCGCCGACGATCACGGTTGACTCAGGACTCAGGCCGATTTGACCCAACGCTACGAAGCCTGCGTCGCTTTCGAGCGGGACGGCGTAATTTGCCAACTCGTGCTTATGCGAGTTTCCGACCACCAGGCTGACGCCGGGCAGCATCGATAACTCCTCAGGCGCGCGCTGAGCGTAGCAGCCGGTGACCAGGATCCTGGCGGCGGGATTTTCGCGATGAATGCGGCGGATGGCAGCACGCGCATCCTGATCGGCAGAGGCCGTGACGGTGCAGGTATTCAGGACGACGACTTCAGCCTCGACCGGCGCCGAGGCGCGCTCCAGTCCGCGGGCCCGCAATTGGCGCTCGATGGCGGCGCCATCGGCCTGGGTCGCGCGGCATCCGAAGTTCTCGACATGATAAGTCGCCACCCAGCTATTATAATGGGCGCACCTTAAGGCTGGCGCGGGTCCGGCGTGGTGGCAACGGGCGACGGGCGCGCCACAGAGGCGGAATTCGATTCTCAGCAACTTGGCGGCAGGCGTTTGCATCACACCAGCCGCACGTCGATGACGAGGCTTTCCCCTGGAGGTCCCGATGAAACGTCGCATGTTGTTGGTCGATGACGAGCTTGCCATTCTGCTCACCCTGCGCGCCATCCTGGAAATGAACGATTTTGAAGTGGGCACCGCCTCCTCGGCCAGGGAAGCTGAGCACAAACTGAAGAATGGCGTGTTCGAGATGGTCATTACCGATATGCGCATGGAAACTGAGACCGCCGGTTACGAAGTGATACGAGCGGCGCGGCAACTGCCTTATAACCCGGCCACCGCCATTCTGACCGCGTACCCCTCGTTGGGCAATGAGTGGCGTCGCCACGGAGCGCAATCGTTACTGGTGAAGCCGGTGAATACGCAAGAACTGCTGCGCCAAATTGAAGCGCTGTTGATCAGCCATCAGGACCACAAGACCCGGGCAGCCGCTGCGAATGTCGTAAAAACTCTTAACCCCAATTCCAAGAAAGAAAGTCCGGCTGCCGCGGCGATCGAAAAGGCGGTATAGCGGTTCCGTGCAAGATCGACGCAGGCGTGAGGGCGCAAGAGTCCCTGATCGTTTGCAGCACGTGGTGGCTGGCGCTATCGAATGGCTGGGATTCGGCAGCTCAGGCAGTGGCGGCGGTGGTGCGCCGCTGCTGGAAGCACTCCCGACAGAAGACTGGCCGTCCTTGCGTGGGCTTGAAGGGCACGGTGGTTTCCTTGCCGCAGCCCGAACAATTGGTCCGAGTTTCTACCTTTGGGTAATTGCCGGCTGGCGTGGCCCCCACGGTTGACGCCCGCTTGGCCTTGCAGGCTTTGCAGCGTTTGGGTTCGTTCTTGAATTGTTTGTCGTGGAAGAACAGTTGTTCTCCCGCGGTGAAGACGAAGTCGGCGCCGCAGTCAATACACTTCAGAACCTTGTCCTGGAATTCCATGGGGAGTTGCTCCTTCAGTCCGCGATCCGGAGCCCTGGATAAGGGTCAAGTTGCAAGCGGCCAGAGAACCGGACTGAACATTCTTGCGGCCGGTTGCAAATTCCAAAGCTCGGGCACATCCCCGGGGTTCGGCCCACCATGCAACGCATGGTTTACTGCTAAGACTGCGGTCCTGCGAATTAAGAATTCCCCACCAGGATTGGGGAAAAGCAAGGGCCGCCATCGGAATGGCGGCCCTACGTTGAATTAGTCCTGCTCTTTGCGGGCCTTCTTGCGGCTGCGCTTGCGCGCCAAAGCTTCCTTCACGCGCTTTTTTTCGCCCGGCTTGAGGTAGAAGGAGTGACGCTTCACTTCCTTGATGATGTCCTCTTGCTGGACCTTACGCTTAAACCGCCGCAGAGCGTTCTCTAACGATTCGCCCTCTTGAATGCGAACTTCCGCCAAACGGGAAACACCCCCAAACTCGTCCAAGTAAGGACAGTAGTAGTTATCCCAATGTTTGTAAGGGAAGTCAAGGAAAGAGTACGAAGCGGGCCTGCGCGAAAGGGGAGGGTCCGCCAGGCATGAAAGTGCTCTACCTCGTATGTTACTCAGAAATTGAGCCTTAGCGCGATTTGGATCTGCCGTGGCGCATAGGCATTGGTTGGATCCAAATAGGTCTTATTGACCTGATACTGGCCGGGATAGTATTTCCCGTTCGCCTGGATCAGGGTGGAATAGGCGACGAATTGGCCGGCGGAATTGAAGAAGCCATCGTCGCTGATCTGCACCCGTTTGTTAGAACGATTGGTCACGTTGAACGATTCGGCCAGAAGATCCAGCTTGGCTCGCCCGCGGATCTTCAACTTGCGCGTCAGGCGAAGATCGGTGCTGAAGTAATCGGTGCCCGTGAATGCATTCCTGCTATTGGTGGGCAAGCGGTCGTTGTAGGTGTTGCCGTCGCCATTCGGGTCGCTGGCGATGGTGGCATTGAGCCGGCGCCCCGATCCAAACGTCACAATGCTGGAGAATTTCCAGTGATTGACCAGAGCGTTAAGCCACGGCTGGCTCAATTCAAACTTTCTGGGCTCAGCCACCCATGCGGCCACGAAGCGGTGCCGCTGATTGTCAGTACTATAGGCCCGTTCCGCGCTGGTGTTATACGAATTCTGCACATTTCCGGGGCGGCCCACGACCAGCGCGTCGGGGCCATCGTCCAAGGCTTTCGATAACGTGTAACCAACCCTGAAATACATGCCAGAGCCGACTTGCCGCCTCAGCGAAACCGTCATGCCGTTATAGACGCTGCTCGATGCACTCTCGAAAGAATTGATTGCTCCCAACTGCGGAATCGGCCTTTGCACGGGATTGATGCACGGAGGATAAGGACAGGTCACCGAAGGCGTGGTCTGCCAGGTGGCGAAGGATGCCACGTCATAAAAGGTGCCCAGGAAGACGGACCCGGTATCGTTGTACACCGGGTATTGCACCATGATTGGCGGGGGCAGGTTGGCGTCGAGCGAGCGCAGCAAGTGCACCCCGTGAACATACAGGTAGCTAACGGTGCCGACGACCTTGGAGCCAAACTCGCGCTCCGCACTTAGGTTGGCTTGCTCGGTATAAGGCGTCTGGAAATTCGGGGCGAAAGCGGAAATCTGCGTGGTCACCATTCCCGCTATCGATGGCGGCGGCGTGCACACCAGGGTGCCCGATGGGCAATTCACCAGGGGGGTTGGATACTTGGGAAAGACCGCGGCGTTTGACGGAATCATGTTATCGAGAAAGATTTCTCCCTGGCTGATTCCGTTGTCGGTCGCCACCTGCGATGCGTACATGGACGGAATCTGCATATAAAACAGGCCGAAGCCTCCGCGAATTGCCAGCGACCGGTGCTGTCCGACCGCGTACGCGAAACCGAAGCGGGGCGACACATTGTTCGATACGGTAGGAATCTTTCCGGACGGAAGATACAGCGGATTGGTGATCAGGTTGCCGGCCTCAAAGGTCTGCAAGTCGTAGCGGAGCCCGATATTCAAGGTCAGCCGGTCGCTGACCCGAATGGCATCTTGCATGAACGCGGCGTAAGAGCGCGAATTGGGATGAGATATGGCCGTTCCGAAGTCCTGCATGTAATAGCGAGGCACCTCGTGGGCGTAGGCGCGCAGCGGCGTCAGCGGCTCGCCGTACTTCATCGGCTCGTAGGTCCACGGATTCACCTTGATGTTGTCGAAGTAATATTCGCCTCCGAACATGGACGGAAAATAGTTGTAGATCCATGCCTGAATAAAATCGCCGCCGAACTTCCAGTGCACCCGTCCGGTTTCGTAGCTCAAAGTATCGGCGATGTGCAGCTTGTGCTCGCGAGTGTTGCGCGGCAGTATCTTGGAGCGCCCGAAGCCGGCCACCAGGTTGTAGATTTTCGTCCATGGTTCTTCGCTGTTGGCGTACGACTGCTCCGCGTCACGCGAGAATTGCACCCGCAGCGTGGTCGCCAGTTTGCTGGTCCACATACTGGTCAGCGATGCGGCCAGGCTTTCGATCTTGACGTCTTCGGTTCCGTTCGCGCTTTCCGCGTAGGTGGTTATGGGACTGGAGGGATCGAAGAACACGTTGTTAGTGCCGGTGTAGCGCGAGGTGCTTAGCCGCAGGAAGGCGACCTGCTTCGGCGAGAGCGTGAAATCCAATCTGCCGAATCCGGCGTTGCCCTGCATGGTAGTGGGATAAGCGCCGCCCATCGCGTTCAGTTGCTGTGCCGCGGCGGTAACCAGTTTCTGGTCGGTGTAGTCGTAATCCGCGGGGGTCGCAACCACCGAGCTGGCGCCATGGGCAAACTGCATGACGGAGGGAACGGTGAGCAGATGCTGGTCGAAGCCGGCGTAGAAGAACACACGGTCTTTGCGGATCGGGCCCCCGATAGTGCCGCCGAACTGCTGCTGGCGATCGTCGGGCTGGCTGGTGACGTAAGCCTGTTGGGCGTCGAAGATGCGATCGCGCAGATAGTAGAAGGCGCTGCCGTGCCAATCGTTGGTCCCTGATTTGGTGACCACGTTGAAGACCGCGCCTCCAGCCTTCCCGAGTTCCGCGCTATAGGCGTTGGAGGAGACGCGGAACTCCTTGATGACCTCGTTGCTGAACTGATAGGGCGCGCGATAGCGGCCCCGCGCCTGGGCAAAGAACGAGTTATTGTTGTCCGCGCCATCCACCAGAAAGCTGTTCTGAAATCCCCGGGTTCCGCCAAACGACAGATCGCCGTTGGAGTTGGAGGTGAGACCGCGCGGGTCCTGGGTCACTCCCGGAGTGAGCAGCGCCAGATCGGTGAAGCGCCGTCCGTTCAGGGGCAGACTCTGGATGGCTTGCTGGGTGATGACCTGCGAAACATCGCCGACCTGGGTCTCCACCCCCTCGGCTTCTTCGCGCACCGTGACCGTTTGCGTGACCCCGGGCAGCGCCAGGCGCACTTGCACCACTGCCACGCCCCCCACATAAAGCTCCACGCCGTGGCTGGTCTTCGTGGTCATGCCGGGAGCGGAAGCGCTCACGTCATAGCGTCCTGGAGACAGCATGCCGAAGATGAATTGGCCTTGCGCATCGCTCACCGCTTCCGAGCGGAAACCTCTGGCCGGATCCAGGACGGTGATACTTGCGCCGGCGATGCGGGCGCCGCTGGCATCTTCGACCACGCCTTGCAGCGAGGCGGACCCGTCTTGCGCGATTGCGCGATGCGGAAAAGCCAGACTCACCAGAAAAAAAAGCCCGGCACAGAGGCGGAGGAGGCGAGTCGAGAGGTGCTGAGAGCGAATTCCCCGATTGGGCGGCATTCCCATAGTGATACAACCTATAACGGGGTCGCCATTCGGCAGTCTGTGATGGGGCCCTCACGAAAGGGCAGTACCAAAATGGGAATGGATTGTACTTTCGTTTTGGGAGGGGGTTTCTCAATCCCTACGCCTGCGGTGTTGAAGCCTTGCGGCCGTCAAAGCTTCCTCTGAAAGTTTTGCGATCCACGTTATAAATATGGATTTGACAGATGCTCCCCTCCTTCCCGCCGGCATGTCTCGGAAATTACCGATCAATCAAACGATGAGCAAAAACCAATGATTTCCGCGCGGAGTGTTAACCGACTTCGATGAAATTCGAATTGAGCGAACGACTGCCGTGTCTGCGTTGACCGCTGAAAAGTGCGCGTGTTACCGTACTTGGTTACACCAACCTCATTTGCGCGATCTGTGCGCCAAAGGATGCCCCCTTGTCCTCTGAGACTGTGGCGGCCACGCCCCGTAAAACTGCTTTGAATCCTGTCCATCGCCAGATGGGCGCCAAGATGGTCGATTTCAACGGTTGGGACATGCCGGTGGAATATCCTCCCGTGGGCGGGCTGATGAAGGAACACCTGGCGGTCCGCAACGGCGTGGGAGTTTTCGATGTCAGCCACATGGGCGACATCCGCATCTCGGGGCCGCAGGCGCTCGCCGCCGTGCAGCACATCACCATGAATGACGCTGCGGGGATGGCAATCGGCCAGTGCCGGTATTCGGCCATGCTGTATCCGCAGGGCACGTTCGTGGATGACGTGATTGTGCATCGTCTTGGCGAGGACGACTACATGCTGGTGATTAACGCCGGCACGCGCGAGAAGGACGTTAGCTGGGTGACCGAAAACACCCGCCAGTTCGACTGCAAGGCCGAGAACCTGAGCGACAACTACACCCAGATCGCGATTCAGGGACCGAAGGGCGTGAACACGCTGCAGAAGCTGACCGATGCCGACCTGTCGCAGGTGAAGTTTTACTGGTTCACGCATGGCACGGTTTGCGGGCTGCCGAACATCTTGATCGCGCGAACCGGTTACACCGCCGAAGATGGCTTCGAGATTTACGTTCCCACCGACGAAGCGACCAGCGCCCGCGTTTGGTACGAGGTGATGAAGGCGGGCAAGGAATTCGGCATTGTTCCCTGCGGGCTGGGCGCGCGCAACACGCTTCGCCTGGAAGGCAGGCTGCCGCTCTACGGGCACGAGATCTCCGATTCCATCAACGTGTGGGAGGCGGGCCTGGAGCGCTTCCTCAAGATGGAGAAAGGCGACTTCACCGGCCGCGCGGCGCTGGAGCGAGCCAAAGCCGACGGTATCAAGCGCACGCTGGTGGGGCTGGAGTCGGTGGACCGCGGCATACCGCGCGACGGCTACAAGGTGCTCGATCTGAACGGCAAGCAGATCGGCTACGTCACCAGCGGTTCGTACGCGCCGTTCCTGAAGAAGAACATCGCGCTGGCCTACGTGCCCATGGAGCACTCCGCCATCGGCAGCGAGGTGGCGGTGGAAATCCGCAACCAGCCGGTGAAGTGCAAGGTAATTCCGACGCCGTTTTACAAGCGTCCCAAAAAGCAGGCGTGAAAGAGTGTGGAGGGCCTGTGCTGATCAGCGAATTGTTATTGCCGGAATTTGATGAAGAGGTGAAAAAGACGCGTACCACGCTGGAACGGATTCCGGCAGACAAGCCGGAATTCGCGCCTCACCCCAGGTCTATGCCGCTGGGCAAGCTCGCGCCCCACGTAGCTCAACTCGCCAGCTTCGGCCTCATCATCTTGACGACTCCCCAGTTGGACTTCGCCACGGCCAATTTCAAGCCCGTGCCGTTTGAATCGGCGGCCCAACTGGTCAGCGTTTTCGATGAAGGCGCAGCCCAGACACGGAACGCACTTCTCGGCACGCCTGATTATGCGTGGCAGCAGAATTGGAAGCTGACGATGCAGGGTAAGAGCATCTTCGAAGGCTCGCGTTTTCTGGCGTACCGGCAAATGTTCCTCAATCACATTGTGCATCACCGGGCGCAACTTGGTATTTATCTGCGCCTGAACGAGGGGAAAGTTCCGGCCATTTATGGGCCTTCGGCGGACGAGACTCTGGGTTTCTAGGTGTACGGTGGTCCCGTCCGGGTTTTCCGCCGAGAAGCAGTCGCTGGAATAGAGGAAAATGATTTAATTCGCAGTTAAATTTTCGCCCGTGCAGGCGCGCAGTGCTGAGGAGGCAATTCCTATGGCTTATCCCGCGGACTACAGGTACACCAAAGAACACGAATGGCTGAAGGTGGAAGGCAACACCGGGACCGTCGGCATCACCGATCACGCGCAGGAATCGCTTGGCGACATCGTGTTCGTCGAGTTGCCGAAGGTGGGGACCGAGCTCATCGCCGGCAAGACCCTTGGCACAGTCGAATCGGTGAAGGCGGTTTCGGATATCTTTGCACCGGTTTCCGGGACGGTGACCGAAGTGAATGAAGCTCTCAACACTTCCCCCGAGCAGGTGAACAAAGACGCGCATAAAGCGTGGATGGTCAAAGTCAAGCTCAAAGATCCGAGCGAGGCGAACCATTTGTTGTCGGCGGGCGATTACGAGAAGTACGTCGCCGCCGAAGGCGGGCACTGAGGGACCTTTGGTCCGCAACCAGCAATCGGCGAGTCTCGCGGAGACGGTACAAAGCAGGTCCCTCGACTCGGTCGCCGCGGCGTCCTCGCTCGGGATGACAATTCTGATGTGTAGCACCTAACTAATTCAGCCTCCGGGATTCGCCGGAGGTGCTCTTCATATAGTCGCCCAGGAAAGCTGCAGGTACCCATGCGCTATCTTCCTAAGTCTGAATCCGACCGCGAGGTCATGCTGCGCCAGATCGGCGCCAAGTCCATCGACGATCTGTTCGCCGCCATTCCACCCGAGTATCGCCTGAAGGGCGATCTGAAGATTCCGCGCGCCTATGCGGAAAGCGAAATCGTGGAGTTCTTCCGCGATTGTGCCACCGGGAGCGCGCAAGGTTACGCCACGTTCCTTGGCGCAGGCGCTTACTCGCACTATCGCCCGGTGGTCATCGACTCGCTGGTTTCGCGCGGCGAGTTCTTCACCGCCTACACGCCCTACCAGCCGGAGATCGCCCAGGGGACGCTGCAATCCATCTTTGAATTTCAGACGATGATTTGCGAGCTGACCGGCATGGATGTGGCCAACGCCTCAATGTACGACGGCTCGACTGGCGCCGCCGAAGCGCTGATGATGGCCGCCCGACTGACCGGCCGGCACAAATCGGTGGTCGCCAGCAGCGTGCATCCCGAGTATCGCGAGGTCATCGCAACCTATGCGCGCTACCAGGGCATGCCGGTCTCGACCGTCGCCTACTTGAAGACTGGCCGCGTTGACCTGAACGCCCTCGAGAAGGGCATCGACAACGAAACCGCAGGCGTGCTGATCCAGTCGCCAAACTTCTTCGGTACCGTCGAGGACGTGGCGGCGATCGCTGACCTGGTGCACAAGAAAGGCGCGCTGCTGATTGTCTCCATCGCGGAGGCGGTTTCGCTGGGCATCGTCAAGCCGCCTGTCGAGGCCGACATCGTCAGCATGGAGGCGCAGTCGTTCGGCGTGCCGCTGGGATTCGGCGGCCCCTACTGCGGCGTGATGGCCACGAAAGACAAGTTTGTGCGCCAAATGCCGGGGCGGCTGGTCGGCCAGACCTTGGATCGCAACGGCAAGCGCGGATTCGTGCTGACGCTGTCCACGCGCGAGCAGCACATCCGCCGCGAGAAGGCGACCTCGAACATCTGCACCAACCAGGGGCTGGTCGCGCTGATGTGCAGCATCTTCATGACCGTCTATGGCCGCGAGGGACTGAAGGACCTGGCCAAGCAAAATCTCGCCAAGGCGCATTACGCAGCGGGCGAGTTTAAGAAGGCCGGCGCAACCCTGCTGTTTGAGGGCGCGCCGCGATTCAACGAGTTTGTCGTTCAGACAAAAACCGATCCCTACGCCATCAACGACAAGCTGCTGGGGCAGCGAATTATTGGGGGCTTCCCGCTGAAGAAGTTTTATCCCGACCTGGGGAACGCCTCGCTGTGGTGCTGCACCGAGACCACGGCCAAGGCGTCGATTGACGCGGCGGCCAAGGAGGTGGCGCTGTGAATAAGAAGATCCGCAAAGTTACCACCCACATCAGCCAGAACGAAGTGCTGCTGTTCGAACGGTCGTCGGCAGGCAAGAAGGCATATGAGTTGCCGCCGCTCGATGTGCCCGAGGTCGATCCCGCGAAGCTGCTGGGCGCGCAGACGCGCGAGGACCTGGGCCACATGCCCGAGGTAAGCGAGGTCGAGATTATCCGCCACTTCACTCGCCTGTCCACCTGGAACTATGCCGTGGACCATGGCATGTATCCGCTGGGTTCGTGCACCATGAAGTACAACCCGCGGGTGAACGAGACGGTGGCGCGGCTGACCGGGTTGGCCGAGGCGCATCCCTATCAGCCGGAGCGCATTTCGCAGGGCGCGCTGCGCATCCTGAAGATGCTGAGCGAGCAGCTTATCGAAATCACCGGCATGGATGCGATCACCTTGCAGCCCGCGGCCGGAGCCCATGGCGAGCTGACCGGCATTCTGCTGGTGCGCGCGTATCTGGAATCGCTGGGCAATCCGCGTAAAAAGGTCCTGATTCCCGACTCGGCGCACGGCACCAATCCGGCGACGGCGGCGATGGCCGGCTACGCGGTCGAGAACCTCAAGTCGAATGCCGCCGGCATGGTTGACATCGCCTCGCTGGTGGCACAGGTCAACGAAGACGTAGCTGCGCTGATGCTGACCAACCCCAACACGCTGGGCGTGTTCGAGCAGGAGATCCACAAGATTGCCGAGGTGCTGCACGCCAAAGGCGCGCTGCTTTATATGGACGGCGCCAACATGAACGCGTTGGTCGGCAAGACGCGTCCCGGCGACTTCGGCGTCGACGTGATGCACCTGAACCTGCACAAGACGTTTTCCACGCCGCACGGCGGAGGCGGTCCCGGCTCGGGACCGGTGGCGTGCAAGAAGCTCCTCGAGCCCTTTTTGCCTTCTCCGGTGGTTGTCGTCAAGCCGGATGGCACGTTGGGCTTCGACTACAACCGGCCGCAGTCTCTCGGACGCGTGCACATGTTCTACGGCAACTTTGGGATGCACATCCGGGCGCTGGCGTACATCATGGCCAACGGTCCCGACGGCTTGCGGCAGACCACCGAAGACGCCGTACTCAACGCCAACTACATCCGCAAGGGACTGGAAGGCGCTTACGACCTGCCGTACAAAACCCCAACCATGCACGAGGTGGTGTTCAGCGACCACATCCAGTCTCAAAAGGGGATTAAGACCGGCGACATCGCCAAGCGGCTGATTGACTACGGCTTCCATCCCTACACCGTCAGCTTCCCGCTGGTCGTGCACGGAGCAATCATGATCGAGCCGACGGAGAGCGAGTCGAAAGAGTCGTGCGACATGTTCATTGAGGCAATGAAGAACATTGCCGAAGAGGTCGAGGAGAATCCGCAGTTTGTCCTCGAGGCGCCGCACAACACCCGCATCTCGCGCCTGGACGAAACCATGGCGGCGCGCAAGCCCATCCTGCGCTGGAGGCCGCAGAGCGAGGCGGCAGGGAAGTAAATTATTCACCACGGAGGCACGGAGAGCACGGAGGTTTCAAAAGTCCTCGAATTCCGCGCTGATCTTCGGAACCTCCGCCAGATCGGTAAGCTTTGATTTTGAGTGTAATCGCCTGATATCGCCAAGAATCGGTGGACAGCGAGATGAAGCCACCTAAACTTACATGCGTTGCTGGACTGTTGATGCTGCTGTTGTCGATCCCCTTGACGGCAACCGCTCAGCAAAACAAGCCGTGGGAAAGCAAGCTGTGCAAAGAACACATCGGATCGTGCGGCATTCTTGTCACCTTCAACCCGCCGATTAAAGATGCTCTCTTGGTGCCCAACGAAGTGACAGTGGACGTTCCATTAGAACTCGGGGAAGTAAGCAAAGTGGTCGTGAGTAGCTACCCTCTGGGAACCGGCGTGGCGGACATCCCCTCCGAAGGTTTTGTCGCAATGTATCGCTTCCAGAAAGTTGGTAAGTACGCGCGATTCCGCGGCGAAATCAAAAAGTGTACTGATCAAGGAAGTCTCACAGTTGATGTTTTCTTCAAAGGGTTTGAGCGCTACCCAATTGGCGCCGGAGTAGGGGGGGCTATCGGATGCGAGCAGAGCTGCACAATAGATGCGCAGTGCCCTTCCGGCCAACGTTGCGGATTTACATTGGGCTGTGAAAGCAAAGGGAAATGCATCGTTCCGAGCGGTAAAAGTTGGTGCATCGATCCGGCTGGCCGCTGCGGTTGCAACGGTCGCCCAGTCGATATTTTTTGTGGAGTTAGCTCCCGGACCGAGTACACATCGACTCCTGCAAATGCAGTGGGACCGTGTCCGCGACCTTGCACCCAGGAATCAGGCTGCGGAAACACTGGACTAGTCTGCCAAAATGGCCTCTGCGTTAAGCGCTAACGGTCTCCCCAGGTAGGCAACATGGCTTGGTTGCGATATATCGCCATATCACAAGTAAAAGTTGATAGCTGCGTGGGTAAACACGAAAAGGCGGGCACTTGGCCCGCCTTGATCTTTTGGGATGGAACGATAATTACTTCGCCGCGCCGACGGCCTTCACCCGTTTGCTGAGGCGGGATTTGTAGCGGCTGGCAGTGTTCTTGTGCAGGATGCCCTTCTGGACGCCCTTGTCCACCACGGAAGCCGTCTCGCGATAGGCGGCCTGGGCGGCTTCCTTCTCGCCCTTGGCAATGGCCTCGCGTAGCGAACGCAACACACTGCGCAGACGCGACTTGTTGGCGCGGTTGCGCGTAGTTTTAGTCTCGGTTTGACGCGCACGCTTGAGCGCCGAAAAATGGTCTGCCATATTTTGCTGTGGTCCTTGTAGGAAATCTCGACGTGAGCCGGATAGTTGATTCTACCGGAAGGTGTCCCCTTCGAGCAAACGGCGGCGGCTTGTCTCTTCGTCAGGCTGTGAAGAGCACCTGGCCGTCAATCCTGCGCGGCGCCAAAAGAAAGGAGGGCGCTTTCGCCCTCCTGGATTAGTTCTTTACTCAAGTCTCAGTTACTGCCTCGGAGGGACTCCGGGAAGCGCCACGATCGAGCCGAACAGTCCGTGGGCTTCTCCGAAAACTCCGGCGGTGAAGAACAGGGTGGTCGTCGGACCGGCAGAGCCACCATTGCCAAATCCTAGACCCCACAACCCGTTAACCTGCAGTTGCAGAACATTGGGGTCGAGCAGCAACGCCGCGAGATTGCCTGTCGTAGGGTTGAACGCCACGATTGCGCCGCTACCGAATTGTCCAACCAGAATGTCTCCGCTGAATCCGCCAAAGCCGGTCGCCGGAGCCATCACCACAGCCCAGGGAGAATTCAGGAAAACATTGTGTTGAAAGCGGCGCACCAGATTGCCTGAGGTGTCATAGATGTCAAGGTAGCCATTTCCCGGACCCGGCACATCATCATGCTTGTCGGCATCCTGCTTGGCATAGGTCACCGCCAGCTTGCCACCACCGATATTAGCAACGTTGAAAGGCGCGTAGCCCATCGGAATGGTGCTGTCCGTGAACGCGCCTGACCCAAACGAGTGGGGAGCAAAGTTCGCGTCAAATACGTCCACCGAGCCGTTGTGGAAGTTGGCCACATAAAGGTAGTTGGCGCCGCCCGCCGATGCCAAAGCAATTCCTTTATAGACGGCATTGCCACTACCGCTGTTGTTAACCACGAGCTGTGCAGTCGTGCCGGTGTACCATCCGGAGATGGTTCCGTCCTCCCCTGCAAAGATGAAGTGTGCGGGGTTACCGAGGATCTTGAAGTCTGTCGTGCTGTTAAAAACCTGTCCCGTCGGCGTTCCCGTGTCTACTCCGTTTCCCGAAGGAATGGTAACCACCAGCCCTTGAGGTGTTCCGGCTGAGTTGTAAAGAGTGGAAAGTCCTGTCCCGTTGTCGGAGACCCACCAGGGACCCGAAGGGCTGAAAGACATGCCCCAAGGATTGACCAGGTTGGCATCGGTATTGACGCTGATGTTGACAATGTCGGAAGTGAGAATGGTCGCCTGAGTCGACTGGGCCGCTGCCGGCAGGGCAAACAGCGCAGTCGCCAGCAGCAACACGGCGGCGCTCAAAAGCAGCCGAGAAGCGGTTTGGGATTTATTGATCTTGTGGGTGCTCAGCATGGTTCCTCCATCAATTTCAGAATTGAGAATTTACTTAGGCAACGCGGAGTCCGGTGAAACTTTGTTGCCATGAGTCTTTTCCAATCTAACCAGGAGCGAACGAGGAGTTGTCTTGGTCAGGTAAACACACTGTCAAAGTTTCGTGACATAGTTGGGCGAGAGTCGCCCAATGCGATGCGCAGGATGTCACAGAATTGTCAACAAGCCGTTGACTGCCACTTCAATGTGTTGTTAGCTGTAGTTCAGACGCTGTGTGGAAGCGAGCGATGGACAAAATTCTGGTCATTGAAGACGACTTGGCAGTGCAGCGGGCGTTGCGGCGGACCTTTGAATCCGCCGGCTTCGAGGTGTCGGTAGCGGCCGATGGAGCGGTTGCCATGGAGACCTTCCGCGCCACCATGCCGCGGATCGTCATTCTCGATTTGCGTCTGCCGGGAAAGTCGGGTCAAGACCTTTGTCGCGAGATCAAGCATGAATTCTCCAACGTTCCCATCCTGGTGTTGAGTGCCGCCAGCGATGTGCTGGATAAAGTTCTGCTGCTGGAAATCGGCGCGGACGATTACGTCACCAAGCCCTTCAGTCCACGCGAACTGCTGGCGCGGGTGCGCGCCGCGATGCGCCGGTTGAACCAGGCTTCGGACAAGTCCGACATTTTTAGCTTCGATGATGTGGAAGTGAACTTCTCCAAGATGGAGTTGCGCCGTGATGGCCAATCGGTTCCTCTCACTCCGCAAGAGTTCAAGATGCTACGCTTCTTCCTCAACCACCAGGAGCGGGTAGTTTCGCGGACCGAACTGCTGAATGAAGTGTGGGGCTACACCAATTACCCGACCACGCGCACGGTCGATACCCACATGCTGCGCTTGCGGCAAAAATTGGAAAGAGACCCCGCCGATCCAGTACATTTTCGTACTGTCCACGGAACGGGCTACAAGTTCGTCCGCTAAGCGGAGCGGGGAGGAGATGGGCGATGGGCGGGGTGCGGTTGCGGACCAAGTTCCTGATCGCCATGCTGCTGACTTCGGCGGGACTGACGGCGGTCTCCCTGCTGATTGTGCAGCGCACGGTGGAAAACCAAGTCCGGCGCGACCTCAGCAACGACCTGGCCAACTCCGTCGAAACCTTCCGCAATGCCCAGAAGGAGCGCGAGGCCGTCCTGGCCCGTTCCGCCAAGCTGATGGCCGATCTTCCCAGCCTGAAGGCACTCATGACATCCCATCACCCGCCCACCATCCAGGATGCGTCGGATGAGATGTTCCGCCTTTCCGGCGGTGACCTGTTCGCTCTACTGGACCCCGCCAGCCAGTTTGTGGGATTTCACACCAAAACGCCCGGCATTACCCGCGAGCAAGCCCAGCAACTGCTGGAACATCGCAACTCCCTCGACCAGCCACTGCAGTGGTGGTTTGCCGGCGGGCATCTTTATGAAGTCGTGCTGGCCCCAATTTACTTCGGGCCCAGCACCGACAATTCGCTGCTCGGAGTGGTTGCGGTCGGCGACGAGATGAACGCCGCCGTGGCCCGCCAGGTGAGCCAGATTGCGGCCAGCCAGGTGACCATTGTCTGCGGGTCTGAGGTCGTGGTCAGCACGCTCAGTGCCGGTCAGAGAAGCGAGGTTGGCGCCTACCTGAAGGGCCAAGCCATTCCGCGGGGCCCCATCGATTGGAGGCTGGGCGGCGAAAGCTTCGTGGTTTCGTCGCTCGCCTTGGATCCCGGCGAAGCGCCGGCGGTCACCATGCTGGTGATGAAGTCCTACGACGAAGCCACGGCATTCCTCAACCATCTGCGGCGGCTGTTGCTGGCAGTGGGACTGGGTGCAGTGTTCGTGGGAAGCATGCTGGTGTACGTCACGGCCAGGACCTTCACCCGTCCGCTGGAGGAACTAGTGGACGGAGTGCGGGCCTTGGGCAAAGGCGATTTTCGTTACCCGGTCGAGGCGCGCGGCGCCAGTGAGATTGCGGAACTTACCAATGCTTTCTCGCTTATGCGCGAGAGCCTGCATCAAGCGCAGCAGCGGCTGCTCAATGCCGAGCGATTGGCGACCATTGGAAGAATGGCCAGTTCGATTTCGCATGACTTGCGCCATCCCCTGACCGCGGTCCTGGCCAATGCCGAGTTTTTGGCCGAGGCCGATCTGACCCGGCAACAGCGCGAAGAGCTTTATCAGGAGATCCGCGTGGCGGTGAACCGACTGACCGATTTGGTGGATTCGCTGCTGGAGCTGTCGCGTCCCGCCGATTCGTTGAACCTCAGCGAAGCTCCCATCGAGCGGACCATCAGCCGCGCCATTGAGCTGGTGCAAGCGCATCCCCAATTCCACAAGATACTGGTCAGCATTGAATCGTCCGGGCTGCACAGCGCGCAATTCGATCCCCGCAAAATGGAGCGTGTCTTCTACAACCTGCTGCTGAATGGCTGCCAGGCTGCCCAGGTTTGCGGCGGCCACGTCGCGGTGCACGTGGCTGAGGTCAATGGTAACCTGGAAATCCGCACCACCGACGATGGTCCCGGAGTAGAATCCTCTCTCCGCGACAAGCTTTTTCAACCATTCGTCAGCCACGGCAAGGAGAACGGCACCGGACTGGGTCTTACGATCGCGCAGAAGATCGTGCAGGACCACGACGGCACCCTGCAACTGGAAAGCTCGGTACCGGGGCGCACCGTGATGCAGATCGTGCTTCCCCGGGTGTGCAAGAAGATCGTCACGTGGAATGGCCGGACCGCGGACGCCTCTCAACCGTTCACTGTCTAAACACGCGGGCCGAGACCCGCAAGTGTCGGGGCATTCAAAACTCGTTGCGCGAGGTGTGACATGAAATTCACCAGGTGTTTGCAGGTTTCGCGTCCGGCGCTGCTGGTGGCTCTCGCCTTGGTGGTAGCTGTGCCGGGTTCCACCCAGACAGCTCAATCCAACGCCACGGCTGGGGACAACGCCAGCGTGAACGCGTCCTTGGGAGAACTGCAATCCCAGGTCCGCGAACTGAAGGAAATGGTGTTGCAACTGCAGCAGCAGACGATGGCCGGCCGCGCTGAGATCTCCCAACTGCGCCAGGAACTCGAAGCACAACATGGCACAAGCGGCACCGTAACCAGCGCTGAGGCGACGCTCGACGAACCTTCGCCGGCAATTCCTTCTTCGAGCACCGCCCAATTGGCGCATCGCGTGGACCAGGTGGCCGAAGACGAGCAATTGCTCTCCGACAAGGTGAACGAGCAATATCAGACCAAGCTGGAGAGCGCTTCGAAATACCGGGTGCGCTTTTCCGGCATCGTGCTCTTCAACTTGTTCGGCAATAGCGGCTATCCGGACAATCAGGACGTCCCCACGTGGGTGCTCAAACCCGATCCCATGGACTCGCCGGGCTCGGTGGGAGGCACGCTTCGGCAATCGATTCTCGGCTTCGAGGTTTTTGGGCCAGACCTCTTCGGGGCGCACTCCAGCGGCAACGTGAACCTTGACTTCGGTGGCGGATTTCCCGCCACCTACAACGGCGTGAACTCCGGTGTGGTGCGATTGCGCACTGCCGCCGTTCGCCTGGATTGGAAGGACACCTCGGTGATCGCCGGGCAGGAAGGCTTGTTCCTTTCGCCGCAAGCTCCGACTTCGTTTGCATCTCTGATCGTTCCAGCGCTCACCTACTCGGGCAATCTCTGGTCGTGGACTCCGCAATTGCGCATCGAGCACCGCTTCGAATTTTCCAATCATTCCAATGTCAGCCTGCAAGGGGCGGTGCTAGATCCGTTGACCGGGGAAACACCCAACAATTTCAGCTACGTTTGGTACCGCGCTCCCGACGCTGGAGAAGAATCGCGCCAGCCGGCATTCGCAGCGCGGGTCGCTTACTCCCATCCCTTGTTGGGCCGAACTTTCACGGTCGGTGCTGGAGGCTATTACAGCCGCGAGTACTGGGGCTTCAACCGAAACGTGAATGGATACGCGGCGACCGCGGACTTGAACCTGCCGCTTAACCGTTGGTTCACGCTGAGCGGCTTCTTCTATCGCGGACAAGCCATCGGCGGACTCGGCGCTGCCCTCAGTCGCAGCGTCGTCTATAACGGGCCGCTCACCGATCCGGCCACCAGCGTGCTGCCGCTGAATTCCGTCGGCGGCTGGGCCCAGTTGAAGTATCAGCCGCTGCCCAAGCTTGAGTTCAACGCCGCCTTTGGACAGGACAATCCGTTTGCGGCAGACATTCGCTTCTTCGGCGACCAGGCCCAGAGCTATGCCAATCCTTTCTTGACCCGTAACCTCGCCGGGTTTGGCAACGTCATCTACCGGCCACGTTCCGACTTGCTGTTGTCGCTGGAATACCGCCGGCTGAGAACGTTCTCGATCTATGATCACAGCTATGAAGCTGGGCAGTTGAACATGGCAATGGGGATACTGTTCTGAACGGAACTGTGCATATCGCGGGAAAATTCGCGCTGTCACTGACTATCGCGTTAGCGCTGTGCGCCACGCCAGCCTTGTGGTCCGAAGACATCAGCGTGTCCGGTCGCGTGCTGGCCGAAGGCGGCGGCAACCTGTCTCCTGCCAGCTCCACCGTCGTCTGGCTGGCCCCGATTGGCGCTGTGCCGGGCGACCCAGCCATCGCCCCTCCCATGCACGGCATGCTGCAACAGAAGAACAAGACGTTCGAGCCGCACCTGCTGGTCGTCACCAAGGGCTCGACTGTAGATTTCCCCAACCGCGATCCCTGGTTTCACAATGTGTTTTCCTTGTTTAACGGCAAGCGTTTCGATCTCGGGCTCTACGAGGCCGGAACCAGCCGCACCGTGCACTTCGACCGCGAAGGAGTGTCGTACATCTTCTGCAACATCCATCCGGAAATGAGCGCGGTGGTGGTCGTTCTGTCCAGCCCATACTTCGCCGTCCCCAACAAACAGGGCGAGTTCTCGATCGCCTCCGTCCCGTCCGGCCGCTACAGGCTGCACGTTTGGAATGAGAATGCGCTGCCCGCCACGCTGCGGGCGCTTTCGCGCGAGGTCGTGGTGAGCGACGATTCTCATTCGCTGGGCCTGATTCACGTGCGGGTGACGATGGCCGCGTCTGCGCCGCACAAAAACAAGTACGGACAGGATTACGAGCCGCCGTCTCCCAACAATCCGATCTATGTCCAGCCGTGATGGGTACCCCCCCGGCCTCACAGCATATTTGTTTTCAATAGTTTGCCTGCAAAGTATTCATAACACGCGATTTAAGCGCGACCGTAAGTCATTGCCGCTCAATACCTTGCGCGATTCCCGCCAAAGTATTATATCTAAAGCAGATACTCGCAAAGTATTACGAACAAAGCACTTATCCACTGCCCAAGGGGTGCCCCATCCTAGCCTTCTTTTGGCTAGGGTGGGAATTTGTTGGGTCGCTGGTTTTCAAAGGTCGCTGCCGCCGCCCAAAAGCCGTTCACCATCACGGCAACAGCTCAGACGGGCACTCACGGCGCCGGAGACTGACTCCAGCGTTTCTCATTGTATTTTGCGGGTAGCAGCGGGACTGAGAAGAAAACGCATTCCCCAGACACGAAGGTAACCGCAATTCCCGGAAGACCACACTTCGGCGCGCCCTACGGAGGGGCGAACCTGGGCACCAGGCACCGGGCGTAAGAGACATAGGCATGATTTCCCTGTGTGATAGGATTTGGGGCATGGATGCCGATCTCCTGCGGTACTTGGAAGGAATGGAGAAGCGTCAGCGCGAGTACATTGACGAGCGCGTGCTGGGTCTGCGCGAGTACATTGACGAGCGTATGCGTGACGTGGAGAACCGTCTGCGCGAGTACATTGACGAGCGCACGCATGACGCGGAAACTCGCATTGTTCGGGCGTTCGGCGCTTATCAGGAATCAGCCAGCGTGCGTATGCGGAAGATCGAAGCCGATGTCTCCAACATCAATGCATCCACCAGCCAGCAGCTCGATGCCATGCAATCGAAGCTCCTTGACCTGGAAACCAGGATCATTAATCTGGAAGGACCGCAGGGTAGCACTGCCTGAACGAAACTAACCTAAGGATGCCAGAAGATCTCTACGAAACTAACCTAAGGACTCTCTGAAAAAGTGCCACTTTTAAGGCGGTGAACCGAGAACAGTGCCGAGCTAGGCATTCAGACTCCGTAGTATGGAACGATTTCTACTGTAGTTTTAGTGTTGCAACGGTGGCGAGCTACCTCTTTAGGTCTTAGACCGTCGCCAGGCGCAGCAGTTTCTTGCGAGCCGTAAACAGGTTCACCAGGGCGCAGGCGGCAAACAATCGGTTGCTGTTCTTCTTGAGCCCTCGGTAGCGTACCTTCACGAAGCCGAATTTCAGTTTCAAGATCTGGAACACGTGCTCGACCTTGCTCCGTACCCGCGACTTGTTGCGGTTCTTCGCCCGCTCCACTTCGTCAATGCGGTCCTTATAACGATAGCGCCGATGCGTGCAGTCCCGCGCCCGCGGTGCCACTTCATGGATGACCTCCGTCTGTCCGCGATACGCCTGGTCACCCCACACCCGCGTTTCCTCGCCATGCAGCAACTCTGGCAACACCGTGGCATCGCCCACATGCGCCGCCGTCACCGCCGCCGAGTGGATGATCTTGGTCTTGCTGTCCACGCCCACATGCGCTTTCATCCCGAAGTACCACTGGTTGCCCTTCTTGGTCTGGTGCATCTCCGGATCGCGCTTCTGCTCCCGATTCTTGGTCGAGCTGGGCGCATGGATGATGGTCGCGTCCACAATCGTACCGGTCGTGATCCGCACCCCTTGCTTCTGCAAATGCAGGTTCACCGTCTCCAGCATCTTGCCGCCCAGCTTGTGCTCTTCCAGCAAATGGCGAAACTTGCACACCGTGGTCTCGTCCGGGGCCGGCTCCTGCCCCAGATCAATGCCCACGAACTGCCGCAGCCCCGCCGAGTCGTACAGGGCCTCTTCCACCGCCGGGTCCGACAGGTTGAACCACTGCTGCAGAAAGTAAATCCGCAGCATCCGCTCCACCCCCACCGGCGGCCGTCCATTGCCGGCCTTGGGATAGTGGGGCTCGATCAGCGCACACAACTCGCCCCACGGCACCACCTGCTCCATCTCTTCCAGGAACAACGCACGCTTGGTCTTCTTCGTGTACCGCTCAAAGCCAGTCATCATCGCCAGTGTCCTCTGTTTCATGCTGGCGTGACTTTAACCTATACTCCTGTGGAAAGGGAGAGCTTAATCAGAGTCTCCCTAAGGATGCCAGAAGATCTCTCTTAGCTGGACCACCCGCCCCCACTCTGTGCGCGACGCTTGTGCCCTAGGTCATTGCCGCGGCAAAACAAGTTTCTGCGCCTTTGCGCGTTGTGTAGATTCGGTCTTAGCGTGCCGCCCACGGTGAAGGCTGACAACTTTGGCTCGGTGACGAATTGCATGGGCTCCCCTCAAGTCAGCTAGCAAATCCGGATGTTTGTCCAGCAGCCGGAACAGATTTAATACCGCGGGCATCGGAGTTGCCTGTCCGCGTTCGTAACGCGAGAATGCATTGTGGCCGCCGCCAGTCAGCCGAGCGGCCTCCCTTTGCGTCAAACCAAGCTTGCGCCGAATGCGCCGAATCTCTTCGCTCTGTTTAGCTCGTTGCCGTAGAACCAGTGCATCACCCGCGGCCCCATAGCGCTTCGCACTGGCTGCATCAAATTCCACTTCGCCGCAATCGTCGCATCGCCAGCCTGAGAGTCCGTCCATCTTGGCCTTACTTCCTGCGTATTCGACCTCAAACGTCTCTCCTTCGAAGCGGGTCATGGCCCGACGCGAGTCGCAATTCAAGCACTTCCGCGGCATTTCACTTCTCCTTAAACTGGATCACCGGGGCCAGGTCCCGCAATGTGATCTTGATATACGCTTGCTTGTTCACAGGCGTGTCAGCGTGATAAACGTCTTGCCAGACGCGATAATCGGCATAGGTCGTCATCGATTTGTAGAAATTCCGGCGCGATAGGGAAGCAATGACCGCCAGCATCTCGGCCGTGGTCAATCCCATTTCGCGCCCGCCGTCCAAGGCCGTCTTGGTGAATGCCGCCGCGCCCAGCCGTCGCACCTGTTCCTGGATACGCACCAACTCGTAATGTGGCGTGCGCTTCTCCACAAGGTTAGATTACCCTATGAGGGTATAAGCTGCAAAACATATTGTGCCTGGGGTGGGGCACCGCCCCAACTTCGATCCATCAAACAAGCGTGTATTTCCTCGCCTGATGCAATACCTGATCGAATACCTGACTCTCAGGTAATCCAACATACATCAATATCGAGAGCCGGAGCAGTGCATGTAGCTTTTGGTTGAAGAGGAATAGCTCTGACATTCCCGTTAGCACGGTTGCTTTCTTTTGACCACCGAGATGCGTGAAGTAGTTCCGTGTGTCCTTTAGCGTGTTGACGAACTTGTTCTCATCATCGCCTATCAGTTGCTTGCGGTGCTGATCCGGGATTCGCGCCAAAAGTGCTTTGATTCGTTGGGCAAGGCTTGATTTCTTGCCGGCAGCTGAGATGCGGTGAAATGATTCAAGCGCCTGTGCTAAGGACAGGAATTCCGTTTCAACAAAGAGAGAGCCTTGCCTAATTGTTCCGTAGACAAGCCCCTCAAGTGAACCAAACTCTTCCGGTTGCGACATCCAGCGGGTTATTGCAGTTTGAAGTTGTGGTGCACTACACTGCGCCCAAACGGTAATGTCGGTCGGCTGCTTCTTAGATCGGTCAGCACGCACTACGGAGCCAATGGTTTCGTCGTGTTTGACTTCAAATCTTTCCAGACGCACTGAAGTTCCTAAAAGCAATGAGAAGAAATTCTCAAATCGGGAGGACAGCTCCAAGTACCACTTGATGTGCTGTGGGCGTGCTGGTGTGACTACCAACTCTGAGTGATGTTTAGATTGCACCTCACCGCTTCGTTTGTGTTCCATTACCGGAATGACGTCCAGTTTGAAGCGCGTATTATCCGGGGCTAGTGAGAACTCTAGAAACGGAGGTCTATCGGGGTATGAGATTGACCAGCTTCCGGTATCAAGCCGAGACTTCGTGGGCAGCACTGGAAGCCATTCGTGTAATCCAGAGAATCCGAACATTGCTTCACTGAAGAACAGAGACTCTGGCGTCGGTGGAAGAACGTCGAACATGCAGAGTGCCACGCGATATTGTCGAAAGATGAGCGCTTTTTCAACCGCGAAGTTGGTCACTCCCGCCTTGTGGGGTGACTGCAGCCATAATAGAGCGCATGCGCCCTCAGTCGTAAAGCCGTGTAGAACGTCGATGCGCTCACTATCGGAGCTAGGTAGTACTAAATCTGTCCGGTAATCGAGCGTTGGCTTGTAAATAGGAGAGGTCGTCAGTTGAAGGAACTTCCCCTCCCGCGCCAGTCGACCTGTGAATACTTTGTCGGATTCTTCAGGTCGCCAAAATGCTCCATACAGGTCTATTGGCGCTTGCAATGTAAATTTCTTGCTCATGTGCGTTCGCTTCCCAGATTCCCTTTGAGTTTCCGGAACACCATAATCGCCAATTGTACTGAATCAAAGATCGTCGCTCTCGGCTTAGGACTTGGGACACCCGGCACACCGTGAGGTACACCGCGAGCAATCCGGCCCGGTTCGAGAAGCTGTGGCGTTCATGAGCCGGGATCTTCCTGTTTGAATTGTTCTGGCAGCCCCCTCCGAAAAACTACCGAGCTTCATATTTTAGAAGACCACATGCCTGTGGGTCTCTGTCTATGAGACACTGGCCTTTATGTGCGCCTACTTGAGATCGAGCGCGGCTTGGGCCAAGTTGAAAAGGCTCGCTCAATACGTGGAGTGGACTGGAGTCACAATCTTCCTCGGCTTCGTAACTTTGGGCACTGCGCTGTTACGGGTTTATCCGACATGGTTTCCGCTCACAATGGCAATCATCGGTCTCTTTCTAGTTGTGCTGGCAGCTCACAATTCCTACACACAAAAATCCTGTGCCCTAGTTGAGAAGTACGAGGAACGCTTTTTTGAAAGGATGAAGTCGGAGAGGGAGTCCGCTGCCAAATTCTTGCTGGCAGAATCATCGAGCGGCGACGATCTAGAGGACGTATTGGATTACCTCGAAAGCCCGATTGCCGAAAAGGTCGTGTCGGGAGCCGTTGACGCAAAACAGATTTACAACATCTTCTACCATTGGATCAGGCTTTATTGGCAGGCCGCAGAACAATTCATCAACGACTATCGCCAGCAAGAGGAGGCAGCATGGACCGAATTAAGAACCCTCTACGAGCGAACGTCAGTATTTGAGAAACGCAGACTGAAGAAGAAACTCAACCGAATCGTCACGGACGAAGATCTGATTTTGAAGCCAGAAAGACTAAGATATTACCTGCTGCAAGAGGCTGGCAAGAAAACTTCGACAACAGAGACCGAATAATGCCAACGCAAGCCGACCTCGATGCCGCCAACGTGTATACCTCGATCATGGAGGAAGCGAAGTTTCGCGCCCTCAGTATCAACACGCTCACAAACTCTGGCTACGCGTTGCCCGTGCCGCTGCAGCGGGAATACTGTTTTCTACAGCTTCGCATGCTCTGTGAGCTGATCGCCCTCGGCTGTCTAGTCGCGCACGGCGACATAGAGGAAACGAAATCGTCGCCGCTTCAAAAGGCTTACCACGCCGGAGAAATTGTTAAACGTCTGGAAAAGCTGCATCCAAATTTCTATCCGTCGCCACGAAAACTTGTCTTCAATCCGGGGCATGTTCATCTGAGCGACTATGACCGCGAGTTCCTGACCAAGAGCGAGCTGATAACTCTTTACGGGAAATGCGGCGATGCGTTGCATAAGGGCAACCTGCGGCAACTGCTCGACCCGAAGAACCAACCTCCCGCCGACTTTCGTGACATTCAGGAATGGGGGCAAAAAATTCTCAACCTACTTAGCGTTCATCTCATCAGTCGCAGGGAAGGCAAGTTCCATTTACTTGTCGTGCTTGAGGCATCGCAAACTGGTGGCAACGTGCTCGTGTCGGTCGCTGAAAGCCCCGTTCAAACCTCCGCATCAGTCGTATAACCCGCCGCCTGGTACCCCATCTTCGCGTCCCGACTTCGAACGCTAATCTGGGATCACTGACACTCGCAACCGACATCACATTCTGCATCGACCCCGTCATTTACAATTCCCCCGGCTGCCAGATTGCCAGGAGAACGTTATCTATGGCCACCGCTACCCCTGATCTCGAAACCAAGTCCCTGCCCGCGAACGCCTATCAGCCCTTGAAAGGGGGTGAACTCTATGTGCCGCTGGTGCCCACCGGCATGAACCTGCCGGAAGTCACCTGGCGGGCGGTGCTGTGGGGCACGCTGCTGTGCATCATTTTCAGCGTGGCTTCGGCCTACTCCGCCCTGAAGGTCGGCCAGGGAATGGAGGCGGCGATTCCCATCTCCATCCTGGCCATCGGGCTGGCGCGCATGTACCGCCGCCGCTCCACCGTGCTGGAGAACATGATCATCACCGGCATGGGCGGCGCCTCCGGCAGCGTGGTGGCCGGCGCCGTCTTCACTGTGCCGGCGCTCTACGCGCTCCACCTCGACCCCCATCCGGTGCAGACCATCTTCATCTGCCTGGCCGGCGGCTGCCTGGGCATTCTCTTCCTCATTCCCCTGCGCCGCTATTTCGTGCGCGAGATGCACGGCAAGTTTCCCTTTCCCGAAGCCACGGCCATCACCGAGGTGCTGGTCACCGGCGAGAAGGGCGGCTCCCAGGCCAAGCTATTGATCCAGGCCACCATCGTCGCCGCCATTTACGATTTCTTCGTCACCACCTTCCATGTCTGGAAGGAGTACGTGGACTTCCAATTTGTGCCGGTGATGCGATCGCTAGCCGATCGCCAGCGCATGGTCTTCAACTTCGACGCGATCGGCTTCATTCTCGGCCTCGGCTACATCATGGGCCTGCGCATCTCGATGATCTTTTGCGCCGGTGGCGTGCTGGTCAACTTCGTGCTGGTTCCGGTGATCTGGTTCCTCGGCAGCCACATGGGCGACGTTACGGTCTATCCGGCCACCATTCCCATCTCGCACATGACGGCTGCCGAAATCTACCGCTACTATGTGCGCTTCATCGGCGTGGGCGCCATCGCTGCCGCCGGCCTGGTCGGCATCCTCAAATCGCTGCGCGTGGTGGCGGGATCGTTCGGCATCGCGCTGCACGCCTTCCGCCACGGCGAAACCCCGCACATGGAGCGGACCGACCGCGACATTCCGATCATGGCCATACTGCTCGGCGTCGTGGTTGGGGCCATCGCCGTGGCCGTCTTCTATGGACAACTGCATGTCACCTGGACCGTGCTGGCGCTGGGCCTGGGGCTGACCCTGCTCTTCGCCTTCTTCTTCACCACGGTGGCCGCCAACGCCATTGCCACCACGGCCAACAATCCAGCCTCCGGCATGACCCTGCTCACCGTGATCGTCTCGGCGGTGGTGCTGCTGAAGTTTGGCCTCTCCGGAACCACCGGCATGTTCTTCGTGATGGCTCTTGCCGGCATGGTGTGCGTCGCCCTCTGCGCCTCGGGACAATTCATTACCGACCTCAAGGCCGGCTACTGGATCGGTTCCACGCCCGCGGCGCTGGAGAAGGTGAAGTTCATCGGGGTGGTGGCCGCGGCGATCACCGCCGGCTTGACCATCATCCTGCTGGCCAAGGTCTTCCAGTTCGGAGAGGTTGCGCCCGGAGACGTGCGCCAGGTGCTGGTCGCGCCCCAGGCCTCCGCCTTGAAGGCCGTGGTCGAGGGCTTCATGAGCGGCCAGCCGGTCCCCTATGTCCTGTTTGGCATCGGTGCCCTGATCACCGTGGTGCTGGAGATGCTGGGCGTCTCGTCCATGGTCTTCGCCCTGGGAATCTACCTTCCGCTGCAACTGACGACGCCCATACTGGTTGGCGGATTTCTCTCGTACCTGGTGGACAAGCGCGTGGCCAAGACGGGCGGTGAGAAGGGCAGAACCATCCGCGAACGCGGCGTTATCGTTGCTTCCGGACTCATGGCAGGCGGAGCGCTGGGCGGCGTCTTCGGCGCGGCTTTGCGCCTGCTGAAGGGATACAGTGAAGACATGGTCCACACACCGTTTTATTCGAATGAGCCGGTATCGCAGATGGTTTCCGCGCTGATGTTCGTTGGACTATGCTTGTACGTGTGGTTTAGGTCGATCCAAGGAAAGAAGGCCTCATAATGGACCAGCTAGCACGATTTGTAGCTGACGCCGTGCTCGGCATTGACACGCTTTGGGGCGGAGACGTGATGTGTCCGTCGGGAACGGGGCGCTTCATTGCGGACTCGTGGTTCTCCGATGAGCCGCTGCCCGCTGCTTACACCACGCCTGCCGCGGCGCGGGTGCGCGAAACCGGAGGGGTTGGCGGCAAGACGGTCGATCGCGGGGCGGTCGAAGCCTATTTGCGCGAGGTGGACCTGCCGAAAGCGATAGACGGAATGTGCGCCGAGGCGGAGAAAATCGGCGGGCTGCGCGGCCAGTATCTTGCCGGCCTCGCGCGCTCTCTCACGACGATGTGGGAGCTGGCGATGGAGATACTCGGCAAGGGCAAGCCGGTCGCCTACGAGCGTTGCGTGCAGGCCTCGACGGGCAAGCTGCCGGAGCCGTCGCAGCCGAAAGCCAAGCGCGATCGAGTTGCCGAGTTGCTGGACCGTGGCGGCTATTCGACGGCGAAGTCCGGCGGCCTGCTGGGCGCGGTTGATGCCTGGCGTCGCGAACGTGTCGTTCCGATGGCATCGGTGCGCGCGCTGGGCGCTGCGGTGATCGCCTACTTCGACCATCTCAGCGCGGCGCATTTGCTGCCCCTTTTGCCGAAGGAGCTGTCGGATGTGCCACGCGCCAATATCGACTTCCTGCCCATCAAAGACGCGTGGTTCTCCGGCTCCATGAATTATCTTGGCCGCGCTCGCAACGCCGACGGCAGTCCGAAGTACGAAGCGAGCTACGAGATCAATGCGTCGTTGCAAATCAGCTTTCCGGAGTTTCAGCAACTCGTCAGCCATGAAGTCGTGCCCGGCCACGTGACCACGTTTGCGTATCTTCAGAATCTGTACGTCCGCGGGCTGGCCGGTTTCGAAGCCACCGTCTTGACGATGAACACGCGTGCTGCCACGCTGTTTGAAGGACTCGCCAATAATGCCATCCTGATCGCGCACGGCGTGACCGAGATCGAGCAACTGCCGGACGAAGACATGCAGATCGGCGTCCTGCTGGCGCTGTTGCAGGATGACGCCAAGAACCAGTCGTCGTATCTCACCTGGGGCGAAGGCAAGCCGCAAGCCGAAGTGGCTGCGACTTTGCGCCGCGACTTTCTGGTGAGCGAGGAGCGCGCCGACAAATTGTCGGGAGCGTGGGGACGGCATCCGCTGCTGGGCCGCATGTATCTTCCGGCGTACCGCTCCGGTACGGAGAAGGTCGCGCAGTTGCGGCGCACGTTCCCATCAGAGCGCGTGCTTCCGGCGATCTATGGCTGCTTCGGGCTGGTGGATATCCAAACCGTAGATGAAGTGCTAAGGGCAGGGAAGGCATAAAACGACGCGTGAAGCGGCGGGATCTACGATTCGCCTCTGGAGTTGTCATTACGAGCGAAGCGAGGAATCTGCTGTTGTTGGCGCTGGCACGACCGCTGAAGAAACAGCAGATCCCTCACGGTCTGAAGACCGTTCGTGATGACAACTCAAAACCGCGAAGCTGGACATTGCTTGTGCAACGCTCAACAGCCCTTGCCAACTGCCTGCTTCACCCCACCAACTGTGCTGACTTTACCGGCTCCAGGTGCGCCGTGAAGTGGCGCAAGAAGGGCGCTTCGTACGTGAGATGCATCCCGTGTATCTCTTCGCGACGCTTCCACACCGCGAGGATCACCTCGATCACGTAATCCATGTGGCTTTGGGTATAGACGCGGCGCGGAATCGCCAAGCGCACCAGGTCCATGGTGGCTGCCGCCCCAAACATCAGCGTGCCAATCTCCACGGAGCGGATGCCGCCTTCCAGATACAACTCCGCCGCCAGCGCCACGCCGGGGAACTGGTCCAAGGGGATGTGCGGCAGGAAGGCGCGCGCGTCGAGATAAATGGCGTGCCCGCCCGGTGGCTGCACGATGGGAACTCCCTGCTCTGAAATGTGGTTTCCGAGATAGGCAGTGGAAGCGATGCGGTAGCGCAAATAATCTTCTTCCAGCGACTCCTGTACGCCGACGGCGATGGCCTCAAGGTCGCGGCCCGCCAGGCCTCCGTACGTCGGATAGCCCTCGGTGAGAATCAGCAGATCTTTTTCCTGCCCCGCGAGCACCGAATTATTGGTACACAGAAAGCCGCCGATGTTGGCCATGCCATCTTTCTTCGCCGACATGGTGCAGCCATCCCCGAGGGCAAACATCTCCTGCGCAATCTGCTTGGGCGTCTTGGCGGCGTAGCCTTCTTCGCGCAGCTTGATGAAGTAGGCATTCTCGGCAAAGCGGCAGGCGTCGAAGTACAGCGGAATGCCGTGCTTGCGGCAAACTGCGCTGACGGCGCGGGCGTTCTCCATCGAGACCGGCTGCCCGCCGCCGGAGTTGTTGGTGATAGTGAGCATGACCAGCGGAATGCGTTCACGGCCAACGCGCGCGATTAAATTCTCCAGCGCGGCCACATCCATGTTGCCCTTGAAGGGAAGGCGTGTCGCCGGGTGACGAGCTTCAGGGATGGGCAGGTCCGCGGCTTCGGCGCCCACGAATTCTATGTTGGCGCGCGTGGTATCGAAGTGCGTGTTGTTGGGGACCACGTCGCCCTTCTTGCACATCACGCTGAACAGAATGCGTTCGGCGGCGCGCCCCTGATGGGTCGGGATCACATGCTGGTAGCCAAAGATGTCCTGGACGGAGTCGCGGAAATGATCGAAGCTGCGGCTGCCGGCGTAGCTCTCGTCGCCCAGCATGATCGCCGCCCATTGCTGGGTTGACATCGCGCCCGTGCCCGAATCGGTGAGCAGGTCAATCAGCACATCGTCGGCGGGCAATAGGAACAGGTTGTAGTGCGCGGCGCGCAGATGCTGCTCGCGTTCTTTGCGGGTGGTCCAGCGGATGGGTTCGACGCTCTTGATGCGAAACGGCTCAATGATAGTTTTGGTCAGCATGGCAAGGCCCTCACGAAATACCCTTTGATGAATGTCGAAGTAGTTTCCAAACTCTGATAACCAAGAAAGTATTGCCCGCCAACAGCAATAGAAGCAACGCGTTGAAAGCAACTTGCAAACCGAAATTATTCCGTAACACCTGCTCGATTTCCTGTTCGAGGGCAGGATGTGTAATCAATGAGTAGTCGTACGGCTTGGGCAAGATGCGGGGCAGGGCGTGTTGAACCGCAAGCTGCCAACGCATGGGCAGAAAGGCCGAGCAAAGATAGAGTTCTACCAGCATCAATGGGAGCAACAGAATCCATAAAACGATTCTTTTCATGACAGTTCGCTCCGTCCCGGCCGGTTTCATAACCCTCGCCGATCAATTCATCGGTGGCGCGTAATCCGGCACTGGTGGCGTCTCAGCACTGAAATCCGCTCCATCGCAATGACAATAGTATCGTTTGTTGCTCATGAATGATGCAGGCTGGACTGTGCCGGCTAGAGGGTTTCGCGTTGCCGCACCGCGCGGTGGGCCAATTGATTGGCCTCGCAGTTGTCTTCGCGCTGAATGTGCTCGATGGAGAAGTCAACCGCTCGCGCCAGTTTGCGGCAGGTCCAGTTCAGCGAATGCAGGCGCGAGCTGCGGCAGGCGTATTCGCCGGTCATCTGCTTGACCATCACTTCGGAGTCCGAATAAACATGCAGTGTCTTGGCGTTGACGGCGATGGCGTGCTGCAAGGCCTCGAGCAGGGCGACGTATTCGGCCACGTTATTGTCCTGATGCCCGATCCAGCGGGCGATGCGAGTGATTTCGCCGTCGTGGCTTTCAATAACGACGCCAATCCCGGAGGGCCCGGGATTTCCGTGCGAGCCGCCGTCCACGTAGGCTACGAGATCGGGCATTCCACTCCTACATACACACAATGCTTCAGCTTGTCGAATTCGTCAAGAACCAATTTTGGTTCCTTCTTAAATTAGCGTACGGATGCTACAACTCTGTGAAAAAGATGTGAATTGGCGTCGAATAACAACTGGAGCATTTCAGAAGGAGCGTTGTTTCTGTGGTTTACGCGAAAAGATTCGCACACAAAAATAAAGTGCACTTGCACCAACCTTGGGCGTTGACAATTTCTCATCCTGCTGTAGGATCACACATGTCGACGGCAGAAAAGGACAGGCAAACATAATAGTCAGCCAGTCCGAAGTAAGCTGGGTGATCGGTTCCGCGGGGCGACCCGGGGGAACCGCCAGGCCCGAAAAAACCGACTGCGCTGCGAGGCGTCAGCCGGGGCTTGGAACCGCGAAAGCGGTGATCGCACCAAGGGCTGTGACGGTACATGCGTCCACGCCGGTGGCTCCCTCGCAGGAGTCGGCGGCTAGAGCATAACCAAAGTCACAGCCTTTTTATATTGCTCGCCGTTTTCGGCGGTCCTCGCCGGAAAATCCCCTCAAACCCAAATCATGGACTCGACCTCTCGCCTGCCCTTGGCGTCGAGGGCTATCGACTTTGATACAACTTCGCTATCGCCGGCGTTGCAAGCTCTCGGCTGCGGCGAAACATTCCTGAGCGTGTGCCGTGTCTCCGAGATCGCTGTAGGCACGGCCCATGTTATTCAACGCGGCGAACCTTAAGCGGGCGTCGCGCGAAGAGCTCAGGGCCTTCTTGTACCGCTCGATGGCCTCCGGCAGATTCCCGCGCTGTTGCTGGTAGGTCCCGATATTCATGTTGCTGACCGGATCGGCCGGGTAAATTTCCGTCGCCTTGAGGAAGTGCGACATGCCTTCCTCGACCCGGCCCTGGCCCATCAGGATCTTGCCCAGATTGTTTTCGGCCAGCCAATTGCGGTTGGTGACCTGCAAGGTGCGCGACCACAGGGTCGCACTGTCGCTCCAGTATCCGATCTGGCGATGCGTCACTGCCGTCAGAATCAATAATGCTGCGAAGCTGAAACCGGCCAGCCAGGCGGTGGAAATGTGCCGCTGCTGCGCCCACTCCGATGTGCCCCAGCAGACCATGAGGAACAATCCGATGAACGGCAGATACGCATAGCGGTCGGCCATGCCTTGCATGCCCTGGTAACCCACACCCTCAAGCCCGACCATGGGGACCATGGTGCCCAGGAACCAAAACCATCCCATCGCGAGATAGCGCTGCCGCCAGCGATCGATGACCAGCGCCGTGATGGCCAGCAGAAGCAGAAGCGCTCCGCCAACCTGCCAGGCGCTCAAGGAATTTCCGGGATGCGGATAGAAGACCGCCAGACGCGAGGGCCAGACCGCATCGCGCAGATACTGCGCGTAGGAGACAATCGCGTTCTCCAGCCGAATGGAAAGCGGATACCAAACCTTGTCGCCACCTACGTGTTGCGCTTTCATGGTCATGAAGGCGCTGGCCGCAGAAAGCGCGAGCAGTGGCAGTTTTTCCAGTAGCAACTGGGAGAGAGTTCTCGGCGGGATGATGGTTTGGGTTGCTGTCCCGGAATCCGACTTTCGCGCCGAGGCAAACATTCGCCGCAAAGGCCAGTAGTCCCACAACAACAGCACGAAGGGGAAGGTGATTACCTGCGGCTTGGCTAGCAATCCAAGCGCATACAAAACTGCCACCACGGCATACCGCCCGACCCGCGGCCCGCGCGCGTACCAGCGATATGCGCCCAGGGCGAGCAGAAAAAACAGCAGGCTCAGCGGGGTCTTGCGTTCGGCGATCCAAGCCACCGATTCGACATTGATGGGATGCAGCGCAAACAGCGCGGCCACCATGAAACTGCGGCCCGCGTAACCGGTGGCGCGCAGCAACACCCAGAACAACAGGAGGGCGTTGATCACATGCAGCAGCAGGTTGACGTCGTGGTGCCCGGCCGGATTCAGTTGAAAGAGCTGGCAATCCAGGGCGTGCGAAAGCCAAGTCAGCGGATGCCAGGTGCCCACATCGAAGGTAGTGAATGCCCACGTGACGGTGTCCCAACTGATCCCGCTCTGGACCTGGGGATTGTCGGTCACGTAGAGGCTGTCATCGTAGTTGACGAACGGGTGCCCGTGGACGGGGTAGTAAAGCGCAACCGTTGCCACCGCAAGAAGAAGGCCGAGAAAGAATGGCTGGGTAAACCAGCGTGAAGCGGGCATGGACTGCGCTTCTTTGCCGGCTGATGAAGTAACCGCAGACATGGAACCCATGTTGCCGACGAGTATAGCGGATCAGCGATTTCAGTCTGGTCTGCGAAGGCAAGGGCAAGCGGTTGCGAATTTGCCAGCAGCGTGGGCTAGTGCAGCGCGGGTTGATCGTTTCTCCATCCGTGCCATCCCTAGCTAGTTCCCAAAATGGGAATGCATTCCACTCTGGCCATAATTCCGTGCTGCAAACGCTGACGACAGGATGAGAATGGGTATGGCCTCTAACAGACGCACGAGGTACCCTTCCATGCGCAGTGTATCGTTCTGCTTGCTCGCAATTCTGTGCTTGATGTTGGCGGCGGTTCCCGCTGTGGCCGACGCCCTGTATGACAATGGTCCCTACAACGGCACCACGGATGCCTGGACGATTAACTTTGGCTTCTCGGTTAGCGACTCGTTCACCGTGGCGGCTAACTCCAGCATCGAAGACCTGCACATCGTTTACTGGGATGCTTCGAGCACCGATCTTCTGACCACCGTGGACATGGCGATCGGCTCTACGTCATTCGGCGGCACCTCCCAGAGGCTGAGCCTCGTCGTCAACCAGTTCATCAGCACCAACCAGTATGGTTATTTCCTGTACCAGGCTGACTACTCGTTCGCCAACATCCCTTGGTCCGGTGCGGGCTACGTGACCCTCAGCAATGCCTGCACCACCTCCGGCTGCTCAGTCAGTAATCCGATTTACTGGGATGAGAACAGCGGACCGTCCACGGCCTATGAGAACACCCTGGGCTCGATTCCGTCGGAAGCCTTCACGCTTAGCGGTGGGTGCTGCGGGCCCCCCGTCCCTGAGCCCAGCAGCATCCTGCTGTTCGGGTCTGGCGTCCTGGGCCTGGCTGGCGTACTGCGGCGCAAGCTGGGCCGCTAGTTCTTATTGCGCCGCCGCGTAGTATCCCTGGCGGGCGTGGACCTGCGTTTTTTGCGGAGAGCGCACCTGCACTTGCAACGCGTGGAATCCCGGCGTTACTGGTTGCGGCGGGAACGACACATAGTATTGGGTGCGTAGCTCCTGCTCGATTTCCGCGAACATTCCTTCCAAGTCCCGGCTGGATTGCGCCACATAGAACCGGCCACCGGTCTGCTCCGCCAGCCGTTGCAGCACCGCGTCGCTGCGAGACACCTGCTTCCTGCCGCGCAGCGCCAGCGCATAGATCTGGACTTCGCCACGCTGGGCAATCGCGACGACATCGGGCAGACCGTGGAAGCTTTGGTTGTCGTCGCCATCGCTCAGCACGACGATCACGCGATGCACCAGGCTGCTCTCGTCGCCATACGACGGATACTCATTGCAGGCGGCATACAGCGCGTCATAGAAACGCGTACCCCATCCCGGCTGATGCAGCCGGCCCACCGCGGCGATCAACCGCGCGCGATCGGCGGTGGAAGCCTGCCAGATGCGGACCTCGCCGCCGAACCCCATCACGAAGGCGCGATCGCTTTGCGGCCGCAGGATGCGCTCCAGGAAACTGAGCGCCGCCGCCTTCTCGTCCGGCAACACGCGCTTCACGGAATCGCTGGTGTCCAGCACGATCCCCAGGCGCAAGGGGAGATTCTCCTCGCGCGCGAAGTCGCTAAAATGTTCCACCGGCACGTGATTGTCGAGGATGCGAATGTCTTCCGCTGCAAGATCGTGTATCAGGCGGCCCTGTTCGTCGGCCACGGTGAACTGCAGCCTGACTTCGGGCACGATGCGGCTAACGGTGTATCGCGGGATGCTGGCGGGAGAATAGCTGCCCGCCGGAAGCAAGTTCACGGGCATAGGCGCAAGGGCGAGCACACGAGCGTCGGCGGTTTGCCGGGGCGCGGCAACCGAGGCGCTGGAGGATGCCCCCGCAGAATTGCTGGATCCGCGCGCCGCCCATTGGCCGATTCCGGCCAGCGTGGCCGCGCTCAAAGCCAGCGTTAACCCTATGACCATCGCGGACTTGTGCACATATGAGTTATCGGCGATGCGGCCCAGGAGCTTGAGCAGGAATCGACAGCCGCGCACAGGCGAGGCGATGGCAATGGACCGCGTTCCAGGGACGCCACCGACCACTAGCCACTAGCCACTCGTCCCCGCTACACTCGCTAGGTGAGAAGAATCCGCCCGAATGCCTGGATCTTCGCCTGCGCATCAGGCGTTCTCCAGGTGCTGATCTTCCCCAAGCCCGCACTTTACCTGCTGAGCTGGGTAGCGCTGGCGCCCCTGATTTACGCCATCCTGAAGTGCCGCGAGCAGGATGTGGTCCTGGCGCTGGCCGACGGCGGACTGTTTCTTGCGCCCGCGACGGCGTGGCAAGGCTTCCTGCTCGGTTATGTCAGCGGCGTCATCTGGTACCTCGGCAGTTGCTACTGGGTGTTCTATGTAATGCACGTGTACGGCGGGATTGGCGTCGCGACGTCGCTGGTGTTGCTGCTGATGTATGCCCTGTATCTCGCCCTGTATCACGGACTGTTTGGATTCTTGCTTGCCCTGATTGCCGCGCGGCGCAACGGATTCAGCTTGCGCGCGCTGGTCTTCACCCCGTTTGTCTGGGTTGCCATCGAGCTGGCGCGCACCTACCTCACGGGATTTCCCTGGGACCTGCTGGGCACCACGCAGATCGACAACATACCGCTCTCGCGCGTCGCTACGGTCACCGGAGTGTACGGCCTCTCCTTCGAAATCGTGCTGGTGAATACCGCGGTGGCAGCCGCCTTCCTGGTGCCGCAGGCGCGGCGCAAGGTCTTACTCACCGCGGCGCTGGCGGCGGCCATCGCTTTACACGCTGGCAAATTGATAAAGCCCGCAGCGCTTCCCGCCGCCGACGGCGCCACCCTGGTGCAGGCCAATATTCCCATTCTCGATTCCGGCGCGTGGACGCTCGACTACCTCACCCAGACGCTCGACTCACTGGCGGCGCTCAGCGTGCCACCCGAGCACAACAAGACCGGCACCGCCGGACTGATCATCTGGCCGGAATCGCCGGCGCCATTTTTCGTAACCGACCTGCATGTGCGCAGCACCTTGGCCAATGTGGCCCGCGGTACGGATTCCTACATCGTCGCCGGCACGCTCGGCATCGAGCACACGGGCGAACCGAATCGCCAGCCCGACATCTACAACTCGGCGGCGGTGATTGCGCCCAATGGCGCGTGGACAACGCGCTACGACAAAATCCACCTTGTCCCCTTCGGCGAGTACGTGCCGTTCGAGAGACTGTTCAGCTTCGCCAGTGGGCTTACTCGCGAGATCGGGACCTTCGCCCGCGGCCAATCGCGGCTCCCGCTGCCAGTCGGCGACACGAAGATTGGCACGTTTATTTGTTACGAGTCGATCTTTCCCGACGAGGTCCGCCAGTTCGCAAAGAACGGCGCTGAACTGTTCGTCAACATCTCGAATGACGGTTGGTATGGCGAGGGAGGCGCTCCGTGGCAGCACCTGAATCAAGCGCGCATGCGCGCGGTGGAGAACCATCGCTGGCTGCTGCGCGACACTAACACCGGCATCACGGCGGTGATTGATCCGCTGGGGCGGGTGGTGGCCGAGGCTCCGCGCAACCAGCGAACGCAGTTGCAGGCAGCGTATTCGCTGGAGGAAACCACTACCTTCTACACTCGCCACGGCGATTGGTTCCCGCTGACGTGTGCGATAATCAGTTTGCTGGGACTGTTGTTGCGTTTTTCAGTAGCCAGTAGTCAGTTGTCAGTGGCTAAGTGCTAAATGCTAAGGGCTAATTACCATCACTTTCTCTGTGGCTCTGTGTCTCTGTGGTGAATCGAAGAGAGCGATCATGGTCGAAGAATTAGAACAGGAATACGCCGCGCTCCGCGACAAGGTGCGCGATCTACAGGAGTATCTTTGACGCGCCCAAGCTGCGCGAAAAGCTGAGCGAGATCGAGAAGCAAACCGCCGATCCTACGCTCTGGTCGAATCCCGAAAAATCACAGCAGGTCATGCGCGAGAAGAAGCGCCTGGACAGCCTGCTTGCCACTGAGACTGAACTGGCGCGGCGTTCCAGCGACATCGCCGCGTACTTCGATCTGGCGCACGAAGGCGAAGAGGTTTCTTCCGACCTGCGGCGCGAAGTGGATGCGCTGCGCGGCCTGGTCGAGAAGCTGGAGACCGAGACCTTGCTCTCCGGCGAAAATGACGAGCGCAGCGCCATCGTGACCATTCATCCCGGCGCCGGTGGCACTGAGTCGCAGGATTGGGCCGAGATGCTGATGCGCATGTACCTGCGCTGGGCGGAGCGCCAGGGTTTCTCCACGCAGCTCTACGAGTATCAGCCGGGCGACGAGGCGGGCATCAAGTCGGCGACCTTCGGCGTTAATGGCGAGTACGCCTACGGGCTGCTGACCGGCGAGATCGGTGTGCATCGCCTGGTGCGCATTTCGCCGTTCGACCAGGCCAAGCGCCGGCACACCTCGTTCGCTAGCGTCTATGTCTCGCCGGAAATTGACGAAAGCATCGAAATCAACATCAAGCCGGACGACATTCGTACCGACACCTATCGCTCCGGGGGCAAGGGCGGGCAGCACGTCAACACCACCGATTCGGCGGTGCGGATTACACACATCGCGACGGGAATCGTGGTCGCCTGCCAGAACGAGCGCTCGCAGCACAAGAACCGCGAACGCGCCATGAGCATCCTGCGTTCGCGGCTCTATGAGTACGAACTGGAGAAGAAGCGCGCGGTCACCAAGGGCATCGAGGATTCCAAGCTCGACATTGACTTCGGGTCGCAGATCCGCTCCTACGTGCTGCAGCCCTATCGCATGGTGAAGGACCTGCGAACGCGGGTCGAGATTGGCGATGTCGATCGCGTGCTCGACGGCGATTTGAACGAGTTGATCCGGGGGTATTTACAGCTGCGACGCAAAGAGCAGAGAGCGTAGCCGCGGGCGATTCGCTCGCGAAATTCCTGCTCGATAGCACACACAAGCGCATTCACATTGAGGATAAATTTCACGGGAAATCGGAGAGCATCTCCTTCACTTCCTTGTGGGTCAGGACTGGCGCACCCGGACCCAAAGTTACGGCAGGAAAGCCGGAAACCCGATCAATCACAATTCTTGCTTTGGCTTGCTTCTTCCTTTTGCGCGGGGTGCTCCGGCGCTTCGGAATTGCTTGTTTCTTCTTCGAAGCTCTCTTGCGCATAAGAAACGATCTTAGCAAAAACGTGGGTTATTCATGAACCTGGAGGTGTCATCCTGAGCGGAACGCCCGCGAAGAATTTGCGACCCACCTCTTTTGTGGGTCGGGCGGGCGCGAAGTCGAAGGACCCCTATAGCTGGGAGAAATTACAGGGTGGTCGCGTGGCGCAGCACAAGTCTAAGATTGCCGGCGGCCAAAGGGTTCCTTCGACTCCTCGCTATGCTCGTCGCTCAGGATGACACCCGAAGACACGTGCACTCTCATGAATAATCCGGGTTAGCAAAGCGGTCCTAATCAGCTAACATCATGCTCATGGACGATTGCCTCTTCTGCGAGATCATCGCGGGAAAGATTCCCGTGAAGAAGGTGTACGAAGACGACAAGGTGTTCGCCTTCGAAGACATCAACCCCAAAGCGCCGACCCACGTGCTCATCGTTCCCAAGCGGCACGTTGCCGGATTGAAGGAAGCCACGCCGGAGGATGCCGAGATTCTCGGTTACTGCCAGTTGGCCGCGGCGAAGATCGGGCGGGAGCGCGGCATCGAGGACGGATATCGCACGGTGTACAACGTGGGCCCGCGTGCCGGGCAGTCGGTGTTCCACCTGCATCTGCATCTGCTGGGCGGGCGCGATCTGAACTGGCCGCCGGGATAGCCGCGTGCCGCCAGCAGGGACGTCGCTGGGGAGGAGAGGGTAATGGAAAGGCGCACGCCAGAGAAGAGCGCCTGCCCCTACTGATTCCCGCTGTTGCGCCGCGAGTCTCAGAAGTTGAACATCACTCCGGTCGAGACCCGTACATTGTTTTGGTCGGTTTTGAAATACTGAGTTCGCATCCAATCCACTTGCGCCACGCGGACCCCGAAGTGCCCCTTAAACGGAATATCCAGGCCGCCGCCCACGGCCATGGCGAAGGCGTTATCGGTGGACGACAGGCCGCCAATCGAACCGCTCAGATGGCCGCCGCCAAACAGAGCGTGAGCAAAGGGGACCACGTGCTGCGCCCGGTAGCTCAGCGTGGGACCAAACAAGTAGGTGTAATTGTGAATGGACACGGCGAACGGCGACCCATACGAGCCACCGAAGTCAGCGGTGACCCCCAGCCAGTTGGTGAGGTTCACGCTCGCCTGGCCGTTCCAGCCGTTCAGGCCGAAGCCTTTTTGCTGCGAAGAGCCCAGGTTAGAAGAGCCCACGTGGAGATAGGAGTATCCACCAAACACCTCAAAGCGTGGCATTTCCTGTGCGCTGACCGCCAGCGCGACGGCCATTAGGATGGCGACCAACACGACTAGTTTCTTCATCAGATGATTCCTCCTAAACCGGTCCAGCGGAGGCTTCTTCAACACACCGCCGCAGATGATGCACCACGACAAACGCCCGAGCGCAGGCTGACAACCGCCCCGCTACTCGGGCTAAGGCAGAGGGATTCCTCCCTCTGCAGGTGCCGGTCATTACATCGGCGATTTTGGGGATAAGCTTGAGGGTTGGGCCAGAGCGCGGCGACTCACTTAGCTCACTCTTGCTCGGGCAATTAGAGACGTGGTCCTCGCTTGGCGTGCGCCATGGCAAGTTTAGGGTTTCGCTTGTGATGAACGCAGGCGATGACGATGGAGTTGTCCGGCTCTACCCGATACCACACCCCATAAGGGAAACGCTCGACGTTGCATCAGCGCGCATCATCTATGACCTTGCGATGGGATAGCGGATGTTCTGAAATCCCCCGGATTGCCTGTTCGACTTGCTCAATGAATTCAAAGCCGAGATGCTCTTTCTTTCCTTCGTACCAATCGAAGGCCTTAGCGATATCGGCTTCCGCGAGCCGGGTCAGTTTGACGGGATGGCTCAAGGCTGGGGCGCGTGGGAGAGAATGCGGCGCTTCACGTCAGGCCACGGCGATGCGGTCTGCTTATCTTCCTCGATGGTCTCCAGCCGCTCCCGAACGGTTTCCTCGACCTCGGCGGTCAAGGGGATTTCGGGCTTCTCCGCTTCAGTCGTTTTCATGCCAATATGTTAGACGCCTCACGGTGTCCTGACAATCCCTTCACCCAGTTGATAATCAGCCACTTCAATGATTCTATATTCCATCGGGCACCAAGCCGGACAAACCCCGCTGCTAACTGCCGGCGATTACTTGCTGGGTTTTCGGGTCCCAGGGGACGGAGAACTGGCGCTCGATCTTTTCGCGATAACACGGGCCCGAGTTGTAGGTGCAGAAGGGATACAGCTTGCCATCGGGCGTGGCGTAGTGAATGACGCAGCGCTTCACCCGTGCGATGTCGTAGTTGTAAGAGTCCTGGAAGTGCATACCCGCCACCAGCAGAGTGCGATAGGTAAACGTCCCATCTTTGCCGTCGCGGCCGAGCTTCTTGTTGGTCATGCCTTGCAAGGTCTGCAGGAATTTCGTGAACGTCAATCCCGGCGGCGCCAGCTGCTGCTTGAAATGTTTTTGCAGCGAGTTCCACGCCTTCACCTTGCTGTAGAGTTTGAAGCGCGCCTTGCCGGCCGAGCGCGACAGCTCTTCCATGTCCTGCAGCATGTTGGGCACGTCAACAAATTGCGTGATGGGCACGGCCTTCTTCGACTTCTCGTCCACGAAAAAGTAAGTTCCCAGCGAGCAGTGCGGGTGCGACGAGATGGTGGGTACGCCGGTGCCGCGCAGGGCAGCGGTCAGCTTGGAGAACGGCGTGACGCAGGCCAGCGGGAACCAGTCGGCGCGCGCGTCGGTGATGCCGGTCTGCTCGCTGACGCAGCGCGCCAGATCGGAGAGCGTAAACCGTTTGGCCAGGAGCTCGTGTTTGGCAATGCGTCCGGTGAAGGCCACCGGCTGGAAGCTGATGCCGGAGACCGTGTCCACGTTGTCGATGGCGCAGCGCACAATGTCGCCGACCTGGTGGTCGTTGATGCCCTTCACGATGGTGGGCACGAAAACGATCTTCATGCCGGTCGTGCGGCAGTTCTCGATGACGCGCATCTTGGTGGCAAGCAGCGCGCGCCCGCGGGTGCGCAGGTAAACGTCATCGCTGACGCCGTCGAATTGCAGGTAGAGCGTGGCCAGCCCGGCGGCCTTGGCCTTCCGCGCGAACTCGAGGTTGGCCAGCTCGATGCCGTTGGTCGCCGCCTGAATGTGAGTGAAGCCCATCTCGCGTGCCATGCTGAGGATCTCGAAGAACTGTGGATGGATGGTGGGCTCGCCGCCGGAGAACTGCACCACCCGGCCATCCACCGGGCGCTCACCGCGAAGCGTCTGCAGCATGCCGCGGATTTGCTCGACCGAGGGCTCATAGAGATAGCCTGCCACATTGGCGTTGGCGAAGCAGACCGGGCAGGTCAGGTTGCAGCGGTTGGTGAGATCGACGTTGGCGAGCGCGGTGTGCGACGTGTGCATGCCGCAGAGGCCGCAATCGTCAGGGCACACCTTTCCGCCTTCGATCTGGGGATTGGTGAGGCCAAGATTGTCACCGAAGTTCCACTCCTCCATCTTGAGGTAGAGTTCGACGTCGCTGAAAATGATGTCGCGAAAGCTGCCGTGCTGGGCGCAGGACTTTTCCATCACCACTTTGCCGTCGTCGGCGAAGATGTCGGCCAGGATGAGCTTGTTGCATTCCGGGCACAGCGACTCGGTTTGCTTGGGCAAGCCCTTCTGCAGCGGCTCGATCGGCGAGCCGGTGTAGGTTACCTCCGGTTGCAGGATGCGGAGAGAGGGCCGTTTGGTCGGCGAAGGCTTCTTCTGCCGATCCAGGTTGGCAGGCCAGTTGGGGATATTGACTTCCGGCGACAACGTCTGAGTGCTCACTTGGGTATTCACCTCGGAATCGGGGCAGCGCGACGGGCAAAGGAGAATGATGAGGAAGAGACAACACACCGCCGCGCCGCCTCATCCATGATTGTCGCCCTGGAGGCCGCTGCCCGGCTGTGTCGCGCCTCACTCCCAGGAGTGAAGCAGGTGCGCAGTGAACGGGAGGAATGCGCAGCCATTGGGTCTCTCGGGACGGTGAACGGAAGCCAATTTTCGGGTTGTCGGCTCGACCAATCTGCCAGCCACCCTCCGCGCAAATCTGCACGCTCAGACTGCCGTCGGCTACAATCGCCCGATGACCTCCGATCGCCTGGAACGCGTGCAGCAGCAGTTGCGGCTGTACGAGCATCCGCTGCTGGAGTTCGACGCGCGCGGCAAAGGCGAAGCCGTGGAGGTGATCATCCGGGCACGCTGTACCGACCCGCCGGTCCATACGTATTATTTTGAGTTGCATCCTCGCGATCTGGACGACGCGCAATTCGAGTGGGCCTTTCAGCGCCAGCTCTTCGATTGCCTGCACGACTACCTGGTGGAGATGTTTGTGCGCACGCCGCAGCAGCGCAAAGAGCACCAGCAGATGGAGCGCGAAGGCAAGCTGTGACCATCAGCCCCAACCAGCCTGAGAGCGGCGCTGGTGGCGAATCGCGCCTGCGCCGGCGCATTGCGGACGAGATTCGCCGCGATGGCCCGATACCGTTCTCGCGCTACATGCAGATGTGTCTCTATGAGCCCGAGCTGGGCTACTACTCGCGCGCCCGCGAGCAGTTCGGCAAAGCCGGGGACTTTTATACCTCGAGCGACGTTCATGCCGTGTTTGGGCGGCTGCTGGCGCGGCAGTTCGAGGAGATGTGGCGCGCTCTGGATTCTCCCCAGCGCATCGACATCATCGAACTCGGTCCCGGGCGCGGCCTGTTCGCGCGCGATGTGCTGGACTGGTCGGCAAAGCACTTTCCGGAATTCTCGCGCGTTCTCTGTTATGCGCTGGTGGAACAGTCGGCGCATTTGCGCGAGCGATTGCAGGAGCGGCTGGCCGAGCACATCGCGGCGGAAAGAGCGGGGGTCTTCGAGTCGCTGGGAGCGGCAGCTTCGACGGCAGGCGAAAACATTATCGTGTTCGGCAACGAGTTCTTCGATGTGCTTCCCGTCGAAGTAGTGGACTATCGGGGCGGGTTGCGGATTGGCCTGGAGAACGGCAAATTCGTGGAGACGTTCGTTCCGCCGACCGCAGCCGAAATCGAATTCCTCGACCGCTACAGTGTTCGTCCGGAAAAAGGCGAACGCGTAGAAGCGACGCTCATCGCGTTGAAGATGATGGAGGGCATTGCAGAGGTCTTTCCAGGCAGGCGAGGCTTCTTGGTCGTGATCGATTACGGCTATACGCGCGAGGAGCAACTGGCGGGGCGCCATCGCGACACCGTCATGAGCTACCGCCAGCACACCGCCAGCGCGTCGCCGTACGAAGCGCCGGGCGAGCAGGACATCACCGCCCATGTAAACTTCACGGCGATACGCGAAAGAGGCTTGCAGCACGGACTCGAGCCGGTGGCGCTGCTGACACAGGCGCAATTCTTGATCGGCATTGGAGAGGAAACGCAATTCGCGGACGCATTTCAGCGGTGCAAACTTCCTCAGGAGCGCGCCAAGGTGGCGTTGCAACTGAAACATCTAATCTCTCCCACAGGCATGGGCGAAACGTTTCAGGTATTGCTGATGTCAGCGGGAGTAGCAAAAGAAAAGGCCGCTGGGTTGAGCGGATTGAAGCTGGGGCGGATTTAGAGTTGGTGTGCCTGCGAGGTAGAGCCGGCCTTCAGGGACTATGTCGCGAGTAGTGTCGCCGCTCCGCGGCTCGGATAAATTTCCCACTTTATCCGGCGCTTGCGCGCCGGGCTCAAACCGAAGCCGCCGCTGCGTGGCTCGTTCTTCGCCAATCTGTTCCAGTGGCGAACAATACAAAATTACTACATGCCGGGCTTGTCGGTGCTCGGGGGCTGGTATGGGGATTGTAGATACTTGCGGGCCTCATCGAGCGCGTTCTGAGTATTGTCGTTGGTCTGCAGGGCCTGGCGATACTCGTTGGTGGCGCGCTCGCGCTGCTGGGTCAAGTCGAAGATCTTGCCCAGTTGGATATGGCTCCAAACCTCGGTCCAGCGCGGCTCGCCGTCGCCGTTGAGCGATTCGCGATAGGCGTTCGCAGCCGACTGGTAGTTGTGCTGCAGGAAGAACACCTCGGCGATGCGGTAGTGTGCCAGCGAGCTGTTCCGGTTGATGTCGAGCGCCTTCTGGAATTCCTTCAGCGCTTCGGTCAGGTCGCCCTGTTCCACGTCCTGCTGGCCGCGCATGATGGAGGTGCGCACCTGCAATTCCTGGGAGTTCTGCAAGACATCATTGTTGGGATCGATGCTGATCCGCCGCGGCTTACCGAAGGTCTCCACCGCATAGGCCGAATTCGTGCCCGAAACTTCCACGCGCTTGGTCTCGGTTTTGCCATCGGTGTCGATCCTCAACTCCACCGGCATACGGAAGAGGTCCATGTCCTGCTGTATCTCGCCGACCACGCGAAAGCCCTTCTGCGTGCGGTACACCGTATATTTGTTCTTGAACTCAGGCGCACCGGTGGAGTCCAGCCACTGGGTGAAGAACCAGGTGAGTTGTTGTCCGGAGCTCTGCTCCGCAATCTTGCGAAAATCGTTCACCGAGGCGGACTTGCCCGCGTACTCGGTAACGAAGGTGCGCATGGTCTTGTCGAACGGGTTGTCGCCAATCACCCAGCGCAGCATTTGCAGGATCATGCCGCCCTTGTCGGCCACCAGCGATTGGAACTCGGGCGAGAACGTATCCAGCCTGCCGACATCCGCCAGCGGGACCGATAGGTAAGCCAGCGCGCCCACCGACATGTCCTTGGTGACTTCCTGGAAACCAGCCCGGCCGGCGACGTGCTCCACATAGAGCGCCTCGGAATAGCGGGCGGAGCCGTCATTCAGCCACCAATCATTCTTGGTCGCCGGACTCACCATGGTCCCGAACCACTGATGCGCAATGCTGTTGGCCAGCAGCCGGTAGTTGATCTTGCTGACGAAGGCGCGCGAGGCCAGGGCAGCGATCTCCGGGGCCCAGGCGGAAGGGACCGTGTCATCGGGCAACTCGACCACGTTCAGGGTGCTGCTGAAGGGAGGACTATAGGTCGAGGTGTAGAAGAAAAATTCCTTCACTGCGGTGTCGGCGTACTGAGTTGCCAGCGCCTTGTGCTCCGGCCTGGTGTACACGGTCACGTTCAATCCGCCTTCGGTGTTCTTGGTCGGCTCCCACTTGCCGATCAAAATAGTCCCGGGAAAGCTGGGCTTATCTTCATAGCTGAAGGTGACCGTCTTGTATCCGGCCGGGACAGCCAGCTTGGTGAGCGTCTCATGAGTTGCGCCGCCCTTGCGTCCGGCGGGTTCGGTTGCGATTTCAGCAGCCGCGCCCGAGCTCTGCCTGCCGCTGCCAATCACCTTGTACTCAGAGGGAACGCTGACGCTGATGGTCGAAGTGAAGCGATTGACGCCGTAGCCGGCCATGGGGAACCACCGCCCGGAGTAGAGCAGGTACGTGATGGGATCGCCGATGTAGGCCAGCTTCAGGCCCGGCACCGGACTGTCGTCTCCCGACTGGAGCGCGCCTTCGTATTCGAAGGTCAGAGTGTCGCTGCTGCCCTTAGTCAAGCCATTGGGCAAGGAGATGCGGATGGTCGAGTCCTGGCTGACGCGCTCCACCGAAAGCGGCTGCCCGCTGGCATCGAGCACGCGCGTCGGACGCAGCGCATTGTGTAACTCGAAGATGGCGATGGTGATGTCGTCGAGCGTCGTGAAGCGCACGCGAGCCTGGGCCTTGATCTGATGGGTCTGGGGAGAGACGACTGCCTGGATGGCGTAGTCGTTGACCTGGAGGCGCTGTTTCTCCGCCGCGAAGCACGGCAAAACCAGGCCGGCAGCCGACAGCACCAGAACGACGCGCACCAGAGATCGCGCTGCGATTTGCATTAGGGAGGTTGCTCCTGCTCTGCTGCTCACTATAAATGATCTCACCACCGAGACACTGGATCCACCACAGAGACAGAGAGAAGTTTCGAGTTTCAAGTTTCGAGTTTCAAGTTGTGAGTTTCAAGGTGTGAACTGGAACGATTCAAACCTAAAGAATTCTCTGTGGCTCTGTGTCTCTGTGGCAAATGTTTTCAAATTGAACGGTTCACCCTGACGGTCCGAAACGTGAAACTCGAAACTTGAAACTTCTCTTATCCTGCCGGTCCCAGCAATGCAAGTACGGCTTGGGCTGCCCGCTCGGACGCCGCGCCGCCCTCGCCGCTGGGACGCAAGCGACGCCGCACTTCCGCAAAGCCCGCGATCATGGTCTCTCGCGCTTCCCCTTGCGGAATCAGCCGTCGCAGCTCGGCGCAAACCTGTTGCGGCGTGAACTCGCTCTGCACCAGCTCCGGGACTACGTCACGCTCTGCGATCAGGTTCACCATCGCGAAGCGATCCACCTTTACTAGACGGCGGCCGAGCCCCCAAGTGAGCGGCGCCACTCGATAGACCATGGTGAACGGCGTTCCGATCAAAGCCGCCTCCAGCGTGGACGTGCCACTGGCCACCGCCGCGGCCCGCGCATGCAGCAAACTGGACCGAGCGTCGCGGGTGAACGCAATCGCCGGGCCCTTGTAGTCGCGCAAGAACGAAGCTATCCAGCCTGCATCGAGGGTGGAAGCAACGGGCACTATGTAAACGTATTCCGAGCCGAGAAGTTGCGCTGCTTCTAAGAGCGTGGGGAAAATGCGCGAGACCTCGCCGCGCCGGCTGCCGGGCAGCAAGGCAATCCATTCCCAGGCCGGATCAAGCTTGTGTTGCGCGGCAAACTGCTCCCGAGTCACCTGCGGCGATGGCAGGTCGGCCAGCGGATGGCCGACAAACTGCGCCTCAATGCCGCGCTCGCGATAAAAGCGCTCCTCGAAGGGGAAGATCACCAGCATCTTGCGAACATACTTGCGCACGCGCTCGATGCGGCCTTGTTTCCACGCCCACAGTTGCGGGCTGACGTAATAAATGACCGGCACGCCGCGCTTGTGCAGCTCGCGCGCCAGGCGCAGGTTGAACTCGGGGAAGTCGATGAGCACCGCGGCGTGTGGGCGTCGCCGTTCGGCCTCGCGCACCACTTCGCGGAAGCGGCGATAGATGAGCGGAATGTGCTTGATCACCTCGACAATGCCGACTTCGGCGATCTCGCGCGCATCCACCAGAAGGTCGCAGCCGGCGGCGCGCATCTGGTCTCCGCCGACGCCGAAGAACTCCAGGGCGGGCGGCGGAGTTTGATGCGAGAGTTGGCAGCGCAAAGCTGTCATGAGCTTCGCGCCATAAAACTCGCCAGATGCCTCTCCCGCGGAGATGAGGATTCGCACACTGGGATTATGACAGGCCGGAGCTGTCGGCTGTAAGGCATCGATGCAGTTTCGAGTTTCCAGTTTCAAGTGGAGGGCTAGTCGTCCGCCGAGACGTTGACGCCGGTCGCGGAATATTCGTTCGCGGCAATGGCTGCGGGCGTGGGGATTTCCTGATCTTTGTATTGCAGTTGATACAGCTTCCAATAAATACCGCGATTGGCCAGCAACTGCTGATGCGATCCGACCTCGCGCACCTTGCCCTTGTGCATAACGATGATCTTGTTGGCGCGCTGAATGGTGCTCAGGCGATGGGCGATGATGATGGAGGTGCGGCCTTCTACCATGCGAGTGAGCGCCTCGCGTACGCGGAACTCGGTTTCCGTGTCCACGCTGGAGGTGGCCTCGTCGAGGATGAGGATCTTGGGATTGTGCGCCAACGCGCGCGCAAACGAGATCAGCTGTTTTTGTCCGGTGGACAGCGTGCTGCCGCGCTCGCGCACTTCTTCGGCGAAGCCGCCCGGCAGCGAGCGAATGAAGTCGGCAACATTGACCTGCTCGGCGGCATTCTCGACCGCATGGTCTTCAATCCAGTGCGAGCCCAGGCGAATGTTATCCGCGACCGTGCCGGAGAACAGGAACGGGTCTTGCAGCACCACGCCGTAGCGCCGCCGCAGGTCGTTCAAGTTCATGTCGCGGATATCGACGCCGTCAATGCGGATGGCGCCCTTCTGCACGTCATAAAAACGCAGCAGCAGCGAGATGATCGTGGTCTTTCCGGCGCCGGTGTGGCCAACGATGGCAACCGTCTCGCCGGGCTCGATGGTGAACGACACATCGCGCAGCACCCAGTCGTACTCCAGGGCGAGATCGCCGTGTGCTTCGACGGCGGGCCTGAGCTTCTCCCCCTTGCTCGCGGCTTCTTCCGCAGCCTGCGCCATGGTGCGATAGGCGAACCACACGCCATCGAACTCGATGCGACCCGCTCCGGCGGGCATCTTGGGCGATGCGGGAGTGACGATCTCCGGTGACGTGTCCAGCAGCTTGAAGATGCGCTCGCTCGAGGCCATCGCCGATTGCAGGATGTTGTATTTTTCGCTGAGGTCCTGAATGGGGCGGAAGAAGCGCTGCGCGTACTGCATGAAAGCGACCAGCACGCCCAGGGTGACCAGGTTCCGCATGACCTGGCCGCCGCCGAACCACACCACGCAGGCGATGGCCGTCGCCGACAGGACTTCCACCACCGGGTAGTAAACGGCGTGGGCCATGATTGCGTCTTTGAACGCGTCCATGTGGGTGCGGTTGATCTTCTCGAAACGCTCGTAGGCTTGCTTTTCGCGATTGAACAGTTGCAGCACGACGATACCGGTCACATGCTCTTGCAGGTAGGCGTTGATCCGGGCGATGGCAATGCGAATGCGCCGGTAGCTCTCGCGCACTTTGCGGCGAAAAATCGAAGTCGCGTAGAAAATGAGCGGCAGCACGGCGAAGGTGATCAGCGCCAGCCGCCAGTTCATGTTCAGCATGATGACCAGGATGCCCAGCAGCACGAAGATGTCTTCGAAGACGGAGACCACGCCCGCGGTGAACATCTCGTTCAGCGCATCCACGTCGCTGGTGACGCGGGTCACCAGACGCCCGACCGGGTTACGGTCGAAGAAGGCAATATGCAGCCCCTGCAGGTGACGGAAAATCTGTGCCCGCAGATCGAACATCACCTTCTGTCCCGTCCACTGCATGATGTAGGTCTGGGTAAATTCGAGCAGGAAGCAGAACAGCAGCAAGCCGACGTAGATGGCGGCGATCTGCGCGATGCCAGTCAGCGGTCGGGGGCTGAGAAAACGGTCCAGCAGAGAGTGGGCTTCGGTATGGCTGGCAAGATATTTATCGATCGCGACCTTGGTGAGATAGGGACCGAGCACGTCGGCGCCCGCTTTTAGCACAATGGCGATCAGGGCGATCGCGACCTGCATCCGATAGGGGCGCAGATAGGTCAGCAGGCGCTTCATCAGCCTGCTGTCATATGCCTTGCCTAAGACCTCTTCGTCGTGGATGGAAGCCATGTCCCTTATGCGATTGTAAACAAATACGGGAAGTCCTATAGACGAGCACGGGCGACGGCGGGATGGAAAAGTTGGGAAGAGGGCCGATCTCAGTTGAGTTTGCGGAGTACCAGCGCCGAATTCTTCGATCCAAAGGCGATGCAATTGCAAACTGCATGTTCGATTTCGACGCGCCTTCCGGCCTCGGGGACATAATCCAGGTCACACTCTGGGTCGGGCTTCTCCAAATTGATGGTCGGCGGAATTTGCCCGTGATGCATGGCGACCAAGGTGGCGGCGATGCCGGCTGCGCCGCAAGCGCCTTGGGGATGTCCAATCTGTGACTTCAGGCTCGACATTGGCGTCCGGCGCGCCTTTTCGCCCAGCGCCAATTTCAGCGCGCGGGTCTCGATGCGGTCGTTCAACTGCGTGGAGGTGCCGTGCAGGTTGACGTAATCGACGACGGCGGCGTCGATAGCGGCATCGTCCATCGCCATCTGAATGGCGCGGGCCGGTTCCTCACCGCACTCCTGCAAACGCACCCGATGGAAGGCCTCGCAGGTGGAACCATAGCCGGCGACCTCGGCGAGGATTCGCGCCCCCCGCGCGCGCGCATGGCCGTATTCTTCCACCACGAACATCCACGAACCCTCGGCGACGACGAATCCGTCACGATCGGCCGAGAAGGGCCGCGAGGCGCGCTCCGGTGCGTGGTTCCACGACGAGGTCATGATCTTCATCAGGGTGAAGCCCTTCATGATTCCCGGCGCGATGGGCACATCCACGCCGCCGGCGAGCATCACCGGCAGAAAACCGAACTGGATTTGCCGCAGCGCGTAACCGAATGCGTCGGTCGATGAAGTACAACCGGTGGTGATGACGTGACTCATGCCGCGCAGGCCGAAGCGCATGCTGACTTCGCTGGAGAGCGTGCCCATGGTCCCGCTCGGAATACAGAACAGGCTCACCTGCTTCACCTTGCCGGTCAGCCACAGCCGGACCTGCTCCTCAGAAAATTCCTGCGTGCCACCGCCTGAGCCCAGCACCACACCGATTTCACGTTGCTGCGCCAGCGAGAGTTTCGTGGGATCGATGCCGGCGGCGGCTAGGGCTTCCGTGGATGCGGCCAGGGCCAGCGGCACGGCGCGCGAGACGTGTTTGCGCTCGTGCGCGTCAACCCAGGCCAGCTCGTCGAACTCCTGCACCTCGCCAGCAATCTGCACTGGCAGGTCGCTGGGATCGAAGCTGCGGATGCGCTTCACGCCGCTGGTCCCAGCCAGAACAGCGCGGCAAAAGGCTTCGTTGCCGATGCCGTTGGGGCTGACCACGCCCATTCCGGTGATGACGACTCGCTTTTTCATGAGCCCCTGCTGCTACTCTAGTACGCGGAAGGACTTTTCGCGAGCCAGTTGTCACAAGGAATTTACATTTCGGTGCCGTTCTGCCGCACGAAGTGCAGCTTCTGTAACTTTGCTTCCGGGGTATTTTCGCGCGTGCTGTTCGACCGCTACGTCGGCCAGGTGTGCGCGGAGATCGAGGCCGCTGATGATATTGCGCGGCAACTGGGCGGACAGTTGGACCGCCGCATGGATTCGATCTATCTTGGCGGAGGCACGCCGTCGGTGCTCGCGCCCGATCAATTGCGGCGCTTATTTCAGGCCGTTCGCGAGAACTTTGAGGTCGAGGGTGCCGCGGAGGTTACGGTCGAGTGCGCGCCCGGCACCATCTCCGGTGAGGTTCTCGACGCGCTGCTTGCCTGCGGCGTGAATCGCGTCAGCCTGGGCGTGCAATCGTTCGTGGACAAGGAGTCTGCGTCGGTCGGCCGCCTGCACACGCGGGCCATCACGCTGGACGACATTGCGCGGCTGCGCTCCAGCGGCATCGGCAACATCAGCGTTGACCTGATCGCAGGCCTGCCGCACCAGACCGAGGAGAGTTGGCAGCTTTCGCTAAGCGAAACACTTGCCAGCGGTGTGCCTCACGTCAGCGTGTACATGCTGGAGGTGGATGAGGACTCGCGACTGGGCACCGAGCTGCTCGCAGGTGGCAGCCGCTATCACGCCCACTTTGTTCCCGACGACGATCGCACCGCCGACCTCTACCTCGCGGCGTGCGAGCGCCTGGAGCAGGGCGGAGTCGCAGCAGTACGAGATCTCCAACTTCGCGCGGCCGGTCACGCACGGGATCGGGCTGCGCGACTCAAAACATAACCTCAAGTACTGGACGCGCCAGCCGTATCTCGGATTTGGCGTGGACGCGCATTCCATGCTGGTGGCGGGGGATGTCCTGCGAGCGACGGGAATCGAGGCGGTGCGCTTTGCCACTCCGGATTCGCTGGAAGATTACTCGGCTAAAGAGTTGTCGGTTGTCAGTTGCCAGTTGTCAGTAACCGCCCGTTCGGAGGGTAATGTCGCCGCCCGCATCCAGCAGCTTCAGTCCTCGCGAACGCTCGTCGACCGGCAGGCTGCGCTCGAGGAATCGTTCTTCCTGGGACTGCGGCTGAATCGCGGCGTTTCGTTCTCCCAGCTTCGCAGCCGTTTCGGCGACAGCGCAATCGACAACTATGCGCACGTAATCGGCGAGCTCCGCGATATTGGCTTGCTCGAACTTCAGAGTGATCGTCTGCGGTTGACCGCACGCGGCCGGCTGCTCTCCAACGAAGTTTTCGTGCGCTTCCTGGCCGAAGAGACGATTCACCACAGAGACACAGAGGCACGGAAGAGTTCTTAGTTTCAAGTTTCGAATTTCGAGTTTCAAGTGGTGGGGTTGGACCATTCAAAGCTAAAGAATTCTCTGTGCTTCTGTGTCTCTGTGGTGGATTTACACTAATTGCAGAGGATTACGCATGCACCTTTCCGCTACCGCCATTGACCTGCGCAGCGACACCGTGACCAAGCCCTCGCCCGAGATGCGGCGGGCCATGTTCGAAGCCGAAGTCGGCGACGACGTGTACGGCGAAGACCCGACCATCAATCGTCTGGAAGCGATGGCGTCCGCCATTTTCGGACGCGAAGCGGCGCTGTTTGTTCCCAGCGGGACCATGGGCAACCAGATCGCGATCAAGCTGCACACTCATCATGGCCAGGAGGTGATTTGCGAGGAGCGCGGCCACGTCTTCAATTACGAGATGGCGATGATGGCGCACTTCTCCGGCGTAGTGCCGCGCACGGTGTGGGCGGAAGACGGCATTCTCACCTGGCAGCATGTGCAGTCCAAATTCAAGACCAAGAGCTACCACGCCGCCAAGACCGGCCTGGTCGCGCTGGAGAACACCCACAACATGGCCGGCGGGACGATCACGCCGCCCGACATCTTCGACGAAGTCTGCGACCAGGTGCATGCCGCGGGCCTGCCGGTGCATCTCGATGGGGCGCGCGTCTTCAACGCTTCGGTCGCACTCGGCATTCCGGTGGACCAACTGACGGCCAAGGCCGACACCGTCATGTTCTGTCTGTCCAAAGGACTGGGCGCGCCGGTGGGATCGCTGCTGGTGGGCAGCGCGGAGTTGATGGACCGCGGCCGCATCTATCGCAAAGCGTTGGGCGGCGGGATGCGGCAAGCCGGAATTTTGGCGGCGGCTGGCATCATCGCGCTCCAGCAGGGACCGCAGAAGCTGAAGCATGACCACGCCAACGCGCGCTTGCTGGCCGAAGGGCTGGCAAAAATTCCGGGCATCAAGATCGATGCCGCCAAAGTGCAGACCAACATTTTGATCTGCGATATTTCCGGCACGGGCATGGCATCCACCGAGCTGTCGCGCAAACTGGCACAGCGCAATGTGCTGGCCAACGGAGTCGGCCCGCAAATCATCCGCTTTGTCACCCATCTCGACGTGAACCGCGAGCAGTGTAAGCGGGCGCTGCACATCATTGCCTCGGCCTGTGGCGCCAAAGCGCAGCGCGCCTAGCTCGATGGGCACCCACCCAGGAACGTAAACAGCACCCCTCCCAGCAGCAGCGACTGGAAGACAAAGGTCCCCGCCCGCAACAGTACGGAAAGATACTCGAGGAGATCGGCCAGCTTCAGCAGCATGGATGGCTACTTCACGCTGAAGGCGACTTCGCCGCTGCTGATGTGTCCATCGGAGGCGAGCACTTGCCACTGCAATTTGTAGGCGCCCGGCTTGAGTCCGGTGGCCTGCGATTGCAGTATGTCGGGAGTGAATTGTTTAGCCAGAGGAAGGGCGTGCAACGAGCCGTCAGCGGCAAGCAAATGCAGGCGCGAGCGGCTGCCGTCAACGCGCACGTTGAACCGCAACTGGATGGGAACGTCGGGCCCGGTGACCGTGGCGTGCGGCTTGGGCGTCGATTCCATCAGGATCGCGTGGGCCCATGCCAGGCGCGAGAGTCCGGTCAACACAAGAAGAATCAGAAGCATGGAGACCCATGGCTTAGTAAGCGCGCGAGGCAATTGGCATTTCTCCTTACGGGAACTGCGCTGGATTGGGACGAAACCGATCAGATTTTACTATGCCACGCTGATAGCGTGGCTAAGGAGCCTGTAAGGCCTTTTTCCGCAGCCGGTGAAGCCCTCCCCGCTTTTGCCGATTATCTCTGAGACTCCGCCTTCGGGTGGACAGGAGGCCCCCATGCGCTACATCCTCTGTGCGGCCCTGTTCTGTAGTTGGCTCGGCGCTCAAGACAACCCATCCCGGTTGCCCCTTTCCCCACCTGGGAATGGGACCTTCTATGTCAACGGGATCGACTATCATTTCATCTCGTTAACGAACTACACCGTGGTCGTCGCAGCCCACTCCGTAGCCAATCGCAAGTTCCTGGGCGTGAAGGTGCGGATCCTAAACAACGGCCAGCATTCGGTGACGGTGCGCCCGGAAGATGTGAAGGTGGAGGACGCGGTTGCGGGCCGCGAGGTGGCAGCCATCTCGGGAACGGAACTGGCCAGGAAAATGCGCCGCCCCTATAACTGGTCGCGCTATGCGGTGAACGTCGCCGCCGGACCGGCGCCTGAGGCAGGCGACGACCCGGAAACGGTGGACCGTCAGCACAGCGATCTTATGCGGGCCATGCTGATGGCCAGTCAGATGGGCAATGCGCCGCCTGTCCTTTCTACGCGGTCAGTCAGCGAGACGGATGGAGAGCCGGACTCGGACATCGCGCCCCAGGCGATGCTCTCCGACGAGGTCTCCCACCTGCGCCGGAAGGAAGCTTCCCGGCCTGACGTGCTGGTGCAACTGCAGCGCCAGGTTTCTCCCGATTACGTCGAGCGCACAGCGTTCCTGGCCAACACCATTCCGCCGCAGGCCGATGTGGACGGGGTCTTCTATTACCCGATGGGCAAGCTGGCGCGCGTTCCCGCTGCGTCCAAGAAGGCGGCGAAATCCCGAAGGGTACGCGTGACCGTGCCGGTCGGCGCGGTGCAGTTTCAATTCCTTTTAGCAGTGGAATGACCCGTAGGCCGGCCGTCATACTCGCGCTGACCGACTATAATGGTTCGCGCCATGCGTAACCTGCTGACGTGTTGCGGCGTTGTGGTCTTCGCAGTGGCCGCCGCTTTCGCCGCGCAGGGGCAAAGTTCCGCCGCGGACCGACCGGCTGGGCTGGTCATCGCCGCACCGCCTCTGGCGAGCGCCATTGCCGGGCGCAGCTTCAACCTTCCTTTGGTCGCAACCGGCGGGGCCGCACCTTACTCGTGGCATCTTGTTGACGGGCAGCTTCCGCCAGGTCTTAAGCTGCACCCGCGCCCCGGAATGATCTCCGGCGTGCCGGCGACGGCGGGCGAATATCGCTTTACGGTCGCAGTGGCCGACTCCAGCGCGCCCCCGCTGCAGGTGCAGCGCGTCATGACCATCAGCGTGATTGCCGGGCTGACCATCGAGTGGAAGCGATATCCCAATGTGCAGGGCACCACCCTCTCCGGGTCCGTGGTGGTTACAAATGAAGCCGGGCAAGACCTTGATTTGACCGTAGTCGTAGTTGCGGTGAATAGCATTGGCAGAGCGACCACGCTGGGATATCAGCACATCACACTTGCCGCGGAGCAGCCCGGAACGGTCGTTCCGTTCAGTACATCGCCCGGACTTGGCACTTACGTGGTGCATGCTGATGCCGTCGCCCATCATCCCGGCAGTCACCACATCTACCGTGCTCGCCAGCAAACGCTGCAGCCGTTGCCAATAAACCAGCATTAAGGTGGTGAAAAGGTGGGTTTTACACGAACGTGAGAGGAAATGGCTTATCCCAATAGCGCAAAAAATTGCACCTGGGCATGTTTGAGCCTGAATCAACCGGATTGCTTTGCGTGACTTACGGGGTACTCCTTTGGCAGGGCGATTGCATTAACACCAGCAAGCCTTGCATCTGTCAGAAGGAGGGCTTTCGCTTGATCAACAAATTGGTTCGCGTAGCTTTAGCCGTAGCGCTTCTTTCGCTAGGAACTGTCGCGTTCGCTGGCACCGCTCAAGTCTTGAATGGCGGCTTTGAGACCGGCGACTTCACTAATTGGACACAGTTCGGGGACACCACATTCAACGGAGTGTGTGACGTCTCAACCTGCCCGTCCGGCTTCCCGCCGTACGAAGGTACTTACGCAGCGTATTTTGGCCCTGTAGGGGATACCGGTGGCATTTACCAAGATATTACTACCATACCGGGACAGGTGTACACGGTTAGCTTCTACCTAGCCCTCCCGGTGGGTGGAACCCCAAACTCTTTCGAGGTAACGTTTGGTGACGCTAGCCTTAGCTTCAGCAACTTTCCGGGGACGTTTGGCTGGGGCTTGTTCCAGTTTACCGATATGGCGACCACAGACACGACCCGCTTAACGTTCACGTTCCGGAACGATCCCAACTACTGGTTCCTGGATAATGTGAACGTGGGAGCGCCCCCAACGACTCCTGAGCCAGGAACGCTGGTTCTGTTCGGCAGTGGGATTCTGGGGATCGCTGGCGTAATTCGTCGTAAGTTCCGCGCCTAGTAGGTGGGTTCGTCTGCTAGTGGCGAACGCGACAGCTGTTGAAGGTCAGGCGTAGAAGCAAAATTCAAGGTGTGCTAGCGCGGCATCTGCCCTACCGGTGGATGCCGCTCTGCGTTACGGCCACAAATGATCGTTTCGGGCACAAGGTTGCGCCACTGTTCTTGGCGGTTGTTTGACGCGGGTTCGAATGTTGTGGAAGCCGGAGCCAAGAGCTCCGGCTTTGTTGCGTACGCCGAACCCCGGCCCCACGATACAGCTTGTGGCCAAGAATGCTGGCTTCCAGCTTTATAGCGCGACACCCACAGTTGCCAAACCTTGCAAAATGGATTGCAATTAGACTTGAATGGACTATCGATCGCGGCAGAAGAGGTTCCAGCATACCCTGGACGGCCAGCACCTCGACGGCTTCGTGGTCACACACCCCGCCAACCTGCGCTACCTTTGCGGGTACACCGGCAGCAATGGGCTACTGCTCTTCCTCCCCGGCCTATCAGGCGCAAAGGCGGCGACTAGCGCACACTCCAGATTCGCTGGGCGGCTCACCTTCTTTACCGATGGCCGTTATACCGAACAAGCGCGCGAAGAGGTGGCTGGCGCGCGGGTGGTCATTTCCAAAGGTCCGCTGCTGCACGACGCCGTCAGGCTCATAGGCCAGTTGACCTCAGCCACCATCGGCTTTGAGGCCGACTACACGACGGTCGCCACGGCGGAACTCTTGCGCAAGCTGGCGCATAGGCGAATTCGCTGGAAGCCGGCGGCTGGCCTCATCATGCAGCAGCGCATGATTAAGGACTCCGAGGAGCTGCAAGTCATCACCGAAGCGGTGAAACTTGGGGCCGCCGTGTACGAAGAGGCGGTGCAAAGCCTTCGCCCGGGGATTCGAGAGTCGGAAGTCGCGGGAAATTTGGAATATGCCGCGCGCCAAGCGGGCGCCGATGGCATGGCGTTCGAGACCATTGTCGCAGCGGGCAAACGGGCGGCTTTGCCTCACGGACGTGCCTCCCGCCAGGCAATACCCCGGCGTGGATTCGTGGTGGTGGATTCGGGTGTTATACTGCGGGGCTATTGTTCCGACATGACCCGCACCGTACATGTGGGCCGGGTCAGCCGGGAAGAGCGCCGGTGGTACGAAGCGGTGCTGGAAGCCCAGTTAGCGGGGATCGCAGAGGCAGTTGCGGGCAAAACCGCGGGCCAAGTGGACGACGCCGCGCGCCAGGTGCTCCGCAGGGCCAAGCTTGACCGCTACTTTACGCATTCGACGGGGCACGGAGTAGGCTTAGAGATTCACGAGCCCCCGCGCCTCGGCAGAGGCCAGGCAGAGCGGCTTGAGCCGGGCATGGTAATTACCATCGAGCCCGGAATTTACATACCGGGCAAGGGCGGCATTCGAATCGAAGACATGGTGGTGGTCACGGACCGGGGATGCCGGGTACTGACCCCGGTCAGCAAGGAACTGGTTGAGATTTAGTCTCTACCTGCCGAACGGAACACGATGAACCAGAAAGAAATCAAAGAACTAATCGAGTTTTTGGTGGAAAAGGACATCGCCGAGTTCGAGCTGCAGCGCGGCGATATGAAACTGCTCATCAAGCGGGGCGCAAGCGCCCAGCCGTCGCAGGTGGTGCAGGCCGCGCCGGCGATGGTTCCGGGGCATACGATTGCGATTGCCGGCCCGCCCCCAGTTCCCCCTCCATCGCCAACTTCGTCAACTGCCGACAGCGGTGGGCCGGCCAGCGGGACAGCCGCGGCGCCGCCCGTCGCGGCAGCGGAAGCGGACTTGTTTATCCTGAAGTCGCCGATTGTCGGGACCTTTTATGAAGCTCCATCGCCCGGCGCTCCGCCCTTCGTCAAACTTGGCGATGCGGTGAAGGAGGGCCAGGTGCTTTGCATCATTGAAGCCATGAAGCTGATGAACGAGATTGAGGCGGACGTGTCGGGGGTAATCGCCAAGATATTTGTCTCCAATGCAAACCCCGTCGAGTACGGAATGCCGCTGTTCGGGATAAAGAGAGGTTAGCGACGCGGTTGAAGAGGCCGCTGAAACAGTTTGTTGCAAAGAAAAGAAACCGCAGATCCTTCGCGGGCTGAAACGGGCTACGCAAAGACTCTGGGGAGCGTTCTGGTGGAAGCCCCCTGCTTTAGCCGGGGGAGCTGGACTTTAGTCCAGCGGAATAGGAGACGATTTTGGAATGGGCTTTAGCCCCGGGATTTCTCGATGCCCGGCGCTAAAGCGCGTGTTCAAAGCGCACTTTTCCCGGAGCGCTGAAGCGCTCCTTTCCCCCGCATAAATGCGGGGGCTTCCACCGACAACCACTCTCCGCGGGTTTTAGCGCGGAGTTTTTCCTCAACCTAACTCGCAGATGAGGAAGGACCCAGGCAAAGTCCCGCGCACTTTATTTCATGTTTAACAAGATCCTAATTGCGAACCGAGGGGAAATCGCCCTGCGGGTGATTTGCGCCTGCAAGGAGTTGGGCATCAAGGCGGTCGCTATTTACAGCGAGGCCGACCGCAACTCGCTGCATGTGCGCTTCGCCGACGAAGCCATCTGCATCGGTCCGCCGCGCCTGCACGAAAGTTACCTCAACATTCCGGCGGTGATCAGCGCGGCCGAAATCGCCAACGTTGAGGCCATCCATCCCGGCTACGGCCTGCTGAGCGAGAATGCCAACTTCGCCGAGGTCTGCCAGGACTGCGGAATCAAGTTCATCGGGCCGCCGCCTGAGGTCACCCGCCTGATGGGCGAAAAGGAAAAGGCGCGCGCCACGATGAAGAAGGAAGGCGTGCCCATTCTGCCGGGCTCGGACGGCATCATCGCCTCCGCCGACGAAGCGCTGGAGTGGGCGCGCAGCGTGGGATTTCCCTTGATCGTGAAAGCCTCGGCGGGCGGCGGCGGACGCGGCATGCGCATCATCCGCAGCGAGGACGAGCTGCCCAACCTGTTTCACGCCGCGCAATCGGAGGCGGCGGCGGCCTTCGGCAACGGCAATCTCTACATGGAAAGGTTCATCGAGCGGCCGCGCCACATCGAGTTCCAGGTGCTGGCCGACGAGCACGGCAACGTAATGAGCCTGGGCGAGCGCGAGTGCAGCATCCAGCGCCGTCATCAAAAGCTGGTGGAAGAGGCGCCGTCGGTGAAAGTCACTCCCGAGCTGCGCGAACGCATCGGCGGCATCCTGGTGAAGACCCTGAGCAGCATCGGCTACATGAATGCCGGGACCGTCGAATTTCTGATGGACGAAGACGGCAGCCTTTCCTTCATCGAGATGAATACCCGGATTCAAGTGGAGCATCCGGTCACCGAGATGACCACCGACGTTGACCTGGTGAAGGCGCAGATCATGATTGCCGCGGGCGAGAAGCTCAGCAGCGTGATCAATTACCCGGTGGCGTTTCGCGGGCACGCCATCGAGTGCCGCATCAATGCCGAGCATCCCGAGCGCTTCACTCCCTCGGCGGGAAAGATCACCGCCTTCAACATTCCCGGAGGCACCGGGGTGCGGGTGGACACCGCGGCCTATGCGGAAGGCGTGATTCCGCCGTACTATGATTCCTTGATCGCCAAGCTGGTGGTGCGGGGGCGGGACCGCGCCGAAGCCATCTCGCGCATGTCGCGGGCCTTGGATATGTTCGTGGTCGAGGGCATTTACACCAGCATTCCGCTGCACCGCCGCATCATGGCCGACCCCGACTTCCGCGCCGGCAACTTCGATACCAGTTTCATGGAGCGGTTGCTCCACCAATCTAAGGAGTCCGCGAAGTAATCGCCTGCCATGCCTGAGACTGTTCGCTTGCCCAAGCTTTACGCCATCCTCGACGTCGCCTGTTTTGCGCCGCCGCTGCGCACTATCGCCTCCATCGTGGACTATGCTCGCGATCTCGCGGCTGGCGGCGTGACCTGGCTGCAGTATCGCAACAAGGTAGGTCACACGCGCGAGATGCTCAGCCACGCCCGCGAGCTTCGCCGCGTGCTGGGCAATGGCGTGACCCTGATCATGAACGATCGCGCCGACATCTGCATCGCTGCCGGTTACGAGGGCGTGCACGTCGGCCAGGACGACTTGTCGGCGGAAGGCGCGCGCACCGTGATCGGCCCCAGCCGCATTCTGGGCGTCTCCACCCACAACCTCGAACAATTGCAGGAGGCCAATGCCGGTCCGGCAGACTACATCGCCTACGGCCCGGTCTTTGCCACCTCCTCGAAGCGGCGCCCCGACCCCCTCGTCGGCCTGGCCGGAATTCGCGCCGTGCGCTCTGCAACCAGGAAGCCTCTGGTGGCGATTGGCGGCATCACCCGCGCCAACGCGTGCGCGGTTCTGGATGCCGGCGCCGACTCGGTGGCCGTCATCTCCGATCTACTGAGTTCTCCCACCAAAGTCGCTGAGGAATTCTTGCGCCTGTTGGTGTAAATTCTTGCGAGTGCCCTCTCCACCAAAACGAGGTCCCTTGGCTACAGAAACGAAGACCGTATCAATCGCCGGTGAAAGCGAATGGATCAAGGGCCTCGGCCTGACCAGCGCCACTACGCTGGTCATGGGTTCCATGATCGGCTCCGGCATCTTCATTGTCTCGGCAGAGATCGCGCGGCTGGTCGAGTCGCCCGTGCTGCTCATCGCCGCCTGGGTGGTGACCGGGTTCATGACCATCACCGGCGCGCTGGCCTACGGAGAGCTGGCTGCCATGATGCCGCGCGCCGGAGGCCAGTATGTTTACCTGCGCGAATCGCTGGGCCCGCTGTGGGGATTTCTCTACGGCTGGACCCTGTTCCTCGTCATCCAAACCGGCACGATTGCTGCGGTCGGAGTGGCCTTTGGCAAGTTCATGGGCGTGTTCTTTCCTTCCATTTCTTCGACGCATTGGATTTGGCACATCGCGCATGTGCCGCCCATTCCCATCGGCCCGATGGTGCTGGGCAACATGGATGTCGGCCTGAACACGCAGAACCTGATGGCCGTTCTGATCGTGATCTTCCTGTCGGTACTGAACATCTTTGGCGTGAAGACCGGCGCGGCGGTGCAGAACGTGTTTACCTTCGCCAAGACCGCAGCGCTGCTGGGCCTGGTAGTGCTTGGTGTTTTCGTGGGACGCAATGCTACGGCGATTGCCGCCAACTATGGCGCGAACTTTTGGCGCAATGCCGGATGGGGCGCGCTGCATCCCGTGCAGGTTGGCGTGGGCGGCCCCATCGCGCTGGTAGGGACCATCACCGTCATTGCCGTGGCGCAGGTCGGCTCGCTGTTCTCGGCGGATGCGTGGAACAACGTTACCTTCACCGCCGGGGAAGTCCGCAATCCGCAACGCAACCTGCCGCTGGCTCTGGCGCTGGGAACGGGCGCGGTCATCCTGCTCTATGTGCTGGCCAACTTCGTGTACCTGAGTGTGCTGCCGCTGGCCGGCATCCAACACGCCCCCGAGGACCGTGTCGCCACCGCCGTGGTGCAGCAGATCTTCGGAGCGGGTGGCGCGCAGATCATGGCCATCGCCATCCTGGTCTCAACCTTCGGCTGCAACAATGGACTGATCCTGGCGGGCGCCCGCGTGTACTACGCCATGGCGAAGGATGGATTGTTCTTCCGCAGCGCGGGAAGGTTACATCCCAAGTACCACACGCCGGCGCACTCGCTGCTAATGCAGTGCGTCTGGACCTGCATTCTGTGCATCTCGGGCAGCTATGGACAGCTACTCGACTACATCATTTTCGCCGTGCTGGTGTTCTACATCCTGACCATCGGCGGATTATTTGTGCTGCGAGTGAAGCGTCCGGACGAGCCGCGCCCCTATCGCGCCATCGGCTATCCCGTGCTGCCCGCAATGTATATTTTGATGGCGGTGTTCATTGATGTAGTCTTGTTGCGCTACAAGCCGCAATACACGTGGCCGGGCCTGATCATTGTCCTAGTGGGGATTCCGGTATATTTCCTATGGTCCAAACGCAACAGGCAAGCGAGTACCGAAGCCTGAGCACCAGAAAGCTGAGAAGAGGCAAAGCTGAATGGCCAATCTGCTGAAATGCAAGCCCATCGACATGCTGACGCAAGAAGCAGCCGAGACGGGCGAACATAGCTTGAAACGGGCGCTGGGTCCCGTGAACCTTATTACGCTGGGAATCGGCGCCATAATCGGCGCGGGAATTTTCGTGCTTACCGGATCGGCAGCGGCGCAGTATGCCGGACCGGCCATCGTGCTTTCCTTCATTCTGGCCGGATCGGGCTGCGTCTTCGCCGGGCTGTGTTACTCCGAATTCGCTTCGCTGATCCCCATTGCCGGTTCGGCATACACCTACGGCTACGCCACCCTCGGCGAAATCTTCGCCTGGATCATCGGCTGGGACCTCATTCTGGAATACGCTTTCGGCGCGGCCACCGTCGCCTCCGGTTGGGCGGGATACTTTGTCAGCTTTCTCCAGGATTTCGGCATTCGCATTCCCCCGCAGTTGACCGCGACCCCGTACACCCATGTCGGCGACCACTGGATACCTAACATTCTGGTGCTATATCAAGGCCGCTGGGAGCTGCTAACCACCATGGCGCCGATGCTGAAGCAGAATGGCGTGGATGTGTCGCAGTTGCACAAAGTGCAGGGCGTGTTCAACCTGGTGGCATTTCTGATCATCGGCGTGATCACCACCATCCTGGTGATCGGCATCAAAGAGTCGGCCAACTTCAACTCGGGCATCGTGATGATCAAGGTCACCATCGTGCTCATCTTCATCGCCATTGCGGGTGCGTTCGCGCTTAAGCATCCGGCGCTGGTTGCCGCCAACTGGCATCCCTTCATTCCTCCCAACCAAGGAGCATTTGGCGAGTATGGGTGGTCGGGGATCGCGCGCGCCGCCGGGGTCATCTTCTTCGCCTACATCGGGTTCGACGCCGTCTCGACGGCCGCGCAGGAAGCCAAAAATCCGCAGAAGGACATGCCCATCGGCATCCTGGGATCGCTGGTGATCTGCACCGTTCTGTACATTCTGGTTTCCGGCCTGCTGACCGGAATCGTTCCCTACTCGGCCCTGAACGTGGCCGACCCGGTTGCGGTCGGCATTGACGCCACCGGCGTCCGCTGGGGCTCGATTCTGGTGAAGTTGGGCGCCATTGCCGGCTTGGGCAGCGTGATGCTGGTCATGCTGCTGGGCCAGTCCCGCGTGTTCTTTTCCATGTCGCGCGACGGGCTGCTGCCGGAGTGGGCGGGCGCGGTGCATCCCAAGTTTCGCACTCCCTGGATCTCGTCCATCACCGTCGGGCTGTTCGTGGCCATCTTCGCATCGCTGGTGCCCATCGGGATTCTCGGCGAACTGGTGAGCATCGGAACCTTGCTGGCATTCGTAATCGTATGCGCCGGTGTGTGGATTCTCCGGGTGCGCCGTCCCGAGCTGCATCGTCCCTTCAAGACGCCGTTGGTGCCGCTGGTCCCCATCCTGGGCATCGTGATTTCCTTCGCCTTGATGGCCAGCCTCCCCGGAGACACGTGGCTCCGTCTGATTGTCTGGCTGGTGATTGGAATGGCCATTTACTTCGGCTACGGACGCCATCATAGCAAGGTGCAGAAACTGGTGCCGGACGAGGTGGAGGCCAGAGGGGACTAGAGCCGTTCTCTCAAGGTGGGCCGCCGGAGAAGACGCAGAGGAGACGCCGCCGGAGTAGAAGAATTAAGTGCAACGCCTAAGCTCCGAGCGATGGCTACGACATAATGAAGAACGTACTTTGGTTTTGCGCGGGCGGCGCCATTCCTTTGTCAGTCATCGGTGTGTTGTTGCTGGCTCTGTGGGCTAATGACGTGCACAAGGATCGTAAGCACACGCTCACCGTCAACTCACTAACACCCATTTTTGCGGGTCAGGGGGACGAGGATTGCGATGGCAGACAGCAGCTTACCGCCGTTCAGCCGGGCGCCATAGTACGGGTTCAGAGAATTAGATATTGGAAGAATTGCGCCACGCTCGATGTTGCTTTATCTGACGGCCGACAAGGGTATGTTGTTCTCGGGGTTGGCGACGTTTCAGTGCATCCCCCGCTGCCTTAACGACGACCGCGAGCCCAATCGCCCCAGGGTTTGACAAAGCCATAATTCCGCATTTTCCCCTATGCCAGAGGCCCGAACTGGTATATAGTTCTGAACACTTTCGCCTCAAGAAAGTATTTCCAGCGGTACCTGACCAAACCATCATCGGAAGGAGCAAGGCTGCCTTGTGCCTTCCCCATCACCCTGTTCGCCCGGAGGTAGGTTGTGTCCAGAGTATTGACGGCCGGTCTCGTGACCTTGCTTGGATTGAGCTTGCTGCTCGGGGTGGCCGCGGCGGCTACCAAAGCTCCGTCCGTGACGATTACGCTAAGCCCAAGCTTGCAAAGCCCGCAGATGCTGGGCACCAGCATCCTGTGGACAGCCACCGTATCGGGCGGTCCCCCGGGCGACACCTACGACTATCAATTCAGCGCCGCGCTGCAAGGTCAGAACCAGATCGTGCGCGACTTCAACACCCCGAACACTTTCACCTGGGTACCGTACACGGTGGAAGGAACGTACGTGGTGACGGTTGTCGTGCGCGACATCACCCAGCAGCCCTACACCGTCTTCCCGCCGATGTCGGTGCAGTACGTGCTCAATCCCTGGGTCACCAGTGGCGGGGGGTCGGCCGTAAATCGGACCGGACATCCCTTGGTGGCTTTGTTTAGCGCCGGCCCGTGTACTGCGGGCCATTCCATTCGGGCCCGGTTCAAGCAGAATGGCGCGCAGGTTTTCAGCACGACCAACGCCGTGCCCTGTTCGCAGCGCAGCGCCAACTTTCTGGTCGCAGGCATGCTGCCCTCCACTCAGTACTTGATGCACTGGGAGGAATTTGCCACTGGCTTTTTGACTTCGGGTCCGGACCAGGCGTTCACCACCGGCCCTCTTCCGGCGAATTTCCCGGTGCCGCAAATGACGGTGAGGATACCTCCCACCGGGCATGACGCCGCCTTCCCGGTGCTATTGTTCCATCTGATTCCGCCCACTGGCCGCCCATTTGCCTTCCGTCCGATCGCCACCGATTTGTCGGGGAACGTCATCTGGTATTACCCCGTCCCGCTGCTGCTGGTTCGCATGGAACCAGGGGGAAACTTCTTCTCCCTCTCGAATACGACGCTCAGCGAGTTCGACCTGGCCGGCAACGAGACGCTGGAAACCAACGTGGAGATCCTGAACGAACAACTGGCCGCCCACGGCTACCCGGTCATGACCTCGTTCAACGCCCATGAAGTCCGGCGCTTGCCCAATGGCGGCTTCCTGTTGATTGGCGCCCGCGACATAGTGTCCACCACGCTGCAGGGTGGGACGCAGCAAGATCCGGTGGACATCCTGGGCGACATGGTCCTGGTGCTGGACCACAACATGCAACTCACCTGGGCCTGGGACTCGTTTGCTCACCAGGACGTTAGCCGCGTCGCAACTTTGAATGACAAGTGTTATCACAACCTCGGGGCGGGCTGCCCGGCCTTTAATCCCGCTTTTGGGGTGGCCAATGATTGGTTGCACTCCAACTCGGTCCAGCTCACCGCCGACGGCAACATCCTGCTTTCCGAGCGCGGCCAGGATTGGGTGCTCAAAATCAATTACGCCAATGGCCAGGGAGATGGCAGAGTGCTTTGGAAGATGGGGCCCTTCGGCGATTTCACCATAACGAATCCGCCCCCACACCCCTGTGGCGATCCCGCCGTATTTCCCTGGTTCACGCACCAGCATGACGCGGCGTTCCAGATTCAAAGCGGAGCGCTGGAGGTGTTTACCGTTTTCGACGACGGCAATCTGCGCGTGCAACAGTGTGGCGGCGGAAACAGCCGTGGCATGGTCTTGTACATCGGAGAATCGACGCGCACGGCCCGCATCCAGATTGCCGCCGATCTCGGGGCCTATTCGTCGGCGCTGGGCAGTGCGCAATTGCTGATTTCGCCTCCCAACAGCGTTTACGCCAGTTTTGGCAACGGCCTGCTCAGCATCCCGACCAACGCGACACAAGCCACGGAGGTGGATGTCCTTTCCGGCGCCATCGTTTATCAATTGCAGGCGGGTTGGTGGTCTTACCGGACCTACCGCCAACGCGACCTTTACACCCCCACATTGCCCTAGGCTTCAACTTAGCCAGGCATCGCCAGCGCCCGTCGCCAACCCGTGACGGGCGTTTTTGTTGCGCTGCGCGCCGCAAGGCCGCACAATGGCTGCTGTGAAGGCCCTGTTCAATCTGAAGGTCCTGTTCCTGGCGCTGCTGGCCTTGATCTTCATCGGCGTTGCCGGCTTCCATTTCATCGAAGGCTGGCGCTGGTTCGACGGCTTCTACATGGTGCTGACCACCATCACCACCATCGGCTACGGCGAGGTCCATCCGCTCTCGCATGTGGGCCGCGTCTTCAACTCCTTCATCATTGTCACCGGAGTCGGCTTGGTGCTGCTGTTCTTCGGGGCCGCGACCCAGGCTTTGCTAGAATTCGAGCTGCAATCGGTATTCGGCAGGAGACGCATGGACCGTGAGATCAGCCGATTGTCGGAGCACTACATCATCTGCGGCGCCGGGCGCGTGGGCCGCAGCGTGGCGCGCGAACTGGCGCGCAAGCCCCTGCCTTTTGTGATCGTCGATAGCGACCAGGCCAAGCTGGCGCGCTACTCTGATAAAAGCTGGCTTACTCTGATGGGCGACGCCACCCAGGCGCAGGTGCTGCGCGAACTGCACATCGAGAGCGCCCGTGGACTGGTCGCCGCCACCACCACTGACGCCACCAACATCTACATCATCCTCACCGCGCGCGGCTTGAACCCCAAGCTCAACATCATTGCCCGCGCCAGCGAAGAAGGGGCCGAGAAGCACCTGCTCACCGCCGGCGCCAGTCACGTGGTCTCGCCCTACAATTTCGCCGGGTATCGCATCGCGCAGACTTTTCTGCGGCCCCATGTTGTGGACTTCTTCGACACCGCCATGCTGCAGGACGAGCACCCGCTGGAGATCATAGAAGTGCAGGTGCAGGCGGGCTCGCGTTTGGTGGGCGCAACCCTGGAAGCTTCGCGCATCCGCCAGGAGATGGGCGTCATCGTGCTCGCCATCAAAGGCGAAGGCTCGCACATGCGCTTCAATCCTGCGCCGGATGACGTGATCCACGCCGGCGACCACCTCATTGTCATGGGCGAGCCTGCCGGCCTGCGGCGGCTGGAAGACTCGGCCACGGAGCGCGCATGAAGATCACCACCGCCGACGAGATGCGCGAGATCGATCGCGTCACCACCGCGCGCTTCGGAGTGCCATCCATCACCTTGATGGAGAACGCCGGGTCCGCGGTGGCGCAATTCATCCTGGAGCACTATCGCCATGCCAACCGCATCGCCGTAATTTGCGGCAAGGGCAACAATGGCGGCGATGGCTTCGTGGTGGCGCGCAAACTGCACCGCGCCGGACGAGTGGTTGAAGTGCTGCTGCTGGCCGCTCCCACCGAGTTGCACGGCGACGCGCTGGCCATGTTTGAGCGCCTGCCGCTGCGTCCCACCGTGCTGCGCAACGCGCAGGAGTTGCAGGCGGAGTGGTCGCGCAGCCTGGTGAATTGCGACCTGCTGGTGGACGCCCTACTGGGCACCGGCTTTCGACCGCCGGTGAAGGGCTTCTATGCCGATGCCATCGCTGCGATGAACGATAGCGACACGCCGGCGGTCGCGGTGGACATCCCCTCGGGCGCCGATTCCGATTCGATGTCGGCGCAGACAGACAAGCACATCGCGCGCACCGATGCCATCGTCACGTTCACCGCGCCCCGCCCGGCGCATGTGTTCGGCAATCTGACGCGCGGCCCGATCGTGGTTGCGCCCATCGGATCGCCGCCGGAAGCCATCGTCAGCAAGCTGGCGCTCGAGCTCACTACGCCGCGCGACTTCGCCGCGCTGCTCGCGCCGCGCCCTGCCGACAGCAACAAGGGCATGTACGGACATGTGCTGATCGTGGGCGGATCGCTGGGCAAATCGGGAGCTGCCGCCATGGCGGGCATGTCGGCGTTGCGGGCGGGGGCAGGACTCAGCACCGTCGCCACGCCTGCGCGCGTGCTCGCCAGCGTCGCCGCATTTGCGGCCGAGCTGATGACCGAGCCGCTGGCCGAAACCGAGAGTGGCGGCATCGTGCTGGCGGCTGTCGAGAGCGGTCGCTATCAGAAGCTGGTGAAGGGGATGACCGTGGTGGCGATCGGTCCGGGCATTGGCCGCAATCCTGAAACGGTGCGGTTCGTCCACCAAGCCGTGCGCCAGACCAAAGTCCCGATGGTCATCGACGCCGATGGGCTCAACGCCTTCGCCGGCCATACCGAGCTGCTCGATGGCCGTGAGCGTCCGCTGGTGCTGACGCCGCATCCGGGAGAAATGTCGCGGCTGGCGGGCATCACCGTCAAAGCGGTGCAGGCCGACCGGCTCAATGTGGCGCGCAGTTTCGCGCGCGAGCATCGTCTGGTGCTGGTGCTCAAGGGCAACCGCACCATCGTCGCGCTGCCGGATGGAACTGCGTGGGTCAATCCGACCGGCAATCCCGGCATGGCAACCGGCGGCACCGGCGACATCCTGACCGGCATGGCCGCGGGAGTGATGGGACAGATGCCGAACAACATTGCGCTGGCCGCCGTCGCCGCGGTGTATCTGCACGGACTGGCCGGGGACGTGGCCGCGGAAACCATGGGAGAACACTCGCTGGTCGCGACCGACCTGCTCGCGGCCCTGCCGGAAGCGTTTCGCCGCGCCGCCCGATCGGCGAAGGAGAGCACGACGCGCATCGGAGGGTGAGGCGCGCGCAGGTCGCGGGGTTGGTGGAAGCCCCCGCATTTATGCGGGGGAAGGAGCGCTTCAGCGCTCCGGGAAAAATTTGGCGTCGATCATGCGCTTTAGCGCCGGGATCGAGAAATCCCGGGGCTGAAGCCCATCATAAAATTGGGCGCTTTTCCGCTGGACTGAAGTCCAGCTCCCCCCTGCTGAAGCAGGGGGCTTCCACCAAAAACCAAAGGTGAGACTGCTCGAAGGTGGGCTCTCGTCAAGGCCGCCAAACCATCCTGCTAAAATTGCCCTTCGTTTTGCGATGAACACCCACGAGTACATCACGCACTCAGCCGAAGAGACCATGGCGCTGGGCCGCAAACTGGCGCCCACGCTGAAGGCGGCGCGCATGGTCATCCTGCGCGGCGATCTCGGCACCGGCAAGACCACGCTGGTCAAGGGTATCGCCGAAGGTCTCAACGCCGCTTCGCAGGACGATGTCACCAGCCCCACCTTCACCCTCATCCACGAGTATCGCGGCCCCGAGGTGAACCTGTTCCACGTCGATCTGTACCGCATCGACACGCCGCGCGAGCTGGACACGCTGGGCCTGGACGAACTCTTCGCCGAGCCCGGCAACCTGGTGCTGCTGGAGTGGGGAGAAAAGTTCCCCCGCTTCGAAAAGGAGCGCGACGTGGAAATCTGCCTCGAACGCCAAGGCGACCAGGAGCGCAAGATTGTGGTGAAGAGGAAGTAGGGCGGCGCAATTGCGATGACTAGCGTTTCAAAACACGGCCGACGTAGCGGAACTGTCCCGTCCGTTCCCGAAGCTTTTCGCGTCTGCGAGCTTCCGCCTCATTTTCCGTGAGCTCAAAAACGATGTAGCACTCTTCTTCCAAGAACCTCTGACGGCCATTTTCGGAAGTAAGGTTGTAATTAAGAGCTATCGAGGCGTCGTAGTACAGATGCTTCGCGAGAATCGACCCCTTTGATTGCACATCATTTGGGTTGCAGCGCAGACCGCCCTGTTTCAGGCGTAAGCAACTCTGTCGCGATGCGCGATGCTGTCGCAGACGACTGAGCAGGTCTCTGCCCATTCCCACCTTAAGAGGTGTTCCCGCGTTTGTATGAATCTCGTAAACGCCAGGTTTCGCCTCACATCTGTCTTCGATTTGCGTGAAGCGTATTTTCTCGATTACCTTTCCTCTGTCGACTTTGTGGGCATCGCTCCAGTCAATAACCTCTGGCATGTCGGAAAGGTCAATGTCTTCGTCCTTCTTTGCTGCGATGGCCGCGATTTCGCGCTTCTGTTCTTTAGTAAGCGTCTTCATAATGGAAAACTAGAAACGCGAAACCGTCCAATTGTCATGACGAGCGAAGCGAGGCATCTGCTTTGTTTCCCCTCACCAGAAAAGCAGATCCCTCGCGGGCTGAACTTTACCCCAACAAGCCCGCCACGGCGGGGCGCTCGTTGGCGACCCCAGTTCGCCCGCTCGTGATGACAATTCCATCAGGATAGCCAGGATATGTATGTCTCCTCACTTAACCAGACCACTGGAAACTCGCCCCTAGCCCCTGCCTTCAGAATCCCATGATGTTATATCCGCAATCGACATAGATGGTTTCGCCGGTGATGCCGGTGGCGCTGTCGCTGGCGAGGAAGACGGCGGTCGCGGCGACCTCGTTCACATCCACGTTGCGTTGCAGGGGAGCGCGCTCGGCCTGAGCGCCCAGCATGTCGCCGAAGCCGGCGATGCCGCGCGCGGCCAGGGTCTTGATGGGTCCGGCGGAAATCGCGTTCACGCGGATCTTGTTCTTGCCCAGATCGTAGGCCAGGTAGCGGACGCTGGCCTCCAGCGCGGCCTTGGCCACGCCCATTACGTTGTATCGTGGCACGACTTTTTCCGCGCCGTAATAGGTGAGGGTCATGATGCTGCCGCCCTCGGTCATCAGCGGACGGGCGGCGCGGGCCACCGCCACCAGCGAATAGACGCTGATGTCGAGGGCGACGCGAAAGCCCTCGCGGCTGGTGCCGGCGAACTCGCCCTTCAGCTCTTCAGCGGGCGCGAACGCGATGCTGTGCACCAGCGCGTCGAGCTTGCCGTAACGCGCCTTCAGTTGCTCGAACAGTTGCGCGATCTCTTCGTCGCGGCTGACGTCGCACTGAAAGGCCAGCGAATTGGGTAGGGCCGCGATCAGGTCGTCGGCTTCCTGCTTCAGGCGCTCGTTCTGGTAGGTGATGGCCAGTTGCGCTCCGGCCTGCTGCATCTGCTGGGCGATGGCCCAGGCAATGCTGCGTTTGTTGGCCACGCCAAACACCGCCACCGTACGGCCCGCTAAGCAATTCGCCATTCGCTGCCATTCCTCCGCGCAAAAGAACGCCAAATGGTTGAGGATATCAGCCACGGCGCGGGATGTCTCGCGCTGAGGCGAGGGATTTTGCGGCCCTGAAAGAGGCGGCTGACAGGCCCCAAATTCCGCTTCCCATCGGCTTGACCTTCGGAATATACTCGCTTGCGCCCCACGCTCCCCAGGGCCGGGCTCGTCCTGGGAACCGGATGGAAGTTCGCGGCTTGCGAATTCACCGGCGTCGGAGAGCCAGAGTATTGCTCCGTCGAGCGCGCGGAGAGTAAGGCTCGCCGGGGCATGACCTTCAAGGGAGGGCACGATGGCGACCATCCGGGACCTGTTGAGCAATCGCACCATTTACTACGTCCAGCCTGACCAGACCGTCTTTGAGGCCGCCCAATATATGGCGCAGTGCAACGTGGGCGCAGTTCCGGTCCTCGACGGCACGCAACTGGTCGGCATCTTCTCCGAACGGGACCTTATGGTGCGTGTGGTAGCCGAGGGGCGCAGCGCGCTGTCCACTTATATTGCCGAGGTGATGAGCACCGACCTGCACGCGGTGGCGCCCAGCAGCAGTTCGGAGGCAGCCATGTGCCTGATGCAGATGCACGGCATCCGGCATTTGCCGGTGTGCGACGGCCCCATGCTGGTCGGCTTTCTCTCGCTTGCGCGACCTGCTGCGCTGCCATCTCGACGAGAAATCGGTTGAAGCCGACGCCATGCGCGCCTATATTCAGACGTACTCGAGCTGAGCGTTAAATTACAGAACCCTCGAAGTCGATGGTACTCTTGCCTGTGAACTTGCCCAGCCTGGTCGAACATCTTCGCAAGATCGTTGGACGCGATGCCGTCCTGGACCGTCCCGAAGACCTCATGCTGTATGAGTACGACGCGGGCATCCGCAAGAGCACACCCGGCGCGGTTGTTTTCCCGCAAAATACGGAGCAGGTTTCCCAAATCATGCGGCTGGCCACGGCCGTTAACGTTGCCGTGGTGGCGCGTGGCGCCGGCACCGGGCTCAGCGGCGGCGCGATTCCGCAAGAGGGCGGCCTGGTAATCGCCTTCTCGCGCATGAACCGCATCCTGGAGGTCGACGTCGAGAACCAGCGCGCGACGGTGCGGCCGGGCGTGGTCAATCTGCAACTCTCCGAACACGTGTCCCACCTGGGGCTGTACTTCGCGCCCGACCCCTCCAGCCAGAAAGCTTGCACCATCGGCGGCAACGTCGCGGAAAACTCGGGCGGGCCGCACACCCTGCTGCATGGCGTCACCGTGAACCACGTCACCGGAGTGGAAGTTGTGCTGCCCAGCGGCGAGATTGTGCATTTCGGCGGCAAGGCGGCCGAGTCTTACGGCTACGACATGACTGGCTTCATGGTGGGATCGGAGGGGACGGTCGGCATCGTCACCGCGATCACGGTGAAGTTGTTGCGCAAGCCGGAAAAAATCGCGACCCTGCTCGGCGTCTATGAGTCGGTGGACGACGCGGCGCTTACGGTTTCCGCCATCACCGCCGCAGGCATCACCCCCGCCGCGCTGGAGATGCTGGACGGATGGACCCTGCGCACCGTGGAAGCGTTCTGCCACGCCGGCTATCCGCTGGATGCGGGCGCGGTCTTGCTGATCGAATTGGAAGGACTGCGCGAGGCGGTGGAAGAGCAGGCCGTCGCAGTGCGAGAGGTCTGCCTCCGTCAGAAGGCGCGTGAGGTGCGGCGCGCCAAGGACGAAGAGGAGCGCGCCCTGCTATGGAAGGGGCGCAAGATGGCTTTCGCGGCGCTGGGCCGGGTGACACCGTCGTACTACACCCAGGACGGGGTGGTGCCGCGCAGTCAGATACCCGCGGTGATGCGACACATCGGCAACGTCGCCAAGAAGTACGACCTGACCATCGGCAACATCTTCCACGCGGGAGACGGCAATCTTCATCCTCTGATTCTTTTCGATATGCGCAATGCCGAGCAGTTCGAGCGCGTCCTGTCGGCGAGCACCGAGATCCTCGAGTTTTGCATTCAATGCGGCGGCTCCATCACCGGGGAACACGGCGTCGGGATGGAGAAGCGCGACTTGATGTCGCGGCTGTTCACCGAGGAAGACCTTGAGGTAATGATCAGCCTGCGCAATGCCTTCAACGGCAGGGACATCCTGAACCCGCAGAAAATCTTTCCCACGCCGCGCATGTGCCGCGAGATCACCGGCCCCAGCCAGAACCCGGTGCTGATGCAGGAGGGAATGTGAGCACCGCGACGACGACCACTCGCTTTGTGGCCGACTTCCGCGCCATTTGCGGAGGGGAACATGTCACGGAAGATCCGGCGCAGACTGCAGGCGTGGAACATTCTGGGCCTTGTTCCGGCGCTTGCGGTCACCCCGGCTTCCGCCGACGAGGTGGCCGGCATCTTGCGGTTCGCCAATGAGCATGGCCTGAGCGTGGCCCCCGTCGGAGGTTTTACCCAGCAGCAAGTTGGAAACCTGCCATCGCAGATCGATGTCCTGCTTTTCACCACGCGCCTCACCGCAGTGGAGCATTACGATGTCGGCGATCTGACGATTGGCGTTGGAGCCGGCTGCACGGTCGCGCAACTGTCGGCGATGGTCGCCAAAGACGGCTTGTTCTTCGCCGGCGACCCCGCGCAGCCGGAGCGCTGCACCATCGGTGGACTGCTGGCCACGGGGCTGTATGGCCCGCTGCGCTACGGCTACGGTGGGCTGCGCGATTACTGCATCGGCGTGCGCTTTGTAACGGGCGACGGGCGCAAGGGCAAGGGCGGCGGCCGGGTGGTAAAGAATGTCGCCGGATACGACATGATGAAGCTGCTGATCGGCAGCCAGGGCACGCTGGGAATCATCACCGGCGCCAGCTTCAAACTGTTTCCCGCGCCGCGGCAGACGCGGACCTTCGTCGCTTTTTTCCCCAGCGCCGCCGAGGCGCTTCAGTTCCGGTCCCAGGTACTGCGCTCGCCGCTGGATCCCATTTGCCTGGAGTTGGTTTCTCCCCAGGCGCACGAGCTGCTGGTGCCAGGTTCGCCGGCCGGCGCTGGGTGGTCCATTTGCGTTCGCGCCGCCGGCAGCGACGCGGTGCTGGCCCGGTACCGCACCGAGCTGGGTCCGGCGGTGGTCCGCGAAATGGAAGGCGCCAACGAACAGGGTTTCTGGCGTGCGTTGACCGATTTTTCGCCCCTCGCCGCCGAGCAACATCCGCGGTCTCTATTGATCTCGATGACGCTGCCGGTGCGCGACGTTCAACCGGTCCTCAGCGAGGTGTCGGTGGTCGCCGAATCGAACCACTTCTCGTTCGCGGCCATCGGCAGAGTGGGAATTGCTCACTTGCTGGTAAGCCTGTGGCCGGGGCCCGACGCCGAGGACTCGCTGCCGAGTTTCGTCAATACGGTTTCGGGAGTGCGCAACCGTTTGCCGCGCGATGTCAGCATGGCGGTGCTCCACTGCCCCTCCGAGACACGGCGCCAAATCAACGCCTGGGGGCCCATGCCAACTGACCTGGAAAGCATGCGTGCGGTCAAAATGGCGCTCGATTCCAAAGACATCCTGAATCGCGGGAGGTTCCTCTTCTGACGGTCACGACTCCAGTGGCGGAAAAGCCGGTCTCCAACTTCTCCTCGGGCGAAAAGCCCACGTGGGACCTGTACTCGAAGTGCGTTCACTGCGGCCTATGCCTGGACCAGTGCCCTACGTACCGCGCGCTGGGAACGGAGATGGATTCGCCGCGCGGGCGCATTTATCAGATGGTGCTGGTTGACCAGGGCCGGCTGGCGCTGGCCGATTCCTTCGTCACCCATATTGACCGCTGCCTGGGCTGCTTGAATTGCCAGACGGCTTGTCCCTCGGGCGTGCCCTACGGCAGCCTGCTGGAGCGCGCGCGCTCGCAGATCGAACAGAACTATCCGCGTAGCTGGCTACAGCGCAAAGTGCGGTCGCGCTTCTACGGGAAGGTGCTGCCATCGTTCCGCAGCCTGGCGCGCAATGCGCGGCTGGTGCGCTTCTACCAACGCTCGGGTCTGCAAACCATGGCGCGCGGCACAGGATTGCTGACGCTGTTGGGAGTGGCCGAACTGGATGCGCTTTCGCCGCGTATCGAGAGCGACTTCTCGTTCGCCGATCTCGGCCGCGTGTATCCCGCCGAAGGTACGCAGCGGGGACGCGTGGCGCTGCTTATCGGCTGCATCGGCAGCGTGGCGTTTGCGGAACTGAATCGCGCCACCATTCGCGTTCTCACCAGGAATGGTATCGAAGTCCACATTCCGGAGAGCCAGACCTGTTGCGGAGCGCTGCATGTTCATGCCGGATACCTCGAACAATCGCGCACCATGGCGCGCCACAATATTGACGCCATGCTGAAGCCCGAGTTTGACGCCATCGTGACCAACGCCGCCGGTTGCGGTTCGACCATGAAGGAATATGCGGCGCTGCTGGAGCACGATCCGGAATACGCGGAGCGGGCGCAGCAGTTCGTGGTCAAGGTCCGCGACATCAGCGAATATCTGGCGCAGGTTGGCCTGGTCGAGCCGGCGCGCAAGCTGAAGGCGCGCGTCACCTACCAGGATCCGTGCCACCTGGCGCACGCGCAGGGCATACGCAGCGCGCCCCGGCAGTTGCTGAAGTTCATCGGGGCCGAGGTGGTGGAGTCGCCGCGCGCCGATTCCTGCTGCGGCAGCGCCGGGGTTTACAACGTGGCGCAGAACGAGATCTCGATGAAGATTCTCGACGAGAAGATGGACTACGTCGCCAGCGTCGAGCCCGAGATCGTGGCCACCGCAAATGTCGGCTGCATGTTGCAGCTCAGCGCCGGGGCAAAACGCAAAGGCCTGAACAGCCGAGTGGCGCACGTGGTGGAACTGCTGGACGAGGCGTATTGAAAAGCAGGTCCCTCGCGGGCAAGGAACGTCCTGCCAGTGTTTTGAAGGGGGCCCCTCCAGGTGCGTCGTTAAGTTCTTTATTTTTTTGTCATCACGAGCGGGCTTCAGCCCGCGAGGGATATGCTTTTTTGACTCTTTCCGCGGCCTGTTCAGCCGTGCCACTAAGCTCTCTATGTTTGTCGTCCCGACCGGCTCTAGTCGTGGGGGACCTGCTGTTCCCGCTTCTTCCGCAGCCTGTGAAGGCGTGCTGCACCCAACACCGGATACGGCAACTCTGGTTCTGCCCTAGTTCCTTTGGAGGAACGCCGGCGATTCACGTGCCCCGGCACGCGTAAAGCATAGCTATAATGCGGGTAGAATGGATTTTCTTCAGTTGCTGGATGGCGCTGAATATCTCGCGCAGCAAGGTAATCCGCCGATCGCCGGTCTCGACTACGACAGCCGGCGGGTGGGGCCCGGCTGGTGTTTCGTGGCCATCCGCGGCGAGACCAGCGACGGCAATCGCTACATCGATGCCGCTCTGAATGCAGGGGCTGTTGCCGTTGTCAGTGACTCGTTACCGCCCCGGCCCGATGTCGCCTGGGCGCAGGTCCCACATGGGCGGCGAGCGTTGGCGCGGCTTAGCGCAAACTTCTATGGCCGTTCTGCGGAACGGCTGTCGATTACCGGAATCACCGGCACCAATGGCAAGACGACAACAGCGTTCATCCTGAATGCCATGCTGCGCGCCGCCGGACGTAAGGCTGCCCTGGTGGGCACGGTGGAATATCGCATTGGCGAAGAGGTCCTTCCCGCTCCCCACACCACTCCTGAGGCGCTGGAGTTGAATCAGGTCTTTGCCCGCGCGCTGGAGGCAGACTGCACCGAGGCGGTCATGGAAGTCTCTTCGCACGCCTTGGAGCAGCAGCGGGTTTACGGAGTGCCATTCGACGTTGCCGTGTTCACCAATCTCACGCGCGATCATCTCGATTACCACGGCACCATGGAACAGTATTTCGCTGCGAAGACGATCCTGTTCACCGGCTTGGGGACCGAGCCGCCAAGGGCGGCGGTGATCAGCGTGGAAGACGAATACGGTCAGCGCATCATCAAGCTGCTTAAGAAGCAGCAGGAGTTGATTACGTACGGCATTAGTAGCGGCGATTTCCGCGCGAAGGATGTCAGCATCGAGAGAAACGGAACCAAACTTACCCTGGTGACACCCGGCGGCCAATATCCCATTTGGAGTCCGCTACTGGGGCGGGTCAACGTGCTGAACCTGATTGCCGCCGCGGCTGCTGCTTATGCGCGCAATGTCGAGCCGCGCGCTCTGGTTCTGGCGGCTGATGAACTCGCCCAGGTGCCGGGGCGCTTCCAACGAGTGGATCTTGGCCAACCGTTCACGGTGATTGTGGATTACGCCCACACTGACGACGCGCTGCGTAACCTGACCGCAGTCGCGCGGGAATTCCTGGCGCAGCGCGGAGGGCCGGGACGAGTGGTCACGGTATTCGGATGCGGCGGCGACCGCGACCGCAGCAAACGTCCGCTGATGGGCGAGGCCGCCGGGGCCGGCAGCGACTTCGTGGTGCTGACCAGCGACAATCCGCGCAGCGAGAATCCTCTCGACATCATGAACGACGCGCTGCCGGGACTGCAGCGTTCCGGCACGCGCTACACTTTGGAACCGGATCGAGCCAAAGCCATCGGCCTGGCCATTCACGAGGCGCAGTCGGGTGATGTCGTTCTCATCGCCGGCAAGGGCCACGAGAAGGTCCAGTTCACGGCCGCAGGCGCCATCCCGTTCGACGACATCGAAATGGCGCGGAACGCACTGCGGAACACCGGTTACGAAACCATCCAACCAGCGCAGTCGATAAAGTCATGAAGCTAAGTCTGTCGCGCACCGCCGAATTCATGCAGGCTACCGGCGAATTCGATCCTGCCGAGGTCGCCAGCGGCTATTCCATCGATTCGCGTACTTTGCTGCCGGGCGATCTGTTTTTCGCGGTCCGCGGCGAGCGGCTGGACGGCCATGATTTTGTCGAGGCCGCGCTCGCGAAAGGGGCGGTCGGCGCTGTCGTGGGCAAGGACCAGCGCGCGCGGTTCGCGCAGACGAATCAGTTGTTAGCGGTGGAGGACCCGCTTCTGGCACTACAACGGCTTGCTGCCGCCGTCCGCCGATTATGGGGCAAGCCACTTATCGCGGTGACCGGTTCGGCAGGCAAAACGACGACCAAGGAAGCCATTGCGCATGTGCTGGCTGCAAAGCATCGGGTGCTGAAATCGCAAGGCAATCTGAACAATCATTTCGGCATGCCGCTGCAATTGCTCAAGCTGGCGCCGGAGCATGAGATTGCGGTGCTCGAGATGGGGATGTCGCATGCCGGCGAGGTCACTGCACTCGCCAAGCTGGCGCAGCCGGATTGCGGTGTCGTGACCATGGTCGCTCCTGTGCACCTGGAGTTTTTTGAGTCCATCGCGGCCATCGCGCGCGCCAAGTACGAACTGATAGAGTCGCTTCCCGCGGGCGGTATCGCGGTGCTGAATGCCGACGATGAGTACGTTTCGCAGTTCGGCCGGGACTTTCACGGGAAAGTCGTCACCTTCGGATTGGGAATTCATCAGCCGGCTGACGTGTCGGCGCGAAAGATTGAATCGCGTGGCCCGCTGGGATCGGTGTTCGAAATTGTGGCCGATGGCGAGCATGTTCCGGCGGCGCTGCCGCTGTTGGGCGAGCACAGCATCTACAATGCGCTGGCGGCGGTCGCCGTCGGATTGCAGTATGGAGTGCCGCTGCGCGTAGCCGCCGAGTCGCTTGCCACCCTGGCGCCCGGGGACAAGCGCGGAGAAATCCTTAACTACGCGGGCGCGACTATCATTAACGATTGCTACAATTCCAATCCGAAGGCCCTCGACAGCATGGTCCGGTCGCTGGCCCAGATTCCCGCCCGGCGCCGCATCGTAGTCGCCGGTGAGATGCTGGAACTCGGTCCTGCGGCTGACGCGATGCATCGCGATTGCGGACAGCACATGGCCAGCTACGGAATCGACAGGTTGCTGGGAGTTCGAGGATTGGCGAAGTCGATGGTGGAAGCCGCACTCCAAGCGGGGATGAACGCGGAGTTCGTCAACACGCCGCAAGAGGCTGGCGATTGGCTGCGGCGCGAAGTCAAAAGCGGCGATGTAGTCTTGCTCAAGGCATCGCGCGGCGTGCGCCTGGAGCGCGCGCTGGAAGCCTGGGTCGGCAAAACAACGGAGGCTGCACATTAGGATTGCAGCTCCGGCATAACGTTCAGAACGGGGAAGAATTTGCTCTATTGGTTGCTGTACCAGAAGGGTTTTCTCGTCTTTCATGTCGGCCCGTTCCGAATCTTTCGCTATTTGACCTTCCGCACTGCGTTCGCGAGCCTCACCGCATTGTTTATCGGCCTGATCATTGGCCCGGCGGTGGTCCGTCGCCTGCGTGAATTCCAGATCGGTCAGTACATCCGCGAAGACGGCCCCAAGGACCACCTGAAGAAAGCGGGCACCCCCACCATGGGCGGCTTGCTGATTGTAGTGGGCATGATTGTCCCAACTTTGTTGTGGGCCGACCTCAGCAACCGCTTCGTATGGATTGCCGTTTTGGCGACGCTGGCCTTCGGCGCCATCGGCTTCACCGACGACTACTTGAAGGTGGTCCACCGCCGCAACCTCGGCCTCACCGCGCGCGCCAAGTTGTCCTACCAGTTTCTGGCGGCTCTTGTGATCGGCGCCATCTTGAGTGGCCTGGAAACCCATGGACTGTACTCCACCCGCCTGATCGTGCCCTTCCTCAAGCATTTCCGGCCAGACCTGGTAATCAGCCGATGGCATCACGGCTACCTTTCGCCGCTGGCGTTTCTGCCGTTTCTGGCGTTCGTGGCCATCATCCTGGTGGGCTCCAGCAACGCCGTGAATCTCACCGATGGTCTGGATGGATTGGCGATTGGCTGCACCGTGATCGCTGCGGGCGCGCTCACGGTCCTCACGTATGTCAGCGGTCACGCCGTCTTTGCGGATTACCTCGAGCTTTCCAAGATGCCCCAGGTTTCGGAAGTGACCATCTTCTGCGGTTCGATGGTCGGCTCCGCCATCGGTTTTCTCTGGTATAACGCGCATCCCGCGGAGATCTTCATGGGCGACGTGGGATCGCTGGCGCTGGGCGGCGCGATTGGGACCGTGGCCGTCATCATCAAGCAGGAACTACTGCTGCCGTTTATCGGCGGCATCTTCGTGATTGAGGCGCTCTCGGTCATTCTTCAGGTGGGCTCCTACAAGCTGCGCCGGAAGCGCATTTTCAAGATGGCGCCCATCCACCACCACTTCGAACTGATGGGCTGGAGCGAGTCGAAGGTCATCGTGCGCTTCTGGATTGCCTCGCTGGTGTTTGCACTCTTTGCTCTCACCACCTTGAAGTTGCGCTAGAGGCGCAGTAAACGTGGCACAATGGCGACGCGAGCAGAATTCTCGATGGACGTTAAAGGCAAACGCGTGCTGGTGGTTGGGCTGGGCAAATCCGGCGTGGCCAGCGCGCTTTTCTTGGAGAAGCGCGGCGCGCGGGTTACCGTCTCCGACGCCAAATCGCCGGAGCAGCTCCGTCACGAAATTCCTCTGCTGCTCGATCATGGCATCACCGTCGAAACCGGACAGCATGGCGAACGCACCTTCCGCGATCAGGAGCTGATCGTCATCAGTCCGGGCGTGCCCTTCGATGTTCCGCAACTGGTGCAGGCGCGTGGGCTGGGCATCCCCGTGATCGGGGAGGTGGAACTGGCGGCGCGCTTCCTGAAGGGCAAGATCGTCGCCATCACCGGCTCCAACGGGAAGACCACGACCACTGCGCTGGCTGGCGAAATCATTGCGGCTGGAGGTGGGAAGGGACTGGTCGGCGGAAACATTGGGACGCCGGCGATCACTTTTGTCGAGAGTTCCACCGACGACACTTGGGTGGTGCTGGAGATCAGTAGCTTTCAACTGGAGACCGTCGAGAGCTTTCATCCTCGCATTGCCGTGGTGTTGAATGTCACCCCCGATCATCTTGACCGGCACCATTCGTTTGAAAACTACTCCTCGGCCAAGACCCGTATTTTCGAAAACCAGGGGCCCGACGATTTCGCCGTTCTGAACGCAGACAACCAGCCTTGCATTGCAATGGCTTCGGCAACCAAAGCTTCTGTGTACTGGTTCAGCCGGCTGAAGGAGGTCGCAAGTGGGGCCTTCGTCCGCGGAGGGCACATCGTCTGGCGCGACAACCATGGCGACCGCGAGATCATGCCGGCCAAAGATATTTCGCTGAAGGGAGCGCACAATCTGGAAAATGTGCTGGCGGCAGTCTGTGTCGGAATGTTGACCGCAGTCGAACCCGCACAGATCCGGCGCGCGGTTTCCGAGTTCAAGGCGGTAGAGCATCGCCTGGAGTTTGTGGCCACGGTCCGTGGCGTCGAGTATTACAACGATTCGAAAGCTACTAACGTTGACGCGACCATCAAAGCGTTAGAGTCGTTTCCCGGCCGCATTCACCTTATTCTGGGCGGCAAGGACAAGGGCAGCGACTACAGCGTGCTGAATGCGTTGCTCAAGGAGCGAGTGAAGCGCGTCTACACCATCGGCGCAGCGGCCGCCAAGATCGAGTCGCAGGTGCAAGGAACTGAGATCGCGAGTGTCGGGACGCTGGAGACTGCGGTCAAGCGGGCCAGTGAGTCCGCCAGTGCAGGCGATGTCGTATTGCTGGCTCCGGCCTGTGCCAGCTTCGATCAATTTGACAGCTACGAACACCGCGGCAGGCTGTTCAAAGACTTGGTTGACCAGTTGGCATCGCGGGAACAGCAGCGAGAGCAGGTGGGCAGCAACGCTCGCGGAGGCAACGAATAATGGCCAAGCGGGTCAGCGTGGATAAGTGGCTGTTCACGGTTACGCTGTTGCTTGTCTTCATCGGGCTGGTGATGGTCTTCAGCGCCTCGGCGGTGATGGCGAAGGAGCGCTTCGGCTCGCCCTACGGTTTCCTGCTGCGGCAAATGGCGTGGGCGGGCGCCGGCCTGGCGGCCATGATCGCCATCATGAACATCGACTACCGCAAATACCGGCGGGCGTCGGTGGTTTTCACTTTTCTAGGATTTACCTCACTGCTGCTGATCGCGGTTTTCCTGTTTCGCGATTCCCATAATACGCACCGCTGGATCAAGTTTGGCGGCTTCTCTTTGCAACCTTCGGAGGTGGCGAAACCCGCACTTATCTTCTATCTCGCGTACTTTCTGGAATGGCGCTGGCAGCAAATCACCGACTGGAAGAACGTCCTGCTTCCCGCCGCCGCCCCGGTAATCTTGTTCGCCGTGCTCATTGTGAAGGAGCCCGACCTGGGTACCGCCATCGCCTGCGTGGCCATCTCCGCCGCCGTATTGTTCGTGGCCGGGATGAACATGAAGTATCTCTGGTACGCGCTTGGCGCATCGCTGTTGCCGCTGTACTTTCTGGTGGTCCGAGTGCCGTGGCGTTGGGCACGAATGCAGGCATTCCTCGATCCTTTCAAGGACCCGCAGGGCAAAGGCTTCCATATTATTCAGTCGATGATCGCCGTGAGCACCGGAGGCCTAACCGGCTTGGGGCTGATGGAAGGCAAGCAGAAACTGTTCTACCTGCCGGAGCCGCATACCGACTTCATCTTCGCCGTTACTGCCGAAGAATTGGGCTTGTGGGGGTCGCTCTTGGTGGTCACGCTGTTCGGCATTTTCCTGTATCGCGGCATCCGCACTGCACTTCGCACCGAAGACATGTTCGGGAAATTTCTGGCGATCGGCTTCACCGCCATGGTGGTGGTGCAGGCCCTGTTCAACATCAGCGTGGTGCTCGCCATGATGCCGGCCAAGGGAATTCCGCTGCCGTTCATCTCCTACGGTGGTTCTTCGCTGTTCATCACTCTGGCCAGTGTCGGAGTGCTGCTCAACATCACCCAACAGACGGACTAGCCATGCGTGTGATTGTGGCTGGAGGCGGAACCGGCGGACATGTCATTCCTGCATTAGCCATCGCGCAGGAGTTGCGTTCGCTTTACCGGGCGCAGGTGCTGTTTGTCGGTACCCAGCGCGGCATTGAGACGCGCCTGGTTCCGGCGGCGGGATTCCAACTGCATCTCATCCAGGTTGGCGCACTGAATCGCGTGGACCTCGCGACCCGGCTCAAGACTTTGCTGGACCTGCCGCGCGCCTTCATGGAGTCGGCAAAGCTGGTCCGCGAATTTCGGCCCGACGTCATGATCGGTGTGGGCGGCTACGCGTCAGGGCCGGCGATGCTGACCGCGGCCATGATGAGCGTGCCCACCATTGCCTTCGAACCGAACGTGGTCCCCGGTTTCGCCAATCGCATGGTTGCTCCCATGGTGAGTGCGGCGGCGGTGCACTTCGAGGCAACGTGCCACTATTTTCGCAACTGCCACGTAACCGGTGTGCCGGTGCGGCAGGAGTTCTTCCATGTTCCGACTCGTTCCAAGGATGCGCGCCCTACTTTGCTGGTGTTCGGCGGCAGCCAAGGCGCACATGCCATCAACCAGGCCGTGTTGGGCGCTCTGCCGAAACTGATGGAAGCGGTGCCGGGAATCCACGTCATCCATCAGACCGGCGAGCGAGATTATGTTCCGGCGCAGGCAGTTTATTTGCGCAGCATGATTTCGGCGGAGGTGTCGCCTTTCATCGATGACATGCCGGGTGCTTTCGCCCGCGCCGACCTGCTGGTGTGCCGCTCTGGCGCCAGCACCGTGGCCGAAATCACGGCGGCTGGCAAACCCGCCATCTTTGTTCCTTTGCCAACCGCTGCCGACGACCACCAGACGCAGAATGCGGCGACGCTCGTCGATGGCGGCGCCGCCCGCTTGTTACCGCAGTCTGAACTTTCCAGCGACCGCCTGGTGAACGAGATTGCCGAACTGTTGCGCGACCGCGCGCCGTTGGCGGCGATGGCGGAGGCGGCGCGCCGCTTTGCCCATCCCGACGCGGCCGCCAAGATCGCAGCGCTCGCGGCCCGCGCCGCTGGCGTCCAAAGCCAGCACGCGGTAGCCTAGAGGGGCTGCGAAAAGACTCCGCGTGCGGATGCGATTTGAAAGGGCACGGCTTCAGCCGTGCCGTTAAGCGCTTTATTTTTGTCATCCAGAGCGGGCTTCAGCCCGCGAGAGACCTGCTTTCCCGACTCTTCCCGCAGTCTGCTAGAGGGGCTGCAAGGGCAGAGTATGGCCTCTTCCTGATGACTGAACAGTCCGGCACGGCCTCGGTATAATCTGTTCGTTATGAGCACAAGAACCGAGAAGGTAGCTGAACTAGGAATATTGCAAGACAGAGCGGACGCGATAAGGAAAGAGCTTGGCATCAGCTCACCGGGTGCAGTTCTCTATCAAAGTTGGCTGAGCAGTGTAGACGAAGGGATGGTGGTCGTCGAAGCCGACGGGCTAGGCCGTGCAATGACCCGCGTGGTCGAAGGCGACTACCCGTTAGATTACTTAGTCATTTCTGAACGAGTGTTTGAATCGGAGATCGAAGCTCAGGATGCAGCGGACGCGATAGTTGAGGGAACGCTATCACTTGATCCTGCTTGAGTATTCCCGTCGGAACTCCTCATAAACGATCCGAAGTACTTTTTGACGATCCTCCGGTTCCTCGAAGCTGGAAGCAATCCTGAGAAGATCGTTCGTGCTTATTGATTGAACCTTCATGTCGATGAGGTATTTTCGTATGTCTTTGCTAACGTCATCGATCACCAGGATGACATTGCCGTCTTGTAGGCGCTCGTTATCGAAGTTGTGTTTGAGTTCCGCGTATAGGCGGTCCGCTTCGGATTCCGTTTGCAGTCTGAGTTTCTTGACCTGATAGACGACGCCGAAATTAGTCGAAAGATCCACTCCCTTGTCATGCGCTGCCGTCCGCGTATCCCTGTAAATCTTGCAAGCAAATTTCTCGAGATGAACCTTGATAACGGCAAAACTAAAGATTTCGAAGGCGGCTGGCGTTTTGTCAATCTGCTTAGAGATTAGGTCGAGGAATCTTTCTTTCTCTTGAGCGAGGTTCACTCGCACCGTTACATCTTCGAGCAGGGGTACTATTCCGAGGCGCTCTTCGATGTGTTCCTTAATTCGTAGCGGAATCCACTTGCAAAGGGCTTCAGCACAATCCGTGTAAGGCGGCAGCAGCGCGTACTTAAGATGATCAACTGATTTCAGAACGCCGTATCTAGACATTCGCATACCGTACGCGTCCTCATACTTTGCGCCGATGTGTACATCGTGACCGAGGAAATGCTTAAGATCCCGAACCGCGGACTCGTACGACTTGCGTACTTCTGCGTCGGAAAACAGAGTCTTGCCACCGTCGGAATAGTCTCTGAGCAGACCGAAGGCGACAACGGGCATGATCACTTTGGTTTGCGAATTCCTGAGCATTCGCTCAATTTCGCTTTTGCAAAACGTCTCCGAGTTTTCGGCCATCATTTGCCAGTTCCTTTGTTCTGCTCTGCCATGGGGCACTTAGAAAGAATTATCCGCACAAAACGGCACTTCAGGAAGTAGAATCGGCAAAGTGGACTTCCCTCTGACACAAGTGGCCAATGAGCAAGCCATCGATTTCGCCGCCCTAGAAATTCAGTCAGGTTACATCTCGGGACGATCAATTCGCCCGGTGTTTCGCACGTAGGACTCGTCTCCCGCATGTTTGCAAAAATCCAACGCGTCCATTTTGTCGGAATCGGCGGCATCGGTATGAGCGGTATCGCCGAGGTGCTGCTCAATCTCGGCTACAAGGTCTCCGGCTCCGACCTGAAGCCGTCGCCGGTCACCCATCGGCTGGTCGGAATGGGGGCCGTGATCTGCGGCGAACATCGCGCGGAAAATGTAATCGGCGCCGAAGTTGTGATTACCAGCTCGGCCGTCAGCCGCGACAATGCCGAAGTCGCGGCCGCGCACCAGCAGCATATTCCGGTGATTCAGCGCGCCGAAATGCTGGCGGAATTGATGCGCCTGAAATACGGTATCGCCGTCGCCGGCATGCATGGCAAGACCACGACCACTTCGATGATCGCAGCCGTGTTGGCTGCCGGCGGGCTCGATCCCACGGTTGTCGTGGGAGGCCGCGTGGACGCGATGGGCTCCAATGCGCGGCTGGGGAAATCGCAATACCTGGTGGCGGAGGCCGACGAAAGCGATCGCTCCTTCCTGAAACTTTCGCCGATTCTTGCCGTGGTCACCAATATTGACCGTGAACACATGGACTGCTATCGCAATATGGCCGACGTGGAGCAGACCTTCCTGAAGTTCATGGACTTGGTGCCCTTCTACGGGATGGTTGTCGCCTGCAATGACAATGATGATCTGCGCCGGATACTGCCCGGGGTGCAACGGCGGATCCTGACTTATGGAACGCACCACCAATCCGACTTCCTGATTTCGAATGTTTGTTGCGGCCCGCGCAAAGATTCTGCGGCGCTGAGCGGCTTTCACGTCAGCTACCGCGGAAGTTCGCTGGGCGAATTCCATCTGCGCGTTCCCGGAGAGCACAACGTGAGGAATGCGACCGCGGCGATTGCGGTGGGGATCGGGCTCGACGTGCCGGTCGAGGACATCCGGCGTGCGCTGGAAAACTTCAACGGAGTGGATCGCCGCTTTCAGAGGCTCGGCAGCGCCGCTGGCGTCACCGTCGTTGACGATTATGGGCATCATCCCACGGAGATTCGCGCCACTCTGGCGGCGGCGCGACAGTGCGGATTCGGCAAGGTGCACGTCATCTTCCAGCCGCACCGCTATACTCGCACCCAGCTGCTGCTGGAGGAATTTTCCACCGCCTTCCGCGACGCCGATTCGGTCATTGTGCTCGATATTTACCCAGCGCATGAGCCGCCTATCCCGGGAATTACCGGCGAGATGCTGGCGAACCGCATTACGGAAGTTGGCGGACAGGAGGCGCTGTATGTTTCTTCGTTCGCCGAAGCGGTGAAGCTGGCGGCGACCGCAGCAACGTCAGGTGACATGATTCTTACCCTGGGGGCCGGCAACATTTGGCATCTCGGGCCGCAGGTGCTGGAAGCTCTCGGGAAGCGCGCCCTGGCGCTGGGGACGTGAGTTTACTCTTCTGGTTCAAGTTTGCCGGCGAATCTGCCGCTTCCGATTCTCTCTTTCCGCAAGCTGAGCGAAAACGGTTATAGTGAGGCGAATAGCCGGAGTTCTGGCCGTTTCACCCGGTTTTCATGGCTCGGAAAAGTTCATCAGCAACCACGGAAGACGAACTCGAGGCGCGGGTCAGCGAGGCCGCGGTGCGGTCGCGAGGCTTCGACGAATCGCCGCTCGACGCCCGCATGCTCGACCTCGATGACGAGGCCGAGTCGCCATTTTTGCGCGGACAGAAACGCGTTCCGGTGCGCCGGGGAGCCCTGCCACGCAAGGCCGCCAGCCGTCTCAAGATCGCGCTCATCCTGGTCCTGGTCCTGGGAAGCATTGCTCTAATCTGGATCACGCTTCAGCAATACACCACGCGATCGTGGCGCTTTCGCATCGCTTCCAGTGACCACATCCAGGTTTCAGGAAACAGCAATGTCAGCCGCTCGCAGGTGATGGACGTGATGGCCAGCGACCTCAATCGCAACGTCTTTTTCGTTCCGCTGCAGACACGCAAGCAGCAGTTGGAGCAAATTCCCTGGGTGCAATCGGCAGCGGTGCAACGGCTGCTCCCCGACCGCCTGAACATTGTCGTCAAAGAGCGCACGCCGGTCGCATTTGTCGAAATCAATTCTCACATTGAACTGATAGACGCCCACGGCGTGATTATGGACCTTCCCGCCGGCCAGCAGGCAAAGTATTCTTTCCCGGTAGTGGTCGGAATGACGGACAGCGAGCCGGTCTCGACGCGCGCCGCGCGCATGAAGATATACGTTCAGTTGATGAAGGAGCTCGATGCCGGTGGCGCGCATTATTCGCGTGACCTCAGCGATGTTGATCTTTCCGATCCTGACGATGTGAAAGCGACGGTCACCGATCCGAACGGGGCCGTGCTGGTGCATCTGGGGTCGTCGAACTTTCTGGAGCGTTTCAAAATCTACGTGGCGCACGTGCAGGAGTGGAGAGCGCAGTTCCAAAAACTGGAATCGGTGGATTTGCGTTTTGATCACCAGGTGATCGTGAATCCCGATTCCGCAAGCGGTAACCCCAAGAGTGCTGCTGCGCCGGACAGCGTGGAGAATGCGGAGAGCGCACCGGCGCCGGCCGCAGTGGCGCAAAGCAAATCGGCGGTGAAGCACAAAACGAAGAAGCACCCGTAACCATGGGAAGTCAAACGGAAAACCTGCTCACGGTGATTGACGTCGGTAGCGCCAAGACGTGCGTGATCGTCGCCGAAGTGAATGACTATGCCTTGCGTTATCGCGGCCACGGCATCGCCGATTCGCGTGGCATGCGAAAGGGCGTGATCGCCGATCTCGACAAGGCGGTCGACTCCATCCGGAAGGCAGTCGAAGACGCCGAGAACGTGGCGCAAGCTCCGGTGGAGCACGCCGTGGTGGGAGTGGCCGGCTCGCACATCCGCGGCGTGAATAGTCATGGCGGCATCGTGCTGGGACCGCGTTCGCGCGAGATCACCCGCGAAGATGTGCGCCAGGCGGTGGACAAGGCGCGCAGCATCGCCATGCCCGACGACCGCGAAGCGCTGCACCTGCTGCCGCAGGAATTCATCCTGGATGGGCAGGGCGGCGTCCACGACCCCGCCGGGCTGATGGGCAGAAAGCTCGAGGTGCGCGTTCATGTGGTGACTGCGGGAACCACGGCGACGCAGAACGTGGTCTCGGCCATGAACCGCGCCGGTATCCACGTCAACGACACCGTCTTCGAAGCGCTGGCGTGTGCCGACTCGGTCTTGCAAACCGACGAGCGCGAACTCGGCGTGTGCCTGGTTGACATTGGCGCGGGTTCGACCAGTCTCATTGTGTACTACGAAGGCGTCGTGATCCACAGCGGCGCCATTCCCATCGGCGGCGATCACTTCACCAACGATGTGGGAGTGGGCTTCCGCACGCCGATTCCCGACGCCGAGAACATCAAGAAGATGTTCGGCTGCGCCATCGTCACTCGCATTCCCGAGGGCAACGAAATCGAAGTGCCTTCGGTGGGCGATCGCCCCTCGCGCCTGATGCAGCAGCGCATGTTGGGAGAAATTCTGGAGCCGCGGGCGCGCGAGCTGATGGAATTGCTGCGCGATCACCTGCGCCAGGCGGGGGTTTACGATTTGCTGGGCGCGGGACTGGTGTTTACCGGCGGCGGCTCGCGGCTCAACGCGCTGCTGGAGGTTGCGGATGGAATTCTGCGCCGGCCGGTGCGACTGGGGTATCCGGTGCCCATCGCCAAGCTGCCGTCGAATCTGTTGGAGCCGGAGTTTGCCACGGCAATTGGCATGGTGCTCTACGGACATCGTGCACGGCAGGCGCGCATGAACATCGATCGAGGACTGGGAGCAAAACTCAAAGCATTGTTCGCCCGGCAGAACGGCTAAAGATCTGGCGAGGCCGGAAACGGCAGCGCAAGATTCGGATTTGACTTGGGAGGCGAGGGTACAGCAATGGCGCGCATTTCCGACATGCACAAGAAATGGATGAAGGAGCCGAAATACCGGAAGGCGTACGAGGCCCTGGAGGAGGAATTCGTCCTGGCATCGGCGGTGATCGAGGCGCGAAAAAAGCGTAAGAGCCCATGTGAGAAATGAGTTTGGGTTGCCAGGGTGGAACGATCGCGCAGAGTCGAGCCCCGCAGGGGCGAAATTTGTGTTAGCCCAGGGCGTAAGCCCAGGGAAGGAACGAAAAAATATCTGAGCCGGCTTCAGCCGGCGACACAAACAATCGCGAATTGCCAGTCGCGATATTGGAGTAAACGATGATCGAAGATTTCAACGACAAAAGCCAGCCCGAAAACGACATTCGCATTCACTTCAACGAAGAGCTGCTGAACGCCGCGAAGATCAAGGTCATTGGCGTCGGTGGCGGTGGCGGCAATGCCGTCAATCGCATGATCGAATCGCACCTGGAAGGCGTGGAATTTGTGGTGGCGAATACCGATCTGCAGGCGCTCAAGCTGTCGAACGCGCCGGTGAAGATCCAGCTTGGGGTCAAGCTGACCAATGGCCTGGGCGCGGGCGCCAATCCCGACGTTGGCCGAAAAGCTGCGCTGGAAGATGCCGACAAAATCATCGAAGCGCTGGAAGGCGCCGACATGGTGTTCGTCACCACCGGTCTTGGCGGCGGCACCGGCACGGGCGCGGCTCCGATCATCGCGTCGCTGGCCAGCGAAATGGGCGCGCTCACGGTCGCGGTGGTCACCAAGCCATTTGCCTTCGAAGGCAAACGCCGCCAGAACCAGGCGGAGCGCGGCTTGCAGGAGCTGATCGACTCGGTTGACACCACCGTCGTGATCCCCAACGAAAAGCTGCTGGCGGTGGCCAAGGACGCAGGTTTCTTCGAATCGTTCCGCGTTGCCGACGACATTCTGCGCCAGGCGGTGCAGGGCATCTCCGACATCATCACCATTCCCGGCATCATCAACCGCGACTTCGCCGACGTAAAGACCATCATGGCGGGCATGGGCTATGCCGTGATGGGCACGGCCACCGCGAGGGGCGAAGGCCGTGCCACTCTGGCGGCGCAGGCCGCGATTGCGTCTCCGCTGCTCGAGGCCGGCGCCATCGACGGCGCGCGCGGCATCCTCATCAACATCACCGGCTCCAGCTCGCTGCGGCTGGCGGAGGTAAACGAAGCCTCCACCATCATCCAGAGCGCCGCGCATGAAGACGCCAACATCATCTTCGGCGCCGTGCTCGACGAGAAGATGAAGGACGAAGTCAAGATTACGGTGATCGCGACCGGCTTCCGGGAAGTTTCCCGCCGGCGCGAAGCATCGAACCCGGTGGCTGAGGTGGTGCACCAGGCGCGCGCCACCGCAGCCAGCGTGCACGCGACCTACGAAGTGCCGAGTATGCGCGAGCCGCAGCCCATGCCGGTCAAGCCGGCGGAGCCTGAATCGCAGCGCGCGGCGGAACGGCCGCGAGCGGCGCCGTACCTTCCCGGCAATCTCGACGATATCGATTCCGAGATCGTGCGCCACGCCGAGCCGATGGACGAGGCGCAAGTGCAGGCACGGGCCGCCGCCAGTCAGGATGAGCCGCCCACGATTGACACCGTGAGCAGCAGCGTCAACATCACCTATGACCCGGATGATTTGGAGATTCCGGCCTTCCTGCGCAAGCGGGCGGAAAGCTGAAGGCAGTTGCCAGTAGCCAGTTGTCGTCAGTTGTCAGTGGCCAGTTTTCAGTGGTCAGAAAAAGATTGACTGCCTTTTTGCTTAAACTGAGACCACTAACTGCAACTACCGAATTCGCAGCCACCGGCGATGGTCGGCAGAGACCGGTCTGCAACTGGCAACTGGCTACTGGCTACTGGCAACTGTATGATGAGCAGGTGGCAATGAGAACGCTGCCGACCTCCGCTTCGGAGCACACCCCGTATTGACCCCTATGTCCAGCAAACTCGGCAAGACACTTTGCTTGTTCCTCTTCTGCTTTCTTACATTCTGCCAGGCGCTGGCGCAGACTCCGCAGTTCGTCTCGTTTTCCTCCGCGCAGCCTGTGCTTGAGGCCCTCCGCAGCTCGTTACCGCCCGAGCTGAAAGCGTCACTCACGGCCGCGACCTGGGACAAGTGGGTCCGCACTGAGGACAAGGAGATTCGCAGCCGCATCGACGAGGGCGAGGAAAACACGCTCACCAATTTGTTGCGCATGGGCATCACCTACACCAAGGAACCGCCCATTACCTACGAAGACTTGGGCGAGTACGGACGCAGCACCGCCGTCGATTCCATCGCCGACAAGCGGGCCAACGATTTGGTCCGGGCGCTGGCCGCGCCGCATCTCAGCGAAGGCATGCTGGAAATGCGGGCGCTGCTGGAGAGGGAAGGCTTCAGCCTGAAAACTGCGGCAGCGCAGAAGAAAGTCAGAGCCTACCTGCTGGCCAATCTGGCGCGCTGGCGCGACGACGTGGCCCGCGCCCGGGCGCAGGCCAAGACCAATCCCTATCAGGCGTTCAAAGACCGCGGTATTTCGACCGACAGCAACCTGTATCCCGACTACACCATCGAGCTGCACCTCAGGCACATGATGGAACAGGGGCTGCTGAAGCCGGGCAGCGTGCATCGCATCGCGATCGTCGGTCCCGGCCTTGACTTCGTCAACAAGAAATCGGGCTCCGACTTCGTGCCGCCGCAAACCACGCAACCCTTCGCGGTGATCGACTCGCTGGCCCGGCTGGGACTGGCCGACCCGGCTACCATCGAGGTCACCACCTTCGACATCAGCGCACGGGTGAACCGGCACCTGGAGCGCGCTCGCAAAGACGCCGCTGCCGGTAAGCCGTACACCATCCAGTTGCTATCCAGCCCATCGGACCAATGGAGCCAGGAGTACCACACCGGCTTCATCGAATACTGGCAAAAGCTGGGCGACAAGATCGGCAAGCCGGGCACGCGAATTCCCGTTCCCGAGGCAGCGGGAAACATTTGGAACCGCGCCGTCAGCGTGCGGCCCGCGGTCGTGCTCAGGGTGTTTCCCGTGGACATGAATGTTGTCTTCCAGACTGTGCCGCTGCCGTCCGACAAGCAATTCGATCTGGTGATCGGCACCAACATCTTCGTCTATTACGGCGGACTGGAACAGTCGCTGGCGCGCGCCAACCTGGGAACGATGATCAAACCCGGCGGCTTTCTGCTTACCAACGAAGCTTTGCCGGGCACCGCTCCGACCAAGCTGGCGGACTCGCTCAAAACCTCGGTGCCCATCGCAAAGTCCCCCGCGATCACCGACTACATGTACGGCTACGTGCGGCAGAAGTGAGAGGGTTCACGAGGGTGCCCGACCCAAGCTGGTTTTGTGTCCAGTCTCAACACATCCTTTACAGTTTGTAGCGTGCGAAATTGCGGCAGCTCTATAGGCCGGAGCTTCTCGCTTCTCCAGAGCGGGGTCACATGAGCAACGGGTATACCCCCCTCCCCCCTCATGCCCGTAAAATATTGAAAACATTGGGTCAGCACCAAGAAATCCGCGCAAAATCTTGAGCCCCAAAGGCTTATTGGCAAAATCTTGAGCCAGTAGGACTTACCTCAGCCTGGAGCCTGGAGCGAACCCGAAAATGCGATGTACCTTCGTCGGCACAAGACCACGAATTGTCAAAGAACTCCGGACATCGCAGACGTTGTTCAGACCGCCTGCGAAGCCCTTGGGCACACTATGCCCAACCTACCAGCCTAACGCGCTTTGCCGGGCTGTCAAGATTACGAAAGTACATAAATGGGCCAGCCGCTTCGCGTGGCAGGAAGGTTATGGAGCGTTCAACGCCAGCCATTCGCAGAGCGTTTGTAATCGCGGCTGAAGGCCGTGGTCCATTCAACGGTGCGCATTCAACTCGGCCATCATGGCGGCGACACTGGTCGCTCTACGCACCTCGCCCCGCTCTCCGGCCTGCATCGCGGCAATGGTCTCGCGGTTGGGAACCCGCACCTCAAACGGCAGGGCCTTTTCTGCGGCAACGCGCGTCAGCAGCAGACGGACGGCATCGGATACCGTCAACCCCATCGCGGCCAACGCCTTTGCGGCTTTAGCCTTCACCTTTTCGTCCACCCGGATATGAACCATGCTGGTTGCCATAAAAACGCCTCCTCCGATATATATACATTGTATACCCACTCCGGAATGTTCGGTAGGCCGGCCCGGACCTGCCGCTGCCCAGGTTAGCGTCCAAAAGACGGACGCGAGCCGGGGGACACCAGGCGGGTTACCTGATTACTCTTCCACGTACTCCAGCAGGCGTATCAGGCGATCCTTGACGTGCTCATTCCTGCAGGCAGCTTTTACGCTCGGATGCTTGCTTGCCTTGTGCAAGTCTTCCTTGATTGTGCTGTATGCCCGCTTCAACAAGCGGGAAATGATCGGGGCAGCGATGTCGCTGTAGAACACCCTTCGGTTCTGGCCCCAGCTTCCGTAGCCTCCGGGCTCTCCGATGTAGCATAGCAGCATCCAAAGAAGGAAAGGGTCGTGCGTCGTGGCAGGCACTGCCTCGAGGCCCCCGCAATCCTCCAACTCATCCAAAATCCCGTAGTGCTTGGGGTGAGCCGTCCAGACATGACCGATGGCGTCAAATTTGGCCGCCAACTCATTGAAGAACGTTTCCAGTTGCCGCTGCTTCAGATATGGTCGGAATCCGCCCGCCTCAGCAACTTTCACATCTGCCAGGGTAAGGGGCTTACGTTTGGTGCGCTCCTGCATTTGACCAGCGAGGGCGATTTTTACGCCGGTGAGTGTCGTCGGCCTAAATGCGCTCAACGCTTCGACGGCATTTTGCCGAACGACATCCGCTGCCTTGTCATTCAACGCCGTCCGGACAAGATACTGACCAATTTCCATCTGCCGCGGTTCGGGTGCCCTGGCATAGTCTTCAAGAAAAGCTGCAGATGGAGCGACATTTTGGGGTGCCTGTATGAGCTCCTCAACGTCATCGACTCGCAGCAACTCCTGGGGCTCGCGCGAGAGGACGATTCCAATTGAACTCTTGAAGATGTAAATCACGTCTTCGAGGGTCGCTATATATTCATCGTCTTCGTGCTCAAGGTCACGGCGGATGTCGTACGCTCGGCGAAGCCGCTTCCACTCAGGGCGGCTCAGCAAACCGATGCGGTATGCTAGCTCAAGTACATGAAAGGTTGAGTAATCGTCGAGTACGTCCTCCTTGCGAGCAATCGGCGGCAGTTTGGGTTCTACGGCGGCGGCTTGCTTCGCAAGGTCAAGACCTGCGATTACGATCTTCTCTTTTAAGTCCTGAACGGCCGCGTTGAGAATTTTCTGGCAGGCACTCCCCGCATCGACAGGCAACAACTTGGCCACCCGGGCGATGAGGCCCTTCGACCTCCATTCCGGCCGAATCGTGTCTAGAAGATTGGGTATACCTGCTGACGTTAATGATTCATCCGACCAAATGGCGAGCGCGTCTTTATCCAAAGGATCACCCCGTGGGAAAGTTATTGGACGCCCATGTTAGATGAGCAGGAACTCGTAATGGGCTCACGATTACTCTTGATGCTGCGTAGTACCCAGGGCCATCACTCGGTGACGAGCCACTCATCGAGGAAAGTGACTATAGAACTTCCGCCGACGATGGCCGCGCGAAGAATAGCCGACACAAAAGCCGGTTCGAGTGGCAAAGGTTGGCGCACGGGAAAGGTCTGCCCGGTGATCTTGTTGTATTTCTCATCCACGATGGCACCCCGATGCACCACTAGATGTCTGGTCGCTTCGAGGATCAGCAGGTTCTTGTCCTCAAGTGCATTGCGTAAGCAGGCCTTCTCCCCGAAAGCAGCCACATATGCTTTGCGGATTTCATTTATGTCGCTGAAGTCGATTCGCAACTTCAGAATGTCTCCTATGTGTTGACGGAGATCAAAGTCATACTTTGCAGCCAACCACAGGGGGATGCCTTTCGCCGAGATACCTTCAGGCGTCCCCGTCGGAAATAACCGCTGGAGAACTGATTGTGCCGTTTCAGTCGGTCTGGCATTCAAGGCGAACTGCCAAGCATCACCAGCTAGAACTTCAAAAGCTGTCCATGTCGCACTTATCAGCGAGAGCAAAACCATCCGAAGCTGGCGTTGCGCCCTTTCACTATCCAGAAGGCCTGCCAAGTGCTTGTCAGCGTCAAGTACTAATTCATCGGTATGCTCCTCCCGGTCCATCCATTCGCTCAGTTGGCGCTCCACCTCATCATCAACTCGCTTCTTGCTTGCGTCGTCGGAGTAATCAAGTCCCCGATTTGCAAGGGGCAGGTAAACATCCAGGAATATTAAAGTTCGCTTTTCCCGCATTAGCGAGTACATCAAAAGCGAATAGGGCAACTGGAGAAGGTTCATCGCCCCTTTGACATTTGTCCAGAAAGCGTCGGCAATCGGTTTGAATCCTGGGTGTTTAACATTGGCGACTGCCGTCTTTGCGATATCAAAATCGAACTCGATTTCTGACAGGAACGTTCTTGAGATTTTTTCTTCGTTCATGGACGCCATGATGTTCAAGATAGTGCGACGGGGCGGCCTAGGCAAGAATCCTGGGGCGCCCCACCCAAACTGGTTTTGCTTGGGTGGGGATGTCGTCTTCCGATCACAACCCTACACCCTCGCCAGGTGTACCCCAAACCATTTCTTTCGGTCGCACCAGGTGTGCTCCAGGGTGAAGCCACTTTCGCGCAGGATGGATTCGATCATGGCGTCGGTGTACTTGTAGCTGATCTCGGTGTGGATGCGTTCGCCCGGCGCGAACGACACGTCCAGGTCGAGCGCCGGAATGAATGCCGTTTGCGCGGTGGTGCTCTCCAGATAGGCCTCGATGCGCGACTGGCGGCGGTTCCACACGGCGATGTGGCGGAAGCGATCGACGTCGAAGTCGGCATCCAGTTCGCGATTCAAGCGCGCCAGAATGTTCTTGTTAAACTCCGCCGTCACGCCCTGCGCATCGTCGTAGGCGGGCAGCAGGATCTTCGGACTCTTGGCGAAATCGGCGCCCAGCAGCAAAGCGTCGCCCGCGCGCAGTGTCCGGCGGATGCGGCGCAAAATCCGCACTGACTCGTCGGGCTCGAAATTCCCAATGCTCGATCCGATGTAGAGCACCAGCTTGCGCCCGCTGATGCGGCCCAGCGCCGGCACGCCGCCGGTGTAGTCGGCGACGATGGGATTGACCCGCAGCCCGGGAAATTGCCGGCCGAGTTGCGCTGACCGCTTCCTGCAACGCCGAAGGCGATACGTCAATGGGATAAAACAGCGCGCGGCTTTGCCGGCGCAGTAATTCCTCAATCAGAATGCAGGTCTTGCTGGCGGTGCCGGCGCCGAGTTCGACCAGCGTCAGCGACGTTCCGGCATGTTGCAGGATATCGCCCGCGTACGTACTCAAGGATCGAGCGCTCGGTGCGCGTGAGGTAGTACTCCGGCAACTCGGTGATCTGCTCGAAGAGGGCCGAGCCGATGTGGTCGTAAAACAGTTTCGACGGCAGCCGCTTGGGCGTCGCGCTCAGACCCTCGAATACTTCCAGCGGCGATGGCGTCGTTCGCCAGGAACTGAAGTTGCTTGCTAGTTGCCATTGGCCAACCGTATGCCCATAAATTGCCAGCGCACATGGGGCGGAAAGAAGTTGCGATAGGTGGCGCGAATATGCGACTGCGGCGTGGCGCAGGACCCGCCGCGCAACACCATCTGATTGCACATGAACTTGCCGTTGTACTCGCCGACAGCTCCCGCGGCCGGCTTGAAGCCGGGATAGGGCAGCGTAGGCGCTGGCCGTCCATTCCCAAACGTCGCCGAACATCTGCGACAACGGCTCGGCCGCCGTCTTCCTTCAGCGCGCGCGGATGCAGATGCCCGCTCTCCAGCAGATTGCCCGCCACCCGGCACGATCGCGCGGCAACTTCCCACTCGAATTCGGTGGGCAGCCGCGCGCCCGCCCAGCGAGCGAAGGCGTCGGCCTCGTAGTAGCTGACGTGGCAAACCGGCTCGCTCAATTCCAACGGCTTCATGCCTTCGACGGTGTAATGCCACCAATCGCCAGCGCGCTGCTCCCAGTACAACGGCGCGCTCCACTGATTGCTGCGCACGCAGTCCCAGCCGTCGGAAAGCCACAGCTCGGCGGTGCCGTAGCCGTTGTCGCGCATGAATTCCAGATACTCGCCGTTGGTCACCAGCCGCGAGGCCAGACGAAATCGTTCGAGGTAAACATTGTGACGCGGGCCTTCGTTGTCGAACGCGAAGCCCTCGCCCGCGAAACCTACGCTGTAAATCCCTTCGTCGAAACTGCGCCACTCGATGGGCGGGACGGAGGCAGAGGCACTCTGTGCGCGGTGACTTTCTGGCGCGGGGCGAAACGCCGGCCGCAGAGGATTCGTCCACAGCCCGTTCTTGACGTCGGTGACGATCAGCTCCTGATGCTGCTGCTCATGGTTGATTCCGAGCGTCACCAGCGCGACCAACTCGGGCGCAGGCCCGGTTGTGAGGATGTGCACGATGGCATCGTCCACATAGGCGCGATAGGCGTGCACTTCGTCCAACCCAGGACGCGACAAGGTGTGCCGCAAGGCCCGCAACGGGCGATCGCCCACGGCGTTGTAATACGAATTAAACAGGTTGCGAAATGCGTGATGGAAGGGGCGATAGTCGGGCAGGTACTCGGCCAGAAGAAAAGTCTCGAAGAACCAGGTGGTGTGCGCCAAGTGCCACTTGGCGGGACTGGCGTCGGGCATGGGCTGCAAGCTGTGATCTTCCACGCTCAAGGGAGCGCAGATCTGGAGAGAAGTCTCTCGCACCGCCAGATATTTCTCCAGCAATGAGGCTTCGCCTGGAGGCGGCGCAGGCAGATCGCGAATTGGACTGGTGCTGTGCATAAACCCTGCGAACGTGAATCGTCTTTGAGATGCAGAAAGCGAACGTTGCGGCTGGGTCCCCACTTCGGGGTGGGGTGCAGTGTTGCCTCTCCTAGAGCAGATGCGGAGATTGCTCGGAGGCTACAAAATTTAAGGCAGTGCAAGACGGGGTGCTATTTTGCGATTTCGGCAGGGGCCACCGGCTGAATTTGCGGCTCTTCGATGGTCGTCGAAGGATGCTCATAGAGCCGCCGCAGATCGTTCCAGCGGACCGCCAGCACCTCCACGCCCATCTTCAATCCGTCGCGAATGGGGTTGATCTTGGAACGGTGATCGTGGGCCCACTCCACCGCGACCTCGACGGTGCGCAGCTTGAATTTGTTGGCCAGAAACAGCAGCTCGGGATCGAATCCCCAGCGCTCGACGCGTTGCCGCGAGAAGACGGTCCGGGCCGCCGTCCGGGTAAACGCCTTGAAGCCGCATTGGGTGTCGCGATACTTCAATCCCAGTACGATCCGCAGCGCCAGATTGAACAGCCGTCCGTACAACTGCCGATACCATGGCTGCCGCTCAGTTTGCAGTCCAGCCTCGAGCCAGCGCGAGCCGATGGCGACGTCCGCGCCCCCCTCAATCGCCGCGAACAGCTTGGTCGCTTCGTAAATGGGCGACGACAAGTCCGCGTCCGTAAACAGCAGAACGTCGCCGTGGGCGTGCAACATGCCGTTGCGCACGCTGTAGCCTTTGCCGCGATTTCCGGGGTTCTCCAGCAATCGGGTCGCGGGATATCGGCTGGCAAAGCTGCGCGCGATTTCGGCGGTGCCGTCAGTGGAACCGTCGTTCACGACGATCACCTCAGCCTGGATTTGCCGTTCCCGGATGTAGGCGAATACTTTGGGGAGCGAGGTAGCCAGCCGTTCGCTTTCGTTGTATGCCGGAATGATGAAGCTGTAATACATCTGCAACTTAGACGCTGGCTTATTGTATTCCAGTTGTCAGAGGGCAATGTTTGTTCGCAGGGAGTCAGTGCATGGCTGGATGGGACATACTCTCTCGCAAAGGATAGTCTATGACGATTGCCTTCCCGGATGAGAGTGCCTTAACGGAATGGAGGGTATTAGGTGGAACGATTCCGACAGAGCCGGGACCGGCGCGCCCGGTGACCCCAGCGATGGTTATTTCCAGTTCTCCTTCGAGGATTTCCCAAACCTCTTCCTGGGGGTGGGAATGCTCATGAATCGAGGCCCCAGCGTCGAACTCGTAATGCCCAAATGTCATGCTGGCGGAATCGAAATAGCGGCCTCTCCAGCCCGGCAAGCGTTCGATGGTTGGCAGTTTACTGGTATCGATAAATGTCACGGTCCACCCCTCAGGCTGCTGTTTGCTGATTTTATACCGGCAGGTCGAGGGTGACTCTTGTGGACGGCACTTGCAGCGGCGGCAGCCCGGGATTAGCCTTTCCTTAGCGATGATGCGCACCGCTCACCTTCTCGGCGTCCTGCTGGTGTTGAATGTTGCCGCCAGCGCTGCTTCCAAGCCCCACGTGGTGAGCCTGGGAAGGCCGCTGCCGGTCAAGCTGTTCATCGGCGCGGCGGAAACCAAGACGATGGATATTGCGGTCCGTCCGCTCTTTGTGGATGCCAAGCTGAAGGAGTTTACGACCGGCGCGTCACACGACGTCACCGACCGGCAGTTTGTGGTGCGGCGGGCTTTTCGCATCAACGACGCGCTGCCCGACGAGGCGCGCAAGTCTCCAAAATGGTTTTGGCAACTTGGCGGGTGGCTGCTGGTGGACCGCAGTTCAGGAAAGATCACGGCAATCAAGTTGCCTGATTTCGACCCGTTCTACTCCGAGGTAAGCTGGTACCGCGACTATGCGGCGTACTGCGGCGTCACGGCGAACGGTGAAAAACTGGATGCGCTGGTGGTGCAGATTGGCGTCAGGAAGCCGCTGTATCGCAAAGCGCTGGGAAAGGCGAGCGGCGGCGAACAGCCCGATTCCGATTGCGCCGCCCCCCACTGGGAGCGTCAACCGGCGCGCGCGACCTTCCTTCCCAAAGTTGGTGACAAGCTCAGCGTGGCCGTGCGGGGCCGCTTTGTGGACGAAGTGGCCGACGACGATTCCGACGAACCTTGAGACGGAGTGCAGGTTTCCATTGAACTATTCGT
>CAVQAM010000008.1:0-42665 GCA_963710585.1 uncultured Acidobacteriaceae bacterium | reverse complement strand
GGCTGTCTGACAACGTGGGCAACGAGGACGCGAATGAGGCGCGCCAGCGAATACGCAATTCTCATTGGCGGCACCTGAATTCCATGCGCATTCTGGCCGTGCCGGACCGCTGGGAGTACCCGTGGTTTGCCGCCTGGGACTTGGCGTTTCAATGTGTCGCCCTGGCGCTGGTCGATCCTGATTTCGCCAAGGAAAATCTGTGGCTGCTGCTGTTTGAGCAGTTCCAGCACCCCAACGGACAAATACCCGCCTATGAATGGGAGTTTTCTGACCTGAATCCGCCGGTGCACGCCTGGGCGTGTTGGCGGGTTTATGAAATTGACCGGGCTCAAACCGGACGCGCCGATGTGGAATTCCTGAAGAAGACCTTCCACAAGTTGCTAATCAACTTTGCTTGGTGGGTAAACCGCGTCGATAGCCAAGGCAACAACATTTTCGAGGGCGGCTTTCTCGGGCTGGACAACATCACGGTCGTGGATCGCAGCAGCGCGCAAGGGAGCGGCATTGTTCTGGAGCAGTCCGACGCCACCGGCTGGATGGCATTTTTCTGCCTGAATCTGATGAAAATCGCGCTGGAGTTGTCGAAGAGCGACTCCACTTACGAGGCACTGGCCACAAAATTCTTCGAGCACTTCGTCTACATCTCGGCCGCCATGAAGAAAATGGGTGGCAGGAATTATCAGCTTTGGGACGAGCAGGACGGGTTCTTCTACGACGTGCTGCGATATCCAAATGGTGACTTTCACAAGTTTAGGGTGCGTTCGCTGGTCGGGCTGATTCCTCTTTATGCCATCGAGGTCCTTCACCGCAGCCAGTTTGGGCAACACAAGACGTTTCTTTCCGACATCGAGTGGTTCATCCGCAACCGCAGCGACCTCGTGGGACAAGCGTGCTGCGCCATAGATGAAGGAGGAGACCGCCGTTACGTGCTGGGCATAGTCGATCGCCACCAGTTTTCGCGGATCATGTCGCGTTTGCTCGATCCTGATGAGTTCCTGTCGCCGGCCGGAATCCGTAGCTTATCGAAGTTTCATCTGCAGCATCCCTTCCGTTTCGGTGATGTCGTGTTGCGATACGAGCCGGCGGAGTCATGCGAAAGAGTCAAAGGCGGGAACTCCAACTGGCGAGGCCCAGTTTGGTTTCCCACGACCTACCTTCTGATCGAATCGCTGGTGCGCTTTGACGATGCCTACGGATCTGGGCTGATGGTGTCTCCTCCGGGAAGGGAAGATGCGCCTGTGACTCCAGGGGCTCTGGCGGAAGAGGTGGCGAATCGCCTAATCAACATCTTCAAGCGGGACCAACGCGGCTTCCGACCGTGCTACGGAGGGACGTTGCGATTTCAGAACGACCCGTACTGGCGCGACCACCTGCTGTTCCATGAGTACTTCCACGGGGACAATGGCGCAGGATTAGGAGCCACGCATCAGACAGGATGGACAGGTCTGGTGGCAAATCTGATTCACGAGTGGCGCAGATAGCTATTGGGTCCGATTGCGTTGAAACTGCGCGTGATTGCGTCGAAGAGCGCAGTACTGCAGAGTGCATAAGCATGGAGGTCTGCTGATGAACGTGCTGACTATCGATGTGGGCGGGACCAATGTGAAAATTCTTGCTACCGGGGAGCAGGAGGGACGCAAGTTTCCTTCCGGGCCGAAGCTGACCGCCAAGGCGATGGTCGAGGGGGTCAAGAAGCTCGCCGCGGGTTGGAAGTATGATGCGGTTTCGATCGGATATCCCGGGCCGGTCGCCAATGGCAGGCCGGTGGCAGAGCCCCACAATCTTGCGCCCGGATGGGTGGGCTTTAATTTCGAACGTGCCTTCGGCTGTCCGGCAAGGATGGTCAATGACGCGGCCATGCAGGCCCTGGGCAGTTACAACGGAGGCAAGATGTTGTTCCTGGGATTGGGAACCGGCCTGGGGTCCACGATGATCGTGGATGGTGACCTCGAGCCCATGGAACTGGCCCATCTGCCTTACAAGAAGGCTACTTACGAGGAATACGTCGGCTTGTGCGGATTGAAGCGCTTTGGCAAGAAGAAATGGCGGTGCTATGTCGAGGACGTGGTCGAGCGCCTGACTGCCGCGCTCGAGCCCACCGACATTGTTCTGGGCGGCGGCAACGTGAAGCTGTTGAAGCGACTGCCCAGGGGGTGCCGCGAGGGCAATAACGCCAATGCCTTCCTCGGCGGATTCCGTTTGTGGGCCGATGACAAGTGCCCGTCTGGTCCGCCGGCCGAGGTCCAAGCTAACTGCGATGGCGCGAGTAAACGTCCTGCCAGCAAAAAGCGGAAACCATAGGCTGGCACAACTAATTATTCCGGAGCTGGAGGGCCAGGTTGAACCAAGCCAGCGAACTACAGTCTAACGAACAACTGGATCGGGCGCTACCCGGCGTAACCGACAATGCTGGCGAGAAAGGGAGTCAACGATGCAACTCGGAATGGTGGGTCTGGGAAGGATGGGCGCCAACATGGTGCGGCGACTCATTGGCGCGGGTCATAGCTGCACGGTTTACGACGTGTTCCCGAAGAACGTGGAAGAGCTGGCCAAAGAGAAGGCGGTCGGCTCCTCGTCGCCGCAGGACCTGGCAAGAAAGCTGCAAAAACCGCGGGCCATCTGGCTGATGGTGCCGGCGGCCGTGGTCGACGAGACCATCGCCGGCCTCATGCCTTACCTGGAGCCGGGAGACACGCTCATCGACGGCGGAAATTCCTATTACATCGACGATATCCGCCGCGCCAAGGAGCTGGCGCTGAAGGGCATTCACTACGTTGACGTCGGAACCAGCGGTGGCGTATGGGGCCTGGAGCGCGGCTACTGCATGATGATTGGCGGGCCGGTTGAGGCGGTGCAGCGACTCGATCCCATCTTCAAGACGCTGGCGCCCGGCAAAGGCGACATCGACCGCACTCCCGGACGTGAAAAGCTCGGCGGCACGGCGGAAGACGGCTACTTGCATTGCGGACCCAGTGGCGGCGGGCACTTTGTCAAAATGGTACACAACGGCATCGAGTATGGCATGATGGCCGCGTATGCTGAGGGGTTGAACATCATCCGCTACGCCAACGTGGGCAAGCAGAAGCACGAGATCGACGCCGAGACCACTCCGCTGCGCGATCCCGAACACTATCAGTACGACTTCAACCTCGCCGACGTGGCCGAAGTGTGGCGTCGCGGCAGCGTCATCGCTTCCTGGCTACTGGATTTGACCGCGTCTGCGCTGACGGGAGATCCCCAGTTGGCGAAGTTTGCCGGCAGGGTGTCGGACTCCGGCGAAGGCCGCTGGACGATCAAGGCCGCCATCGACGAGGCGATACCGTCACCGGTCCTCACCACTGCGCTTTACGAGCGATTCAGCTCGCGGGGCCAGGCCGATTTCGCGGACAAATTGCTATCGGCCATGCGCTATGAGTTCGGCGGACATTTGGAAAAAGCGGCCGAAAAGTAAAGCAGCAGCTCGGGGGGCGATTCATTCGGACGCTTTCGCGCTGAACCCACCACGGGCGTAGCAACAGTCGTCGTTCAGAGATTGCTCGAATGGAGATTCTGTTTAATTTGGGTGTACATGACGCAATCTCACGAGTAGCGCAGATACCTATTCGGTCGGATCGCGCGGAAACTTCAGATAAGGCAGCCGGACACCAGCATCGATAATCTGATCAGCCCGGATGCCTGTGGGCGCTTCAAATCCCGTCGCGCCCCCGGCGGTAACGTAGTCGTCCTGATCAACGCCGTCACCGCTCACTCCAAGGCCACCGATCAGGATGCCGTTGCGATAGATGCCAACGCTACCGGGAAAGAAGACGATCCCGCTCTGCTTCGCGCCTGGGGGTTGCGAGCCTTGGGTGCAGGGGTGCTGCACGTCATTCACAAAGAGCTGGAAGAAGGGTCCGTTGGGCGAGCCGTCAATTCCGGGAGGATAAAGGGGTTGTGCTCCAAATCCGATGGTGCGGTTTGTAAGCGCCGTGCCTGGAGGCACGCCCGGCAGATTCGCTGGATCGACCTGTTGAGCGTTGAAGTAGGTCATATTGCGAGATTTCGCGACTGAAACATCAATGCTGAACACGGTAGCGTCGGACATGCGATACAGGGCCAACAACGTACCATCCAAATCAGCGACCGAGATGACCATCCTCGTGCGCTGGCCAATGGGAAGCCGAATAACAGCACGGGTGACACTTGCGGTGTTGACAGCGCTAGTGACGATGGCGGTGACGTCGGCTGCGCTCAACCCGCCTTGGGAGCCGGCCTGCGGATTGATGAGATAGCCGTTTGGTACTGGTCCGGGGCTGCTAATCGGTCCAAGGACGTAGCTGCCATTGTAGTTCGGTTCGGCGGAGAATCCGGCCGGGATTGTGGTCTGCAACACAAAAGGAGCGGTGATGCCATATTGCGAGAAGCAGAACCAGCGCACTTGCGAACGCAGGATCGCGTAATGCCCTCCTGGACGGCAAGCATGACTGCCGTTGCCTCGTCCGCCGGTTTGGGGCGTGCCGTTACTGGAATCCGCCGTCATTGCTGCTGCCCGCTGTTCCGGGCGATTAACTGCTCGATGTGGGCAGGATCAAACAGCAGCCGTCGGCAAATTCGGACAGGCTCCAGCCGATGCTGCCTGCACATTGCGCGGACAGTGTGCTTACTCAAGTTGAGCCGATGCGCGACCTCCGCCAGATTCAGGAGGCGTCTTTCCCCAAGGTTGTCGTTCATACCAAATCCCCCCGTCGTGTCTCTCGAAATCTCAAGAAAGCCCTTGCAATCTCACCATGTTTGTGACAGTATCTCAATAGTGAGATATACACAATACACAGATCATGTCACAGAGACGAATCACACTGCCGGTCACTTTAGAGTTTCGTGCGTACCCGGCCCACTTGGTTGCGGTTTCTCGGAATGCTTACCTGCGTGACGCGGATTCGGAACCCCGCCGGTACATCAAGAACGAATACAGGGAGATTGACCCGTGGGAATTGCGCGACGCGTTTCTCACGTGGCCGTCAGAGGATTGGAAAAACTTTCTTTCTTGGGCAGGGAGTTTCAGTACGTCCGCTGTGAATCAGGGGGAGTTTATGGAGTGGCAGGGATTACTGAGAGAAGCACTCAAACTGTCTCCCCGAAAATGGCCGCAACTCGGACAGAGATTTGACCCAAGAAAGGTCGAAAAACTCCTAGCTCCTCTTCGGATAGCGTTCGAGTGGGCCGAAGAATCGCCTCGCGCACGCATAGCGACCATGCGTAGTCTCGACGCGATCATTGCCACAATTCAACTTGATTTTCTCCAAGGCGCACAATTCAGGGTTTGCGCTCGGCACGATTGTGACGCACCGCCATTCCGGGGAGATGACCCGCGAAAACGGTTTTGCAGCCCGCAGTGCGCGCATCTTGTGGCAGTGAGAAAGAGTCGGGAGCGGAAAGCGCAGCAGGAAGATGCGCCAACAAAGCAGCGCGGAAAAGACAGGAGGAAACATGGCACTCAAAAAACGCGGTAAGACGTGGCACTGCCACTTCGTCGTTAACGGTCAGCGGTTTCGCCAGTCGCTGGGAACGACCGACTGGAGAGAAGCGCAGGCCAATGAAAAACAACTCATCGCGGAGGCTTCCGAAGGGAAGCTGACAGCCAACTCCACTGCTCTCGCCCGTCTGCCCTTTGGACAGGCAGCCGACGATTACGTCAGTGCTCGCAAGTTGGAGCTTGCACCTGCCAGTCAAGCGAAAGAGAAGCAGCTTCTCGTGCAACTGCGAGCCTACTTCAAACAGGAACCACTCAAAGCCATCACTGCGAAGCAAGTAACCGATTACCGGACCTGGAGAGCGGAACAGGGAGTCGGCCCCGCCACGCTCAACGCAGAGTTGGGCATCCTGCGCCGGGTCATGAAGCGAGCGAAGCTGTGGGCGCGTGTTGCTGACGATATACGCCCGCTGAGAGAGCCGAGCACGATTGGACGTGCCTTAACCGAGGACGACAAGCAACGGCTTCTTAAAACGGCTGTGATGCGCCCTGAGTGGGAGACCGCATATCTCGCCGCGATTCTCTGCCTGAACACGACCGCGAGGGGCTGCGAATTGAAAGCCCTGCAATGGTCAGACATTGACCTGTTCGCCCGGACTCTGACAATCCGCACGTCCAAGACGGCTGCCGGAGAGAGAGTGGTGCCTCTGACGGACGTGGCTGCATCGGCTCTGGCCCGGCTGCGTCGCAGAGCGGAGTCCTTCGGCCCTGTCGAGCCGTCGCATTACATCTTCGCGGCGTTCGTGCCCAAGTTCACATTCAGCGGCAAGAGAGTCATCGGCTACAACGTCACTGCGTTTGACCCGACTACGCACGTCAAGAGCTGGAGGTCAGCTTGGCGGACTCTGACGAAGAAAGCGGGGCTGCCCGGCTTCCGGTTTCACGATCTCCGGCACTGCGCCATCACCCAGCTTGCGGAGGGTGGCACGTCGGACTCGACCATCATGGCGATTGCGGGTCACGTCAGCAGACGGATGCTGGAGAGGTACAGCCACGTTCGGATGGAAGCGAAGCACAATGCGATGGAAGCCCTTGCCACGAGCACCAAAACGGCGGGTTATGACACAAACCATGACACAAACGTCATGCCTGTGAGCACTCGCCCCGTCTAACTTGTTGAGAGACTTGGTGGACCTGGCCGGGATCGAACCGGCGACCTCTTCCATGCCATGGAAGCGCGCTCCCAGCTGCGCCACAGGCCCACTCTGGCGAGAAGGCAGATGCCCGGAAAACGGGTATCTTAAGTATTCTCTACCACCCGCATGGCTTCGTCAAACTTCCTCATCGCGTGCTCCCGATCGATAGATTCCGGTATTGGTCGAAGAGGTCTTGAATGCCTGCGCCGGGTCGGAAGAAGAACTATTTGACCGGCTTGGAACCGGTTCGTACCGAACACACTTTGGGTGAAATCATTGGTCGGGGCGAGAGGGTTTGAACCTCCGACCCCTGCGCCCAAGGATTGCACGCATGAGAAATCAACAGCTTAGCTAAAATAGCACGAAGTGTCAGGACGCAGTATTTACGCGGGTTTCCCCCCGCGTGATACGGGCCTTCGCCAAACAGTAACCATTCCCCCCCGATTACCTTCGTGCGCCTTGCCGTGTCGTCGTCGCAGACAGCAATATGCGGTTCGCGGATACTGGTTTTGGACGCTCGCCCGGAAGGTGAGTATGGCAGATCGTAAAACACGCTCGGTAAGTTGGGTCGCCGTACGGGGAGCATATCGTTCCTGAGAGCTGTGACTACTTCTAAGCGCAGCGGCGATAGTGCAATCTCATTCATGGTTTGTTCTTGCAGATACGGGGCTGCACTTTGGTTATGAAACGAAAGATTCTGATTACCTTGGTGGTGTTAGCGGCAGGCTTACTGACGCTCCTCGGCTACGACAGTCCGGCTGCCGAGATGCTTCGAAATACCATGAGGGATCTCGATTACCATGTGTCAAAATTCATCTCATCCGCCTTCTCATTATTATCGGTGGAGCAAGTCGGGATCATCGTCATGGTCGTTGTTGCCACGGTGGCGACGATTTTCTTGCGCGGACGGGACACCGATAAAATCTAGTGGTTCGTTCTCCGAGGCGCTTACCGAGGCTGGTCACCGCTTTCGGTTCTGTCCTAATTCACTGTTGCTCGCACTGGGCTGGCAAGTTTAGCCGGGTCGGTGAGTGAGCAACGGGCGGGAAGCGGCCCGCCAAGTTAAATCAGACCAAGTTGTTTATCCGTTCCAGCAACGGCGTCTGACGGAATCCGAGTTACAGGATGCCCTTCGGGGCACCGAACAAACCCTAGAATCCACGACTGCGATTCTTCCACTAGTGTGTTGGTGGCTTGGGTGTCCGTCGTGGATTTACGAATTAATACGGGAGACTCGCAGTTACCTTCACCGCATTGGAACTTTAATACGGCTGCGTACCGTCCCAAGGTTGCATTTGGGGTCGGCATTTGGACTCGACGATAGTGGACGTTTAGCGACCTGTACTCGAACACAAGGCCGCAGGCTGGGCATACATAAATTTCACAAAATTGATTACTCCGCTTCCTTGGCTGACCTAGAGGTCTTTCTAGCTGGCTGGAACGCGGGAGCCAGATGGCGTGATCTTTATCGTCATGCTTGCTATCGTCCAGAAGTGTGTGATCGAGATAAGGGAGATTCACGCTTATCATGCATGTCTCCTCTCGCCGTGGTTAGGGTCTGGCAGGGGTTCCCACGCCGCGCCGGCGATTACTGCCTCATCATCGACTACCGGTATTCGGGGCGCAAAGTGCATTCGGCACCAACCGTCGAGAGACATATTATTACCTTCCCCAGTCCCCCAAGATTTTATGTGAGGACGCGCCCTCCGCCATGTCGAGGCTGGGTGGGCACAGTTCTGGGCACAGCGCTGAAATACAGAATGGTGAGGCTCCGTCGAAAGGCGTGCTATCCGCGTGAGTGGCAGAGGGTTAGTTGGTCGGGGCGAGAGGATTTGAACCTCCGACCCCCTGCGCCCAAGGCAGGTGCGCTACCAGGCTGCGCTACGCCCCGACTTCTGCTGGTTCTCCTGATTCTAAACTACTTTCCACGGCCACGCAGAGCTAGTCCCGGCCCCTAGGCCCGACGCATCGCAGCCCAGCCGGACCGAGCCGGCGCTCTCCTTCGCGTGAGCGCACCAAAGCGACCCGCAACCCGCTCCCGCGGAGTGGCCGCTATAATGTAACCTTCATGCCTGGCCTCGTATACGCCGCGGTTGCCTACGTGCGCAGCCCGGTTGGGATCTTCGTGGAAGAACTGCGCCGCGAGTTGCACCCCGCGCACACCCATGCCGACGCCCACCTCACGGTGCTGCCGCCGCGGCCCTTGCGAGGCACCGAGCAGCAGGCCTTGGGCGTATTCAGGGAGGTCTGCCAAACCGTCGCTGCCTTCGAAATCACCATGGGAGATGTGGAGAGCTTTGTCCCTATCACTGCCACCATCTTCCTGCGCGTGGCGCGTGGCGCCTATCGGATGCGCGAACTGCACGACCTGCTCAACCGGGGCGCACTGGCCTACGAAGAGCCTTGGCCCTACATGCCGCATCTCACCATCGTAAAAACCGATACCGTGGAGGAGGCCCGGAAGGTGGAAGCCATCGCCCGTCAGCGTTGGCAGGCCAACGGTGCCTCGCGCGCGGTCCGCATCGACTCACTCACGTTCGTCAAGGGCATTGGGGAACGCTGGCTTGACTTGGAGACAGTACCGTTGCGCGGCGTAACCGTACGGTAGTTTCGGGTGAAGTGGGGGCGGGGGCGAAACGGTTTTTTGGGGTGGGTGGTGGGATTCGAACCCACGACAGCCGGAGCCACAGTCCGGAGTTCTACCACTGAACTACACCCACCGTGTCCCAAAATTATAACATTCAGCAACCGCTCACTTTCCGGAGAGTCTGGCGACTCTGCGCTGACTTTGCGGCGCTGCGACAGGCTGAAAGCTTAGGCGCTTCAGTTCTCTGAGCAGCCGCCCATCATGCAGCAGTTGTTTTGTCCACAACTCGCGGGCGCCGCTGTTGCGCGACTCTTGGTGCTGACGGAAAACGTCGAGAGCTGGGGTTCGAGTTTGCGGGTGTGGCAGCTAGGGCACTCGGCCTTCTGCTCACCGAAAAGGATGGCCTCGAACTTATGTCCACACTGTTCGCAGCGGTATTCGAAAATCGGCATTGCAACTCCAATCGATTTCACGGAGGGTTAATCTGCGCAAGTGCAAACTCGCGCCCACCCGCACAGCTCAGGAATGATACAACCATTATAGATGCAGCCGCGTAATTCCACCTCGCCGGAACCAGAAGCGGGACAGCCTTCGTTTACGGAGGATGCAGCCTTGCCTTCCCTTGCGCCAACCGGCGGACGCGATTTCTTTGGCGAGCCCTTCCAGCCGCGGCGCGCCCTGCGTGGTGGCCACGCGCAGACCATCGCCGGTAATTTTCTTCCGCGCCGCAACCAACTGCCTCCGGCAGAAGAGCGATTGTTCCACGTGGAACCTACGGTGCAAGTGCTTTGTTTGTGCCATTGGCAGCCGAAGCGCAGCAGCGCCATGACGCTGGTCATCGTGCACGGACTCGAAGGCTCCAGCGAATCGGGATATGTGATCGGCACCGGCAGCAAGGCCTGGTGCGCCGGCATGAATGTGGTCCGCATGAATATGCGGAACTGCGGCAACACCGAGTCGCTGGGACCGACGCTCTACAACTCCGGCATGTCTGACGATGTGGGAGCCGTGGCCCAAGCGCTCATCGCCGAGGAACGCCTGCCGAAGCTGGCTCTCGCGGGCTTCTCCATGGGCGGGAACCTGGTGCTGAAGCTTCTCGGCGAGTGGGGCGGGAATGCGCCGCCGCAGGTTATCGCGGGGATTGGCGTGTCTCCCTCGATGGACCTGGCGGCTTCGGCCGACGCGCTGCACGATCGCGCCAATCGCATCTACGAACTGAAATTTCTCTGGGGCCTGCGCCGGCGCATGCGGCGCAAGGCAGCCCTGTATCCCGGGGTTTACGATTTGCGCTATTTGCGCGGGCTGCGCAGCTTGCGTGACTTCGACGACCAGATCACCGCGCGTTACTGCGGCTTTCTCGACGCTCAGGACTACTACACGCGCGCGGCGGCGGCGAACGTGCTTGACTGCATCGCGGTTCCTACGCTAATCGTGCATGCCGCCGACGATCCCTTCATCCGCATCCTGCCCGCAACCCAGGAGAAGCTGCTGCACAACCCGCATATCGCCTACTTCGAAACCGAGCACGGTGGACACTGCGCCTTCCTCGCCGAAGCCAATGGGTATGATGGCCGCTGGGCCGAGCGCCAGGCCATCGCCTTTCTCCAGCGCCTCCAGCGCGGAGAGCCGGTTCTGCCTGCCAATCCGCGCCCTGATTTGCGATAATGAGATTGGCGAGTCGCAGCTCGTGCCAACGATGCGGCCGCCTGTGGGCCCGTAGCTCAATCGGATAGAGCATCAGCCTTCTAAGCTGAGGGTTGCTGGTTCGATTCCAGCCGGGCCTACCACTTACATCCGCCGCGCTAGTCAGTGTTCCGCTTCGGAAAAGATGCCGTCAAGGCTCATCCCACTTTGTGACAGGCTCGTGTTCACTCAGGAGTAGCCGCAATTGGTTGGCCGGGTTGGAGTACAACGCCACCAGCGCAGCCCACTTGGGGATGTAGTATATCGTCTCGCCGAATTCACTCGGTGGACCGAAACGAATGCGCACGAGCCGCCGCCAACACCACCATACGGTCTCGACCGCAGCCACTTGTTTGAAGGGAATCCGCTGCTCGCGGAAATAGCTGGATACGACCAGGTGTCCGCCTGCGGCGCCGACTCGCTTTATCCGGCTGGATAGCCAGACGATGAAGACCGTAACCCCTAGCAGCCATACCCCGTAGAAGCCAAGTCTTCTGACGTCGGGTAGGTGTCCAGTCTTCAGGATGAAATAGACCACCGCCGCCAGCAACGCTGAATACCAGAGATACGGGAACACAAACATATTCAGCGGAGTTACGATGGCTCCCGATAGCCATCGGATGCGGTCATCGCTGGGCTGCGGATTGTCTTCCGGAAGCATGGCTTACTTGTACACCAGTCCGCAAGGGGCCGCCAAACAGCGAGCCTTGGGCGCGCCGGCAACGCCTTCTACTAACTTTCACGCTACGGCGTTGGCTGGATCGTGACCTGCGGCGCGCGGCAATCGCGCAGTCGCGGGCTGCATTGGCGGTACTGCAAATCTTTCGTCAGGCACACTTCCACGGCCACCAATTCCGAGTTACTGCACGACACCCGAAAATTGCCCGCCGGCGCGTGGTTGGCGGCGGCAAACTTCTGCTCGATGTCATACGGACTGGTCTGCATGGCTTGCCCGGGCGCGCGATATTCCGCCGGGACTTGTACCTGTCGAGACGCCTTCTCGATGGCGGCAAAATAACCCTGCGCCCCGAGTCCGCTGCAGGTGCCGTGCGTTGCCCATTCGTGCTGAATGAGTCCGCGGGCCGGCATGATCGCCAGCATGTGCTCGACCGTCGGCTGCGCTACCGGCTGCGCCGGCGTGCAATTCAGCGGGTACGATCCGTCGTCGTTCTCCGGCCACAAACCATGCACCACGAAACCAAAGTGCCGCGCAGGATCGCACTCGCTCGCCGGGGCGTTGCCGGCGTAGGTGGCGCAAAACTCCGGCGCCCAGGACAGCGTGAGCAGATAGTAGTCGAAGTTGCCCGGCGCGTTGCCGGCCGCCGGAGTGTGACATGCAGTGGAGGTCAGCAGGCAGCCCGCCAGCAGAAGCGCGATGATGAATGTCGGCCCGCGAAACATGATGTTGGACATGGTAGCGCAGCCGAACGTGGGTGGAGCACTGCTTCGCCTGGATTATTCACACGCAACAAAAAACAATATTGTCGTCCCGAGGGAGGGCCGCGCCAAGACGCATCCAACTTGGATTTGGCGGGCGCGGCGCGGCCCGAGTCAAGGGACCTGCTTTTCTGTCTGTCATCCTGAGCGAGCGTAGCGAGTCGAAGGACCCCTACGGCTGCGAGAAATCACGGCATAGCCGCCCAGACCAGCAGCAACTCCGAGACTGTTCGCGGCTATAGGGGTCCCTCGACTCCTCGCTGCGCTCGTCGCTCGGGATGACACCCAAATAACTAACGTGCGGTGCACGCCTGAAGGGCGTGCTCCACCCACCACCGGAACTGCCCTAGTACTCAATCCCGCGCTGCGCCTCAATCCCTTTCGTGTAGGCGTGCTTCACTTCTCGCATCTCGGTCACCGTGTCGGCGATCGCGATGATGTCGGGGTGGGCGTTCCTGCCGGTGAGGATGACGTGCACCATCTCCGGCTTCCTCTTCAGCGTCGCGACCACCTTCGCCGGGTCGAGCATCTTGTAGGTGATGGCGTAGTTGATTTCGTCGAGCACCACCAGATCCCACTTGCCGGAAAGAATTTCCTTCTCCGCCTCGGCCCACGCCTCTTCCACCAGGCGGACGTCTTCGGGATCGGTTTCGGCGCCGCCGACCTTCACAAAACCGCGCCCCATCTGCTTCATGATGAAGTTGTCGCCGAAGGCCTTGACCGCGTCCAGTTCTCCGTAATGCCACGAGCCCTTGAGGAACTGCAGCATGAGCACGCGCATGCCGTTGCCGACAGCGCGCAAAGCCGTGCCCATGGCCGCCGTAGTCTTGCCCTTGCCCGGGCCGGTGTTCACGATGATCAGTCCTCGACGCACATCTGCCATGCAGAACTCCTCCAGAATTTGCGAGACGCGCTTCAGTCCAGCGGCTGTCCCCTGAACATCCTAAACCAGACACTCAGTGCCCTGGCCCGACGCAAGATTCTCCCCGCATCACCCTTTCTTCTTGCTGATCTTTTCGTTATGGAATTCCTGATAGAAAGTTACACCGAGGAGGAACATTACGACCAAGACACAGTAAACGACAAGTACGATGTAGGTCATCGCGTCACCTCCGAGACCTGTCAATCGAGGCAGGTGACTATCTTCACGATAGGACTTGCGATCCAGGTTTGTCAGTGATGTCCGGCAGATCAGCGAGTGACGAAGGAACAGACGAGGGAATGCAGTGATTATCGCGATTGCGGCGAAAGCGACGCGACGGGGACCTGCGCCAACGTATTGGCCGCTTCCATGCCGGAGCGAATGCAGTCGGGCACCCCGATGCCATGATAGGCGTTGCCGGCCAGCGCCAGCCCGGGAATTTCCGCCACATGCTCTTCGATGCGCTGCACCCGCGCGATGTGTCCCGGCTCGTACTGCGCCATGGCGCCGCGCCAGCGGTACACGCGAGTAAAGATCGGCCGCGCGTCCAGCTTCAAAATGTCTTTAAGTTCGCGGTGCACCGTCTCCAGGATCTCGTCATCGCTGAGACCGAGCACGGCTTCATCGCGCGCGCCTCCCAAAAAGCAGCGCAGGATGCCCTTGTCCTGGGGCGCGCGGTGCGGAAACTTATTGTGGACGAAGGTGCAGGCCAGCATGCGCGTGCCCTCGCTGCGCGGCACCAGAAAACCGAAGCCCGGCGGCAAGCCCGCCAGTTGCTGCTTGTAGTAACCCAGGGTGACGGTGATGGACGAGCTGTAGGTGATGTCCAGGAGGTTTCGCGCCAGGCCGCGGTCCACGCCGTCCAGCAGTGTCCCGGCAACGTTGGCGGGAGTGGCGATGAGCACGGCGTCGAAGCGTTCCTCGCCATTCATCTCGACCGCCACGCGCCATGAGGAAGAGGAAGACGAAGACAATTCCTCGGGATAAACCCGCAGGATGTGCGTGCGCAAGCGGATGGATTTGGGGTCCAGGCGGGCGGCGATGGCGTCCACCATCTGCTGCATGCCATCCTGCAAAGAGGTAAACAGCGGCGGCGGCGGATGTTTGCGCGTGGCCATCATTTTCTTGTGCGCCGCCAACATGGCCCGGCTGAGGCTGCCATACTTCTCTTCCATTTCGACAAAACGCGGCAGCACCGCGCGCGCGCTGAGTTTGCCGGCATCTCCGCCATAGACGCCCGAGAGCAGCGGATCGGCCAGGCGGTCCACCACCTCCGCCCCGAAGTGACGCTCCACCAGTTGCGCAACCGTTTCGTCATTCGTGCATGGGCCGCGGCGGATGCAGAAGCTCGCGCGCCATGCGCAGCTTGGTGCTCCACGAGAACAAGGGCGAGAGCGCGGTCGCCATCAGTTGGGTGGGCACCATAAACATAAGTCCGTCGGGCATGACCACCAGCCGGCCATTCACCACGATGTAGGTTTTGCGCTGCGCGTCGTTGGAGCCGATCAGCTGATCGGCGATGCCGAGGTCCTGGCACAGCGACAGCGCCCAGGGTTTTTCGGTGAGGAACGAATCCGGCCCGGCTTCCACCAGGCAGCCCTCCACGCGGTCGGAATACATGGACCCGCCGAGCCGTTGGCCGCTTTCAAAGAGCGTGTATTCCAAATCGGCGCCGGCGGCGCGCGCCTTCTGCAGATAAAACGCGGCGCTCAGCCCGGAAATGCCTCCACCGACAATGGCAATGTGCTTCATAGGGTTCTGTTCATCGAGCTTTGAGACTGCGCTGCGCCCGGCGCATCGGCGCGGCTTAGCCGGCTGCGCGCCAGATCGGCGACCGCCCGCACGAACAGCGGCGAATCGTTCAACGATTCTGCCCGATACAGCTTCATGCCGCGGTCGCCGGCGTATTGCCGGAACAGGATATCAACGTCGAACAGGACCTCCACATGATCGCAGACGAAGCCGATGGGCTGCACGAAAACACCGGTCTGGCCCGCCTCCCGCAAACTCACGATGGTCTCTTCCACCGTGGGGCCGAGCCATTCGCCGCCCGACATTCCCTGGCTCTGGAAAGCGAAACGCCACGCGCCAATCTCGGGCGCCTGCGCGGCCACCAACGCCGCGGTCTCGCGGGTTTGCGTCTCGTAGGGATCGCCTTCGGCAACGGTACGCGTGGGAACGCTGTGCGCCGTGAACAACACCGGCAACTGCGATCCGTGCTCAGCGCAAGCTTTCGTCCAGCCCGCCCGCAGCTTCTCGGCAAAAGCGGCAATCAGCAACGGATGATCGTGCCACTCCTCGACAAAATCGATAGCGAACGGCGGCTTGTTCCCGAACAACACCTGCTTGTAGAGTCCAACGCTGGTCCGCGAATTGTGGGGAGCAAGGCAGATGGCGACCACGCTGGTGATGCCGTCGGCAGCCATCTGCTGCAAGGTGTCGGCGATAAACGGGCGCCAGTTGCGCATGCCGACGTAAACCGGAAGCCCTAACTCGCGCGCCACCCCGTCGGCCTGCTGGCGCGTGATCCTGGTCAGGGGCGAGCTGCCAATCAGCGCGTAGCGATGCTGCACCTCGCGCACCACCGCCTCCGGCATGGGCCGCCCGCGCGAGATGTTCAGCAGGAATTCGGGAATGTCCTCCACCTGCTCCGGACTGCCGTGAGCGATGAGCAGCACCGCCGGTCGGCTCATTCCGTCCTCGCGGGGCGGGCCGCCGTCAAGCTGAACTCGTGTACAAATTGCGCCAGGTCTTTTACGTTGGAGACCGGGGTGTGCGGCAAAATGCCGTGGCCGAGATTGAAGATGTGTCCGGGCCGTCCGTCCGCCAGGCGCAGAATGTGTTCGGCGCGCCGCTTCAGTTCCGGCCACGACGCAAACAGCAGCACGGGATCAAGGTTGCCCTGCACCGCGCGGGTATGTCCCACGGTGCGCCAGCCTTCGTCGAGGGGAATGCGCCAATCCAGGCCGATGACCTCCGCTCCAGTTTCCGCCATCGAGGGCAGCAGAGTGGCGCTGTCGGTGCCGAAATAGATGATGGGCACGTGGGTTTCCTGCTGCAATCGCCGGATAAGCTGCGTAGTGGGCAGCATGGCGTAACGGCGATAATCTTCCACGCTCAGGCAGCCGACCCAACTGTCGAAGATCTGCAACACGTCGGCGCCCGCGCGCACCTGCGCGGCGGCATACTCCACCAGCACGTCCGTCAGCTTGGTCACCAGCTCGTCCCAAACCTCGGGCGAGTTGTACATCATTTTCTTGACTTCCAGATAATGCCGCGACCCGCCGCCCTCGACCATGTAGCTGGCCAGGGTGAACGGCGCGCCGCAGAAGCCGATGACCGGCAGCTTGTCTCCGAAGTGCTTGACCACCAGCGCAACCGCATCGGCAACGTATCCCAGTTCGGCGGCGCGATCGGTGCGCAGAAGCTTCACGTCTTCGGCAGTGCGCAGAGGCTGCTCGATCACCGGGCCTTCGCTCACGGAGAAATGGAACGGCAGCCCCATGACCTCCAGCGGCAGCAGCAGGTCGGCAAAGATGATGGCCGCGTCAACCTTCAGGAACTCGGCGGCGGTGATGGTGACTTCGGCGGCCAGTTCCGGCTTTTTGCAGATTTCGACCAGCGAATGGTGCTTGCGGATGTCGCGGTATTGCTGCATGTAACGGCCCGCCTGGCGCATGAACCATACCGGAGTGGTTTCCACCGGAAGCCGCCGACAGGCGCGCAGGAACAGGGATTCGGGAGCAGACATAAACCACTATCGTAGCATTCTGCGCGCGCGGCGTTCCGCTTCGAAGAGCACAAAGCCGCCACCCAAGCAAAACCAGCTTGGGTGGGAGGCCGAGGCATTTCTGGCAGGCGCGTTACTATGACTTCAATGTCTGGACCAAGCGGAAGCGGGTGGAGAAGCTGGGTTACATGCACCGCAATCCCGTCAGCGTGGCGGGAGCGAATGGGAATGGCGCCACGAGTGAAGATTCGCGAAATTGTCCAGAATGTGCCCACCCTGTCGCCAAAGGAAGGCGACAAGGGTGGGGCACCCCTGTTCAAGAGGCGACCTAGATAATGACCATAGAATTTTCTAGGGAAAGGGTGGGCCACGCGCCCGGCGCAGCTCGACCACCTGGTCTTGCAAGACCGCCGCCGTCAGCCGTGGACTGTGCCAGGGACGCCGGCTGCGTTCGGCGATACCGCCCACCCCCTGCTGCTGATAGCGCTTTACCCATAAGGCCCCGGTGGGATGCGATATGCCGAACTCCTGACAAAGCGCCGTGAACGGCTTCTCCCGCCGCTTCGCCGCCACCACGAACTACACTCGCTGTTCTCTGACATCCATGGTCTTCCAAGGCATCTCGGTTTACACTCCTGCGCTCGCTGCGCTCGCACGGGAGTGTAAAGCATGTCCCGAGACATTTTGTAAAAGATGTCATGAGACCGAACACTTCCTTTGCTTGGGTGGGGATTTTCGCCTCCTGACAACGCGCCTTGAAAGGGCTGCCCTGCCTCGCGTTTCTTTGGCGCCATTCCCCGCCAAGTGCGATACCATGAACCCCGGGACGCATTGTCGTGCTGCGATGCGCCCGCGGTCCCGCTATGAAGGAATTCTATATTTGCGATTGCGCCCGTCTGGAGAACCAGACCATCACCTCGCTGTTCGTGGTGGCCGCCAAGCAGGTGAAATCGAAAAAGAGCGGTGACCTCTACCTTTCCCTTACCTTGGCCGACCGCAGCGGGCAACTGCAAGCCAACATGTGGGACAACGTCGCCGACACTGTGGACGCGTTCGAGCAGGACGACTTCGTCAAAGTGAAGGGCGTGGTCCACAAGTACAACGGCCGCTGGCAGCTCACCATCCACAAGCTGCGCAAGCTGGAAGATGCGGAAATCGACTACTCCGACTACCTTCCCAAGACCTCGAAGGACATTGATCAGCTCTGGCGCAAGCTGGCTGAATTCGTCGAGAGCTTCGAGAACCGCTGGCTGAAATCGCTGCTCCAGGAATTCATGGCCGACCAGGCCATCGTCACCGCGTACAAGAACGCGCCCGCGGCCAAGACATTGCACCACGCCTTTGTCGGCGGCCTGCTCGATCACGTGGTCTCGCTGTTTACGGTGTGCGACCTGGCCGCCCGCAACTATCCTCAGGTGAATCGCGACCTGCTGCTGACCGGCGCCTTCCTGCACGACATTGGCAAGCTGCACGAACTCGCGTATCAGCGCTCGATTGCCTACACCACCCAGGGCCAGTTGCTGGGACACATGATTATTGAGCTGGAAATGCTGCAGCAGAAGCTGGCGCATCTGCCCGGCTTTCCTGCCGAGCTGAAGATCCTGATCGAGCACATGATCATCAGCCATCACGGGCACTATGAGTTTGGTTCGCCTAAACTGCCCATGTTTCCCGAGGCGCTCATGCTGCACTATCTCGACGATCTCGACTCCAAGATGGAAAGCATGCGCGCCCAGTTCGAACGTGAGGCGGAGTTCGACAGCCCGTGGACCAGCTACAACCCATCGCTGGCGCGTCCGCTGCTGAATACCAAGAAGTTCCTGGAGAAAGGCCTGGCGGCGGCGCGAGAGGCGGAGCCGCGAGAGGCCGCCGCCGTTGCTGGCGACGGACGTGCCGCGTCGCAACCGGCCCAGGGGCAGCATGTGGAAGCCCAACCGGAAAGTGCTCCTGCCCCCGCCCAACCGGCCGAAAAGGCGCCGGCGGTATCTCCCTTGGAAGCCCTGGAGCGCAAGTTTGCCTCGCACAAGTTAACGCCTGTGGCCGGCACGGGAAAATCGTCGTCTTGACGGGCGCTACACTCAAAACCTCCATGCTCGACTTCTCGCGCTTCCAATGGCTTTCGTTCGACTGTTACGGAACACTGATTGACTGGGAAACCGGCCTGCTCGGCCATCTGCGTCCGTTGCTGGAGAGCAAGGGCCACGCGCTCAGCGACGCCAAGATTCTCAACCTATACTCGGAGTTTGAGCCGCGCGCCCAGAGCGGTCCCTACCGTTGCTATCGCGAAGTGCTGGCGCAGGTGGTCCGCGACTTTGCGCGCGAGTTGCAGTTCTCGGCCAGCGCCGCCGAGGCCAACGGGCTGGCGGAATCGATCCGCAACTGGCAACCCTTTGCCGACACGGTCCCCGCGTTGCGCCGTTTGCAGTCGCGATACAAACTGGCGGTGCTCTCCAATATTGACGATGACCTCTTCGCTTGCACCGCACCGAGGCTGGCGGTGGACTTTGACGCCGTTGTAACCGCGCAACAGGTGCACAGTTACAAACCGTCATTCAACAATTTCGAAGCCCTATTGCGGCGCTACAAAATTCGGCGCGAGGGCCTGCTGCACGTCGCCGAGAGCTTGTACCACGATGTGGTACCTGCGCATGCGCTGGAGATCGCCACCGTGTGGGTCAATCGCAGGCATGGCAAAGAGGCGGCAGCCAGCAAGCTGGTCGAAGCCCATCCCGATCTGGAAGTGCCGGATATCGGCAAGCTGGCGGAGTTGGCCGTGCCGGAGGAGCAGAACTAGCCGCTGTCGCCCTGAGCGTTACCTGGCCTCCTTCTGTCTTGTCATCCCGAGCGAGCGCAGCGAGTCGAAGGACCCCTATGAGTCGCAGAACCACTGGAATTGCCCGAGAACCTGTTCTGATGGGACTTCGCGCTCCGGCCCGTCGCGCAAGAATCACCGCCCCGCAGGTGTCGCAAGAGGAGCGGTACCAACATAAAGCTTGCCCTACTCGCAGAGGACAATCAAAATGGCACCATGGAAATGCCACTGCGTTTTGTGGATGACGAGTACACCCCACGGCTGTGGGCTGAGTTGTACCCCGTGCTGCGCAACATCAAGACCGGCGAACTCGCCAGGAAGATGCTGGCCTACAAGAGCAAGCCGGTGGCGAGCTGGCGCGCCGACGATTGGGGCCTGCTGGATGCGCTGAACCAGATGCTCACCCTGCGGGCTACCTCGCGAGAGCATGCCTTGCGCAACGACTTGCCTCCGGTCCGGGATGCGGCATTCTGGGCCAAGCTGGACAAGGACCTGGAGTTCTATTACGAGGCCCAATATCCCGGCGAGGAACTGGAGGAGGAGGAGGACGACGAGGACCTTTGATGGCGCTTGAAACGGAGGCACAAAATCAGGAGAAAGGATGGCGGTATAATCGCGCCATGGCCCCAGTGATCCACATCTCGGAAGCGGAAGCCGCCAACGATTTCGCCTCAGTGCTGGCCCGTGTCCGCGCGGGCGCGGAAGTGGTCATCGAGAGTGAGGGCGGCAAGCTGCCCGTCGCCGTGGTCCATTCCCCGGTTCCGCCCCGCCGCACCATCTCGGAGTGCATGGCACTGCTGCCTGAGGACTCGACAGCGGTCATGGATGCCGACTTCGCTAAGGATGTCGAGGCAGCCATCGAGAGCCACCGGGAACCGCTAGAACCGCCGATATGGGACTGATCCTCGACTCCAGCGTACTGATCACAGCCGAGCGCCAGGGACAGAATGCGCGACAGATGCTCGCGGCCATCTCCGGCCCTAAGGGCAACACTGAGATTGGAAGCTCCTGTCTCTTTTTCGCGCTATTATGTTCCGCATGGCGCCTCATCACTCTGCTCGATTTCTCGACATCGTCAACGCCGCCAGGCAGCGGGTCCGCCAAATAACCGTGGACGACGTGAAGCAAATGCTGGACGGCAAGGCAGATTTCCTCCTCATCGATGTCCGCGAAGACAACGAATGGGCGAAGGACCACCTGCCGGCGGCCGTGCATCTGGGCAAGGGAATTCTCGAACGCGACGTGGAGCAGCGTGTGCCTGACCTGGGTACTCCCATGGTTTTGTATTGCGGTGGCGGGTTCCGGTCGGCGCTGGCGGCTGACGCCCTGCAAAGAATGGGATATACCAATGTCGCCTCCATGGACGGCGGTATTCGCGAGTGGCAAGAGAAGGGTCTTCCACTGACAAACGAATAAGGATCGCCGGAATGGTTGGCTGGACAAAGGTTCGGTAGTGGCTGAATTTGCAGTGACGACTTCCACAATGACGTTGCCCATGCCTCGAATTGCGTGTGCGATGTTGAACAGTGCAGCAATGATGATGCAAAGCGCAATCGCAACGAACCATTCAAAGTTCGGCGTAGGGCAATTGTCGCACCAAAGTCAAATGCATCCCAATTCAAATTCAGCCACTACCAAAGGTTCGTATCGCGGGGATGCTTATTTTGGGGTTGTTGCCTGGCTCGCTTTGGGGAGTTCCGGCCCAGAAGAAACCAAATCCCGACCGGCCGACACTTCCCTATAGCATGTTAGGCCCTCGCCGCGACGACATTAACGCCTACGACAGCAAAGCCGAGCCGGTGGCCCGAGTCACCGAAGCACTCCTAAGCGTGAATCAGACCGGCTGGAGCCTGATCCACAAGTATTACCCAACCCTGGGTACCAGCCGCGAGGGACCCGAAAAGAGAGTCCACCCGGAGGACCCAGCCGATCGCCGATTCTATGCCAGCTTTGCCAACGAAGATCCCGCTTTCAGCCCGATGCCATTGCTGTGCATGATTTGGTCGCTTCCCGAACCTCAACTCTCCGGTCCGCTGAAGAACCTGCACGACGAATTAGTGCCAGCCATGGCGCTGGAGGATTATTCCAGTTGGAAGCAGGATGAGCTGCGCAAAGCCGTTGATAAGCTGACGGACGCCACCGCCACGCCAAAAGGAGTGAAGTATCGGAGGCCGAAGCGGCGATTGTCGTTTAAGCAGGCATTGCAGTTGTATGCCATGACCCTTGCCTTGGTCCGGATGGAGACGAAATGGGCCGACAAAGCGGATTCCCCGCCACCCGACATGGTCGACTTCACCAACCGGCTCAGGCACCAATTGCCGCGGCAGATTTCCGACAGTGAAACGGCGGCGCTGCTTCTGTATCTCCCGGCCAGCATTGACGAACCCCTGGCCCGAGGAGAGTTCGAGCAAAGGGCCGACGTCGTCGTAATCAAGAGGAAGGGCACAACCTTCGAGGCGGAGCAGTTCCCGGTGTGTCTGACCGTGGACCAGAAGGAATGGAACCCGTCGTGGATTGAACTGGCGGATCTAGAGCATTTTCAGCGATAGTGTAGACTATTAGTGGCGATTTTCTGCTCCACCCGATGGCACGACCCTACGCGAATGATTTGCGGCGAAAGTTTTTGCAGGCGTATGAGCAGGGCAAAGGGACCCTGGGGGAGTTGGCGGAACAATTTGGGGTAAGCGAGGGCTGGGCCAAGAAGATCTCCGCCACCCGCACGCGCACGGGGCAGATCGAGCGGCCACCGTGGCGACGTGGCCCGGTGAGCCGGGTGACGGTGGCGGTGCAGGCGTGGCTGGGGGAGCAAATCCGCAAGCAACCGGATCTGACCCTGCGGGAATTGCAGGCGCAACTGCAAGTGGCCCAGGGGTTGCGATTGAGCTCAAAGTGGCCGGGGTGTAGCAACTCATCACCGCCACCGGAGCGCGCCTGATTTACCTGCCGCCCTATTCCCCTGACTTCAACCCGATTGAGCAAGCCTGGTCGAAGATCAAGCAGGGGCTGCGCTCGGCCAAAGCCCGCACCGCAGAAGCTCTGGAAAGCGCCATTGCAGAAGCCTTGGCAGCCATTACTGCCGACAACGCCTTAGCTTGGTTCTCTCATTGCGGGTATGGTCTACAATAACGCTGAAAACGCTCTAGTTAGCGACACCAGCCTGATCGCACGGAAGTACGAACATGACTGGACCAGGTTAGACGGCCCGTACTTATGGTTTCGGCCCGACCAACTGAACGGTGAAGTGGTGTATCGGGCCACCGTCAAGTTTCAGGCGGCCGAAATTGTGATCGAGGCGGAAAGAAATATTGAGCGGCGGGGAGCGGTGAAGCGAGTGCGCCGTCCGGCGGATTACGATCCACGCAAGATGACGGCATTCAACCCCGATGTGGATGCAACCGCCGTGCCGCCTGATCCCCTGTCCGTTGAACCTGCCGGTATCGCCGAGCAGTTCAACGGTTTGAAGTGGCCAGCTCCTTATTTCTCCAGCGCGTTCCGGGCATGGTGTGCTGATGGTCGCTGGACGAGCGGCCGGACCGAAGACGGAAGAACCTGGGTGTTCGTTGACGCTGATGCGCCTCGCAAAGGGGCCCGGGTTCGAGTGCGCCGCCGCCCGCTGGCATTCCGCAATCGACGCCTGCCACTCCAAAAAGTGGCGGCGGGCTACTTTGAATTTAAGCTGGAGATGCTAAGGCTTCGGTCCGATTGCATTGTGGCGTTGGGGTCCGCAGTAACATCTGGAAGTAATCACGATCCCCGCTAACCGCCGTCACCGACCGCGATCATTTGTTGGTTACCTTCGTGTGCCTTGCTGTATCGCTGTCACAGACAGCGATCTGCGGTTCGTGGACACTGGGCTTGAATCCTCCAATAAGCGCGACACATCATGGAAATCCATCAGTGCCCGCTACCCGTCAAAAATGTGAAGTCTTTATTCGTCCCGGTGATGCCGGGACTGGTGTTGGAGACGGCCGTATTCCCGTGCGCGTCAATTCCCACGGTGCGGAAGTGGTAGGTGGTGGACGGCGACAAGCCGGTAATTGTTACCACATTCCAGTACGACTCTTTGCAGATAGACTGGCCCGTAGAACCCACCGTCGCATTGCATCCCGTGTTGCAGGCGGCGATGCTGGCGCAGTGTGTGCTGGTGCCCGTGGCCGACTGCCCATAGGTCTCGCTCAACCCATAGTCAACTGTAGCCGTACTGAGGGCCTTATAGGTGCTCCAGGTGATGGTAACCGACGAACCGCTGATATTGGTGACCGGCTTCACCGCCGTAAACGCATCAGCGGGTGAATCCGAGACGGTTGTGTTCGTCAGGATGCCGGGCCGAGGCACGGGAGGCACCGTATCGGGCACTCCTCCGCCGATGGCGGGATTGTTAGCCGGGAAAGTCGCTGGAGTGTAGCCGTTCACTGAGCGGTAGCCAATGTAGTCCGTAGCCCATTTGAACGTCTGGTCAAAGTCTTTACCAGTGTAGTAAATCTGACCCATGGCAGAACTATCAATCGCGTGTTGCCAGCAGTCGTCGCCCTCGGTCAGATAGGTCGCATCACCCGAAACGCTCCAGTACCAGGCGTATGCGGGGCAAACCAAGTTGTTCAACAGCGTGTAGGCGTCGTTGTCGTCTGCCGAAGAGTGAGGCAAATCAAAGCCGTTGTAGTAGAAGGCATGATACCCGCTGCTCGGCACGGCCCACATATTCGTCCACATGAAATCAAGTTCAGCTTTGACCGCAAGCGGAATGCGCTGATCTTGTTCCACTCCCGTAACGGCCTGCCACTCGTAGTACTCAATCAGAGCTTCCAAGTCCGTGCCCTGCATGTAATTACGATTGATTACACCCCACGGCATAGTTTGAGGATGCGTGACCGAGCCGTAGTTGACTCCGTAAGGGTCGTAGTCAAAGGTTTGGTCAAAGACCCCAAGCAGACTATCCACAATGTGTTTCAACTGCGCATTATCAGCCGTTGAGATAGAACCGTTTATCTGCCAGTTAGCGATAATGGAGTCTATCTGATAAGCCGACTGACGCGCCGCAGCAACGTAAGTAATCGGATAGTATTGGTAGATCGTGCTTCCCGCGTGGCCTCCGCCCGCCGGTTGCACTGAACCCAAATTAAGCACCGCTTGCTTCGCTTCGTTGCTTCCCGTGCGGAAATATGTCATCGCTGGGCCGTTGGGGAAGATGTTCCACTCACGCAGAACACCACCGGGCCAAGTTGAACCCGCTGCCCCAACACCGCCAAAGTAGTCGAAGTAGCCCTGCTGTGCCACCAACGCGCAGTGATGAAAATAAGCTGCGGCGTTGGGATACGATGCGCCGTTTGGCTGCAACGAGGCTCCCGGCGGCGTGGGCCAGTTATGTGCCAGAGCATAATCGCTCATCTGCCAAAATGTTCTTCCACCATCATAGTTCCAACACTGCGCTAAGCCAGCAGCGGTGTTCGCGTTGTAAGTGCCATTGTCGAAGGTGCCCTGTGAATATGCGTAATCCTGTCCGTAACGAGTAATGCTGTTCAAGCTGCTTCCTGTGCAGGCCATCACCCCGTAGGTCTTGATGTCGTCTTCATAGTTGTAGCCGCCGCAGCTTCCACTAGCGATGCACGGAATGGCGGGACAGTTTTCACCAGCAAGACACGCGGGTGGTGTCTCCGCAAAACTAGCAGGAGGCAAAACCGTGAACGTGTAAGTTATGGTGACGGGAGAACCGATAACAGACCCCGTGTCATTTCCACTATATGCGGTGAATGTGGCCTTCACCTGATAACGACCCGCTGGTGTTGGCTCCGCTGGCCCACAACCTGCCTGTGACCCGTGCCCGTTGCAGTTGGTGCGAACACGGAGAAACTGTGAGCCGTCGAGACTCTTGTAATTTCCCGCGTATGACCAATCCCAACTGTGCGTTGTGTCGATCTTGATATTGGTATAGTCAGTCGCAGGATTGTTGACAAATTGTTGACTGTCTAAGAAGGCTGCATCCAAATTCAAAACAGTGCCGTCCTGCACATCGGTGCAGTTAGACACACAAGCCGAGCCGTCGGCCATTGTTTGCCGAGTGAAGGCCACGCTGCTGTAAGGCATTACTACGGAAGACGCAACCGGCCCTTGCGCCAGCACGTTGAATAAAGCCACATAGAGATCGTGGCCCTGATAGACGTTCTGCGCACCGTAAGTCCAAATACTCCACAAAGAAGGCCCGCTTGTGTTCGGAACGGTCGTAAGCACCCCGAAGGGATACCCGGCAGCGCCGCAATGACTCTGGTCATCCAGGCACGGCCCGCCCGCAGTGACCCACGTCCCAGCAGCCTGGTCCTGTGAGGCCACATAAAACATGTGACCGTGGCGGGCTACACTGAAAGGTGCAATGCTCCCGCCAGTTGGTGTCGTCAATCCCGCGTAGTTGGGCACTAAATGATCGGCATGTACGTTGTGGTTCTTTGCAAAGCCTGCGCTGCATCCATCCGCGCCCGCCGCATCGCCCTTCCAATAACGCTCTGGCGCGTAGTTAATGTCCCGCATGAACACCACAACCGAACCAGCACAATTCGGTGTGACCCATTTCCAGTCGACGTATGCACCGGTGCTGGGTTGCGAAATATCAATTCCACCAACTGTAACTGTCGGGTTGGTGCCACCAGGAGGAACTGGACAGGAGATGAAGGTGCCAGCTACGGCATCGCCACACTGGACGTTGGAGATCTCCCCGGTACCCCCGGAGACGAAGATCGTGATTTGAGTTGAACCGGACTTGCTGCCGTCCTGGACGCTGGTCGCCATCACCGTCACTGTGGCTGGATTCGGAACGGTGGCCGGAGCGGTGTAGAGGCCCGCAGAAGAGATTATGCCTACCGTTGAATTCCCATTCGCAATGCTATCAACAGCCCAGGTAACGGAAGAGCTAAATGCGCCTGTTCCTTGAACCGCTGCGCTGCACTGACTCGTTTGCCCAGTGATCACGCTTGTCGGCGTACACGAAGCCGTGACTGATGTGATGGTGGGCGATGAAGTATTCCCACCATTGCTTCCGCTACTTCCGCCACACCCAGTGACAAACAGCACATATGTAATGATTCCAAGAATCCAAACAAAGGGACTTGAGGACGATTTGCAAAAGCACGTCATTCTATTTTCGCATGTTCCCTGTAAGCGGTTGTGCTTTCTGTTTGTTGGTTTGAGCTGACGGCAACAAGCTCCAAATTGGACGGGGCAAGAGCGTTGGTATTGCTAAAGCGGCGCATAGAGGGCTCGTCGTGACGAAGTGAAATTTGGTCTCACGCCCGTTTTAGCCTCCAACCGCCTCAAACTATATACCACAATTCAGGGATTCCTGCGCACCTGGTTTGTTCTGGTGGCGTCAAGCTGCTTGTGTAAAAACCCTGAGGGTGCGGGTTTTCCATTCCAGGTTGAAGCGCTGGCAGATGGAGTAGATAATGGGGTCCACGCTCTTAACGTTCAACAAAGCACACCATCGGCCGGGCCCTGCGGCGCACCTCCACGAAACAGCGGCTCGATGATGTTGGTGGTGCGTAGCTTACTCCACAGATGGCGCGGGAAGCAGAGGGAGGCCAGCCGCTCCGGCAAGTTCGCCTCCAGTTGCCGCACCATACGGGGATAGGCGGTGCGCCAGCGCTGGCAGAAAGGGCGCGCCGCTTGCAGGACAAACTGCGTGCGCATATCCGGGCCCGAATCGACCGCAGGGAGATGACCGGAACCGGCTTGTCCCGCGAAGCCGGATTTCAGCAAGGCCATCTTTCCAACTTTCTCAACGCCCGCCGGGGTCTCAGCCTGGAATCCATGGACCGCCTGCTGGAGACCCTGAACATCGGGGTGCTGGACTTGGCCGATCTCAAAGATATCCAGCAGCAAGTCTCGTTCCCGGCCGGGGGATTCGAGAATGTGCCCTTGGTGAGCGGCGAGCAAGCCGCACGCCTGCCTCGATTCGCGCCGGAGCAGGTGCGCGAAAGCCGCAGTTTCAGCAGGTCATTTCTGCGCCGGCTGAAGCCCAACGACGCCAGCAATCGCAGCGACTGGCTGCGCTTCGTGCTCCTCCGACTCGACGCCAAGGCGGCCGGGGGTATGTTTCCGCACATCCTTACCGGCGTGACTCTGCTGGTGGACCGCCACTACAATTGCTTGCAACCGTACCGCCGGTTGCGGCCCAACATTTACGCGGCGCATGCCGAGGCCCGCTGTCTCATCGGCTACGTCTCGGTCTCCGGCGATCACCTGGTGTTGCGGCCGCAGAACCCGCAGCACTCCGTGGAACTGGTGCGCATCGAACGCGGCAGGAGTTATCACGACTACATCGTGGGCCGAGTGTGCTACGTCGGGTTCGAAGTGTGACGCCCCGCTCTCTGCTATGATTCTTGCCCGTCGGCGCTCGAAGCCGGCCCACAGGGAGGTCAGCACTTATGGAGGAACAAGGGATCGGTAATGTAATCATGCGTCGCAACGAAGACATTGCACTTGACATGATGAAATTCATCGCCGTCACCACCGGATATGGGAAGACCGGCTCGCCGGAAGCCGGCTTCCAGGGCGGCACAGTTTCGAAAGCCGAGGACTATGCCCAGCATTTGCTGGATCTGTTTGGGCAATGCCTGGCGGCGGTGCAAGGCAAAAAGTAGGCCGAGGCACAAGAAACGCACGCAGAGCCGGAACCTGGCAGCTCCGGTTTTCTTTTGGCATGGATCGCCGAACATCACCCCGGTAGGTGATTTCGGTCACTGCCGAGGTGGCGCCGCAGGACGACCATCAAGCTGGCGAGGTGCACCATGGCAGGCTTGGATCCGAAGTTCCACAAAGAAACCCTCAGCATTCATCAAGAACACGAAGAACTGGTGGCGCAGTTGGACCAGATGGATGCCGCCCTGGAACAGATGGCCTGCTACGCGGAGGTTTTCACCGACCTCGCCACCGCCAACCAGGCGATAAGCCGCGGTAGGTGGATGGCGGAGTGGCTCCCCCGGCACTACGAGCATGAAGAAACCACAGTGCTGGAAACCATCGCGAGGATGAGTCCGGAGCTGGCTTCGTTCGCTCGCGAGATGAAGCGCCAGCACAACGAAATGCGGGTGCGGCTGGAGAATTTCCGCGATCGCATCGAGCATTTGAGCCAGACCGGCGACCTGGAGAATGCCGTCAACCAATTGAAGAAAGACGGCAAAGACCTCACTCGCATGATGCGGCTGCACATGGCAGCGGAAGAGAAGAAGTTCGCCAGCGTGGAGAACTAGAGCGGAAATCCAGCTACGAAAAAGGGCGCCAACGATCAAGCTGCTCGAAGATTTTCTCCTAGTCGACAGGACTACTGGTATCCCGTAGTATCATGAAATTGAAATTTGAATGGCACACCGCCAAAGCCGAGGCCAACTTGGAAGCCCATGGCGTGAGCTTCGATTTGGCGACGACAGTGTTCAGAGATCCGTTTGCCGTAGAGCGCCTCGATGATCGTGAAGATTACGGCGAGCAGCGTTTTGTCATCATCGGCATGGGGGAAGGTCACGTTGTGCTGTTCGTAGCCTACACAGAACGCGAGGAGCGCATTCGCATTATTTCAGCTCGGAGAGCAACGCAGCATGAGCAAGACGACTACTTCAGGCAAAACGCCTAAGCCTCCCCGGCCGATGACCGCCGAGGCCATTGAGAGGGCCGCGCGCGCGGATCGCGACGCACAGCCGCTCACCCAAACCGACCTCAAGCGGATGAAGCGAACACCACAGGCGAAAATCATCCGGCGAGCATTGGAACTGACGCAAGAGGAATTTGCGGCCCGCTATCACATTCCTCTGGGCACGCTACGGGATTGGGAACAGGGGCGGGCGGAACCGGATCAGCCGACGCGGGCGTATCTAACGCTCATTGCCCGCGATCCCGACCATGTGGACCACACATTGAATCCAAAGCCAAGCTAATGAAGAGTCCCGTGTTGCAACAAACCCACCCCAGCAAAGGAAGCATGGGTGGGGCATCCCCATAACGGTTGCCCGGGCCCCTGCAGAACTCTACTGATCGGCTGATACTTGAACGCTCACTGGCGCCGTCAGGCGAAGATGACTTGTGAGGTGGCATTAAAGACAGCGACCGCTTGCCTGGCCCGCGATGCGGCCGCTCGAACGTTTGATCCGCCCTGGCGCTCCACGCGGCCGTAGACAGGAACTGACGCCCTTCACCAAAAATGCGGAAGGACCGGTTTTTACGGATGGCTGAGGGGAAATCTCGCCGCACCAGGCAAAAAAAGATGTGCGTCTTCCCAATGATTGACTTTGGGGGATGTCCCACCTTGGGCCCTACGTGTCTCTGGATGTGCAAGATTTCGTCAAGGACAGGTACAATATAGTTATTGGCAGGTGTCCGTTCAGAAAGCGTAATCCTCGGCTGGCGTGAGTGCGATCCGGTCGTCAATTGAAGGATGAGCGCAGTCCAAGTGTAAGCAATTATTCTTATGGCAACGGAGCGCTCGACACAAAACATAACGGTCGTGAGGGGAGACTCGACCAGCTTGGAACTGCAAGAAACTAAAGCAACGATCTTCGCTCTCGGATTGCCCCCGTCCAGGTTCGTTCCGCGACGCTATAAGCCCAGGAATGTAGGCGAATGGACCGGTCACCTGGCGTTCGCGAGCGACCTCATTGTGGCCGCGCAACCTGAACTGATCGTGGAACTAGGTACCCACTGGGGCGAAGCTTACTTCACGTTCTGCCAGACGGTGGAAGAACACGGTTTGAGCTGTTTGTGTTATGCCGTGGACCACTGGTTAGGCGACGACCATGCCGGCCGATATGGAGAAGAAGTTTTTGACGAGGTCCAACGGTACAACGAGCGCTACTATCGGCACTTTTCAAACCTGATTCGAGCCAGCTTCGACGACGCAGTTTCACAGTTTAGCGACGGTTCGATTAGCCTTCTCCATATCGATGGATTGCACACCTACGAGGCGGTCAGTCACGATTTCCGAACCTGGTTGCCCAAAGTGAAACCGGGCGGGATAGTCTTGCTACACGATATCTGCGTTAGGAAGCTGGATTTTGGGGTCTGGCGTTTGTGGGAAGAAATCAAGGCTGAGTTCCCAAGCACATTTGAGTTCCACCACAGCTGGGGGCTGGGGGTAGTACGCAAGGAAGGTGAGGCAGCAAGCTCGCCCTTCATGGAATTTCTGTTCAACGGCTCTCAAGCCGTTTGCGAAGAGGCTCGCCGTTACTATGTTGTATACGCCTCCCATCTGGAACATCTTCTGGGCCAGCTCCCTCGTGTAGCCGCGCCCGTAACGGGCGTCCAGCCTTCTCCGGAGATCAGGGTGCAAGTGTTTCCGTTTGGCGCAACGGGTCATTCCGAAGAAACCAGCGTGATCCACAAGATGACAGCCGGCGCATGGAATACTTTGACTTTTGAGTTGCCTGAGGGAAATGGGCCTGGACCTATTCGAGTCGACCCGGGTCATCAGCCCTGCCTGGTGGAGGTAGGTGACATCCTGATACATTCCCACCTCTCCGGAGACTTGTTGTGGAGCGACCATGCCTCTTCCGGAACGCGCAGTCTTGTAGCTGCTGGCAGCGCTCGAGTCCTTCCCGGCGGGAATGGGTCCTTCGTCACCAATTCCGGTAATGATCCGCAACTAATACTTGCGGCGCCGCGGGATATGCAGGGACCCTTGAAGCTAACTATCTCTCTCAGGGTATGTCTTACTCCCAACCCGGCACCAGAGATTATCGCGAATGAATTGGGCCGGATAACAAGCGAGCTAGATCATGTGAAAATCGAGCGAGACACGATCGCGAATGAATTGGGCGGGACGACAGCTGAACTAAGCCAGTTGACCGCCGCGAAGAACGAAACGCAACAGGCTCTGGACAGGACACGGGAGCTCCTGCTGGTAGCTGAGGGCCGACTTCGTTTAATGCAGGACTCCCTCTCCTGGAGAGTGACGGAGCCCATTCGTAGATTGATGACTGCCTTGAGATCGGGACCTCGAAAGACCCGGTAACGACATCCCCCTTCATTTCGAAGCACCAGCGGGGCCAGGCACTCATTGTGATCGGGGAAGCGCAGGTTGCGAAGCGATGCCTCGGGCTGAGCGCCAGGCCGGTGCGGCAGATTTGATATCATCGGCACAGTTCTCAGGTCGAACTCTGGCGCGAACTGTCCCCGGGTGGTGGACGTTGGTTGCGGCCGAGGCGATTTTCTTGAGCTATTAAAGGAAAGTGCTCAATACCAGAACCGAACTGTGAGTGAACGATTGCAACCTTCAAAACCAGAATTTGCGGCTTGTACAATTATCGCGAAGAACTATTTGCCCATGGCGCGTGTCCTGTATGAGTCATGGAACGCGTTCCATCCCGACTGTGCGCTGTATGTGTTGCTGCTGGATTCACCTTGGGGTTTTTTTGATCCCGAAGCGGAGCCATTCCAGTCCGTACTTGTCCCGGAACTAGATATACCTAATCTCAACAGTTTCCTGTTCAAATATGCACTCTTAGAGTCCAGCACGGCAGTAAAACCCTACTTTCTTAGCTACCTTTTCCGCCGCTATTCGATGGACAAGTTACTCTATCTCGATCCAGACATTCTAATCCTGCATTCGCTTGATGGGCTGAAGCATAGTCTGGATGACGCAGATGTCCTGCTTACGCCGCATCTTTTGTCGCCGCTACCGACCGACGGCCACAGGCAAACGGAGCACGATATTCTTAAGGCGGGCGCCTATAATTTGGGCTTTTTGGGATTGCGCAATGATCCCGCATCACAACAAGTACTACGTTGGTGGTGCGACAAGCTATATCACTACTGCGTAGTCGCAATTGAGGACAGCTTATTTGTCGATCAGAAATGGATGGATCTCGTGCCGGGCATGTTTGATGGCGTCCGGATACTTCGAGACCCGGGCTACAACGTAGCCTATTGGAACCTTCACGAACGGTCAGTGTCCGTAACTGACTGCATAAGCGTCAACGACAAACCTCTATACTTCTTTCATTTTAGCGGCTTTGATCCTGATAAGCCCGAGATCGTATCAAAGTTTCAGGATCGTTTTCAGATGGAAGACATTGGCGATGCTCGAAAGATATACGACAAATATCGCCTGCTCCTGATCGACAAAGGCTGGAATCAAACGAAGGGCTGGAAGTATGATCATGACTTTTTCCGGGATGGAGCCGAAATTCCTCGGTGGGCACGACGATATTATTGGAGCTTAGGGACTGATGTCATGCGTCTGGCGGACCCATTTTCGCCGGAGATTAGAGTGCAAGTGTTCCCGTTTGGCGAGACAGGCTATTCGGAAGAAAGCAGTCTGATCCAAAGGATGAAAGCCGGCATGTGGAGTACCTTGATTTTTGAGTTGCCGGAAGGGAATGGGCGTGGATCGCTGAGGGTTGATCCGGCGGATCAACCGTGTTTTGTGGAGCTAGGTGACATCCTAGTACATTCTCATCCCGCGGGAGAGTTGTTGTGGAGTTCTTATGCCGCGTCGCGCATGGGTAGTTTGGTGGCATCGGGTACGGCTGTGTCGCTCTCTGGGGAACATGGATCGTATTTGATCAGTTTCGGTGATGATCCCCAACTTATGCTTATGACACCAGACTTGCCGGGAGCCCTGAAGCTGACGATTTCTCTCAGAGTGAGCTTTACTCCCAACCTCGTGCCGGAGGTGGTTGCTTCTTTAGTTAAAGCTGGACAGGCAAGCGCCGCGCAGCAGGTCACCGCAGCACAGTGCGAACGGGACGCGATGGCGAATCAATTAGGCCATGTTAAAACTGAGCTAGACGAGATCGCCACCGCGAGGAATGCAGCGGATCTGGCACTTCGCCGTGAACAGAGCACGCGAAAAGCAATGCAGCAGTCCCTCTCCTGGAAGGTAACGGAACCCGCTCGCAGATTGATGGCTGCTTTGAGATCAGGGCCTCGAAGGACGGGATGACGACGAAATGGATCCATGGCGAAACACTAACGGAGCAAGGCCCTTAATGCTTATGCGCTTTTTCTGCACACGTTATCTACTTTTCCCAGTATTCGCTCGGCCAACCGGACGGCTGCAGCGACCATCGCTCCTTTGCGCGCACTTCCCTCTGAAGCAAACAGATCGGTCGTCTTCAAATGCCGTGCCGCAAAGATTCCGGCTTACATCACACAGATGAATGGCTTCAATCCAAGGTCGTCCTCCGACGCAAGTTTCGAGGCGACCGAGCGCGCAAGGGCTCGATCCGCGTACCGACCAACCCGCACCAGGTACCAAAGCTGGTGGGCCGAATCCTCGCGCTGCACTACTTCCACTTCGTAGTGCTTGTTTTTCAGGCGATCCGCCAAGCGGTAGGCATTATCCTTGACTTTGAACGCGCCAACCTGGACGGCAAAATGCCCACTCCTATCGCGAGCTGTATTCGGAGTCGAAAGCTCTTTGGAACCCGAAGCGGAGTGAGTTTCCGACGACGTAGGAGCAGCAGCTTGCACATTTCGCGAAAGCGCGTCGGAAGATACCGGCTTATTATGTTCCAGGCCGCGAAAAACGGATGGCGCTTCGACCGAAACGTGTTCGTTCGTAACCACAGGTTGAGGCTTGGGACTGGGTTGCGCCGGCCCTGGTTCTGCGGGCGGCGGCGTAGCTATCGCAACACTCGTTGGCGGAAGTGCAGGACATCCACAATTTTGCCGCGTAGGGAGCGCACCGCTAATGTGTCCGCCCTGGAACACCACTGCTTCGTCGGGTCGCAGCTGATAGGTAGCGTCACCCTTCGTTTCGGAGACCACGATCAAAGTCGCGTTCGAGGACAGTGACTGCACACAGGTGTCGCCATTCGGGTTTACTCGCACCGCTTGGTGAAGCTTTCCCGGGCCTGGCATAAGCAGCCGCAGCTCGGGCGTCAGCAGAGTGTCGGCCGCGGCTCCCAGCTGGTAATCCATCTCCAGGTTGCCGCTGTTCAAGCGGAACATCAACTCGTGCCCATTCTGTGACGCCGTGATCGTGAGCTTAGTGCCCGGACATACCAACAGACTTCCGCCACGTTCCAGCTTCAGGGTGGCGATCTGCACCTTTGCTTCGATCGAGGAACCGCTCAGCACGCTGGTACTTGCGCCAGCGAGGTTGACGGACCCTTCCACCCTGGCGTCCGTGGCGCGCAGCTCGCCCACGGGTTGCTGCCCCGACGCTGCCGTGGCGCAGACCAACAAGATCAGAAGAGTTGAGAACAATACGAGGCGATAAGCCAACAGCAGCATGAATAGCCGATTGCTAGAAAATTGCAGTACCATCACATCCGTTGTAAGTTTACCTGTGTATCATTCGATTGAAGCAGCCCTCGTTCCTCGTTCCACTCGAAGTTCGAAGAAGTTTTCTCCATGGTATAACTTCGATCTAGTCAGGCTCCCTTTGAAGACCTTCTGTTCGGGATGCCAGATACCGCACAAGAGCGTTCTGCCATTGCGGCATTTCGATCTGCACGCCTCTTAGTTTTTGCTTGCTCAGAACCGAATAGCCGGGACGCTCCACGGGACTAGGAAACTGGCACGTAGTTGCGGGAATAAGGTCCGCCAATAGGCCTTCCTGTCGGAATATTTCCTCAGTGAATCTATACCATGAGCACTCACCTTCGTTGCTAATATGATATGTTCCGTACCGTTCTGTAGGAATAAGGTTCGCCACCGCTTCTGCCACGTCAACGGTGTAGCTGGGAGTGAGAACCTGATCGTCGACCACTCTGATTTGCCCTCCAGAGGCCGCCTTCTTCAGCATATTCTCGACGAAATTGCCACCTTTCCCGCTGCTGCCAGCCAGGCCGTATAACCCACTGGTTCGAATAATAAAATGACACTTGCAGCCAATTGCTACCAGGTGTTCGCCGGCAAGCTTCGAAACGCCGTACGCGTTCAAAGGCTGCGGCAGGTCAGTCTCGGAATAAGGCCTTCGCTGCGCGTTGCCGAAGACATAGTCGGTACTGAAGAAAACCAGTGCGCAGCCCGCGCGCTGGCACGCGTGAGCGAGGTTGGCCGCGCCCACGGCGTTCACTTCGAAAGCGACCAGCGGCTGCTTCTCGCATTCCTCCACCTTGTGAAATGCCGCCGTGCTAATTACCATGTCCGGCTGCTCGTCAGCTACAACAGCCATTAACTTGCCGGAGTTGCGAATGTCGACTTCCGAATGGGCCAGCGGCCGAACCATATCTCCACGCCTTCGGAAAACTTTAGCCAAATCAGTTCCGAGCTGGCCGCTCGCTCCGATGAGAACAATCTTCATCCTGACACTCCCAACCCAAGGAGATTCCGTGCGTTAACGGCTGTGCAGTTGCGCGGTTGCGTCACCAGCGGGTGCTGTTACTGCCTCCAACTTCTTGAAAGCTTCGATGTTGTAATACGACGGATTGTCCCAGTCGTCGAACTTAGATTTGTTGGCGATCAGGTCGCTTACTATGGAGATCACATCGTCATGGGGATGAAAGCTGAGGATATTTTCTGCTTTTTTGATGCTGACCTTGTAGTTGCGAAAGTCATGGATGTGCTTGATGGTAAGGCCTATCTTGCTACCCAGTTGCTGTGCCAGAGCCAGCTTTACAAGATCCGCGACCTCCCCCACGGTGTAGTTACCGGACGCAATATTGAAGATTCCCGAGATCGCCGGACTCGCTTCGACGGCCCGGATATAAGCGCTCGATGCATCCTGGATACTCAAGATAGGTCGCCATATCGCAGGGTTGTTTACCGTGATCACTCCATCCCGCAAGGCAGATTTAAACATCGTGTTGACGATCAAGTCCAGCCGCATACGGGGGCTATATCCCGAAACAGTTCCCTTGCGCAAAGAGATAACGGAGAAATTCTCGTCAGCCAGTTGCAGGGCTGCTTGCTCGCCCTGCAGCTTGGAAATGCCGTACGGATAACTTGATACCGCTGGCCGAGTTTCGTCGTATAACTCATCGACAGTGTAACCATAGACGGAGCAGGAGCAAGCGTACACAAAACGCCTGACCTTTGCTTTCTTCGCGATATATGCAAGATATGCGGGGGCCGCGGCATTGAAGACGAAGTTCTTGCTGGGAGAAAACTCCGCCATAGGATCATTGGACAGACCAGCAAGAAAAATGACGGTCTCATACTCTGCGAGGTCGCCGACCTCAAGGTGAAAAATGTCTTTGTGCAGCACTCCTGTTTCGTTCGGAAGGTGATTCCCAAACCAGAACAAATCGACTACGTCAACGGCATAGCCGCGTTCTGCCAGTTTTGGAATGAGAACTGAGCCCAGATAACCGGCTCCACCTGCCACCAAGATCCTCATAGAAAACTCCCTAAAATAAGTCAATACTTGAAATGATCAGACTCAGGTGAAGCGAGCCATTGAGCCAAAGTGCGCGCCTTCCGATCCTTGTCGGAGAGAATCGCCTCCTCGGCGGGAATGGGCCAGGCGACGCCCAGCGCTGGGTCATTCCAAAGGATTCCAGACTCGCCCTTGTTGTTATAGACGCCGGTGCAAAGATACTGGATCTCGACCCAATCAGACAGGGCGCAGAATCCTCGTGCGAAACCAGGCGGAGCCCATACTTGCTTCTTGTTTTCGGCAGACACTTCGAGTCCAACCCAGCGCCCCAAGCTGGGCGAACCCTTGCGAATGTCTACTGCGACCAAGAACGCCGCACCGCAGGTTACGCGCATCAACTTTCCCATTGGGGGGTCCCACTGAAAATGCAGCCCTCGCAGGACGTTTTTCTTTGAACGCGAATGATTTTCTTGAACGAACAAACCCGGCAGACCCAACCTTTCAAATTGGTCAGCGCGAAAGGCCTCCAAAAAGAAACCCCGCTCATCTTCGAAAACCTGTGGGACTAGAACGACAACATCGCCCAACTGCCGGGATTCGATCCGCATTTCCATGGTCTTTCGTCAAAGAGGCCGGCACTGCTGTGCCCTGAGAGAGAGCACGGTTTCGCAAGTCATCGTAACTTACTATAAATCAGGAGAATAGCACACGAAAGCCCTGGTCGTGGACTTAATTCAGCCACTCCAGGATTCATCTTCTTGTGGTCCAATGAGGGGCCGATGTATGCTAACGATCTTGGAAAATTGGGCCTAATCCACGCCAGGAAATCACTGCGCTTAACGCGCAGATTCCATGTGGAACCATGCTCAGGAGGAGCCTATGTTCAAAGGATTTCGTGATTTTGTGCTGCGGGGCAACGTAGTCGATCTGGCGGTGGGTGTGGTCATCGGCGCCGCTTTCGGCGCCGTGGTCAGCGCATTCGTAAAAGATTTGCTGACTCCGGTGATCGCGGCGGTGGTCCGCAAGCCGGACTTTTCTAGCTTCTTCTTCGAGGCCAATGGGGCGAAGTTTCTTTATGGAGACTTCATCAATGCACTTATCTCATTTCTGCTGATCGCCGCGGCCGTGTACTACTTTGTAGTTTTGCCGGTCAATCACTTGATGAAGCGTTTCGAGAAGCAGGCCCTGCCCGACAAGAAGAAGTGCCCGGAGTGCCAGAGTGATGTCCCGATCGAGGCCCGGCGGTGCGCGTTCTGCACCTCAGCGCTGGCCTAGGCTGGATTATTCAGGAGCATTTGAATTGTCATCCTGAGCGAGCCCGCTGCGGCGGGCGAGTCGAAGGACCCCTATAGCTGCTAGAAATCATAGTGTAGCCGCGTGGCTGAGCACCGAGTCGGGGATTGCTGGCGACCAAAGGGTGCCTTCGACTCCTCGGTCGCCACGGCGACCTCGTCGCTCAGGATGACACTCCAAGAAATTATGTCCGCTTATGAATAATCCAGCCTAGAAGCAGTCTCATAAATGCCTGAGCATCAGGTGGAGGCAGGCAAGGTGGACGAAGCCGAGGAAGTTCTCGATGTGGTACTCCCAACGGGTAACGAGGCGTCGGAAGTTATGCATCCAGGCAAACAGTCGTTCCACTTTCCAGCGACGGCGGTAACGGCGCAGTTTCCGTCCATCCTGGCTCTTGCTTCGGCGCTGTCGGTTGGGTGCGATCAGTTCGATGGCATATTCCTGGGCGAGCTTTTTGTCGAGCCCATCGGAGTCGTAGGCTTTGTCGCCGATGAGCCGGGCGGGCAGTTCGTCGAGGAAACTTCCGGCAAGAACCTCTTCCACAAGCTGGCACTCGGCTGGCGAAGCGCTTTGCACAGATACGGCGAGAGGAAGACTGTTACGTGCGGCGATAGCGACGATCTTTGTGCCCTTGCCGCGGCGGGTGGGGCCGATGCCGAAGCCCCCTTTTTAGCGCTCGCGAACGTCGCATCCACGAACGCCTCTTCTAAGTTCAACTGGCCGCGCTCATGCAAGTGCCTGGCCAGCCGCCGCAGGCACTCTTCCAGCTTCCCGTTCTGCACCCATTGCTGGAATCTACGATGGCAGGTCTGGAAGGGTGGATACTTTTCCGGCAGCTCCCGCCACTGTGCTCCGGTGCCTAACACCCACAGTACGCCATGCAGCACGGCGCGGGTGTCGTGCCACGGACGGCCACGCTTATCGGCCCGGCGCTGCGGCCGTAGCACCGGTTCCACGACTTCCCATTGTTCGTCGGTCAGTTCCCAGCGGCCACGCATTGGCGCTTTCGGAGATCCCCAGAGCATCTCCAGAATGCCACCAAAACGCCGTTGAGCTATTTATGAGACTGGTTCTAGGCGATCTCGCTCGTGCTTCCTAGGAGGCTTCCGCCTGGAGACGTGCAATCGATAATCGCACCTGGAATTGTGTCCCTTTGCCCACCACGCTGGTGACGTCGATGTGGCCGCCGTGCGCTTCCACCATGCGACGGGCGAGCGAGAGTCCCAATCCAGTACCGTGCCCCTTGGTGGTGAAGAAGGGACGAAAGATGTTGGGCAGGTGTTCCGGCGGAATTCCCTTGCCTTCGTCAGCGGCGGTGATGAGCACGTCGTCCTCATCGCTCTCCAAGGAAACGCGGATCACACCGGGCTTGTCCATGGATGAATCGCGTTGAGCAGCAGGTTCAGCAACACCTGGTTGATCTGATCTGCGATGCGTCGGCCTTATTGCGCGTTTGGGTCACTTCCCAGCCCAAACTTTTATAGTTTAGACTTGGAAGTCTCGCATCTCTTCCGCCGATGGTTCACGGGCCAGCAGGGAGAACGGGAATGATGGAAAAAAGAGTTTTCTACCCGTCCATGCTCATCCTGGGCATGCTCATGTTGCTCTGCCGCGTGCCGCTAACCGCGCAGGACAACAATACGACCATCAATCATGCGACGAGGTTTGCTGTTTCGCCTCCGCTCAGAGAACTGTCCAAACTGCCATCTCCACAGCAGTACGGCTTTCTCGAGGCCAACCCGGTTCGCCGCATTGCAAAACGCCCCGTCGGACCGGTAGTGGATACGGTTGAGCAGAGCTCGATCGCTGGTAATGCCGTGGCTTACAGCGTCGGCGCGGATTTCCTTGGAGTTGGCAACGGTTTCCCCGGATACAGCGTCCATGACGCTCCTCCCGATACCAACATGGCGGTTGGCGACACCCAGATCGTCCAGTATATCAACGTTTCCTATACGGTCTGCCAGAAGACTTCGCCTTACACCTGCGGGCCGGCCATTGAGAGCAATACCCTTTGGAGTTCCCTCGGCGGTGCATGCGCTACTAACAACAGCGACATCATCGCCCAGTGGGACGTAGCGGCCCATCGCTGGCTCCTCGCCCAGAACGTGCTCACTGGGACCTACGGTGTTTGCGTCGCCATTTCCACCAGCGCCGATGCAACCGGCACTTACTACCTCTATGAGTTCCCGGTTCTGAACGGCGGCTTTCCCGACTATCCGAAGTGGGGCATCTGGACCGTAAATTACGGGCAGACCTGGAACAACTTTGGTCCCGGCCACAGCGGCTTCGTGGGTCCGGTGTTATGCGCCTACAACAACGCCAAGCTTGTGGTCGGCGACGCGACCGCGGAGCAGATTTGTCACCAGTACACCAGCCGCGAGGACAGCCTGCTTCCGGCCGACCGCGATTCGCCGATCGCGCCTCCGGGAGGCCAGGATCAGTTCGCCATTGGCAGTGTCGGCGACGTGGACAACTCCCATCTGTCGCTGTACTCGGTGCACATCAACAACCCGAATGACTGGACACAGGGCGCTACCTTCACCGGTGACGGCAACTCTCAACTCGTCGCTATTGCCCCCTTCACTCCTGCTTGCAACGGCGCTTACGGCGGCAACTGCGTTCCGCAGAAGGGTGTTTCGGATCTGCTGGATTCACTTGGCGATCGCTTGATGTATCGCTTCGCCTACTACAATGACACCCCGTCCCTGCCAACTCCGCGGCAGCACTGGTATGTGAACCTTGACGTGACCGCCTCGGGCGGGCAGAACGGCGTCCGCTGGATGGAGTTTGCAACTCCACAGACCATCGTCAACCCTACCGATCTGACGATCTTGCAGCAGGGCACATACGCGCCCGACGGGAACTGGCGCTGGATGGGCTCCATGGCCCGCGATCAAAGCAATGATGTTTTGGTGGGCTACAGCGAATCGAACAATAACATGTACCCGTCCATCTTCGTAGCTGGACGCATGCCCACTGACACGCTCGGCACGTTAGAGAATGAGCTCGCCGTGATCAACGGCACCGGTTCGCAGCCTGACACCTCTAATCGGTGGGGCGATTACAGCGCTATGCGGATCGATCCTGTGGACAATTGCACCTTTTGGTACACAACTGAGTACTACATGGTCACTCAGCAGTTCGACTGGAGCACGCGGATTGCTTCGGCGAAGTTTTCGAATTGCCCCACGGCGCTTCAATTTGTCGCGGTGACTCCCTGCCGACTGGTTGACACGCGCAACGCCAACGGTGAATTCGGCGGGCCACCCCTTCAGGGCCAGACTTCCCGCAGCTTCCCCATCCCGCAAGGAAGTTGCCACATCCCAGCGACGGCTGCTGCCTATTCGCTGAATGTCACCGTAGTGACACCAGGGCCGCTGGGCTATCTGACCATATGGCCGACAGGAGAAGACCAGCCTTATGTCTCGACCCTGAACTCGTACGACGGCCGGGTGAAGGCCAATGCGGCCATCGTGCCCGCTGGCTATCAGGGAGCAGTCAGCGTCTATGTCAGCGACACGACCAATGTGGTGCTGGACATCGACGGCTACTTCGTGCCAACGAGCGACTCGACGCTGGCGTTCTATCCGTTCACGCCGTGCCGTGTGGCCGACACGCGCAAGCCTGTAGGGGATCTGGGAGGGCCCTACCTGAGGGGTGGCGCGCCGCGGGCTTTTCCGATACTGGAAGCGACCTCGTGCAACATACCGGATACGGCGCAGGCTTACTCGCTGAACTTCACCGCGGTGCCGCATCAGCCGCTGGGCTATCTGACAGTGTGGCCGACGGGTCAGGCGCAACCCTACGTTTCCACCCTGAACGCTCCGACGGGAGCAGTGACGGCCAACGCGGCGATTGTGCCCGCCGGTAACCGAGGCGAAGTCAGCACATTTGCCTACAACGACACTGACCTGATCATCGACATTGACGGCTACTTTGCTCCGACGGGGCAGGGAGGCCTGTCCCTGTATCCGGTGTTGCCGTGCCGCGTGCTGGACACGCGCAACGGCCACGGCGCGTTCAACGGAACACTGAGTCCTCCGGTGGATGTTCTGGGCAGCGTGTGTGCCCCGCCCAGTACAGCGCAGGCCTATGTATTCAATGCGACGGTGGTGCCTTCGGGCTCGCTGGGCTACTTGACGCTGTGGCCCGACGGTCAGACTCAGCCTTATGTCTCGTCCCTGAACGCATACGACGGAGCAGTCACGTCGAACATGGCGATTGTGCCGGCCGGTGCCCTAGGCAAGGTCGACGCCTATGCTTACGGATTGACGCAACTGATTCTGGACATTTCCAGCTACTTCGCACCTTAGGAGG
>CAVQAM010000007.1:0-28642 GCA_963710585.1 uncultured Acidobacteriaceae bacterium | reverse complement strand
AAGCGGCCCGACCTGGCTGGCGCGGCTTCGCCGTCGCCCGCCATCTCTGAGCCAACCCCGACTCCGGAGCCGGCAACGGTCACCACTCTGGCGGTAACAGACGACGCGATCAAAGACAAGGTGCTGGAGATCGTGGCCGAGAAGACGGGCTATCCCAAGGACATGTTGGACCTGGATCTTGACCTGGAAGCCGACCTCGGCATCAATCTGGTCGACCAGGCGGAGATGTTGCCGCTATTCGAGCGGCGTATAACATCCCGCGCGATGAGAACCTCAAGCTGCGCGACTTCCCGACCCTGGCCCACGTCATTCAATTCGCTCATGACCGGCAGCGGACCACGATAGCTACTGCATCTGTTCCCGCAACCCCTGCTGCAAAAGCGGTTGCGCCGGCGCGCCCGCCAGTCGCGAGTTTCGATGCTGCCAACCTTGTTCCACGCCGCGTGCCAGTTCCCAATTTGCGGCCGCCGCTTAAGGTTTGTAAGCCAACCGGTGTGACCTTCGCCCGCGGAAACCGCGTGGTGATCATGCCCGACAAAGGCGGAGTGGCGCAGGCTCTGGCGCAACGGCTGGAGACGATGAGGGGTGTAGAAGTCCTATGGATCAAGGACGCGCCGGATGCCGATGCGTTGAGCAATCGCCTGAAAGACTGGCTGGCCGCCGGGCCGGTGCAAGGAGTGTACTGGCTGTCCGCGCTGGACAACGAAGGCGATCTTGCCGGCATGGACCTTGCGTCCTGGCACGAAGCCCTCTGGGTTCGCGCGATAACCGCTCTATACCACTATGCGCGTTCTGTTCGACCAGGTTGCAAGGCCGGGCACATTCCTGGTCGTCGCCCACCCGGCTGGGCGGATAACCACGGCTACGACGCGGCCGGAGCGACCTGCCCACTGGGCGGAGCGGTCACCGGGTTCGCCAAGGCGTACCGGCGCGAGCGGCCCAACGCCCTGGTCAAGTCCGTCGACTTCGCACTCGGCCGAAAGACCGCAGCACTGGCTGATAGTGTTAATCGACGAGACCCTTCTCGATCCAGGTTGTGTGGAAGTTGGCTACGCCGACGGCCGCCGCTGGGGCGTCGGCCTGGTGGACCGCCCGTTCCCCGACCGGACGAGGCCAGCGCGATCTCGGCCCCGAACCGGGTCTTCGTGGTCACCGGCGCCGCCGGCAGCATCGTGTCGGCGATCACCGCCGACCTCGCCGCGGCGTGGCGCGGCACCTTCCACCTGCTGGACCTCACGCCGGGACCCGACCCGGCCGACCCCGATCTGCGCCGGTACACCGAAGACCGCGACGGCTTCAAGAACGAGCTCCCGCCCGGATGCGCGAGCGCGGCGAGCGCCCCACGCCGGTGCTGATCGAGCGGGAGCTGGCCCGCTTCGAGCGGCTGCAGGCCGCGCTCTCCGGCCGTCCGGGCGGTGCGAGGCCGCCGGCGGCACTGCCTACTATCACAGCGTCGACCTCCCCGACGCGGACGCGGTCGCCGAAGGTGGGCCAGATCCGCGAGCACCAGCGGGCGCATCGACGTCCTGCTGCACGCGGCGGGGTCGAGATCAGCCGCGCGCTGCCCGACAAGGAGCCCGCGAGTTCGACCTGGTCTTCGACGTCAAGGGTGACGGCTGTTCAACGTGCTGCACGCCGTCGGCGACCTGCCGATCGGCGCGACCGTGGGCGTTCAGCTCGGTGGCCGGCCGCTTCGGCAACGTCGGACAGACCGACTACAGCGCCGCCAACGACCTGCTGTGCAAGCTGCTGAGCAGCCTCCGCCGCAGCTCGCCCCGAGACCGCGGCCCTGGCCATCGACTGGACCGCGTGGGGCGGCATCGGCATGGCGACCCGCGGCTCGATCCCGAAGATCATGGAGCAGGCCGGCATCGACATGCTGCCGCCCGCGAAGCGGGGTGGCCTGGGTCCGGCGCGAACTGGACGCCGGCACGCCCGGCGAGGTCGTCGTCGCCGGGGCGCTGGGCGCGATGGTCGCCGAGTTCGCATGACACCGGCGGGATCGACCCGGCGTCGCTGCCGGCCGGGGCCGACGCGGCCCTCGGCGATCGATGCTCGGCGAGATCCACGCACGGGGCTGCACCGTGGCTTTCGCGAGACCACGCTGGATCCGCAGGTCCACGCCGTTCCTGGACGACACCGCATCGACGGCACGCCGGTGCTGCCGGGCGTGATGGGCATCGAGACGTTCGCGGAGGTGGCCCGGCTGCCTCGGCCCGGATTGCGCTCGCCGCCGTCGAGGACGTGCAGTTCCGGGCGCCGCTCAAGCTGTACCGGGACGAGCCACGGACGGTGCGGCTGGAAGGCCGCTGCTGCACCCCAACGGCGAGCTGATGTCGCTCGCTGAATGCCGCCTGGTCGGCCGACGCATGCTGCCCAACCATGCCGAGCCGCAGAGACTGTTCACTTCACGGCACGGGTGCGACTATCGAAGCTGACGCCAACCGCCGTGACCGGGAAGGCCCTGATAACGTCGTCCGACTCCATTCTGGAAGCCGCCGAAATTTATCGCGTTTACTTCCACGGCCCGGCGTACCAAGTCCTGGAGCGGGCCTGGTGGGATGGAAAGCGGATGATCGGCTTGATGGCCGGAGGCTTGCCCAGCAATCACCAGCCGTCTGACCGGCCGACGCTGATGGCGCCACGGCTGATCGAGCTTTGCTTCCAGACCGCCGGGCTCTGGGAAATGAGCGTGCAAAACCGGTTTGGCCTGCCACAAGACGTTCATCAAGTCTCCCTGCTGCGTGCGCCGAACTTGGCTGAAAGCCAGTTGTACGCGGTAGTCACTCCCCATCCGGACCAGGAAAGCTTTGATGCCGAAGTTGTGGACACGCAAGGAAACTGCTACGTGCAGCTAAGCGGCTACCGCACGGCAGCGCTGCCCAACGGCCTCGATGCCGGGCCCTTGAAACTGCTGCACGCCGTCATGGCATAAACCAACTTAACTTGCTCAGCTTAACGATTGGTTGATCGGAGAAATTATGCAGCACGAGTTTCAACGTGTGGCCATCGTGAACCGCGGTGAGGCCGCGATGCGTTTCATACACGCAGCACGCGAGTTCAATCAAGAGTACGGCGCATCGTTGTGGACCATCGCACTCTACACCGAGCCCGACCGGCACGCGATGTTCGTTTGCGAGGCAGACGAAGCGGCGTCTCTCGGCGCAGCTCTGCTCAAAGACCCGGCCACAGGTCAATCCAAGAGCAGCTACGTCGATTATGACCTGCTCGAACAGGTGTTGACGAGAGTGCGCGCGGAGGCGGTCTGGGTGGGTTGGGGTTTTGTCGCCGAGCACCCTGGATTCGCCGACCTTTGCCGCAAGCTCGGCATCGTGTTCATCGGCCCGGATGGCGACGTCATGCGGCGCCTGGGCGACAAGATCAGCTCAAAACTTCTGGCTGAGCAGGCCCAGATCCCGGTTGCGCCATGGAGCGGCGGGCCGGTGGAAACCCTGGCCGAAGCCCAGCAACATGCCGAGCGCCTGGGCTATCCGCTTCTGATTAAGGCTACAGCAGGAGGCGGGGGTCACGGCATTCGCCGCGTGAATTCTGCGGCCCAACTTGCGCTGGCCTTTGAAGGCGCTCGCGCCGAGGCGTTTAAGGCCTTCGGCAATGCCACGGTATTCATGGAGCAATTGGTTCAGGCGGCGCGCCATGTCGAGGTGCAAGTCATCGCCGATCATTACGGGACCACCTGGCCGCTCGGCGTGCGCGACTGCACCATTCAACGCCGTCACCAGAAAGTCCTCGAGGAAGCGCCCTCGCCCGCGCTCACTTCACTGCAAGACCAGGCGCTACGCGAGGCGGCGGTGCGCTTGAGCCAGGCGGCGGGATATTACAACGCCGGGACTGTCGAATTCCTGTACCAGCCCGAGACCCACCGCTTCTCCTTCATGGAGATGAATACCCGGTTGCAAGTCGAACATCCGGTGACTGAATGCACCACCGGTTGCGACCTGGTAAAGCTGCAGATTCACGTCGCACGCGGCGGACACCTTCAAGGCGACCCGCCGCGCACCACGGGCCACGCGATTGAAGTGCGGCTGAACGCCGAAGATGCGGAAAACGGTTTTGCGCCGGCTCCCGGAACCATTGAGCGGTTCAGGCTGGCGACCGGCCCAGGGGTGCGCATTGACACCGGTGTTGCGGTAGGCGATGCCATTCCCCCGGAATTCGACTCCATGATCGCCAAGATCATCGCCTATGGACAAGACCGAAGGGAAGCACTCGCGAGGCTACAGCGGGTGCTGCGTGAGAGCGTTGTCGTCATCAAAGACGGAACCAGCAACAAAGCATTTCTACTGGACTTGCTGAACCGGGCTGAGGTGCAGCGCGCGGAAGTGGATATCGGGTGGCTGGACCGTCTGGCGGCCAGTGGCGGACATTGTTCGATCCGTCACGCCGATGTGGCGCTGGTGCAGGCGGCGATCGAAGCCTACGCTGCCGAGTTGGCGGTGGAGCAGACGCAGTTCTATGCCTCAGCTGTCCGGGGACGGCCACACGTTCGCAATGAACTGGGCCGCACGGTGGAACTGCGCTATCGGGGACAGAGATACTCACTCAAGGTTTGCTGTCTCGGCCCCCACCAGTACCGCGTAGAAGTGGACGGGGCGCGCATCGAGGCGCTTACCCATCCGCTGGGCAAGTTTGAATATTGGCTCACCGCCTTCGGGCGGCGTTTCCACGTCGTCTCCATCGTTCAAGGTCTGAATTACCGGATCGAGGTGGACGGCGTGTCGCACTTGATCAATCGAGATGACGGCGGACTAGTGCATGCGCCCGGGCCATCGGTAGTCGTTTCCATTGCTGTAAAAGCGGGCGACATGGTTTCGACCGGGGATACCTTGGCTGTGCTGGAAGCCATGAAGATGGAGATGGCGGTCGTTGCCCCATTTTCCGGAAGAGTCCGGCAGGTGATGACGATACCGCACGTGCAGGTGGACGCCGGAGTTCCGCTGCTGCAAATCGAGGCCATCGCGGATAACCAGGCGTCGGCAACCACGGAGCGGGTGTTGTTTGGCGAGGCACACATCGCGAGCGAAGCCCACACTCAATCTCGCTGGCGTCAGGACCTGGAAGAGCTGCGCCATCTTATGCTGGGTTTTGATGCTGACCCGGCCCAGACGGCGCGGCTGTTCGCGCAATGGAGCCAGTTCAACGAGGCCCCCGCCGATAGCGGTGAACTAAGACGCCGCGAAGATGAGGTCCTCAACATTTTTGTGGATATATGCTCGCTGTTTCGCCGGAAACCGAGCATGCACGATCTCGCCAGGGGTGAAGCACCCAGCACCGAAGCCTACCTCTTTTCGTACTCGCGCATGCTCGAAACCCATGGCGAGGGGCTCCCGCCGGTGTTTGTAGAGGCGCTCCGTCGCACTCTGGCTCATTATGGCGTGCAGACCCTGGACCGCTCGCCCCAACTGGAAGAGAGTTTGCTCTGGATCTACAAGTCGCACCAGCGGATGGAGCGGCAAGTGGCGCCTATTCTGGCTTTGCTGGAACGGCGTCTGGCCGGCGTCGACGCCTTCGCGCGATACGCGGACGAGTCGTTCCGCATACTGCTTGACCGGGTCATTGCCATCACCCGCGGGCTGTTTCCCTCCATCAGCGACCTCGCCCGTGAATTGCGCTATCGCTGCTTCGAGCAGGCGCTGTTTGAGCAGGCACGTAAAGAAATCTATGCGCAAGCGGAAGGTCACGTCGCCTACCTTGCCGCCAATCCGCAGGCCGCGGACCAGCGCCAGAGAATAAAGGCGTTGATCGAATGTCCGCAACCGTTGGCGGGCTTTTTCTCCGGCCGGTTTGCCGCCGCGGATCCCGCCTTGCGTCAATTGATGTTGGAGGTAGTCACCTCTCGATATTATCGCGGGCAATCACTGGCAAACTTTCGCGCGATGCCTATGAATGGGCACTGCTGTGTATCGGCGGAATACGTGCAGGAGGGAAAGCGCGTCCACGTCTTGGCCGCGCATGCTGAATATCAACGGCTCTCGGAAGCGGCACAGGCGATGTGCCCTTGCCTGGAGGAAGTGCCGGCGGAGCATGACATCGTCGTTGATCTCCACCTGTGGAATTCCGGTTCGCTGGCCGATCCGGAGGTCACGCAGCAGGAAGTTTGCTCCAGTCTTAACCAAGCTCGCTTTCCTCGCCCCATTCAGCGCATCGTAGTGGCAGTCGCCGGGCCAGGTTGCGGTAAGGGCAGGACCGGCATGCAACACTTCACCTATCAGCTCTCCGCGAGTACTTATGAAGAGGTAAAGCTCTTCCGAGGAGTCCATCCCGTGATGGCCGAACGGCTGCATCTGTGGCGCTTGAAGAATTTTAGCGTTGCGCGGCTGCCGTCGGTGGAAGATGTTTACCTCCTGCATGCCCAGGCCAAAGATAACCCCAAAGATGAGCGGTTGTTCGCGGTTGCCGAAGTGCGCGATTTGACGCCGGTGCGGGATGAGGCGGGCCGCATTGTGCAATTGCCGCACCTCGAGCGCATGTTCGCGGAAGCGGTGGCAGGCATGCGGCTATTTCAGTCGCGGCGCGCTCCGCACGAGCGCCTCTACTGGAATCGGATCTTCCTTTACGTTTGGCCGGTGTTCGATCTCAAGCCGGATGAAATCCACGACATCGCTCACAGACTGGCCTTGTCCACGGATGGCCTGGGATTGGAACAAGTGGTGGTTAGGGCCCGTATGCCCAATCCGCAGACGGGCGAGCTACGCGATATCGTGATGCGCATCTCGGCGCCCGGCGACGCCGGTTTGCTGATGACCTTCCGGCCCTTCAGTAAACAGCAACTGCTCAAACCGCTGACCGAGTATGACCAGAAAGTTGTCCGCATGCGCCGGCGGGGACTCATTTATCCCTACGAAATCATCAGAATGCTAACCCCCGATCGGGAGAATACCCGGGGCGAATTCCCCAACGGCGATTTTATCGAGTACGATCTTGATCCCGACGGCCGGCTGGTGCCGGTCGATCGTCCACCCGGGCAAAACAAGTCCAATATCATCGTTGGCGTAATCCGCAACTTTACCGCCAAGTATCCCGAGGGCATGACGCGAGTGGCGCTGATGGGGGACCCGAGCAGGGACCTGGGCGCGCTCGCCGAACCCGAATGCCGGCGCATTCTCACCGCTCTGGATCTCGCCGAAGGGATCGGTGTACCGCTGGAGTGGTTTCCCATCTCAGCCGGCGCGAAGATCTCGATGGACAGCGGGGTGGAGAACATGGATTGGATTGCCCGCGTCCTCCGCCGCTTGGTCGAGTTCACGCAGGCCGGCGGCGAAGTGAATCTGGTGATCAACGGCATCAACGTAGGGGCGCAGCCCTACTGGAACGCCGAGGCCACCATGCTCATGCACACCCGCGGCATCCTGATCATGACCCCGAAAGCGGCGATGGTGCTTACCGGCAAACGCGCGCTGGACTACTCGGGCAGCGTATCGGCCGAGGACAACGAAGGCATTGGCGGATACGATCGCATCATGGGTATCAACGGCCAGGCGCAGTACTGGGCGCGAGACATCGATCAAGCCTGCCACATTCTCTTGCGCCATTATGAGCACACTTACGTAGCGCCAGGCGAGCGGTTCCCACGCCGGGCCCTTACCAACGATCCTATCGACCGGGATGTGCAGACGTATCCGCACGCTAATGGCCCCGACAAGGGCTTCGCTCGGGTGGGCGAGATCTTTTCCGACGACACTAACGCCGGGCGGAAGAAATCGTTCGACATTCGCAGCGTGATGAGAGCAGTGATAGACCAGGACCATCGCCCCCTGGAGCGCTGGCCCGGCATGCGGGGCGCCGAGATTGCGGTGGTCTGGGATGCCCATCTCGGCGGTTATCCGGTATGTCTCATCGGCATCGAATCACGGCAAGTACCCCGGCTAGGGTTTGTCCCAGCAGACGGACCCGACCAGTGGTGCGCGGGGACGCTGTTTCCTCTCTCCTCCAAGAAGGTGGCTCGGGCCATCAACGCGGCCAGCAACAATCGCCCGGTAGTTATTCTGGCGAATCTGTCGGGGTTTGACGGATCGCCCGAGTCGATGCGCAAGTTGCAGCTTGAGTATGGCGCCCAGATCGGTCGGGCCGTCGTGAACTTCAAAGGCCCGATGGTCTTTTGCGTTATCTCTCGCTACCACGGGGGCGCGTACGTGGTCTTTTCGCGGGCGCTAAATGAACAGCTCGAAGTGGTGGCCTTGGAGGGGACCTACGCTTCCGTGATTGGCGGCGCGCCGGCGGCGGCGGTTGTGTTTGCCAGCGAAGTCGAAGCCAGGGCCCGCAAAGATGAGCGCCTGGAGGCGCTGACCCAAGCGATAGCCAAGGCCGGCGGCAACGAGAAAGTCCGGCTGCGCACTCAATACAACGAACTCTTCAAGGTCGTTCACTCCGAGAAGCTGGGCGAGATGGCCGTGGAGTTCGACCGCGTACACAGCGTGCATCGGGCACTCAGAGTAGGTGCGCTGCATAATATTCTTCCGCCCGCAAACCTTCGTCCGTACCTGGTCGATGCGGTCGAACGCGGCATAAGAAAGACGGAGCAATCAATATCCAAGGAAGCACAATTTAGAAAACAAGTGCAACGAGAGATCAACGTCGAGGAAATACTCATGGTTTCTCCCGTCGGGCAGGCATGATGGACGTTCATTGGCTGGAACAGACCGAAGCCGACCTGCCGCCGGAGAATGATTGGTTGAGCGCCAGCGAAATGCTTCGCCTCGATGGCATGCGTTTTGCCAAACGTCACGCCGACTGGCGGCTGGGACGCTGGACCGCAAAACGTGCCTTGGCGGCTTACCTGAACCTGTCCGGTCACCAGCCGGACTTGGCGGGCATCGAGATACGCTCGGCGCCGTCGGGCGCGCCGGAGGTCTTTATCGCGAACCAACCGGCTGAGGTCGCCATTTCACTCAGCCACCGGGGCGGAGTGGCCGCTTGCGCCGTTACGCTGTCCGGGGCGGAACTGGGTTGTGATTTGGAAATTGTCGAGCCGCGCAGTGACGCATTCATAGCCGACTACTTTGCGGCCGAAGAGCAAGCGTTGATTGAGCGGACCTCCGCCGCGGAGCATTCCCTGCTTTTGGCCCTGCTCTGGAGCGGAAAAGAGAGTGCCCTGAAAGCGCTGCGCACCGGGCTTCGACTGGATACCCGCAGTGTGATAGTTCGTCCCGTCTTTCGGCAGTCGGACGGCGACGGGCGCGAACGGGATCCTGCTCTTGCCCCTCCAGCGTCATGCGGGCCCAAGAGTTGGGAGCCTCTGCAGGTGGTTTACGAGGGCGGGCAAATTTTCCATGGCTGGTGGCAAAATACAGGCGACCTGTTGCGGACCATGGTCGCCTCTCCACGTCCGGCCGCGCCAATCTTCTTACAAGCCGAGTCTTGCATGAGCCATGGCCCGCCCCTGGGTATGAAAATTAACCACGGAGGCACAGAGATCACGGAGGAGACTCGATGGAAACCAAAACTCCGTGTCCGCCGTGTCGGAGCCTGGCCTGAGCGTAGCCGAAGGGTGGTGAATGTTTTTCGACCCAGCGAAGCGCCCGAGGCAAGGTAAACATCCGTATACGTGGGGCTGTGATTAAGCCCAGAGTGAGACGTGACCCAGGGCACAGACTCGGTTGACACTTACGTGAGATAAATGTGGTAGTTAGTGCGAATACTGGCTCATCGCTGGCGAAACCGTCAACAGGGTTCAACTTTCGCGATGCAGCTTCGAAGGAGATTGTCTTATGAAACCGGATGGATACTCAACGGCGTATCTTCGCTATGGACGAACGCTGGTCAAGTCTGGAGTATCGGGGTTGTGCAGCGGCCGGGAATCCCATCTCCATGGACAGCCTCTTTCCGCAATCCTGACCCAATCTGTGCGGGCATCGTTAAGTCTGGCTACCATCGGGGCCTGCGCCGGCGTCCTTCGCTTCTACGCGAATGGCCGTCGTGATCGCCTTCCAAGAACGATTGCCTGGAGCATGCTAGGCAGCGCGATCGGATTCTGTGCCGGATTCGCCTGGAAAACCCGTGAACTCACGGCCAGCATGGGCCGCTCCTCGCTGAAACAGATGGGGGCGGTCCGCGATCAACACTGGCTCGAGCGCCATCCGATTGACTATGCATAGGAAGGCAGTAGCCGATCCGAGCTAAGCCGGCTCGGCCTTCCTTCAGTCCTTGGCAGAACGGAGTTGCGGAGCGCTGATTGGAAGTGTGCGGCGGGACTTGCTCGATCACGTGAGCGTTCTCAATGAGCGGCACCTGCGACGCCAGAACGAATGCGGCTTTGACGATGCCCCCTTAGACGGTGATCAACTGCCAGCGAAATGCGCGAAATTCGGCGAGACGACGGTAGTCGCGCTCATTGGCGGTGAACACTCGTATTCCCAGTCGCCCGGCGCTCATCGCAATCAGTGCGTCGTTGGTCAGCCGCCCCTGTCCCATTTGTTCGTAGTCGTAGCTGACCGCCAAGCGGGCCAGCACCCGGCCGGCTTGCGCCCAGTCACTAAGATTAGGCACCAGGATTCGTTTCACCCTGTCAAAATCGCGCTCTAGTCTCTCCACCACGCGCCGCTCCCGGTCACCGGCGCCGGCATAGAGTTCTTCGAGGACTACCGAACTCAACCACAATGGTGCATCAGTAGCCAGACGTCTGAGGGCGAGAGCCGCATCGTTTCCCCGACGCAACGCCGATATATAGATGGAAGTGTCGAAGAGTGCGGGCTGCATCTAACCAACCAGCGTGCCGTAGACGTCCTTAATCTCAATACCACTCTTGATAAAACGCTCGGTGGCCTGAAGGACCAAGCGGTTCTTCTCATGCTCCGCAATCGCGAAGTCCAGAGCGCGCTCGATGGCCTCGGTTTCCGTCTTGGCATGCAATGCTTTTTGGGCGCGCTTGATCTTGGCAGAATCCAACTGAAAGTGCTTGTGAGTTCGTTTGATCGCTGTGGTCCTCGAATCACTCCCTTTTGTCGCCAGTATATCATCTATGTACATAAGAGCCACTTCTATGTACATTACGTGGAGGCTCTGGCTCGGTTCCGGACGATCCCGTTTCTGTCACATTGTCGCGGGTGTGTTCAGCCCGGTTTTAGCGAAGCACTCCAAGCATTTCTCGCTCGAAGATACGCTGTCGATCGGCGTGGACCGGATGCAGCGGAACTTTGAGCCGATGCGCCAGCAGGTCGAGAGTTGGCGAGCCCAGCAGCTCTCAGCAGCGGTGGCAAAACTGACGATCTACCGAGCGTTCATCGAAGGGGACCTCGATGTCCCGAGACACCTGGCGCGCAGGGTGCACAACCTCTACTTTAATCCGCAACACGAGGAGTTCCAACCCCGTACCATGTGGAGCCTGTCGAACGCTTTCACCTCGGCATTCAAAGAACTCGATCCGATTCCACAATTCCGGGCGACGGCGAAGCTGGGAAGCTTTCTTGAGTCTGTGACTGCGGCGTAGTCACCGAAAGCCGCCCAGTGCCAATCTGCGGACACACCCGCGTCATTAATAATCATAATGAGGATGCCGTGAGTGAGCCGGCCCACTTCCGCCGTTCTCGACTCGGGATATTTCGCCCCGGTAAACCAATGGCATCAGGTCCTTTTTCCAGCCTCTCTTGGCAGGCGATGCAATGGCGCGTCCAGGGTACAGCCTCCAGCCGCTTGGGGTTAATCTCGTTCCCGCACGACACGCACTGTCCAAAAACTCCGTTGCGGATACCATCCAGAGCGCCCTCCACCATTTGCAGGAGTTGCCGTTCGTTATTGCTCTGGTGGAACAGGAATTCCTTGTTATACGAGTTTGCCGCCCGGTCCCCGATGTCCGGCGCCGACTCAAAATCAGCATCGCGACCGTCCTGGGCAGTTCGCTTTATGGCCTGCTGCAGATCCCACCGGCGGTCCTCCAGTCGTTTTTTGAATGCGTCTAAGTTTTCTTTGTCCATAGGTGCGTACCTTACTCTGATTGCTGGCACGAAATTAACCTGCTATTTCGGTCGCTCTCAACTGTTGCAAATGTTCTTCCACTCCGGGTCGCTCACTTGGCATTCAAGCTGAACCTGAGATTTGGAGGTGTTTCCTGTCTCGTCAGAGCCCTGATGGTGATTTTGGGGAATTGCAGGCTCCCGATCTGCGTGTCCGAGTTTTTTGACAGATCGCTCGATTGTTCAAAAATTTGAACGTCCCTCTAATTATCCAGTGTCAGGTAGCGGGCCCAAGTAGATCGGCGAACTTAGCGCGCCGACCGGAAGCAATGGGGTGGTGGTTCTCGATGCACCCAAGTAATGTTAGCGATCCGAAGCGAAATCGGTGACGGGACTGCCTTTCCCCACGCCGGTCGTAAGAACTGGACACGGCGAGCGTGAGATTACCTCGTGAGCAATTGAACCAAAACGGCTGGCTTGTGAAGCAAAAGCCCCTACTCCCCGAACTCCCATCACAATCAAATCTGCAGACCGTTCGGCTGCAATCTCTAGAATGCGGTCAGCCACCGGACCTGCTGTAACCACGATCTCAGGCTCATACGAAAGCTGGGGCTTCAAAGGGGTCAGTTCTCGCAGCGCTTGGCTGAGCAGCTGTACCGCGCGAGAGACAGGCTCATCCACCGAGTCCCCGACAACATGCAGCAAAGTAAGGTGCGCTTTGTGCTCTTCCGCCAGGAAAAAGGCATATTCTGAGGCATGGAGAGATTCTTGTGAGAAGTCGATCGCACCAAGAATGTTTTGGATGTCCCGCGCCGTAATGCCGGCAGCTTTTGCTCCGACGGTTAGCACTGGGCAGGGTGCATCTCGAATGATTTCCTCGGCTACTGACCCAAGAAATACTTTTCCCAATCCTGCGCGACCACTGGTGCCGACAACCACCAAATCCGCTTCATACTTCTCTACGAACTCGCGCAGCACGTTGGTTATATCTCCCACACCGACCAGTGCCTCGCAAGGAAGTCCCCGCCTCTTCACCGGTGCAAGCAGTTCGTCCAAAGTACATTTCGTGTAGTCGTTGCTTTCCTTCAGAATCCGATCCACGGCTTCGGGATGCGCTAGAACGAAGGCATCGAGGGAAATAACGTGCGCAGCGTAAAGCTTTCCGCAGTATCGAGCGGCCAACGATATAGCGTACCGTGTCGCGTGCCTGCTTGCCTCGGACAGGTCCGTCGCAAGTAAAATGTTCTTTAGCTTGATCTGAGTCGTACATTTCGCCGTTATCATCCCACTCCTCCGTGCGCAGCTTGATACAGGGATGGTCAGCAACCGAGACAGCTTCTACGATCTACTCACCGAACCAGACTCCGGTGCTCTGGCCTGTGTCGGCTCTATTCGCCGCGGACCATTCGCCGCGAACCGTGAGCACGGGGCAGTGTGCGTGCTGCAAAACGTGATGCAGAGTCGTCCAGGGCAAGTGCGTCGACACTGCGCCGCCTGAGTGACAACCCATAACGATGAGGTCCGCTTTCTTGGTGTCCGCGAGTCGGACAATCTCCACCTCGGGAATCCCCATCTCAACCTCGATCTCAGGCTTGTGCGCCAGATCGACGTCGGGTGGGACCATTCGACTCAGTTTCGCGCGGTCCCGTTGCTTCCATTTCAACAACTCCGACTCCGATGCCGATTGACTCTCGATAACGTGCAGTAAGGTCAATTCGGCGCGGCCCTCTTCGCCAGAGACAGAGCGTAGGTCAGCGCCCGCATGGACCCACCTGAAAACCCGGTGGCGTAAAACACGTGGCCGAATCGGTTCAGCGATGCCAGCCGAACATGCGGTCCAACCGTGAGCACCGGACAAGTGGCGTGTCTTATTACCGTTTCCGCTGTCGATCCTAGAAATAGCTTATTGATCCCTCCATGTCCTTGCGTGCCCAGCACAATCAGATCGACATCCTTGTCCGACAGAACCTGTGAGATCACCTTCCAGGTGTCACCGGACCGTAGGATTACTTCGTGAGGCAGGAGCCCCAAGCCTTCTGTACTTTCCAGGTTTGCCATGCTTTGTTCAGCATCGTGGCGCACTACGTCGGGCCAGTCAGGCCATGCCTCCATAGCGCCGCTGGAGCCTTCCGGAGCAAGAACGTGGGTGAGGAAAATTGTGGAACCATAGCGCCTTGCGAGAGAAATGGCGCATTGCAGGGCGTTGTGTGCCTCAGGAGAAAAATCAGTTGCCAGTAGGATTTTGTTAATGGTTATGCGGGAGAGTTTCGCTTGAGATGCCATAGCACACCTCCGTGTCGCTGTGTAAAGAAGCACGTTCCCAGTTTCATATTTACAGCGAGTGGCGAATGCCGCGGGGCAAGTTGCGGCATCCGCCATTCGCGATGAGTGGGAGAAGTCAGGCTGCAACAGCACGCGCCTTTCCCGACAACTCTTCCTCAGCGCGAAACCAGTCCTCAAGATCATGTCCGTCTTCCATCCCGCGATCCACGTAGAGGTCGTACGCCAGTTTCCGGGTGGCCTCCTCGTCGGTGTGGGAACCGGGTTTGACGGACAGCGGCGGCTTTCTTTCAGGGTCCTTGGTCATCACATTCTCCTTATGATTGTCAGCACAGATTGAACTACTAACTCAGTGCTTCTCGCCTGCTTCCAGTGCAAGTGTTCTTCCACTCCTAGTCGGCCCAATTGGCATTCAAGTTGAACCTGAGATTGGGCGGTGTTTCCTGCCTCGCCAGAGCGACTTATGTTAATTGGAGAGAAATTACAGGCTCCCAGTCTCCGCGTCTGAGTTTTTTGACAGATCGTCCGGGTTGTTCAAAAACTTGAACATACTTGCGATTGCCCTCGTCAGCTAGCGGCCCAAGTACGTCAGTTTGAACGTCCGCGACGCGCTAACGGTCTGGCACACAACTTGCGTTCGACAAACGTGGATCGCGACAGTGTTCGCACGTCGACGGATGGAGAATACCTATGAATAACGTAGTCAGCATTTTCGCTTTGACCCTGTTGTTATTGACGGCTGCGACGGCAGCCTCCGCAGCCCAGAACTCCGCGACCGGCGATCGCACGCTGGAGAATCTGCAAACCGCCTTCAACGGCGAAAGCAATGCCCATGCAAGATATCTTGCGTTTGCTGTCAAAGCCGATCAGGAAGGCTACGGCGGAGTGGCAAGCCTGTTCCGAGCTGCGGCCCGCGCCGAGGAAATCCACGCCGCGAATCACTTGGTTGAAATCAAGAAACTTGGGGGTTCGGCGCAGGCAAAACTTGAAAGCCCGGTAGTGAAGTCCACGAAAGAAAACCTGGAAGTTGCGGTCAGGGGCGAAACCTACGAACGCGACATCATGTATCCCGAATTCTACAAGCAGGCGCGCGCCGTGGGAAACAACGATGCCTTCAGGACCTTCAATTACGCGCGCAATGCCGAAGCCGGACACGCCAAGCTGTTCATGGAGGCATTCAATAACCTCGAAAACATGCGAAGCAAGGCGACCTACTATGTGTGTACGGTGTGTGGATTGACTACCACAAACCTGGACTTCGCCAAGTGCCACAACTGCTTCAGCGCAAAGGAAAAGTTCGTAGCTGTCACCTAGAACATAGGATACAGCCCATAGGAGGACACGAACATGAAACGCAGAATTGTTATTGTGTCGTGGGCGGTGGCCGCGATGCTATCGGTGCCGGCTGTACTTTCGGCCGACACAAACAACTCTACTCGGGATGATGCCAAGATATCCCAAGTAACAGAGCATCTATCCGCATTGAGGCAACAGGCCTATGAAGTCAGCCGTAATGCCGACACCTTGTTGTGTCAGACGCGTGACCAACAGACAAGTTGGGAGAGTCATATCTATTATCTGAACACGCTTGCGACGGGAATCAACGATATGGGACGAGTGCTGGCCGAGCTCGAGGGAATGAAGCCGCAAGCCAGTGAAGTGCAGCAGATGGCCATCGAGCAGGCCCGGCCGTACCTGGTTGCCCTGGCGGATCAAACCGAAGAGGCCATCAACCTGGCAAACGTCGAACGCTGGAACGTGCGTCAGCCGGAATACGAAGCAACCGTCGCGGATCTGTCTGAGCACGCGGACTCGCTTTATCAGACGGTGGACAGCCTGGTCGACTACCACAATGCCAAAGACCGCTTGCAGAGACTGGGGCCGGCGGGCACCTTGGAGAATTGAAATTGAATTGCCCGCAGCGAGGAAAAAGAGGCAGGGCCGCTGACACGGGAACACAGTTGGCCGCGGCGACTCTCTTCTGAGCAGCATCGGGTGACAGAAGATGTGACAGTGTGCTGCTTGGTTCGGTAGCGTGGGAATTGTTCGCGATGCGCCCTGTCCGGTGCAAAGGAAAAGTTCGTGGCCGTCGCCTGGAGCACGGAGTGCGGCGTGCGAGACGGCAAGAACAACATTGGCACAAGGACGCAGCTACTTGAGGTGACCTGTCATGATTCAGTTTCCGCCAATTCCGGGTTGGGATGCTTTACACCCTCTCATTATCCATTTCCCCATCGCTTTGCTGCTGGTCGTACCGTTCCTCATCGCGGTCGGGGCGCTGCGTCCACCAGAGAAGGGCCGAACCATACTCTATGTTGCCTTGGGGCTGACGATTGCGGGCACCTTGGGGACTTTCCTGGCGGTCGCCAGCGGCGAGGCGGCGGCTAGACTAGCGGAACGAACCCCACAAATCGATGCAGTCCTGGAACGGCACGAGGAGTTGGCGGAAGCCACCCGCATCACGTTCTCCGTCCTGACCGTGGTTTTCGCGGCGATTCTCCTGATTCCTACCATCCTGAAAACGACATCGCACAGGCTCGTATCCACGGTACTCCCGCTTGCGTTTTTGGTTCTCTATGGAGGCGGCATACTGCTGCTCACGAACACCGCACACAATGGTGGACGGCTAGTGCATGAATTTGGGGTGAGAGCCGCAGTTAAGCCTTCCCCGCTACCAGCAGGAGAGCAAGAGGCAAACAAAACAGGCGCCACAGCAGGCAAACCGCAACCGAGCGGCGATCACGACTGAAGATCGATTGGCAGCGTTGATGGAGGTCTCCGAGCGAACGGGATCGAATGCGTATCTGGACAGGCAGTAACACGAAGAATCGGGCGGCTGTCGTCTTCTTGCTGGGGCTGACGGCGGTGGCCCTCTATTTTTGTTATATCCTCATTTCTCCGTTCCTCAGGCCGATCATCTTTTCCGCCTTATTAGCTGTTCTCTTTTATCCTCTGCACGCGCGTATTCTTCGCCGGATTCGGAACCGCAATCTTTCTGCACTCCTGTCCACGTGTGTCGTCGTCTTGTTCATCGTTTTGTCCACGGTGTTCCTTGGCCGGGCACTTGTAACCGGGCTGCGCGACGTGTACCAATCGTTTAGCGGTTCAGGAAACGGAAGCGAACGTCTTGGCCTTTACCTCATCCATCTTCTTGATAGAACAGTTGAGTTGCTGAGCCGCTACCTGCCGATTTCTGCCGTTGATTTGCGAACTGCAACTGTAAACCAAACTGAGAAAACAGTCGCGGGACTTCTTAGTATGACGGCCGGCGTCGTTGGAAGCTTTGCGGCTCTACTCGTCGATGCCCTAGCTGCATTCTTTATTTTGTTTTTCTTCTTCCGCGATGGTAAGGCGATGTTGCGGCGGACCGCCGTTCTGCTCCCACTTCGTTCGGATCAAACAAGAAGGCTCTTTGCCCGCGTCAAAGATACCCTTAACGCGACTGTCTATGGGACGCTCACCATTGCAGCAGTGCAAGGCGCCCTCACCGGTATTGCCTTCTGGTTTTTGGGCATCACTTCACCGGTCCTTTGGGCAATCGTCACCGCACTGTGTGCGCTGTTGCCAGCAATTGGAACATCGATTGTTCTTCTGCCGGCCATCTCGATGCTAGTCTTCAGCGGCCACTTCATCAAAGGTCTTATCCTCCTTGCTTGGGGATTGGCAATCGTCCATCCGATTGACAATTTATTGCGCCCACAACTGATTGGAAGCCGCATAAAACTCTCGACGCTATTCGTCTTCGTTGCACTGTTAGGGGGACTGAAAGCTTTCGGAGGGCTTGGAGTATTCATCGGTCCGATCATCCTGGCGGTAACACTGGCACTCTTCAAATTTCTCCGCGAAGAAAAGCGGGGCCATAACTGGAGTCGTAACCGTGAAACTTCAGAGTTAGCGCCTGTATGTCGGTAAACTGGGTGTTGGTGAAGGTGAACATCGATTCCGGAGGGAGTTGGAACATAAATAGGAGGACCCACATTGAAAACGCTCTGGTTGTTAATAACCGCACTTTTCTTGCTGATAGCAGCCACATGGGCGTCAGCCCAGGCGGGGCCGTCTGGCAGGTACTACAATCCGAAAACCGAAACTACCATCTCGGGCGCGGTTGAGGACGTCCAGCAGCATCCTGGTCGGCGTGGCAATACCGGCACGGACCTGGTGCTGAAAACCGCCCAGGGCTCCGTGGAGGTGTACCTCGGTCCTACCGCCTTTCTGTCGCAGGAAGGATTTTCTTTCGCCAAGGGCGACACCATCGAGGTTACCGGATCTAGGGTGACAATAAAGGGCGAAGAGGGAATCATCGCCCGGGAAGTAAAACAATCGGGTAAGACACTGGTTCTCCGGGATGCGTCGGGCAAGCCGGCATGGTCCGGTCCTCCCCGGAACTAAGACGCTCAGCGTGGACCACCAGCCTGGGTAAGCACAGGCCCTCCTTTGTTTTCCGCATGGAGTTTCTCCTAGCCGGCGCTATTCAACAGCGGTCTTCGAATCGTACTTACCGAGCTTGTACGAGAGGTCGCTGCGGGACAATCCCAGCCGCCGCGCAGCTTCGGCTTGTGCGCCATCTGTAGAACGCAGGGCACGTTCAATCAACCTCTTTTCGATCGAGCCGACCAGGGCTCGCAGGTCGATACTATCCGGCAAAGACTCTATCCACTCGGCCTCGCCCGCTTCTCCGCTCGACTTGGTTGTCGGCGTTTTTCTTGACTTCTCACCCCCTGGCTCGGTGCCGGCAAACGCCGAGGCGCCGATGGCTTCGTCGTTCGCCAGAATACATGCGCGCTCGATGAGGTTCCGGAGCTCACGGATGTTTCCCGGGAACTGATAAGCCAGCAATATATCGAGCGCTTCCTTAGACAGAGTGTGTGGGGGAAGCTTCAGGTCCACGGCGACGCGCTGTAGAAATAGCTCACACAATTCTGGGATATCTTCCGGCCTTTCACGCAGAGATGGTATCGCGATAGGAAATATGGCCACCCGATAATAGAGGTCTTCGCGAAACAGGTTCTCACGCACGCGTGCTTGGAGATCGCGGTGAGTTGCTGCGAGTACGCGGACGTCCACACTTCTCGGGCGGGTGGAACCCAGCCGGGTAACCTGACCATCGGTAAGCACGCGCAGCAATTTGGCTTGCGCCGAGGCAGATAATTCCGCGATTTCATCCAGAAACAGCGTGCCCTGGTGCGCCGCCTCGAACAGTCCTTCACGGGCCCGGTCGGCGCCCGTAAACGCTCCCCGCTCATGCCCGAAAAGCTCACTCTCCAGGAGCGATTCCGCAAGTGCCGCGCAGTTGACGGCGATAAACGGTTTTGCGGCCCGCGAACTGCTCTTGTGAATCGCGCGGGCGACCAGCTCCTTCCCGCTGCCGGTCTCACCTGTTATCAACACCGTTGCGTCCGTCAGAGCCACCCTTGCAATTTGGTCCCGGACCTTGCGGATGCCCGCGCTGCGACCGACAATCTCCGCCGACCCTTCCAGCCGCACCACGGCATTCCGGAGCCGGATGTTTTCCCGCAAGAGTTGGGTGTGGTCCGCCGCGCGCTGGGCCGTCGCCCTTAGCACCTCGGGCAGAAAAGGTTTGGTGAGAAAGTCGAAGGCGCCTGCCCGCATGCTCTCTACCGCGAGCTCAATACTTCCCACGGCCGTGAGAAAAACAACTGCCACCGTCGGGTCATCCTGCCGTACGAGCCGCAGCACATCCAGGCCGGTCCCGTCGGGCATTTTCTGATCGGTGATTACGGTGTCGTATTCCCCGCTGGCAATCTGCTTTCGGGCCTCTTCCACCCCGCCCGCCTCGAACACGGCATGCCCGTCCTGCTGCAGGTTTGCCGCAAGAATCCTGCGCATGTGTGGTTCGTCGTCAACGACAAGTATTCTCGCCATACTAAGATTTCACCATCGCGATTGCGGCTTCGGTCGCGGCCGGCATATTGACGGAAAACCTGACGCGCTCAGGACCGTTCTCGGTCAGAGTGAGGTCGCCTCCCTGGCTGCGGGCGACGGCGCGTGCGATCGCCAATCCCAGGCCAGTTCCCCGCGGCTTCGTTGTAAAGAACGGCTCGAAGATGTGTCTGAGGTCATCGGGAGCGATACCGTCTCCCCGGTTCTCCACCTCGATCAGGACCCGACCGGCGACCTCTTTTCCGCTCAGCGTGACCGTCGCCAGCGGCGGAGAGGCGTCAATCGCATTCATCACCAGGTTCAACAGTAGTTGCTGAAGTCCTGCGGGATCACAATCGCACAGCAGTTCGTCAGGTGCTTTTACCGCCAAACTGACGCCCTTAGAATCCGCATGGGCCCGCGACAGGTCGCCAACATAGGCCAGTACGTCCGCCACATTGTTGACCGACTTCATCGCAGGACGGGGTCGGGCATAAGCCAGGAAGTCATTCGTCAGTCCCTCTAGGCGTGCGGCCTCTTTGGCGGCGATGTCGAACATCATGGCGCGTTGTTCAGGATCCACTACTCCCCGCGTGGCGGTGGCCAGCGAGCTGGAGATCATGGCTACTGGATTTCGGATCTCATGCGCGATTGCGCTCGACAGCCTTCCCACCGCGGCCAGTTTTTCTTCAATCAGCAAGCGCTCTCGCGTTTGTTCAAGCTCGGACATGTTCCGCGCTAGCTCGACCTGATTTGCCCGCAAATCGTTCACCAGCATCCACACCAGGACCCCGACAAAACCATAGATTAGCGAGATGGTGCCTGCGTCGAAGTATTCGTTCGCCGGGATGGGCCCATGCCGCCCCACATACAACACAATCCACAGAAAGTTGAGCATTCCAGCGACCGTGGTGATGCCCAAGGTGCTGAACAATGAGAAGGTGAAGGCGGCCTCGACGATGGGCATTGCCAAGAGGACGAAGTACTGCGCATCGGGGCGATTCGTCAGTAGTGCAGCCGTAAACGCGAGCACAAAATTAAGCACAACCGAGCCTGCGGTCAGCACCTGCAAACCATAATGGGACAGCGGCAAGGTCCGGGCCTGGACCCAGATCAGCTCAACCGTACGCAACAGAAAGGCAGCCGCCAACATGATGAGCAGGGTTGGGGTTGGCATTCCAAAGTGATTGGCGAAGAAGGTATGAATCAGAAGTAAGGTCGCGAGGGCAATCAGATTGAGGGTGGCCAGCGTGGACCGCTGCCGCTTGAACGATCCCAAGGTCTGCATCTTTGGTCGCGGCCCTCGTTCTAGATCTGTATTCATTCCTGCATATACCAACTGCCCGGCTTCGCCCGGAAGCATGGGGTTGCGAATGTCGAATGTCGCCGGTCCCTCAGCGATGCGACAGGAGGCTGAGGAAGGGTATAACTATTGTAGCCGTCTTCCATCACCGGACCACCGCGCGGCGAGCGATCGGTAATCAAAAGTCGACTAAGTCTCTGGTGGGGAGCGCTACCCTAACGGCGTTCACCACTGCCGCCAAGTCAATGATCTCCTGCAGGACGGCGCCCTCCAGGGGAGGCAAGTACCCCAGCGCAGCCGCGATCATGCCGACGACGCTGGCCGCCATTCCTCCCACGGCGCTTTGCAGTGCGATGGAGCGCATCCGGTGGCTGACATGGATCAGCTCATCTACTTTGCCCAGCGAGGCGGCAAGAATCACAACGTCGGCCGCTTCGGAGGTGATGTCACTATTGGAACCGAACGCCACCCCTACCGTCGCCGTCATCAGGGCCGGGGCGTCATTGATTCCGTCCCCGATGAATAGGGTACGCGCCCGCTTGGTCTCCGTCTCCACGATGGCGACCTTCTGCTCCGGGGTCTGGCTGGCATAGACCTCGGTGATGCCGACTTCCTGGGCCAAATAGCGGACTTCCGACTCGCGGTCTCCGGAGACCAGGAGAACGCGGTTGACCTGATGACGGGGCTTCAGATGGTGGACGAAGGGCTTGCTGTCGCGACGAGCGGCATCGTGGAAACGAAAGGTGCCGGCATAACGATCATCTACGAAAATAAGGCACTCCAGTCCGGAAGCCAGCGGAGGCAATGACGGCAGCAACTCAGGGTCCACTTTGCCGCGCCCGGTGATACGGACTTTTCGACCGGCAACTATGCCGAGCAGGCCTTCTCCGGGTTTCTCCTGCATCTGGCTCACGTCCAGTGCGGCTAGCTTTGCGTCGCGCGCTGCCTGTAGCACCGCACCGGCCAACGGGTGCTTGGAAAATTGCTCAAGACTAGCCGCCGCCCGCAAAACCTCATCTCGGGTGAACCCCGGGCCGCACAACACCTCTGTCATTTGCGGCTTGCCATAGGTCAACGTTCCTGTCTTGTCGAAGATCAGCGTCCGGCAGGTTGTGATCTGCTCCAAGGCCGCGGGATTCTTGATGATGATGCTGTGCTTCGCGGACAGCGAGATCGCGCCAATGACTGCAACCGGAATCGCCAGAATGAGGGGACATGGAGTGGCGATGACAACCACTGCCAGGAAACGCATGGAGTCCCCGGTAACCAGCCACGTTAGTCCAGCCAGACCCACGGCCAGGGGCGTGTACCAGGCCCCGATTCGGTCTCCAATGCGGCGGAGCTGCGGGCGTTTCTCCTGCGTCTGCTCCATCACCTGCATGATCTTGGCATAACGCGAATCCACCGCCAGCTTTTCGGCTTCGATGGTCAACGCCATATCTCCATTGATTGCTCCGGAGAGGACCCTCGAGCCCGGAGTCTTTGAGATCTCAAACGGCTCGCCCGTCAGATAAGACTCATCCATCACCCCATGCCCCTCCACAACCAATCCGTCAACCGGGCAGATCTCGTGGGGTAACACGATGAGTTCATCGCCTATCTGGACCTGATCCAAGTGCACGTCCTCGACCGAGGTTGCACGTTTGCGGTGCGCCACTTGCGGCATCCGCTTGGCCAACGCGTCGAGAACGGAAGACGCCCTGCGGGTGGCGAACTGTTCCAAGGCCGCTCCGCCCGAAAGCATCAGAACGATAATCGCGCCTACCAGGTACTGCCCCATCAAAACGGAGGCCAAAATGGAGATACCGGCCAATAAGTCCGAGCCGAACTCCCGCACCCAAAGCTTCTTGCCTAACGTCACCAGAATTGGGATTCCGCCCACCGCCAGAGCAACGAATAGAGGGGCCAAATAGTCCAACCGGGGCAGATGGGTCAGATACCTGAGAATCAAGTGGGCAGCAATCGCGATGGTGGTCAGTATCGCGATGTATGTCTCGCGGGAAGTCGAGATCGGTGTTTTGATAGGAATCGCTTCTTGTGGGGCCATGAAATGCGCATCACTCTGCGCCCGTCGGTTTCTGGGCGATGATTCTCTCGACACCGACACCACCGCCGCCAGTCAGAATTGCGGGTCGAGGGTGAGCGCGTGGCCCGTACATTTGTCGGGTAGGTCCACCGCAAATACAGCCGCTTGCCGTGGACCTTAGTATTGCGCGAACCGCTTGGGCATGCCGTTTTCGTTCCTGCTCAATTTGCCGGTCGATCTGCGCGATCCCCGCCTTCAATTCTTGAACGCTTGGATCCGACATCATTTCACTTCCTTCATTCACCGGTTTAGCGGGTCCACTCTTTGCCCTTGACCACGAAGCGCAGTGCCGGTACGCCATTGGCGAACGAGGTGTGATCATAGACGAGCATCAGGTGGACGGGACAGCAGCCGTCTTGGCGGTGGCGCGCGGCCTGTCGCTCCCAGGGCTGTCGCCCGCGATCGAAGGCTTCGGCACGCAAACACATTCTCTGCCCGGCTTCACCAGGAGCGTGAAGCGATCACAACACTCCGGGCACAGCCAAAAGGGTTCGAAATCTTTGACGTCGGTTGCGGCCGGCGCCCCTTTTAGTACCGGTTGGCGCAAATGGAGTACGACCAGCTGCCCTTCTTTCAGGGTATGAAATGGGGCCGAACACAGAGGGTTTGCGCACTTGGAAACCATCGATTACTCCTCTCAACAATCGCAGGCAAAGCGTGAAGCGGAAACCCGGGAAATTCCATCTCCGATAGCAGCCGCGGTAGTGAATAAGGCAATCATGCATCGGTTCGCCGACTCGCCGTCCAGCTCCCCTCTGGCGATAGCTGCTCCGAGCAGATCGGAGGCTTCTTCCAAAGCAATAAGACGTTCCTCGACACAGGCCGATTTCAGGCGGTAAACCAGTTGGGACCATGCCGCCTCATCCGCTCCTTGCGCCTCAGGAGGACCACAAGTATTAAGTGAGTTGAGCGCCGTCATAGTAGGACTTGAAGAGCAATAAGCCATCCGGTTGTCAACGCCTTTTTTCAAAATCGTCCCCCCGAACTGCGAGGCTTGAGACTCGACTTGCGCATTACAAGCGGAGCATCGAACACTCTAGCTCCGCTCGCTCTCTGCAACAAGATTCACTACCCGCTTTCATATCGGCATCAGACTTAGCGGAAGAAGTAGAATGCCCACATCAAACTCTGAAAAAAGTCGGGTCCGACCATTGGAGCGCTTGGTCCAGGAGGGTGGATGTGGCGGGAAATTTGTTCTGCGAACACCATCATTGGAGTCAGCAGGCTGCAGAAAAGAGCAAACATTCTGAGTTTCATAACAACTCCTCATTTTTTCACCCCACCCTTGGGCCAATAAATTCAGGCAGCCCCACATTGTGAATCGCGCCTGGCTCGGCCAGGAGCGGCGCATTCAGAACATCGGTGGCGCGAAGTTCCATTCCACTCCTCTAAGGGCTGCGTCGCCGTTAATTGCTGCCTCAGTCACCTAACCTGCCCTGAGTTGCTGCAAATCGTCTTCCATCCTTGTCAGTTTTTGATTGGGCGTGTACCTTGGTGCCAAATTGGCGCTTTTTCTGATGTTAGGGCGACGTAATCCGCCCCTGCAATTCCAGCTTGCATCTATGCGTTCAAATTCTTTGACAGATTTACCGGGTGCTGGTTCAAAAACTCGAACATTCCTCTAGCTGCCCTTTCTCAGCTGGCGTCCCAACTACATCACTTTTAAACATTCGCGACGCAGTACCAGGTCTGGCACACAGCTTGCTTTCATAACCGTGGATCGAGACACCTTCTCGCATACTTACCGATGGGAAATACAGTTGGCATTCTCGCTTTGACACTCTTATTGCGAGGAACCAGGCCCTCGGGAATGCGCGCGAAAGTCGGGCTCGGCCAAGCCGGATTCTTAGAGACTAGGAGGAACGCATGTTAGGAACTATCTTGAAGGAAATTATGTCCCAGAAACGAATCACCGTCTTTCTTCTCGCCCTATTTGTCGCGCTGCTGTGCAATGCGGTACTGCTCTCGGCAAAAGACAATCCCATGGGTATTAAAGACAAGCAGGACATCACGCTCTCTGCGCCAACCCTGGTAGGTGGAACTGTGCTGCCGGCTGGTGACTACAAAGTCACCCATGAAATGCAGGACCAGATTCACATCATGATCTTTAAGCAGAGTCACGGAACAGCCGAGGTCAAAACGAAGTGCACATTGGTTCCACTGAACGAGAAAGCGCAAGACACCCGACAGCTGTACGAGACAAACGCCAAGAACCAGAAGGTTCTGATGGAAATGATCTTCCGCGGCGACACGGCCAAGCACGTGCTGGAGCAGTAGCGATTCCGGGTCAAAGTTGTGGGCAGGATCAGCCGACTCCGAAGCGCTCGGCACAATGCACAAACACGCATGGACCACCTGGCCTTGCTTGAAGGAGTTCCTATGTATCAGCCACTTTCTGATGGCGCTCTGCACCTGTTGGCCATCGATCTCCCCCTCGCTTGTGTGCTGGTTACACCTTTTTTACTGGCGGCAAACGCTTTGCGCAAAGATAGCAACCCCGCCCTTATTGTGCCCGCCGTGATGCTGATCGTTTTAGGTGCGTCCTCGCTGTGTGTCGCGCTATTAGAAACTCAACCGGCAACCGAAGCACTTCGAACCGGCCAGGTAGGAGGGGAGATACTGGAACATCAGCGCAATTTGGTCATTCTGGCGGCGAGTACTTTTGTCGTGGCCGCATTGTTGTTTGCGACTGCGCTGTTGGTCTGGCGGGCACTTGCCGTCAGAATGCAGCCGAAGGCAATGTCCGTGACCTCCGTTGTCTTCGGCCTCGTCTACGTCCTCTGCTCCGTGTTGCTGATCATCGCGGCACACCAGGGGGCAAGATTGGCGGACCATCTGGCCGGGCACGCTCGACCTTGATGCCCGTAACCCAAGTTCCATTCCCAGAGCCCCCAGAAACTTGGCGCCAAGCTTCGGAGAGTGCAAGTTGAATCAGAAGCGCAAGCGGTGGTTGATATTGCTGACCGGCTGGGGATTTGTCCTCATGGGAATCGCTGGCCTCGTTTTGCCAATCCTGCAAGGGATATTGTTTCTGCTCATCGGCCTGGTGATTCTCTCGAGCGAGTATGCATGGGCCCACCGCGTCCTCGAGAAGTTGCAGAAGCGCTTCCCAAAGTTGGCGGCGCACGTGCATACCGCTTCTGAAAAGGCAAGAAGCCGGATGAACCGGGCACCCACGAATTCGTAATCGCGCCAGCGCCTTGGGGCCGGATCACACCAAAATGGCCAAGAGCCTCAGCTACCTGCCTGTGACGACGCTCTCAAGTAACAGATCGCGTGCACACACGGGTGCTAGTATCCCCCCATGCTGACGACCGAAAGTCCAGCCTTTCGATTGGCCGCCGCACTGGCGATTGGCCTTCTGATGGGCGCGGAACGCGAACGCCGCAAAGGGGAAGGTCCGAGCCGTTCCCCAGCAGGAATCCGCACATTCGCTATAGCAGCGCTGCTGGGTGGCATCAGCTATCGGCTGGGCGGTGAACTGCTGCTCGCCGTGACGACCCTGGCGCTCGCTGGTTTCTGCGCCGTGGCCTACTGGCGGAGCCACGACAAGGACCCGGGGCTCACCTCGGAAGCCGCGCTGTTGCTAGCCGCACTGCTGGGCGGACTGGCCCAGCGTGAGATTGCGATTGCATCTGGCATTGCGGTTGTAGTGACTATCCTGCTGGCGGCGCGCACACCCCTGCACCACTTCGTTCGCGCGGTACTCAGCCAGCAGGAGTTGACCGATGCGCTGATCTTTGTGGCTATGGTCCTGGTGGTGTTTCCCCTCACTCCCAACCGCTACCTGGGGCCGTTCGGTGCGATCAATCCGCGCACCATCTGGAAGATGGTGATCCTGATGATCTCGATCAGCGCGGGCGGATACATTGCAGTCCGGCTGGTGGGCGCTCGCTTCGGGCTTCCGGTAGCTGGCTTCGCGTCGGGCTTTGTTTCCAGCACGGCGACCATCGGTGCGATGGGTGAACGAGCTGCGCATGAACCAGCGCTGGCGCGGCCCGCCGTGGCTGCCGCGGTTCTCTCGAATGTCGCCACAGTCATCGAGATGGCCTTGGTGTTGGCGGCAATCAGCCCGCCGGTCCTAAGATTACTGCGTGTTCCTCTGATTGCGGCTGGGATTGTCGCCACCGTCTACGGCGCGTTACTGATGATTCTGAGCGCTCGCCGTCGAGTGTCGCAGCACGCGCATCCGGGGCACGCGTTCAGCCTGAAGACTGCCCTGGGTCTGGGCGGCATGATTGCGGTAGTGCTCTTGCTGTCGGCCGCGCTGAATGCGTGGTTTGGAGAAAGAGGTGTGCTGGCGGCGGCTGCCGTCGCCGGGTTTGCCGATACCCACTCGGCCGCGGTCTCGGTTGCGTCGCTGGTGGCGGCAAACAAGATGGCGGCACGGGAGGCCGTAGTACCAATTCTGGCGGGACTCACCACCAACACCGTAAGCAAGGTTGTATTTGCGAGTGTTGCTGGCGGTCGGCGCTTTGCAGCAAGGGTAGTTCCGGGATTGATGCTGATGATCGCGGCCACCTGGATAGGGCTGGCATTCCGGCTGGCTCCCTAAAAGGTCAAACAAATGGCCAATCAATCTTTATCATTGAACGCCCGCATTCAAGAATACTACTGAAAATCGCGCACTCTCCCTTGATCTTCAGGGGCGGCCAACGACCAGGCGGAAAGCTGGCATCCATTGCCCTCACGTACTGAGATGAGTGCCAGGTTCGCCAATGGGGTCGAGATGGGTGGGGACGTGAGGGGCCGACCGCGCGCATCCAAGTGCTCATTCTCGTTTTGTTCATTTCTTTTGCAGGGTTGCTAGGTGGATCACAGCCGCGAGGCAACGGCCATTGAGTTTCCCGATGGAAGGCTAGTCAAGTCATTCGTTGGCAGCCAGTTCGAAAACGGCTGGCGAGTCGATGAGCAGGCATTATCCTTCGCCTTGTGTGTGCGGCTAAAGGACGTGAGACTCTTGGCAGAAGAGTTGGGGCGCCTGAATACTTACGCGAATGCGTCAATTCGGAAACATCGTCACAGGTGCGTATACGCCCGTGCTCACCAAAACCGCCTAGTGCGGTAGAACTGTAGAACAAAGGTCCACATGGCATTCCGGTTACGTTCGTGATAGTCAGGACGTGGACATGCTGGCGTTTTAAGACGTTAAGGCTCACATCGTCTGTCGGCATTTAAGGCTCATCA
>CAVQAM010000006.1:0-647416 GCA_963710585.1 uncultured Acidobacteriaceae bacterium | reverse complement strand
TTGCCGATCTGCGGTATGAAACTGTTAAGCAGGTCCACGGTCATCAGTCCGTTGAGTTGGGCGTGGCCGCTGACGTTGAGCTGATCGTATTGCCCGAGCTCCGATCCCGCAATGTCGAAGGTCAGGCTTCCGTGCGGTTCCTGGGTGTAGTTGCCCATAAAGGAAAGTTGGCCGATGGTCTGCAGGGCGTCGCCGATGTTAATCGAGGCATTGGATAGGATCGGTCCGCTGATGGTGCCCTGATTGCCATAAACGGCGCCCCCAGCAAAGTTGATCATTTTCCCTGACGCCAGACTGCCGTCCACCGTCGTCTGTCCGGCGGTCTGGACGTAGCTGTTTGGGCTGGCGAGAGCGCCGCCGTGAGCGATATTGACAATTCCGGTGTTGGTGAAGCCAGAAAGTACGGACGCCGCCGTCGCGTGGGGGGTCGTCACGTTCAGGGTAGCTCCGCCACCGATGTACACAGCCCCCTGGTTCACCACCGACCCAATGTTGGCAACATCGGAGTAGCCGTCGAGCGAGAAGGTCCCGGTCGGGCCATTGGTCAACCTGCCGGCGACGCTTATCGTGTTTCCGCCAGTGCCGTAGGAGCTGGTGATCGAACCGCTATTCATTGCATTGCCCTTGACCCTGAGCCGGGACTCGTTCAGCAGATCGATAGCTCCGTCATTGACCAAGCTGCCGACAACGACGGTAGCGTTCTGGATGACTGATAAGTACCCCTGGTTTGTCAGCATGCCATAGACTGTCAAACGGCTTGACCCCGAGAGGTTGTCGAGGTAAATAGACCCCGAGTTACTTGCGTCGCCGTTGACTTGGAGCAACGACCCGGCTTCCAGATCGATCGTTCCGTCGTTGACCAAACTGCCGACATCGAAGGTTGAAGCGGACCACACTGAGAGTTCTCCGTGGTTTGTCAGCATGCCGTTGACCGTCAAGCTGCTATATTGCATGGAAACGGGCCCGCCGCTGTCCATGTTGCCGCCGACGGACATGTCGCTCTGAGTCATGGAGATGGACCCGGTGTTTGCGTCGCCGTTGACCCCGATCGATCCGCCCCGCAGATCGACTCCTCCATTCAAGCTGCCGACACTGGCCGATGAACCGTAGAGCGCCAATCCTCCGAACAGATTGCCGTTGACTGACAACCAGCTACCATTCAGGAAAAAGTACCCGGATGCGTCGCCATTAACTTGGAGGGACGAGCCATTCTCTAAATCGATCATTCCGCCAGTGACCAGGCTGCCGGCGACGAACATGCTACTCCCGTTCATGGAGGTGTACCCGGTACTTGCATCGCCGTTGACCTGGAGGAACGACCCATTCTCTAAATCGAGCATTCCGCTATCCAGGCTGCCAACGTTGGCGTAGGACGCGTAGAGCGTGAAACTGCCCTGGTTGGTCAGCGTGCCATTGACTAATAAGCTATTTCCGCCGGAAGAGCTGCCGAGGGTAATCGATCCGGAATTATTCGCGTCGCCATAGATCTGCAGCGTCGATCCGCCATTCAGGTTGATGGTTCCTGAATTGACGGAGAGCGAAGCGGCTGCCACGGTGTCGCCGCTGTTGAGCGACAAAGTGCCGCTCCAGTTAATGGTTAGCGCTCCAGCAATGGTCAGCGTCTGTGGGGTGCCGTTATCGACAAGCTGTGAGGTGCCGCTCCAGCCGCCCAGAGTAAGCGAGCCGATGCTCGCGCTCGCGTCCAGGTACACCAAGTCATCTCCGCCCGAATAGATGACAACATCACTGTCGCCGGACGGCATTCCCGAGTCCCAACACCAGGAGTCACTCCAGTTGCCGGTGCCGCCCAGCCAGTTGTCGGTGAAAGCCGAACTATAGATTGCGTACGCGCTGTGAAATCCCAAGTCGAGGTCAATTGCGGATTTATGAATGGGAGCAGCATAGCCGCCGCTTACCAGGATGACGGCCAAGAGGATCAGCAGCAGTGGCCCACGGTGCTGGTTCATAGGGGAACCTTCTTAGCTTGATGATCGAAGGTAGGCAAAGTTGGAGTCGATAGGAGGGCTCGACAACTGGGGACGGTGAGCCGGCGACAGGCGATCATTCCCGCCGTAGCTTTGCCCGCTCGCGAGGGCACGCGATAATCCAGACCGATTACCGATGCGCGCGCCTCTACAAAGCAAGTCTAGGACGCAGCGAGGGAATATCAAGCAGCAAAGCGAATACGACGCAGCTTTTGTGCGTTCATTCCCGATTTGAAACTAAGAGAAATCGCGGCGGGTTGTGCGGGGCGTGGGGTTCACCTGTAACCGTTCAGGTACTCCCCGGCTTTTGGGCTTGAATCGGGCGGAAGCGCTCCCTAAAATAGGAACTGCTCCGGCGATTTTTCCTGCCTCCGAATCACTTTTTCGCTCAAAATTTTTTCGATTGCTGCATGGGTGGTGCAATATAGTGTGGTTTTCACAGGGATACCCCTAAATATTGCGTTTTATGTCTTGACCCCTCCTTGCCTTCGAAAGTAAAGTTGGCTTGGCGTTTCTCATTGGGTCGAGATGAAATCGCGGATAGCGCCGGCCTGAGAGTCCCGAGTGCAGTCGAGACACCGCCCGCCCTATCCGAACGGGAGTATGACGTTGCTCAAACTGAAGAAGCTGCAAATCCTCGGTTTCAAATCGTTCTGTGACCGCACTGACCTTCGCTTTCAGGGCGACGGCATTGCCGCCATCGTTGGTCCCAACGGCTGCGGCAAATCGAACATCTCCGACGCCATCTCGTGGGTACTGGGCGAGCAGTCGGCGCGACTGCTGCGCGGCATCAACATGCAGGACGTCATCTTCGCCGGCACGCGCGAGCGCAAGCCGACCGGTATGGCCGAGGTCTCGCTGACGCTGGTCGATCCCGAAATTTACGGCGACGTGCTTGAGCCCGAGATCGACATTCAGGACGATCTTCCCGACGACGACTGGGACGAGTCCGCCGTGCGCGCGGCTAAGGCCGAGGACGTTGAGCGCTACTCCGAAGAAGTGCATCCCGGACAGGGCGATGACGACGAAGACGCGCCCCCGAACGCAACCGAGTCCGCTGCTCACGACGCTACCGCTCCGCACGTCGTGCTGAAAATTCGCCGCCGCAAATTTAAGCGCACCTTCAAAGCTGGCGAGATCACCATCACGCGCCGCTTGTTCCGTTCCGGCGAAAGCGAGTATCTGCTCAACGGCAAGCTCTGCCGACTGCGCGACATTCAGGACATCTTCATGGGCACCGGCCTCGGCCCGGAGTCCTACGCCATCATCGAGCAGGGCCGCATCGGTCAGATCCTCAGCAGCAAGCCCACCGACCGCCGCGCCATCATTGAAGAGGCGGCGGGCGTGACCAAGTTCAAAACCCGCAAGCGCCTGGCGGAAGCCCGCCTCGAAGACGCCAAACAAAATCTCGCCCGCATTAACGACATCTTCGACGAAGTCACGCGCCAGATGAACTCGCTGAAGCGGCAAGCCTCGAAGGCCGAGCGTTACGGCAGACTGCGCGACGAAATGCGCGCCAAGCTGCGCGTGCTGCTGGTCAGCAAGTTTGCGCAACTGGATGCCGACGCCTCCCTGCTCGGCCGCCAACTCACGGAAATCGGCGAAGCCATGCACGCGCAGGGTGAGGCCGTGCAGCAAATGGAAGGCGAGCACGGCGAGCGCACCCAGCGCGGCTACGCCATTGAGCGCGAGTCGCAGGAGAACCGCGAGCAGCTCAACCGGCTTTCGCTGGAGATCGATCGCGCCGCTGCCCGCCGCCACACCAACGACGAACGCTGTTCCGAGCTCGATGCACGCGCCGCCGCCGCGCAGGCAGAGGCCGCCAACACCGAAGCGCAGCTTGCGCGCCTGCAACAGGAGCTGGAAGCCAATCGCGCCACGCTCGAATCAGCCAACGTGGATGTTGCCGAAGCCCAGCAGGAATCGCAAGCCACGCAGCGCGAGGCTTCGGCTGCCGTGGCGTCGCTGTTGGAAGTGGAGCGTCAGCAGGAGCAGCGTCGCGACGCAATTCTGAACGCGGTCTCCGCGACTTCCGCGGTGCGCAACCGCATCACGCAGGCCGAGGAACGCATTGCCGCGCTGGATCGCGAGGCGCAGCGGCTGCACGACGAAACCGCTGCCGCCATCCTGCAACTGGAAACTTTCGGTGGCCAACAAGGCCAACTCGGATTGGAGTTTGAAACCGCCTCGCAACGCGTGCTCGCGCTCGCCGCGCAGATCGGCGAGACGCGCCAGCAGGTCGACGAAAAGCGCGCCGCCGAGACCGCCGGCAAGCGCCATCTGGATTCGCTGCGTGGCGAGTACGCCAGCGCTATGGGCAAGCGGAGTTCGCTGGAGGCCGTCATCACCGAGCACGGCTACACTACCGAATCGGTGCGCAAGCTTTTCACCTCGGGGGCGATGAAGGAAGGCCTTGCCCCGGTGGGCGTGCTCGCTGACTTTCTCGAAGTCGAAGATCGCTATGAGCATGTGGTTGACGATTTCCTGCGCGACGAGCTCAACTACATCGTGGTGAAGTCGTGGGACGCTGCCGACGAAGGTCTGCGCCTGCTGCGCAGCGACGTGGATGGGCGCGCGACGTTCCTGGTCCATCCCGAAGATTCGCAGGCGAAGTTTTCGTTCCTCTTTGACGAGTCCGCGCACCAGGTCGCGCATGCCGACAGCGTGGTCCCGCTCAAGCATTGCATTCGCGTGCTCAACGGCTTCGGCAAATCGCTTGAGGTGATTCTGCCCAAGCTCGGCAACGGCTACATTGTGCCCGATGCCAGTGCCGGCCGCGATCTCGCGTTGAATAATCCTGATGCCTTCTTCCTTTCCAAGTCGGGTGAGTGCTTCCACAATGTGACCGTTACCGGCGGCAAGCAGCGCAGCCAGGGACCACTCTCCATGAAGCGCGAACTGCGCGAGGTGCTGCAGCAAATGGGCGAGATGGAGCGCGCCATGGCCGCCGAAGAGTTGCGCGTGGCCGCGCTGGGCCGCGAAATCTTCGAGCTCACCGGACTGCTGCATCGCCTTGAGGACGATCAGCGCGAAGGCGAGCGCCAGGCCATGACTTCGGGCCACACGCTTCGCCAACTCGAAACCGAGATGGTCCGGGTGCGCGAGCGGCTCTCCACCTACGAGCGGGAACTGGCCCGCGTCGGCGAGGAACGCAATCAGCAACAGACGTTGATCGCGGAACAAAGCGGCGAGCTGTCGGCGCAGGAAGAACAACAGCGTCAGCTTGAGATGGAAATGCAAGCCGCCCACAGCAGTCTGGAAGGCCTGCGCTTGCGCCGTGACGAAGCGGCCCAACTCGCCAGCGAAGTTCGGGCGCAACTGGCCACCCTGGAAGAACGCCGCCGCGGAGCGGTGACCACGGTGCAGCGCGTCGAGGCCATGGTATCGGAGGTCTCGGCGCAACTGGCGAAGCTGAAGTCACAACTCGAGTCGGCCGCCGCCGAGAAGCAGCAACGCGAAGCCGAGAATGTTCGCCTGGCGGAGCAGGCGATCGGCTGGACCGCCGAACGCGAACTCGCGCACAGCCGCGATCGCGAACTGCAAGCCGAGTTGCAGACGGTCCGGGTGCGCATCGTCGAGTTGGAAGAAGCCCTCAAGGCCGCCCGCGAAGCGCTCGATGCCGCGCGCGATCGTCGCGGCGAACTTTCAGCCGCGCAGGCGCGCGTGCAATCCGATGTGCAGCACATGTCCGAAACCTGCGTGCAGGAGTTGAGCCAGCAACCGCTTGAGCTGATGGCCGACGATTCCCTGCCCCGCGTCGCCGCCGAGGCGCTCGCCGGCGAAGAAGAAGCTTATCGTGAAATGCGCACTCGCCTCGACAACATGGGCCCGGTGAACATGATGGCGCTGGAGGAGTACAAAGAAATCGCGCAGCGTCACGAGTTTTTGGAAACGCAGCGCCTGGATTTGTTGCAGGCCATCGAGAATACCCAGAACACAATCAAAGAGATTGACACCATCTCGCGGCAGAAGTTTGAAGAAGCCTTCAAGATCATCAACGAAAACTTCTCGCGCACCTTCAGCAAGCTGTTCGGCGGGGGCCAGGGCTTCATGCGCCTTACCGACCTCGAGAACTCGGCGGAAAGCGGCATCGACGTGGTGGCGTCGCCTCCGGGCAAGAAGCTGCAGAATGTGCTGCTGCTCTCCGGTGGCGAGAAGGCGCTCACCGCGCTGGCGCTGCTGGTCGGCATCTTCCAGTATCAGCCCAGCCCGTTCTGCATTCTCGATGAGGTGGACGCGCCACTCGACGAAGCCAACATCGGCCGCTTCACCGAACTGATTCGCGAGATGAGCTTGCAAACCCAGTTCATCATCATCACCCACAGCAAGCGCACGATGGGCATGGCCCCGGTTCTGTACGGCGTCACCATGCAGGAGCCGGGCGTTTCGAAGCTGGTGTCGGTGCGCTTCCACGAAGAGCCGACCCGGCTGGCTGTGGTAAGCGCGTAGCGGGCTTTTGCTCGTTGCTGCGTTATCCCCGTCCCAAACTCCCCGCCTCCGTTGCGATATACTTTGGGGTTTGCCATCAACGTTTGCGAGCCCTTAGCACGCAAGCTGCTCTATTTCCGGAAGGAGAATTTTTCCCAATGTCATCCACAGCCGTTTCCTACGCACGCGAGAACCAAAAACGCTTTCTCGACGAGCTGAAAGACTTACTTCGCATCCCCAGCGTCAGCACCGCCGAAGAGCACAAAGACGATATCCGCAAGGCCGCCGAGATGGTGGCCAACGACCTAAAGCGCATCGGCTTCGAGCATGTCGAGATCGTCGCCACCCAGGGCCACCCACTGGTTTACGCCGATTGGCTGCACGCCTCGGGCAAGCCGACGGCGCTGTGCTATGCGCACTACGACGTGCAGCCGGCCGAGCCGCTGGACGAGTGGCACACTCCGCCCTTCGAGCCCACCGAGCGCAATCAGAACATCTACGCCCGCGGCGCCGTTGACGACAAAGGCCAGCTCTGGATGCAGCTCAAGGCTTTCGAGTCGCTGTTCAAGGGTGGCAGCGGCAAGCTGCCCATCAACGTGCGCGTGCTGATCGAAGGCGAAGAAGAGGTGGGCGGCGAGAGCATCGAAGAGTTCGTGAAGAAGAACGCAACTTCAGGCAAGCTGAAGGCCGACTTCGCGCTGGTCACCGACACCGAGCTGTTCGCTCCCGATCTCCCTACGCTGTGCGTCGGCCTGCGCGGCCTGCTCTACACCGAGATTCAAGCGCAAGGAGCGAAGACCGATCTGCACTCTGGTGTGTACGGCGGAGCCGCGCCCAATCCGCTGTTCGCGCTGGTCGAAATCATCAGCAAGCTGAAGGACGCGGACGGCAAGATCTTGATCCCCGGCTTCTACGACGACGTGCAAGAGCCTACGGCCGACGAGCTAAAGGCCTGGGAGCGCCTGCCCTTTAACGAAGAGGACTATCGCAAGGCTGAAGTGGGATCGAGCGTGCTGACCGGCGAGCCGGGTTACTCCGTGCTCTATCGCACCTGGGCGCGTCCCACGCTGGAAGTACACGGCATGCCGGGCGGCTTCATCGCCCCCGGCGCGAAGACCGTGATTCCGGCGCGCGCCTCGGCCAAAGTCTCGATGCGCCTGGTGCCCAAGCAGGACCCCGACGACATCCTGAAGAAGTACACGGAGTTCGTGAAGAAGCTCACGCCCAAGGGCATCCAGATCAGTATCAAGGTGCACAGTAAGGGCCCGGCCTGCGTGGTCAACACCGACAACAAGTTCGCGCGCGCCTCGGTGGAAGCCATGCACGAAATCTTCGGCAAAGACACCGTGTACATTCGCTCGGGCGGTTCGATCCCCATCGTGACCCAGTTCGAGGAAGACCTGAAGATTCCCAGCATCATGATGGGCATGGGTCTTCCTGACGATAATCTGCACGCCCCCAACGAGAAGTTCCACATCCCCAACTTCTATCGCGGGATCGAGTCGATCATTCGCTTCTTCCAGATTTTGGGGCAGTAGGCAGGGGCTAGGTGTTAGGGTCAGGGACTAGGGACAGACTAGGGGCTAGTGGCTAGCGGTGGTAGAAGCTATCTCATGGATCGCTTTGTGTCAGGGCACGGCTTCAGCGGCTGCTGAAAAACTTGAATAGCGCACGGTTTGTGTCAGGGCACGGCTTCAGCCGTGCCGCAAATAGCCCGTTACAGACTGGGCTTCAGCCCCTGAGGTGCTTCGCTTTGGGCTCCACCAAGCCTGGTTTGCTGGGGGGATTTACCCGGTTCATCGTTAAGCTGGAGACTGCGGCAAAATAGAAAGGACCGACAATGCAGCCTAGTTTCGTCTTTCAAGCCTCGGGCGTTACTCTCGCTCTCCGGCGATTGATCGCCGGACTGTCGATCGCCGCGTTTCTACTGCTCATAACCGCTGGACCCAACCTCTCAAGTGCGCAGGAAAAGAAGCCAGCAGCCGGCAATGCGACTTCTGAGCGTGGCAAGTATATTGTGACGGGAGTCGCAGCCTGCGGCGATTGTCACACGCCCCGCAAGCCGAACGGTGAACTTGACTATAGCCAGTGGCTGGCGGGCGCGCCGGTCCCGTACTTGTCTGCACGGCCCGAGCCGGATTGGCCGATCGTGGCCCCGCGCCTGGCTGGCTTGCCCCCAGCCAGCGATGCCCAGATGATCAAATTGCTAACCACCGGAATTTGGACCACCGGCAAACCGCTTCGCTCCCCCATGCCTCAATTTCACATGACCCGCGCCGACGCCGAGGCGGTGCTGGCGTATCTGAAGTCGATCAACTCCAGCCGCGGCGCAACCAAATAAGCGCACCTATCCCGCCTGCTCGGCCCGTGGAATGCAGGCGCACCGGCGCAGGTTTGATCGCCCGGCGCGCCCGCCGATATAGTAGTAGCCGTGCCTGATCCCTCCACCTACGATGACGCGCTGCGCGAAGTTCACCTAGCGCAAGCCTCGACCGCGTTGCCGGGACCCGATTACTACACGGTGTTGCGTTGGGTGCACCAAATTCTCCAGCCGGCAACCTACGTGGAGATCGGCATCCGCCATGGCGATTCCTTGCGCGCGGCGCTGCCCGACACGAAATGCGTAGGCATCGATCCCGAGCCGACGCTCGAGGGCGCCCTTCCCCCAGACACTCGCGTATTTGCCATGACCAGCGACAGTTTTTTCGAGTCCTACAATTTGGCCGAGGTCTTAGGCGGAAGGAATTTTGCGCTGGCCTTTATCGACGGCTTGCACCTGTTCGAGCAAGCTCTACTGGATTTCATTCATCTGGAGCGTTTCGCATCTCGCCAATCCATCATCATGATTCACGATTCCCTGCCCTTGGACCGCACCACCTCCGACCGTGTGCGCACCACTCACTTCTATAGCGGCGATGTATGGAAGTTGGCCCTGTGCCTTAAGGCGCGGCGCAAGGATTTGCGATTGACGACGATACGCACCGGCCCCACCGGGCTATGTTTGATCAGCCGTTTCGATCCTCATTCCGATGTCCTGGCTCGCAACTTCGATGAGCTAGTGGCAGAGTACGTAGCGCTGGACTTTCGGGATTATGAGGGTCGCTCGCATCAAATGCCGGGCACCGTTGAGAACAGCTTTGCCGCGGTTCAATCCTGCATCGCCGGCTTGCTTCAGGATGCGTGATTGGACGCTCTCGCGATACCCTAACTGGAATTGATGCCCCAAAGGCTTGGCGGTCCGCGCTCTCGCCCACGGCCGCGGACCGAAGCCTTACAAATGAACTCTCGTTCTACTTGTAATGCGCGGCGTTCTTCTCGATGAATTCCTGCTTGTCGGCCGGGACCTCATCCACGATGAAAATCGAATTAGTCGGGCACACCGGAACGCAGGCGCCGCAATCAATGCAGCCTTCCGGTTCCACATACAGTTGGGTCGCCGCTTCGAATCCCTCTTCGTCCTTCTTGGGATGGATGCAGTCGGTCGGACAGGCTTCGACGCAGAGTTCATCTTTGGTGCAAGTATCGGTAATGATGTAGGCCATGATTGCGATCTCCGATTTGGTATTGCTGCCACCCTCATCGCGACAGCCCGGCGGTTGTTCCGCCACACCCAATGTACAAATTCCTCGACCATCCAGGCGGTGATACCAATCACTCCCCTGTTGTGAGCTAGCGCACATCGTGCTCACCGGTAAACTCGCGTGTCTGTCGTCGAGATTTGCCTGCAAGCCGTGGGCTTCCGCGCACATTTCCGCAGCCCGTAAAGCGCTCCTCCACCCCAAGGCGCCGTTTGGCGACCCAGTTGCTATTACCTTGTCTAATCACGCTAGCAAAGGCCCAAGAACAGCCGAAATTCGGCCCGCTCACGGTGCGCACAGGGTAATTTGTTCATCCAATGCGTGAATTCTGGACGGCTTGAGGCCTCAGCTATAATCGAAGCCCGGCGTCGCTAGCATCTTGCAAGGAGCGCGTGCATGGAGGTGGTTAGAAAACGCAGGGTTCTGGTCGTTGACGACGAGCAAGTCATCGCCGACACTCTGGCCAAGATTCTTGATCTCAATGGCTACGAAGCTTCGGCGGTTTACACCGGGACCGCGGCAGTGGAAAGCGCCAAGTCGCTGCAGCCCGACCTCATCATCAGCGACGTCATCATGCCCGACATGGACGGTATCCAGGCGGCCATTCGCATCCGCAGCTTTTTACCGAACTGCAAGATCTTGCTCTTCTCAGGACAAGCGGCCACCGCCGACCTGCTGGAAAACGCCCGCGCCCAGGGGCACGAGTTCGAAATCCTCGGCAAGCCCGTCCACCCCTCTGACCTGCTGGCGAAATTGAGAGGATAGAACAATTTCCGCCGATCCTCCCCTCCACACGCGCACCGAATTCAGCTTCACGGTTGACGCGCCCTTCGATCAAGTCGCACCCCTGTTTGGCACCCACGAGGAGCGCAAATGGGCGCCGGGCTGGGATCCGCAATTCGTTTATCCCATCCCTGCGCGCGATCAGCAAGGCATGGTGTTCACAGTTCCGAAGGGACAATTCGCCAGCGTGTGGGTGAATACCGCGTTCGATCTGGCGGCTGGACACATCCAGTATGTGTACTTGTTGAACGACACCATGACCACGCTGATCGACATTCACTTGACGCGAGAGGGTGAGCAGAAGACCGCCGTCACCGTCGTCTATGAACGCACCGCGCTAATGCCAGAAGCGAACCAGCACGTCCAGCATTTCGCCAACGAGGATGCAGGAGCAGGCAAGGAGTGGGGTGACGCAATCAATGCGTACTTCGCCAACGCAGGCAAGGGAGCGAAATAACACTGTCGCAATCAGCAGGAATTACGAAGGGGGTTTCGGATTGCGCGGAGCGAGCGCCGAAGGCGCGGAAGAGCTTAGCCCAGCGCTTCAGCGCTGGGTGAGCGCACAGCAAACGTGAGTGCCGTAGGCACGACAGAGCGAATTTTCCCTACAGCTCTCTTCGCCCCTCCATCGCCTTCTGCATGGTGACCTCGTCGGCGTACTCGATATCGCTGCCGACGGGAACGCCGGTAGCAATGCGGGTGACCTTTACCGAGGCCGACTTGAACAATCGCGAAAGATAGGTCGCCGTCGCCTCGCCTTCGACCGTGGGATTGGTCGCCACGATCAACTCGTCCACCTCTCCCGACTCCACTCGCTTCACCAGATTGCTGATGCGCAACTGTTCTGGGCCAACGCCATGCAGCGGGGACAGCGCGCCGTGCAGCACGTGGTAAACGCCGTTGTAGTGCCGCGTCTTCTCGATGGCGGCGATGTTGGTCGGCTCCTCGACCACGCAAACCAGCCGCAGGTTGCGCGTGGCGCTGGTGCAATAGGTGCAGGGATCGACGTCGGTAATGTTGTTGCAGACCGAGCACAGGTGCAGGCTGGCCTTCACCTCGCGAATAGCGTCGGCCAGCAACTGCGCGTCTTCATCGCTGGAGCGCAGGATGTAAAACGCGAAACGCTGCGCGCTCTTGCCGCCCACGCCGGGCAGCTTCTTCAATTCTTCAATCAGTCGAACCATGGGCTCGGCAAATCTTGACACCCTGTTCCCCCACTCACATTCCCGGCAGGCCCATGCCGCCGAACATCCCGCCCAGGCTGGACTTCAACGCGTCATCCACTTTACGCGAGGCCTCGTTCACCGCGGCGGTCACCAGGTCCTGCAGCATCTCGATGTCGCCCGATTTCACCACCTCGGATTCGATGACCACGCTCAGCAATTGCTTCTGACCGTTCATTTTCACGGTCACGCTTCCGCCGCCTGATGACGCCTCGACTGTGACTTGCTGCATTTTTTCTTGCAGCTTCTCCGCCTGCTGCCGCGCCTGCGCCAGCATTTCCTGCAAATTGAATCCACCCATGAATTCTCCCAATCTCAGCCGCGATCTTTGTTGTCGATCACGGTACGGATCTCGGCGCCAAACTTCTCCTGCATGCGCTGCACGATGGGATCGGCCGCCGCCCGGCTGCGCGCTCCCGCGCCATTGCTTGGACGCGCCGCCGCCGGCTTCGCCGCAATCTGAGCGCCACCGCTCATCATCTTGAACTTAAGCGGCCGGCCCGTGGCCTTGCTCAGCGCAGCTTGAATCACGCGCTTCGGTTCCGGCCCCAGCGCCACATCGATCAGCACCTGCGACATGGCAACCTTCACGGTGACCTCCACGCCGCGCACCGACCACTTCGCATCTTCCAGGTTGTGCGCCAACATCTGCTGCCCAGCATCTTCCAGGGCGGCCAGCACCGCCTCGCGCGCCGCCTCCACCGTGATCTCGTTGCTCTTTGGTTGCGCACCTGTCTCAGGTTCGACGGCGACGGCCGTCGCGACACCGGCATCCATCGCTGGCGATGTATTTCCATTTGCGATCTCCGGCTCAGCCTGTGCGTTCGATCTCGGAACGGGAACGGAAGCAGCGGACTGCTTGGCGAAGTCCGACTCCCCTTGGGCTTTCGGTTCGCTCTTACGCTTGCTGTCTGCCTCGAACGGAGAAGGCCGCGTGAACAGCGATGCTGCGGGCGTTCGCGACGATTGCGGCTCCGGCTCGCCCGTCACGCGCGACGTCGCAGTTGATCGTGCCGAAGCAGAAGCCGCCGGCCGTAATGCAGCGCCTCCCGTTCGCGAAGACGATACCGCCGCAGTCGCCTTCCCCGCTTCTCCACTCAGCAATTCTTCCAGCGGCAACAATCGCTGGGCATGCACCAGCTTCAGCAGGCCCAACTCCAGATGGAAGCGCTGCTCCTGCTTGTAGCCCAAGTCGCTGTGCGTGCGCAGCATGATCTGCATGAAACGCGCCAGGTCCTCCTCGCTGAAGCGTTCTGCCACGCGCACCACCCGGGCGCGTTCGTCCATCGAAATCTGCAGTACCGGCGAATCGCTCCCCGCCACTTTAGCCACCATCACGTTCCGCAGGAAGCGCAACATCTGCCGGGCAAAATGCTGCGCGCTTTGACCTTCCACCAGCAGGCGGTCGATGGCCCGCAAAACGTCCGCGCTGGAATTGCGCGCGACCGCGTCCATCACGTTTTCCAGCACGTCCGACGAGACCGTTCCTACCAGGCCGCGCACCACCTCCCCGCTCAGCGTGGTCCCACAGCAAGCGATGGCCTGGTCCATAATGCTGAGCGCGTCGCGCATGGAGCCGTCGCCCACTTCCGCCAGCATGGCCAGCGCGTTGTCGTCGTATGCGATGCCCTCCTGTTTGGCAATATCGCGGAGTTGCTGCACGATGTCGTCGAAGCGCACGGCGTGAAAGCTGAAGTGCTGGCAGCGCGAGCGGATGGTCTGCGGAATGTCCTCCGGCTGGGTGGTCGCCATCATGAAGACGATATGGCCCGGCGGCTCTTCCAGCGTTTTCAACAGCGCATTGAAGGCGGCATCGGTGATCTGGTGCGCTTCGTCGAGAATGTAAATCTTGAAGCGGTCGCGCGCCGGGCGATAACGCGCGGCTTCGCGCAACTCGCGAATCTCATCGATACCGCGGTTGGTGGCGGCGTCGATCTCGATCACGTCCACCGCATTGCCGGCGCGGATTTCGACGCACGAGTCGCAAACTCCGCACGGCTCGGGTATGGGATGGTCCTGCGACTGGCAATTCAGCGCCATCGCCAAAATGCGCGCGATCGTCGTCTTGCCGATGCCGCGGTGGCCGCTGAAGATGTAGCCGTGGGCGACCCGTCCCTGCGCAATGGCATTCTTCAGCGTGCGGGTGACGTGCTCCTGCCCGATCACCTCGGCGAACTTTTGAGGACGGTATTTACGCGCCAGGACCTGGTAACTCATGGGAGGGGAAAACTCGATTATACAGTCCGGCGAGGAAAGGTAGAGCGGCGCTTCAGCGCCGCGTCCGCCCTCATTGAGACCTCGCCGAGCCGGCTTCAGCCGGCGGCGCCGGAAATCCAACCTGATCCACCGGCCCGTTGCGCCCAACGCCGCTTTTCCGGCGGTGAGTTCACCTTTATGAAACCATGCGAAGCCCTTATAGCCCACCGCGCGGAGTTGCGGCGGCTTGTCAGCCGCTACGGCCTGTCGCACCCGCGCGTTTTCGGATCGGTCTTAAGCGGCACCGACACGGAGGAGAGCAATCTTGATTTGTTGGTTGATCCTGCGGAATCCACCAGCCTCCTTACGCTTGCTGGTTTGAAAATCGGCGCTGAGAAGCTGATGGCAGTCCCGGTATCGGTGTTAACTCCCAATGGATTGCCGCCGAAATTTCGCAACCAGGTGTTGCCATAGGCCCGGCCTCTATGAAACACCCCGAGCGCCTCGAAGACTACCGAGCGGTGGTGTGAATGGGTGATGCAGCGGTATCACACCATCGTGTAACACCGGTCACTGCCAAGCCGTCCGGCTGCGGTGGAAACTGTAGATAGCCGTTGAGTGGCCTTCGTGTCTCCAAGGCCGCACGCAGTTCTTCCCCTAACCAGGAGGCAGCTTATGTTTGCCGTAAGACTGGTTCAGCTCATCGAAACGCATGCCGATAAGCTTTCTGAAGCGTTAATCCGCAAACTGAAGAATGCTGAGGAGTGCCGCGAGTTCCTGGACAAGGTCCCGGCCCATGAACTGAAGCACAGGACCTATGAAATCTATCGCCATCTCGGCGACTGGCTGTTGTCCAAGACGCTATCCGAGGTCGAGGAGAGGTATATCGGTATCGGGGCGCGGCGGGCCCGCCAGGGTGTGCCTTTCAGCGGGGTGATGTTTGCCATCCAGACCACCAAGCATGTCCTGTGGGATTATCTGTTGCTGGAAGGCCTGCTCGAACCGGAAGCCCTGATTGGCGAAATGGAACTGGTGCGCTCTTTGGAGCAGTTCTTCGACCGCGCGCTTTACTACGCTGCGATTGGCTATGAACAGGTGTGGAAGAACGAGCTAGCCGCGGCTTCCTCGCCCCATGTTGCTGTGTGCCGCTGATCGGCAGAGATTGCGTCGCGTCGCCACTGGGATAACCAAGCCCTCAGTTTGCATCATCCCTGACCCCTGACCCCTAGCCCCTGCTTCTAGAACGAGAAGAGCATCTGCAGATCGATACGCCGGTTGGCTGAGCCTGACGAGAATGGCCGGCCGGCCAGCGCGTTCGATGTGCCGAAGATCGGCGAGTCGAGATTGCCGATCGGAGGCGCATAGTTGACATTGTTCAGCAGGTTGCGTGCCATGACGCTGAAGGTCAAATTGTAGCGGTGCGTCGTTTCGTTTCCGAAGTTGAACGGACTGCCTCCTCCGCCGCCAAGTCCGCGACCGCCAAGTCCGCCGCCGTGGTGGCCGCCGCCTCCTCCGTGCGGACCCCCGAGGCCATGCCTTTCCGTCTGGGGCCCCAGCCCAAAGGTCTTGCTCAGCCGCAGATTCAGGGTAAACAAGCTCTGGCCCGTACTGTAATTGATTGGGGTGATGGGCTGGCCCGGAATCGGTACGGTGTTGAAGGTGCCGTAGGGCGTGACCTTAATCACGCCGCCGGGACCCGGCGTGCTGGCCAGCGCCGGACGATCGTTGAAGATGGAGTCGCCGTTTAAATCCTGCCCCACGATGATGTTAAAGGGAACGCCGGAGCTCGCGATAATAAACGGACTGAGGCGGAAGGCATGGGGCAGAGAGATGGTACCGCCAATAACGCCGCGGTTGCGCACATCGAATGCGGCCCGACCGTAGTCCTGCATGGGATCGTAGGAGTTCGACACGAACTCCGCCGAACTGGAGCCCCCGCCAAAGAAGCCGCCGCCACCTCCACCACTGGTACTAGCTCCCAGATCGCTGTTAGAGAAGTTGAGCGAATAAAAGCCAAACAGCGAGAGCTTGGTTCCTACACTCACACGGCCGTTGACGATCATTTGGTTCTGCAGGAAAACCCCTTCCGAGTTGTACTGGTAAATATTGGTGGTCCCTCCGAACGGGCGGATGCCGCTGGTGGGGTCGGACGGATCATAGGTTCCCGGCAGCGGCGCGTTGGCGTTGCGCAGCAAGAGCTGATGTTCTCCCCGCGAATTCAGATAGGTGACCGACACCGTCGCATCCTTGGTGACTTGGCGCTCAACGCTGAACGCCGCTTCCATGGTGTAGGGTATGCGCAGATTGGGCGACACCTGGTAAACCGTGGGCGAGGTCTTCGCCAGCTTGCTCAATTCGCTGGGTGGAGGAATCAGCGGATAGAAATCCGGTTGGGTGACGGTGTACTGCTGTTGCGTGACTCCATTCAGCCGCTCCGCCTGCAGCAAATAGTTGTAGGAGAAGCGATCGTAGAAGATTCCATATCCCCCGCGTAGCACCATCTTCGGCGCCGTCTTGGAATGGCCAAGTCCCCACGCCAGGCTCACCCGTGGCGCCCAATCGCCTTGATACGGGATGCCGGTCTGGGTTTCGTAACGCAAGCCGTAGCTCAACGACATGTTCGGCCGGAGCCGCCATTCGTCTTCGGCATACAGGCCGACGTCAATCATGGAAACGTCCGAGAGCGGCTGGCCGGTAACGATGGAAAACTGGCTGGCGCCGCCGCCCAGCGCCCGGATTTGTACCGGCGTCAAGCCCTGTTGCAGGCCGATTTGCGTGATCTGATATGCGTTCAACGACGGAAAGGTAAATTGCCCGTTGAAGTTCGAGTTCTCGTCGCTGGAGTACAGCGTCCCTCGCAGCCGTCCGCCAACCTTGATGAAGTGACGGCCATGCGCAATGGAGGTGTAGTTCTGCAGTTCGTAGTGGTCCTGGTTGCTGACAACGGTGCCTTGCGGGCTACCGCCGCCGTTGAAGGCCCCCAACACATTCAGCGCCGGTTGGTCGCTGACGGGAATTTGGTTACTGCTATCGTGGATATACTGGAAGCGCGTCTCATTCACCATCGTCGGGCTTAAGACCTGGGTGTCGCTGATTTGCACCGTCTGTTCGGTGCTGTGCGAATTGAAGCCCTGCGACGGAAGCGAGAACTGCCCAATGCCTTCATTGTCTTGGTTGATGCGCACATACTGATAGCGCACCGTCAAGGTATTGTTCTTCGAAAGCTGGAAATCGGCGCGCGGGCTGATATTCAGCCGCCTTGCGGGATTTGGGACGGTCGTGTTGTACGGAACGATCATGTTATTGGAATTCAGCACCTGCGCTACAACCACGCTCACGTTGTCGATGTTGCGCTGTTGCGCGGTGAAGAAAAACGACGCCTTCTTACCCAGCGGCCCGCTGAGGTTGCCGTTAAAGATCTCCGAGTAGTAGCCCGGTTCTTCGGTCACAAACGGATTCAGCGCATTGAAGGCCGAGGAATTGCCGTTGATCATGGCCTGGCCGTGGAACTGGTCCGTCCCGGGCTTGGTGAAAATCTCGATTCGTCCATAGCCCAAGTTGTCGTATTCGGCGGAGAAGGGATTCTGGTTGATGCGGATTTCGCGGATCGCAGACTTGGGAGGCAGCTCCCCCGCCGTAAATCCATCGACGTATATCTGTCCGCCATTCGGCCCCGCCGAGGGACCGGCGAGCGCCTGCAACTCCGACGCCAGCTCGTCAGGGTCATCAGAGAGGGCATCGAGGTCCTTGCCTTTTAGGACCAGCGTGCCCGCGCTATTTTGCGGGCTGACATCGACCGTAGGTGTCCCCTCCTGGACTTCGACACTCTGCTTTTCCACCGCGATGGAGAGCGCGATGTCAAACTGCTGGACCTGGCCAGCAGCGACTTTTACCGCTTCTTCCCGGTCAACTGCAAAACCTTTTGCCGTTGCAGTCACGGTGTAATCGCCGGACGCCAGTCCCCTGAATTCATAGACTCCTTGGGAATTAGTGAGTGTGGTGCCCGACTTTCCGTCAGCACCGGTCGCTGTCACCGTCGCATTGGGAATGACGGCCCCGGAGGGATCTACGATCCGGCCACGCAGCCTGCCGGACGCAGTTTGCGCCGTCATGTTGGCCGTAAGAAGAGCGAAGGACACAATAACGAGGATGGCACAAGTGCGCATTGAAAATATTCGGACTCTCATGGACGGCGGAGCTATGGAGTATCTCCCATCGCGCCCGCTACGCCTCCTGTGGACAAATTCCAGGGCGAAAGAATGGTCCCCGCCTGGCTGGGCGCAGCGGTAAGAATCGGCTCAACGCCACTCAACAGAATGATTGCCGTCGAGGGAGAACTGGCGCTCCCCTCGGTGGCCACCATCATAAGGGCCTCGCCCTTCTGTAAGTCGGCGAGCGTCACCGCGGGCATGCGACTCAACATTTGCTGGAAATCTGGCGCTCCACCTGGGCGTTGTCCTGGCCCATTACGGCGCGATGGCTCCTCGCCGTTCGCTATCCTCGGCGGTCCGCCTGCCGCGCCGCCGCCTGGGCCACCTGGCGTGATGCCTTTTAAGCGCATCGCAATGCGTTGCGCAACCATCGGCGGCAACTTGTGAAGTTGCGAATCCGTGGTTATTTTCAGGGTTACCGGCCGCCTGGTTACCAAGTCCATCACGGTAACCGAATTATTTCCCTGATCGGTCGCGACCACCGTGCCCGCGATATTGCGGAAGGTGCCTGAAACAATTTCGTCGGCCGCCAGCTCGCTGCCGTCAGCGCTGCGCGTTCCGCGGGCCCGAAGTTGATCGCCAGTCTTGATCTGGTCGAGCGCAGCCGGCTTGGCATCATCAAACTTGATCGAGTCCGGCGCGTAACGGCGAACGATAGTGTTCTCCGACACGTGAATGGTAAGGTTCTCCGCAGCTAACGTACCCGTGGAAATCTTGATGGTTTCAGTTCCGGCATCCACCGACTTCACCACGCCTCCAACACCGTGCTTCTGCCATTCCTCGCGGTCCTGCTCCTGCTTCTCGGCAATGTCGGCCTTCGTCATAACAATCGCCGTGGTGGCCAGGACCGACTTGCCATCGCCTGCGGCTGTTCCACCGGCCAGAAGCCGGTCGCCCACTTGCAAATCTTGCACCTGGATTGGAGACGCGTTCTTCAAATCTATTTGACCGGGAACGCTTCGAACTAAGCGCGTGGACGCCTGGATGATGAAGTTGACCTCCGCTCCCGCATCGGTTGTGACCGTGATGGCATTCCCAGCGATTGACTTGATCGTCCCCACTGCCCTCACTCTTGATTTCGCTGCCGTCGTCGGTTGGGTTCCCTCTTTTTGTGCGGCGGCGAGAAGTTCGGGCGTAACAAAGAGAGCGATCAAGACGACGACCAGGAACACTTTCAGAATCGCAATGGGTCTTCGCTTTGGAGCCATGGCTGGCATCTCGCGCCCATAACAACCTAAACACACCCGTGGTAGCACGGTTGTTAAGAAAACATAAGTTTTGTAAACCGCTTATGGGTAAGCAGAATCGAGGTGTACTATCGATCCGGAGGACTGGTTCAGCACGGCATAAGCTTCGCGCGCACGGGCGATTTGAACCTGGAATCGGCGCAATGAATCAACGCGCAGCCCTACGCCGCAGGGATGGCTCGACAATCCCGTAGCTCAGAATAGGCGGCAAACGGCTGTGCAACTCTACTTTGCGTTCTCGAGTTGCTGCGACAAATACGCGCCGATTCCGATTTCCTTGATGGCATGAATCTGGGCGTCCAGGAAGTCGGCGTGGCTCTCTTCATCCTGGATCATCCGCTCAAACAGGTCCTTGGATCCGGCGTCGCCGGCTTCGCGGCAGATCTTGGCCGCCGCGTTGTACTGGCGCACGGCATCGGCTTCGTCGGCATAATCAAATTTCAGTTGCTGCTCGACGGTGGCGCCCACCTTGGGCGTTAAGGGAACGTTGATGGCCGGCGTTCCGTCGAGGAAGATGATGCGCTCGATCAGTCCTTCGGCATGGTGCATTTCTTTGATGGCCCGCGCCTTGGTGAGTGCCGCCAGCCGGTGATAGCCCCAGCTCTCGCACATCTCCGCCTGTACCATGTACTGCGCAATGGCTGTCAACTCCGCGCTCAGGGCCGCATTCAACTGCTCGATGACTTTTTCGTTGCCTCGCATTTGCACGCTCCTTCCACTTCCAAGGTCGTCTTATTCTACGGGAAATTCTGCGAGATGTGTCACAGCCAAGCGTGACAAGGGGCGCCGCGCTACTGCGACATCCGGGACTCCACCTCGCGCTTGATTTGCGATATCCGGATAGGCGCGACGCCAACCTTCTGCAACGCGTTGTTGAGTCGCGGTAGCTCCGTGCTCTTCAGCTTCGCCCACTCCGCGATGCTCGCCTTTGCAACCTCATCGGACTGCTTATACACCTCGATGGCTTGCGAGGGCGCTGTCCGGTTGCCGCTTTCCACCACGCGAAGCGCCGCAGCCAGGCCGCTGTTGGCAGCATCGAGCCCCAGCATCGCAGGGCCGCTTCCCTGCTCGATTTTCGTGATCGCCGCCTGCAGCTCTGAAACTTGCTTTAGCAGTTCCATCTGATGGCTGCCAAGCTTCTGCTGCACCAGCTCGAGCCGTTTCTTCACCGCGCCGATTTCAGCCATGGCCCTCCGGCTGCGATGCACCTCGCCAAAGATTTCCAGGCCGAGACGAAGCTGTTCATCCAACTCGACCGGGGTCGCGGAAGATCGCGGATCCATTGCGACCTTCAAGTTCTGGGTGAAGGTATCGCCATCAACTATAAGTTTAATTTGGTAGATACCTGGCGTAACACGTGGCCCTCGGGAGGCCCGGTAACCCTCATATTCCTCGCTCTCTTCGGGGCTTCCGGAGATACTCCACCTGAGATCCCAAACAAATCGGTACATGCCGGCGGCGTTTTCCAGCACCGTGGGCTTAGGCAGCCAGCGTGGGGCGATGGGGAGTGGAGGATACGTTGGTGGCTTCGCTCCGCTCGCAAATCGGCGTGCCAGTCTTCCGCTCGGATCGTAAATTTCCAGCGTCACCTGTTTGGCCGGCGACTTCAGGTAGTAGTCCAGCACAGCCCCGTCGGGCGGGTTGTTCGCCGCAGGCTCTTCCGGAGGCAGCGGCGAGCCCAGGAAGACATCGTTGTCAACGCGAACGGCCGTGGCCGGTTGATAGAGGCGCACAGCCGCACTCTGCGCCTGGCTCGCCATCTGCCGCAATGGCGTGATGTCGTCGAGAATCCAGAAGGCCCGGCCGTGCGTGGCCACGATCAGGTCATCGCCATGAATGGTGATGTCGCGGACCGAGGCGACAGGCAGATTCAATTGCAATGGCTGCCAGTGGTCCCCATCATCGAACGAAACATAGATACCCAGCTCCGTTCCCGCGAACAGCAAGCCCTTCTTCTCCGTGTCTTCGCGGATCGCGTTGACGAAAGATTGTTCGCCTATACCCGCCGCAATCGGCTGCCAGGTCTTGCCGTAATTCCGAGTGCGATACATGTAGGGCCTGAGGTCGTCGAGCCGATGGCGATCCACAGCGACGTAGGCCACGGCGGGATCGAAGCGCGACACCTCGATCATGGCGATCTTGCTCCAGTCGCCGACGCCGTCCGGCGTCACGTTCTGCCAGGTCTTCCCGCCATCCCCAGTGAGATGGAGCAGGCCGGTGTCGCTGCCCGCCCATATCTCATCGGCTTTCAGAGGCGAAGGCGCAATGCTGTACACCACGCCAAAACCTCGTTCCTTGGCGTTCTGCACGGTGGCAGGTCCGGCGGGCTTCTCGCTCGAAGGATTCGGCGCAGCACCCGTTAGGTCGGGACTGATCTTCTCCCAGTGCAGGCCCCCGTCGGTGGTCTTCAGCACGTACTGCGTCCCCAAATAGAGCGCGTTCTTCTCCAGCGGCGAGAAGACCAGCATCGGCGTCCATGCGCCGCGATACTTGCGCTCATTGATTTCGCTGCCGAAGTTCGACGCCGGCCAGGGAGTAATGTCCTGGCTCAACGAGGTGCGGCGGTCCCAACGCACCACGCTGCCGTAAACACCGGTGGCGTAGACGATGTTGGCATCGCTGGGATCGGGGGCGAGCCATCCGCTTTCGCCTCCGCCCACCATAAACCAGTCGCGCGCCGTGATCAGTCCATGATCGGTCCGGCTCAAGACCGCTGCGCTGCCGCTATCCTGCTCCGCGCCGTAAACGTGATAGGGAAACTCGTTGTCGGTGATCGCGTGATAGAACTGCCCGATCGGCTGGTTGAACCAGGAGGACCACGTCTTGCCATCGTTGAGACTGATGGATGTCCCCTGGTCGGTGCCAACAATCATGCGCGCAGAATCCTTGGGATCGACCCAAAGCTGGTGGTAGTCGTCGCCGCCGGGAGCGCCGCGCACGATAGTGATGGTCTTGCCGCCATCGTCGGAACGGTAGAGCGCGATATTCGGAATGTAGATGATATCGGGATGGCTGGGATCGACGGTGATCCAGTTGAAATACCACGCGCGGCTGGTGAGGCGCGCATCGCGGTTGGCGAGGGCCCAGGTGTCGCCGCCGTCGTCAGAGCGGTAGAGCCCCGACTTCTTGCCAGCATCTAGCAAGGCATACACCCGCTTGCCGTCTGGGGCCACGCCAACACCCACTCGTCCCCAATCCCCATCGGGCAATCCGTGGCCGCTCAGTTGTGTCCAGGTCGCTCCGCTGTCGCTCGAGCGATACAGGCCTCCGCCCGGCCCTTGCAGCGGCGCGTAGGTGCTCCACGGCGGACGGTGCGCGTTCCAAGTGCCAGCGAACAAAATGTTCGGGGCATCCGTCGCCAGTGCGAGGTCGGAGACCCCGATGGCCGGTCCCTTGTCCAGCACGTGGGTCCAGGTGTTTCCTCCGTCGATCGACTTGTAAACGCCGCGCTCTGGGTTGGGGCCATAGGCATGGCCCAGCACTCCGACATACACAATGTCCGCGTTGTGCGGATCAACCATGATGCGGCTGATCTGGCGGGAGTCGCGGAGCCCGATGTTTTTCCAGGTCGCACCGCCGTCCAGCGACTTGTACACTCCGTCGCCGGAGGACAGATCGGAGCGAATGTCTGATTCGCCAGTGCCGGCATACATGACCTTAGGATTGGAAGGCGCCACCACCAGCGCCCCAATGGAGGCGATGGGTTGGCCATCGAAGATCGGCGTCCATGTCACGCCGGCATCGGTCGTTTTCCAGATGCCGCCGCCGACGGAGCCGAAGTAAAAGGTCGCGCCATCCCCCGGCACTCCGGCGACGGCAACCACGCGGCCACCGCGGAAGGGGCCAATCATCCTCCATTGCAGGCCGCCGAACAGGTCGGGAGAGACGGATTGCGCGCTGCTCGAGAGGTTCAGGAAAGAAGCAATCAGAAGAATGAGCAGAACTTGACAAAAACGTCGTGCACGATGTTTCAAGCCGGAGATCCTTTGCCCTGCAGAGATAGGTGCGAATAGATTACACTTTCGGGTGCCTCGAAGTGGGGCATTGCCAAGCACCCGGCACAAGTATCACTGTTTCATACGGTCCAAATCAGCGAATCATGGTGACTCATTTGAAGCGAATTTCTCCTGCAATTTATGGCCTTCTGCTGCTAGCAGCCCTCAGCCTTGCTCCCCTCGCACAGAGTCAACAAATTGACAGCGGCCTTTTGCATGAAATGCATTGGCGAAACGTCGGGCCGTTTCGCGGCGGCCGCACTCGCGCGGTGTCGGGCGTGCCCACACAACCGAATGTTTTCTACATCGGGGCGGTGAATGGCGGGGTATGGAAGACAACCGATTTCGGCCGGACGTGGACGCCTATCTTCGATCGCGAGCCGACCGGCTCGATCGGGGCCATCGAGGTAGCACCGTCCGACCCCAACGTCGTCTATGTCGCCAGCGGGGAGGGGCTGCATCGTCCCGACCTGTCGGTTGGCGATGGAATCTATAAATCCACTGATGGCGGCGCAATCTGGACCCACCTCGGATTGCGCGATGGCCAGCAGATTTCGCAGATGGCCATCGATCCCCACGATCCGAACCGGCTTTTTGTCGCCGTCGCGGGACACCCTTACGGACCCAACCCGGAGCGCGGGATCTATCGGTCGACCGATGGCGGCCAGACCTTCGAGAAGGTCCTCTACAAGGACGAGAACATCGGCGCTGGTGACGTAAAGATTGACCCGTCGGACCCGAATATCGTTTATGCCACATTGTGGGAGGCGCGAGAAGGACCGTGGGAGAATGGCGAATTTAGCGGCACGAACGGAGGTGTGTTCAAGTCAACCGACGGCGGACAAACCTGGCATCCTCTGGCGGGAGGGCTGCCGAACGGCATCGTGCAAGCCTATGTCGCCATAGCCCGCAGCGATCCTAAGCGGCTCTTCGCTTCGGTTGCGACCAAGGACAAGGTGGAACTCTATCGTTCCGCCGACGGCGGTCAGACTTGGGCGATCGCGACCACCGATTCGCGGCCCAAGAACCGCATCGGCGGCGGCGATTTACCCGTGCCGATGATCGACCCGAAGAATCCCGATGTGGTTTACATCACCAGCACTGTCACCTGGAAATCCATCGATGGCGGCAAGACCTGGGTTGGTTTTCGCGGCGCTCCCGGCGGGGACGATTATCAGAACATCTGGATCAATCCCAACGATTCCAACACCATCATCCTGACCAGTGATCAGGGCGCCATTATTACGGTAAATGGCGGCGAGACCTGGGGCTCCTGGTACAACCAGCCGACGGCGCAGATGTATCACGTGAACGCCGACAATGCTTTTCCTTATCGCTTGTGCAGCGGACAGCAGGAGAGCGGCTCGGCTTGCATTTCCAGCCGAGGGAACGATGGCGAAATCACGTTTCGCGATTGGCATCCGGTCGCGGCCGAAGAGTACGGCTATGTCGTGCCCGATCCGCTCGACCCCGACATTGTTTTCGGCGGCAAGCTGTCGCGCTATGACCGGCGCACGGCACAGGCACAGAACGTGACGCCGGAGTTGGTCCCAGGGCCGGACTTCCGTGTGCTGCGCACTCAGCCAATTGTGTTCTCACCCATTGATCCCCATCTGCTCTACTTCGCGTCGAACACTTTGTGGACTACCCGCGATGGAGGGCAGAGTTGGAAGCAGATCAGTCCTGACCTCACCCGCAAAACCTGGGACGTGCCCGCCACCGTGGGCATCTTTGGCAGCGATCCGTCGGTCCAGCCGAAGCAGCGCGGGGTGATCTATGCGGTCGCGCCGTCGCCGCTCGACAGCAACCGCATCTGGGCGGGTACCGACGATGGCTTGATCTGGCTGACCACCGATGGCGGCGCTCACTGGAACAACGTCACGCCGCCACCGCTATCGGCATGGCAGAAGGTTTCCGTCCTTGAAGCCAGTCACTGCGATCCGCAAACCGCGTACGTGGCCATCAATACCCTCCGTCTCGACGATCTGCGGCCGCACATCTATCGCACCCGTGATTCCGGCAAGACCTGGAGCGAGATCAGCGGCGGCATCCCGAAAAACGAGAACGTGAACTCCGTCCGCGAAGATCCCAAGCGTAACGGTCTGCTGTTTGCCGGAACCGAGCGCGCCGTGTACGTGTCTTTCGATGATGGCGATCGCTGGCAATCGTTGCGCCTGAACATGCCCGCAACCTCCGTCCGCGACCTGACGATCAAGGACAATGATCTTGCAGTGGGGACCCATGGCCGCGGCTTCTGGATCCTCGATGACATCACGCCGCTGCGTCAGTTGGACGAAAAAGTTGTTGCCAGCAACGCTTTTCTGTTCGCGCCCGAGCTGGCCTATCGGGTTCGCTGGGACACCAACAGCGATACGCCTCTGCCACCCGACGAGCCCGCGGGCCAGAATCCGTCGGATGGAACCATCTTCAACTATTACTTGAAGGCAGCCGCTGCCGGCCCGGTTACGCTCGAAATCCTCGATAGTGCGGGCGGACTGGTGCGGCGATATTCCAGTGCCGATCCCATCCCTCCGCCTGACCCTGAGCTGTCTATTCCCGCGTATTGGCTGCGACCGCCGCAAACCTTGCCCAGCGCGGCGGGAGTGCATCGCCTTGTCTGGGACATGCACTACCCGCCGGTGCCTGGGATGAAATCGTACTATCCGATGACCGCGATTCCTCGGAACACAGCGCTGGCGCCGACTTCGCCATGGGTCATGCCGGGCAAGTACAGCGTGGTTCTCACCGTTGACGGACATCGGTACACGCAGCCGCTGACCATCGAGATGGATCCTCGCGTCAAGACCTCGACCGCCGATTTGCAAAAACAGTTCGAGTTGTCGAAGCAAATCTATGACGATTTGCTGGTCCTGCAGCCGGCGGTGGACAAGGCCGCGGCGGCGCTGACGAAGTTGAAGTCGATGCGCGAAAAGGCAAGCGGGCCGGACGCTGCCAAGATTGACACCGCTATTCAGAAATTGCAATCTCTGCAAGGAGTGGGCGGACGCCGCAGACGCGGTCCGCAAACGGAGAGCCTCTCGGCTGTGCGCGGTTCCCTCATGGAACTGTTGTCCGTGCTGCAGGAGGTGGACGCTGCGCCAACCATGCAGGCGACGCAAGCCGTTCCTAAAGTACATCAATCGGCGACATCGCTAGTGCAGCGCTGGCAGGAGTTCGCCAGCAAACAGTTGGCGCCGTTGAAGGCGCAGCCCTGAAGGGCTACTCTACCAGCAACGCCTTGGTGATTTCGCGCCACTCGTGCTCCAGCGAGCTTTGCGGCGGCTCTTTGCCGGCGCGACCGTACCAATAAGAAGCATTGGAGGAGTCGCCTTCCTTGCGATGCAGATAGGCGTGGACCCACGCGGCGCGAGGACTTTCGCCCTGCTGCGCCGATTCGTGGGCCGTCTTCCAATCCCCCTTCGCGTCCCACCACAAGGCGGTGAGCGCATGGCCCAGCGCCCGTGGCGGACCGTCCCGCTGCAACGATTCGCGGAAGTCGTCGAACGTCATGTCCCGATTCAGGTTCACACCGTAGAGTATCGCAGATCGCGAAAAGAAAGTTCGCTTTCCAACATCCTGCGCGTTTCCAGCGCGGTTCAGTGCAAACCCTCGCGCCTCGTCGCCGTCCAATCAGATGTAAGAAATTATGGGAGACGAAGAATGGCTGACCGTAAATATGTTGTAGATGCACTACAAGACTTGATTCAAGTTGCCCGCGATGGGCAAAGCGGCTACCGCGACGGCGCCGAACATGCGAGGGACCCGCAGCTACGCAGGTTCTTGGAGTCGGTGAGCCTGGCGCGGGCCAAGTTCGCGGGAGATTTGGAGAGCTACGCGGTGCGATGGGACAAGGGGGACGTCGACCGCTCCGGCAGCGTGAAGGGCGCGATTCAGCGCGGCTGGACCGACCTGAAAGCGGACCTGGGCGACGGCGACGATTCCATTCTGTCGTCCATGGAAACCGGCGACAGTTATGCCAAACACCGCTACCAGAAGTACATCAACGACAATAAACTTCCCGACGATGTTTTCGAGATCATAAGGACCCAGCAGCAGACAATTGCCGCAACGCTCCATTGCGTTCGCGTCAGGCGACAGAATCGAAAAGCAGCGTAACTAAATCCACCCGCGGACCACGCGGATGGCGGTTTGCCCGTCATTCGCGTCGTCCGTCGTCAGGTCGAATCTACAACTTGTTCAATTCGTCCGAGCAGGCCAACCCTGACCGCCGCTCAGGACGACAGCGCTCAAAATCCCACCAAAACCGGCTCGGGTTGTAACTCTATTCCAAACTCATTCAGGACGCCGGTTTGAATTTCGTTTTTCAGGGCGATGATGTCGGCTGCGCTGGCGCCGCCGCGATTGACGATTGCCAGCGCGTGCCGCCGCGAGATACCCGCCGCACCCTTGCTGTGGCCTTTGGGGAATCCGCCGTGCTCGACCAGCCACGCGGCGGGCAGCTTGCGAAAGCCGCCGTTAGCGGGATAGCTGGGCAGTTGCAGTCCGCCTAACTCCAGACGCGCCGATAGCTCCTCGAAGAAAGACTGCGGCACGATGGGATTCTTGAAGAACGATCCGGCGCTGCGCGCATCTTCATCGCCGGGAACGATGAGCATGGCCTTGCGGTGGCGGATTTCGCGCACCGCTGCTCTCACCTCCGCCAGAGTCGGATCGCCCGCGCGTGTCGCGAAGAACTTCTGCAAATCGGCGTAGCGAACATTTGGCTTACCACCCTGACGCAGCGCGAACGATACTTGCAAGATGATGTAACGGTCACGCTCCGTCGTATTGAAAATGCTGGCGCGGTAGGTGAAACCGCACTCCGCGTTGGAGAGGGTCCGGACTTGCAAAGACCGCAAGTCGAGAACTCTTACCTCGCGAATGGTCTCCGAGACTTCCTGGCCATAGGCGCCGACATTCTGCACCGGCGTGCCGCCGACCGTGCCGGGAATACCGCTCAAGCACTCCAACCCGGCGCAGTTAGCGTCCACGGTTTGCGCCACCAGCGTGTCCCAATCCACGCCTGCACCGGCCGTGAAAAGTACGTCCTGATGCGGCATCGCGACATTCGACGAGCCGCCGATGCCAATCTTGAGCACCAAGCCGGCGAAGCCTCTATCGGCGACGACGAGGTTGCTGCCACCTCCAAGCACGAACAATAGCAACTGATGTGAGCGGGCGAACTCGACCGCTTCGATCGCCTCGGCTTCGGTGTGGGCCTCGACGAAATAGCGCGCCGGGCCACCCACGCCGAGCGTGGTGAAGGGAGCCAAAGCAACCTGTTCGCGAATGAGCATGGGGCGTAAAGCCAATATATATGCTCGGGAGAAGTCGCGGGAACGTCAGTCCTTCAGGATCTGGCGGGCGATGACCAGCCGCTGAATTTCGCTGGTGCCTTCGCCGATAGTGCAGAGCTTGACATCGCGGTAAAACTTTTCGGCGGGATAGTCCTTGATGAATCCGTAACCGCCGTGAATCTGCACCCCTTCGTTGGCGCACTTCACCGCGACCTCGCTGGCATACAGCTTGGCCATGGAAGACTCCAGCGTGGTCTTCATGCCGGCATCTTTCATCGCGGCCGCGCGATGGGTCAACAGGCGGGCGGCATCGATTTCCGTTGCCAGGTCGGCAAGCTTGAACGCGATTGCCTGGAACTGGCTGATCGGCTGGCCAAACTGCTTGCGTTCCTTGGAATACTTCAGCGCCGCTTCATAAGCGCCTTGCGCTATGCCCAGCGACAGCGCCGCGATGGAGATGCGGCCTCCATCCAAAATTTTCATTGCGTCAACGAATCCGTGGCCTTCCTGGCCCAGCAGATTCTCGGCAGGAAGTTCGCAGTCTTCGAAGATCAACTCGGAGGTGTCGCTGGCCCGCAGACCCAGTTTGTTTTCCTTCTTGCCAGCGCGGAATCCCTTCGTGCCTTTCTCCACCACAAACGCCGACAGCCCGTGGGTGTGCGCCGTCTTATCGGTCACCGCAACCACGACTGCCACGTCAGCGTAGTGGCCATTGGTGATGAACGTCTTGGTGCCGTTCAGCACCCAGTTGTCACCCCGGCGCACAGCCGAGCAGCGCGCGCCGCCCGCATCCGAGCCCGCGCCCGGCTCGGTCAGGCCCCAAGCGCCGATGAATTCGCCGGTGGCAAGCTTGGGAACGTATTTCCGCCTCTGCGTCTCGTTGCCGGCAATGAAGATGTGATTCGAGCACAGCGAAGTGTGCGCGGCCACGATGATGCCTACCGACCCGTCCACTCGCGAAAGTTCTTCGATAGCGGTGACGTATTCGACGTAGCCCATGCCGGCGCCGCCGTACTCGATGGGAAAAATGGTGCCCATCAGCCCCAGCTTGCCCAACTCTTTGACGGTCTCCAGCGGGAAGGTGCCGGGTTCGTCCCACTTCATCACGTTGGGCGCAATCTCGCGTTCGGCGAAGTCGCACACCATTTTCTTTAATTGCAGTTGTTCATCCGAAAGCTGGAAATCCAAACCGTTCCTCCAAATCGTAGAAGGCGTGCTCGACCACCCCTTCAGATCATCGCAACATTCTCGCCATGTGTTGCGTGCCCTGCACCAATCCCAGAGACCACTTAGTCACGTTGATGAAGAAGTTCGGGAAGAGGCCGATGAGCACCGTGCCGGCTGCGGTGATGGTCAACGCCAAGCGCATCGCGGGGCGGGTCCTGACCGGCTCGGCATCGATCGGCTGGCGCATCAGCATCGAGTTGGCGATGCGCATGTAATAGTAGAGACCCACCACCGAATAAAGTACGCCGATGGCAGCCAGCGCGTAGTGCCCCGTCTCGATCAGGCTGAGGAAGATGAAGTACTTGCCCCAGAAGCCCGCCAGTGGCGGAATCCCAGCCAGCGAGAGCAGGAACACCAGCATCAGGATGGCTTCCGTCGGCGCCTTGAAGTACAACCCTGCGATGTCGTCGACCGTGTCGCCGATGATGTTGCGCCGCCGCAGCGAGGTGATCACCGCGAACGCGCCCAGGTTCATGAAGGTGTACACCAGCAGGTAAATCATGATCGCCATGATGCCGGTGGAATTGGTCTGCCCATCGCTGGCGATCAGTCCTAGCAGCATGTAGCCGACGTGAGCGATGGAGGAGTATGCCAGCAGCCGCTTCAGGTTGTCCTGCGTGATGGCCGCCAGGTTGCCGGCGGTCATGGTCGCAATCGCAACGAAGATCAGCAGTGGGACATACATCGCGCGCAGCGGATAAAGTCCGAAGAGGAAGATGCGCAGCAGCAGCGCCCATGCGGCGGACTTCACCGCCACCGACATGAACCCGGTAATGCTGGTGGGCGCGCCTTCGTACGCGTCGGGCGCCCACTGGTGGAACGGTACCGCCGCAATCTTGAACAGCAGACCGGTGCTAGTTGCCAGCAGCGCGAAGATGACCACGGGGTCGTTCGGGCGAGTGGCGATTACTTCTTGTAACTTCTGTGCAATCTGTCCCAGGTTGGTGCTGCCAGTCAGGCCGTAAAAGAGCGACAGGCCGTAGGCGAAGATCCCCGACGAGAATGCGCCCAGCAGCAAGTACTTCAGCGCAGCTTCATTCGACCGCTTATCGCGCCGCAGGAAACCGACCAGCACGTAGGTCGAGATGGCCATCAACTCCAGGCTGATAAAGATCAGCACGATGTCATAGCCGGCGGCCATGCCCATCATTCCGACTACCGAGAGCAGCATGAGCGCATAGAACTCACCGTGGTTCTCGTGCTCGATTTCGAGATACCGCATGGACATCAGGATGGCGACGCCTGCGCCCATCAGGAACAAATAGAAGAAATAGATGGCAAAGCGATCGACCACCAACGAGCCCATGAAGCCGGTCAGGGTCGCGATTGCAACACCTTGCTTCTCCGCGGCGTGATAGACGAGATGGAGCTTGACCACCGCGATCGACGAAAACGCCACGCCAATCAACGCGGTAATGGCATTTACCCGCTTCCACTGCTGCGGCAGCATCAGGTCAATCATCAGGATGCCGAGCGCAAACACCGTCAGCAGCAGCATCGGCAAGGCGAGCAGGTAGTCGGTGCTTGAGTAAGACAAGGAAAATGTTGTCAGCGAGGTGGTCACTATTTCATCCTCACTTGCCCAGTGCGGCCGGGGCCGCCGCTAAATTGGCTTTCGCCGTATTCACGGGAGCCGGCTTCTGCGTTGCCGCCACTCCCGACTTCTGCCCATCTCCGGTGGCTCCAGGCTTCTGCGTCTCCGGCGCTTTAGGCGCTTCCGGCAGCGGGGTCGCCGCCTCCGGATTCGGATTCACCGGCTGAGCCGCCACCACCGGCTTCGTCAACCCGGGATAATCAGGGCGCACGGTTGCGACCAGGTTGTTGACTGGAGTGGAGAGAATCTGGAAGAACGGCTTGGGATACAACCCAATCCAGAAAGCGACGATCACCAGCGGAATGAACGTGGCCAGTTCCCTTCCCGAAAGATCCAGCAGCTTCTCGTTTTTCGGATTATTCACTGGCCCGAAGAACACGCGCTGGTACAGCCACAGCAAGTACGCCGCGGCCAGAATCACTCCCGGCACCGCCCAGGCCGCCCACATCTTGTTCTCCATGAACGTGCCTTGCAGGATGGTGAACTCGCCGACAAACCCGTTGAGCAGCGGCAGTCCCATCGAAGACATGAACATGATGAGGGTGATGGTGGCGTAAACCGGCATGACGTTAGAGATGCCGCCGTACTCCGAAATCTCACGGGTGTGCCGGCGTTCGTACAGAATGCCGACAATCAAGAACAGCGCGCCGGTGGAGATGCCGTGATTGATCTGTTGCAGCACCGACCCGCTCAGCCCCAGCGGGCTGAGGGCGAAGATGCCGAGGGTGCAGAAGCCGAGGTGGCTGACCGACGAGTACGCCACCAGCTTCTTCATGTCTTTCTGCATCAGCGAAACCAGCGCGCCGTAGATGATGGCGATCAGCGACAGCACGATCACGAATTGGCGCACCCATGGCGTCATGGCGACCGCGGGGAAGAACGGCAGCGAGAAGCGGATCAGGCCGTAGGTCCCCATCTTCAGCAGGACGCCCGCCAGGATCACCGAGCCGGCGGTTGGCGCTTCCACGTGCGCATCGGGCAGCCAGGTGTGGAACGGGAACATCGGCACCTTGATGGCGAAGCCGACGAAGAACGCAAAGAACAGCCAGATGGCCGCGTGCCCGCCGATCTTCGGCGCCGTGGCGTAAAGAGCGGGCAGGTAGAAGGTGTACACGCCGGTCAGGGTGTGGTGATGGAAGTACAGAAACAGGATGCCCAGCAGCATCAGCACCGAGCCAAACAAGGTGTACAGGAAAAACTTGATGGCCGCGTACAGCTTGCGCGGGCCGCCCCAGATGCCGATCAGCAAGTACATCGGCACCAGCATGGCCTCCCAGAAAACGAAGAACAGGAACATGTCGTTGGCCATGAAGACGCCCAGCATGCCCGTCTGCAATACCAGGAACCAAACGTAGTATTCCTTCACCCGCTCCTGGATGGCGTTCCACGACGACAGAATCGAGACCGCCCCAAGCAGGGTGGTCAGCATGATCAGCAGGAACGATATGCCGTCGATGCCGATCACGTAGCCGGAGCCGATGGACGGAATCCAGTTGTTGGGTGCGCCCTCGACGAACTGGAAACCGGCTCGGTCTTTCAGCGCCCAGAACCACGGGATCAGCGGCAGCGACACCGCAAATCCCAGGAAGCCGAAGATGTTGCCGATCCAGCGGATGGCGTCCTTGTTCTTCTTCGGCACCAGCATGAGGAGAACTGCGCCCACCAGCGGCGTGAATAAAATTATCGAAAGAATGTGGTTGTACATTTATTTAGCTCTCAGCTCCGACGGGTGCCCCACCCTTGTCCCCGTCTTTTGGCGACAGGGTGGGTCCTACCACTTGACCACGTAATAAAAAACGAAACCCACTAACCCGCCCACCATCACCAGCGCGTACCACTGCACCAACCCCCACTGCACCAGCCGCACCGGATACGAAGCCAGCCGTGTCACCATGGCCACTCCATTTACAAACAGGCCGTCGATAATCCACTTGTCCCAAAGCACGGACAGATTTCCCGTCATGCGCGTTGTCCAACCCGCCCCATTGACAGTTCCATCAATCACTTCGGCGTCGAACTTCCACATGGCATCGCCCAGGCCCATTGCGCCCAGGCGCACCGGTCCCACCTTCTTGCGCCCGGTGAAGACCCAATCGTAGATCTCGTCCACGTACCACTTGCGGAAAAGCGTCTTGTAGAAGCGCGGCGAAATCTCGTTGATCGGCTCTTTGAAACCCTTGTCCGCCTTCTTGTAGGCGCGCTGCGCCAGGAACCAGCCGACCACCGCCGCGCCCACCGAGGCGAACATTAGCGTGTACTCCATCGGATCGGTGTGCTCCACCTGCTGCTCGCCGGCGGCCACTTGCGCGGCCTTGCCGCCTTCTTCCAGTACCGTCGCTTCGTTGGCGAACACCGGTGCGAGGAATTTCTCGAAACGGTTCGAGCCACCTAAACTATGCGGGAGGCCAAGATAGCCAGCGCCGATCGAGCCGATCGCCAAAATGACCAGCGGCACCGTCATTGTCTTTGGCGATTCATGGATGTGGTGCTCCACCTCGTGATTCATGCGGGGCTTGCCGAAGAACGTCAGGTAGATCAGCCGGAACATGTAGAACGAGGTCATCAGCGCGGTCAAAAATGCGATGTACCACAAATAACGGTACGCGCCCGCCTCGCGCGACCATGTCTCCCACAGGATCGCGTCCTTGGAGAAGAAGCCCGCGAATCCGGGAATGCCGGCGATGGCCAGCGTCGCGATCAACATGGTCCCGAAGGTGGTCTTGATCTTTCCGCCAAGCGCGCCCATGTGCTGCATCTCCTGCTCGCCGCTCATGGCATGAATCACCGAGCCTGCCCCGAGGAACAGCAGCGCCTTGAAGAAAGCATGGGTGAAGACGTGGAATACGCCAGCGGCAAATGCACCCACGCCGAGCGCCAGAAACATGTATCCCAGTTGCGAAACCGTCGAGTACGCCAGCACGCGCTTGATATCGTTCTGCACCAGGGCGATGGTCGCGGCAAAAATTGCGGTCAGCGCGCCGATGATGGCGACTGTCTTCATCGCATTCGGCGCCAGCACGAAGAGCGCATTGGAGCGCGCCACCATGTACACACCAGCAGTCACCATGGTCGCGGCATGGATCAGCGCCGAGACCGGCGTCGGGCCTTCCATCGCGTCCGGCAGCCAGACATACAGCGGGAACTGCGCCGACTTGCCGCAGGCGCCGACGAACAGCAGCAGGCAAGCGGTGGTGATCACCGGATCGCCGATGTGGAATTGTCCGCTGCGCGCCAGCAGGTTGACCTTGGTGTACTGCATCGAGCCGAAGTACCAGGCGATAGTGAACATGCCCAGGATGAATCCCGCGTCACCGATGCGATTGACGATAAATGCCTTGTTCGCAGCCGTCGAGGCGGAGTGCCGCTGGAAATAGAAGCCGATCAGCAGGTACGAGCACAGCCCTACGCCCTCCCAGCCCACAAACATCACAGCATAGTTATTGGCCAGGATGAGCGTCAGCATGGAGAACATGAACAGGTTCATGTACCCGAAGAAACGGTAGTAGCCGCCTTCATGTCCCATGTAGCCGATCGAGTAGATATGGATCAGCATGCCCACGCCGGTCACGAACAGCAGCCAGATGCAGGACAGCGGATCGAGCAGGAAGCCGGCATCCGCGCGGAACTCGGCGGTGCGGCCGCCATGCATCGGGTAGGTCAGCGAGGCATCGCCGGTGCCCATCCAGGTGTACAGCACCTTCTCGAAGGGCTTGCCGGGATTGGCCGCGCTGTATCCCGTGTACTGCCACACGGCGACGCACGCCCACGCGAACGCCAGCACAACCAAGCCGACGCAAATGCCGTTCACCGCCGGCTTCGACAGCTTGCGTCCGAAGAAGAACATGCAAACCGCGCCGATGGCGGGGAACAGCGGAATCAACCAGATGTGGTCAAGAAAGAACATGTGAACTCTCGGCTCTCGCCTCGAAGCTGTCAGCTATCGGCTGTCAGCCGTCAGTAAACTTCGCCATTCGCTATTCGTTTTTCGCCCTTCGCTTTTCGCTTGAGGATGAACTGAATTCGTCTGTCATCCTGAGCGCAGGCGCGCCGCTTTTGCGCGCCGGAGTCGAAGGACCCCTATCGTTGCGAACAATCTTCGCTCCTAACCCCTGACCCCTAGCCCCTGCTTTTCACCACTTCAACAAATCCACTTCATCCACATTCACCGTCTCCTTGTTACGGAAGAAGGCGATGATGATGCCGAGTCCGACCGCTGCTTCGGCGGCCGCATCGGTGATCACGAAGATCGAGAACACCTGCCCATGCAATCCGTAGAGCCGCGAGAACGCCACCAGGTTCAGGTTCACGGCATTCAAGATCAACTCAATCGACATCAGGATGATGACCACGTTGCGCCGCGTCAGCACCCCGATGGTGCCGATGATGAACAGCGCCGCCGCAACCACGAGGTAATGCATGGTGGTGATCTCTGTCATATCAAATCCTCTTCTTCGCCATGACCACCGCGCCCACGATGGCCACCAGCAGCAGCAGCGACGCAATCTCAAACGGCAGCATGTAATTGCCGTACAGCCAGACACCAATCTGCTGGGTGTTGTCGCCCTCGAGCCCGCGATAACTCTGGTAAAACGCCGACGGAAACGCGCCGCGACCCGTGCGATAAACAAACGCCAGCAATCCACCGAGCGCCAGCGCGGCAATCGTCGCCACGATCCACTGTTTGTTGAACTGATACTCGCGGATGTTCTGCTCCAGGTTCACCAGCATGATGACGAACAGGAACAGCACCATGATTCCGCCGGCGTAGAGCACGATCTGCACCGCAGCCACGAATGGCGCGTACAGCATCAGGTAAAAGCCGGCCAGCGCGAGCAGGGTCACGATCAGCGACAGCGCCGCGTGCACCGGGTTCCGCCGCGTGATCACCGCAATGGCCGACACGATGGCCGTGATCGCCAGAAAGTAGAAAAAGAACGGTGTCGCGACCGGATTCATATTGTGTGCTTCTCTCTCATTGTTGACTTAACCTCTGTCATCCTGAGCGGAGGCGCGCTTTCGCGCGCCGGAGTCGAAGGACACCTATTATTACGAAACCCTTTGCCCCTCGTTTGTCATCCCGGGCGAGTCGAGGGACCTGCCCAAACGCCAGCTCTACCAAACTGACAACTGGCTACTGGCTACTGACAACTGCCTCACTTCGCGTACCTCACCGGCTCCGGCCCGCGGTCCAGCTCCGCCTGGTCCAGCACCATGCCTTCGCGGCTGTAAAGCGCCATCTCGTAATCCTGAGTCAGCTCCAGCGCATCGGTCGAGCAAGCCTCCTCGCACAGGCCGCAGAACATGCAGCGGCTCAGGTCGTAGGTCCACGAGACGACCTCTTTGCGCTTGGTGGCCGGGTTGCGTTCGCCCTTTACCACGATGAGTTGCTCCGGACAAGCCAGCGCGCACAGGTTGCAAACGATGCACAACGACTCGCCGGTATCGGGATTCGAGTTCAGCCGCGGCTGCCCGCGAAAGCGCTCGAAAATCACCGGCCGTTCCAGCGGATACTGCTCAGTGATCGCCTCGCTGGGTGGCTGATAGTGAAACGTCACCTTGAGTCCCTTCACCAAATCAACCAGGAAGATCTTGCGAAGCAGCGGAGTCAGGCTCATTGCAGCACCCCCGTGATCGCCGCCGACAGTTGCGGCATCAGGCCCCAAAGCGCCGTGGCAATCAGCACGCCCAAGCCGGTCGGCAGCAGCACTTTCCAGCCCACCTTCATGAGCTGGTCGAAGCGGTAGCGCGGGAACGTTCCGCGGTACCAGATGTACAAGTACATAAAGAAAGCAACTTTCACGACGAACCAGTAAATATCTTGTATGCGGACGCTCACCGCCGGCACCAGAAGCACCAACCCGACAAATCCCAGCAGAGCAGCGAATGTTCCCAGGCCGATTGTCTGAATCCGAAACTGCGGGATCTTCGGCATGCGTATGGTTCCCAGGAAGCACCCGGCAGCGAGCACGAAGAATGTCAGCGCGGGAAGAAACGAGAACGCCATGTCCCAGGCCGGCCCGCTCAACAGGTTCGGAAATGGCCGCATCCACCCGCCCAGCCACAGCGTCACCGCAATCGACGACACCGCAAGCATGGCCGAGTACTCCGCCAGGAAGAACAGTGACCAGCGAAAGCCGCTGTACTCGGTGTGGAATCCCGCGACCAGTTCCGACTCCGCTTCCGGCAGATCGAACGGGGCGCGGTTGGTCTCCGCCACCATCGCGATCGCGAACACCGCAAAGGCGAGGAAGCCCAGCGGGAAAAACTTGAAGATGAACCAGGTGTGCTGGCTGGCCTGCGCTTCCACGATGCCGATCATGCTCAAGGTGCCGGTGCCCGTCTGTAGGCTTGTCATCAGCACCGCCGAAACAATCGCCAGCCCCATGGCAATTTCGTACGAGACCATCTGCGCGCTCGAGCGCAGCGAGCCCATCAGCGGGTAATGCGAGTTCGACGACCAGCCCGCCATGATGATGCCCAGCACGCCCAGCGACGACACGCCCAGCATGAACAGAACGCCGATGTTCATGTCGGTGACGGCGTGGGTGCGGCCAAACGGTACCACCAGAAACGTGGTGAAGGCGGTCATCGTTACCACCACGGGCGCGCTCCAGAACACCAGCTTGTCGGCGTCGTGAGGAATGATGTCTTCCTTGATCAGCAGCTTGAGCGCGTCGGCGAAGGGTTGCAGCAGTCCGTGCGGGCCCACGCGCATGGGGCCAAGCCGAATCTGCATGTGCGCCAGGATCTTGCGCTCCAGCCAATTCATGCACAGGACAGCCACCGAAACCCCGGCGATCACCAGCAGGATATAAATCGTGGCCCAGAACAGGTTGCCCGCCTCGCCCGGGGTCGTGCCCGAACTCAGATAGCCTTTGATGTACTCGATCATTACCGGTCCACCTCCCCGAGCACGATGTCGAGGGTGCCGATGACCGCGACCACGTCAGCGACCAGCAGGCCGCGCACCATCTTGTCGAGGGCTTGCAGATTGACGAACGATGGAGGACGCACCCTTATGCGATACGGCTGCGTGGAAGCGTCACTCACGATGAAATATCCCAGCTCGCCTTTGGGCGCTTCGATGGAGTGATAAACCTCGCCCACCGGCGGCTTGATCACCTTGGGCACCTTGGCCATGATCGGCCCTTGCGGCAGCCCATCCACGGCCTGGCGAATGATGCGCACCGCCTGGCGCATCTCCTCGATGCGCACCAGGTACCGATCGTAGGTGTCGCCGTGAAGTCCCGTCGGAATCTTGAAATCAAAGTCTTTATACGACTCGTACGGCTGAGCTTTGCGCAGGTCCCACTTCACGCCGCTGGCGCGCAGCACCGGACCGGTGACGCCCAATGCGATGCAATCTTCCGGATTTAGAATGCCGACGCCCTTGGTGCGCTCCACCCAGATGCGGTTGGTGGTCAACAGTTCTTCGTATTCGTCGAGCTTGGGCAGGAAGAAGTCGCAGAACTTCTTGCAATCCTGCTCGAAGCCTTCATAGGCTTCGTAGATGCACCCGCCGATACGGAACGCATGCGTGGTGAGGCGCGCGCCGCAATACTTCTCGAAGATCTTCAGCACCTCTTCGCGGTCGCGGAAGCAGTAGAACAGCGGCGTAATCGCGCCGATATCGAGCGCGTGCGTGCCCAGCCAAACCTGGTGGCTGGCGATGCGGCACAACTCGGTGAGGATGACGCGAATGTATTGCGCCCGCGGCGGGGCTTCCACGCTGAGCAGCTTCTCGACCGCCTCGCAGTAGCCCAGTCCATTAGAGACCGCGGCAACATAATCCATGCGGTCAACGTAGGGATTGAACATCGCGTAGGTGCGGTTCTCCGCAATCTTCTCTACGCCGCGATGCAGGTAGCCAATGACGCACTCGGTGCCCAGGACTTTCTCGCCGTCCAGCTTGAGGATGACGCGCAACACGCCGTGGGTGGACGGGTGCTGCGGCCCCATGTTGAGGACCAGCTCCGTCGCGTCCAGGAAGGTTTCGTCTTTGGTATCGAGATCGAGGTAATCGGTGCGTTCGCTCATTGTCCACTCTCGATGCCCAGGTTGATGTGCACCCATTCCTGGTCTTGCTGCAGGATCGGGTAGTCCTTGCGCAGGGGGTGGCCCTTCCATCCGTCGGGCAGCAGAATGCGCTTCAGGTCAGGATGCCCGTCGAACTCGATCCCGAACATGTCGAAGACCTCGCGCTCCAGCCAGTTGGCCGTCTCCCAAATTTCCACGGCCGTGCGAACATGCTCGCCGTCCTTGATCTGGGTCTTTACCCGCACGCGCTGGTTGTGGTGAAACGAATACAGGATGTAAACGATGTCGAACTGCGCCTCGCGCTTGGGATAGTGCACTGCGGTAATGTCCACGCAGTAGTCGAACAGCTCGTCATTGCGCATGCGCAGCAGGATCTCGTAAACGATGGAGCTGTCCACGACCAGATACTTCTGCCCCAGATATGTGCTGGCCTCTTTGATTCCGGAGCCATACTGGCTGCGTAGACGCGTGACCAACTCGGCTTCCCAAGGCTCTGGCTTGGGCCCTTCAGGTTTGGGCGCGGGTTTGGCGGCTGCCGGAGCAGCTGGCTTGGCCACAGCCGGGGCAACAGGCTTTTCGCCGGTCGCAGGAGCGGCAGGCTTCGCGGATTCAGCGGGCTTGGCAGCGGTTGCAGGGGCGGCTGGTTTAGCCGGCTCAGTAGGCTTGCCAGCGGCCGGGGTAGCGGCGGCCGGTTTAGCGGGCTCAGCGGGCTTGCCCGCGGGCGGCGCCTCTGCCTTGGCAACAGGCACGCTCGGTGGCGGAACTGTTGGCGCAGCAGAACTTGGGGATGTTTCGGCGGACGCCTTGGCGCCCGATCCTGCTCCCTCGCCGGAGGCAACCGGTGCGCCCGCCGGGGAGGCTGGTTCAGGAGAGACTGGGCTGGTTTCTTTGGTTTCTTCGGGCACTGCTATGCCTCTCTGAGGTACCCCTTCCGCTGTTGTCAGCGACCTTTAATTTGTAACAGCTTCCGGGTCTTATCATCTTGTGCGAGGGTCACGCCGCACTGTGATGATGATCACATTGTTGCGCGAGTCCGACAAATTGGCGTCCGGGTGCGGGCCCGGCTCAACGGCAGCTAAGGAGGCTCCGATTAAGTCCGGCCCTTTGAAGGGGACGGCCTTCAGGCCGTCCGTAAATGCCTGATATGAGGCCCGGGCTTTAGCCCCTGAGAGATGTCCAATGGACCTAATCAGACCTTCCCTGCTGGTTCTCCACGCTTTCAGCTCGAGTACTCTGTTTCGATTCTCACCCAGGTTCGGTTAGGATAACTCCAATCGGGGCGCGCCTCGGGGCCATCCGGCGCAACCGAATTCGTGTGTTAAACTTGGGTGTTTCGCTACCTAAATTCCAACCATCATGCTCTTCTCCAAAGAATATGTGGGCTATCTGGCGCGCGAAGTCACCAACAAGCTCATCGCGGGCGAGTTCATCGAAACCGCGGCGAAGCCGGAGGTGACTGCCCGCGTCAACGCCGCCCTGCTCGAAGAACTGACCCTGGAAGACCGCATCAACGACGAAGTCCGCATCATCCTGGAGACCTACGCCGACGAGATGAACCGCAGCGGCGCCAATTACCAGGAGATGTTCAAGAAAATCAAGAATGAGCTGGTGCGGAAGTACAAGGCGGTGCTATGAGGCTCAGCCGCGAAAAGATCAACAAGCTGGCGCACGCGGTGGCCGACACCCTCGCCGAGCTGGACAACGTGGACTTCATCGAGGACCGCAATAGCATCCGCCTGGAAGTGCGCCGCGTGCTGGAACTGTTGATGGCCCAGGAGGCCAGGATCGACGCTGCCGCCCGGCAGAAAATCGAAAGCCAGCGCCGCACCATCCTCGAAGGCTCCCAGGAATGGGACATCCTCTACCGCAAGTACTACAACGAAGAAGTGAAGAAGCTGGGAATCTGAGGGCAGTAGTCAGTTGCCAGTTGTCAGTGGCCAGTTGACGCCTCCTATAATCGTCCTAGCATGTCCGATGGTTTTCCTCGGTCCGTCAACAGCATCGAAATCAAGGGCCTCGCCCTGGAAGCGGGTTTCGATCTCGCTGGCATAGCCGGAGTGGCCGACACCGCGGAGCACCGCTTTTTTCCCCAATGGATCGCCGACGGCCGCGCCGGTGAGATGAAGTACCTCGAAGCACGCAACCAAAGTGGCCAGTTGAAGCGCGCCTCTGTGTCCAACGCCGCTCCTTGGGCACGTTCGGTCGTGGTGTGCGCTCTCAACTACAACACCGGCCAGCCCTACTCGACCCACGCCGGCACAACCGCTCAAGGATGGATCTCGCGCTACGCCTGGTCGCGACGTGACTATCACGAGGTGGTACTCGGGAAGCTGCGCGCGCTGGAAGCGGGGCTGCTGGAAATCTGCGAGCGGCAGAAGCTGCCCGCGCCGCGGACCTGGTGTTACGTGGACACCGGTCCGGTCATCGAGCGCATCTTTGCCCAGCGCGCCGGGATCGGCTGGACCGGCAAGAACACCTGCATCCTGAATGAGCGGTTGGGATCATGGCTCTTTCTCGGCGTCATCCTGATGTCACTGGAGCTGACGCCCGATCTGCCTCCGCCCGACCGCTGCGGCTCGTGCACGCGCTGCCTCGATGCCTGTCCGACCAACGCCTTCCCTGCTTCGTATCGACTCGACGCGACCCGGTGCATCTCGTATCTCACCATCGAAAAACGCGGCGCCATTCCTGAAGAGCTGCGTTCCGGCATGGGCCGGCAGGTGTTCGGCTGCGACATTTGTCAGGATGTTTGCCCGTGGAACCGTGAAGCCCCGGTGACCAAGACACCTGAGCTTCAGCCGCGCACCGCGCTGGTAAACCCCGATCTGCAGTGGCTGGCTGGCCTGAGCCTGGAAGAGTTTCGCGAAGTTTTTCGGAGGTCCCCGGTGAAACGCGCGCGGTTCAACGGCCTGCGGCGAAATGTCGCGATTGCGCTCGGCAACAGCGGTGACGAGCGGTTTTTGCCGGTACTCGAAGACCTGAGTCGCGATGAGGACGCCATGGTTGCGGAACACGCGCGCTGGGCCTTGCGGCGCTTGCGCGGTGAACTCCAGCGGCCTTCCGCAAAATGACAAGCGCGCAAATTCTGGCTATAAAGAAGGCATGAACGAAGCCCTCAGCCGGCGCCTTAGCCAGCCGCAGTTTGCCGACCCCATGCAGGAAGCTCTGCTGGGCCTTCTGGTCGCTGCCCATACGCTGAATGACCTGATGGATGAACTTTGCGAAATGCACCGCATTACCCGCCCGCAGTACAACGTGCTGCGTATCCTGCGAGGGGTCCATCCTCGGGGGCATGCGCGTTGCGAGATCGCCAGGCGCATGATCGACCGCGCTCCCGATGTCACTCGTCTGGTGGACCGATTGCAGGCCCGTGGCCTCGTCAAACGGTCGCGGGGAAACGACGATCAGCGCCAAGCCGTGACCAGCATCACCGCTAAAGGGCTGAAGCTGCTGGTCAGAATGCAGCCCGCGATTGACGCGGCCATGGGTGCCCGCCTTAGTAGGCTCAATGACCAAGAGTGCCGCGAGTTGAGCCGCCTGTGCGGCACGATTCTGGAACCGGATTCGGCGGAATGAAAATCCGATCGCCTCAACCGAGTAAGGCCCCTTGGAAAGCGTCTTACTTGGTTCCTTGACGAAGGCTTGAGGTGCCGGCTCCACAATGAGAAACCCTCCCCTGCGGGAGGGTTCAGCGGTCTTGGCCGCACTCGGAAGCCCTGCGAAGCGACGCGCAAGTGACCTGCTTCCGCGTGGCGCAGACGTCTTACACGCGCTGCACGTTAGCGGCCTGGAAGCCTTTCGGTCCCTTGGTGAGGTCGAACTCCACGGTCTCGCCCTCGTTCAGGCTGCGGTATCCGTTTTCCTGGATTGCTGAGAAATGCACGAAGACATCCTCGCCCGTAGCTCGTTGGATGAATCCGTAGCCTTTGGCTCCGTTAAACCACTTGACTGTACCTTTCTCTCTCACAACTTACTCCTTTCACCGGATGAACTTGGAATAACCCCTGCTGCGCGGACGTTCCGAGCAGGACCCTGAGGAAGCGGCATCGGAAGACGTCTCAACGTTGCCGGGAAACAAGGGTTGCGGCTCAGTTTGCAGCTTTTCGGTAATGAAAAAGCCCCCGGAATCGTCCTGGGCAGACTAATGCATCCGCGACAGAGCCAATCCCTGGGGCCAGTACCATGCGTGAAATTCGACTGCTGACAGAAACATCAACCCAAATCCGCGTTTCGGTTCGACCGAAAGCTCCACTCTCGCCCATTCGAGAGGGGAGCAGGAGATGATTACAGGAAGTCGGCATTCTGGCAAGTGTTTTCATCACAGCGCGTTGGTTGAGGCCGAGCTGCTGAATGTTGTACCTCCCGTGAATTTCCTGCCGGATGGGCGGATTACGCCCTTGGCACGATACGATAACCGGGACCGCTGGAGGCCAGCAGATTGCGCATCGTTGCTGTGGGAGAGATCTTGTGGGATGTAATTGGTGAGCACGAATATCTCGGCGGTGCTCCCTTGAACTTTGCTGCTCACGCCCAGAAGCTCGGCCATGAAGCCTTTCTGGTGAGCGCGGTGGGCGACGATGATCGCGGCCGGCGCACCCTCGATTGCCTGCCGCAATGGGGCCTTTCGACCGAGTTTGTGCAGGTCCTCCACGGCCAGGACACGGGAACGGCGCAGGTCGAGCTCGACACTGAAGGCAAGCCTACATTTCGGATTGTGCGGCCCGCGGCCTATGACTTTGTCGCCCTCAGCCATGACCAACTGCGGTCCGTCACCGCTTTGCAGCCGGACTGGATTTACTTTGGCACGCTCTATCACATGTCCGCACAAGCACTGGATTCGACGCTGAAGCTGCTTCAGGCAGCGCCTTCCGCCCGTCACTTCTACGACATCAATTTGCGGGAGGGCAACTGGAGCCTGGCCTTGGTGGAGCAACTGTCGTCGCACGCCGACGTCATCAAGTTGAGCGGTTCATGGCGCATACTCCGAAGGAAGTTACCTACAGTCGATCCACACCGCTCTGGCTTGCCGCCATTAGAATCATCCGTTCGAGCTACTGCGCGTGCTGCTGCGTGAGCAGCACCACATCGTCATTGGACCGCCCGCGCGCGACCGCCAGCTTTTTGTTCTTCCAATCGTAGTCGAACCCATAAATCAGCAGGTCGTCGAAATTGGTAGCCCGTGAGGCGGACTCGACGCCGATAGGCTGCGCGACCAGATTGGAGATCCCCTTATTGGTGACGCCGTAGTAGAGGGACTGGCCGTCGGCGGAATAACGGAAGGGGGTGGAGATAAAGGGACTAGGCGCGAAGCTCTTCACCGGCAATCCTCCTTGCGACGGGATAATTTCAATCCTGGCTTTGGTGTTGACCCCGGAACCGAAAGCGGTAAGCGCGGCGATTTGTTTTCCATCCGGCGAGATGGCAGCAAAGCTGACGAACTTGTCGCTTAATTGTTTGGCTTCCCCGCCCGTGAGCGGCATTTCCGTTAGCACCTGCTTTCCCTTTTGCAGGCTGGTGTAGAGGAAGTATTTGCTGTCGGGCGAGCAGACAGCGTTCTGGTCCAGCTTTCCATTCGTCAGTACAGTTGCACTGCCACTCTGCAGGTCAAGGCGCCAAATATTTATGGCTTTTGTCTGTCTAGTAGCCATGAAGAAGAGCGCGTGGGCGCCGTCCGGACAAACCGAGAGGCCGCCCATCGGCAGGCGTTCCTTGTAGATCACGTTGCGGTTGCTGCCGTCGGCATTCATTACCGCGATGTGGCTGTCGTAGTCCATCGCCAGCAAACGTCCGTCCGGCAGCCAGCCGACGCCGACGTCACCATGATTGTCCACCTCGGTTGCAGTGGAACTGGAGTTTGCTCCCGAGCTGAGCGTGTATACGCCGGCCACGGGCGTAACTTGAATTGCAACCAGTTGTTGCCCATCCCGCGTTACGCCCAGCGTGGAATTGCTGTAAACATTCAGATCATTAGTAATGCGATGCAGCTTCTGTCCGGTAAGAGAAATCGCGCCAATCTGTCCATTCCAGTCGCTGGAGATGTCATGAAAGATAAGCACCAAGTGGCGGCCATCCGGCATCCAGGTCGGCTTTTGCAGCAACGCGGTCCCCGCATATACGGTCTTCTCTTTTCCGTTCGCCGGATTGAGCACCACGATTCTGCCGAGATTTTGACTGCCGGGGTCAAGCACCGCAGCCGCAATGGATTTGCCATCGCTCGACCAGGCAGGGTCGGAGTATCCCGGCAGCGGAAGCGAGGCCAGGACGCGCTCGCCGCTGCCATCGGCATGGGCAATGATGAGCTTGGAATTCGCTTCCGATGAACTATTTCGCAGGTACACCATTTGTTGACCGTCCGGCGAAAAGCTGACCGCACTATCCACATCGTCAACTAGCTTGCGCGGTGTGCCTCCAAGCACCGGAATCTGGTAGAGGAACCCCACTCCCGGCTTGTCCGGCTCCCTTTGAACGAAATACAAGAAGTCGCCGTTCGGGGTGAAGGTAAGTCCGCTATAACTGACCTCGGTCGCGGGCATGATCTGGGTGTTGCTGCCGGTGGCGATGTGCCGCATCCAGAGGCTCCGCTGGCCGTGGCCCTCATCCGTCACATTCACTACATACTTGCCGTCTGGGGAGACCGTCGCCAGCAGCACCTTGCCCGAGTTGGTGACCTTCTCCATGCTCATGTTCTGGAACGGTACTGGGCCGGTATCTCCTAGCCAGCGGGAAATCCAGGTGTAGAAGCCGTACAGTCCGGCGGCGATCATGGCCAGGCTGAGAACCAGAACCAGTCCGGCGCCGCTCTTGTGGTGCCGCGCGGCATCGAGGATGACCGCGCTGCTGCTGGATTGCATAGCCGGACTGCTGCCACGCGCGGCGGGATAGGATGCCGACCTAGTCACGATTCCTGTTGAAGACTGTCCGGAACTGTCCCGTTTCAGCCGCCTCAGGTCACTGCGTATTTCAGTCGCGCTCTGATAACGCAGTTCCACATCTTTCTCCAGCGCCTTGGCGATAATCTCTTCCAACTTGAACGGCACCGCGGGATTCAATTCCATGGGCGGTCTCGGGTCGCGGTCGAGAATGCCCTGGAAAACAACGGCGGAAGTGTAGCCTTCGAATGGGATTTTCCCGGTAGCCATTTCATAAAAGATGGCGCCCAAGGAAAACAGGTCGCTGCGTCCGTCGAGCTCTTCCCCGCGGGCCTGCTCCGGAGACATGTAGGCGATGGTGCCTACCGCGGTGCCTGGCACCGTCAGATGCGCCGGAGCGATCGTCGCCGCCTCGCCAGCCACGGTCTCCACCGCCGTATGCCGGTCATAGGTCAGTTTTGCCAGTCCGAAGTCCAGTATCTTCGCCTGTCCCCGCGTAGTTATGAAGATGTTGGCGGGCTTCAAGTCTCGATGCACGATGCCTTTGCCGTGGGCCACGTCGAGTGCGTCGGTAATCTGAATGCCGATGTCGATGATCTTGTCCACCGGCAGCGGGTGGCCGTTGATCCGCTCGTTCAGACTCTGGCCTTCCAGCAACTCCATGGCGATGAAGTGCTGTCCATCGCATTCCTCGATGGCATGGATGGTGCAAATGTTGGGATGGTTCAAGGTCGAGGCGGCACGCGCCTCCTGTTGGAAACGCTCCAGTGCGTAGCTGTCCTGCTCGATGTCCTTGGAGAGAAACTTCAGCGCTACGTGGCGGGCGAGCCGGGTGTCTTCCGCCTCGTACACCACGCCCATACCGCCGGCGCCCAGTCGTCTCACGATTCTGTAATGCAGGATGCTTTTCCCGACCAGGATATCCAAGGCTAGACTCTCCGGATAATTCGACTGTATTGTGCCGTGCGAGCAGCCGTCAAGGATGAGAGGAGGCTGGGCATCGCCCGACAAGCCAGTGTCATTTTGAGTTGTCATCACCAACTGCCTTAGAGCCTCTAACAACACCTCCACTTCGTGCGACTGACATAAGAAGCGGCACATCTCTCAACGGGTGGAGGTGCAGTGGTCATGGCTGCCGTGCTGCTGCCTGATGGCTTCTGGGATCTCATCGAGCCTCTCCTGCCGCCGCCCACCCCCAAGCCGAAAGGCGGAAGACCGCGTTTGTCTGCTGTTGACCAAGATTTCATTGACCCGGGGGGCCCAAGCGGCCTAGCATGGTGCATTCCTGACAATCGGGGCTATCCGTGATCAGCCGGACTATCTCGCATTACCGCGTCCTGCGCAAGCTCGGCGGTGGCGGGATGGGTGTGGTGTACGAAGCCGAAGATCTCAAGCTCCACCGTCACCTTGCGCTCAAGTTCCTGCCTGACGATCTGCTCCAAGCGCCCATCGCGCTGCAGCGATTTGAGCGCGAAGCCCAGGCCGCATCGGCGATCAATCATCCGAACATCTGCACCGTATATGAGATCGACACCGCAGACGGCCAGACCTTCATCGCGATGGAGTTATTGGAAGGCAAGACCCTGAGGGATACCATCGATGGCAGGCCGTTAGAACCTCAGTTGCTGCTCGACCTCGCGATTCAGATTGCCGACGCGCTCTGTGCTGCGCACGGTAGGGGCATCGTGCACCGCGACATCAAACCGGCCAACATCTTCGTCAGCGAGAGCGGGCAAGTCAAGATACTGGACTTTGGGCTGGCGAAGACGGCGCAGTCCACCACGGCTGCGGTTTCGGCGGACACGGCACTAACAGCTCCGGGGGGCAGTGTGGGCACGCTGTGCTACATGTCGCCGGAGCAGGTGCGCGGCAAAGAACTGGACGCGCGCACGGACCTGTTTTCCTTTGGCACGGTGCTGTACGAAATGGCGACAGGGGTAATGCCGTTCCGCGGCGAGGCATCGGGCGTGGTGGCGGAAGCGATACTGAACCGCGCCCCGGTGGCTGCCGTGCGGCTGAACCCGGAAGTCCCGCAGAAGCTGGAAGAGATCATCAACAAAGCGCTGGAGAAAGACCGCGAGCTGCGCTACCAGCACGCCGCTGACATGCGTAGCGATTTGCAGCGACTGAAGCGCGATAGCGAGTCGGGCAGCACGCCTATTCCACCCGCCGAAATCGGGGCAAAGCGCCGCGGTCGAGCTTCCAAGTACGGCTGGTTGGGGGCCGCGGGCGTTTTGGTGGCGGTGGCACTGGGTGTGACCGCGTGGCTGCATTATCCGCGCCAGGTACATGCTTTGACCGAAGCGGACACGGTCGTGCTAGCCGATTTCGCCAACAGCACGGGCGACGCGGTGTTCGATGGGGCGCTCAAGCAAGCGCTATCGGTGGGACTGGCGCAATCCCCGTTTCTCAACATTCTTCCCGATCGCAAAGTGAGCAACACGCTGAAGATGATGCGCCGTTCGCCCGAGGAACGCGTCGACGAAAAAACCGCGCTGGAAATCTGCGAGCGCATGCAAAGCAAGGCGGTTTTTGCCGGTTCGATTTCGACGTTGGGCACCCAGTACGTGCTCGGGCTGAAAGCGGTGAACTGCCGCACGGGCGACCTGTTGGCGCAGGAACAGGCGCAGGTGGCACATAAGGAAGACGTGCTGAAGGCGCTGGACGAGCTGGCGATCAAGCTGCGCACCAAGGTGGGCGAATCGCTCAGCACAATTCAGAAATACGACGTGCCTATCTCGCAGGCGACAACCTCTTCGTTGGAAGCTTTGAAAGCCGTTGCCATGGGGAAGCAGCAGGGGGAGCGGGCGAAGTTTCTCGACGCCATCCCCTTTTTCAAACGCGCGATTGAACTCGACCCGAACTTCGCCGTCGCCTATGCGGACCTGGGCGTGCTGTATTGGGATGCAGGCGAGCAGGAGCTAGCGATCGGTTACGTAAAGAAAGCTTTCGAATTGCGCGAGCGGGTGAGCGAGCGGGAAAAGCTGGCCATCGCTTCCTTTTACTACATGATCGTTACCGGAGAACTGGACAAACGCATTGAGACTCTGGAGGTCTTGACGCGCACCTATCCGCGAGAAATGGCTTCGCACAGCAACCTCGGATTTGCCTACGAGCAAGCCGGGCAGTTGGAGAAAGCCGCTGAAGAGTACCGTCAAGCAATCTTGCTGAACCCGAAGGCTTCGGTCCCCTATCACAACCTGGGAAGGGTGTTGCTCTATCTGAACCGTCGCGAGGAAGCGAAGAAGATATTTCGGGAAGCCATCGCGAAGCAGATTGACGACATTAATGTTCACGCGGGCCTGTATGAAATTGCGCTGATCGAGAGAGATACGGGGGAGATGCAGCGGCAGGTGCAGTGGGCTACGGGCAAGCCGGATGAGGACGGAATGGTAGAAGAGCAGGTCAGCGCTGCCCTATTCGAGGGAAAACTGGCAAGCAGCCGGAAACTTCTGCGGCGCGTCAACCAACTGGCAGCACGGCAGAACTTAAAGGGAGAGATGGCGCAAGCAACGGCGTCGACCACCATGGGCGCCGCGTTATGCGGCGACTGCCGGGGAGTGCGCGAACAGTTGGCATGGGAGGCGCTGGCTGCGTCTGACGGATGGACAACGGGCGTGGCGGCCCAGGCGCTGGGGATTTGTGGACATGCTGGCCCAGCACAGCGCCTGATTGACGAGGCGCATAAGCGTTTCCCGGCCGACACACTGATCAATGCGGTCGGCCTGCCCGCGGCGCGAGCGGCAATTGAGATTCACCGCGGCAACCCGCAGCGCGCGGTCGAACTGTTGGAATCTGCTGCTCCCTACGAACGAAGTTATCCGCTCAGCATCTATTTGCGCGGTATTGCTTATTTGCAAGCTCGCCAAGGACCAGAGGCGGCGGCCGAGTTCCAAAAAATCGCCGGCCCGAGCGGGGCGGACCCGACCTCGCCAGAACATGTGCTGGCGTATGTTGGACTGGCGCGGGCGTATGCCCTCCAGGGCGACACCGCGAAAGCCCGTGCCGCCTACCAGGACTTCCTCACCCTGTGGAAGGACGCTGACCCCGACATCCCCATTCTTATGCAGGCAAAAGCGGAGTACACGAAGCTGTAGTGAGCTGCCTGAGTTGCTCCGGGCCTCATGTTCTCGAGCCGAGGTTTTGTTAGACGCTCTTAACGCCGTGAGTATCAGCAAAGATACAAGGGATCTGCTGTTTCTCAGGCGGTTGTTCCAGCCCTAAACAAAAGCGGATTCCTCGCTTCGCTCGTAATGACAACTCCACTGGCTTATGACGCGATTCTGCACTGTCACAAGGGTACTGTGACGGCTGTGCTTGCGCCCTGCGCCAGCCGGACTACACTGGGGTTACACGAGGGTCAACCGACCGCAAGGAGGTAGCCCGAATGGTCCAGGCTCTTCTCGAGCAAGCGCGAGCAACCTCGCAAAATCTACCCATACAAGCTGAGCGAAGGAAAAAGGGCCTCATCGGCCCCTTGGACTAAGTTCATTGCATCAACCCTGCCTTTGCGGGCCCTGGGCCCGCGCAATGTCGCGAGGAGTTCAATATGCATCTCACCAAAGTCAAAGCCTTCCTCGACGGCCATGAAGTGAAATACGTTGTCATCTCTCACTCCAAGGCTTATACCGCCCAGGGTATTGCCGCGGTGGCGCATATCTCGGGCAAATTTCTGGCCAAGACCGTGATCGTGAAACTCGATGGCGCCCTCGCCATGGCGGTGCTGCCGGCGTCCTACCAGGTGGACCTGACGGCCCTGAAACGAGAGGTCGGCGTCCAGGATGCGGAACTGGCCAGCGAACGCGAGTTCAAACAGCATTTTCCCGACTGCGAGACCGGCGCCATGCCTCCCTTCGGCAACTTATACGGCATCCCTGTATACGTTGACCAGACCCTGACGGAAGACGATGAGATCGCCTTCAATGCGGGCTCGCATTATGAGTTGATCAGGATGGCGTACACCGATTTCGATAGGTTGGTGCGGCCTCAGGTGATGAACTTTTCCTCCGCCCGGACCGCCTTGCACGCCATGGTTTAAGCCCGGCTTTGATCGAGCGGAGCGGGACAAATCCAAGCATCGCCCGCTAGTATGTGGCCGATGTTGTTCCGCTCCGCCGATCAGCTAACTGGCGCCTCGGCAAGGTTGGAATCGCCGCAAAGAAAAAGCCCGCTCACGCGGGCTTTGTTGTTCCTCTGCGGCCCGTCGCTAACGCTTTACGGATTGCGGTTCCGGCGTATCGCTCTGCTGCGCCGTCAGCCGCGCGTTATTGCGTTGCGCGATGATCCGCTTGGCGTTGTCCGCTAACTGCTTGGCCTGGGGAAGCAGTTCCAGCGCTTTGGCCACAACCGGGTCGCTTTCGGCGTGTGCCTTCATGCCTTCCTGCTGGCCAAATGCGTCGATGAACAGTTCAGCTTTGATATTGGATTTGATCCAATCGCTGTTTCCAGCCAAGTCCGCCTCGGTGAAGGGGGTCTTCTGTTCATCCAGAAACTTGCGGAACTCCTGCATTACCGCATCGTCAACTTCAAATTGCTTGTCGACTTTGTGGTTGATGACGTAGTGCTTGGCGAAGTTGAAAAAGGTATATTTCTCCAGCAGCGTGTCCTGGAACTTGCCGGTTTTCGTCGGCGGGATCTTCACGTCGGGGGTGATGCCGCCGCCACCGTAAACCGTGCGGCCACTGTCGGTCATCTTGACTTCGTGGTTGGCGCTATTGGCAGCGTTGTCGCGATCGTTATAGTAATAGTCGTAAAGCGAGATGCTGCTGTAATCGCGCTGGATCAGGCGGCCGCTCGGGGTGTAATACTTCGCCGTGGTCAGCGCCAATCCGGTATTCTCCGACAGCGGATACACGGTTTGCACCAACCCCTTGCCGAACGTCGTCTCACCGGCAATCAGTCCCCGATCGTGGTCTTGAATAGCGCCCGCGACGATCTCCGCCGCCGAAGCCGTTCCCCGGTTCACCAGTACGACCAGCGGATAATCCTTGCCTCCGTTACCGTGGGCAGCCTTGTAAACCTTCTCCGCCGAAGCCCGTCCGTGATGGGAAACGATGACCTGTCCCTTCTTCAGGAATTGGTCGGTCACGCCCACGCCTTCGCTCAACAATCCACCGGGATTCTGGCGCAGGTCGAGGATCAGCCCGTGAATGTCGCCCAACTCACCCAGCGCATCTCGCACTTCTTTTTCCGTGGTCTCCTGAAATCCCGAGACGTGGATGTAGCCGATACCCGGACGAATCATGAAATGCACGTCCACGCTGTAGCGGGGGATCTCATCGCGCACAACGGTAAAGTCGAGCGGCTTGTCGGAGCCTTCGCGCAGCATCGTGATCTTGACCGCGGTGCCCTTGGGCCCTTTCAGCAACTCGGCAACATCGCTGGTCGTCATGTTGTCGGTGGGCTTGCCGTCCACTGCAATAATGACATCGCCCGGCCGGATACCGGCCCGATACGCCGGCGCGCCCGCGAAGGGCGCGATCACGATGACCTTGTTATTGCGGGGACCGACCTGCATGCCCACGCCGTAGTACTTGCCGCGCTGCTCCTCGCGCAAAGCCGCATAGGCTTTGGGATCGAAAAAGTTGGAGTGCGGATCCAGCACCCGCAACATGCCCGGAATCGCCCCGTTGTAGATCGCCTTATCGGGGCTGACCGGTTCGGCATAGTTCTGCTGGACAACTTCGTAAACCTGCGTAAAGCTGCGCAAGCTGTCGCGGATGTCGCCGTCGTTGGACGAAGCGCTGGAGGTGAGGTGCTGGCCAAAAACCACCCCCACACAACCGCAAGCCAGAATGATGCTGAGGATGAGAACAGCGGAGCGTCGCGAACTACTTGCCATGTATGTTCCTTCGGCTGACCGGGGACGGACCATCAAGATATGCGCACCGGAGCAAGACTTTCAGGCAGTATACCATGCACCTTAGCTCACCCCGAGCCGCCCAGATCAGCCGCTAGTTTGGATGCTGGTTCCCCACGAAGGGTGCGAAATCCGTTTCGTGCCCGCCTCCGTAACAGACGGTAGAGCCGGGAGATGGTAAGCGACATCGGCCCGGCAGTTGGCACTTGGCCGTTGGATTTGTCTCTAAGGAGTTGCCATCACGAGCGCAGCGAGGAATCTGCTTTTGTTAGCGCTGGAACTACCCCCGCATTTATGATGATGCCATGAACCTCGGCATGCCGGAGATGATCTTCATTTTTCTGCTGGCACTGGTGGTGGTCGGCCCCAAGCGCTTGCCCGAGCTGGCCCGCCAGTTGGGAAAATGGGCTGCCGAGTTCAAACGCGCCAGCAATGAGTTCAAGAACCAACTCGAAACCGAGATGCTGAACATTGAGCTGGATGAGCACGCCCGGAAGCAAACCGAAGCGGCCAAGGCGTTACCGCCCGAGAAGCCGTGGGAACCGGCCATCCTGCCCCCTGTCGGGGTCGTGAGCCGCAGCAGCCCCGATGCGATCTCTGAGCCCGAAGCTGACCCCGCGCCCCCAGAACTCCCGCCTGCACCGTTGGTGAACGACTCTCCCGCACCTGTCAGGTCCACTCCCGATGCCTAGCCCCGTCCTGGAAACGGCACAGAAGCGCGCTTCCGAGGAAATGACCGGTATGAGCTTCCTCGAACACCTGGAGGAGCTGCGCCGCCGCATCATCTACAGCTTTCTCTACGTGGCGGCCGGCTTCTGCGTCTGCTGGTGGTTCCATGAGCGGATCTTCGCCATCATGCAAAAGCCCATCGTGACCGCCTTGGCCAATCACAAGATGGACACCCAACTGGTGTACTTGAATCCCACCGATCCCTTCAACATGTACTTGAAGATCTCATTCCTGGCGGGGATCTTTGTGGCCTCGCCGTTCGTGCTTTACCAGGTGTGGGCATTCATCGCACCGGGCCTTTACCGCAACGAACGCCGCTATGTGTTGCCCTTCATGTTCAGCACGGTGGGACTCTTTCTGGCGGGCGGTTTCTTTGGTTACAAGATGGTCTATCCCGCGGCGCTGGATTTCCTAATTGGCTGGAGCATCCAGTTCAAGCCAATGATCACCGTTGGCGAATACACCGACCTGTTTCTGACCATCATTGCCGGACTCGGTCTGGTATTCGAGATGCCCATCCTGGTGTTCTTCCTCTCGCTGATGGGCATCCTGACGGCCGGCTGGATGTGGCGCAACTTCCGCTATTCCATCCTGGTGATCTTCATCATCGCCGCCATCATCACGCCGACCACCGACATCATGAACATGTGCATCTTCGCCGCACCCATGATTGTGCTGTATCTGTTCAGCATCGCCATCGCCTGGTTCGTGCACCCGGCACAGCGCAAAAAGAGAGCGGCGAAGGCGGCTGGCGGCGGCAATTAGCAATTAGCGTTTGGCGTTGGGACGCGCTTGGCGCCTGGCGCCTGGCGTTTGGCATTTGGCGCTTAGCAGTTAGCACTTAGTACGTAGTTGTCATCCCGACCGAGTGGAGGGACCTGCTGTTCCTTCATTGGGCAGGATTGTGAGTTATTCGCGCGGGCTTTCCATGGGTGCCGAATGCTAGTTGCTAATTGCTAGTTGCTTCTTCTTCAGTCTAGATCGAAGTCGCGAATGGGCTTGCCGGTATCGGGCGTTTCCTTGGCACGCTTGACCGCTTCCTGAAACTTTTTCTCCAGCAGGTCGCCCTGGTGCTTCTGCGCTTCCACGGACTGGCGAAAGATGGATTCCTTGCGAGTGTCCTGGTCTTTCATGGCGCGGGCCGCCGACTCCAGGTCCTCGAAGGTTTTGGGAACAGCCTTGGGCGTGTGCGCAATTACGGCCTTGGTGTCGCTATCGATCTTCAGCACGGCCCCGCAGCAGGGACAGGCGACCTCGAACGGCGTGGAAGTCTTGGGCATGACAAAATTTTACTCCAGCCTCGCGAGGGCCTGCCAGCGGGAATGGCACGCGAGTCCGCCAGGCAACGGTGCAGTTTGAAACGGCTGCGGGTATCAGAGAAACAGGAAGGGGGCCGGTTCGGGATCGTCCTGGCAGAAGTGCTCCGTCTCCGCCTCTTCCATCTCTGCCTGCGTCCGGCATCGGCACACGGTCAGGAAACAGTTCATGCAGATGGATTCGATCATGCCGCTGGCGATAATACGGTGCGCGAATGGCTTGTCCGGTTGCACTTCTTATTCTCGATACAACTTCATCCACTCGGAGCAGGCGTGATTGAGTTCCGCGCGTAGCAAGAAGCAGGGATCGGAACTTGCGCCAATGAACCGGCTGCAGAGGCAGCAATAGGACTCGATGACGATTGGCCGTTGCGGGTCGGGGAGGTGCTCAAAGCTCGGAGACGGTGTGTTGTCTGCCATGCTTCGGCCTCCTGGGAAAACAGCCCGCGGAGACCTCTACCTAAGGGAGCGATTTTGGCGTGGTCCTACGGGCGAATTACAATTTCCTTGACAAATAGAGTAGGCGGGCGGACCCAGGTTTGTCGGTCGGGAAGCAGACCGAATTCCTACCACTTTACGGGCAGGAGAATGCGGGTCCCAGGCGCAGCGAAATTCAGCCTGCATCGCTTGGCGGAATTTTGTCGTTGGAAATTGACTGCAAAGATGTGACCGATTGCATCGCAGGGAATCTAATTCCGGATAAAGAGCTTGCCCCGCCAGCGCAGGCAGCCATTCATCGCCGCTTCGTTTCTGACAATTCGTCGAGAGAAAGGAACTCATCATGGCACATGCAGTTGATGTTCTCACTTCTGAGCGGCCGGTAAAGCAACAGCAACAAGGACGCACAAAAACGACCGGCTACGCAACCCATTCCTCTACTTCATCTCTCCAGCCATTTTCCTTCGAGCGCCGGGAGCCCACGCCGCAAGACGTGCAAATCGACATCCTCTACTGCGGGGTTTGCCATTCCGACTTGCACACCGCGCGCAATGAATGGACCAACACCACTTACCCTGTCGTGCCCGGTCACGAGATTATCGGCCGCGTGGTCAAGACCGGCGCCCAGGTGCGCAGATTCAAGGAAGGCGACCTCGCCGCGGTCGGCTGCATGGTGGATTCCGACCGCGTTTGCGCAAGCTGCCAGGCGGGACTGGAGCAGTTCTGCGAGTCCGTACCGACCTTCACCTATAACGGCGAAGACAAGCATCTGGGCGGTATGACCTACGGCGGCTACTCCAAGACGATTGTGGTGGACGAAGCATTTGTGCTGCGACCGCCGGCCAATCTCGATCTCGCGGGGGCGGCACCTCTGCTTTGCGCCGGCATTACAACCTACTCGCCCCTGCGCCGCTGGAAAGTGCAGAAGGGCCAGAAGGTCGGCATCGTTGGATTGGGCGGCCTCGGCCACATGGGAGTGAAGCTTGCCAGCGCCTTCGGCGCGCACGTTGCGCTGTTCACCACTTCCGCTCACAAGACCGCGGACGGCAAGCGCCTGGGTGCGCACGAAGTGGTGGTCTCCAAAGATCCGGCGCAGATGGAGAAGCACCTCAACAGCTTCGACTTCATCCTCGACACGGTCTCCGCCGAGCACGACATCAACGCCTATCTCAATCTGCTGAAACGCGACGGGACCCTGGTGCTGGTGGGCGCGCCCGAAAAACCGCTGGCGCTGGCCGCATCCAGCATCATTCTTGCGCGGCGCCAGATCTCTGGCTCGTTGATTGGCGGCCTCGCAGAAACCCAGGAAATGCTGGATTTCTGCGGCCAGCACGGCATCGCAGCCGACGTCGAAATCATCCCGATCCAGAAGATCAACGAAGCCTACGAGCGCATGCTGCGCAGCGACGTGAAGTACCGCTTCGTGATCGACATGGCGTCGCTGAAGTAATAATTGGCGGCTCCCACCCTCTTGCTAAGCAGCGGCGAGAAGGTGGGGCAACCAGTCCGATTAGCACAACAAAGCATTGATCACAAGGCGTGTGGTTTCCTCCGCTCTTTGCCTTGTATTGGGCTAGGAGTTGGCGGCGGCGCCTGCTGGCTTCCACTTTCCGGCAGAGGCAAGTTTCGTTGCTGCTGCGGCCGGAAGGTGGTGCCGGAAATGTGGTCGAACGGCACCGTTTGCGCGAAGGTCGGCAGGTTGTGCGCGCGCACCTGGGTAACCGCTTCGAAACCAGAGGCCAGCTTGATCAGTGTGGGCTCGCTAAACGCCGTGCCGAAGAAGCTGACGCCAAGTGGGATGCCGAACACCATGCCCGCCGGCACCTGCACAATAGGATATCCGGGCGGGGCCGCCAACCCCGACGTGCCGTAGATGAAGTGATCGCCGTAGAGCAAGTCGGTTGCCCAAGCGGGATTGTCCGTGGCGCTGATCACCGCGTCCAGATGGAACTGGCTCAGCGCGGCATCGATCCCATTGACTCCTTCGTTCTGGTCCTCGGCGAGCGCTTGATTGTAGGTTACCCCGCCAAAGGCTGGCTGCGGATCGTCGGGTCCCGGCGCCAGCGCGTTGCAGAACTCGAAGAGGTCCTGGTTAAAGTACGGCATCTCCTCGTCGGGGTGGGCATTGTTGAACGCGATAGCATCGGTTAGAGTCCCGCCGGCCACGGGAACTCCTACACGGGTGGCAAAGTAAGACTGAACGTCGTTGCGAAAATCGAAACACAGCACCAGCAGTTCGTTATTGGCTGGAGGGAAGACAAAACCCGCCGCATCCAGATCGATGATCGTTGCCCCCGCTGCCGTCATCTCGCTCACAGCATCCTCAAATGCAGCCAGCACGATAGGCGGCGTCGGCACGTCCGGGTCGAATCCGTTGAGCCCCACCCTGGTTATGCCCAGTCGCGCCCCCGACAGCCCGTGCGGATTGAGAAATTGGGTGTAGTCGGTGGGAATATTCGTGGGGCGGGTGAACCTGCCTTGCCATCCCAGCGGAACGCCGCCGGTCGCAGGATCGCGGCCATCGTAGGTGATGCTCTGCACTACACCGAGCGCCACGGCAGCGTCTGCCACGTAGCGGCCATGCGGTCCAAACGTGTCCTGCGTGTGCGAGATCGGTACGATGCCGGCCCGGCTGGTTAGGCCCACCGTGGGCTTTATGCCGACGACGCCGTTGGCGTTGGCGGGGCAGACGATACTGCCATCGGTCTCCGTCCCAAACGACACCGCTGCGAAGTTCGACGACACCGCCGCAGCCGAGCCGGCGCTGGAGCCGCAGGGATTGCGCGCAATGCCATAAGGATTGTTGGTTTGCCCGCCGCGGCCTGACCAGCCGCTAATCGATTCGAACGAGCGGAAGTTGGCCCACTCCGACAGGTTGGTCTTCCCCAGGATCACCGCTCCGCCCGCGCGGAGTTTGGCCGCTACCGTCGAGTCTCGAAGGGCAGGCCTTCCAACCAACGCGAACGACCCCGCGCTGGTCTGCATCTGGTCGCCCGTGTCCACGTTGTCTTTGAGGAGCACCGGGATTCCGTGCATGGGGCCCAGCACGTGGCCGTGCCTCCGCAATTGGTCGGCGTGGCGCGCCATGGCCAGCGCGTCCGGGTTCAACTGGATCACCGAGTTGACCCCCGGACCACTCTGGTCCATCGCCTCAATGCGGGCGATGTAGTACCTGGTCAATTGTTCCGAAGTGAGCGTGCCGTGCGCCATCTCGTACTCGAGTTGGGCTACGGTTTCTTCGTTGTGGTCCCTCCTATCGGGATTCGACGGGTTGGACTGCGGGGCGCCGCTCGCGGCAAACAGAGGCGACGTCAGCAGAGTTGCAACTAAGAGTGTGCGTAGGGCGAGTGAGATCATCGTGTTCCTCCTGGAAGGCTGAGTTGTGTAATGCCGAATGCGAACTGCTGGATACGAAGAGTGAGGAAGGGGCGCTACTGGACGCAGAATAATTGGCGGCCGTAACCCTCGCACAGGCGTGCCAAAGTCAGGCGCCAAGGCCGATGGGATTCTGCTACCCTGGCCTTTAGTTAGATAGTCAAGGGGGTGACAATTATTTTACATTTTGGCTCACCCTCGTCCAAATTAGCTCCGCTGTGCTGAGCGCCGCCGGGAAGAAGAAGGCTGAGAGTCTCTGATAAGTTGAGTTTGCTAAGACCAACGAGTCAGAGGAGGACTCAGCCTTGAACCGAGTATGCAGCATTTTCTCGCAGATTTTGCAGCTCATTTCACGAACCGGCTTTGACACCGCGGCCCGCAAACATAAAGCCGAACGGCATGCGCGCGGATTCAGCAGTTGGGGACAGTTCGTCGCCATGCTGTTCTGCCAACTGGGTGCGGCCAAGTCGCTGCGCGAGATTTGCGGCGGACTGGCGGCCAGTGAGGGGAAGCTGCGGCATTTGGGGTTGCCGCAGGCGCCGGCGCGCTCCACGTTGGCCTACGCCAACGAGCACCGTCCGTGGCAGTTATACGAAGAGCTATTCCAGCAGCTTCTGACCCAATGCCGGGGGTTGGCCGTGCAGCAATCTGCGGGCCGACGCCAGTTCCGCTTCAAACACAAGCTGATCAGCATGGACGCGACGGTGATCGATCTGTGCGCCAGCGTTTTCGATTGGGCGCGATTCCGCCGCACCAAAGGCGCGGTCAAGCTGCATCTGCTGCTGGATCACGACGGTTTTCTCCCTTGCTATGCGGTGATCACCGAGGGCAAGCAGCATGAGATTGAGGTAGCCCGCCAACTGCGCTATGAGCCGGGGACGCTGCTGGCCATCGATCGCGGCTACCTGGACTACGGGTGGTTCGCCGATCTGAGCCAACAGGGCGTGTACTTCGTGACCCGGATGAAGGGCAACGCTGATTACATCGTGGTGCAGGACCGAGAGTTGCCGCACCGCAAGGGTCTGCTGCGCGATCAAGTCATTTGCTTTTACCAGCAGGCACGTGACGGACAGGAATGCTATTTCCGTCGTATCGAGTTCTACGACCAAGAGCAGGACCGGGTGCTGGTGTTCCTGACCAACCACCTGACCTTGGCGGCCGCCACCGTGGCGGAGGTGTACAAGCAGCGCTGGCAGATCGAGTTGTTTTTCAAAGCCTTAAAGCAAAATCTTCGGGTGAAGACCTTCATCGGGACTTCAGCCAATGCCCTGAAGACGCAAGTCTGGGCGGCGTTGATCGCCATGTTGCTGATCAAGTACCTGCAACTGAAGGCCACCTTCGGCTGGTCGCTTTCCAATCTGGTGGCCCTGCTGCGACAGCAGTTGTTCGTCTACCGTGACTTGTGGGTATGGATCGATCATCCCTTTCAAGCCCCGGAGTTGCCAGAAGCCCTGCCGGAACAACTGGCCATGGTCTGGCAGTAGTTGGACAGCAGCCCACTTCTCAAGGAAAACATCGTTGCCAAATTGACCATTTCGGGAGCTGCAATCTAGACAGCATCCATCAGGGGAACCGATTTTCGAGGGGGCCAACCTGCTTTGTGCGAAGGCAGGAGAGGATGATTACGTCCCGCACTTTCAGCAGCGCCGAGGCGGGTACTCAGCTAACTTGGACAGCAATGATTTTGGCTACAGCTCGGTTACATTTCTGCGGCCAGCACGGCATCACCGCCGACATCGACATCATCACGATCCAGAAGATCGACGAAGCCTACAAGTGCATGCCCACCGATGCGAAATGTCACTTGGTGATCGATATGGCGTCGCTGAGTACGGTGGTGGAACCACTGTAAAGTCAGCGGGGAAGAACGGAGTCAGCCTTACCTTGGTACACAATATGATTACCGCCTGCATCTAACGCCCATAAGCCTCGATTGCGCTGCTCACTAAGGAGATGCCAGAAAGCATCCACTATCTTATCTTCACAGCTCCGTGCAAATATCCACTGTCGGGGTGAACGGATGCAGCAGATATTCTTTAGCGAATCTGGACAATTTCCGCCGACGAACGCAATAAATAGCAGACCCCGCGCATTGAAGGAATACGAGCGGTAACCGTTTTTTTTGTCGAGCGTCGGCGAAAAGAAACTTCCTCGGGACAGGGCATCAGTACAAACGACAGCGAGCAAAGCGGCGTTTTCAGGCACCTCGGCTTCACCAAGCAGATAGCGCCGCATCTCCTCGTTGTAGCGTTTGCCAAGGTCAATCGTTGTCAACGTACCATCCCGATTTCGCCATACGTGGATTGAAGCGCGCCAGAAGACGCTCAGCGCAAAATAGGCGAGTCTGCTCCGATCCAGATCAGGAAGAGCCTGGCGAGTGTACCCTCTGAAATCCCCGCTCTCGACGGCGTTGGCGCCCTGCAGCATCTCCAAGAGGGGAAACCGCTGCTGCCCTGCGACCATTCTCATGACATAATTCTCACCATTTCGGCTGAACAGTTGCTCACAATCGCGGCACAAGAGGGGGGCACGAAGTTGATCCGACGTGTAAACTGTCGTCCTCTTGCTCACTAGCACAGGGTTTGGATTGTCTGCTCCGGGCGTGAGCGTTCGGCGGTACATCGCGGCAGGCATGAGGTGGCTGTACTGAAGCTCTCTTTCCTGGAGGCAAAGGGCGCAGATCCCAACCGGCATATCGCCCTATCTTAGTGCTTCCATGCACTCGTCCAGCACGGCACGCGAGGGACGAGTGACACTCTCCGGCAAGGTCGCCAGCGGCTGGTCGGTCATGTTGATCATGTCGATGAAGTTGGGCGCGGTGGTGTTCAGGTAGAGCACGCCGGTGAGCACTTCGTCGGCATCGTGCGACTCCATCACGCGCTTCACGGCCTCAGTTTTGTTGGTGGGATCGTAGTCCTCTTCCAGCTTGCGCAGCCGCAGCGAAGAGCCATCGTGCATGGTGACGTTGAGGCTGGTGCCGGGGTCGTACTCCACATCGATTTCGTTGAAGTGCGGGACAAAGTTCAAATCGTGCAAGGGCTCTTCGTGGTCCTTGACGAACTTGTAGGACTTGGTCGAGCCTTCGTGATCGTTGAAGGTGGTGCAAGGCGAGATCACGTCGAGCATCACCGTGCCGCGATGCGCGAGCGCAGCTTTCAGCATGTGTTGCAACTGGCGTTTGTCGCCCGAGAAGGAGCGGCCCACGAAGGTTGCGCCCAGCATGATGGCCAGCGCGCAGGTGTCGATCGGCGGCAGATCGTTGAGGACGCCGGTCTTCAGCTTGGAGCCGAGATCGGCGGTCGCCGAGAATTGTCCCTTGGTCAGCCCATAGACGCCATTGTCTTCGATGATGTAGATCATCGGCAGATTGCGGCGCATCAGGTGCACGAACTGGCCGATGCCGATGGACGCCGTGTCACCATCGCCGCTGACGCCCAGGGCGACGATTTTCGAATTCGCCAGCACCGCGCCCGTCGTGACCGACGGCATGCGGCCATGCACCGAGTTGAAACTGTGCGAGCGGCCCATGAAGTACGCCGGGCTCTTCGAGGAGCAGCCGATTCCCGACACCTTGATCACCCGTTCGGGCGCGACCCCCATCTCGTAGAAGGCGTCGATGATGCGTTCGGAGATGGCATTGTGGCCGCATCCGGCGCACAACGTGGTCTTGCCTCCGCGATAGTCGAGCACGGTGAGTCCGATGCGGTTCGTCTTTGGTTGAGGTTGCGGCGGTGGCGCGGCTGTGGTCGCCATTTACTTGCCCTCCTGCAGGATGATGTCGTCGGTGATGGAACGCGCGTCAATCGGCAATCCGTTGTAGTGGCGAACGCTGCGCAGCTTGGCTATTTCTTCGATCGCGGTGTCCAGCTTCAACAACTGCAACATCTGCGCATCGCGGTTCTGGTCGATCATGTAGATCCGTTTGTGTGCACCCACGAAATCGTGCGTCTCGCTGGTGAACGGATAAGCGCGCAGGCGCAGGTAATCGGCCTTCACGCCGTATTCGCTTTGCAGTTGGTCGAGGGTCTCGACGACAGCGTGATGCGAGGTCCCATAAGCGATGATCCCGACTTCGTGGCCGTCGTTGCGCACCATCTCCGGCTTGGGAACCAGCGTGCGCGCGGTCTCGAACTTGTGCGCCAGGCGGTCCATGTTGTTGGCGTAGTCGTCGGGCCGTTCGCTGTAGCCGGAGTTCTCGTTGTGCCCGCTGCCGCGCGCGAACCAAGCGGCCCCCGGATGGTCGGTTCCCGGCAAAGTGCGGTAGCCGACGCCGTCGCCGTCCACGTCTTTGTAGCGCGCGAAGCCACCTGCACGTTCCAGTTCTTCCGCCGTCAGCACCTTGCCGCGGTTCTGCGGCTTCTTGGGATACTGAAACGGCTCCGACATCCAGTTGTTCATCCCGAGGTCGAGATCAGACATGACGAACACCGGCGTCTGCAACTGCTCGGTGAGATCGAACGCGTCGCTGGCCATGCTGAAGCACTCAGCCACGCTGCAAGGCAACAGCATGGGATGACGAGTGTCGCCGTGCGAGAGCTTGGCCACAAACTCGATGTCGCCTTGCGCGGTGCGCGTCGGCAGGCCGGTGGAAGGACCGACCCGCTGGATGTCCCAGATCACGCCGGGAATCTCGACGTAGTAGCCCAAGCCGGCGAACTCTGCCATCAGCGAAATTCCCGGTCCGGCGGTGGCCGTCATGGAGCGCGCTCCCGCCCATCCAGCCCCCAGGACCATGCCGATTGCCGCGAGTTCGTCTTCTGCCTGGACGATGGCAAAAGTGGCTTTGCCGTCATCTCCAACACGATATTCCTTCATGTACTCGATGAGGATTTCTACCAGCGACGAGGAAGGCGTAATCGGATACCATGTCACGACCGTGACGCCGGCGAACATGCAGCCCAGCGCCGCAGCGGCGTTGCCATCAATAATGATCATGCCCGCGGTTTTGTCCATGCGCTCGGCCGTGAACGGATCGGCCTTGGTGAGCGACGAGGCGGCGTAATCGTAGCCGGCCTTGGCGGCGTTCCAGTTGAGGTCGGCAGCTTTGACCTTCTTGGCGAACTGCTTGCGCAGCGCTTTTTCCACTTCGGTCATGTCGAGGTTGAGCAACTGCGCCATCACCCCAACGTAAATCATGTTCTTGACCAGCTTGCGCAGCTTCGACTCGGAGCAAACCGCGGCGCAAATCTTGTCGTAGGGCACGGCGTAGAAGGTCACATCGGAGCGCAGTTCGTTCAGCTTCAGCGGCTCGTCGTAGAGCACCGCGGCGCCCGATGCCAGCGACATGGTGTCTTCGCGCGCGGTCTCCGGATTCATCGCCACCAGAAAATCGATCTCCTTCTTGCGCGCGATGTAGCCCTTCTTGCTGGCGCGAATGGTGTACCAGGTGGGAAGCCCGGCAATGTTCGAAGGGAACATGTTCTTGCCGGAAACGGGGACGCCCATCTGAAAAATGGTGCGCAGCAGAACGGTGTTGGCGCTCTGCGATCCCGAGCCGTTTACGGTTGCAACCTGGATGCTGAAGTCGTTGACGACAGGTTCACGCACGGCGCCATGCTCGGTGCCGTGCACTGCGAATTCGGTTGTGGCCATCAATACCCCTTACTACAGAAGGATGTTGCGGTGGGCAAACATTTCATTATAAGACAGCGCGCAAGTCGTAGGACTGCTTTAAGCCGAGGTATCCACCACCTTAAAGAACTGCGCCATGTTGCGAAACTTCTTATAGCGCGCGTCCAGCAGGGCCGGGATTGTCATTTTCTCCAGCTCCGACAAATTCTTTTCGAGGGCCTCGCCCAGGAGTTTGGCCGCAGCGTCGTAGTCGTGATGCGCGCCGCCGGCCGGTTCAGGAATTACCTCGTCGCAGAGACCCATCTCCAGATTGTCTTTGGCGGTAATGCGCAGGGCCTGTGCGGCCATCTCCTTCTTGTTGGAGTCGCGCCACATGATGGAGGCGCAGCCTTCGGGCGAGATGACCGAGTAGATGCTATTTTCCAGCATCAGCACACGATCGGCAACGGCAATGGCCAGCGCGCCGCCGCTGCCGCCTTCACCCGTGATCGCGGCGATGAATGGCACTTTGAGCCGCGCCATCTCGCGCAAATTGTGGGCGATGGCTTCCGCCTGGCCGCGTTCTTCGGCGCCCAGTCCCGGATACGCACCCACGACGTCGATAAGCGCGATGACCGGATGTTGCCACTTCTCGGCGAACCGCATCGCGCGCAATGCCTTGCGATAGCCTTCAGGATTGGGCTGGCCAAAATTGCGATAGATCCGCTGTTTGGTGTCGCGGCCCTTTTGCGTGCCCAGCACCAGCACCTGCCGTCCGTGAAAGTTCGCCATGCCGCAGACCATGGCGACATCGTCCCAAAAACTACGGTCGCCATGAATTTCGCTGAAATCGGAGAAGATGCGCTCAATGTAGTCCAGCGGATAAGGACGCATGGGGTGGCGCGCCAGTTCGGTACGCTCCCAAGGCGTAAGCTGGCCAGCCATCTGACGCCGCAGCGCGTCCACCCGCCCGTGCATCTCCTGCAACTGGCGGCGGGCTTCCTGGTTGTCGCCGGCAGCGCTTTCGAGTTGCTCAATCTGTTTCTCGATGCGTTCCAGCTCGGCCTGCGCTTTTGAAGCAGCTTCCATATCAATGTTTTTTCGTGTCTGCGACGCACGATAGATGGTCTCCACCGCGGAGATCCAGTAATCGATGGCCGGCAGAATTCCCGAGCGGAGAAGCGAAAGCTCGTTTTCCTGCGTCCCAGCAGGACCGGCTTGCGTTGGATCCAATGTCATCGCACTCAATCAACAACCCGAACGCTGCCGCGGCCGCACAATTCTTCCACGCGATGGATGAACGCTCGGTCCGGCAAGACATTATAGCCTTCCGCCTCCATCACCACCGTAAAGTCGCCTTTGCATTCCAGGTCGAACAGCACCCGCGCCGCGCCTCGGCGCTCCAGGCAAAGCGTGTGCAGTTCGTCGATCGTCGCGGGCGAGACGTCTTCGACAGGTATCTTGATGCGCAAATGTTGCGGCAACTTGGGCTGGGCCTGCTCCAACGGAGTGATGTCGCCGATCATGAGCTTGGAGTTGCTTCCCTCTTCGACCCGCACTCCGCCCCTGGCCAGCACCGGGACCGTGAGCTTCAGCTTGTCCGCAAGCCGCTTGTAGGCGTCCGCGAAACAAAGAATGTCCACCGACCCGTTCATGTCTTCGAGCTGCCCTTGCGCATACAGATCGCCCTTCTTCGACTTGGCCACGCGGATATTCTTGAGGATGCCTCCGATCGACACCTCATCCCTGCCCGTGGAAGATTTCAATTCCGCAACCTCGGTGGTGGACAGGGCGTTAAAGTCGAGCAGCTTTTCGCGGTATTTTTCCAGCGGATGACCGGTAATGAAGAAGCCGAGGATTTCTTTTTCATGACCCAGCCGCTGGTGCTCATCCCAGTCTGGAATGTTGGGCAATGGTTTCTCGGCTTGCGGTGCATCGTCCTGCTGGAAGACGCCGAATAAGCCATGCTGGCCCAGCGCCGCATCTTTTTGTGTCTTCTGAGCTTGCTCCATCGCATGGTCAACGACGGCCATCAACTGCGCGCGACGCCCGAGCCGATCCATCGCGCCGCTCTTGATCAGCGACTCCATCACCCGCTTGTTGAGCAGGTGCAGGTCGACCTTTTCGCAGAACTCAAATATCGATTTGAACTCGCCCGCCTGTTTGTGCGCCGCGACGATGGATTCAATGGCGTTGTGGCCGACATTCTTAACCGCTGCCAGCCCGAAGCGGATGGCCTCGCCGTGCGGCGTGAAATAGGCGTCGCTGACATTGACGTCGGGGGGCTCAACCGCGATCCCCATTTCGCGGCATTCGTTGATGTACTTCACCACGTCGTCCGTGCTGCCAGAGACGGAAGTCAGCAGCGCCGCCATGAATTCGACCGGATAGTGTGTCTTGAGGAATGCGGTCTGGTAGGCGAGCAACGCGTAGGCGGCCGAATGCGACTTGTTGAAGCCGTATCCGGCGAACTGCTCCATCAGGTCGAAAAGCTTTTCGATCTTTCTCTGCGGGAAGCCGCGCTCGGTGGCGCCCCGGACAAAGCGCTCGCGCTGTTTGGCCATCGCCTCGGGATCTTTCTTGCCCATGGCGCGACGCAGCAGATCGGCCTCGCCAAGCGAATAGCCGGCCAGGCGATTGGCGATCTGCATCACCTGCTCCTGGTAAACGATGACGCCGAAGGTCTCTTTCAACAGCGGTTCCAACTCAGGCAGGTCGTATTCGACTTTCTTGCGTCCCCATTTGCGCTCCACGAAGTCTTCGATCATGCCGCCCTGAATCGGCCCGGGACGGTACAGCGAGTTCAACGCGGTCAAATCTTCGACGCAGGTTGGCTTGTAGCGGCGCAACACGTCGCGCATGCCATGCGATTCAAACTGGAAGACGCCCGAGGTCAGCCCGGTGTGGAAGACCCTCTCGTAAGTCTCTTTGTCGTCTAACGCCAGCTTCTGCAGGTCGAGCCGTTCGCCGCGCGTCTGCGCGATCAGGCGCAGCGCGTCGTCAATGATGGTGAGCGTGGTGAGCCCAAGGAAGTCCATCTTCAGCAGGCCCAGCTTTTCGACTGCTTTCATGTCGTAGGCGGTAACGATTTCGTCGTTCTTGGTGCGATGCAGCGGAACCAGGTCGGTGAGCGGCTGCGGCGAGATCACCACTCCGGCGGCATGCACCCCGGCGTTGCGCACCAGGCCCTCTAGCCGCTTGGCCGTGTCAATCAGCTCCTTCGTCTGCGGCTCGTTCTGGTAGGCGGCGGCCAGTGGTGGCGAGTCCTTCAACGCTTGGTCGATGGTGATGTTCAGCGTAGTGGGAATCATCTTCCCAATGCGATCCACCTCGGCGTAGGGAATGTCCATGGCGCGGCCGGAATCCTTAATTGCCGCCTTGGCGGCCATGGTCCCGAAGGTAATGATCTGCGCCACATTGTCCCGTCCATACTTCTGGGTGACGTAGTCGATGACCTCGGAGCGGCGGTTCATGCAGAAGTCAATATCGATGTCGGGCAGGCTGATGCGCTCCGGATTGAGAAAGCGCTCGAACAGCAACTCGTTCTGCAGAGGATCAATGTCGGTGATGCCGAGAGCGTAGGCGACGCACGATCCTGCGGCCGATCCGCGGCCTGGGCCGACTGGGATATTGCGTTCTTTGGCGTAGCGAATGAAATCCCACACGATAAGAAAATAGCCGGCGAACTGCATCTGCCGGATGATGCTGATCTCGCGCGACAGGCGCTGCTCGTAGTCTTCCAGCGAATGCTTCAGGCGGCCCATGGCCTGGAGTTCACGCAGAATATTCAGCCGGTTGGCGAAGCCCTGGCGCGTGACATGCTCGAAGTAATCGGCAAGAGAGTAGCCCGCGGGCACCTCGAACTTGGGGAACGGATCGTGAACTTTTTCCAGCCGGACGTTGCAGCGTTCCGCGATTTCCAGCGTTCGCGCCAGCACATGCTCGTATCCCGAGAAGACCTTCGCCATCTCGACAGCACTCTTCACGTAAAACTGGTTGCCACTGAACTTCAGGCGGTTGGTGTCGTTGATGGTCTTGCCCATCTGGATGCAGAGCATTACGTCCTGCGCGTGGGAATCGTCCTCGCAGAGATAATGGCTGTCATTGGTGGCGACGAGTGGGATGCCGAGTTCCTTCTCCAACTTCAGCAGGTTCGACTGGATGCGCGCTTCCTCCGGCAGGCCCTGGTCTTGGATTTCGAGATAGAAATTTCCTTTGCCAAAAATGTCGCTAAACGTAACCGCGGCTTCGCGGGCTGCGTCGTACTTCCCTTCCGTGAGGCCCTCGGCGACTTCACCCTTGAGACACGCGGACAAACCGATGAGCCCGCGGGAGTGCTCGGCCAGAAATTTCTTGCTAATGCGGGGCTTGTAGTAAAAGCCGTGCAGCGACGCCTCGGAGACAATCTTGACCAGGTTGCGATAGCCTTCGTCATTCTCAGCCAGCACGACGAGATGGTTGTAGCTGTCTCCCTCCGGCGAGGCGCGGTGGTCTTCCTTCTTGCAGATGTAAAGCTCGCAGCCCAGGATCGGCTTTACGCCTGCTTCCCTCGCGGCATTCACGAATGCCACGGCGCCGAAGATGTTGCCGTGGTCGGTCATGGCCACGGCGGGCATGTCGAGTTCTTTGACACGCTTGACCAGGCGCTCGATGTTACAAGCGCCGTCGAGCATCGAGTAGTCGGTGTGCAGATGGAGATGTACGAATTGCGATTGGGACATTCGGACTAGGGCCTTCGCTCTTTCTCATTGTATGCGCGGACGCTTGTGGAAATCTGAGGAATCGGTCTATAGCGTTTCATCGTGATGCGGAATATTCCCGGTCGGCGTGTCGGGCGAAATCAAACGGCCCCCGGTGATCTCCTGACCGGGAGGAGTCTGGCGCGGAAGGGACGATTCAGCTCGCTTCCCGTGTGCTCGATACGCAAAGATCACGGCGAGCAGCGGGGCAGCCAGCAGCAATCCCCAAAAACCAAATAGCAAGCTGAGCAAAATCGGGACCATCAGCGACGCCCAGATCGGCACCCTGGCTGTGCGTCGCATGATTACCGGCTGCAAGACCAAGCCATCAATCACGATGATGGCTCCATAAAGAACGAGGACGTACAGAAACTGCTCGAAGCCGCCGGCGAACAACGCTACCAACGCCGGCCCCATGAATGCCAGTACCGGCCCGAAGTGCGGAATGAATTGCAGGCCGGCTGCGAGGATCGCCCAGAACGGCGCCCACGGCACATGCAGGTAATCGAGTCCAAACCACCACAGCGCGCCCACCGCCAGCGAGTCATAGCATTGCGCGGCGAACCACCGGCGCAGCGCCCCTCCGGTGATGTCGATGTGCCGGGAAAATTGCATGATGGGTTGGATGCTCGCCTACTCAGGACGGTCTAGCACCCATGCTACACTCAAATTTATCCTTCCTCGGAGCGCTTGCCGCGATGAAATTCGGCGTGATCATCTTTCCGGGTTCCAATTGCGACCACGATGCTTATTGGGCCATTTCGGAAGTGGCCAGGCAGCCCGTGACCTTCCTCTGGCATGACTCGCCCGACCTGCAAGGTTGCGACGCCATCATCGTGCCCGGAGGATTCGCCTATGGGGACTACCTCCGCACCGGCGCCATCGCCAAGTTTTCTCCGGTCATGGAATCTGTGCGCAAATTCGCCGCCGATGGCGGGCTGGTGCTGGGCATCTGCAACGGATTTCAGATTTTGTGTGAAGCCGGATTATTACCCGGAGCGCTGCTGCGCAACGCTGGGCTGAAATACGTTTGCAAGCCGGTACACATTCGCGTGGAGAGCACCAACACCCCCTACACACAGCAGTTGACCAAGGGTGAAGTGCTGGAGATTCCCATCGGCCACATGGAAGGCAACTACTTCTGCGACGATCCCACGTTGGCCGCGTTGAAGGAGCAAGACCGCATCATCTTTCGCTACACGACTCCAGCCGGCGAAATTACCGTCGAGGCCAATCCAAATGGTTCGCTGGAGAACATTGCCGGCATCTGCAATGAAGGACGCAACGTGCTGGGCATGATGCCGCACCCGGAGCGCGCCAGCGAACCGGAGCTTGGCATGACCGACGGCGTAAAGATACTCCACTCACTGGTCGCGGCGATGGCGGAAAAATAGCAACTAGCAATTAGCAACTAGTCGTAGCCAGTTCGATTCCCGGGCGGCACGAGTCGCGTTTTTGCAATTCCGCAGCCGCAGAATTGCATAGTCTCAGCAAACAGTTAGCTTGCAACACTAGCTGCTAGTTGCTAATTGCTAGTTGCTGCTCTACCGGAAGGCCTCTTTGTTCACCACATACGGCATCTTGGTCACATCGCCGCCGTAGTTTTGCTCCAGCACGTCGATCAGGGCCTGCACGCAACGTCCGGCCATGCCGCGCTGGGGATCCAGAGAAAGTCGCGTGATCCTGGCGGCGCTGGCAAAGTGCGGATACAGCCGGCAGCGGTCCTCAATCTCGGGATCGCGCAAAGGCGAATCCGGCGGCAATGGCTCGTTCTCATACACATCGAGCGCGGCTCCGGCAATCCATTTTTCCTTAAGGGCCTTGGCCAGCGCCTTCTCATCCACCACAGGCCCGCGCGAACTGTTCACCAGGTACGCTGTGGGCTTCATGGTGCGCAGGGTACGCTCATTGATCAAGTGATACGTGGGCGTGTCGCTCTCTCCTTCACGCAGCAGGGGCACGTGAATGCTGATGAAGTCGCTCTGACTCAGCGCCTCCTCAATGGAAACGTAATTGATCGAGGTGCGCTCCCGCTGCATTCCGCTCTTGTAGCGGAGATCCATCTGCTGCTGTACGTCCGCAATCAGCTTTTCGTTCGGCCCCATGGCTTCGTAGCACAGAATATCCATGTCGAAGCCGATGCACTTCTTGATCATTGCCTGCCCAATGCGCCCGGTACCGAGGATGCCGATGGTTTTGCCGGTCACCTCATCGCCGAGGAACGGCAGATAGGGATGCCAATAGCCCCACTTGTTCTCGCGCACCAGATGTTCCGCGCTCCATAGTTTGCGCGCCAGGTCAGCCAGCGCGAAAAGGGCGAACTCCGCAGTCGCTTCGGTCAGCACGTCAGCAGTATGGGTGAAAGGGATTCTGTAGCGGTTGGCGTCGGCGCGATTGATGTTGTCGAACCCGACCGCGTACTGGGCAACAACCTTCAGCTTGCCCTTCCCTGCTTCGAAAATTTCGGCATCGATGGGGTCGCGCAGGGTGGTGATGAGTCCGTCGATGCCGCCGCGAACTTTCTCGATGATGAGGCGCTTCGGCGGCGGGTCGGGCTGGGGAAAAACCTCGAGTTCGTAGCCGCGTTCGCGCAGGCGTTTGCAGGCAGCGTCGCCGATATCGGCGGTGGCAAAAATGCGGAAGGTCTTGTCTGGCATCGGTCCCTGCGCCCCACGCGCATCCGAAAGAGAGCCTAACCCCGTAGTCCTGAAGGGGCACGGCCCTGAGCCGTGCCTTAAAACGCTCTACAAAGAACGGGCTTCAGCCCCTGAGGGAATTCGGGCCTGTCACAAGGACGAGGTTCCTCAGCGGCTAAAGCCGGCTTATTACCCTACACTCACGGCGCACCTAAAGACGCGCCCCTTCAAATCAACAAATCCTTACCGCTAACAAATCCTTACAGCCAACAAATCCTTACAGCTTAAAGATGCTTCTTCGTCCACTAACAAATCCTTACAGCCAACAAATCCTTACAGCTTAAAGATGCTTCTTCGTCCACTGATCGATGCGATCCAGCGCCTGCTGAAGATTCTCGACGGAATTGGCAACACTGAATCGCAGATACCCTTCGCCATAGGCGCCGAATGCGGTTCCCGACAATCCCGCGACTCCCACGTCGTCGAGCAGGGCGTCCGCCAGCTTCTTCGACGGCCAGCCGGTCTGCTTGATATTTGGGAAGGTGTAAAACGCGCCCTTGGGCAACCGGCAGGAGAATCCCTTGATCTGATTGAGGCCATCGACAAACACGTCCCGGCGGCGCTGAAACTCCTGGCGCATCTTCTCCGGCTCGCTCTGGTCGCCGCGCACCGCCTCGATACCCGCCATCTGGGTAAAGGTCGCGGTGCAGGAGTTGGAATTGGTCATCAGGCGCGCGAACTGTGCTGCAAGGTCAGGCCGCATGACGCCATAACCCATACGCCAGCCGGTCATGGAATAGGTTTTCGAGAAGCCGTCCAGGATGATGGTGCGGTCCTTGAAACCATCCACCGCAGCGATGCTATACGGCTTGCCCTCGAAGAGCAGGCGACTGTAGATTTCGTCGCTCAGGACCATGATGTCACGGTCGCCGATGGCGGCGGCAATGTCTTCCACGTCCTTCTTGGTGATGATGCCGCCGGTGGGATTCTGCGGCGAGTTCAGGATGATGACCTTGGTGCGATCGCTGATGAGAGTGGCCAGTTCGTTCACGTCGAGGCGGAAATCGAGCTCCTCGCGCAGCGGAATGGGAACCGCTTTCGCGCCCAGGAAGTTGATCATCGACTCGTAAATGGGAAAGCCGGGATTGGGATAGATGACCTCGTCGCCTTCTTCCACCAGCGCCAGCATGGTGAAGAAGATAATCGGTTTGCCGCCGGGAACGATGACGACCTCATCGGGGCTGACCTTGATGCCTCGCGACCTGGAGACCTCGGCCGCGATGGCTTCGCGCAACTCCGGCAGCCCGGCCGCCGGGCCGTAATGGGTAAAACCCTTGCGTAGCGCGTCAATCCCGGCCTCGACGACGTTGGCCGGCGTGTCCATGTCGGGCTCGCCAATCTCGAGGTGGATGATGCTTTTTCCTTGACGCTCCAAGCCGCGGGCGCGCACCAGCACTTCGAAGGCAGTTTCGGTTCCCAGCCGCGACATCCGGTTGGCCAGGCGCAGTTGTGTTTGAGTTGTAGTCATAGGCAAACCGAACAATTATACCGCTGGTACCCGCTCTTCGCTTTTCGCTTTTCGCTTTTCGCTTTCAGCTCTCGAGGCCTGTTTCCAAACTGTCACTTGAGAGGCCTATCTTACCCTGCGTACTCGATCTCGAATTCGATTTTCGCCGTCTTCGCGAGCATGGCCGACACTGAGCAATACTTCTCTTTGGACAAGCGCACGGCGTCTTCCATTGCCTTGTGAGTGACATCCCCGCCCACGCGGTATGTTAGGCGAATGCTGGTATAGACCTTCGGGAAGGTTTCGGCGCGCTCGGCAGTGGCGCGCACTTCCAAGGTGGTGAAGGGCTCGCGCTTCTTGCGGAGGATACTCACAACGTCGCTGGCCGTGCAGGCGCATAAAGCAATCAAGACAAGCTCCATCGGGCTGCTGGCGGACTTCTCGGCGCCGGCATCCACCACCAGCGCGTGACCGCTGCTGGCCTGGCCGACAAAGCGGTCGTCATTGGCCCATAGCGCTTTAGCCTCGATCATGGGATGTGCCTCACTGGTGGTCAGTGTTTGTCCTTTGGCTGGCTGGCGCTGCTGTCCGGGTGCTTCTCGTAGATGGAATACTGCTTCTGTGGCCGCTTCAGCCGGATGACAATTTCGTGCTCGGGCTGGTTGATGGTGTAATCCTGTCCGAAGGTCTGAAAACCGGGGGCGATGACCTGCACGCGCAGCATTCCGTAGGGAATGCCATCGCTCTTTGTCTTGCCCTCTGCGTCGGTCTTAAGCTCAATTCCGCCTAGCGATTGCTTTCCGCTCCGCTCCACGGGATGCAGAACGACCGCGGCGTTGCGCACCGGCTTGCCGTTGTCGTCCTTCAGGACAGCAAACTTAAGCGAGGACACTTGCCCGGACTCGTTCTTCTTGTCGCTCGCCACCAGCAAAGCAGGAACGAAAAGCAGGCACAGGATGGCCACCAGCAAACGCTGCATCTTCATAAGAACCATTCTAGGCAGTTCCGGCGGGATGCTGCAATTCCGAACCATGGCGGGTAAGAGGCCGAACGTTAGTTGGAAGGCGCCCGCTTTAGCGTGGGATGTCCGTCGTCCTGCTGGCCGGCGCTGCTGCCGGAATTGTCAGCCCTGGAACTGGTGCGCTTCAACAGCACTGGGCGCGACGGGTCCCGCTTGCGGCCGCCGAGACGCCGGTTGTTCTCGAGCCAGGCCAGGCGCTGCTTTACGTCTTCGAACTCGCTGGTGTTCACGACGTATTCATCGCGGTCGGGCAGATACTTGCGAATTTCGTCCTGTGCCGCCTTGATGCGGTCCGCATTCATGGGATGAGTGGCGAAGGCCTTGGCCACGAAGCTTTGCTTCTTTTTTTCGCTGACCTTCAGCTTTTCAAAAAACTCCACAAACGCTTCCGGGTCGTAGCCTGAGGCGTAATCGTATTCCAAGCCCAACAGGTCGGCTTCCCGCTCGGCGTCGCGGGAGAACTTCAGGTAGCCAAGCGGCACCGCCAATCCAGCTACCTCGGTGATTGCATAGGCCACCGGTCCGCCAATGAAGATGAGGGGCACGGAGGCCATGTTCCAGATCTGCGCCCGAGTCATGTTCTTGGTGGCGTGCCGTGCGGCTACGTGGGCGATCTCGTGCGCCATTACTCCAGCCAACTCGGCTTCGTTGTCCGCCGCCAGAATTAATCCGCTGTCCACGTAGAAAAACCCGCCGGGAAGCGCGAAGGCGTTGACCTCGTCATTGTCGAGGACCTTGATGGTGAAGGGCACGCGCGCGTCGGAGTTACGCACCAGATTCTGACCGATGCGGTTGATGTATCCCGTGATGACAGGATCGGTGATCAGCCGCGCTTGCTGTTCCACCTCAAAAGACAGCCGGCGTCCCAGCGCCACCTCGCGATCAAGGGAATAAAAGTCGAGACCGCCGCCGACGTTACGCTTCCCGATCTGCGATACATCATCCTTGGCGGGCAGTTCGGCACGTGCTTGGGGATTGGGTGGTTCAGCCTTTGCGACACCGGGTTTCGGAGCCGGGGAACTCTGCTTCGCCTCAGGGTCATCGGAGTCGTCCCGGCGTCCAGCGGCCTCGATCTGGGCCGCGGTGGGAATCTGCGAAGGCGTTGCATCCGGCTGCGCTGGAGCAACTGCTGTCGTTTCTTCTCCGGCGCTGGTGGCAGTAGCCTGAACCTCCGTTGCCGGCGGCGTTTTCGTCGCATCTGACGTCGAAGTCTGGGCAGTGCCGGAGGTCTGCAACGCAAGAGCAGCCATCAGCAGCGCGAACACCGAGGTCAATCGGCGCGCAGACAAAGAAAATCGATCGCCACGGAGCATTGACACGCTCACACCCACTTGATTCCCGATTATGCTGCAAGGTCGGGGTTATGGGAATCGAAAAACTGCAAACAGCGTGCTGGCAAAGAAACAGGAAAGGATGAGCAAGAAAACTGCTGGCCAAGATGCTTCTGGCCGTCGGTGGGATTCCCTTTTTCTGCCGAGAGCGGATTTCGCCCTCCGACCGTTTTTCCGTTACCTTTGCTATGTCTTAAAGGTTATTGCCAACTTCTAAGTAACATACTTAATTTGCAAGTAGATAGAAATTAACGCTGCATCGCGATTTGTAAATATGAGTGCATCATACTCATAGCTTCCCTTGACTTCCTGGAACGGCCAGGTTAGGATTAGCACTCGTTGATACGGAGTGCTAACAGGCTGCCTGCAGCCAATTTGACGGCGCCCCTACCAACGTTCCGGGTTTTATCCCAAGATTTCACGCAAGTGCTGGCAGCAACCCGCCGCGGCGGGCCAGAGCCAGCCAACCCGCCTCGGCGGGCAATCCAACTTGAGAAGGAGTTCGAAGAATGGCTACAAAGCTGACTCCCCTGCATGACCGCATCGTGGTTCGCCGCGTCGAAGAGGCCGAGACCACCCGTGGCGGAATCATCATTCCCGACAGCGCCAAAGACAAGCCGCAAGAGGGCGAAGTGATCGCGGTGGGCCGGGGCAAGACCAATGACAAAGGCGAGACCTTCCCGCTCGATGTGAAGGAAGGCAATCGCATCCTGTTCGGCAAGTATGCCGGCACGGAAATCAAGATTGATGGCGAAGATTTCCTGATCATGCGCGAGGAAGAAGTGCTCGGCATTCTGGAAGGCGCCAGCAAGCCGAAACAAGCCGTCGCGCATAAATAGGCAGTTGCCAGTAGCCAGTTGCCAGCGGAAACTGGCAGCGATGGCTAGAGCGAGCTGAACTCGCAGGGTACTGACAACCGACAACTGACAACGATTTCAAAGAATTCGCAGTCAGTCCAGTTCCGATCTAACTGACAACTGGCTACTGGCTACTGACAACCTAAGGAGAAACAAATGGCAAAACAGATTGTGCACGGAGAAGATTCCCGCCAGGCGATCCTTCGCGGCGTGAATGTTCTGGCCGATGCCGTAAAAGTCACGCTGGGCCCCAAGGGCCGCAATGTCGTGATCGAGAAGAAATTTGGTTCGCCGCTGATTACCAAGGACGGCGTGACCGTAGCCAAGGAAATCGAACTGAAGGACCCGCTCGAGAACATGGGCGCACAGATGGTGCGCGAGGTCGCCTCCAAGACCTCCGACGTTGCCGGTGACGGCACCACCACCGCGACCGTTCTGGCGCAGACCATCTTCCGCGAGGGCGTGAAGACGGTGGCTGCCGGCGCCAACCCGATGGCGCTGAAGCGCGGCATCGACAAGGCCGTCACTGCGGTGTGCGGGTCGCTTGACCACGATGGCAACCGCATTCCCGGCGCGCTCGACAAGTACTCGCAGAAGGTATCGGGCGAGATGATCGCGCAGGTCGGCACCATCTCCGCCAACAACGACGAGACCATTGGCCGCATCATTGCCGAGGCCATGAAGAAAGTCGGCAAAGACGGCGTGATCACGGTGGAAGAAGCCAAGACGATGGAGACCCAACTGGAAGTCGTCGAAGGCATGCAGTTCGACCGCGGCTATCTGTCGCCCTATTTCGTCACCGATCCGGAGCGCATGGAAGTTGTTCTGGAGAACGCCTACATCCTCATCCACGAGAAGAAGGTTTCCTCGATGAAAGACCTGCTCCCGCTGCTGGAGCAGATCGCCAAGGGCGGCCGTCCGCTGGTGATCATCGCTGAGGACGTGGAAGGCGAAGCGCTGGCGACCCTGGTGGTCAACAAATTGCGCGGCACGCTGCAGGTTGCAGCCGTCAAGGCCCCGGGCTTCGGCGATCGCCGCAAGGCCATGTTGCAGGACATCGCAATCCTGACCGGTGGCAAGGCCATCACCGAAGATCTTGGCATCAAGCTGGAGAACGTGCAGATGGGCGACCTCGGCCAGGCCAAGAAGATCACCATCGACAAGGACAACACTACCATCGTCGAGGGCAAGGGCAAGCACACCGACATCGAAGGCCGCGTAAAGGAAATTCGCGGCCAGATCGACAAGACCACCAGCGACTACGACCGCGAGAAGTTGCAGGAGCGGTTGGCGAAGCTGGTGGGCGGCGTTGCGGTGATCAAGGTGGGCGCTGCGACCGAGACTGAAATGAAGGAAAAGAAAGCCCGCGTGGAAGACGCCATGCACGCTACCCGCGCTGCGGTCGAGGAAGGCATTGTCCCCGGCGGCGGTGTGGCCCTGGTACGCTGCATCCCGGCGATCGACGCGCTGAAGTTGGAAGGTGACGAGAAGATCGGTGGCAACATTGTGCGCCGCGCTCTCGAAGAACCTCTCCGCCAGATCGTCGGCAACGCCGGCGAAGAAGGCGCCATCGTTCTGGGCCGCATCCGCGACTCAAAGGAGAACAACTTCGGCTACAACGCACAGACCAATCAGTTCGAGGACCTGGTGAGGGCCGGCGTTCTTGACCCGACCAAGGTGGCGCGCACGGCCTTGCAGAACGCAGGCTCGATCGCATCCCTGATGCTGACCACCGAAGCCCTGGTTGCCGAGATTCCGGAAGAGAAGAAGGAATCCCCCATGGGCGGCGGACACGGCGGCGGCATGGGCGGAATGTACTAAGGCAGTGATCAGCGGGTAGTGGATAGTCACTGGCCGAGTCGTATCGAATGGGTGCCCCATCCAAGCTGGTTTTGCTTGGGTGGGGCTTTTTGTTTGCGCCTGAGCAAGGGCGTTAAGCCCGAGTCGAAGGATCAAGCAATTAGCCGTTAGCTAACCGCAAAAACAAGGCCTCGCAGGAATGTGGGGCCTTTTGTTTGGCTCTGACAACTGACAACTGGCTACTGCTTCACGGCTTCTTCGTTGGCGCGGGCTTGGCCATTGGTTTCAAAGCCTGTTCCACGGGAATCTCTTTGCCTTCGCGGTCCACGTAGTGAATGTCGAAAGCACCGTCGATCACGTCAAAGACCAGGCAACTGCTGATGCAGGTAAACTGGTGTACCTGCTTTCCCGCGAGGTACAGGTAGTCGCCCATCGCCATCGTGTGAGCGCCACTCGACATCTCCGACTTGCCTTTACCGGAAACCATCATGAGGTTCTCGTTGGCGGTGTGCCAGTGCCAGGGCACAACGCAGCCGCTCTTGACCTTCAACAGCAGCACCGCGGCGCCCTTCATGGGATCTCCGTGCTGCGCGGAAAGGGTCATGCAGGACGGAAGCATGGGCAAGGTCACAAACTTGGTGGACGCCAGGGCGGCATAAGGCATCTGATCAGAACTCTGCGCCGCCAGCGGCGAAATCAGAGCAGATGCGAGCACAACAAACAAAAGACAACATACCAGGCGAGCCAATTTCATAGGAACACTCCTCCTCGTGGTGAAAAGTCGGCCAAGTCTAGCCCAACGCTGCGATCGATTTCAACCGGAAAAAGGCGGGGATTTGGTGTACCGCCGGCTGAAGCGCCGCTTTACCCATGATCGCATTCGACGCACCCGGCAGACCTTCTTCCCGATCCGCAACAAAAAAGGGAGAGCATCCGCCCTCCCCTTCCAGGATTTGATTCCCACCACTGCCGAAACAGCTACCGCCGAGGTCCGCCACGGCGCGGGCCACGATCGCCGCCGCGTCCGCCACCCGGACCGCCACGACCTCCCCGTCCGCCGCCACCGCCGTGATGACCGCCGTCGTGCCTGCTGCCAGCGTGCTCACGACGCTCGCCATCGCGATTGAAGTTCTGCTCGGAACTGGGCTCATCTGCCTTCTCGTGTCCGCCCTCGAAGGTCACGGTGCCATCACCCACGGGTGCTGGCTCGCCTCCTTCCGCCGCCATCTTGGCGCGCTGCTCTTTTAGAATGGCCTTGCGCGATAGCCTGATGCGGTTACCTTCGACGGCCAGGACTTTCACCAGCACCTGGTCGCCTTCCTTCAGTTCGTCGCGAACATCGTTGATACGGTGCTCCGCAACCTCGCTGATGTGCAGCAGTCCATCGGTACCCGGGAGAATCTCGACAAACGCTCCGAAGTCCGCCAGGCGTGTGACCTTGCCGAGATAGGTCTTCCCTACCTCAGCGGTCGCCGTGATGTCGCCAATCATCTGCAACGCTTTGGCAGCCGCCACTTGATCGCTGGATGAAACATTCACCTTGCCGGTATCTTCCACGTCGATCTTCACGCCGGTCTGCTCGATGATTCCGCGAATCACCTTGCCGCCCGGCCCAATGAGGTCGCGGATCTTGTCGGTGGGAATCTGCAAGGTGTAGAAGCGCGGCGCGAATTCGCTGATCGTGGTGCGCGGCTCGCCGATCACTTCGTTCATCTTGTCGAGGATGAACAGACGTCCGTGGCGGGCCTGTTCCAGCGCCTCGCGCATGATCTGCGCCGTGATGCCCATCACCTTGATGTCCATCTGCAACGCGGTGATTCCCTCGCGAGTGCCGGCCACCTTGAAGTCCATGTCGCCGTAATGATCCTCCGCGCCGGCGATGTCGGTGAGGATGGCGTAATCTTTCTCTTCCTTCACCAGTCCCATGGCCACCCCAGCCACCGAGGCCTTCAGCGGAACGCCAGCATCCATCATGCTGAGCGAAGCCCCGCAAACCGTCGCCATCGAGGACGAGCCGTTCGACTCCAAAATGTCGGAGACCACGCGCATCGCGTACGGCCAGTCGGCTTCTGATGGCAGCACGCCGTACAAAGCGCGCTCCGCCAGCGCACCGTGCCCAATCTCACGGCGGCCCGCTCCGCGCAGGAATGCGACTTCGCCGACCGAGAAGGGCGGGAAATTGTAATGCAACATGAAGCGCTTCTTGGCTTCGCCTTCGAAGGCCTCCAGGCGTTGCATGTCTTCGCCGGTGCCAAGCGTGGTCGTGACCAGCGCCTGGGTCTCGCCACGAGTAAAGATGGACGAGCCGTGAGTGCGCGGCAGCACTCCAACTTCAATCCAGATGTCGCGAATCTGGTCGAACTTGCGCCCGTCGGGACGACGGCGGTCCTTGATCACCTGCTCGCGGAAGATCTGCTCACGCAGAAGATCGAAGTACTTGCCGGCCTTCTTGCGGCCAGCTTCGTCTTCTTCAGGAATGGCGTTCTTGATCTCGTCTTTGAGCTGCTTGATGAGCGCGTAGCTTTCGCTCTTGGGATGCTTTTCGGTGTTGACCGCATCCAGCAGGCGGTCGCCCAGCTTGGAGCGAAGCCCGCTGAGATAGGCTTCGTCGGTCACGACCGGCTCGACGGTCCGCTTCGGCTTGCCAACTCTCCTGGCGAGATCGCTGATGGCAGCGCAAATCTTCTTGACCTGTTCGTGGCCGAACTCGATGGCCTCAACTACGGTCTCTTCCGAAACCTCTTTAGCGCCGGACTCGATCATGACAATGCCGTCCGCGGTGCCGACCACCATCAGGTTCAGCTTGCCCGAGCGCTGCTCCTCGTAGGTGGGATTGATGACGAAATTTCCGTCCACCTGACCGACGCGAATGGCGCCGATGGGGCCGTGAAAGGGAATGTCAGACACGCTGAGCGCAACCGACGCGCCGTTGATGCCGGCGACATCGGGGTCGTTCTCGGTGTCGGCCGAGAGCACCATGGCGATGACTTGCGTTTCGCAGCGGAATCCCTCGGGAAACAGCGGCCGGATGGGCCGGTCAATCTGGCGGCTGGTCAGAATTTCACGCTCGCTGGGCCGCCCTTCGCGCTTGATGAAGCCGCCGGGAATGCGTCCGGCAGCGTAGGTGTACTCGCGGTAATCGACGGTGAGGGGGAAGAAGTCAATGCCCTCGCGGGGGTCAGGGTTGGCGCAGGCGGTGGCGAGAACAACGTTGTCGCCGATGCGCACAATGCAGGAACCGTGGGCCTGCTTGGCTAATTTTCCGGTTTCAAAGTGGATGGACTTGCCGCCGTGCAGCTCAACCGTAACTTCGTGTTTCATTGCTTAAGTTCCTTCCGTTCCGAACGCAACCGATAGGGGCCCTGTTACCCGCCGTTATGGAATCCGAATACACCTCGCCCCACGCGTTTAGTGCTACGCGCGAGCAGGGACCGTAACTACGACGGGAGATGGAGTGGAAAACTCATCCGCCAACAGAGACTGGACGAAAGCCCGGGGACGCCGAAGCGCCGTGAGGGCCCGTGCAGAACGCATGTAGCGACGCACCATACGCCAGAAACGTCGTTGTTCAGGGGCTGGCAAACGGTTGGCTTCGTTACTTTCGGATGCCGAGCTTCTGAATGACAGTCTTATACCGTTCGGTATCCGACTTTCTGAGGTAATCGAGCAGGCCACGACGCCGGCTCACCATCATGAGAAGGCCGCGCCGGGAGGCATGGTCCTTCTTATGCGTCTTAAAATGCTCCGTCAATTCACCAATCCGTGTACTCAGGATCGCGATCTGCACTTCGGGCGAACCGGTGTCGGTCGCATGAGTGCGGTGTTGGTCAATCAAAGCGGCTTTTTTCTCTGGGGCTAACACTGAATCGGCTGCGCTCCTACTCTTTAATCGTATGTTGTTACGGGATCAAGGATAACATGCACCCGCGAGAACCGCAAAAACGGTAGGCACTTCCCGGGTTGGCCGTTACTTGGGAGCCCCGCGAAGCCAAGGCAATCGCGCAATGGCTTAGTGCGGCTCTGGGGTTGCGGAGCAAGGCGGTCGCGAGTTTGGCCCAGAGCACAGGGGAGATCGCAACAGAGGAGTTGGCAAATCTGCGGGGCTCAAAAGGCGTACCTCAGAGCAAGCGTCGTATTGTTGGCGTGGAAATAGCGTGGGGCTGTTGGTCCGACGAACGATCCTTCACCGTACTGATAATAGTTCCAGGCAGCTTTCAACGTGACGTTCTTGTGGACAACGACATCCACTGCGGCAAGAGGTGACTGATAAACGGAGGAAAGCGGACCCAACGGCAGCAGCGTATTGAGCGAGGTCGTGTTGCCCTGGTTGTCGACGATGTTGTATCCCAGGCGCATGGTGACCCGCTCGATGGGAGTGAGCGTCAAGGCGAAGTAACCGAACTGAGTACGGGTGCGATAGAAACCGTACGTCTGCTGCAGCGTGGGATCTTCGGCACAGGTGGTGGTGTCGGGCGGAGTCACCGTTCCAGCAAAGCACAGGAACATGTTCTGCTGAATGGCATCGAAGTTGTACGCCATGTCCAGTCCCCAGTATTTGTTGGGATTGATCATGGCGTTGAGCACCGTCGAGTAGTTGTGCTGGTTGTACTGGATGTCGCTGGTGTTGCTCTTGGCCTGTTGGAAATTAAGATTGGCGCCCATCGTCATCCAGGGACGGGGTGAATATGACACATTTCCGGAAATGTTGAAAGATCTCAGAGGATTGATGCGATATATCCAGTTGTCGGCCCCGCCATATTTCGCATTGAGGTTGGCACGCAGGGTACTTCCCTTCCGGAACCAAGCCCCGACCACGCCGGCGTAATTGTTGCTCTCGGTGGTCGGGCTGCCAAACGGCGCAATGACTCCGCTGAACGTGCAACTGCCATCCGGGTTCAACGGTAAGCCGACACAATTGCCGCGATTGGGCAGATTCGGGTAATAGATATCGCCTAATGCCGCCTGATAGGTGTTCCCAGGCTGAATGATGGAATTGGCCCACACGAACCCGCCGCGCACTCCAAACCAGCGCGACACGTCGTACTGCACCTGGAAATCATTCTGCTTCGAATTCTGGCCGATCATGTTGATTGTCATCTCGTTGATGATGTCGGCCGGAGAACTCGAGTTGTGGAAGAGAAGCGCAGGCGGAAACGTCGCCACCGGGTTGAGCAACGAGGCTGACCCGAAGGCGGCAGCGTTGAAGTAGTTGGCCTCAAGATCAAGATAATCGCCGGAGATACTGAAATTGCGGAAGCGGAAGGTCTCCACCAGGCGAAACTTGTCGGTGACGTGAATCGTAGCCGAAATATCTGCGGAAGAAGAATTCCACTTGGCGCTGGATTTACTGCCGGTCGTGTTGGAACCGAGACTCGCGGTCCGGCTTACTAAGCCGCTGAAAAGCTCTGTGAACGGGGTGTTCATTTGCGCATGGCTGTATTGGAACTGGCCGTTGAAATCCAGCCATTTGAGCGAAGATGAGGTCAGGTTGAATTGTTCGGTTGGAATGAACGTGTTTATGTGCTGGTCCAGGCTGTAATTGAGAAAACCATTGCACGTTGGATTGGCGGTCCCGTTGATGAGCGGCTTCGAGCAGGGACTCCCGCCGTTGAACCAGGAGAGTCCCAAGCTGACGGGCGTGCCATTGGGAAGCGGCCAGGAATTGAAGGGGTTCAGACCATAAGTCGTCCCGCCATCATAGTACTGAAGCAGTTGCGTGTAACTGAGGGTGGTCTTCTTGGTGGCGCGGAAATCGGCTCCGAAGCGATACCCGTTGAGCGTATTGTCAGTATTCTCGTTCAGCAGTGCCTCGGTACCTTCATGGATGCTGCTGAGCGCAAGCCCCGCGAAGCGGTTTCGGTTGTAGCCCGCCCGAAACGACACCCGGTGCATCGGCAGCACAACAAGATCGAAGTTGTAAAGGTTTTGCCGGTTGTAGTAGCCGTGGGGTGAGTTCAAGATCGGAATGAACGGCGATCCGGTGGGCGGATTCAACGGGTTGGCAAACAAGTCGTAATCGAAATAGTTCTGCATGTGCTGATAACTGCCGCTGAAGGCGTACCAGCGGTATTTCGACACACGCATGCGGGCTGCCTGTTGGGGATCGCCGCCCCATCCAAAACTGTTGAGCGTCAGGGTGTCGAAAACGTCCTCGTGTGTCAGAGACTGCATGGTGAGCGACTGCTCGAGGATGCGGGCACCCGTTTGGTCATTGACGAGTGTGTCGTACATCGGCTGGCTGCCATTGACCTCGGAGATGCGGCCGCCCAGCTCGATGGACTGCATTACCTGAAAGTCGCCGATCTTTTTACCCTCTCCTGCGTCCGAGCTCGAATCGGCAGACACGGAGGCTGCCGTTTGGCCCGAGCTCTGCCCAAGCGTGTTGCAGATCAAACCCAGGCAGAGCGTCAGCAGAGCCAATCCAAAAGAACAAGCGCCGAGATTCCTTTGACAACCCATTGGCATGCCTCTCCTTTAACGGAAGAAGAAGGGATCGAAATTGGAACCATGGATCTGGGTGTGGCACATCGTGCACGCCTGATACTTAGTGGCCTGGTTGTGGAACGAGGGCGCGCCTGGTGCTGCTCCATTCATATTCGCCGTATGGCAGCGGAGGCAAAGAAAGTTGACGTTGTTGACCTGCAGCAGCCGCGGATTGGTAGAGCCGTGGGGCACATGGCAGTTCAGGCAACTTTCGTCAGTCTTCACCGGGGCATGCTCGAAGACGAACGGTCCCATCCTGTCAGTGTGGCACTTGGTGCAAACCGCGAATTGACCGGCGGCAGCTCGCACCTGGTGACCGGTCTCGGTGCCGTGAGGATTGTGACAGTCGCTGCATTGGATAAGTCCGACATCGACGCGGTGGCGATAAGGCCGGGCAAATTCGGCCTTCTGCGCGGCGTGGCATCCGTAGCACAGCTCAGTCTGCGGTTTCACCAGCAGGAAGTTGACGTCCTTGGATCCGTGCGGACTGTGGCAGCTCGTGCAACTGACACCATTCGCCAGGTGTTCAGACTTGGAGAAATTCTGCGTTTCCAGGGTCGATTGGTGGCACTTCGTACAGATCGCTGCCGTCTCCGCCGGACTCAGCTTCTCAAAGCGAACGATCTTGGTGGGATCCCCGCCGCCGTCAACGTGCGCCTGCGCCGGTCCGTGACAAGCCTGGCATCCGTGCTGGTTGCCCTTGAGTAACGCCGCGTGCGGGGTGTTGGCGAAGTGCTTGTCCCAGACTTCCTGGTGGCACGTCTGGCAAACGTCAGCATCGGCGTACTGACCGCCAGTTGAGCCTGGGAGCGCCGCCGATGCCGTGGGACTCGGGTTGCTGGGGTGTTCCTGCGCTGGAAGGGCGGTGGTCAAGCACCAAGCTATGAGGAGGGCAGGCAAAAACGGGATCGGTCTACCGCGCACGAGAGTCATCCTTGCTCCTGACAAACTCTTCGCAGGATGGTCAACAGCCTGACCAGCCTATGCCCACAGGGTTACCCGAAAACGCACACAGTATATAAGCAATCCGATGTACATAAAATCCCAACTGGTAACGACTTTAGAGGATTTAAGGTTTTTAGAGGATGTGTGGGAATTGTGCTGTCCAAAAAAATTCGTTAATCTTTTTCGCTTTGCCCAGGGGTTCGCCGCCCCGGTCACGCCCTGGACTAGCATTATTCGCCCCTGCAGGGCTGAATTTTGCGCAATCACCCCAACGCGCCAACTCAGAACGAGTTGTCATGCGAACTCTGACCGTCTTTCATCCATTACCAAATCCGCACACGGTGCCCTGGCGCAAGGTAAAGCGCCTCTCCCGGCTTGACATCGAAAGCCGCATACCAGGCGTCAATATTGCGGACCGTAGCTGCCCGGTACTGTGCCGGGGAATGCGAGTCAACCGCCACCTGCTGGCGAAGCGCCGCTTCCCGCGATTTCGCCCGATAGTCCTGACCGAAGGCGATGAAGAATTGCTGGTCGCCGGAGAAACCATCTTGCGTCGGCGCTTCCTTGCCGACGAGTGAAGCATGGTAGCCGTCATACGAAGCGGAGATACCGGCGACGTCGGCGATGTTCTCAGCCAGCGTCTGCTTGCCATTGAGGGAGAGATCGGGGAACGGCTTATAGGTGTCATACTGCGCGGCGAGTTTGGCGGTGGCTGCTTCGAAATGTTGGAGGTCCGCAGGCGTCCACCAGTTGCGCACCCGGCCCTTGGAATCGAACGCGGAGCCCTCCGAATCGAAGGTATGGCTGATTTCGTGCCCGATGACCGAGCCGATGGCGCCATAGTTGGCCGCGGCGGGCGCCAGCGGGTCGAAGAATGGAGGTTGCAGGATTGCGGCTGGGAAGTTCAATGCGTTCTGCAGCGGCAGATTGACCGCGTTGACCGTCTGCGGGGTCATGGACCATTCCTTGCGGTCAACCGGCGTCCCGAGGCGCGCGACGTCGTGGCAATACTTAAAAACATTGCCGCGCCAGACGTTGCCAAAGATGTCATCCGGCTTCACCTCGTAGGCTGAGTAGTCGATCCACGTTTCCGGGTAGCCCACCCCGACACACAGCGTGTTCAGCTTGGCTTGGGCTTCGGCTTTGGTAGAAGCCGCCATCCATGGGAGCGCCTCAATTCGCTTCCGGAAAGCGGCAATGATGTTGGCCACCATGGCCTGCGCCTAGGCTTTGGCTTCGGGAGAGAAGTAGCGCTGCGCGTAGATTTTCCCCACGTCGTCGCCGAGGTACCGGTTGACGATCACCACGCCGCGCTGCCAGCGTGGACGCTGTTCGGGCGCTCCCTGAAGCACCTTGCCAAAGAAGGCGAAACGCTCGTCAGCCAAGGCTTTTGGCAGGACCGGGGCATACTCCTCGATCATGTGATAGGCGAGCCAGTCCTTCCATGTGTCCAGCGGAGTGGAGGCGACCAGTGCGGACTCGCCGGCAAAAGCGGTAGGCTGCCAGACGATGAAGCTGGCTTGCTGGCTGAGGCCGGCGCCGCGAAAGTATTCAGCCCAGTCGAGGCCCGGAGCTTTCACCGCGAAGTCGGCATGCTTCCAGGTGTTGTTGGCCTGGTGGATGTCATCGTTTTCCGCGAGGGTCAGATGTTTTTCCGCGAGGGCGTGCTCCAAGGCGACAATGCGCTCGGCCCGGGCATCGGTATCGGTGAATCCCGCCAGCTTGAGCATGGCTGAGACGTGCGTCTGATACTTGCTGCGGATGTCCCGCATGTGCTCGCTATTGGAAAGGTAATACTCGCGGTCCGGCAGTTGCAGTCCGCCCTGTAGAAGGTACGCGGCATAGTGATTGGAATCGTTGAAGCCGGGAGCGACCCACAATCCAAACAGATGCGGAGTATGGAAGTTGGTGTTATTCAGCGCGTCGACGTCGGCACGCAGCGTTTCTCCTAACGCGGCAGCCAGCTCTTTCTTGTTGCGAATAGCGGCGATGGCTTTCAGATGAGGCTGCAGTGGGGCAAGGCCTTTGGCCCCGATGCCAGCCTCGTCCATATACGAGTTGTAGAGGTCGGCGATCTTGCGCGCGCTGGAGCCGGCGCCGCCGCCACTTTTGGCCGCCTCTTCAACCAGGGCGGCGGTGCGCTTGTCGCTCACGTCGGTAAGGGTTGCGAAGACGCTTAGCCGGGAGCGGTCGGGCGGAATTTCGGTGCGCTGGATCCAGTCGCCGTTGCAGTACAGATGGAAGTTATCGCCCGGCTTGACCGAGCGATCCATGTTGGCGACATTGATGCCGTGGGTCTCTTGCTTGGACGCATCCTGCGCGTAGGCGGCGAGAAGACCGACGGTGATAACTCCAACAAATGTAAGGGAGGAATTAAGGAATTTCTTGGCGGATCTCATTCACAGGGCTCCACAGGGCATCTGCCTGGGAACGCAGGCCCTTCCTCTAGACGGAGAACAAAGCAAGAGGGTAGCACGACGGCGGAAGGCGTTTGGAACTATTCCACCTCGTGCTTGGCGGTGTAGCCCTCGCGGGCCACGATCTGATACTTGATGTCGTGGTTCTTTTCGTCCTTGAGGACGAGCGGCTTGTTGTCTGGCCCAACCAGCTCTACCTTCAACTTGCGATAGGTGCCGTCTTGCTTGGTGTTGGTGGGCTTATATGCGATGGTGTACTGATTACGGATCGCCTGGGCCACTTCGCGGAAAATGTCTGGCAATTCACCCATCAGCCGCGGAGCGTAGCTGCGGCCGCCGGTCATCCGGGCGAAGGCGCCCATCTGGTTCCTGGCCTGGAGGTATTGCATCCGCCACATGGAGCCATTCATGCCTAAAGCTCCGTCCACCGACTCCACGAAAGCCTCGCCGGTGCAGACGGTGTAGATGGTAACGTTGGGCGTGGCCTTGATCTTCTTAAGAAGGGTGTCGAGGGTGATCTTGCTGAAGGTATCGCGACCACTGGCGACCACAACCAACTCCTTGTGGCCGGGGATACGATCCAGGCGGTCCAGCGTGTCGTACATGGCATCGAAGACGTTGGTCTCGCTGAAACCGGGGATGCGCAGCATGTTGAGCGCGCCTAAGACCGCTTGCTTGTCCTGGGTGAAGTCCAGCAGGATACGCGTCTTCATGTCGAATTCCTCGACGGCGACCCAGTCCTGGGGTTGCAGGCTGGAGGCGAACGCGTACGAGGCATTCAGCGCGTCGTACATGAAGTTGTAATTGGTGGACGCGAACTCCACCAGCAGCACCGCGGTGATGGGCGCCTTGCTCATGGTGACGCTCTGGATGTGCTGCGGAACACCATCCTCGTAAATCCGGAAGTGCTCCTTCGCTGCCTCTTCCGGCAAGGCCAGAGGGCGCCCGTCCTTCTGCAACACGCGCGCATCTACGGTCACCACCGGCACGTCGACGTGCATCGAGAACTGTGGGTTGTTGTTAAGCGGTTTCGGCTTGGGCGGCGGAGGCGCTTCTTCCGTGTCCTTCTTCTTAGGCACCGCGATGGAACCGGATTCGCCCGCTGGCCCTCCCGCTTCGGCAGGCATCTGCTCTTGCTGGCTCTTGGTGGGCTGCGCTTGCGTTTGCGTCCCAGAATCGCTGCTGCTGGGGGATTGGGCGCACACCGGTACGGCCAAGCAAAACAAGCTCGCCACCAGGGCGACGACGGCCATACTCAAGGAGTTAAGAACGACGGGTGAAATGCCGGAACAATTAAGGTGTTTCTGGGAACCCATCAAGGTACCTCTTGGGACGGACTGTCTGCTAGTATAAATGCAAATTCAGCACTTTTGACTCGCTGCGGCCGGCAGAAAAGTGCCCCCGAACTGACGGTGGGGCACCGCCGCAGTCAATTGCGCCCGTCGTGGATCCCCCTCGGGCTTTGGGAATGGCCGATCTTTGTGGCAAAGCTGCACCGCGGCTTAAGTAAGGGTGAGGAACATTTTGCGCAACGTCGTCTGGTTCGTACTGCTCAGCTTCATGTCTCTGGCCGGTTTCGCGGCCGAAACTCCAAACGTTCAAATCATGCCTGAGGACCAGGTCAAGGCCGGTATGCATGGCGTAGCCTATACCGTCTTCGAAGGCGTCACACCCGAACCGATGGAGGTCGAAATTCTTGGCGTGCTGCGCAATATGGCCGGCCCGAAATCCGACGTCATCCTGGCGCGGCTGCACGGCAAGAAAGTTGAGTACTTCGGCGTGGTTGCCGGCATGAGCGGCAGCCCGGTTTACATTGACGGCAAACTGGTCGGCGCCATCGCTTATCGCATTGGCGAGTTTTCCAAAGAGCCGATCGCCGGTATCACTCCGGCCAGCTCCATGCTGGAAATCGACGCCATGGACAAAACGCCGGCGCCGGAAGCGGCGCGAGGCCTGCCCGCAGAAAAGCGATCGGCAGCCCGAACTTCTGGACCTGGCTTGGCCGCCTCTCCGAATCAACAGGACACAGGCTACGCGAACCTGCTGAAACCTATCGAGACTCCGCTGGTGTTCACCGGATTCAGCGAAAACACGCTGCGGCTCTTCGCCAAGGATTTTGCCTCCATCGGCGTTGTACCGGTCATGGGGGCGGGATCGGTCAGCAACGACAAGCAGCCGGAACCGCTGGTGCCCGGCTCAGCGGTCAGCGCGATCCTGGTACGCGGCGACATGAACATCGCCGGCACTTGCACGGTCACGTATCTTGACGACACCCACCTGCTGGCTTGCGGCCATCCTTTGCTGCAGTCGGGCAGCGTTAATATGCCGATGGCCAAAGCGACGGTGCTGGCCACTTTGCCTTCGGCGCAGAACTCCTTCAAGATTGTCAACACCACGGAGCCGGTCGGGGCGTTCGTGCAGGACCGCCGCGCGGGCATCATGGGGCGCTTCGATCGCGAACCGCACATGATTCCCGTGACCCTCACCTTTAACGGGGTCTCCCATCCCAAGCAGTTTCATTACGAAGTTCTGAACAATGCCAAGGTCACGCCGGCCGCCATGATGGCCACGGTGTTCAATGCCATCCAGGGCATGAACGAGTACGGCGAAGACACGACCTATCGTTTGCGGGGCGATATCGACGTGCTCGGCTATCCCAAGCTGCGCGTGCAAAACATGTACGCTCCGCTGGATGGCGCCACTCCGACGGCTTACGCCATTGCGCTTTCCATTGGCGAGCACTTCAGCCGTATCTTCGAGAATCCTTACGCCACCCCGAAGATCGAAGGCGTGGAATTGAACTTCGATCTGGTCCCCGATCGCCGCTCGGCGCGGCTGGAAACCGCCCGCACCGACATCACTGAAGCTCGTCCCGGCGACGAAATTACCATCGAGACTCTCCTGCGCCCGTATCGCGGAGAAAGCATTCTTCGTCAGGTCCCGGTAAAGATTCCAACCTCCACGCCCAGGGGCACGTTGCGCATTCTGGTCAGCGACGGCGACACCCTCGACAAGATGCGCCGCGTGTCGGGACCCATGAGCCGGCGGCTCGATCTGGGCTCTACCATTGCACTGCTCAACAAAGAGCACAGCAACTCCGAGCTTTATGTCTCTCTGCTGGAGGCCAACCCGCAAGCCATGGTGGACGACAAAGTGATGCCGACGTTGCCGCTGTCGATAATGAACGTGATGGATGGCATGCGCGGTACCCAGGACATGATTGTCGTGGGCGAATCCGCCGTCGATGAAGCGTCCACTCCCGTGGATTACGTGGTGACGGGATCGCAGATCATCACGCTGACGATCAAGTAGGGCAGGTCGCGGTTCAGCGGTTCAGCGCCTCAGCAGTTAGCAGTTCAGCGGTTAGACTACAAGCGAGCTGGTAGAATTCCCAATCCAGGCCCAGTCATGGAGCCCAGACGGGCCCTTTGGAGTGACATCCTTGGCAATTGTTGAGCGGGAAAGCGACCTTTCCATGGCAGGCGCCACAGTATTGGCCTTCGATATTAGAAAACATCGAGTGGCGGATCGTGCCTCGTTTGCCGGCTGGGAATATTTCGGGGTGGCAAAGTTCACAGCCATTCCAGACGGCATGCTTCTCGTGAGAGAAGACAATAGGGTGGACCCACGAGTAACCGGCTGTGATAGAAAAGTCTTTCCTGTTCTCCATCTTCGCCGTTTTGACGGATAGACCCTCGAGAAAATCGACGGGCTTGATGACGCCAGACGTCTCCGCCGCCTCCCAATTCACCCCGTAAAAGCTCTTCGGGAATTTCGCAGTGAACTTCTTGTACTCATACTTTCTTACGCCCTTCTTGCCCAAGGAATGGCAGCGGTCGCACTGCTTGTCATTGGGGGCATCGGAGCACGCAGCAAAGATGGTTTTCCCCTCGATCACCCTCTTCCCATCATGGCAGGCGCCACAATGGAAACCTTCGTGGTTAGTGCTCGCAGTGATGCCGGTGGCGTTCGCCTGCATGGCAAAGCCGACATCTACATGGCAGAGCCGGCAGGTGAACTTGGAACGGTGAAGCCAATGATCAAATACGACGGCACCAGGCCCAGACGCGGAGTGATTGTCAAGAATCACCTTGCCGTACTCCGACGGTTCCGGTGGAGGTTCGGGCAAATAGATTTGGGCTAACGCGATATTTCCCAGAAGCAACGTTCCGCAGGCCAGCACCAGCAGGAGCAGCCCGCGCTCATTTCTTCTCGTTCTTTTTCGCATCGAGTACGTAGGCATAAAGGCCTCGACACTTCTGTAATCGTCCCAGGTAGACCTTTTTCCGCGATTCGTCGAGTTTTTCGATCTGCGGCAGCAGAGCGTCGCACCTGCGAATCAGGTCTTTGAGTTCTGCCTGTGAGAAGGTCATGGCGTCCTGGGTCTTCGAGCAAACGTCATCGAACTCCTTCCGCCAAGACTCTTTCGCCGGATCCGCTTGCGACGCGGACGACTGGGGTCCGTCGATCGCGCGTACATCGCACAGGCCGACAAGCCCCATGAACATCAGCAGCAGCACCACAACGATCTTCGCCCTGAACATGGATGCCTCGGCTCCGGGTTATACCGGCTTGGAATGGCAGCGCTGGCAATCCGTCAAAGGAAATGCCACCGTGGTATGGCACACGCCGCAGGCCTTCCCTTGGGATATGTCCACCATCGAGTACCGCACAGTGCCCCTCTTCACGCCCATGAATATCTCCGGGTGACAAAGCTCGCATCCATTCCAGACGGTATGTTTCTTATGGGAGAAGATGATGTTAGGCATTCCCTCAACCTTCGGGTTGAGCATGAAATCCTTCTGCACGACGAGGGAGTTCCTTTGTATGGAGACGCCCTCAAGAAAACTAGCCGGCTTGATGAGCCCCAACTCCTCCGCTTTTTCCCAATCCAGCCCGTTCCCGAAGCGCTCTTTGGGAAGCGGCTGACTGAATTTGAAGAAGTCGTAATCAGACGCGACCTTCTGTCCATAGGAGTGGCAACGCACGCATCTCTCCGCGTCCTCGGCGGTCACCTTCTTGGAGCAGGATTGGAAGACGATTTTTCCGTCAACGATCCTCTTCCCGTTATGACAGGCGCCGCAGTAATAGCCTCGCTCATTGTCTGCGTCCGTGATTCCCGTGGCTCCGGCCTTCATCGCAAAACCCACGTCCACGTGACAGACCCTGCAGGTGAACTTGGAACGGTGGATCCAATGCTCAAAGACGACCGGCGCAAGGTCCGCCTTAGTGGAGTAGTTGTCGATGATGACTCGGCCGTATTCGTAGGGAAGCGGCCGTTTCTTCTTGACGCCCGTTTGGGAAGGGGCTTGACCGCAGAAAACCAAAATCACCACTAGTGCGAGTATTTTCCTCTTCATCGAGAACCTCCTTCCCGATGGAACTGCGCTTATCGACATTCTGCCCATGCCGACGCGCGCCGCTGCTCCTCCCCACGTGCGCCACTGCCAAGAATGGCTCCTGATGAGCGCGACACTAATTCCAATGAATATGTTCCACCCAATCCTAAAGGTGGCGCAGTGTCTCACATCACGGTTCGCCGTGATAGCCGGCCCGAGCCTCCGGTTCCTCCCGCTAGCGGGGGCAGCCACCAGAAGCCTGCACGAGTTTTCACGGCCTCGTACGGCCAGGCTATCCTTTACCACTTCTCGGGTTTGGAGCGTCAGGTCCTGGTTCTGATTGCCGCCATGCCATCGGCCGTTTTGGAACCCGTATTCGCGGTCCGCTACAAATGCGATGGGGAATTGCCCTCGACCGTGACCTTTATCAACATTTTGTTAGGGGCCGTTGGCATTCCGACCGTTTTTTGGCTACTTGGGCGGTAGAGCCAAGCTCCGGGGGTCCATACTTCCCGTTAAGTGGAAAAGCCGCAGGTTGGTCTTGCCCCCAATGACCTTGCCATTCGAAGCAGAAATGACCGCCACGACTATGGTGATCACAACTGGAGGAACCCGTCAGCAATGTCTTGAATCCGTGGACCTGAGAGTTCGTTCGAGCGGCCTGCCGCACCAACTCACCCCTCCACCTGTGTTACGCTCTTCTTATTCCTGCCAATCGGCCAATCAGGACCCATGATGAAAGTGCTTCGACTGGCGCTCTTCTGCCCGTTGCTTGCGGCAATGTGTTGGGCACAAGGGACGCGCACCTGGGGACAGACTAAATACGACGAATTCGAAAAAGGCACCAGTCACGGGGTCGCCATCCGCAGCGATGGAACTCTTACGCTGGCGCCTGCATTCAGCGCGCTGTACACTTCGCCGTCCGCCTATCTTTGGGGCCTGGCTGCCGACGCGCAGGGCAATGCCTATGCTGCGGCGGGATCGCCGGCGCGCGTTTACAAGCTGACGCCGGAGGGCAAGGCCCGCATCATTTTTGCGCCGCAAGAACTGCAGGTGCAGGCGCTGGTGGTGGACCCAAGCGGCGCCATCTATGCGGCCACCTCGCCCGACGGCAAGGTGTACAAGATCGTCCACGGCGGCCCGGCTCCGGGGAAGAGTCCGGAGGGGTCGCACACCACAGCGGAAGTTGCGGCCGCGCAGGAAGGTCGCAAGCCAAGTCCGACGGGCGAGTCTCCGCGGACCTCGGTGGCGGTCGATTCCAGCTACACCGCCAGCGTCTTCTTCGATCCCAAGACGAAATACATTTGGGCGCTGGCGCTCGATCGCCAGGGTCAACTGTACGTCGGCACTGGCGATCGCGGCGAGATCTTCCGGGTGGATCGCGACGGCAACGGCGCGCTGTTCTTCCAGAGCGATGAGGCGCAAATCCGCGCTCTCGATTTCGATAACTCCGGCAACCTGATCGCCGGCACCGACGGCAGCGGGCTGATCTATCGCATCACTCCGCAGGGCGAAGGCTTCGTACTTTACAGCGCACCCAAGAAGGAGATCACCGCTCTCGCCGTCGATGGGCACGGCGACATCTACGCCGCCGGGGCTGGCGAGAAGCGCGGCACAAATCCGCTGCCGGCGCCGCTGACCAGCGTTCCTCCTGTGGCGGCCACCCCACCGCCCAACGGTGGAACCACCATCACACTAGGCGGGCAAGGCAGCTCGCCCACCCCCGGCGCTTCCACTCCCACCTTCACGGCCATTCCCTACCCCAGCGTGGCCAACGTTGGCGGCTCCGAGATCTACCGCCTCTCACCCGACGGTTCGCCAAAAACGATATGGTCGTCGCATGAAGATTTGGTCTATGCGCTCGCCTTCGATCAGGCGGGCCGCTTGCTCGCGGGCACGGGAAACCGCGGCAAGATTTTCGTCATCGGCGGCAATCAATACACCGACCTGGCCCAGGCCAGCGCCAACCAGGTCACGGCCTTTGCGCGCGCGCCCAAGGGCGGACTGTACGCGGCCACCAGCAATCTGGGAAAGGTTTTTCTTCTTGGCCCGAAACCGGTCGAGGAAGGCGCCTACGAGAGCGATGTCTTCGACGCGAAAAACTTTTCCCAGTGGGGACGGGTGGAGGTTCGCGGCAGGGGCGCGTTCGATCTGTTCGCGCGCAGCGGCAACGTGGACAATCCCGACCGTAACTGGAGCGCATGGAAGCAGGTCGATCTGCAGAAAGACCTTCCGGTGGATGCGCCTTCAGCGCGCTTCATCCAGTGGAAGGCGGTGCTGCGTCCCGGTAAACCAGCGGCGGCCATCGAGAGCGTGACCCTGAATTACCTGCCCAAGAACGTTGCCCCCGAGGTGGAGGATGTGACTGTCGTCGTCGGCTTTCGAGTCCCGGCAGGCACGCACACCGAGCCGGAGAATTCCGCGCCGAACCCCTATGCGCCTCCCATTCCCATGGTTCGTGACAAACATTCCATCGCAGTGAAGTGGAAGGCCCAGGACGAAAATGACGACTCGCTGATCTATAGCGTCTATTACCGCGGCGACAGCGAGAGCCGCTGGAAACTGCTGCGCGACGGGATGGAGGAGTGGTTCGTCAACCTCGACTCCGATCTCTTTCCTGACGGCGGCTACACCATTCGCGTGGTCGCCTCGGATGCGCCTTCGCACTCACCCGAGGACACCTTGACGGGGGAAAGCACCAGCCCGCGCTTTGAGGTGGACAATACTCCGCCTCACATCGAGTCGCTGAGCACCCTAGTCGAAGGAGATCAGCTACACGTGACATTCCGCGCGGTGGATAGCTTCTCTCCGATCAGCCGCGCCGAGTACTCGCTGGATGCGAGCGATTGGCACAGCGTCGATCCAGTGGGGAGGATCTCGGACTACAAAGCTGAGAGCTACGATTTCAGTGTGCCGATTCGGCCAGCGAGCGCAAGCGAGAGCAAGATGGATGTGGACAAGGGCGTCAGTGACGGCACCGAGGAGCACACGCTGATCGTTCGCGTTTATGATCGCTTCGAGAACATGGGCATCAGCAAGAGCGTCGTGAGGACAGCGGGCGGTCGGTGACGGCCATTCGATCGAGCCATGAACCTTCGTGCTACTGTCGATCTCGTCGCGCTGCTGGCCTGCTCGGTGTACGGCACCATTCCGCTGTTCTGGTTTGTGGTGCATCCGTTTGTGGAGCGCTGGCGCACATGCGGGCGCCGCGCCTACGCTTTCATCGTGCCGGTGTGGGGCGGATTCATCGTCATCGCGTTTCTTTTGATGTGTCCATTTCGCTCGCTCCACTTTTACGCGAATTGGTTTGCCTGGGCGCCCGCGGCCATCTTCTTTCTTCTGGGATTCTCGCTATACCGCTCGGCACTCCGCAGATTCGACCGCGCCCAGGTTTCGGGCTTGGCCGAACTTGAGCCGCACCGTCATCGCCAGCAGCTCATCACCACAGGCATTCGCGCGCGGGTGCGCCATCCGATTTATCTGGGTCATCTCTGCGAAATCATCGGCTGGTGCATCGGAACAGGATCGGTAGCGCTGTACGCACTGGCGGTGTTCGCCATGGTCACCGGAGCGGTGATGATTCGCATGGAAGACCGCGAACTGGAAGCGCGCTTCGGGGAAGCATTTCGTGCGTACCGGCAGCGCGTGCCTGGCGTCGTGCCAAGGGTTCGAAAGAATTGACCTCGCCGTGTCTGACCCGCTTTTCGCTACAATGAAGCTTCACTGAGCTTCTCGAGAATGCAATTTGAACTCTTTGTCGCGGCGCGTTATTTGCGGGCCAAACGGCGGCAGGCCGTCATCGGGGTCATCACCGTGATCTCCATTGTGGGAGTGGCCGCGGGCGTGGCGTCGCTCATCATCGCGCTGGCCATTAATAACGGATTTCGCCAGGACCTGCAGGACCGGCTGCTGGGCTCGACTTCGCACATCAACTTGCTGCGCGTGGAAAGCGATGGCATCCGCAACTGGCAAGACCTGCTGACGCGATTGCAGAAGCAGCCGCACGTGCTTGCCGGTGCTCCCGCGATTTATGAACAGGTGTTGATCTCGCGCGGGGCCCGCGCCCAGGGAGCGATTCTCAAGGGCATTCGTCCGCACGACGAGCGCAGGGTCAGCGACATCCTCGATACCATCACGAGCGGCTCAGCCGCCAGTCTCGAGGTGCGCAAAGACAATCAGGCCGGCGCTTCGCCGCCGGACCCCGACGAACCCAATCCGCTCTCGGCGCGCATCGCCGCTTCCCTGCCGCCGATTATTCTGGGCAAAGATTTGGCCGACCAACTGGGCGCGACAGTTGGTTCGCTGGTCACCGTCACCAGCCCTCAAGGCGAGCTCACGCCCTTTGGCATCGTCCCCAAGTACAAGCGCTTCAAAGTGACAGGAATTTTTTCGTCGAGTTTCTATGAGTACGACAGTTCCTGGGCCTTCATCTCGCTCCCCGACGCGCAGAAACTGTTCGACCTGGGCGATGTCGTTTCCGTGCTGGAATTCAAGATCGACGACATCTACCAGGCGCCGGAAGTCGCCCAGAAGCTGGAAGCCGCGGCCGGCAAGGGTTTCATGTCCACCAACTGGATGGAGCAGAACCGCGCCATCTTCCACGCCTTGCGCCTGGAGCGGGTGGTGACGTTTATCACCATCGGGCTGATTGTGTTTGTCGCCGCGCTTAACATCTTGATCTCGCTGATCATGATGGTGATGGAGAAGACCCGCGACATCGCGGTGCTGGTTTCCATGGGCGCCAAGAAGCGGCAGATCCGGCGCATCTTTATCTATCAGGGGATCCTGATCGGCGTGATCGGAACGGTGCTGGGGCTGATCGCCGGGTATCTGCTCTCCTGGGCAGCCGGACATTATCACCTGGTGTCGCTCTCCGCCGAAGTTTATTCCATCGACTACGTGCCGTTCGCCCCGCGAGTGCTTGATGGAGTTCTGGTGGCGACCGTCGCCATCGGCGTCTCGTTCATTGCGACGCTCTATCCCTCATGGTCGGCTGCCAGCGTCCTGCCCGCCGAAGCGTTGCGGTATGAATGATGCGGCACGGCAAAATTTCAGGACTGCGGCTGTTCAGGAACAGGCACCAGGAGAGTCTTGCCAGCCACTGTGGCCAGGCCATCAAGCGTGTCCATGAACGTCGAAGCGAGCGGCGGCTTTTCCTCCAAATGCCATAGCAGTTCGGCATTATTCCACGCGGATTCACGCGCTACGCTCACGCTCCAAGCCGCGATGGTGTCTTCCAGGCGAGAAAATGGTGGGAGCGCGCCGCCGAGCAGCCGGACGTGCAACTCGCGCTTGGCGGATTCAATGAGGCCGTCCAGCGTGGCATTAAGCTCCGTATAGTCGTTGTATTGTGCCGTGCCGTGCTGCGGAATGGTGGCAGTCGCGTGGCAGTTGGTTACGATCGCCTGCGGCAGGTCGTGATTAATATGCGCATTCACGCCGGCGAGGGCGAACTGGATGCGCGCGATTAAAGTCTGGTTGCGATTGTTAAACACGACCTGCCAGCAGTTCGGCGCTGCCTGACCGGATAGCGATGACGCTAGCGCGCCGAAATACAGTCGCGCAAATTGCACGTCCAGCCCAGCCAGCCATTGCGGATCGCTGAGTCCGCCGGAGGCGATCCGGCCTTGGACAGCTTGGGTGACTTGAAGGTATAGCTCGTTGAACCATTTCAGGCCGTCCCCGTCAATACAGGTCTCGTCAATTACCTGCATAGTTCGAACAACGTCGTCAATGGATTCGGGGTTGACCGTGACGGCCGCCTGCAGAGTTGGATCATAGGCAAACATGGCTGGCTATTATACCTGCCCCGCGCCGAGTCGCCCCGCGGCCGCGAGGGCATTGAAACCGCAGTTTCGGAAATAATTTCGTCCGGAAGATCCTCCCTTGCAGAGTCGCGCACCCCCCTTTTCTTATCTAAGAGAAAAGCAACGCTGCCGGTAAACGGAGAAAGGTAATTGGGCATGGCCAAACCAACACTGCTGACGGTTGACGACGATCCCAACGTGTTGAAGGCAATCGAGAGGGACCTGCGAGCTCGCTACGGCGAGAAATATCGCGTACTGCGCGCGAACTCAGGCGATTCGGCACTGGAAATATTGCACGAGCTCAGGGTCCGCAATGACGCGGTCGCGCTGCTGCTGGCCGATCAGCGCATGCCGCAGATGGACGGCATTGGATTCCTCAACGAGGCCAGAAAAGTTTATCCCGACGCCAAGCGCGCCCTGCTGACGGCGTATGCCGACACCGGCGCCGCCATCAACGCCATTAACGAAGTCAACGTCCATTATTTCTTTCTGAAGCCCTGGGACCCGCCGGCCCAGCATCTCTATCCGGTCATCGACGACCTGCTGGAGGATTGGACAGCGTCGTACCGGCCAGCCTACGAAGGAATTCGCGTACTGGGTACGCGATGGTCGTCGAAGGCGTACGAGGTGCGCGATTTTCTGGCTAGGAACCACGTTCCCTATCAGTGGATCGATGTTGAGCTTTCGGCCGAAGATCCGGAGGTGAAGCAGCTCATCGCGTCCATCGGCGATGACGCCGCCAAGTTGCCGCTGACCTTGTTTCCCGATGGCACACGGATGTTTCAGTCGACCCCGGCCGAGCTTGCCGAAAAAATTGGGCTGAAGACGCGGGCCGACACCCAGTTCTATGACTTCGCCATCGTCGGCGGCGGCCCTGGAGGTTTGGCGGCAGCGGTGTACGGCGCGTCTGAAGGGCTGAAGACGGTGATGCTCGACCGCGAGGCGCCCGGCGGACAAGCGGGACTGAGCTCGCGGATCGAAAACTACCTTGGGTTTCCGTCAGGTCTGAGCGGCGGCGATCTTGCGCGCCGGGCGGTGATGCAGGCGCAACGCTTCGGAGTGGAGATCCTGGCGCCGCAAGAAGTCGTGGAGCTGCGCGCGGAAGGTCCGTACCGCATCCTGAAGCTCGCCGATGGCAACGAGATTTCCTGCCACGCCGTTCTGATCGCGACGGGCGTGCAATGGCGGAAGCTTGAGGTCCCAGGAATGGACCGGATGCAAGGCGCGGGTGTTTATTACGGCGGTGGAAGTCAGGAGGCGATCTCTTGCAAAGGCGAAACCGTTTACGTCGTAGGCGGCGCAAATTCCGCCGGTCAAGCTGCGCTTAACTTTGCGCAGTATGCGGAGAAGGTGGTGATGCTGGTGCGCGGCGACTCGCTCTCGGCAACCATGTCGCGCTACCTCATCGACCAGATCGAGAAGACACCCACTATCCAAGTGTGGACGCATGCCGCGGTCATCGAAGTTCATGGCGAGACGCATCTGGAGGAAATTTCGGTGCAGTGCTCTGACACCAATACGGTGGAGCGGGTGCCAGCCAGTTCCATGTTCATCTATATCGGTGCGCTGCCCCGGACGGACTGGCTCGAAGGCGTCGTAGTCCGCGATGAGCGCGGATTTGTGCTGGCGGGGCCTGACCTGCTGAAGGACGGAAAGCTGCCTGCTGCGTGGAACCTGGACCGCGATCCCTTCTTGCTGGAGAGCAGCCTGCCCGGCGTGTTTGTCGTGGGCGACGTGCGCCACGGTTCCATCAAGCGGGTGGCTTCGGCGGTAGGTGAGGGAGCAATTGCGGTGCAGTTCATCCATCGTTATATGGCGAAGGTGTAGCCCATGTCGAACGTCACCCGAGAAGAGCTACGCACCGTGGAGGTCTTCCACGATCTTCCTGACGAGCAACTGGACTGGTTCCTCGACCACGCAACCGAGGTCCGCATACAGCCCGGCGAGATTTATGTTCGCGCAGGGGACGTTGCGGACAAGATGATCGTGGTCTTGGAAGGCGAGCTGCAAGCCCGATTTGAGGGCGCCAACGAGAACGTGTTTACCACCCATGCCGGCGCCGTTTCCGGCGTGCTGCCGTACTCGCGCATGAAGGTCTTTCCCGGCACCGGCAGGGCGGTCAAACCTTCGCGAATCCTGGCATTCCCGGCTGCCGAGTTCGACGCCCTACTCACCCACCTGCCGGAACTGGGCCGCCGCCTGGTGGCGACCATGGTGGACCGCACGCGCGAATCGACGCGAGGCGAGCAGCAGCGCGATCGACTGGCCGCGCTGGGCAAGCTCTCGGCCGGGCTGGCTCACGAGTTGAACAATCCCGCGGCTGCAGCCCGGCGCGCCGCCGAACGATTGCGCAGTTCGGTGGCTGAGTTTCGCAGCGCAGCCAGCACGTTGGAGACGCTTCAGCTCACGGCGGCGGAGACGGCGGCCATCGAGACCTTCGAATCCACCTGCTGCGTGGACGCCCCCGAGGCTGACGTGCTGAAGGCAAGCGCGCTTCAGGACGAGATCGAGGGAATTCTGCATCAACATGGAATCCAGGATGGCTGGCAGTATGCATCGGCGCTGGTGGAATCCGGCGTTCAACCCGCTCCGCTGAACACCATGCTCAGCGGGGTGCGAGGCGACGTGGCTGGACCCGCGCTCAAGCGGGTATCGGCGCTGGTAGAGATCAATGACCTGCTTGCCGAGCTCGACAACAGCACCTCCAAGATCTCCGATCTGGTGCGTGCCATCAAGGAGTACTCGTACATGGACCAGGCGCCGGTGCAGGACGTGGACCTGACCAAGGGCCTGGAGAATACCTTGATCATCATGGGCCACAAGCTGAAAAAGGGCGTGACCATCAAGCGCGACTACCATCCCACGCCCCTGCTGGTTAACTCCTATGGCAGCGAACTCAACCAGGTGTGGACCAACATCATCGACAATGCAGTCGATGCCATGCAGGGCAAAGGTGAGCTGCGAATCAGGACGTTTCTGGAGGGAGACTGCGCCGTGGTCGAGATTGGAGATTCGGGACCGGGAATCCCGCCGGACATTCAGTCGCGCATCTTCGAACCGTTCTTCACCACCAAGGAAGTGGGAAAAGGCACAGGTTTGGGGCTGGATACGACGCTGCGGATCGTGCGCAAACACCGCGGATCGATCAATGTGATCTCGACTCCGGGCGATACCCGGTTTCAGGTCCGCCTGCCCGCCGTCGGCCTGGAAGCGCGGGATTGACCGCGATGGTTGCGAGCCCTAACCCAACCGTTCGGCTCCCGGCGTGACCGCGTCCAGAACTCCGAAACGAAACCTTCTCCCTACCCCTTCCGTGGCAGAGTCGCTGACTTCGCCGCCCGGACGTGATCTAATTCCAACAGGCCTTGGGTTGACATACTGAGTTCCGAATCGGGCTTGGTGGCAGCGCTTTGGCCGGAATTTGTGACGCGCAGGAGTGCACCTGCATCCAATCGTTCAAGACGTGCTGTTACGAGCGCAGAACCTGAAAAAGGTTTTCCGCTCGGGCGATTCCGATTTAGTGCTCTTTGAGAACCTGTCGTTCCAGGTGCAGACCGGCGAGATGCTGGCCATTGTTGGCGAGTCTGGTGCCGGCAAAAGTACCTTGCTGCACATCCTCGGAGTGCTTGATAGCGCTTCCGAAGGTGACGTATACTTCGCCCAACTCGATTTGGGTGAGCTCTCGGAAGAAGATGCGGCGGAGTTTCGCAGCCGCGAACTTGGATTTGTCTGGCAGTTTCATTATTTGTTGCCGGAGTTTACCGCGGTCGAGAATGTGGCCATGCCGCTGCTGATGCGCGGCGGGCACCGGCGGGAAGCCGAGCGGCAAGCCCTGCACTGGTTGCAGGAGGTTGGTTTAACGGACCGTGCCAGTCATCGGTCTGGCGAGTTGTCGGGTGGAGAGCAACAACGGGTAGCGCTGGCCCGCGCCCTGGTCACCCGGCCGAAGATCCTGATGGCCGACGAGCCTACGGGAGACCTCGACAACCGGACAGCGGACGTGGTTTTTAATTTGATCGCCAAGCTACATCGCGACTATCGCCTGACTTCGCTCATCGTTACTCATAATCTTGGGTTTGCACGCCGCTGCGACCGTGTGCTGCGGTTGGAGCGCGGACGGGTCGTCGAAGTGTCCCCGCAGTCGTTGTTGGCATGATGCAACCGGCGGGCGGAAGACGGGTTTGTACGCAGTAAGAGACGGGTAAGGAAAGGACCGGCGAGGTCTTTAGTGATCGGCCACGGAACTTCGATGGCCGACGATCAGGGGTGAGGCAGGCAACGGGACGCTGCGGATGACTGTTCCTTCGCTGAGGGGGAACGTTCCAGAGGGGTCCTTGGAGAGGCTCAATGTTCGAACGGTACACGGAAAAGGCCCGGCGAGTAATTTTCTTCGCGCGCTACGAAGCCAGTCAGTTCGGTTCTCCTTACATTGAAACGGAGCACCTGCTGCTGGGTTTGTTGCGCGAAGACAAAGCGCTCACGAATCGGTTCCTTCGGTCCCACGCTTCGGTGGAATCCATTCGCAAGCAGATCGAGGGTCACACCACCATTCGCGAGAAGGTCTCAACCTCCGTGGACTTGCCCCTAAGCAACGAGTGCAAGCGGGTGCTGGCGTATGCCGCCGAGGAAGCTGAGCGGCTCTCGCACAAGCACATCGGCACCGAGCACCTGCTGCTGGGCCTGTTGCGCGAAGAGAAATGCTTCGCGGCCGAAATTCTGCATGAGCGCGGATTGCGTCTCTCGACCATTCGCGAAGAACTGGCGCGCACTTCGCAGGAGAAGGCGCAGCCCTCGCAACGTTCACGCGAGTCGTCGCTGCTTTCGGAATTTTCTCGCGACCTCACCCAGTCGGCGATGGACAATCAGCTCGATCCGCTGGTCGGACGCGATGCCGAACTGGAGCGCGTCGTGCAGATTCTGTGCCGCCGCACCAAGAACAATCCGGTGCTGATCGGCGAACCGGGTGTAGGCAAGACGGCCATCGTCGAAGGCCTGGCGCAACGCATCGCTGACGGCGAAGTGCCGTCGTTCCTGGCGGACAAGCGCATCCTCGCGCTCGATCTCTCGCTGATCGTTGCCGGCACCAAGTATCGCGGCCAGTTTGAAGAGCGCCTCAAGACCATCATGAAGGAACTGATGGAGTCGCAGAACTCCATCATTTTTATTGACGAGCTGCATACCCTGGTGGGCGCGGGTTCGGCAGAGGGTTCGCTCGATGCCGCTAACATCCTGAAGCCGGCGTTGTCGCGCGGCGAAATCCAGTGCATTGGCGCCACCACTCCGGGCGAGTATCGTAAGTCCATTGAGAAAGACCGCTCGCTGGAGCGGCGTTTCCAAGCCGTTAAGGTTCCGCCTCCAAACGAAGTGGACGCGGTCAAGATTCTGTTTGGCATCAAGGAACGTTACGAGAAGTTCCACGCCGTCACCTACACCGACGACGCCATCACGTTCTCAGTTTCGCATTCCAACCGGTATTTGCCCGACCGCTTCCTGCCCGACAAGGCGATCGACCTGATTGACGAGGCGGGCGCCCGCGTTAAGCTGCGCCAGACTTCGCTGCCCGAGGACATCACCGAAGTGCAGAAGCGGATCAAGTTCATCGTGCACCGCATGGAAAACGCCATTGCCAATCACGAGTTCGAGAAAGCCCGCTTCTATTCCGACGAGGAGCGCAAAGAGCGCGAGAACCTGCGCGCCCTGCGCGAGAAATACCACCTCGACGAGTCTTCCACCGGCGTCGTGGGACGTGAGGACATCGAGGACGTGGTTTCGCGCTGGACGGGCGTTCCCATCGCTTCCATCAAAGAAGAAGAAAGCCAGAAACTGCTGCGCATCGAAGAAGAGCTGCACCGGCGAGTTATCTCGCAGGACCGCGCGATTACCGCGCTGGCCCGCGCCATCCGCCGCTCGCGTGCCGGCCTGAAGAGCCCCAACCGCCCCATCGGCTCGTTCCTCTTCCTTGGGCCCACGGGCGTCGGCAAGACCGAAGTCGCGCGCACCCTGGCGCAGTTCATGTTCGGCAGCGAGAAATCGCTGGTCCGCTTCGACATGTCGGAGTTCATGGAGAAGCATTCCGTATCGAAACTGATCGGATCGCCTCCCGGATATGTCGGCTACGAAGAGGGTGGCCAGTTGACCGAGCGCGTGAAGCGCGCCCCCTACTCCGTAGTGCTGCTCGACGAAGTGGAGAAGGCGCATCCTGACCTGTTCAACATCCTGTTGCAGGTGTTTGAAGACGGCCAGCTCACCGACGGGCTGGGCAATACGGTGGACTTCAAGAACACCATCATCATCATGACCTCGAACATCGGCGCGCGTCATTTGCAGAAGCGCACCGGCATGGGCTTCCAGTCGGAGAAGGAAGATACGATCTCGGGCAAGGTCGAAGACATGGTGAAGAACGAGGTGAAGCGCACCTTCAACCCCGAGTTCCTCAACCGCCTCGACGAGGTCATCATCTTCAACGCGCTGAACGAGGCTGACCTGATCCAGATCGTGGAGTTGATGGTGCAGCAACTGAACCAGAACCTGGCCCAGCGCGCCATCACGGTCACGGTGGCGGAAGAGGCGCGCAAGTGGATTCTCGACCAGACCATCGTGGACCGCAGCTACGGGGCGCGTCCGTTGCGCCGCGCGCTGCAGAAGTACATCGAAGACCCGATGTCAGAGGCGCTCATCCAGGGCACGTTCGCGCAGCGGCCCACGTTCATCGAGGTTTATCTGGAGAACAACCAGCTCTTCTATCGCCCCGTCGGCGAGGAGAAGACCGAGGGTGTGCTGCTGTACAGCAACTAGCTTTGGAGCAGCAAGCGAACAGCGGGTCCTTCCACTCGCCCACCGCGGCGCGCTCGGTCGGGATGACGAACATAAACGAGGCTTAAAGGTTGTGTCGGCGAATGGCCGGTCAGGAACGAACGCGTTTTTGTTAATCTGGGGCCGCCGAGCGCAATTCGGCCCCGTTCTCGCTGGATCAGGAACCAGGCGACACAAAATACGCGCCATAGCAGTTCCCCATCTTGTAGAGCAGTCTTACCAGGAAGCGGAAGGGGGTCGCCTCCTGGTCGCGGAATTCTACCTCCACGATTTCCCCAACATACAAACTGGCCTGGGTCTCGAAGCCGATGCCGGCTTCGCTGAGGTCGGTGCAGATCCCTTCTTCCGAACCCTCAGCCAGTAAACTCTGGTAGATGATCCGCACTGGCGCGCGGAGCTGGATGCGGTTTGCCCGGCGCCGCTCGTGGGGAAGAAGTCCGGCTGCCGATGCGGTGGCATTTCGCGCAATCATGTCCTTCATTCCCCAGTTATCGGCAAGAACTCCGGCAGCCTTTAGTTTTGCTCTAGAATCGAAGCCCACTTTGCGCTAGCAGTTACAATGAAGAGTTTTCCTTTCAGCAAAATTACAGGTTGCCAAGGAGTTCGCTTGATTGCTCGTTATACCCGTCCCGAGATGGGGCACATCTGGAGTGATGAAAATAAGTTTCGGACGTGGCTGGAGGTGGAAGTCGCCGCCACGGAAACGCTGGCGGAAGCCGGAATCGTTCCTCAGGCGGCAGCCCAGGCCATCCGCGAAAAAGGCGGCTTCGACCTGGCGCGCATCAACCAGATCGAAGCCGAAGTGAAGCACGACGTCATTGCCTTTACCACCGCTGTCGCGGAGAAGGTGGGCCCGGAATCGCGCTGGCTGCATTACGGGCTGACCTCCAACGATGTGGTGGACACCGCGCAAGCCCTGCTGGTGAAGCAGGCGTCCGCCATTATCCGCGAGGACTTGAAGAAATTGCGCGAGGTGCTGAAGCGCCGTGCCTGGGAGTTCAAGGACACGCCGGCAATCGGCCGCACCCACGGCATTCACGCCGAGCCTGTGACCTTCGGGCTGAAGCTCGCAAACTGGTACTCCGAAGTGCAGCGCAACATCGAGCGCTTTGAAATGGCAGCCGAGCAGATGCGCGTGGGCAAACTTTCGGGAGCGGTGGGCAACGCGGCCCACCTGGAGCCGGAATACGAAGAGAAGATTTGCCAGCGTCTGGGATTGAACGTCGCGGCAGTTTCGTCGCAAGTCATCCAGCGCGATCGCCATGCGTTTTACGCTGCAACCCTCGCCGTCATTGCCTCGACGCTGGACAAGATCGCCACCGAGATTCGCCATCTGCAACGCACCGAAGTGCGCGAGGCGGAAGAATATTTCAGTGCGACGCAGAAGGGCTCCTCGGCCATGCCGCACAAGCGCAACCCAGTCACCTGCGAGCAGATCAGCGGGCTGGCGCGCGTAGTGCGCGCGAATGCACAGGCCGCGCTGGAGAACGTCGCGCTGTGGCACGAGCGCGACATCTCGCACTCGTCGGTCGAGCGCATTATCCTGCCGGACTCGACCATCCTGGCGGATTACCTGCTGAGCAAGACGACCACGCTGATCGACACGCTGCTGGTTTATCCCAAGCGCATGTTGAAGAACTTGGAGTCCACGGGCGGACTGGTGTTCAGCGGCCAGTTGCTGCTCGACTTGGTCGAAGCCGGCGTGCTGCGCGAGGACGCGTATCGTCTGGTGCAGTCGAATGCCATGAAAGCGTGGAAAGAAGACTTGAATTTTCGCGAACTGATCCTGAACGATTCCGAGATCGCGTCGAAGGTCAAGCGCGAGACCCTGGAGCACGCTTTCGATTTGCAGCGCCCGCTACGCAATGTGGACAAGATCTTTCAGCGGGTATTTGCTAGTGGTTAGGGGTCAGTGGTTAGCCGGCAACCGGCAACTGACTACTGGCAACTGAACCTACTCCAGCCGATTGATGATGGATGCGACGTAGCCTGCCCCGAAGCCGTTGTCGATATTGACCACGCTGACGTTGGACGCGCAGGAGTTCAACATGCCGAGCAGCGCGGCGATTCCCTGATACGAAGCGCCATAGCCGACGCTGGTGGGCACCGCAATCACCGGCACGCCAACCAGGCCGCCGACCACGCTGGGCAGCGCGCCTTCCATCCCGGCGCAGACGATCACCACGCGCGCCTGGGTCAGCGCTTCACGGCGGGCCAGCAGCCGATGGATGCCGGCCACTCCCACGTCGTACACGTGCTGCACCTCGTTGCCCATGGCTTGCGCCGTGACCACCGCTTCTTCGGCGACCGGAATGTCGCCGGTCCCGGCGGAAACCACGACGATCTTTCCTTTGCCGTAAACAGTCTTGTCCTGCGTGAGCGTAATGGCCCGCGCGAGTTCGTGGAATTCGGCTTTGCGAAGCTTGCGCTTCACGGCGCGAAATTGCTCCGGCGAAACCCGCGTCGCCAGCACGTTGTGGCCGGGATGCGCTAGTCGCGCAAAAATCTCCGCAAACTGCCGCGGAGTTTTCCCGGGCCCGAAGATGACTTCGGGCATGCCAACTCGCAACGTCCGATGATGGTCCACGTTGGCGAAGCCGAGGTCCTCGAAGGGGAGATGGCGCAGCCGCTGCACCGCTTCCTCGGCAGAGACCTTGCCGCGCTTCACCTGCTCGAACAGTTTCTTGAGGGCGTCGGAAGTCATTGGGCAGTAGTCAGTAGTCAGTAGTCAGTAGTCAGTGGTCAGTTGTCAGTAGCCAGTTGCCAGTTGTCTGGAAGAAGGTTTCGAGTTTCGAGTTTCTAGTTTCAAGTTTCGTGACTCAAGATGTAAGTCCGCACAGAGGTACGTATTCGCCCCGACCGCTGCTGCCGAAAAGCGGACCGCCACCCAGTGGTACGATGTGAAGCTTAGATGCTCGCGCAGACCCCGACAGCACCGCGAACCTTGACCGTCGCCATCACCGGCGCCAGTGGCTCCATCTTTGCCCGGCACCTGCTGGATGCGCTGGACCGCGACGAGCGCGTCGTAACCGTCAATCTTATTCTCTCCGACAGCGGCCTGCGCGTGATGGCCGAAGAACTTCAGGTATCGGGCCGCAACGAGTTGATCGACAAGCTGTTGGGACGGGCTTCGCAGAAAATCTGCCGGCAGAACAATTCGGACATCGGGGCCAACGTGGCTAGCGGTTCCTATCGGACCGACGCCATGATCGTGCTGCCTTGCAGTGTGGGGACGCTGGCGCGCATCGCCCACGGAATGGCGATCCAGCTCATCGAGCGCGCCGCCGATGTGTGCCTGAAGGAGCGCCGGCCGCTAATTCTGTGCGTGCGCGAAACGCCGTTCAACCTGATCCACCTGCGCAACATGACGCTGGCGGCGGAAGCCGGCGCCACCATCTTTCCGGTCATCCCGGCGTTCTATTTCCGCCCGGTCTCGACCGACGAGATCGCGCGCGAGTTCGTCAATCGCGTGCTGGCGCATGTGGGACTGCCGCAACCCGGCGCGTATCAGTGGAAGGGCGAGTGAAAGCTAGTTGCCGGGGACAGGCAGTTCGGGAATCAACTGCTCGTACCTTCACATGAGCTGCTCAATTTTGTCGATGAGCACTTCCGGCGGCTCGCCCTTGGTGATGAAGGCGTCGGCAATCTCCAGCGCGTCGGAAGGCAGGGAGAAGTACGCCGACAAAAAAATGATGGGCACCTTGGGCCGGCGGCGGCGCAGTTCGGCCGCTACCTGTCCCCCGTTCAGGCCCGGCATGTAGAAGTCGAGCACCACCAGGTCAACCTTGTTCTGCTCGAACAGCGCGATCCCTTGCTGCCCATCGGTGGCGGTGAGTACCCGGAGCCCATGGTTCTCCAACATGATCTTTCGCACTCGCAGACCAATGGTCTCATCATCAACACAGAGCACCGTCTTCTGGCGAACTGCGTTCATCCAATTCCCCGATTCTTCCACTGTGGATTTGGCCTTCACAGGCAAAATGGCATCGCTGCTGCTGTTCAGTATCAAGGTGTTCTGGCGATTAAATTGTTGCCGCATTTACGGCAAAAGAGGCGCTAGTGCTCTTGTATCCCAAGATCGCTGGATTGCCCATGCCGAAAACGTCGTAGATGCGTTTAGGCAAATGATATATAAGGACTTAACGTCTCAAAGGATTGCACTTTTGAGACCAAAGTTGTGCTACTTCTACGGACTTTGCATTCGCGAGACTCTTCTTCGCGCACCATGAAATGAGAGTTAGAGCGGTTCCCAAGTAGATATACCCTAAGCAGAGGAATGCGGAGTAAACTCGAAATGGCGAGATTCTCTGCGGCAAATAGGGGATGGCACGAGCGTTTTCCGACGATTTGCGCTGTCGAATTCTGCAGGCCTATGAGGGCGGCGAGCTGAGTCTGGCAGAGTTGGCGCGGCGGTTTGGGGTGAGCCGCGACTACGTGAAGAAGATCCGCAAACATCAGTTGCGCTACGGGCAAATGGAGCGGGTGCCGCAGACGCGCCATGGTCCGATCAGCCGGGTTACGGCGGAAGTCAAACAACAGTTGCGGGTCGAACTGCGGGCCCAGCCCGACCTGACCTTGTGGGAGTTAGGGCAGCGGCTGCAGAAAGCCACCCGGGTACAGCTCAGCAAGTCGCGGCTGTGGTTGAGCTTGCAGCAGATGGGATTGCAGCTGAAAAAAAGTCGCTCCACGCCCAAGAGCAAGACACCGAAGCCGGGCAGCGGCGACGGCAAGCGTGGTGTGAACAGATAAGTGGGATCGATCCCCAGCGGCTGGTGTTTCTGGACGAGAGCGGCGTGACCACGGAAATGACGCGGCGTTATGGCCGCGCCCCACGCGGCCAGCGTGTGGCCGAAGCCACCCCGGCGGGACACTGGCGAACCTTGACCGTGCTGGGAGCCCTGACGGTCGAAGGCATGCTGGCCAGCATGACCATCGAGTCGCCTACTGACGGCGAGGTTTTTTTGGCCTACCTGGAGCAGGTCTTGGGTCCCCGGCTGCAGCCCGGACAAGTCGTGGTAATGGACAACCTGGCGGCGCACAAGGTGGCAGGAGTGCGACAGTTGATCGAGGCTCGCGGCGCGCAACTGCTCTATCTGCCACCCTACTCGCCGGACTTCAATCCCATCGAACAAGCTTGGTCGAAGATCAAACAGCTACTGCGTGCGGCCAAGGCCCGACTGGTAGAAGCCCTGGAACAGGCCGCCGCTGCGGCCATCGCCGCCATCACCGCAGACAACGCCGCCGCTTGGTTTCGCCATTGTGGCTACGGGGTACAGTAACTATGGAACTGCTCTAGATCTAACCAACCGCAAAGCGTGTCCCCTCAACAAGCTCCGCCTGATTGCCCTTCAGCCGCGGCTGTTCTCATTTCGCTTCACGCTGCTGGCATGGTATTTTCAAAGACTTACCGGCGAACGCAATGATCCGCTCTTACCAAGGAATTAGCCCGACCGTCCCCCCATCGTGCTACGTTGACGAATCGGCGCAGTTGATCGGTGACGTGGTGCTGGGCGAGAACGCCAGCGTCTGGATGAACGCCGTGTTGCGCGGCGACGTACACTTCATCCGGGTGGGCGCCAACACCAACATCCAGGATTGCAGCGTGCTGCACGGCATGTTGAATCAGTGGCCGGTGGTCGTCGGCGATTGGGTGACGGTGGGGCATTCCGTCACGCTGCACGGCTGCGTCGTTGAAGACCGCTGCCTGATCGGGATGGGCGTGGTCATCCTGAATGGAGCACGCATCGGCGCGGGATCGATCGTTGCGGCAGGGACGGTGATTCCGGAGGGCACGATTGTGGAACCGGGATCGCTGGTGATGGGAGTTCCCGGCAAGGTGCGCAAGCGGTTGAGCGAGGCGGACCAGGAGACGATCCTGCGTTACGCGCGGAATTATCTGGGCTACAAGGAAAATTATCTGGCGGAGAGGAAGAAGTAGTTTAGCCCTCAGCGCTCAGCCGTCAGCATTCAGCCCTTGCAAGTTGATTGGCTGAATGCTGAGTGCTGAATGCTTCTGGCAACTGATTCTCATGATCAAGGCCGTCCGTGGAACTCGCGATCTTCTCCCGCCCGATACCGACCTATGGAACCGGGTGGAGGCGCAGGTACGCGACGTCTTCGCGCGCTACAACTATCACGAGATTCGCACTCCGATTTTCGAGGACACGCAACTGTTCTCGCGCAGCGTGGGCGAAGAGACCGACATCGTCTCCAAAGAGATGTTTACCTGGGAGGACAGGGCGCGCGCACAAAGCGAGAAGGCGCAGTCGCTGACCTTGCGCCCGGAGGCCACCGCGGGCGTGGTGCGCGCCTACATCGAGCATCGACTGGGCGACAAAGGCACGCTGCAGAAGCTGTACTGCATTGGGCCGCAATTCCGCCGCGAGCGTCCGCAGAAGGGACGCTATCGCCAGTTCTATCAGATCGATGCGGAGATCATCGGGCCGCCCAGCGCGGGCAGCGAGTCGCCGCTGCGCGATGCGGAACTGCTGGAGATGCTGGCCACGTTGCTCGACGAGGTCGGCTTGTGCGACTGGCAGTTGCAGTTGAATTCCGTGGGCTGCGCCGAAGACCGCGCGCGCTATAACCAGGCGCTACGCGAGGCGTTGAAGCCGGTCGTTCACCAGATGTGTGCTGACTGCCAGCGCCGGGCGCAGACCAATCCGCTGCGCGTGCTCGACTGCAAGGTGCCGGAAGATCAGCCAATCATCGAGAAGCTGCCCAAGATCAGCCAGTATCTCGACGAGCCGTGCCGCGGGCACTTTGCGGCGGTACGTGCGATGCTGGATGCGGTCGGCATCGCCTACACGATCAACGAGCGCATGGTGCGCGGGCTGGATTACTACACGCGCACCACGTTCGAGTTCACGCACGGCGGGCTGGGCGCGCAAAGCGCGGTGCTGGGCGGCGGCCGCTACGATGGACTCTCGGAGTCGCTCGATGGGCCGAAGGCGCCGGGCATCGGCTTCGCCATCGGGGAAGATCGCCTGATTCTCGCATTGCAATCCCAGGGCGAGAAGCCGGCGGAGACGGTGCAGGCGTACATTGCCCCGCTGGGCGCGGGGATGAACAGACATGCGCTTAAGCTGGCGCGAGAGTTACGCCGCGCGGGCGTAAGCGCCGATATCGGCGATGAGGCCTTCCGCCTGAAGAAGTCTTTCGAGACTGCCGAAAAAGCTGGGGCGCGATTCATCGTGATTGTCGGAGAAAATGAAGTGGCGGCGGAGCAGTTCGCGGTGAAGGACCTGGCCAGCGGTAAGCAGGTACAGGTGCCGCGGGCGGAGTTGGCGAAACATTTAGAAGCCAACAATTAAGCTGTCATCCCGAGCGAGTCGAGGGACCTGCTGTTGGTTCGGAAAAAGCAGGTTTCTCCACTCGCGGTTGAAGCCGCTCGGTCGGAATGACAATTATTGGGATAATGGTTTCATAAGGACATTCATGCTCGATTTTCTAGGCGACCTGAAACGTACTCATATGTGCGGCGAGTTGCGCGCCTCCGACGCCGGCTCCAAAGTTGTGCTCATGGGATGGGTGAACAGGCGGCGCGATCTCGGCAATCTCATCTTTCTCGACCTGCGCGACCGCAGCGGGATCACGCAAGTCGTGATCACTGCCGATGCCGGCGCCGAGGTCCACGACCGCGCGACCGCGGTGCGCTCCGAGTTTGTGGTTGCGGTCATCGGCCACGCCAAGCTGCGCGAGCCCAACACTGTCAACAAGAACATCCCGACCGGCGAGATCGAAGTGGTTGCCGACGAGTTGCGCGTTCTGAACGACTGCAAGCCGCTGCCCTTCTCGCCCAGCGATGCGGTGCTGGCCAACGAAGAGGTGCGCCTCAAATATCGCTATATCGACCTGCGCCGGCCCGAGCTGCATCGCAACATCGAACTGCGCCATCAGGTCGCCATCGCCATTCGCGACCATCTGAACGCGCAGGGCTTCTACGAGATTGAGACGCCGTTCATGACGCGCTCCACCCCCGAAGGCGCGCGCGACTACCTGGTGCCCAGCCGCGTTTATCCGGGCGAATTTTACGCGTTGCCGCAGTCGCCACAGTTGTTCAAGCAGATCCTGATGATCTCGGGCTTCGACAAATATTTCCAGATCGTGCGCTGCTTTCGCGACGAAGACCTGCGCGCCGACCGCCAGCCCGAGTTCACGCAGATCGATCTGGAGATCAGTTTTCCGCGACCCGAGACGGTCTTCCGGGTGGTCGAAGGTTTCTTGCAGGCGGCGTTCTCGACCATCGGCGTGGACTTGCAGACGCCGTTTCCGCAGATGAGCTACGACCAGGCGATCCGGCTTTACGGCATCGACAAACCCGACCTGCGGTTTCCGGCCATGAGCGATGTGCGCGAGGCGTTTGTACGAGAAAATCTCGAATCGCTTCACGTTGATCCCGAGCTTCCTGTGCTCGCGATTGTGATTCCAAGGGTTGGGGAGCTTTCGCGCAAAGAACGTGACGAACTGCGGCTACTCTATCCCGCAAGGCTGGCCCAGCAGAACATCAAAGTCCTGGATGACACCAGACGCCTTGAGAAGTCGTTCCCGCAGGCAATCCCTAAGGTCCGCGAACTTAGCGGTGCTAGGACCGGGGACTACCTCGTCATTGTGGCTGCCGGGACCGTCAGCTTCGGCGACGGAAACGAGGGCCAGAAGCCGCCAACTGGCGGCAAGGTTGGGGGATTTTATCGCAGCGGAAGCGGAGCTGCGGGCAATGTCCCCAGCGGCCTTTCCCGGCTTTCCATGCGCGAGAGGCAGATCTTTGAAGGCGCCGGACAAGTGCGGCTCGCGCTGGCGCAGAAGTTCGCTGAACGGCACCGGTTGTTCGAGAGGAAAGGAACCGGTGACGATTACAAACTTCTGTGGGTGACGGATTTCCCCATGTTCGAGTGGGACGAGACCGAGCAGCGTTGGAATGCGGCGCACCATCCCTTTACCTCGCCGCACGAGCAGGACATGGACAAGCTGGAGAGCGATCCCGGCGCAGTGCGCGCGCTCGCCTACGACGTGGTGCTGAACGGCACCGAGCTGGGCTCGGGCTCGATTCGTATTCACCGCCAGGACATTCAGGCGAAAATCTTCAAGGCGCTCGGCATGTCTCCCGAGGAGCAGCAGGCGCGCTTCGGCTTCTTCCTGGAGGCGCTGCAATACGGCACGCCGCCGCATGGCGGAATTGCGCTGGGACTTGACCGCATCGTGATGATGCTGGCGGGCGCGGAAAGCCTGCGCGAGGTGATTCCCTTCCCCAAGACGGCGAAGGCGGTTGACTTGATGGTGGACGCGCCCACGCCGGTGAGCGAGCGACAGTTGAAGGAGCTGGGGATCGCGGTGGTGGAAAAGAAGGACCTGTAATTAAACAGCGGCGCGCTTCTGTCCATGAAAAACCGTCGGCACAAATCGAAAACCGTTCTCGTGGAAACCAAACGCCCGCGTCCTCAGAAGGTCCAGTTCCCACTGATCGTTTCAAAAGGCCCGAAGGTGAATGTGACCAACGAACAGATTTATGAACACGTTAAGTTTCCTTGAGGCCGATGTCTGGCTTGCAACCCCATGAGGAACCCATGTCCGAAACAGGCAGCGTAATACGCACCGAAGTTCGCGGGCTCGATCTCTGCCTGGATGGAACCGCGTTGTTGCTGTCGAGGTCGGGTGAGTACCTGACAGCTCCCATCCCGCTCAGCCCTGCGGACGCAGAGAGGCTGGCCATGGAAATGGCCAAGGCGCAGTTGTGGGAGTGGAACCAGATCGAGGAGCTGAAACGCAAGGCGGACAAACGCTACAAGAATTATCTCGGATCGTGGCTGGTGATGTGCGTGGCCGCCTTCAGCGCCTATGTCGGCTTTCCCGGTTATTACCTGCCTGTATTTCTGCTGCTGATTTCGATTTTGCTCTGGTGGCGCGCCAGCTTTGTGGAGCGGAAGGACGAGCAAGCCGCCCGCGAAGCGAGGGAACAGTTCATTCCCGACTGGAGCTACATTCGGCAAAGGCTGGAGGAGTCAGGCGCGACCGTCAACGGAAATTTTCCACGGCCCTCCGAGTAAACGCTCTCGGCATGTGCCGCTTCTTGAAAATATTCACTAACCACTATCCACTACCCACTAATCCCTGTCCTTGGCCATGGCGTAGTAACCTTGCCGGGCCTGGATTTTGTACGCTCCGCCCTTGGCGCGGAGCTGAATTTTGCGGTAGCTGCCGTCGAGTTTGCTATTGGTGGGCGTGTAGCCAAGGTTGTACTGGCTGCGCAATTCGTTCTGGATTTGCTCGAAGGCCTGGCGCAGCTTCTCCTGCTTGTTGCCGACCTCGATGACGCGGCCGCCGGTTTGTTCGGCCAGCTTCTTCATGTCGTAGTCGCCGCTGTACCCGCCGAAGCCCCCGTAGAATCCGCGATCGGCAATCAGGATCACGTAGCAGATGGTGTCGGCCTTCTGCGCGGCTTCGATGGCGTCCTGAATGCGCAAGCGGCTGCCCTGGTCTTCGCCGTCGGTGAACACGATCATGGCCTTGCGCCCGACTTCGTTCTTCAACTTTTCGTCTGCGCCGAGGTAGATAGCGTCATACAGCAGCGTGCCCCGCGGGGTGGTTGGAATCGGACCGCCGCCCAATCCCGGCGGGCCACCGCCCATGCCGACATTGATCTGCACCTTGTTCAGCGCCCGCGTCAGATCGTGCACGCTGTTGGTGAAATCCTGATCGAGGTCAACATCGACATCGAAGTTGATGACGAAAGCCAAGTCCTTGGAGCGCAAAACGCTGCGCAGAAACTCGGCGCAGGAGGTTTGCTCGATGTCCAACACGCGCTCCTGGCTGCCGCTGGTGTCAATCATGATGCCCAGGGTCAAAGGCTGGTTCGATTCCGCCGAGAAATACTTGATGGTTTGCGGCTTCCCGTCCTCCAGGACCTCGAAGTCATTCTTCGTGAGGTTGGGAATCAACATGCCGTGTTTGTCCTTCACGTTGAAGAACAAGTTGACGACGTTCACCTGCGCTGTGAAGGTCTGCAGGTTATTGTCCTCGGCTGGGGCTTGGGACTGTTGATCTTGGCTTGCCGGCTGTGACGACGACTGCTGGTCCTTAGCTGTCGGCGGCGGCGCCGGATTCTGCGACTGGGCCGTGATGCCCAGGCTGGCGGCCAGGATGAGGCCCAGGACGGTGGCGAACTGGCGAAATCGGTGGAACAACATGGCTTCTCTTTCCTGTTGGATGCATCCATTGTAGTGCACCGCCAGACGATTCCGCAGCGATGCAGGCTGCCGAGGGGTCCCCGGTGCGGTTATACTCTCCACAGTTCCGGTAATCTGGGAGACGACAGAGCACATGTTCAATCGCCGATTGAGCCCGTGGATCCACTCCGCCCTAATGGTGGCGGTCCTGAGCTTCGCTGCCAGTTACGCGGTGGCACAAGAGCAGAAGTTACCTGACGCTCCCAGCCCGCAGAACAATGCGCCCGCTCCCAGCGTCAACCTGCCATCCCAGGCGACACCTGCCGACCAGGGTTCGTCTTCGAGTGGAAACCCTGAAACGCCGCCAAATACTCGCAGCGGCGCCCAGCAGCCTCCAGCACCGGCCAACCCGCAGCCGCCGCCTCCAGGCTCGCAGGGAGTCAAGACGGTGCCCGCCGGCAGCGCCTCCAACGCCGGGGAGAGCGGCCGCGAGGAGTTGTTCCGGCTGCAGCGCACCGTCAGTTTCGTTACCGTTCCAGTCACAGTGAAGGACAACGAAGGCAAGCTGGTGAATGGACTGCTGCAAAGCGACTTCAGCATCTACGAAGATGGCGCCAAACAGCAGATTAAGCTGTTTACCAGCGATCCGTTCCCGCTTTCCGCCGCGCTGATCATTGACCAGGGCATGTCGGACCTGACGCTGAAGAAGGTGAACCAGACATTCGCCGCCCTGGGCGGATCGTTTGGTCCCTTCGACGAGGTGTCCGTATTCACCTATGGCAATACGGTCAACCAGCGCTCGGATTTCGGCAACGCGACGCACATGGAGATTGCTCTGCAGCGGATCAAGGATGAGCGCGGCGAAAATCCCGGCGCACCGCTGGTGGGCGGACCGTTTGGGGCGGGCCCGGTAACCAATAGCAAGCCCCTACCGGGCGGTAAGCTGGTGGTCACCCCCGAACAAGAGTCGCATGTGCTGAACGATGCCATCCTGACCGCCGCTCAGAACCTGGCCCACCGTGACCGCCGGAACCGCAAGATCATTTTTGTCATAAGCGACGGTCGGGAACTGGGCAGCCGTGCCAGCTATGCCCAGGTGTTGAAGGTGTTGCTGACGGATGAAATCGCGGTCTATGCGATCGGCGTGGACTCAGCCGCGATGCCGCTCTACAGCAAGATCGAAAAAGCGCGGGTCCCGGGCTTCGGCTACAGCAACATCCTTCCGCGGTACACCAACGCCACCGGCGGCGAGGTGCTGAACGAGTTCTCCAAGGAGTCCATCGAAAGCGCCTATCAGCGCATCACCATGGAAGCCCGCAACCAATACACGCTGGGTTATAACACTCCGCAACAACTCTCCAGCAACCGCCGCGAGATCGAAGTGCGGGTGCGGCGCCCTGGGCTGGAAGTTTTCGCCAAGCATGGCTACTACCCACTGCCTCCACAGAGGGCCGAAGCGCAGCCGGTGACGCCCAGCCAGCCGCCGCCGGGGGGCAAAACCGGAACAACGGCCCCACCACCGCAAACGCCACCGCATTAGAGGCAGTGGGCAGTTGGCGCCTGACATTTAGCACTTGGCATTACTGCGCGCCTGGCATCGGGTGCTGCTGCTCGCTGGCATTGGGCACGAGCTGGAGATAGACCTGCTTCGGCAGGTCCGTGTTCCAATGACCGGTAAACTTGGCGTAGCCCACCAGACCAAAGAAGAGAATCGCAATTCCCGCGGCCATGCTCCAAGCTGGAATGGCGCGGCGCTTTCGCAGACCCGCAGGCAGGCTCATGGCCAGCGTATTTTTCGCCGGACACACGGCCACACACTCCAGGCATGCGGTGCACTCGGCGGAACGGATCTGCACCAGTTTATCGACCGGCAGCGCCGAGGGACACGCTTTGGCGCACTTGGCGCAGTCGATGCACGTCTCTGGATTGCGCGTGATCCGCGCCGGGCTCAATAGCGAAACCAGTCCCAGGAACGCTCCGTACGGACATAGGTAGCGGCACCAGAAGTTCTGCACGAAGATGGACGCAATCACTATTGCGAGGACGACGAATGCCGTCGTGCCGCCGAGGTAACGAAAGAAGTTCAACATCCGGACATCGACGATGAGCGCATACGGGCTGCCGAGAAATTCGGCGATGGCCGCCGCCGACATGCCGGCGACCGCATAGACGAAGAAGCTCAATAGAACGTACTTTAGCGAGCGCAGCGCGATGTCGGCCCAACGTGGCAATTGGAAATTCCGTCCGAAGGTGGAACGGCCCAGCTTCCACAAGTATTCAGAGATGGTCCCCACCGGACACAGCCAACTGCAAAACGATTTGCGGAAGACGAATGAAATCGCCAGGAACGAAGCGAACAGGAAGAAGCCTGCGGCATGGACGCGCGGCACTTGCCCGGTGACCAGGAAGTACTTCAACTGCATCAGCCCTTCGATAGGCAGCCAGCCTTCGACTCCGGGCGGTCGCGAGACTTCCACCGCGCGCCCACCGCTTTCCGCCCAGCGCACCCATAGGTAGAACTGGATCCCGATCCACAGGTTCAACGCCACCAGGAAAAGCTGGGCGGTGATTCGCAGCGGCTGCGAGTACTCACGACCGTCGCGGCGGATGAGCTTTTTGCGTACGGGCGTGGAGCCGTTTTCAAAGTCAACGAGAAAGGGCGAGGCGGAGTTGGTGGATTCCTCGGCCCCATTCAGGCCCGAAACTCGCGATCCGATATGGTTGTGCTGCACCGCCAGCACTGCTACCTCCTTCCAATTGCCGTCGGTTATCGCTTGGCTTCCATGGCGACGGCGCGGGGGAAGAGGATGTTATTTTCCAGATGAATGTGCTGGTGCAGGTCGGCTTCGAAGCCTTGCAGCGCCTGATACAGCGTGCGATAGCTGATGCACGCATCTTCCGGAAGCCTGTAGTCCTTGGTGATGGCATGCAACGAACGCAGCGCATCGCCTGCGCCGTCGTGCTCCTGCATCATCATGCGCACCGGGTTTACCACCGTGCCGAACATCGCCGGGGGCACGGGTTCGCCGGCCAGCGCGCTTTCTTCCATGCGCACCATGTAGGGAAACAGGACCTGCTCTTCCTTCATCAGGTGAACGCTCAGTTCCGCCGCCAGGGCGGAGAACACTTGCTGTACCTCAAGAAGCTCCGGATGGTTCTTGCCATGCACGCCGACAACCTTGGCGGTGAGCGCTTCGATGCGCGAGCTTTCTTCGCGCACAAACACGTGATGGGTGGTCTTGATATGGTCAATCAGATCGGCCAGTAACTGATTCTGCCAGTCCTTGTTGTCGCCGGGCTGGGCGGCTGCCAGGCTTTTCTCCAGGCGCGCGAGAGCGTCGTCAACCGAGATCTTGGCCTCAGCGCATGCCTCGCCCAGGGTGCGGCTTCCGCCACAGCAGTAGTCGATTCCAAGCTTTTCGAATTCGCGCGTTGCACTGGGCGTCTCGGCGGCAATCTCGCCCACGGTTTTAGTCGCTGTTAGTGTCATTTCTATTTCCTCCTGCGGGCAGCGGGTCTTTGCGCCGTTGCCATCCTCAAATGCAGACTAGTAGCCCCGCCGCGCCGCAGCTATGACTTCTGTCACGGGCGGCGACGATTGTGGAAGTTCGCAGAGAAATTGGCGGACTGAGACTTTAGTCACTGCGCTGCCTGCAACGGGTTGCTGAAATCACTACATGAGTTCCGCAGTTCCTTCGATAGACTTCTCCGAACGACCCTACATCGTGATCTGGGAAGTGACCCAGGCCTGTGACCTGGCGTGCGTGCATTGCCGCGCGAGTGCGCAGCCCAAGCGCCACCCCCTGGAGCTTTCCACCGAGGAAGGCAAGAGGCTGATCGACGAGATCGCACACATGCAGGTGCCGGTTTTCGTGCTGACCGGCGGCGATCCGATCAAGCGGCCCGACCTGTTCGAGTTGATTGAACACGCCAAGAAAGTTGGGGTGCGCGTATCGCTGACGCCTAGCGCTACACCTCTGCTGACGCGTGAAGTGATTCACCGCCTGAAGGAATCTGGCCTGGCGCGGCTGGCGGTGAGCCTCGACGGATCGCATCGCGAAGTGCACGACGCCTTCCGCGGGAGGTCAGGCTCGTTCGTCCGCACCATGGAAGCCATCCAGTGGGCCAACCAGGTTGGCCTGCCAGTGCAGATCAACACCACGTTCAGCCGCAGGAATGTCGAGGACTTCGACAACATCGCAGCCTTGATGGAGACCAAGAAGATCGCCCTCTGGAGCGTCTTCTTCCTGGTGCCCACTGGTCGCGGCACACTCGCCGATCTTTTATCGGCGGAAGAGTTCGAGGCTGTTTTCGCCAAGCTGTACAAGCTGTCGCGGCGTGCCCTTTTCCACATCAAGACTACGGAAGCGCAGCATTACCGGCGTTATGTGCTGCAACAGCAGGCAGCAGAGCGCCGCAACGGCAGCGCGCAAACCGCGGACGTCCCGCCTAAAGTGTCGGACACTATTGGCCGCGCGCCGTGGGGCTTGAACGACGGTAAAGGATTCGTCTTCGTCTCGCACCTGGGGGAGGTGTTTCCCAGTGGCTTCCTTCCATTCGCCGCGGGGAATGTACGCTCCGACTCACTCAGCCGTATCTATCGCGAGTCGCCACTCTTCCAGCAACTGCGCGATGATTCTCAACTCGGAGGCAAGTGTGGTGCGTGTGAGTTCCGCCACATCTGCGGAGGGTCGCGGGCCCGTGCTTTCGCACTAACTGGCGATCCGCTGGCGGAAGAGCCCTGCTGTGTATATGTGCCGAAAGATTACGTGGGGCGCGATGTACCTCCGCCGCAATGGCGACAACCGGCCGCGTTGCACGTGCTGTAGCGGGAGGCGCGAGCGGATTCAACCGCCGGAAGCCTGCAGTTCCGCTTCCAGGCGCTTCAGCGAACGAATCTCGAGCTGGCGGTTGTCGAGCTGAATCAAGCCTTCCGCTTGCAGGCGGCTGAGATTGCGCGATACCAGTTCGCGCACGGTGCCGATTTGCGCCGCCAGCTCGCTGTTATTCGCCGGCAGGGTCAGCGTGATAGCGTCGCCGTTGCGCGTGCCTTCCTTCTTGCCCAGTCGCACTAGCAGCGCGATGAGCCGGTGGCGGACCGTGGTGAACGAAAGTTCTTCGATGATGCCGACCAGCCGGCGCAGGCGCCCGCCAACCACCCGCAGCACCTTCAACGCGACCTGCGGATGCTGCAAGCAGAGGGCCTGGAAATCCTGCCGGCTGAAGAAAAGCAGCGTGCTATCGCTGACCGCCTGAGCGGACGCCGGATAGTTTCCGCCGTCGAAAACCGGCAGTTCGGCAATGGAGCTGCCCGGGCCATCGATGGAAAGCACTTGCTCGCGTCCACCGGCCGAACTCTTGAAGATGCGCACATTCCCCGACTGAACCACGTATAGGCCGGCGCAAGGATCGCCTTCGCCGAAAATCAGTTCTCCGGCAGCGTATTTGCGCTGCAAGAGGCGCGAGGTCAGGAAGGCGAATTCCTGCTCCGACAAGCTGGAGAAGATGGGCACGCGTTTCAGTACGGCGAGCGAGGCAGCTTCCTGCTCTGTGGGCATGGCGACGATTTTACGCGATAGCGGGAAGAAGAAGGCTTTAAGGTGCGAAACAGGAACCGCCGCTCCCAAAGTATGTAGAAGCTATCTCATAAATCGGTTTGTATCAGGGCACGGCTTAGCTGTGCCGCAAATGGCCCGTTACGGACCGGGCTTTAGCCCCTGAGGTACTTCGCTTCGGACCGCCTCGTCATTTATGAGATGGCTTCTAGTTGCCTTTATCGAGTTTTATCCTGGTATTCCTCGAACCAGGCCATCTGGATGGCTTCGAGTTTGCCCTCGTTGGACATCTTCGCGTCGTCCACGAAGGTCGGCAACTCGGTGACATAGCGATGAAGATCGGTAAAGCGGACTTCCAGCGGATTCACGTCAGGGAACTTGTCGGACAATGTCAGGCCGATGTCTTCCGCGTCATCCCATCTCAGTTCAGCAGCCATAGGACCCCTCGAATCTGAAAATTGTCGGCCATCAATCGTGGTGGGTCGCCGCTTCCGAAACATAGTTGCGGTTCCAGGACGGAATCTCAACCACCACTTCACCGGGTTTTTCGATCACAGTTTGACATCCCAGGCGCGAGTTGAGCTGGAGATCGGCGGCCATGTCAAGACGATCGGCTTCGTCATCGTCCATCTCGCTGAGCAGTTCCTTGCCCTTCTTCACCACGACGTGACAGGTAGTGCAGGCACAGTTTCCGCCGCAGGCATGCTCCAGGTGCAGCCCGAAATTCATGGCCACATCGAGGATCGATTCCGGCTTGCCGTGGTCCTGGTAAGGAAGCTTGCCGTGTTCAAACTCAAAGGTCTTGTTCTCGGGGAGAAAGGTGACCCGAACCGTATTCGGTCCGGGGGCTTCCACTGTTGCGGTTGCGCCGCCTTGTGTTTTCTCGTCTGCCATAGTTCCTCAAGCTCGCTGCTAGCGTTCAATCTCCGCTTGCGCGATGGGATGCGGCGACTCGGGTCCCTCGCCTACGTCGGCGGTATCCATATTTTGCCCCTTCAACGCCGTGCCCACCGCGGATTCCATCATCAGCTCTGCAAGATGCATAGTCCCCTGATTCAGGGCATCGATCGCCGTGCGAATGGCCTGGTAATCGTCGGCCTTCACGACCGCCCGAAGCGCTGTTTCGAACTTGCCAATGTTGCTGCGCTCTTGCGACGACAACTGCTCCCACGCAGGATTCTTGCGGCCTTTCTCCAGCGCCGTGAGCATAGTCTCGGCTTCATTGCGTGCTTCGATCACCTGGCGCCGGCGGAAATCTTCTTCCGCATTGTCGAATGAATCGAGAATCATGTCCTCGACTTGCTCGTCGGTAAGACCGTAGCTGGGCTGCACCTGAATTTCAGCTTCCTTGCCACTGCGCAACTCGCGCGCCGAGACGTGCAGAATTCCATTGGCGTCGATCAGGAATTTCACTTCAATGCGCGGCAGTCCCGCCGGCATGGGCGGAATGCCCTTCAGGTCGAAGCGCGCCAGGGAGCGGCAATCGCTTGCCAGTTCGCGTTCGCCCTGCACAACATGGACGGCAACGTTCGTTTGGCCTTCCACGCCGGTGGTGAAATGTTCGGTCGCCGACGCCGGAATCGTGGAGTTGCGGTGAATGATCTTCACCACGCCTCCGCCCAGCGATTCGATGCCGAGCGAGAGCGGCGTCACATCGAGCAGCAGCATTTCCTTGGTCGCTTCCGAGCCACCCGCCAGGATGTGAGCTTGGATGGCAGCGCCCAGCGCCACCACCTCATCGGGATTCAATCCACTGTGCGGGGTGCGTTGAAACAACTCTTCGACGAGTTGCCGGACCCGTGGGATCCGCGTCGAGCCGCCCACCAGCACGGCTTCGTTGATCTGCTTTGGGGTCAGCCCTGCATCTTTCATCGCCTGCCGAACCGGCCCAACCGTGCGATCGATGACCGGCTGGATTAGTTGCTCAAATTGCGCGCGCGTGATCTCGCGCTGATAACGTTTGCCGCCGGGAAGTTCGACGTCCAACCTAGTCTTCTCTTCGGACGACAAAGCAATCTTGGCGTCGATGACCGCCTTGCGAATCGCCTGCACGATCTCGGCATTGCGGCGGACATCAACCGCCAGATCGCCCTGGATGTCGTGCAGCGCGATTGTGATCAGCAGGTTGTCAATGTCGTCGCCCCCGAGGTGGGTGTCCCCGTTGGTGGCGATCACTTCGAAGATGCCCTCGTGCAACTTGAGAATCGATATATCAAAAGTGCCGCCGCCCAAGTCGTAAACCGCAACGGTTTCGGCGTTCTTCTTGTCCAGACCATAGGCGAGCGACGCCGCCGTAGGTTCGTTCACCAGGCGCAATACTTCCAGGCCAGCGATGCGGCCGGCATCCTTGGTGGCCTGCCGTTGCGCATCGTTGAAGTATGCCGGGACCGTGATGACAGCCTTGGTGACTGGCGCCGCGAAGTAGCGCTCGGCATTGTGCTTCAGTTGGCGCAGAATGAAAGCTGAAATTTCGGGCGGCGTAAAGGTCTTATCGCTAAGCTTGATGCGCAGCACTTCGCCAGCCGCGAGATCGTCCGCCAGCCGGAAAGGAAAGAGCTTCAACTCGTCCTGCACGTCCTCCACGCCGCGGCCCATAAGGCGTTTCACACTGTACACCGCGCGCTCCGGCGTCTCGATCAGGTACTTGCGCGCGGCTCTGCCCACCACGATCTGGCCGTTCTCGTCCAGCGCGACGACCGAAGGCACCAGGTTCAAACCGTCCTCGCCGGGAATCACGACCGGACGGTCGCCTTCCATGTACCCCACCAGCGAGTTGGTGGTGCCCAGATCGATTCCGACGATGCGTTCGTTTGCCATGGTCATCGCTATTCGCCCTTCGCCGTTCGCCCTTCGCCATTGAGCCACCTAAAAATGCTCTTAGCGAAAAGCGAATGGCGAAGCACGGCCTTTATGCTTCCAAAACCTCATCGATGTCGCGCAGCAGGTTGCGCAGGTAGCTGCGGCGATTCAGCACATCCACCATTTTGTCGCGCACGGCGATGCGATCTTCATCCAGGACGCTTCCGCCCTGCTCGGCGCGGTCGATCAACGCATCCCAATCGTTCCAAGCTGCCTGCAGCTCCTCCAGCAGGCTGTTGTATTTATCTTGCAACTGCTTCTTAGAGTCCTGTAGCTCACGCTCGAGACTGCGGTCAGGTTCTCCCATCTTCTTGTTCATGCGCATCTCTTCGAGCTGCATGTTCAGTTCAAAAACCTGCTCCAGCAAATCGGGAGGAACCACCTGCTTCTTGAGCTTGCCGGTGCGGCGCGCCTCTTCGGTCGCCGCTTTCGACTGTTCTTCCAATTGCACGCCCTGCAATCTCAACAGATACTCGGTCCGGGTGATGGGATCTTTCAGGGTGCGGTACGCGTCGTTGAGCTGGGAACTCTTTTCCAGGCTCCACTGCTGTTCGCGATCGCTGTTGATGGCGTTGATGTCGGGATGCAAGTGCCGGCTCAAGGCGTAGAACTCGCCTTCGAGTTTTTCCGGCTCCAGGTTGAGCCTGAAGGGCAGCCCGAAGAAGGTGAAATAGTCCACCGGGGTGGGCGGCTGCACTTTGCCGCACTCCTGGCAAAAATGAGCTGCGCGCATGGCTCCGCAAGACCAACAATTCGCTTTAGTCGGCCTGCTTTGGCTCACAACCAGAATGCCGCTGTCCAGCTGCGCCGTCTTCTTCTGATCAGTTAAGGCCATCGAATCCTTGCTTTCTGAAAACGTTCCCGCGATGTTTTTTCCGCTGTGTCATCCTGAGCGACGAGGTCGCCGCGGCGACCGAGGAGTCGAAGGACCCCTATACCCGCCCGAACCTCTCCAGGCCAATCAATCGCAGCGTGACGGGGCGAAGCAATCACCCCGGAATCCACCATCGCGGAATCCCCATCCTTCCGCCGGTCGCATTCGGCCGCCGTTACCGCTGCTTAGGAAAACGAAGTACCGCAGCCGCAGGACTTCTTCGCATTAGGGTTCTGGAAGGAGAAGCCCTGGTGCATCAGGGTCTCTTCGTAATCGAGAACCATGCCGTGCAGGTAAATGAACGACTTCGGATCGACAAAGACGCGAACCTCTTCAAACTGAAAGACGCGATCGCGTTCGCGCGGCTGCGTGTCGAAACGGATGTTATAACTCAGTCCCGAACAACCACCACCCTGCACGCCCAGACGCAGTCCGCCCTCGGTCGGCGAGATATTTTCCTTTGCCATCGCCAAGCGAATGCGGGCCAGTGCCTTGTCCGTCACCTGAATGCCTTTGGCAGCGGGGGCGGGCGCCTGGGCCGGATTTTCAATGTTGACCGTGCTCATGGTTGTGTTCCGGTGCGCCTGATCGAGAGATGCGGCACCCCGGCCCTCAAAACCAGTTTACGCCCGCTGTTCGACCGGCTGGGCCTGGGGCTGGGGCTGGCTGTGCTGCCCATTCTTCTTCTTCCAGTCGCCAATAGCGGCGCGAATTGCGTCTTCCGCCAGCACCGAACAGTGGATCTTCACCGGAGGCAGCGACAGCTCCTTCACGATGTCCGTGTTCCGGATCGTGAGGGCTTCGTCCACGGTCTTGCCCTTCACCCATTCGGTGGCCAGCGAAGACGATGCAATCGCCGAGCCGCACCCGAACGTTTTGAACTTGGCGTCCTCGATGATGTTGGTCGCAGGATTCACCTTGATCTGCAGCTTCATCACGTCGCCGCATTCGGGTGCGCCCACCAAACCGGTGCCCACCTCAGCGCTGTTCTTGTCGAGCGAACCCACGTTGCGCGGGTTCGAGTAGTGGTCTAAAACCTTGTCACTGTAAGCCATGCGTTATCTCCTAAATTCCAAGCTTTTTGCCGCCTATTAATGCGTCGGCTCGGCCGCCCATTGCACTTTGGTCAAATCAATTCCCTCTTTCGCCATCTCGTACAACGGCGACAACTCACGCAAACGCTTCACCGTATCGACCACGCGCTCGGCCACGTAATCCGACTTCGGCCTGCGTGTTAAAACGCCCCAGGCCAAACCGGATGGAGCTGTGCGCCAGGTCATCGCCAGCGCCCAGCGCCTTCAATACATAAGATGGCTCCAGCGTCGCCGAGGTGCACGCCGAACCGCTCGAAACCGCAATATCGTTAATGCCCATCAGCAGCGACTCGCCTTCCACGTAGGCAAAACTGATATTCAAGTTGCCGGGCAGCCGGTGCTCCACCGAGCCGTTGATGTAAACCTCGTCGAGCTGGCCCATGATGGCGTCCTTCAAGCGGTCGCGCAAAGCGGCGAGCTTAACCGCTTCTTCGGCCATACCTTCGCTTGCGATCGCGCATGCCTTGCCGAACCCCACGATGCCCGGAACGTTCAGCGTGCCCGAGCGCATGCCACGCTCGTGCCCGCCGCCATCGATCTGCGCCACCAGTTGCACCCGCGGGTTCTTGCGCCGGACGTACAACCCGCCAACGCCCTTGGGACCGTATAGCTTGTGGGCCGTGAGCGATGCCAGGTCCACGTTGTCCTGGATAACATTGAATGGGACCTTGCCAATCGCCTGCACCGCATCGGTGTGAAACAGCACGCCGCGCTCGTGGCAGAGAGCGCCAATTTCGCGGATCGGCTGCAACGCGCCAATCTCGTTGTTGGCGGTCATGATCGTCACCAGGATGGTCTTGTCGTCCATCGCCCGCTTCAGATCGTCAAGATCGATGCGCCCGTCTTTCTGCACCGGCAGATAAGTGACGCGAAAACCGTACTTCTCCAGGCGCTTGCAGGTGTCCAGCACAGCCTTGTGTTCGATGGCCTGGGTAATGATGTGATTGCCTTTTTCCTTGTACATCTCGGCGACGCCCTTGATGGCAAGGTTGTTGCTCTCGGTCGCGCCCGACGTGAAGATAATTTCCTTGGAGGTCGCGCCAATCAGCTTGGCGATGCGCTCCCGCCCCTGCTCCACCGCCTGTTCGGCTATCCAGCCGAATTCGTGGTTACGGCTGGCGGCGTTGCCGAACTTCTCCGTGAAGTACGGCAGCATCTCTTCCAGCACGCGCGGATCGGTGCGCGTCGTGGCGTGGTTGTCCATGTAGATAGGCAGTTTCACGTCGTCATTACCGTTGTTATGATTGCCCGAGATCACATTTGTGCTCATTGCTTGTAGCGTCTCCTAAACGTGCTCAATATTCTTTGGCGTCCAGCCCAAGGTGACCAGTTCCGGTGCGGATTCGTGCTCCGGCTCGGTCATCTCCCAAATCGTCAATCGGTTCAAAACTTCTTCGATGCTGCGGCTCACTTTGCGCAGCGGTTCGCGCACCGTGCAGCGGTCACTCTGGTCGCAATCTTCGGTTGCCGAGCTGCACGAGGTGATAAACAAAGGTCCGTCAATCGCCCGGATCACCTCAAACGCGCTGATCTGCCGCGGATTGCGCGCCAGGGTGTAGCCGCCATTGGTGCCGTACTGCGAAACCAGCAGGCCAGCCTTGGTCAGCCGTTGCAGGATCTTGGCCAACGCTTCCTGCGGCATGCTATACATCTCGGCCAGGTCCTTGGCGCTGCAGGCCCCCAAGTCAGCATGTTCGGCCAAATGCCGCATGGCAATCAGCCCGTAGTCCGCCTTCTTGGTCAGCTTCAACATTCGTCAGCAATCCAGCCCGTCAGATGAATATGCGACCAATTCAGTCGCAATTAGATTCTACTCCGGCCGGAGGCCCACGCGCAAGCTTTAGCAGCGAAGGGCAAATCGGCGCACCGATTGGTAACTACTAGGCAGGGAGCGGTTTAAGGATTGCCGATAGAAACGGTCGCATATTAGTTGTGCTTGCCGGGGACATGCCTTGGGCTCGGAAACCTTGCCGTGAGAAGAGAGCCTATGCCGGCATCGCTCGACTCTTAACTTTTGTGGAGTGGAGTTCGCGGCAAACACGACGCTGAAGCGCGCTTCTACATACAAACCGGGACCGCCGAGTGAAAACCGCTTGGGACCTCGATTCCCCAGCGTCCTGAAATCCGACCTGCGCCGCAGGCTGAGCGGCGAAGGCATGTACCAGATTTAACATTTCGTGTGCCGGAAAAGCTTGACAACCGTTGGTTCCGGTCTAAAATACCGGAAAATTGCAGCAATGCCCTTGCAGTCAGGGCGAAAGTCATGAACGTTAGCCAGCCGGGCGACAGGACTCCAAATTTCCAGCCGAGCAAACCCATGGATCAGCCGTGTCGGCATCCCCGTGTCCAGGTTGTCTCTCGAGATGGAGACGCGGAATACGTCGAGTGTATGGAATGCCGCGAGGTCTTCGAATCGAGTGAACTCCGCGACATGGATATCGAGTCGAAAATTCCTCCTCAAGACGAATAGCTAGAAGCTCGAACAGCATTTAATGTGCGCGCGCGGGCAGAGGTGCGCCTAGAGCAGTTCCGAGTTGGTTGTACCTTGGGTAGTGCGGGCCTTCAGGCCCGTGTAAGAACCGCCCGCGCAATCCTAAGAGCCGACTACCGCAGGCGCAAAGCCGCGTCGGCCGACAATTCCGGCGCGGCGAACTCACCCGCCAGAAATCGTGGATAGGCGGCGGCGGCAATCATGGCCGCGTTGTCAGTGGAAAGTTTTCGCGACGGGAAGTACACCCCCAAACCTTCTTCCGAGGCGCGCTGTTCGAACGACGCGCGCAGCTCGCTGTTGGCGGCCACACCACCCGTCACCAGCAACGTGGCGACATCCTGTTCGCGCGCAGCCAGCAGCGTCTTGCCGACCAGGTCGTTGACCATCGCGTGCTGGAACGACGCGACCAAATCGAGGCTGGCCCGGTCGCAGGCGGCGAGGTAATCCTCGCGCGATGGACTCGCCAGCGCCGCCAGCGCCTGGCGACGCCGGTTGATGCCCTCGCGCATGTCATGGGTCTCCACGTAGCGCAGGACCGCCGTCTTGATTCCGCTGTAGGAGAAGTCAACACGCGACTCGTCGTCGGAGTGGCGATTCTGCGGGTTGCGGTCGTGGTGCTTGATCTGGGCAAACGGAAATTTTACCGCCTGCGGATTACCGTGCTTGGCTAGGAAATCGATGGCTGGGCCTCCCGGATATCCGAGTTCCAGCAGCTTGGCGACCTTGTCGAAGGCTTCACCGGCGGCGTCATCGCGGGTGTGTCCAACATCCCGGTAGCGCCAGGCACCCGATTCTCCCTCGACCAGAAAAAGATGAGTGTGACCTCCGCTCACCACCAGCGCCAGCAGGGGAAATTCCAGCTCACGGTTGCCCTTCTGGCGCTCTTCCAACAAAACGGCGTGGATGTGTCCCTCGAGGTGATTGACTGCGATGAGCGGCTTCTCAACCGCATAGGCGAGCGCCTTGGCGTAACTCAGACCCACCAGCAGCGATCCCGCAAGGCCCGGACCCTTAGTAACGGCGATGGCATCGATCGTCTGGTAAGCCCGGCCGGCATCTTCGAGCGCTTGGCGCACGACGGGAACGATAGCCCGCAGGTGCTCGCGAGAGGCCAGTTCCGGTACCACTCCACCGTAGGGGCGGTGGGTGACGAACTGGGAATAGACGACACTGGAGACCAGTTCCTCTCCCGAGCGGACCACCGCAGCGGCGGTTTCGTCGCAGGAGCTCTCGATACCGAGAATGTAAGCGTCAGCCACCAGACCATTGTAAAGCGCGAACCTGGGTTGCGGCTGGCTCCTCCGTGCCCCTTCAAAGCCCGTGAGGACACCAGCACTGGACTTGCGGGCATATGGCGGATTGCAGATAAGATATTGAAATTATTGATGTTACGATGTGGCCCGTTGTGGTAGGTGGATTTCAACCCACGGGTTTTTCGACAACCAGCAACTTATTGATCCCCAGCGGGTTAGGAAAATATTGCGAACCTTTGCGGCGGTCTCACGTCTAAGCGGCAGGCTGCCGAAAGTACTCAAGTCGGCAATCGCGGGCAAAGATTTTGCTTGACGCAAGGGCCTCGGGCGACTACCTTACTGTTTTTACGTAAGCGTCATTTCTCTAGGTACCAGTCCGAGACGTCCTGCCCGAAAACGGCCACACACTGAACGCCATCGTCAGGCAATCAGGATTTCAGACCCCGGCAAGAGCATCGTGTTGAACTGTGGGGCGCGCTACGTAAGTAATTGTTTCAGAAGGTTTTCCAGTTTCGTCGGGGGCCGGAGGACAAGGGCAAAAATTGAGGAACCGAATTGGCGACCGCGGCATCCAACGTTTAGCTCCTGCCACGGGCCGTCGCAAGCGGTGGCTCTTACCGCCCACTTTTTTCATAGTCAGGAGCGGTGGTTTCATTCTGGCCGGGCTCCGGGAAAATTCATTCATCGACCATAGACACGAGGAGAACAAATTGATGCGGTCTGAACTAGTATTCGAGGCTGTCCACACACTGCGCAACCGCTACACGCTGTGTCAGCTTGCTTCCAAAGCAACGCGCAAGTTCCACAAACCCAACACGCGGATTCAGGACACCACCAACGACGTGTTAAACCTTATCGCCGATTCCGAACGGCAGGACGTAATTCTCGAACCGGAGACGGCTTCCGAAGCGCAGCGGCGCGCAGCATAACGCGCCGCGCCCTTCGGCGCATTCCCGCAGTTCCTCCGAGCCCGCCCTTCTGCACATTCCCCGTAGGTGAACATGACAATCTCAGAGTTAAAAGAAAAAAACATCACCGAGCTGACCAAAATTGCTCGCACCCTCGAGCTGCCCGGCGCCAGTGGCCTGCGCAAGCAGGACCTCATCTTCAAGATCCTCCAGGCCCAAAGCGAAAAAGAAGGCCATATTTTTGCCGAGGGCGTGCTGGAAATCCTGCCCGATGGCTATGGGTTTCTCCGCTCCCCCGATTACAACTACCTGCCCGGCCCGGACGACATTTACGTTTCTCCTTCGCAAATCCGCAAGTTCGACCTGAAGACCGGCGACACCATCAGCGGCCAGGTGCGGCCTCCGCATGAGGGCGAGAAATATTTCGCGCTGGTCAAGATCGAAGCCGTCAACTTCGAGTCACCTGAAGAAGCGCGCAACAAGATCCTGTTCGACAACCTCACGCCTTTGTATCCGCAGGAGCGGATCAAGCTGGAGACCGTGCGCGAAAATATCAGCGCTCGCGTCATGGACCTGCTGACGCCGGTGGGCAAAGGGCAGCGCGGCTTGATCGTGGCGCCTCCGCGCACCGGCAAGACCATGCTGTTGCAGAACCTGGCCAACTCGGTCACCACCAATCATCCGGAAATTGTGCTGATTGTGCTGTTGATCGACGAGCGCCCGGAAGAAGTCACGGACATGCAACGCTCGGTCAAGGGAGAGGTGATCTCCTCGACCTTTGACGAACCGGCAGCGCGCCACGTTCAGGTGGCCGAGATGGTCATCGAGAAGGCCAAGCGTCTGGTCGAACACAAACGCGATGTGGTCATTCTGCTCGACTCCATTACCCGTCTGGCGCGCGCCTACAACACGATTGTCCCGCCCTCCGGCAAAGTGCTATCCGGCGGCGTCGATTCCAACGCGCTACAGCGTCCCAAGCGGTTCTTCGGCGCCGCCCGCAACATCGAAGAAGGCGGCTCGCTCACCATCATCGCCACCGCCCTCATCGAAACCGGTTCCCGCATGGACGACGTCATCTTCGAAGAGTTCAAGGGCACCGGCAACATGGAAATCATTCTCGACCGCAAGCTGGTCGATAAGCGCACCTTCCCGGCCATCGACATTCAGCGCTCCGGTACGCGTAAGGAAGAGCTGCTGATTCCCAAGGAAGATCTGGCGCGCGTCTGGGTGCTGCGTAAGGTATTGAACCCGCTTGTCGCCGGTGGAAGCTATGGAGCTGCTGATCGACAAGCTGGGCAAGACGCGCTCCAATAGCGAGTTCCTGTCCAACATGAGTGCGCTGTAGGGAGCTGTCAGCCGTCAGCTTTCAGTCATGGGCCGACAGCAGCTGATCGGCTCGACAATAATTTGGATCGAGGTGACGAGCGCGGAAGCCTGACGGTTTCCGCGCCTTTTGTTTGTGTACGAGCCAGGCGCGGCAAACCTCTTTAGTCAGTCTCCGGGTAGCCGACCACTCGGGACGTATTCGTGCTTAACCCGGATTACCCAACGCGGCACAAAAAGTAGAGGCGGAGCCGAAGCCCCGCCTATCCATTGGTCAGCGACTGAAGGCTGTGGATCGCCGCTACTGCTTCTTGTTTCCGGGCCCAGGCTGCGGCTGCGACCGAGCACGCTGCTGCTGCTGGGCATGCTGCTGCGGCTGCGATTGAGCACGCTGCTGTTGCTGGGCATGCTGTTGCGGCTGCGACCGAGCACGCTGCTGCTGCTGGGCATGCTGCTGCGCCTGAGCCCGTTGCTGCTGCTGTTGCTGGGCATGCTGTTGCACCTGAGCCCGTTGCTGCTGCCGTGGCTGGGCACGCTGTTGCGCCTGAGCCCGTTGCTGCTGCTGTGGCCGTTGCTGGGGAGCATTGCGAGCAGGAATCACCCGAGCGATCGGTTTGCCTGCCGGGATGGGCTTGGTCGCTGCAAGAACGGCCGGACGCCCGTGATTGACGGAGGCAAACTGCTGGCGGTTTTGTGCTGCCGCTCTCTGGTGTTGCAACTGCGTGGTCATGGGAGGAATGCGCTGCCCACGCAATGCGGCGGTTTCGGCCGGCAGAGCCTGGCGAGTGATGCCTTCCGGCCCGTTGTAGCTGGCGCGGTTCATCGTGGTGTTGTCGATGGTGCGGTTATACACGCTAACGTTGGTGATGTTCACATTGTTGACGGCGCGGTTATAGTTGAAACGATCTCCACTCCAATACCCGCCCTGATAGCCGGTGCCGAAGTAGCCGAATCCATAGTCAATGCCGCCGTAGTAGCCGATATGTTGGCCCCAGAAGCCGTAGTTGTATTGATACATGCCGCCGAAAAATCCCCAATATCCGGGCGTCCACAGGAAGCCCACTTGCGGCGGCCACACCCAGGCGCCGGGCACCCAGTAGTAGCCCCGAGGAGAGTAGCTCCAATATCCGGGCGTCCACAGATAGCCATTGCCGGGGCATAGAGGCTGCGAATATTCCGGCAGGGGTGGTGGGGGTTGTCGTGCCTGAAGCACTGGCTGGCCGTAGCTCGTATTTTGGTAGCCGGCAGAATAGTTTTGGTCCTGTGAGGCCTGCTGCACCGCTGGCGCAGCCTGCTGATCGGTCTGCTGCGCCGCCTGGCTGGCAGGCTCAGTCGCCTGGGTCCCGTCTGTGGGGGCCAGGTTGGCCGTATCCGCGGGATTCTGCGACTGATCGGCCTGCGCCGGTTGATTCTGGGCGCCGTTGTTCTGGATGTCGGTTTTACTGCATCCTGCAACTCCAAACGTCAGTGCGATGGATGCGGCTGCCAGAACGATAAGAGAAGATATTTTGCTCGACATATTCCCTCCTGATGGAAATATCGGAGAACAACTCCCACCTGATCACTCTCTCATCCCGGCCCCCTTCGGGTCTGTGCAAAAGCGAACACTCCCACGCAACATGCTTTTCGAGAATCTCCAGTCCAGTTTGGAACGGCAACCGATGACTTGCGGCTGAGAGGAACCAGGTCAAAAACGGAATAGTTTCAGATGTTTGCTTATGCCTACGATAAACGCGAGGGCCCACGGTCCAACCATCGTCCCGCGCTGGGTCCGCTTTGCACATCGCAATCGCTGCCAGTAGAATCGAGAGTTGACGGCAGTTGACTGAAATTCCATGCCACTGAAGCAGTCGGAAGCGATCGTGTTGCGAACTTATCCGCTGCGCGAGGCTGACCTGCTGGTGACGCTGTTCACGCGGGCCGAGGGCAAGGTCAAAGGCGTCGCGCGCGCGGCCAAGAAGTCGAAGCGGCGCTTTGGCGGAGCGCTGGAGCCGCTAACCTGGGTGCGGGCGTATTACGACGACCGCGAAGGACAGGAGTTGGCGCGGCTCGATTCCTGCGACATCCTGGAGTCGCCGCTGTCGGCAACGGTGGACTACCCGCGGGTTGTGGCGTTGGAGCACGTCGCGGAAACCCTGGATGAGTTGCTGCCGGAGCGGGAAGCGAACGACGCCATTTTTCGGCTGGCGGTTTCGGTGCTGCATCAGCTACGCTCGGGTTCGATCTGGATGCCGCTGACGTACTTCCAGCTCTGGCTGGTGCGGCTGGTTGGATTCTTGCCGGAACTGAGCGAGTGCAGCGCTTGCGGACAGGCCCTCAATGGCAGTCGCGCATTTTATCACGCGCTGGCCGATGGCCTGATGTGCGTGCAACACAAGCGGCTGGCATCGTCGGAGCTGACGGCGGATTCGCGCGGGCTGGCAGCGCAGATGTTTCGCGCTCCGGTGGACACATTTGCGGAGGAACCTTGGGCGGTAGGCCAGGGCGCCGATCTGCGACGTTTTCTGGTTCAGATTCTGGAGCGCCATATCGAGAAGAAGCTGGTGACCGCCAGCATGCTGGCGAAGCTGTGAAGTTTGCACAAGATAAAGCGGATGATAAAAGAAATGCTAAATTTAATGTTAAATAGGATGTGCTAGTTCTCGAACTACAGAGTTAACCGTCTGGAAGAATGCCGAAGCGGGCTGAGCCCCGCGTATCAGGAAACTCACTTGGCCTCCTCGCAAAATCCGCTGACCTTCCAGCAACTGGTGCTGCGGCTGCAGAATTTCTGGGCCGAACACGGGTGCGTCCTCCAGCAGCCGTATGACGTCGAAGTCGGCGCCGGAACCATGGCGCCAGAGACCTTTCTTCGAGTGCTGGGGCCTAAGCCGTACCGCGTGGGTTACGTGCAGCCATCGCGCCGTCCCGCCGACGGCCGTTACGGCGAGAACCCCAACCGGCTGTTCAAGCACCTGCAGTTTCAGGTCATCCTGAAACCGCCGCCGGTCAACGTGCAGGAGCTTTATCTGGAGTCGCTGGCTGCGCTTGGCATCGACCTCCGCAAGCACGACATCAAGTTTGAAGAAGACAACTGGGAGTCGCCAACCCTGGGAGCCTGGGGCATTGGCTGGCAGGTGATGCTCGACGGGCTGGAGATCACGCAGTTCACATATTTCCAGCAGTGCGGCGGCCTCGACCTCGATCCCATCTCTGCCGAACTGACCTATGGCCTGGAGCGCATTACGGCGTTTCTGCAAGACGTGGACAGCATCTACGACATCACCTGGGTCGTCGGTCCCGACGGACGGCCGGTGAAGTACGGCGAGATCCGGCTGCAGGACGAATTGCAGTTCTCGGTTTACAACTTCGAACGCGCCGACGTCGAGAAAGCATGGCAGCACCTCGGGCTTTACGAGGCCGAATGCCAGGCGCTGTTGGACGAATACGCTGCCGTTAAGCTTCTGTCACCTGTGGACTCTGGCGAGAAGCGTAAGGCGAAAAGCGAAGAGCGGGCCCACGACTCCGGCGAAGAGCAAATGGCGAAGAGCGAAAGGCCAACGGCGATTCGCCGCTTTCCCGTGCTCGCTGCCTTTGATCTGTGCCTGAAGTGCTCGCACCTGTTCAATATTCTCGATGCTCGGGGAGCGATCAGCGTGACGGAGAGGGTTGGCGTGATCGCACGTATCCGAGCGCTGGCGGTCGGCGTAGCCAAGGCGTACGTCGATCAGCAGAAGGCCGAGGAAGACAGCGCGCCAGCAGCACCGGAAAACGGTTCTGAGAGAGCGAAGCAGTTGTCAGCGGCGGCCGGCTCGTAGGTGGTTTCATCGTTGGTTGTCCCATGCTTTCGCAAAAGACAGGCCGGGTGCCCCACCCTTTCGCCCGTAGTCGGCGAAGGGTGGGATGGAAAGGATGGGGCACCCACTAATTGCTAGTTGCTAATTGCTTCTTATGCCTGACTTCCTGCTCGAGATCGGTACCGAAGAAATTCCCGCGCGCATGATCGATAGCGCGCGGGACGAACTGGCTCGCCGCGTTCTCCTACTGTTAGAGCGTGAGAGTCTCATAGGCCGCCTTACATCGCCGCCCTCGACTGAGGCCTACTCTACACCGCGTCGCATTGCAGTGTTGGTCCGCGACGTGTCTGATAAGCAGGCAGACGACACCTCGAAGATCCTGGGGCCGTCTGTGAAAGTCGCCTTTAAGGATGGAGTGCCCACTGCCGCCGCGCAGGCCTTCGCGCGTAAGGTTGGGGTAGATGTCAACTCACTCGAACAGGAAGACACTCCCAAGGGAAGATACGTAGTCGCTCAAAAGAATAAGACCGGCCGAACTGCTTCAGAGATTCTTGCGGAGTCGCTGCCCAAAGAGATCGCAGGCATCTACTGGGCCAAGAGTATGTACTGGCGCGGCAAATCGGCGGAGCGCTTCGTGCGTCCCGTGCGCTGGCTGGTTTCGCTGCTCGATGGCGAAGTTGTGCCGCTGGAGTTTGCCGGCATTCGCGCCGGCCATACCAGCGAAGGCCATCGGATTCTGTCGCCGGGATCGCTGCCGATCGACCGGCCGTCGGATTACTCCTCAGCGTTAGCGAAGGCTTCGGTGGTAACGAGTGCCGCCGAACGCGAGCAGCGCATCCGCAAAGCGCTCGACGCAGCCACGCGAACCATCCCTGGGGCGCGCTGGCGCGAAGACAAGTCTCTGCTCGACACGGTAGTGAATCTCACGGAGTTTCCATCCGTAGTGCTCGGCAGCTTCGATCCGGAGTTTCTCGCGCTCGCCGATGAGGTCCTGGTCACGGTGATGCGCGACCATCAGAAATATTTCGCTCTGGAAGATGCCCGCGGCAAACTGCTGCCTCATTTTCTGGCGGTCCTGAACACCGACGGCGATCCGGATGGACTGATTCGCCACGGCAACGAGCGCGTGCTGCGCGCCCGCTTCAACGATGCGCGCTTCTTCTGGCAGACCGACCAGAAGATTCCGCTGCGCCAGCGCGTGGACATGCTGAAGGCGGTGACCTTCCAGAAAGACCTGGGTAGCTACTTCGACAAGACCATGCGCGTGCAGAAACTGGGCAGCCTTATTTCGGAGGCGCTGCGCAGCGCCGGCTCATCGGTTCGGTCGGGCGTTGTTCACAAAGCGGCGTTGCTTGCCAAGACAGACCTCACCACCGAGTTGGTGAAAGAGTTTACCGAGTTGCAGGGGATCGTCGGCGGTCTGTACGCCAAGGCCCAGCAACTCGATCCCATACTTCCCGCAGCCACCGCAGAGGCTATCGGCGACGCCATCTACGATCAGTACAAGCCGGAGTCGATGGATGATAGCGTTCCGCGTTCCGTCGAAGGAGCGGTCCTCGCGATCGCCGATAAGGCAGATAGCATTGCCGGAATGTTTGCGCTTGGTCTGCAGCCGACAGGCTCGAAAGATCCCTTCGCGCTGCGCCGCGCGGCGAATGGCATCGTGAAAATTATCGCCGAGCATAAGCTGCCGCTGCCGATTTCGAAGCTTTTCTCCGATTATGCCCGGGCTGAATACGCTGGCGCCGAGGCCGAACGCCGTTTTGCCAAAGAGATTAATTTCGACGAAGCGCTTGCGAGCTTCATGCGTGAGCGCCTGGAATTTTACCTGCGCGAAGCGCGAGGCTTTGCCTACGACGTGGTCAACGCGGTGCTCGCCGCGGGGAGTGACGACATCGTGGACGCAATTGCCCGCGCCGAAGCTGTCAGCCAGGTGCGAGGCTCGGAAGATTTTGCGTCCATCTCGGTCGCATTCAAGCGGATGAAGAATATTGTATGGCCAGTGCTCGCAGGAAAGGGAGACGACACTCCTGCCGGGATAGCGTCCGCTTTCTGGAAGCCTGAGAACTTTGAAGAAGGCGCGGAGCGCGACTTAGCGATGATGATTCCGTCTTTTCAGAGCGATATCGCGCAGCTAGCAAAAGAGAAGAAGTATCCCGAGGCCCTGGCAAAAGTAGCCGACCTTCGACGCCCAGTAGATACATTCTTCGACAAAGTTATGGTCATGGTTGACGATGCGGACGTTCGGAATCGGCGCGTCATGATGTTGTTTGTGTTGCTCGTGAGTGTTGGGACGGTTGCCGATTTCAGCGAGATCGTTACCGAGAGCCCGAAAGCGAGCCCCGAAAGGGGCGAAAGAGTCTAGCCCAGGGCGGGAGCCCTGGGTATGCGTCATAAAATTACCCGAGCCCCTTCAGGGGGGCAGAGATTCATTTCCAATTTTGTAAGGGCAAAGGACATCACATGAGCACTCCTACAACCGACGTTGAACCCACAGCGGCCGCCAACGCCAAAGCTGTGAAATACGTTTACTTCTTCGGCGAGGGACACGCCGAAGGCTACGGCAAGATGAAGGACGAGCTGGGCGGCAAAGGCGCCGGCCTGGCCGAGATGACCAACGCCGGCCTCCCCGTGCCGCCCGGCTTCACCATCCAGACCGAGGCTTGCCGCGAATACATGCGAAACAACGCCGTCTCGAAGGAAGTCAATCGTCAGATGGATGAGGCGCTGCGCCGGCTGGAAGCATTGCAAGCGCAGAAGCTCGGCGCCGCCGACAATCCGCTGCTGGTCAGCGTTCGCTCGGGCGCAAAGTTCTCGATGCCCGGCATGATGGACACCATTCTCAACCTTGGCCTCAACGACAAGTCGGTCGAGGGGCTGGCCAGGCGCAGCAACAATCCGCGCTTCGCGTATGACTCCTATCGCCGCCTGATTCAGATGTTCGGCTCGGTCGTGCTCGACATCCCCAAGCACGCCTTTGAGGAAGTGTTCGATGGCAAGAAGAAGCAGAAGAAGGCGAAGCTCGACACCGAACTTGACGCCAGGGCGCTGCAGGAAGTCATTGCCGAATACAAGAAGGTGGTGCTGAAGCACGCCAAGCGCGAGTTCCCGCAGGACCCGCACGAACAACTGGTGATGTCGCGCGACGCCGTGTTCCGTTCCTGGCTGAACGAGCGCGCCAAGACCTATCGCCGCATCAACAATATCGACGACATGCTGGGCACCGCGGTCAACGTGCAGGCGATGGTATTCGGCAATCTGGGCGAGACCAGCGGCACGGGCGTGGGCTTCACCCGCAACCCCGCGACCGGCGCGAAAGAGTTTTACGGCGAGTTCCTGATGAACGCGCAAGGCGAAGACGTGGTCTCGGGTGTGCGAACCCCGATCCACATTTCCGAACTGGAAAAAATCCAACCTGACGTTTACAACCAGCTGCGCGAGATTACCTCCCGGCTGGAAAAGCACTATCGCGACATGCAGGACTTTGAGTTCACCATCCAGGATGGGCGGCTCTACATGCTGCAGACGCGCAACGGCAAGCGCACCGGCCGCGCGGCTGTACGGGTTGCCATCCAGATGGTCGAGGAAGGTCTGATCTCGAAGGAAGAAGCGATCTTTCGCGTCGAACCGAACCAGCTTTACGACTTCCTGGTCCCGAGCCTCGACGAGAAGGGCAAAGAAGTTGAAGTGCTCGCGACCGGATTGCCAGCGTCGCCAGGCGCGGCGGTCGGGCAAATCGTCTTCACCGCGGATGAAGCCGTGGAGAAGTTCAACAAGGACAGCAAAGCCAAGCTAATCCTCGTGCGCAGCGAAACTACGCCGGAAGACATTGGCGGAATGGAAGTCGCGGCCGGCATTCTTACCTCGCGCGGAGGCATGACCAGTCACGCCGCCGTGGTCACCCGCGGCATGGGCAAGTGCTGCGTGGCAGGCGCCGGTGACATCGATGTAGATGAGAAGGCCGGCGAGATGCGCGTTCACGGCAAGGTGCTGAAGGAGGGCGATTGGATTTCGTTGGACGGCACGTCGGGCCGAGTCATCAATGGCAAGCTCAACACTGTCCCCGCAAAGCCCGACGACCCGGAGTTGCAGAAGATCATGAGTTGGGCCGAGCCCTTCCGCCGCATGGGGGTGCGCGCCAACGCCGACATTCCTCGCGACGCTCTGCAGGCACGCGCGTTCGGCGCTGAGGGCATCGGCCTTTGCCGCACTGAGCACATGTTCTTCGCCGAGGACCGCCTGCCGCACATGCGGACCATGATTCTCGCCAACAACGAGAAGGACCGCCGCAATGCGCTGCGCAAGCTGCTTCCCATGCAGCGCAACGATTTTGTCGGCGTCTTTCGCGCCATGGACGGATTTCCGGTCACCATTCGCACCATCGATCCGCCGCTGCACGAGTTCCTGCCGCGTCGCGAAGACTTGATGGTCGAGATTGCCAGGCTGGAAATCACCAAGCCGAAATCGTCCAAGCTGAAAGAGTTGCGCACGCTGTTGAACCGCGTGGAGCAATTGCATGAAGTCAATCCCATGCTCGGCCATCGCGGGTGCCGGCTTGGCATCACCTATCCGGAGATCACGGAAATGCAGGCGCGCGCCATCTTCGAGGCGGCCGTCAAGGTCGCCCAGCAAGGCGTGAAGGTGAAACCGGAAGTCATGATTCCCCTTACCGGCGGATTGAAGGAGATGGCGAACCAGGCCGCCATTGTGCGCCGAGTTGCGGAGGAAGTGTTTGCCGAGAAGGAGCACAAGGTCGAGTACCTGGTGGGAACCATGATCGAGTTGCCGCGCGCCGCCTTGGTGGCCGACGAGATCGCCAAGGAAGCGGAGTTCTTCAGCTTCGGCACCAACGATCTCACGCAGACGACTTTCGGTTTCTCGCGCGACGACATCAACAAGTTTCTGCCAAAGTACCTTGAGCTAGGAATTCTGAAGCAGGACCCGTTCGCGGTGCTTGATCGTGAAGGCGTCGGGCAGTTGCTGAAGATGGCCGTCGAGAAAGGGCGCAAGACGCGTCCGACGATCAAGATCGGGATTTGCGGCGAACATGGTGGCGAACCGTCGTCCGTCGAGTTTTGCGCGCAGCTCGGCTTCAATTATGTTTCGTGCTCACCCTTTCGCGTGCTGACTGCGCGGTTAGCAGCGGCGCAGGCAGGCGCAAGCGCGGAGCTAAAGATCGAGGGCGGACGAACGAAGTAACGAGCGGCCCCCAGGTTAGCGTCCAAAAGACGGACGCGAACCTGGGGCACCGCCGGCCCTTCAAAACTCCCACGGGTTCGAAGTTTTCGGCAACCTGCTCAGCCCGCGTGGGGAAATTCTCGGCGCACAAACTCCAACGCCGCTTCCCTGCTCTTGAGCCCGCCTTCCAACTGCGCGTCCTCAATCGCTGCCAGCATGTCGCGAAATTGCGGGCCGGGCTGGTAGCCGAGAGCGATCAGGTCCTCTCCGGTCAGAAGCGGCTCTGGCCTGATCTCCTCCGGCGGAGTCTGCTGCAGGCGCTCACGCACGAAGTCATAGAGCGACAGGTCGCCGTGACTGCTCAGGCAATCCAAGCGATGCAATTCCAGGTGCTCATCGAACTTGGGCAAGCGCAGGAAGCGCTTCAAGGTCGATTCCTTCATGCGCTCGGCATCGGCAAAACGCATATGGTTGGCCACCAGGGCGGCGATCTGCCGGGTGTCTTCGTTGGAGAAATGCAGGCGATGGCAAATTTCTTCCGCCATGCGGATGCCCACCTCGACGTGTCCGTCAAAGCGGATGCGGTCCGGGGCCACGCGAAACGTCGGCGGCTTGCCAACATCATGCAATAGCGCGCCCCAGGCTATGGTGCGCGAACACCTGGGCGGCAGTTTCTCCAGCAGCAGAAGAGTGTGAATCCACACGTCGCCCTCGGGATGGAACTGCGGCGGCTGTTCAACACCGTGCATGCGGTCCACCTCCGGAAGGACTTCCTTCAGCAAGCCGGTGCTGTCGAGCAATTCGAACGCCTGCCGCGCACTGCCTTCGGTGAGCATCTTCGTCAACTCGTCGCGCACGCGTTCGGCACTCACTTGCTCAATCCACGGCGCCAGCCGCTGAATGGCCGCAAACGTTGCAGGATCGATGGTGTAGTGAAAGCGGGCCGCAAAGCGCACCGCCCGCAACATGCGCAACTTGTCTTCGCTGAAGCGGCGTTCCGGTTCGCCGATGGCGCGAATCACTCCGGCCCGCAAGTCGTCGCGCCCGCCGACAAAATCGAGCACGCGATTGCCGTCCAAGGGATCCATCAGCAATCCGTTGATGGTGAAGTCGCGGCGCTGCACATCTTCCTGAGGGTCCTTGGCGTAGCTCACCTGGTCCGGATGGCGGCCATCGGTGTAGGTTCCATCGTTGCGAAAGGTGGCCACCTCGACGTAGTTGGGATGCTCGGACGGCAGCGCATCGCTGGGAGCCCGCTTCAAGCTGGGTGCCCCACTCATTCGCGGTTTTCGAATGAGTGGGATCGAGAAGCCGCTGGGTGCCCCACCCAAGCTTCTTTTGCTTGGGTGGGGGGGGACAACGACCGGCTGCGCACCTTCTTCTACTTCGGTGGGGATTTCCATCGGCACCAGCACCACCCCAAACTTTGCGCCGACGGCGTAGGTTTCAGGAAAGATGCGCATCACCTGCGGGGGCGTGGCATCGGTGGCAACATCGTAATCGGCGGGCTCAACCCCGAGCAGCGTGTCGCGCACGCAGCCTCCGGCGAAATAGGCCTGGAAGCCGCGCTTGCGAAGCTCGCGAACGATGTTGGTGGCGTGCTGCTTCATCGATCAGTTCCTGAACGATTGTAGCGGCTGGACCGCTGGCGGCGAGGGATCTGAAGGCAATCTATCCTGCCGGCGAAGGTGCGGTGGGATCCACGCAAGTGGGATGGACGTGATCGAGAAGTCACGAGTTATTGTCTGCCGAACAAAAATCTCAGTGCGCACTGCACTTTTCAGGCAGGCGGTAAAAAGACAACCTCGCTCCATGGGCGATGGCCACAACTTCACCGGAAGGTGAGAGGGCCGCATGGCCGAAAAAGGACTCTGTTCTGGACAACTGGGTCTGCCAGTCGAAACAGGTCGCCCCTGCGTTGGGTTCGAGGACACGTACCGCTTCTCCATTATCGAACTGGTCTGGAGCCCCGACGCCCAAACTCACTACCGTCTGCCCCAACTCGGCAGCGCTTTGCAACAGTGAGACGTGCCGTGTGGAATAGTCGAAGAGAAGCCGTGTACCGGCCTCATTGGTTCTTGTTTGTTGCGGGTTTCCGTTTGGCAGGTTCAACTTTAAGAGTCGTTTTCCATTCCATCGCACGATGTAACCGTGGCCGCAAGTATTCAGATAGAGAGCATCCTTGAGGAGTGTGGCTTCAGTCGCACATCGCGTTCTCGGCTTGACTCGAAACGAGCCAAGCTCACTTCTACTGATAGTCTCCACACGGACGCTGTCTCCCTGCCGGATCGCGACCATATCATCAGATACTGACAGCAATTCCCCATGCCCTTGCCGCACTAGCCGGACGCTCGGAACTAACTGATAGATAGCCCAACTGTCCGTTCCTGAAGATGCCGCCAATTTTCCCGACCCCGAGGCGAGATCGAAACTTACGTGGGGGATTTCCTCTCTTACTGGTGTGCTCACGGAATAAAGCGCCGAAGTCGGTGTAACAAAGCTGGCCGTGAAGACATGGTCGGCGCCTGCACGGTGAAGAAGTTGCTGATTTGTAGCAATGAAGGAAGAGCCAAGATTACTAAGACCGCCTCCGTCCCATTCAAGAAAGAACATTCGACAACTTCCGGTCTCTAAATGCCAGCACAGTGCAACAAGGTCGTTAGTCACAAACTCAACGCTTACCGAGGCGTTCGGCGCGATTGAGTCTGGAAGCACTTTGGTTAAGTCGAATGTTCCTTCCGGTTGTGAGGGGCGAGATTCACTCCATGCGGCAAATTGAAGAAGCAGCAGGAGAACAACCAACGCTGAACGAAGTGTCATGGAAACTTGTCGCATTAGCGAACTCTCAACCCTTATGATAGGCCACGGCTGGTGCTCGCGACACGCATTACCGTTGTGAACGGCCCATTACCCCACCAACCCCCAAATCACGCCCAAAACGTGCGGTCCAGCGTCCGATACTGGATTGCCTCCGCAATGTGGCCTGGCTCGATGGTTTCGGCCCCAGTGAGGTCTGCCACCGTGCGCGCGACCTTAAGGATGCGGTCGTGGGCGCGGGCGCTGAGGCCCTGCTTCGCCATGGCCCGTTCCAGCAGGTGCTCGGAGTCAGTACCCAACTCGCAATATTTCCTGATCTCACGCGAGCCCATCTGGGCATTGGCGTAAATGCGTTCGCCTTCGCTACCGAAGCGCACCAGTTGCGTATCGCGGGCGCGAATGACACGGGCACGGATGTCGGCCGAACTCTCCGGCATAACGCCGCCCCGCAACTCGCGATAATTCACGGAAGGCACGTCAATGTGGATGTCAATGCGGTCCAGCAGCGGGCCGGAAATCTTTGACACATACCGCTGGATAATCATGGGCGTGCAGTGGCATTCGCGCGAGCGATCGTTGAAATACCCGCAGGGACAGGGATTCATGGCCGCCACCAGCATGAAACGCGCGGGAAAGCTGAGCGACATGGCAGCGCGCGCAATGGTCACCGTGCCATCTTCCAGCGGCTGACGCATCACCTCCAGTACGTTGCGCGGGAACTCCGGCAGCTCATCCAGGAACAGCACTCCGTTGTGGGCCAGCGACACCTCGCCGGGGCGCGGGATCATGCCACCGCCAATCAGCCCCGCATCCGAGATGGTGTGGTGTGGCGACCGGAAGGGACGCGTCCCCACCAATCCGCTGGTCGAATCCAGGACTCCGGCTACGCTGTGAATCTTGGTTGTCTCCAGCGCTTCGTCAAACGTCAGAGGCGGAAGGATGGTGGCCATCCGTTTGGCAAGCATGGTCTTGCCCGATCCCGGCGGGCCGATCATCAGCAGGTTGTGCCCACCGGCCGCGGCGATCTCGATGGCCCGTTTGGCTGTCTGCTGTCCCCGCACGTCGCCGAAGTCCACCCCAAATTGCTGCGAAGTCTCCAGCAGCGCGTGGGTGTCAACCTTGATCGGAAGGATGCCGTTGCCGGTATTCAGGAGTTGGACCACCTCGATCAGCGAATGGACCGGATAAACATCAACGCCATCGACGAGCGCGGCCTCACGCGCGTTGATCTCGGGAACGATAAGCCGGCGGATTTTGTTTGCCCGCGCAGTTACCGCGATCGGGAGCGCACCCCGGATGCCGCGCACTCCACCGTCGAGCGACAGCTCGCCGACAAACAGCGTGTCGTCGGGCGGCTTGTTGTTCAAGCCTCCATAAGCGCCAAGGATGCCCAAGGCCATGGGCAGATCGAATCCCGATCCTTCCTTGCGAATGTCGGCAGGGGCCAGATTGATGGTGGTGGTGGTGGTTGGAATATCGTAGCCGCTGTTCTTCAGCGCCGCCCGGATGCGCTCGCGGCTCTCGCGTACCGTGGTGTCGGGCAGCCCGACCGTCATGAAGGTGTCGTGCTCGGCCTTGATGGCAGCGACATCGACCTCAACCTCGATGAGGCTGGCGTCGATGCCGTACACGGCGGCGCTAAGTGTCTTATAGAGCATGCGTGGGAACGCACGCCTACCACGTCGTTACACTTAACACATTTTGGCACCGTGCGGTGTGACCGAACTCACGCAGCGACGTGACGGGAACTTCGGAGAAATAAAAAGGGCGGAATTCTGTCCGGAAGCGCAGCGCCCAGTTGCACATCCGAAAACCGAAACGGCCCAGAACTCCGCCAACCTATGGAGGAAATAGAGCAACGAAGAAACGTGACAACTTCGCTATGCGCTCGCCTTCCCTGTCCGCTGCTCTCTACAGCGGTTCGATCCAATGGAGTGATTGTTGCACTGGACATGAGCAGGGCAAATCCCCCGTTTGCAGTACGGCACGTACCACTTCAGTGGTAAAAGAGCCGGCACAATTGCCTGGAAATGCACTTCCACAGGTGCCGTACCTTGATGGTTAGAGCACGCCTTTACAGGCTGCGGAAAAACTCCGGGACAAAATCCAGAAGGATTACCGCCCACAGGGTAATAGAATCGAAGCGAGAGAGAACCATGCGTCTAGGCGATTACGTTGACGATTACTGTTCGCGTTGTAAGCGCACCACCGACCATGCCGTGGTCTCGATGGCAGCGGACGAAGCCCAGAAAGTGCGCTGCCGGACCTGCAGCTACGAACATAAGTACCGGCATAACAAAACCGGCAAGAAAGAGCTGACGAAGGAAGAAGCCTTCCAGAGGGTGCTGGCCAGCGTTACCGGTCAGTTGGGCGGCTCGGTTCCTGAGCCTGCCAAGAAAAAGCGTCCGAAGTAGGCGACTGCCCGACAGGCAAACTCGCACACCGGACGTGCAGCCACGCACGACGGGCTGATGACAAAGTGGCACATCCTGTCCCGAGATTTAGGTGTTGGTCTTCTTGTGGCAATCCGCGCATTTCACCGGCGCTGCCCTGCCCTGACGGTTTTGTGTCTTATGGCAATCGATGCAGAGTCCAGCGGTCGCGGCGGGGTTGTGGAAGGCGGCCTGCAACTTGGTGGTGACCGGCGGAGTAGCGGGGTTGGTATGGCAATCTGCACAAGCCTGTTGTGGCGCCTTCAGCGGTTTCTCCGGCTTGGAGGCGTGGTGGCAAATTTCGCATTTGCCGGCCACTTTCACGTGCGGGGTGTGATCGAACTTCACCGCACCCATGGGAGCGCCCTTGAGCAGGATGGGGGTCGTCGGAGCTGTCTGGGCGAGCGCGCCGCCACATAGCATGAGGAGGACAGGAAATCCAAGTAGGATTAGCAGCCTCGTAACTTTCACAATGCCTCCAAAGCTGGCAGCGCCGCTGACCAGGGACCGCAGCACACTTCAGCACTGTGCATTCTAGGCCAACACCGTCCCCGCTTCTGTGACGGCAGCGTCATGGGAGTGTGACCAGGGCGGCGGAAGTCATCCTGTTTTTCCAGCACAGCGGCAAACACCTGTATGTGACGGCGGTCACAGACTGGTTAGTGCCCCATCACTGCCCCCTTCCTCGCCGCCCGCTATCTTGAACAGTAGCGAATTCTTAAGCACAGACAGACCGTGCGCATGAGCCGGTCTGGGGGATGAAATCGACGTGAAAACAACTGAATATCCTGCTGCCGCGGCCATCAATGACGCCAACACTGCCCAGGCACGCGGTGGAACCAATACCGCGGAACCTTCGCCCGAGGACAAGGATCTGGTTAAGGGGAAAGGGTCGAGAAGCCAAGTGACCCTCGACGGCAATGAGGCCGTCGCCTACGTGGCCTACCACGTCAGCGAAATCGCCGCCATCTATCCCATTACGCCGTCGTCGCCCATGGGCGAGTCGTCGGACGCGTGGTCGTCCGTCGGCGAAAAGAACATCTGGGGCGCAATCCCCACGGTTATCGAGATGCAGAGCGAAGGCGGCGCGGCCGGCGCGTTGCACGGCGCATTGCAGGCGGGCGCGCTCGGCACCACGTTCACCTCATCGCAGGGTCTGCTGCTGATGATCCCCAACATGTACAAGATCGCGGGCGAACTGACCGCGACGGTGATTCACGTTGCGGCGCGCTCCATTGCCGCGCAGGCCCTGTCCATCTTTGGCGATCACTCCGATGCCATGGCCACTCGCCAAACGGGATTCGCCCTGCTCTCGTCGAACTCGGTGCAGGAGGCGATGGACCTGGCGCTGATCGCACATGCCGCGACGCTGGAGTCGCGCATTCCCTTCCTGCATTTCTTCGACGGCTTCCGCACCTCGCATGAAGTTTCCAAGATTGAACAATTGAGCCTGGACGATATGCGCGCCATGATCGACGACGATCTGGTACGCGCTCACCGCGAGCGCGCGCTCTCGCCCGATCATCCGGTGCTGCGCGGCTCGGCGCAGAACCCTGACGTTTATTTCCAGGGCCGCGAATCGGTGAATCCGTACTACCTGGCCTGTCCCACCATCGTGCAGAACACGATGGACAAATTCGCCCGGATCGTCGGCCGGCAATACCGGCTCTTTCAGTACGAAGGCGCGCCCGATGCCGAGCACGTCATCGTCGTCATGGGCTCGGGGGCGGAAGCGGTCCAGGAAACCGTGGACTACCTCACGGCGAAAGGCAGCAAAGTTGGCGTGCTCAAGGTTCGCCTGATGCGGCCGTTCTCGGTCGAGCACTTCCTGCAAGCGTTGCCTCCGACGGTAAAGAGCATCGCCGTACTGGACCGCACCAAGGAGCCCGGCAGCATCGGCGAGCCGCTGTATCAAGATGTGGTTACAGCGCTAACGGAAGGTTTCACCGCGGGCAAGGCCCCGATGGCTGCGTTCCCCAAGGTCATCGGCGGCCGCTATGGGCTGTCGTCGAAAGAGTTCAACCCGGCGATGGTGGCGCGGATTTTCGACGAACTGAAGAAATCCAATCCGCAGAACCACTTCACCATTGGCATCAACGACGATGTCACCCACACCAGCCTGACCTACGATCCGGCGTTCTCCACGGAAGCGCCGGAGACGGTCCGCGCCATGTTCTACGGGCTGGGCGCCGACGGCACCGTGGGCGCGAACAAGAACAGCATCAAGATCATTGGCGAAGAGACTGACCTGAACGTGCAGGGCTACTTCGTCTATGACTCCAAGAAGTCGGGCGCGGTCACCATTTCGCACCTGCGCTTCAGCAAGCAACCGATCCGTTCCACTTACCTGATCTCGCGCGCCAATTTTGTGGGCTGCCACCAGTTCAGCTTCATGGAGCGCCTTGACGTGCTCAAAGCCGCCGATCCCGGCGCGGTCTTCCTGCTCAACAGCCCGTTCGGGCCCGACGATGTGTGGGACAACCTGCCGCGCTCGGCGCAGCAGGCGATCATCGGCAAGAAGCTGCGCTTCTACGTGATCGATGCGGTGGAGGTGGCGCGCGCCGCCGGCATGGGCGGCCGCATCAACACCGTCATGCAAACCTGCTTCTTTGCCATCAGCGGCGTGCTGCCGCGCGATGAAGCCATCGCCGCCATCAAGCACTCCATCGAGAAGACCTACGGCAAACGTGGCGAATCGATCGTGCGCAAGAACTTTGCCGCCGTCGACTCCTCGCTGGAGCATCTGTATGAAGTCAAGGTCCCGAACGCAATCAGCTCAAAGTTCGATATGCGTCCGCCGGTTCCGGCGAACGCTCCCGACTTTGTGCGCAACGTCGAGGCGCTGATGATCACCGGGGATGGCGATGAGGTGCCGGTCAGTGCGATGCCCATCGACGGCACGTTCCCCACAGGTACCACGCAGTGGGAAAAGCGTAACATCGCCCTGGAAATTCCGGTGTGGGATGAGGTGTTGTGCATCCAGTGCGGCAAGTGCGTCATGGTTTGTCCGCATTCGGTCATTCGCGCCAAGATTTACGACTCCAGCAGCGTCAACCATGCGCCCGAGGGCTTCCAGACAGCAGTTCCCAAGTGGCGTGAATTCTCCGAACTGAAATACACCTTGCAAGTCGCACCGGAAGATTGCACCGGCTGCGGATTGTGCGTCGCGGTGTGCCCGGCCAAGAGCAAGAGCGAAGCCAAGCACAAGGCCATCAACATGGAAGCGCAGCCGCCGTTGCGCGAGAAATATAACCAGTACTGGGAGTACTTCCAGCAGATTCCCGAGTTCTCGCGCGAGAAGCTCTCCCACGGCCAGGTGAAAGACCAGCAACTGCTGCAGCCGCTGTTTGAGTTCTCGGGCGCCTGCGCCGGTTGCGGCGAAACCCCCTACATTTCGCTGATGACCCGGCTGTTCGGCGACCGGGCGATGATTGCCAACGCGACCGGCTGCTCGTCGATCTACGGCGGCAACCTGCCGACAACGCCCTACAGCGTGAACTCCGAGGGACGCGGCCCGGCCTGGTCGAACTCGCTGTTTGAGGACAATGCTGAATTCGGCATGGGCATGCGTCTCGCCATCGACAAGCAGAACCAGTATGGCAAGGATCTCGTCCAGCGCATGGCATCCACCATCGGCGAAACGCTCGCGGTTGAGATTCTTTCCGCCGATCAGTCCAGCGAAGAAGGAATCTTCGCGCAGCGCGAACGGGTGAAGGTGTTGAAAGAGAAGCTGGCGAAGGACACCAGTCCGGCGGCGCGCGACCTGCTGGCAGTTGCCGACGAGCTGGTCAAGAAGAGCGTGTGGATCGTCGGCGGCGATGGATGGGGCTACGACATCGGTTACGGCGGCCTCGACCATGTGCTGGCCTCGACCGCAAACGTCAACATCCTGCTGCTCGACACCGAGGTGTACTCCAATACCGGCGGGCAGATGTCGAAGGCCACGCCGCTGGGCGCGGTGGCCAAGTTTGCCGCCGGCGGCAAGCGCACTCCCAAGAAAGACATCGCCATGATGGCGATGAATTATGGCCGGGCCTACGTGGCCCACGTCGCCATGGGCGGCAACGATACCCAGACCATGAAGGCGTTCATGGAAGCGGAGGCGCACGATGGGCCGTCCATCATCATCGCCTATTGCCACTGCATCGCGCACGGCTACGACATGGTGTACGGAATCGACCAGCAGAAGGCGGCGGTGAACTCCGGACACTGGCCGCTGTTCCGCTATAACCCCGGGCTCGCCAAGGAAGGCAAGAATCCGTTTGTGCTGGATTCGCGCGCCCCCAGCATCCCGCTGGAGAAGTACATCTACAACGAGACGCGCTACACCATGCTGGTCAACAGCGATCCCGAGGAGGCCAAGACGCTGCTGAAGCAGGCGCAGGAAAACGTCAACGAGCGCTGGAAGCTGTACCAGCACATGGCCGCGATGAACTTTGAGAAATCGTAAGCACGAGGAGATGAGACTGTGATCGACCTTTCAACAAATTATCTGGGATTGAAGCTGAAGAATCCGGTCGTAGTATCGGCCTCGCCGCTGACGGAGAAGCTGGAGAACTTCCCCCGCATGCAAGACGCGGGGGCCTCGGCCATTGTGATGTACTCGTTGTTCGAAGAGCAGATCGAGGCGGAGAGCGAGAACATTGACAGCGCGCTGGAATACGGCGCCAACAGCTACGCCGAAGCCACCTCCTATCTGCCTGACATGCAGAAGTATCATGTCGGCCCCGATCGCTATCTGGAGTTGCTGCGCAAAGGCAAAGCCGCCGTGAGCATTCCGGTCATTGCCAGCCTGAATGGCAGCTCACCGGGCGGATGGGTGCGCTACTCCGAGTACATGGAGCAGGCCGGAGCCGACGCGCTGGAGCTGAACATCTTCGACATCCCCAGCGATCCGTCGCTCACCGCGCCCGCGCTAGAAGACCGTTATTGCGACCTGGTGCGCGCCATTCGTAAGCAGGTGCACATCCCGATCTCGGTGAAGTTGGGGCCGTACTTCACCTCGTGCGCCAACTTTGCCAAGCGCTTGTCGGAAGCTGGCGCCGACGGGGTTGTGATCTTCAATCGCTTCTATCAGCCCGACTTCGACCTGGAGGAGATGGAGGTAGTGCCGAACCTGGTGCTGAGCAGCCCACATGAGCTGCGTCTCCGTCTCCACTGGGCCGCCATCCTGTATCACCAGGTCGAGACCTACATCGCCATCACCGGCGGCGTGCACGACGCCAGCGATGTGCTGAAGTCCATGATGGCGGGCGCACACGTGGCCATGATGACATCGGCGCTGCTCAAGTACGGCATCGAGCACATCGGTGTGGTGCTGGCGGGCATGGAGAGCTGGATGGAAGAACACGAGTACGTCTCCGTGAAGCAGATGCGGGGCAGTATGAGCCTGGTAAACATCGAGAGTCCGGCGACGTTCCTGCGCGGAAACTACCTCAAGACGCTCGGGGCGTACAAGTGGCGTGAGCCTGGGACGGCGCTGACGACCTTCTGAAGATTGCTTTCTTTTCTCCGCATAGGGCCGGCATCCCGCAAGGAAGCCGGCTTTGTTGTTTCAAGAGCAAGCGCGCTCGCCTAAGGCCGTCCGAGCTACATCACTGGCGGCACTGTAATGCCCATCACGCCTAGAATTCGAATCAACTCGCGCCGCACCACAGCCGCAGTGGCCAGTAGGAACTTCTTTCGGCCCTCGTCGGCTTCGGTAAGGATGTGGTGGCGATGGTAAAAGTTGTTGAACTGCTGCGCGAGCTGGAACGCGTGTTTGGCCGCAAACGCGGGCTCCGTGGTCGCGATGCATTGCTCGACCGCAAATGATGTCTTCCCTGCCAGCAACCACAGCTCCCAAATTTCCGTGCCGCTCTCGTCGGCAAAGTAGCGCGCGTAGTCCACTTCGTTAGCCAGCGCCCGCTCGGGATCCACACCCGCTTTGCGGAAAATATTGCTCGCGCGCACCACCGCATATTGAGCGTAGGGGCCGGTCTCGCCCTCGAAGGCCAATGCCTCTTTGAAGTCGAACGCGATCACCGACTGCTTGGTGAACTTCAGCATGAAGTAGCGCAGGGCGCCAATCGCGATCTGCTGGCTGATGCGGGCGCGCTGGTCATCGTCCAGCTCGGGATGCCGGCTATCCACCTCTTTCTTGGCCGCGGCGATCAGCGCATCGAGCAGGTCGTCCGCCTTGACGCCGAATCCCTTGCGGCCCGAAACTTCTATGTATGACTTGGCGCGGTCTTCCTCACTGACGTCGTAGCCCAACTCCAGCGCGCAACGCGGCGTGAGCGCCACCATCTCGTACGAGAAGTGCGTATAGTGCGCGGCTTGCTCCGTGTAACCCAGCAGCCTGAGGGTTTCGATCACGGTATTCTGCGGATCGCTCTGGCGCGAGTCGATTACGTTGTAAATCGCCGCGACATTGCCAAAGTGCGGATGGTCCGGCTCGCCCCGCTCGGCCGAAATCCAGACTTCGTGCTGGTTCGGATAGCGATAGAACTTGCGGTAGCCGAAGTCCAGCCCCAGCAGGCCGAACTTCCAGAGATGATAGGCAATGTCCTTGCCTACGTATCCGACTGTTCTATTCGAACGTACGATGACCTTGGCATCTTCGTCGGGTCCCGAGCTTGCGTCTTCCGAATCCGGGTGCCCCACCCTTGTTTCCGTAGGAGACAGGGTCGGCCCGATAGTCTTCGCCGAGGTGGGCCGCTTCATCACCCAGCAGCCCGTGTTCTTGCCTTCCGTCTCGAAGTAGAGAACACCCTTCTCTTTCAACTGCTGGAAGGCCGCATCCCAGAAGTGCAAGCGGAGGATTTCGCTTTCGCGCGGGAGGAAATCGTACTCGATGTCGAGACGATCCATGGTCTCGAGATGGCGGCGCAAGACGGCGGACGCGATCAACTCTGCAACCCATGCTATATCATTGCCACCTCGTTCGATGGCATGCAAAGCTTCAAGTCTAGCTTTAAGATTTTCTTTGTCTTCTTCGTACCACCGAGAGACCCGCGCGTAAAGGTCCCAACAGTAAAAATCAAAACGCGGCGTTGAAGTTATCAGTTCGACGATGTCCTGTTTCGATCTCTTCTCCAGGTGAAGGAACCCGACCACGACGTCGGCCACTTGCACCCCGGTATTGTCGATGTAGTTTTGAATATCGACCGGGTGGCCAGCCGCTCGCAACAGGCGAACGAAGGTGTCACCGAGGATGGCGTTGCGAAGGTGCCCGATGTGCGCGGCCTTGTTGGGATTGATGCTGGTGTGCTCGACCAGGATTTTGCCGCTGACGTTAGCAGTGCCCTCATCGGCATGATCGGGAACTCCGATCGTCTCGCCACTCGCCAGCGCGCGCGCAGCAGGGTCGCGCTTCAATCGCGCGTTGATGTAGCCGGTACCCGCCACCTCCACCTTCTCGAATCCGTCGGGTAGCGGCAATGCGCCGACAATCTCCTCGGCAATCCTGCGCGGAGGTTTGCGCAGCCGCTTGGCGAGTTCAAACGCGAGCGGCAGGGCAAACTCGCCCATCTCCACCTTGGGCGGCTGCTCGATGACGAGGTTGGCCAGTTCGATCTGGTATCTCTCGCGCAGAAAGCCGAGCACATGGCTGGCCAGTTTTTTCTGCCGTTCTAAATACACACTCTTCGCTCTTTATGAATTGTCATTACGAGCGCCGGGTTGTGGCGCGAGGGATCTGCTTTTCCTCATCGTCAAACAAAAGCAGATCCCTCGCTGCGCTCGTGACGACAGCCCGATTTCTTCTCTGCGTCTCCGTGCCTCTGTGGTGAATAGGAATCGCGGAGGACATCAACCGATCGTGAACAGAATAGCAAATGCCGGAGCCACCGCAGGTTTGACGCTGGTTTCGGCGTTACCTATGATGAAGAATCTGGGCAACCCCATGCGCATTGCCTATCTCGAATGCTTCTCTGGAATCAGCGGCGACATGTTTCTGGGCGCGCTGCTCGATGCCGGAGTTCCCTTCGAGCTGTTTCAGAAGACAGTCGCGGGACTCAACGTCGCAGTTGAGCTGGAGCACTCGCGGGTCCACCGCGGCGGCATCTCTGCAACAAAATTCGACGTGATCGTAAACGGCCAGAAGGACATGCCGCGTGAGGAGTTCTGGGCGCAACAGCATGCCTCGTCCCAATCCGAGTCGCCGCATACGCATCAGCGCGAGCAGCACGGCCGCAGTTTGAGCGAGATCCTGCGCATCATCGCTGCAGCGCCTATCAGCGAGTATGCCCGGCGGACTGCCGATGAGATCTTCCTGGCGCTAGCCGCAGCCGAAGCCACGGTACACAACGTCAAGATGGAGCAGGTGCACTTCCACGAAGTCGGCGCAACCGACGCGATCGTGGATATAGTTTGTGCCGCCGTTGGCGCCGAGGCGCTCGCGGTCGATCAGGTCCTGGCTTCGCCACTGAACGTAGGCGGCGGCACGGTTGCCTGCGCGCACGGCGTCATGCCTGTCCCGGCCCCGGCCACTCTCCAACTGCTGAAGAATGTGCCGATTTATTCTGGCGACATTCAGAAGGAGCTGGTAACGCCGACCGGAGCAGCCATCGTCAAGGTGTTAGTCTCAAGCTTCGGGCCTCGGCCGGTGATGACGACGGAGCGCATCGGCTGCGGCGCGGGAGCGCGCAACTTTCCCGGCCATGCCAATGTATTGCGGCTCACCATCGGCGAGGCCCAGGAAGCGGTCACCGACGCAGGCAATACCAGCGAGAGTGACGCCGCGGAAGAAGAGATCGCCATACTGGAAGCGAACCTGGACGATCTTAATCCGCAGTTGATCGGCTATATCGTCGATCTGGCGTTTGCCGAAGGAGCGCTGGACGTCTTCACCGCGCCGGTGCAGATGAAGAAGAACCGTCCCGGCACGGTATTGACGGTGCTGGCCCGTCCCGAGCACGAGGCGCATATGCGCGCGCTGTTGTTTCGCGAGAGCAGCACGCTAGGCGTGCGCACGCGCCGTGAGAAGCGTTATGCGTTGCCCCGCCGGCACGAGGCGGTGGTAACGCCCTGGGGCGAGGTGCGGATAAAGGTCGCGCATCTCAATGGAGCCGTTTCTCAGTATGCACCTGAGTACGAAGATTGCCGGCGCATCGCCGTCGAGCATCACGTCCCGCTGAAGACGGTGATGCAAGAAGCTATCCGCTTGTACCTGGACCAGAAGAATGGATAATCCCGAAAAGTTTTACATCACGACGCCCATCTATTACGTGAATGCGCGGCCTCACATCGGGCACACCTATACCACGGTGGTGTGCGATACCATTGCCCGCCGCCAGCGCATGATGGGCGTGGACACCTGGTTTCTGACGGGCACCGACGAACACGGCCAGAAGATTGAGCGTTCGGCCGCCGCAGCCGGCTGCTCGCCCCAGGAGTTCGTAGCCAAGATCTCGGGCGAATTCCGAGCGCTGTGGGACCGCATGAAGATCTCCTACGACGATTTCATCCGCACCACGGAACCGCGCCACGTTCGCGGGGTGCAGGCCCTGTTCACGCGCCTGCAGGAGCGCGGCTACATCTACAAGGGATCTTACAGCGGGCAATATTGCGTCTTCGACGAGCTTTACGTCGATGCCGTCGGCCCCGGTGCTCCCTGCCCGGAATGCGGACGGCCCACCGAAACCGTGCACGAGGAAAATTACTTCTTCAAGCTTTCGGCGATGCAAGATCGCCTGTTGCAGTACTACAACGACAACCCCGACTTCATTCGTCCGGAAACCCGGCGCAACGAGGTGATCGCTTTCGTGCGCAGCGGACTGCGCGATCTCTCGGTAAGCCGGACGTCGTTCAAGTGGGGAATTCCCGTGCCGGGCGATCCCCAGCACGTGATCTACGTCTGGTTGGATGCCCTGGCCAATTACCTGACCGCGATCGGCTTTGGCTCCGACGATCCGGCGGACCGGCAAAAACTGGAGCGCTACTGGCCGGCCGATGTACACATGATCGGCAAAGAAATTGTGCGCTTCCATTGCGTTTATTGGCCGGCATTTCTGCTGGCCGCCGATCTGCCGCTGCCGAAATCCATCATTGCGCACGGCTGGCTGCTTTTCGAGGAAAGCAAGATGTCGAAGTCGCGGGGCAACATTGTGCGCAGCGAAACCATTCTCGACACGCTCGGCGGGGACGCATTGCGCTATTTCCTGTTGCGTGAAATTGTCTTTGGCCAGGATGGATCGTTCAGCTTCGATGCCCTGGTGCAGCGCTTTAATGCCGATCTGGCCAACGATCTGGGCAACCTGTCGAGCCGCACGCTCAGCATGATCGCCCGCTATTTTGAAGGCGAAGTGCCCTATCCATCGCCCAGCGAGCACACACCTGCCGATGAGGCCATCGCCGCCCTGGCGCAGAAAACCATTGCCGGCTTCCACGCCCAGTTCGAGCAATTTCAATTCTCGCGCGCGCTGGAAACTGCGTGGTCTCTGGTGGCCGCGGTCAACAAGTACATCGTCGAGAACGAACCGTGGGCCGTCGCCGAGCGCGAGGATAAAGACTCGCGCGCCCGCCTCGCCACCATTCTGTACACGTCGGCGGAGGCGCTGCGAGTGGTCACCGCGCTGGTGCATCCGATTATTCCAGAGGCCACGGCCCGCATCTGGACGCAGCTCGGGCTGGGCGAGATCGGCCAATTGAACCTGCGCACGTTGGCTTGGGGGAACTTGCCGCTGGGCACCAAGCTGGGCAAGGTCGAAGGCGTATTTCCGCGTGCCGACAAGAGCACGGTCGAAAGAATGCAACAGATGGAACAGCAGCGCTCCGCTGATCTAGCGCAAGCGAGTGAGAAACCGGCGGCGGGGGAAGCGCGGCCCGCCACAAGCGGCGCGCAGCCGGGGCAGCCCGCAACCCAAGCAGCCGGAGTGCCATCACCCGCGGCGCCGCCGAAAGAGTCCGGTGCGATCGTCAGTCCGAAGACCACGCCTGCCATGGGTGGCCAAGGCGGAGCCGCGATTTCGGCCGCGGCCAGCCCCAATCAGATCACCATCGACGATTTCCTGAAGGTGGAGTTACGCGTGGGCGAAGTGAAGGTTGCCGAGCGCGTGAAGGGCACCGACAAGTTGCTTCGTCTGGAAGTCGATATCGGCAGCGAAGTGCGGCAGGTCGTCGCCGGAATTGCGAAAGCTTATGAACCGGAAAAGCTCATCGGGCGGAAGGTCGTGATCGTAGCCAATCTGCAGCCACGTAAGCTGCGCGGGTTGGAATCGAACGGAATGATTGTGGCCGCATCCGTTGGCGACGATGGCCAGCCAGTGCTGGCGGGATTCTTGGAGGATGTACCGGCGGGGGCGAAGCTGAAGTGAAGAAGCCGTCAGCTTTCAGCCATCAGCCCTCAGTCTGTGGGCCGTGACGAAACGGCCTCGACTAAACAGAAGATCGACTGCAATACGCAGAATGCGTTCTGGCTGAATGCTGACGGCTGATCGCTGACGGCTGCCTCTGATGTACACCGACTCCCACGCTCATCTCGATGGCAAGCGCTTCGACCAAGATCGCGCTGAAGTCATCGCTCGCGCCAATCAAGCGGGTGTCAGTACCCTGCTCGCCATCGGTAATGGTGACGGACCTGGGACGGACACGCTCGATTGCGCTCTCAAGCTCGCCCAGCAGTACGATTGGATGTACGCGACCGTCGGAATTCATCCTCACGAAGCCGAACTGGCCAAACAGTCGGACTTCGACGAACTCGAGCGGTTAGCGAAATCACCCAAAGTAATCGCCTGGGGCGAGATCGGCCTCGACTATTTTTATGACCACTCGCCTCGCGATGTGCAGCAACGAGTCTTCCTGCAACAAATAGAGATGGCCCGCGCCGCCAAGCTGCCTATCGTCATTCACTGCCGCCCTTCCAATGACAGTGAGAACGCCTGGGACGACGTGCTGCGCCTGATCAGAGAAAATTGGGCAACCAGCGGATTGGGCGGCGTGCTGCACTGCTTCACCGGGACGGTCGATCATGCTCGTGCAGCGCTGGACTTGGGATTCATGGTCTCCTTCGCCGGCAATATCACCTTCCCCAAGGCGCAAAACATTCGCGACGCGGCCAGCCTGGTCCCGCTCGATCGCATGCTCATCGAGACCGATTGCCCTTATCTTGCGCCAGCGCCCCATCGCGGTCAGCGCAACGAACCTGCCTTCGTGGTTGAGGTCGCCCGCCAGATCGGGCAACTGCGTAATCTTTCCTGCGAGGAAGCCGGACAGCAAACGACCGCCAGTTTCCACAATTTTTTCCGGCTTACAAAATCCAACTGAGGTGCTACGCTTCCCTACCCGGTGGTGCCGGGCTGCCAGTTTGCAATTGCGGCAAACGCCGCGTCTCTTGTTACACTTGAACCTTATGGCCGAATCATTCGATGTTGTCAGCAAAGTGGACCTGCAGGAAGTTTCCAACGCCGTGCAGCAGGCGTTGAAAGAAGTTCATACGCGCTACGACCTGAAAGACTCGAAGTCGGACATCAAGATCGAGGAGAAGGAAGGGTTGGTGCTCGCCTCGGCTGACGAGTACAAGCTGAAGGCGGTGAACGACGTCTTGCAGGGAAAACTGGTGAAGCGCGGGGTCTCGCTCAAAGCGCTCACCTATGGCGCCATCGAACCCGCCGCTGGCTCGACCGTGCGCCAGAAAGTCAGCTTGCAGCAAGGTATCCCGATTGAGAAGGCGCGAGAGATCGTCAAGCTGATCAAGAACTCCAAGAAAAAAGTGCAGGCCGCGATCCAGGGAGACCTGGTTCGCGTCAGCGGCAAAGACCGCGATACACTTCAGGAAATCATTGCACTGCTGAAGCAGAACGACTTCGGCATTGACATGCAGTTCATCAACTATCGATCCAACTGAACGGGGCGAATCCGTTTGAATACGACTGTAACCCGCAACGCGAAAGAAGTATTCGACCTGCTGCACGACGACCTGGCCGCCATCGAGCGCGAGTTCGGCCGCGACACCGTGTCCAGCGTGCGGGCGATCACGGAAATCGGCGAGTACCTCCGCGCCGGCGGCGGCAAACGGCTGCGCCCTGCGTTACTGCTGCTCTCCTGCAAGCTGATGAACTACACCGGCCACGGAGCGATCAAGCTGGGGGCGGTGATGGAAATCATTCACACCGCGACGCTGGTCCATGACGACATCATCGACGAAGCCGAGACGCGCCGCGGCCGCCCCGCCGCCAACACGCAATGGGGCAATTCTAAATGCGTCCTCGCGGGCGACTGGCTCTATATGCAGGCATTCAAAATTGCCGTGCAGGAGCGCAATTTTCACATCCTCGACGCGCTCATCGATTTGACCCAGGCGATGGTCGAGGGCGAATTGCTGCAGATCGAGCGGCTGGGCAAGGCCATCACCATGGACGAGCACTTCGAACTCATCTACCGCAAAACAGCCTGCTTGTTTTCGGTCTGCATGAAGATGGGCGGAATTCTGGCGAATGCCAGCGAAGCCGATCAGCATCGTCTCGCCGAGTACGGACGCAACCTCGGCATGGCCTTCCAGATTGTTGACGACGTGCTCGACCTCACCGCGTCGGAAGAAGTGCTGGGCAAGCCGGTTGCCAGCGACTTGCGCGAAGGCAAAGCCACCATGGCGGTGCTGCACGCGCTGGAACATTGCACCCAGACAGAGCGCGAGACGATTGAGTCTGTCCTGAGTAACGGCGGCTTCAATGGCATCACACCGGCCGACATCGTCGCGATCCTGGGCCGCAACGGCTCCATCGACGCCGCCTACGCACGGGCGGTTGAGTTCAGCAACAAAGCGCGCGAGGCCCTTTGTGCTTTCCCTGATTCCGAAATCAAGCGCGTGCTGCTGTGGGTGCCGGAGTTTGTGGTGCAGAGAGAGAGCTGAAAGAGCCCGCGACACGTATGAATTTACTGCGACGCATTCAAGGACTGGATCTAATCGACAAGGTGGCTATCGTTTTCGGAGTAATGGTAGGTGTTCCGATACTTCTGGGGATTTGGGTCTATTGGTTGTCTCAAGTGACTCCCGCGCGACCCAGAGGAGTAGCCGCTGATGCCGTGTTCCTGTGGGCACCTGCGGTCGGTTTTCCAGGTGGGCTCCCAAGGCGAGGGAAGTGGCTGAGTTGCTCGTTGGACCTGGACGGACGCGATCACTGCAAGCTCAGCGACATCGATGGAAAAACTGAATATGAGGGCGCATTCGTTTCGTACAGCAACCAAGGCTCCTTACCAGCCGATAAGCTGCATATAGACCCAATTAAGAGCCGCGAACATGAAGTCTGGATCGGAGAGGCTCTCGTCCCATTAATCTATCTCCGTAGTGGCGAAATTCTCATACCTATGAATGCGTATGAACAAGGTGCTGCGGTATTGAGGACTCAGAATCCGCTCCACTAATTTCCCAACGCATCTATACTCGACAAAATGGCCATTCCGCAGGAAGTCGAAATCAAGTTTCTCGTCTCCGATCTGAAGGCGGTCGAGCAGAAGCTGCGAGAGCTGGGCTTTCGCGAGCAGACGCCATCTACCCACGAGATCAATACCTTGTACGACCTTCCCGGCCAAAAACTGCGCCACAAGGGCGAGTTGCTGCGCCTGCGTGACTACGGCGGCAAGTGGAGACTTACCCATAAGGCCAAGGTCAAGCTCGGAAGGCACAAGTCACGGGATGAATTGGAGACTGGCGTCTCCGATGGCAAGCAGACGGACGCGATGCTGCGCGCGTTGGGTTACACGCCGTCGTTCGTGTACGAAAAGTTTCGCGCGGAATGGAGTGACAACGAAGGGCATGTCGTGCTGGACCACACGCCCATCGGTGATGTCGCTGAGATCGAAGGCAAGTCACGCTGGATTGATCGCATCGCTCGCGAGCTGGGCGTGAAGCCGGCGGACTACATCACCAAGTCGTATGCTGAACTTTTCTTTGACTGGAAACGTAGAACAGGTAGCAAGGCAGAGAACATGACATTCCGCGAGGTGAAAAGCAGGGGCTAGGGGCCAGGGGCTAGTTTCGAGTTTCAAGTTTCGAGTGAGAAGCAACTGACCTTAGTCGCGTAGCGACGGCGTTCGAACCAAAGTTCCGCGGAAGCCTGCACCGGCTCCGGAGTTTACCCCTTGCCGGGCCTGAACCGGAGCCGGAAAGCAGGGGTTAGGGATTAGGGTCTAGGGATTAGAGGCAATGCTAAGTCAGCCGTGTTTGATCAAAGCGCTCTGCGAGCGCATGGGGACCCAACCTAATCCCTAGCCCCTAGCCCCTGCCCTTCATCCTCTCCAGCACCGCGCCCGCAATCAGCGGCAGCCCGACAGTGGCATCCAGCAGAACTTCGGCGAAACGCCCACCTTCTTCGGGCGGCACGAACTTACCCCACGATACGGCTTCGCTGTAAGTGCATCCCGACAAGCCGCCCCAGTTCACTGGCTCAGGACAAATGCGCACGCCGTAGTGGAAGCGCTTCAACGGCAGGTCTTCGCCGCCGCGGCGATGGCGCAATTCTATGTACGGACCAAATTGTTGCGCCCAGTTTCTGGGCACGCCCCCGCCGATGGTAAAAATTCCAAGGCGTTCCTGCTTTAGGAGTGTCTCGGCGTAGTATTCCAGGTCTTCAAAGGGATCGAAGCGCAACAGCGGAATGTTGTTCTTGCGGCGCATACGGTTGTGCAGGGCAACGTCGAGGCCGATCTCCGAATCGCTGAACGCGGGCACGAATACCGGCACATTTTTTTCGTAGGCCGACTTCAGGATGCCGCGCTCCTTCACGTGCTCGCTCAGGTAGCGGCCGATTTCGCGGTTCAACTTATACGAGCAGAGCACCTCGTTGTGGTCCCAGTTTTTCAGAATGCGGGCGACGATCGTCTCCACGAAGTCGAGGTTGGTCTCCGGTTCCAGCGTGTCGTACACGCGGTTGTAGCCAGCTTCGTAGAGCTCGATGTCGTCCATCTTGGGGTCGTAGCGGAAGTGCGATCGCCCGGCGGCCTCAACCAGGCCGTGCGCCATCAGCGCTCCGGTGGAGACGATGGCCTTTACCACTCCATGATCGATCAGGTCGGTGACGATCAAACCTTGCTTCGCAACCGTCATGGCGCCGGCCAGCGTCATCACGACGAAACAGCCTTTGTCGCGAGCCATGGCTTCCAGGACTTCAGCGCCTTCTCCCACCTGCCGCCCGGTGAATGCGGTGTTGCCCATGGCGCGGACGAGGTCATCCACCGTGTGGATCTTCGAGAGATCGAGCGGCTCCAGCGGAATCAGCTTGTCGGAAATGGGATCGTGGAGTTTGCGATCAATGCCCGCGCCGTGCGTCGTGTGATGTTCGTCGGCCAAGATTCACCTCGATGGAGTTCGACAACGCAGGTGCGTGAATGTCTTTGAGGGGCGCGCCTTTAGGCGCGCCGTAGCACCGCCACAACCCGGTGGCTTTAGCCCCCGAGGGCAATCGCTTCCAGGCCTACAAACTGCGAGTACCCTCAGAGGCTAAAGCCTAGCCTCAAGATGCGTAATCGGCGCGGCTCAAGCCGCGCCCCTTCCCTCGAAGCTACGTTCCTCTGCGACAAACCGTGCGCATCCTTTGTCGAACAATCGAAGCTACAGGCTGAATGCGGCCTCCGTCAATGCACGGGATGCGTGCGGCGGGTTGTCACCGTCAATTAACAATCGATTCGGTCCCCGAAACCAGCGTGCGAGGGATGCTATTCTTGAAATGCATTTCGCTGGAGCTAAGAATTGGCGGAACGGAACTTTCAGATTGGCATCGTGCAGATGTCGTGCACCCCGGAGCCAGAACAGAACCTGGAGCGCGCCATTGCTCACGTTCGCGATGCCGCCGCCCAAGGCGCTGAGGTTGTTTGCCTGCCCGAACTGTTTCAAACGCAGTATTTTTGCCAGCGCGAAGACGTCGCACTCTTCGATTTGGCCGAGTCCATCCCTGGTCCCACGACAGCGCGCTTTGGCGATCTCGCTGGTGAACTGAAGATCACGATCGTCGCGTCGCTGTTCGAGCGGCGCGCTCCCGGCGTCTATCACAATACTGCGGCCGTTCTCAATGCGGATGGCAAGCTGGCTGGCATTTACCGCAAGATGCACATTCCCGACGATCCCTTGTATTACGAAAAGTATTACTTCACGCAAGGCGATCTGGGTTTCAAGGCCTTCGAGACTGGCGTCGGCAAAATCGGAACGCTGGTGTGCTGGGACCAATGGTATCCCGAGGCAGCGCGCTTGACCGCGCTTCAGGGCGCGAACGTCCTCTTCTATCCCACAGCGATTGGATGGCATCCTGACGAGAAGGCGCACTACGGGGAAGCGCAATACGACGCGTGGAAGACGATACAGCGCGCGCACGCCATAGCCAATGGAGTTTATGTCGCCGTGCCCAATCGCGTTGGCTTTGAGATGGGCAACATTCGCGGCAAGGTTGCGCCCGGCAAGGGCCTTGAGTTTTGGGGCGGATCGTTCATCGCCGATCCCTTTGGCCAGCTAGTCGCGCAGGCCTCGCACGACAAAGAAGAGGTGCTGATCGCGGAGGTGGACCTGCAGCGGATCGAGGAGGTCCGCCGCAACTGGCCCTTCTGGCGCGACCGCCGCGTGGATGCGTACGGCCCGATTACGCAGAGATTCCTGGTGTAGCCGTTCGAATGCCCAAGCCTCGGAAATTTTCGCAAACCCCCGCCGCTCTCGGCTATCGTATGCCGGCCGAGTGGGAAGCACACGAGGCTACGTGGATCGCGTGGCCGCACAATCGAACCGACTGGCCGGGCAGGTTCGAGCCCATCCCCTGGGTGTACGCGGAAATCGTTCGGCATCTGGCGCAGGTGGAAGGCGTCAATATTCTGGTCGAGGACGTGGAGGCGGAAGCCAGGGTCCGAGAGCTGTTGATTCGCGCGCACGTTCTGCCGCAAAAAGCCGCGACGCCCGGCAAACCTGCCGGTGCGATTCGCTTTCACCCCATTCCTACCAATCGCGGTTGGACGCGCGACTCGGGCCCCATCTTTCTGCGGCGCGATTCCCGCGCGACGAGAGACTTCCCTGCTGTGGCGGCGACCGCATGGCGCTTCAATGCCTGGGCCAAGTACAACGATTGGAAACTCGACGCGATGACCGCGGGTGAAATCACCAATCGGCTGCGTGTGCCGGCGTGGGAGCCGGAAGTCAAAGTGAACGGGCACCTGCGCCCGGTGGTATTGGAGGGCGGAAGCATCGATGTCAATGGATGCGGGACGCTCATCACCACCGAAGAGTGCCTGCTGAGCGACGTGCAGCAGCGCAATCCGGGCGTGACGCGTGAGGAACTAGAAGAGATCTTCGCCGACTACCTGGGGGTAGAGAAAGTGATCTGGCTGGACCGCGGCATCGCCGGCGACGACACTCATGGGCACGTTGATGACATTACTCGCTTTGTCACGCCGACGACGGTGGTAACGGCGTACGAGCCTGACCCTGCCGATCCCAACCACGAGCCCTTGAGCGACAACTTCCGCTGGCTGAAGAAGAGCACAGATCAGTCGGGCCATCCTCTGCGCGTGGTGAAGCTCCCAATGCCGACTCCGGTGTATTTTCGTGGACGGCGCTTGCCGGCCAGCTACGCCAATTTCTACATCGCCAACAAGCTGGTGCTCGCGCCCATATTCAGCGACCCCAACGATCGCGCCGCGCTCAATACCCTCGCCGCGGTGTTTCCCGATCGCGAGATTGTCGGAATTTATTGCCGGGACTTGATCTGGGGACTGGGCGCGCTGCACTGCATGACGCAGCAGCAACCGGCGGGGTAACAGTAGTCAGTTGCCAGTTGCCAGTTTGGGAGTCGAGGGACCCTAGCCGCCCAGTTTCTTCTTCTTCGCAAGCGTGAAGACGAAGTAGCCGCCGGCAGCCACCCCGGCGTAGAGAAACGCGTTGGCGAAGACGATAGTACCCACGACCAGCACCAATACAAGATCGGAATCGGAGGTGGGACCAATCACCAGTGACAGCACAAAAGGCGGACAGATGGTCAGCGCGATTGCAGACAGGAAGCCGTGCACCTGAAGTCCTGCCACGTTTAGCCTCCACGCGAAGTAAACCGCCAGGGCCACGGCCATCCCCAGAAGGAAGCTGAGGGACAGCACAGTCACCAAGTTGTCGTTATCTGTTTTTCGCAACGGAGTCGCCGCACACCAGCGTGATCAAAAGGAAGGGTGAATCGCGAACGGCATGGTGAGCCCGGCAGGAATCGAACCTGCGACCCACGCATTAAAAGTGCGTTGCTCTACCAACTGAGCTACGGGCCCACACTCACTAATCTACCATAGCGAAAATCGGCGCGGCGGCCATCGAGCAAACCATTGCGCATTGCTCTACCAGCGGCGCACAATCGTTTGTGCATGGCACAAGGAGAACGTCATGAAGCGCTATTCCTATTGGGTCCTGATACTTTGTCTGGCGCTGGTAAGCGTCGCATTCCCCCAGCAAAGCACGAAAGCTGCGGAAGCCGCGGCTGCCCAGTGGTTGAAGCTGGTGGACTCCGGCGACTACGCGCAGAGTTGGCAGCAGGCCTCTTCCACGTTCCAATCTGCGATCAGCAAGCAGGAATGGGAGCAAAAGCTGCGGGTGGTGCGGACGCCGTTGGGCGCGATGGTCTCGCGCGAACTGCAATCCGCAGAATACGCTACCCAGTTGCCAGGATCACCGGACGGCCAGTATGTCGTCATCCGCTATGACGCCAGTTTTGAGCACAAGAAAACCGCGGTCGAGACGGTTGTTTCCGCACTGGACAAGGACGGCCAGTGGCGCGTGTCGGGGTATTTCATCAAGTAAGACCGATTTCGATTCCCTCCACTTGACGTTCAATTGACGTTGCTTCCTTGAAGCATGGCCACGCATCTCATCCAGTAGGGCTATGAATACGGAATCACGTCCGCGCGTCATCGTTGTGGGAGGCGGATTTGGCGGTTTGGAGGCCGCCAAATCGTTGGCGCGCCTGCCTGTCCAGATCACCCTGGTGGACCGCAAGAACCATCACACCTTCCAACCGCTGCTCTACCAGGTGGCGACCGCCGGCTTGTCGCCGGCAGAGATCGCGGCGCCCATTCGCGAGATCCTCGCCAAGCATGAGAATGTTGAAGTGCTGTTGGGCGACGTGCTCGGCTTCGACCTCGGGCGGCGCATCCTCAAGCTGCATGGATTCGAGCTTCCCTACGATTGCCTTGTGGTGGCGGCTGGTGCAACCCATGCCTACTTCGGGCACGACAAATGGGAGCCGTTCGCTCCGGGATTGAAGACCATAGAAGATGCTTTGGAAATGCGCCGCCGTATTCTGCTGGCATACGAACTGGCAGAACGCGAAGCAGCGTTGACCGGCCATCATCGCCCGCTGAATTTCGTGGTGGTTGGCGCGGGGCCTACGGGAGTTGAGCTGGCGGGAACGTTGGCCGAGATCGCGCGCAAATCGCTGCCCGAGGATTTCCGCCACATCCAACCGGCAAAGGCCCGCGTCCTGCTGGTCGAGGCCGGGCCATCGGTGCTCAGCGCTTATCCCGACGATCTGCGTCAGAGTGCCGTGCAGCAGTTGCAACATCTCGGCGTCGAGGTCCGCACCAACTCCGCGGTCACGGACGTACGCGCGGGCGAAGTTAGCATCGGCGAGGAGGTGGTGCCCGCCGCCGCCGTGCTGTGGGCCGCTGGAGTAGCGGCCTCCCCGCTTGGGGCCGCGCTTGGCGCCCCGGTCGACCGCGCCGGACGGGTGCTGGTCGAACCCGACCTGAGCATCCCCGGACACCGCGGGGTCTTCGTCATCGGCGACCTTGCCAGCATGAAGGACGCAGCAGGCAAGCCGCTGCCTGGCATCGCTCCGGTGGCCATGCAGCAGGGCAGATGCGTGGCGCGTCAGATTGCGGCTGACCTCGCCGGACGCTCGCGCGAAAACTTTCATTACGTTGACAAGGGTTCTCTGGCGACGATTGGCCGCGCCGCCGCTGTCGCACAGTTCGGCAAGGTACACATCTCCGGCTTTCTGGCCTGGCTGTCGTGGTTGTTCATCCACATCCTGTTCCTGATTGGCTTCCGCAACCGTGTCTTGGTCATGCTCCAGTGGGCGTGGAGCTATCTCACCTACGAGCGTTCGGCGCGGCTGATCACCGGCGAGTCGAGGGTAATCTCTGTCCCGTCGATGGAGTACGCCGAAAAGGCAGGCGTGCATTTCGACCGCGATGGTCAAGCTGGATCAGACGACGCACCGATGGGTATACAAGAGGTTCTGCAAGAAAGTAAAAGTCGGGCTCGCAAAGTGAGCTAGGAACCAAGCGCTGATTCCCCCACCACTTTCTGGACGGCATGGGCATTCTGCGATGCGCCATCAACAACGAGTTGATGGATCTTACTGCGTGAGACGGAGGAGAATCTTAGCGGCGATAGTCTGAAAGACTTGCTGCAATTGAGCGCTGCACTGGCTGGATGGGCAGTTGGAGGCAAATACCGCCTGTCCCACCGGCTGGTTCGGGTCGTAAGTGGAGCTGGCTGGGTCGTTAGCGATCTGTCGCAGGAAAGCCTGATCGATATTCGTCCCCAACCCAATGGAGTAGATATACATGCCGGGATTCTCCGTGCGCATGGCGGTCGCGGTTTGAAGGGCCCGATACTTGGCGTCCGCGGTGACGTTGGTACGATTCAGGGACTTTAACTGCCCGTTAATTGCGGAAGTGAATTTGTTCACATTCTTCAAACAAGTGGTCGAGGGCGTCCAACTGGAAACCCCGTCGTAGGTCGCAAGAGAAGTTCCGGTGGTAGGAGTGAAAACGTCGACCGAACTACCGGAGTCGTATCCACCGTAATTATAAAGAGTGAGCGTTCCAGAACAAGACAGTCTGTCCTGGATGGTATTGGCATATCCGTCCGTGAAATAGACCACAACCTTGACCACGTTTTGTCCCGGCAGCACAGAAACGCTGTCGTTCTGGGCCTTCGCGTTAGTCAATCCGCCAGGCCCGAACGTGCCGCCGGAGAACTTACTTTTCATGGCGTTGACTGCATTGGTAATCGGAGTGATGAAATTGTAGCCGATGGGCACGTCTATGGTCGCATTGGAGGCGAAGCTGATCATTGCGACCTCGTCGTTGCTATTGTCGAAGTAGTTTATGAACGTCGTGACCGCGGGAGGAAGAGCGGTCGATCCGCCATTACCAGCTATCGAACCTGAGCGATCTAACACTAGCGACATCACCAGCTTGCCGCGTGTCGCTTGGGCGCTGTCGCTGACTGAAAAAGTCTGCCGATTGGGCAACATTCGCATGAAGAAGGTTCGGATGGTGGCTGCGCCGTTGACATTGACTAGGGTTTGGCCATAGGCGTCCGTAGAAACACTCACGGCCACCGTGGGTGGATTCTTGTCGAGACCGGACGCTTTATAGTTCCCGTTGAACGAATTTATTGCCAGATTCCTGGCTGTTGTTTGGCCTTGGGCAAGGTTTCTCATAGCTGTGAGGCAGGCGGCGTCCACAGCCTTGGACAGCTTCGCTTTCGTCACATAAGCGAATCCCACATCGATCGCCAAGGCCATGAATAGCAGCATAACAGTGAAGCATACGGCCACCAGGAGAGCTACCTGCCCGCGCTCGTTCTCCCTGCTCCGATTGCGACTGAAGAAGTTCACTCTCTCGGCTCCTTATCAGTAGTACGCCACGTCGTAGGACTGTGATGGCAATACGATGCCGACCAAAAACTTGCCGACCGGCGTGATCGGCTTGTATTTGTAGAAGACCTCCGTCACATAAACCGTCTGGTTGAGTTGGGGAGTGACCAAGGATGGAAGGATGGCTGTACCACCAATCTTACTTCCGATTTGGCTACCCGCCCCCATGGCGCCTTGTGATACCTGTCCTGTGAGCTGCAGTTGATTGTTGTTGTTGAAAACTGACGAAACGATCACTGTCCCATTGAGACTCAGGTTAAGCGGCGGCGCTGCGGCAACCACGGCGGCGGCGGTATCGGAAAGCGTGGAGCCGCGGGAAGACATGCTCGACCCTTCCCCGCTCAAATTTGTGATTACTTCCTTAATGAAGATGGCACGACTGAAATCAACCATCGCAAACACCAGGGTGAGCATCAGGGTTGCCGATATGGCAAATTCCACCAGCGCCTGCCCAGAATCGTTCGCCCTTGGCGGGTTGCGCATTGCGTGATCGCGGCCTGGTGCTGCCATTGTGATTCGCTCCGCTAAGTGGTATTGCCTGGCGGGAAGGCCTCGTTCTTGAAGCTGACGGCGACCGTGAATGTATACGTACCGTTCTTGAAGAACCGGGCAACGATAGGTGTCATGAGTTTCAGATTGGTGGTCAGGGAGATTGTGAACGTGTCTTGCGGACCGCCTGCGCTACCCTTTCCCCCGCCGGTGCTGGAGATTTGCATATTGGAGACATCGAGGCCGATGGCCGCCCGCTGCGCAACTTGAATCATCGAAGTCACGCGCGATAGGTTCTGGCCCGGATGGTTCGGATCGGAAAGGTGGTTCCCTGTGACCCCGTAACGTCCCGCCGTGCGCACCGCGTTCTGAAGCGTCATCTCAACGTAAAACAGATGCGTGAAGTCGAACACGGCAAATAGCAGGAGGAAAACCATGGGTGCAACCAGGGCAAACTCCAGGAGGGAGGTCCCCCTTGTCGCCCTGCCGCAGCACTGCTGGAGTCTTACGTCCTGGTTGCGAGTCTGCACGTAAGCGTTATCGGCACAACCTACGCGGCGGTTTAGAGCGGTTTCAGGCTACAAGACCGGGTCGGCCCATTCCACGTTTTCGCACCATGCGAGGCTTCCTGCAATGGGAACTAATTCACATTTGGGAACACACTTATCCTGCCTGCCAACCCACTATGGGACGCTCACATGGTATTTACCTAAGCACAAGTGAACCATTATTCCTATGTTATGCAAATATGTGCAGCACCTGTAAAGGGGATCCTTCCACTCTTTCGTCAAAACAATGACTTGCAGCCCTACTGGCTTGGAACCAACCGTGCACTTAAGACCTGTATCCCTCCCCTGCTCCAGGAACTGAAGTCGGCCACTAAAGTCAAGCTGATTCCCACTCCTGTACTGCTCCGTCAACGGCTCGCGATTGTGGCAGCCCTTGGCGGAATTAGAGTCGAAGGAAAGAGCCGAGAAGCTCTGTAGGCAACGCAAATTGCTTCGAACCTGCCTCGTAGGTGACGTAAGAGTATTCACCCCACATTAAATGGTTCTCCGGTGCTTCTCTGCTCAGCTTTAAGAGCTTGCGGCAATGTGGAAAGTTTGATGGGGCATCCCAAACGGGCGAAAGAACGAGAGTTCCAGGAAGGATGAATAAAAGTATGAAAATACTGCGCGCACTAGTTTGTCTTGTTGTAGTTTCGATCATGGGTGCTTTGCTGGCTAGCGCCAATACGGTACACGGTTACTGCGTATCTCCAGCGGCTCCTTGCAGCGACAACGGCACCATAACCCCAACCAATAACAATCCGCCAACGTTTGCCTTTAGCTACGCTGGTAACTTGAATCGTGGACACGGAGACTTCTGGCTAATTCAGTTAGTACCTGACGATCACAACGCCGGCTTTTCACTCACCCTGAACGGCGGCAACACGGCCAACCCTTCCGCAGCAGCAACGTTGTTCAGCTCCACGGAATGGAATAGCGGGAAACTAAGCGGCTATTTGTCGACCTTTGATTTCGGGGGCCCGTCCCATCCGCTGAGCGCCTATTTGCCCAGCACCCAGTCGGTCGATGCGGGCGCCAACGGCTATTATGTTTATCTCTACGACTTCGGCGCGTTTGACTACAAGACGGCGTCGGGAGATCCCACGTTTTCCGTCAGCAGCGGCGACGTTCCCCAAGGTTCGGTATTCCTCTCTGTTCTGACTGACTACAACACCACGAATGTCACGGTTGACACTCCTAACAGCCTGTGGTGAAACTCTGGATGCCTGCCCAAAATAAATGAGTCATCCACAGGCTTTGTTCGTAGAATGCGCGCATGGCAATGGGAACCCGCAAGCAGCGGGAGAAGCAAGAAGACATTTGGATTGCGCACACCGAGTTGGCGTCGGCTCCGGGACATCCGTTCTATCAGCGGCTGAACGAGTTGCTGGATTCCGAGGGCTTTGACGAGTTTGTCGAGGGCCGGTGTGCGAAGTTTTATGCGGCCAAGTACGGGCGGCCGTCACTGACGCCGGGCATCTACTTCCGGTCGCTGCTGATCGGGTATTTCGAGGGCATCGACAGCGAGCGTGGGATCGCCTGGCGGTTGGCGGATTCGCTGGCGTTGCGGCGGTTTGTGGGCATAGCGCTGGACGAGTACACGCCGGACCACTCGACGATTTCGCGCACGCGGCGGCTGATCGCTGTGGACACGCATCGGGAAGTGTTCGGCTGGGTACTGGGGGTGCTGGCCGATCGGGGACTGCTGAAGGGTCAGCGGATCGCCATCGATGCCACCACGCTGGAAGCCAACGCGGCGATGCGGGCGATCGTGCGGCGCGACACGGGGGAGAACTACGAGGAGTTTTTGCGCGGCTTGGCGAAAGCCTCGGGGATCGAGACGCCGACGCGGGAAGACCTGGCGCGGTTGGATCGCAAGCGCAAGAAGCGTATGTCGAATCAGGAGTGGAAGAGTCCTGGGGACGGGGATGCGCGGATTGCGAAGATGAAAGACGGGCGCACGCATCTGGCGCACAAGACCGAACACGCGGTCGATCTGGACACGGGCGCGGTGGTGGCGGTGACGCTGCAAGGCGCCGATCAGGGCGACACGACAACGCTGGACGAGACGTTGTGTGAGGCGGGGATGGCAGTGGCAGAGCAGATCGGGCGCGAGGTCGAGTTGCGGCCTGACGATAAGCCCAAGGTGAACGTCAACGGGATCGAAGAGTTGGTGGCCGACAAGGGCTATCACAGCGGCGCGGTGGTCGAGCGGGTAAAGAGTTACGAGGTGCGCAGCTACATTCCGGAGAAGCAACCAAAAGGGCGACGTAACTGGCAGGGCAAGCAGGTGGAACAGCAGGCGGTCTACCAGAATCGGCGGCGAGTGCGCGGCGACTACGGCAAGAGCTTACTGCGGCGACGCGGCGAGTTGGTGGAACGCAGCTTCGCGCACTGCTACGACACCGGCGGCATGAGGCGCACGCATCTGCGCGGACACGAGAACATTCTGAAGCGGCAGTTGGTTCATGTGGGCGCGTTCAACCTGAGCCTGATCCTGCGCCGGGTGCTGGGTGCGGGAACGCCGCGGGAATGGAGAAACCGCGTCGCCAAGCTAGTTCTGTTCCTTTTTTTGCTGTTTACACGGCGCAAGGATTCGAATCGGCTCTGCCGAAGCCAAATCCCGACGTTCCGCGCGAAATCCTTCGCAAGACTAAGAAGCCGAAGACGCCGCTGGTCGTGCCGGAAATCAGCTACTTACACCACGGGCTGCTAACAGCGCTTCTATCCTGGAGACTGGCTCGTCATCTCCTGTTCCTGAGCCTTCGTCGCTCCTGTTACTCGGCTCCGGCGTCTTAGGATTTGCCGCCGTAATGCGCCGCCGCCTGAAGAGGTAGGTCGATTGCCAGACAGCGAATAACGCCGGAGCCGCTAGCTTCGGCGTTTCTTTTTCTGGGGAGCGCGGGGAACGTCGGGAAGGCTGCCGGGGCTTCCGATGAACAGCGGGGTGCGACCGCCGACTCCAGACTATCGCTTCACAATTGGGTTGTAGCCCTCGCCGGTCAGCTTCGCCTTCATCGCCTCGGCGTCCTGGATCGAGGTAAACGGGCCAACCTGCACGTGGTAGAGCTTGTCGTTGGCGATGGGATTGTTCACCACGAAGACGTTGTAGTTTTTCTTGCGCAGGGCACCCGCGAGTGCGACGGCGTCGTCTTCCCGCGAAATCGCGGCGATTTGCACCACGATTGTCCCTGGGCCGGTCACGGGAGCCGGGCGGGTTACCCGGGCCGCTGGGCTGACGCCAGCCGCACTCGGCGGGGTTGCACTCTTTGCCGTGGTCACCGGCGCCGATTCCGGGGCTGCCTTCGCATTCGCCGGAGCCGTGGAAGGTGTTTCCTTAGGCGGCAATGCTGCGCCGGCTCCCGTCTCCTGCACCGCTTTGTAGAAAGTGAGATTGCTTTGCGGATTGGAGGTTGCCTCCGGCGGCGCCGGTTCGACCTCTGCTTTCACCGCCACTACGGCCGAAGGCTTGTTCTGACTGCTTCCAGAGGCAATCGCCGCCGGCTCCGTCGTAGCGCTCGCCGGCTGATCGTTCAGCGCCTGTTCGCGCCCCGTATTTTTGCCCAGCGAGTAGCCGATCGAAAAGAAGACCCCGCAAATGGCGGCCAGCAGAAAGAATAGCCCCAGCAGTTTTCCCATGCCCAAGGTTATTTCCGTGTCGTCAGAAGCCATGGTCCTCATGTTCCTCGCTATTTCTCTGGTGGCCCGGAGCCTGCCACTTTCGCCGGGGCCGCTTGCACCCGGTTCAGCAGTCCGGCCAGCAGGTCCACCGGGACTGGGAAGATGATGGTGGTGTTCTTCTCCACTCCAATTTCAGTCAACGTTTGCAAATATCGCAACTGGATGCTGGTGGGCTCCATGGCGAGCAAGTGGGCAGCGTCAATCAGGCGCTGGGCCGCGGCAAACTCGCCCTCGGCGTGGATGATCTTGGAGCGCTTCTCGCGTTCGGCCTCGGCCTGCTTGGCCATGGCGCGCGTCATGGTCTCCGGCAGGTCCACCTGCTTGACCTCGACATTCGTCACTTTCACGCCCCAGGGATCGGTGTGCTGATCCAGAATGGACTGCAACCGCAAATTGATCTTTTCGCGGTGGGCCAGCAACTCGTCAAGCTCAACTTCGCCCAGCACCGAACGCAGCGTCGTCTGTGCAAACTGCGACGTCTGGTACATGTAATTGGAGACCGCAACCACAGCCTTGTTGGAATCGACCACGCGCAGAAAGATGACTGCGTTTACCTTCAGGGTGACGTTGTCGCGGGTAATGATGTCTTGCGGCGGGACCTCCAGCGCTTCCTGCCGCAGCGAAACCCGCACGATGCGATCGATCGGCGCGAACACAAGTATGATGCCTGGGCCCTTCGGCGTCCCCAGCAGGCGCCCGAGGCGGAAGATGACACCACGCTCATACTCGGCCAGGATTTTGATCGAGTTGATGATGTAGAGAGCGACAATGACGATGACAACAATGCCAGCTATACCGGGCACGGGGCGCCTCCGCTATTCAGAAGTGTAGAACGGGTACTACGGAAGATTGTAGAACCAATTGGACGAGTTACCTAACTTGGTAACAGCATTCAGCATTCAGCCATCAGCTATCAGCCATCACGTCAGCCTTCAGTCAAAAGCCCTGAGCAGGATTTTCCAAGCTGCTGACAACTGGCAACTGACTACTGACTACCGCTTTTCCACTTCCAACTCGAGGCCATCGACCTTGCGCACCACGACGTGCTCGCCAAGGCCGACGCGCGAGCGGGCGTGCGCGTTCCACAACTCGCCCTGGACAAAGACCTTCCCTTCCGGATCGATATCGGTGCGCGCTTCACCTACCGCGCCGATCATGCCTTGCAGGCCGGTCACGACTTTGCTGCGTCGCGCCCGCAGGGCAATGGTCATCAGAAACACCGTGATCAGACCGAGCGGCACGCTGACCCCGAGCGCCGTCCATAGCTGCACCCGCATTTGCGGAATTGGGCCATCCACCAGCAACAGCCCACCCAACGTGAGCAGAACTATCCCGCCGAGGCCAAGGATGCCGTGGGTCGCAAATTTGGCTTCCAGGGCAAACAGCACGAATGCGGCAAGGATGAGGGTCAACGAAGCGTAACGCGTGGGCAGCAGGTTGAGCGCGAACAGCGCCAGCAGAATAAAGACCACTCCCACCACTCCGGGCACGATCGCACCTGGGTGATTGAACTCGGCGTAGAGGGCGAGTGCGCCGACCGCCAGCACCAGGAAGGCAATGTTGGGATCGAGTAGGAAGTTCAGGATTCGCTGCTTCAGCGTCATGGGCAATTCGTCGATCGAGTCCCCGACGAGATGCAACTTGGCCGTCTTGCCATCGAAGCGCTTGATGGTGCGGCCGTCGAGCTGATGGAGCAAATCGTTCTGATCGCGAGCGACCACGTCGATGAGGTGCTGCTGCAAAGCTTCCTGGTCGGTCCACGACTTCGACTCGCGCACCGCGGTCTCCGCCAGTTGCACGTTGCGTCCCCGAGGCCCGACGTAGGAGCGCATGAAGGCGGCCGAGTCGTTCTCGATCTTGGTCTTCATGGTGTCATCCATCTTCTCCCCGCCGAGGGTAACGGGATGCGCCGCTCCCGTGTTGGTCCCGGGCGCCATGGCTGCAACGTCGGCGGCTTCGAGGATGAAAAAGCCCGCGGAGGCCGCTCGCGCCCCGCTGGGGGCGACGTAGATGATGACCGGGACAGGCGACGCCAGGATCGTCTGGATGATCGTACGCGTGGAGTCCAGCAACCCCCCGGGCGTGCTCAGTTCGATCAGCACGGCGTCGGCGTTGGTCTGGCGCGCGTGTTCGATGGCGCGGTCGATGTACTCGGCCGTAATCGGCTGAATGGTGTCATCCACGCGGATCTTGACGATACTGTTCGCGGCAGCCACACTGCTGGCAAACAGCGCCAGCAGCCCACCGCAGAAAATGAAACGAATCCGGGACATATGTGCCTCCTTCCGGAGGGTCATTGCCGCTGGCCACTAAGAGCAGTGGTCCCAGTGCGACAAGCGCGCCAGTCGTAGTGCCGGGAATGTGGCGCTACGCCGGCGTTTGCCTCCCGGCGGCACTCTTATCATAAATGATGACCATGCTCCTCTGGCGGCGTGATGAACTCAACTGGAGGCCAAGGCCCGCTCAAGCGAAGCCGGACCCCCTGCGATGGTCCGGCGTTTCTCAACGACGCGATGAAGCGCTCGCGGGCATCCCGAGGCACTAGTGCGAACCAGCGATGGCTCTTGCGCTCCTGCCGCGCCCGCCACTCGCGCACCAACCCGGCGGTGACGCTTTTCAGTTTGCTGTCGATGGCCGCGATCCGTTCCGCCGCCTGCGAACGCCGCTGGAGATATTCTCGGCCGCTGATCGGTGTTGCCAGGTCAACCTGCTCATCCTCGGCCCAGCTGCCTACGACCTCGTACTGCACGGCATCGCCGATCCGCTCCAAGGCCGCGCGATACAGGTCCTGCCCCTCTGCGAGCTGCTGCTCGATTCCGTCTTCGCTTTCCAGCAGCGTGGGAAAACGAAACGGAATCGGGGTGGCGGTCGCCAGAATCTCGCGCAGCACCTGGTGAAATTGCAGCGCCGCTCTTTTCAGTGATTCGGCCGAGCCCAGGCATGCTTCAGGATTGGCGATCTCGCTCCAGTACACCTGCACTCCTAACATCTCACGCGACTGGACCGTGGCTTCGCACACTCCCGCGGCCACCTTCACGCTCTGGTTCGGCTGGGTGACGCAATAGAGCAAGCAGGGCATTCAGCGGCTCACGAGGCGTGGTTCTCCACCGCTCACTCTCGCACGCGCCCCGTCGCTGCGCAACAGGGATGAGGAACTCCTTCGGCTGCGGCCCATCCGTCTCTGTCATCCTGGGCGAGGTCGCCGCGGCGACTGAGTCGAAGGACTCCTATATTGCCCGCGCAGTCGAGCGGTTCGACAACGACGTGTGCCAACGATAAGGGGATTCCTCAATACCTATCGATGAGTCGTCCGCTTCCTACGGCTCAAGAAGGCATAAGCGGCAAAAAGAATGAAGCCGTACGTGATGGCATTCACTACCGCCATGAGAATGTAGAACAGCCTCAAGCGTTCGTCTTCGCTGTGAAAGCCGAAGCCCAACATATTACTAACCAAAAGGCCCGGAAGCTGAAAAGCTAGGAGAATATTACCTACCGCTTGCATTGCACCGTGGGAGTAGTGAGTGCCGATCGCCCAGAACGTGAGGAACGTGACCAATTCAAACGACACACTCGCTGCGGCCGCTATGAACAAAGCCTTGAGGGGACGGCTCAACCCGGTGTCGATTACCAGCCCCCGCCCCATTAAAAGGCTGAGCCCTAGCAACACAAGGCATACCAGCGTCACGAATAAAGCAGCCATAACTCCAATTATGTCTGAAACAGGTGAATGCGAGAAGATTGTTGTTGATAACAGGCGTTATCATAAGCGATCCGAGTAAGGGCAGCGTCCCGCCATCTCCCGCGACCTCCCGCCCCCTCCCGTCATTTTGCCAAATATATTATTGCTTCTGAATTTCGTGCCGCCTCAACTCACCAGGTACTCCATCGCTTCCTCCCTGGTGGCGAACGTCGGGATCTGGCGGGCGGAGAAGGTGCGGATGGAATCGTAGAACGCTTTGGGAAGGTTCTCGGTCAGCACCCAGGCCGACCGTTTCAAGTGAGGACGATGGAAGACTGCCGAGATCTTGATATGCTCGACCGCCTCGCGGCTGAATTGCGCACCGGTGAAATCGCCCAGCAACAGCACCGATCCGAGCGGCTCGCGGGTGACAAACTCAGGCAGCTGGTCGGACATCGCGGCTATCTCAGCCGCCGTGCAATGGCTGCAATCCACCAGCAGGATGCGCTGCTCCCGATGCGTGATGAACCGAATGCGATCCAACGGCTACTCCTGTCCAGCGGTCCGGTACAGCCTCGTCTGGTGAAACCCAAGTCTAAGCTGCGCAGTTTACTTCAGAACGCCGGGTGACTCAAGCGGCGGCGTCCTGCGGCAGTGAATCCCCACCCTGCTTCGTGATAGTTTGGAAGCATGATCCACGAGATCTTCCCGGTCGGCCCGCTGCAGTGCAATTGCTCGGTGATCGGCGATGAACAGACCAAAGAGGCCATGGTCATCGATCCCGGCGATGACATCGAAGACGTGATGTCCGTCATCCAGCATCATGGGCTCACGGTGAAGCAAATCGTCGTCACCCACGCGCACATTGATCATGTGGGCGGAGCGACCAAGCTGAAGCGTCTGACCGGCGCGCCCATTCTGCTCAACCAGAACGATAACGCTCTGCTGAAGATGCTACCGGTGCAGGCGACCTGGCTCGGCATGTCTGCTCCGGAAAAGGTGGTAATCGACGCCAGCCTCAGCACGGGTGACCAAGTCCGCGCGGGCAGCCTTGTTGCCGATGTTCTGCATACGCCCGGTCACACCGAGGGCAGCATCTGCCTATATTTCGCGCCCGAGAAGAAGCTGATCGCGGGCGATACTTTGTTCGCGGGCTCGATTGGCCGCACCGACTTGCCAGGCGGCTCCTACAAAAAGATCATGCAGTCGTTGCACGGCCCCGTGCTGGCGCTGCCGGACGAGACCATCGTCGTGCCCGGACACGGACCGCTCACCACCATCGGCGAAGAGCGCGCTACCAATCCTTTTCTGGTTGGGTGAAACGAACTGCTTCTCGCTATTCGCTTTTCGCGCTTCGCCGGACAGCGCACTCAAGTTCTTCTACCCTGAACTCCGAATCTCGGACAAGCTTTAGAGAAATTTTGCTTTGGCCAAGAGCGAAGAGCGAAAGGCGAAAACCGCCTCCCCCTCGGCCGCCAGTTCCTCCTTAAACAAACTGCGCACAATAACGCTTTGCGGCACTACGAGCACAAGGAGGTAGGACAAAATCGTTTCGCCAATCACGCCCAGCGAGCCGATGTGCCGCACCAGCGCGATGGACAATGCGATATTCACCGCTGCCGCCACGATCGACAGTGCGGCCTGCTCACGTATCCGGTTCAGGGCCGCCAGCAAACAGGATTCGACGCTCATGAAGCCGCTGATTAGCGCCCACACTCCCATTGCCAGCAACAGGGAAAATGTCGGCACTGCCGCCGGACCCGCCCACAATCGAATCAATGTGCGCCCACAACCGATCAGCACCGCCACGCAGCATAGATTGAGCGCGACCGTGCCTTTCATGGTCAGGGCGAAGGTGCGCCGGATCCAGCCATAGTCGCGCCTGGCATAAGCTTCTGCGTAGGCCGGCCAGAGCGCAGGAAAGATGAGCGATTGCAGTACCGCGGCGAGTCCCACCAGCCGCCAGGTAACGCTGTAAGGCGTGACCTCCGCCGCTCCCAGATAATGACTGACGACGATATTGTCGGAGCTGAACACGACCACCGCCGCCACTTGAATGAAGAAGAAGGACGAGCCGGAGTGAAGCAGTTCCCTGCTGGTCGAGCGGTCCAGCAGAGATGGCCGGGGCAGAAGCCACGGTTTGTGCCACGTGACCACAAAAATCAGGTTGGCCAGGCTGGCGAAGGTCAGGCATCCCACCGACATTACAAACAGCACCGGCATCGAGACGCGCAAGGTGATGCCCAGGGCGAGCCCGAGTACGCCTGCTAATGCACCCGCGCAGACGGCGTAATTATTACGATGCAGCTCCTGGTAGCCGGCCAGAAGTTTTCCGCCTAAGTTGCACGGCAAGCCAAGCAACATCAGGGCAACAGCAACCACAACCGTGCCTCTCACCTCCGCGACTGGCACGTTCGCGTTCACGTTGAACAACCTCATCCAGTTCACGTGAGAGCACCCCACGGCGAATGCTCCGCCCACAACCGCCGCAATGGTTCCGGTGACCAGCAGCGTGTTGGTGAAATAGCGCGCCGCGGCGGCTTTGTCGTCGAGCGCGTAGGCCCGCGAGATGCTATTGGTCAATGTGTTGGCGATACCGAGGTCCAGCAAGTTGATCCACACTACGGTCGTGGTAATGGTCGCCCACACGCCGTAGCGTTCGGCGCCCAGGTAGCGCACGGCGAGGGGCAAAGACACCAGCGTGATGCCCGCCGACAGCAACCTCGCAGCGGCGCCCGAAGACACCGCCTTCGCGATTCGGCCATAACGGGACGCCGGCAAGCACGTTGAGAGCATGGCTGGTCTGTTCAAGGCAGGTTCGCTGGCCTGCTGCTTCCAACCTGGGAAAGTTCCGCCGCTTTGGCGAGAGCAACGGCCGCGGCTGGATTGATTACTGGGCGAGAATCGTCGTTACGCGGAGGCGCTATATTTGTCCGGATGCACCACGGTGAAGAGTGATCTCCCCGCAGCATCTCACGAGCGGCGGCAAGCGCCTGCTCCACGGACACAGCCCTGATGCAATGCGGCTCGGCGGAAAGGCACGCGGCTTTACAACCATCCAGCCCAGCGGCTGGTTGCAGAACCCGCACGCGATCGCAATGCGGCGAAAAGCGGATGGGACTATTGGCATGGTTCGGATCGCCGCCAATCGGATGCTGCGATATGACGATGGTCTTGCAGTTCATCGCGCCCGCCAGATGCGCGCTTCCGTTATCGTTTCCGATGAAAAGATGGCAGCGCTCCAGCACGGCACACACCTTACGGAGCGGGGCCCCACTGATGATGATGGCTTCGCAGCACAGAAGCTTGTCAAGCTTGCAAGCTTCTTCCCATTCGCCGTCTGAGCAAATGATCACCGGCTGCACGCGACGTTCTTTCCAGAGTTGCTGCAGGCTCTGGGCATAGTTTTCCAGCGGCCATCGGCGGCTGGCGGTGCTGCCACCGATACCGACGGCGACCAGAGTGCTCGTGGCTGGTACGTTCGCCAGCAGCTTCCGCGCGAACTCACGGTCGTGGTGGGTGAGGCCGATCTCCAGCTTGCTGTCTTCGAACTTCCCGCCCAAGGCCCTTACGGTTTCAAGATTGCGCAACACTTCGTGTTGGACCGGGCCCGCCGAAAGGCAGGTGTTGAATGCCGCATCGAAGCCGCGATTGTGCCGCTGCTTGGCGGGCGAGGCCATCTCGGTGTAGCCCACGCGTTCCCTGGCATCGACCAGCGAGCACAGAAATGTCGCGAGCCGGTCATCCACATCCCACCTCGGAGAGATGGCGATATCGAAGTGCCTGCCGCGCAATCGGCCCCAATACAGCCACAGCGCCGACAGCAGACTTCGCGCTCGCGCCGGTAGCCAGGCCGCCTGCAACGGGCGCAAACTGATGATCTCGTCAATGTGCGGATTGGTCACCAGCAGCGGGCGAAAGGCATTTTGCACCACTACCGTGCAGGACAATCCAGGAAAGGCGCGCTTCAGTTCCCGGAAGAGAGGCGTTGTCAGGACGACGTCGCCAAGCCCATCGAGCCGGATGACTAGCAAGGAGAGCGCATTGGCACGAGGATAGTCGGCGTCGGCTGCGGGCGCCAGGTGGGCACGCCAGAACATCGCCAACTTTGTGGGCACGCGAACGGACAACCACAGAGGCGGCAGCATCGGTCCTTTCCAGCCTGGGAATCAAGCCATGACGGCCGATGAGGTCAGCCGCGACGAAGGTTGCGGCCCCGCCCTCGCAATCAAACGTGTGGTGCTGATTCCCTCGACCAACGGTATGAGTTCGACACGCCCTCCCCAGGCCCGTACTTCGCGGGCCCCCACGACAGCTTCTTCGCAGTAGTCGCCACCTTTCACCAACACGTCCGGACGAATCGCCTCGATCAGTTTCAAAGGTGTGCTTTCGTTGAAGACGATCACCGCATCCACCGCGCTGAGCGCAGCCAGAATCCGCGCGCGCTCACGTTCGCCCACGATGGGCCGCAACGGTCCTTTGAGGTGGCGTGCCGACTCATCGCTATTGAGCGCTACAATCAGGCGATCACCCCTGCGGCGCGCCTCCTCCAGCAAAGTAATGTGCCCGATGTGCAGGATGTCGAAGCATCCATTGGTGAACACCACGCGCTCGTTGGCGGATCGCCACATCGCCACCCGGGAAAGCAGCCGCTTCAACGGCAAAATTTTCTCGTCCATGTGCAGAGAAAGTTCTTGCCATAAGGCGCCCACTAACTCTTCTCGCTGGATGGGAACGGTACCGACCTTGTTCACCACAATTCCAGCCGCCAAATTTGCCAACTGGATCGCAGTCTCGATCTCGACATCGCACGCCAATGCCAGCGCCAAGACTGCGATGACCGTATCGCCCGCCCCGGAAACGTCGTAAACCTGGCGGACCACCGCGGGGGCGTGCAGGCGCGAGTCCTGGCGCAATACGGCAATGCCCTTGTCGCCCAGAGTCACCACCATGAACTCCACATCCAGCCAAGCAAGCGCGGCATGGCCTGCGGCCAGCACGCCATCGACGTCAGAGAAAGGCTCGCCGGTAGCGGCCGCCAGTTCCTTCAGATTGGGACAGATCGTAGTGGCACCGCGATAGCGGGAAAAATCTCGCTGCTTGGGATCCACTAGCACAGGAATTCCCAACTTGCCGGCTTCCGCGATGATGGAACGGCACACCGCTTGCGTCAGGACGCCTTTGGCGTAATCGGAGAGCACAACGACATCGGCATTCGGCAGTGCGGCGGAGACGCCCTTCAGCAGCTCTGCATAAGCTGCGCTGGAAGGTGACGGGGCGGCCTCGGTATCGAGTCGCATCATTTGCTGGTTGCCGGAAAAGATGCGCAGCTTGGTGGTCGTCGGAATGGCCTCAACTGCGGTCAAAGCCGGCTCAACTCCCGCCTCGGCCAGCATGGATTCCAATCTCTCCTGCTCGTGGTCGCCGCCACCGAACCCAGCTACGGTGACGCAAGCCCCCAGTCCCGCAAGGTTCATGGCTACGTTGGCGGCGCCGCCCGGCCGCTCGTTCTGCCATGTAGCGCGGACCACGGGGACCGGCGCCTCGGGCGAAATGCGTTCCACATCGCCCCAGATGTATTTGTCCAACATGACATCGCCGACCACCAGCACCCGCGCGCTGCGCCAGCCCGATTCGACGAGAGCGACAATGTCAGGCAAGTTGGCGATCACGGCGCGCCTCCCTCGACGGCCACTGCGTCGGTGATGCAGGTGGCGAGTTCTATCCATTCGCACAGAATGTGCCCGCAAAGAATATGGCCTTCCTGGATGCGCGCCGGATCGTTGGCAGGAACGCGCAGGCAGACATCCGCGAGCGTTGCCATTCGACCTCCGCTGCGGCCGGTCATGGCCACGGTGAAGGCCCCCAGTTCACGCGCTTTGGCCAGGGCGGCGCAGACATTCTTGCTGTTTCCCGAGGTCGAAATCCCGACTAACACGTCTCCCGCCACGCAAAGAGCTTCAACCTGGCGTTCAAACACGTCGTCATAGCTCCAGTCATTGGCGATGGCGGTCAGAACAGAAGAGTCGGCGGTGAGGGCGATGGAAGCAAAAGCGCGGCGCGTGCGGTGGAAGCGTCCCACCAGTTCAGCCGCAAGATGCTGTGAGTCGGCTGCACTGCCGCCGTTGCCGCACCACAGAATCTTGTTTCCCGCTAGCAGACAGTCGGTGATGCGCGCCGCAGCGCGCTCGAAGGAATCTTCCTGCGCCGCAAACTGGCCAATGATGGTGAGGTGTTGGGCAATAGCGTCAGCGAAGACGCCAGATAAGTTCAACGAAGATGGCATTCGCGCCTCGTTTCGGCCAACGAGTTTCGAGGATCTTCGCAGAACTTTTGGGACGAGCTATTTCGAGATTATAAACGCTAGGGGCGAGCTTGGCGCCAGCAACTTTTCCAATATCGACAATGTTTTCCCATATTGGGACGGACCGTTTATCACCCTGCGTTGGGTGCCAACCCAGAACATTAGCGGACAAGCTGCTCCAGCGCCTGGTGTACCATGCTCAGGCTGGCTGGCCAAAGAACCAGGATCGTCAGCGACGCGGCCATCAGCGCCCCGGCCCCGCTTACCAAGGGAATCAATTCCTTCGCCGGCTTGGCGGGAAGGGGCTGAGGACGGAGCAAACGCTCCACCCTCTCCGACAGATCGTGATCATCGGCCATCAACGAGCTGGATAAATAGGAAAGCTGCGGCTGGTTGCCCATTTTCGCCACTTTCACCAGCGCGTCGGCCAGAGAAAGAGCGCGACGGGGATCGCCGGCACTGGCTTGATCGTCAGCCGCCCATTCGATGGCTTTGGCCCAACGCTGTTCCAGAGCGGCAAAACCGCGCAGGCAAGGCAGAACATCGGGCGCCAGCAACAGGAGAAAGCGTTTGAGGTTGTCGCCCGATGCGCGATGGGCGCGCTCATGGCTGAGGGCGGCGTCAATCTGTTCCGCAGTAAGCCCGCGCATGACGCGACGCGAAATCAGCAGCCGGGGATGCACCACTCCCGCAACGGCCAATACTGGAGATCTATCTTTGAGCAATAACGCCGGAGCGGTTTCTCCCGGCATTTCGATCGGCTTCCCGTGGCGCTCACAGCGATGCAAATAACGCACTGTGCCGCGAACCGCATGGACCACCCGCACGATGGCCAGCGTCCAAATCGCCGCTCCCAGCACCGCCGTCAAAACACAAACCAATCCGACTTTTTCGCCGGTCGCTTCCGGCTCCAGCCACAAATAGCTGGGAATGCAGAAAGCCAGCACCGCACACAGTGTCAGGGTAAATGGAAGCATGCGCACCGCAAACAGAAGGCGCGCCGCGGAACTAGGCTTCAGGCGTTCCGCCAGGCGCATCGCGGCGCCGGCACTCAATTGGGTCGCGACCGCCAGCGTTACGTGGATCATGAAAAACGAGGCACAACACAGGCAGAGCAATCGCAAAGTGTACGGCAGGCTCATACCTTCCTCCCCGCCAACAGCTCTTTGCGCTTTTTGCGGATCTTCTCTTCCAATTGATCGAGCAGGACGGCGTCGTGTTGGCCGACGGCGTCAACCAGCGAAGACAACAACAATTCGCGCGCCGGTTGCGGACCGGCCAGAAAGCCAGACACCAAGTCGCCAGCGCGCTGGCGCTCCCACTCTTGGCTGGATAGGCGAGGCAAATACAGGAACGCGCGTTCCGACTTCTGCCGATCCAGCATGCCCTTCTTGAACAGCCGATCCAGCGTGGTCATTACGGTGGTGTAGGCCAGCTTGCGTTCCAATTTCTCGACCACGCCGCGTACACTGCTCTGGCCCGCGCTCCACAGGACCTGCATGACGCGAATCTCCAGCGGGCCGAGTATTGGGTGCTGGGTCGTGCGGGTTGTCGCATCGCTAGGCAAACCGTCGTTCCTTTCCCACCAGCGTAAGGGCTGCATTGAGGGCTGTCAATTCAGAAATCTTTCTACTTGCGTGCGGAGCTGTTCGTGGAAAACTCTTGGCCTTGCACGGGCGCCAAAAAGGGAAAAACGTAGCCCCTTATATCAAAGTGGCCGGACTTGATAGCGTCAACGATGAGGTCGTACTTAAATTCGCCTCGGCTGAACGACTGATCATTCAAATGAAAGACAATCATCTGCTCCTTGGCGCCTCGCATCGCAACCTGTGCCAGCGTCAGGTTCTTGACGACCAGCAAGATCGATCCCCCTTTTTTCTCGTCCGCCTCTCGCTTCTCTTTTGACTCTTGCTTTGGTCGCGCTTCCCGCTTCTCGTGCGCCTCTCGATCTTCCCGCGGCAACTGGAAGCCGGGTATCAGCTTGCGCGCCTCCTCCAGATTCGTCGCGGGGAAGTTTCCCGGCTGCCAGGCAGCGTCCGGGATGTCGCTGGGGCCGTCCAGGATCGGGAAGGTCACTGTAGTCTGTCCTGCTTGCACCTCCCTATCCCCGTTCTTGAGGGTGAACTCGCCTACTGCCACCGGCAAGGCAACCACTTTCCCGCCTTCTGCCAGGAACAAGGGCCGCGAGCCGGGTTCCGTCAAGTCCGGAATACGGATATACGCGGTATTGGGTGTCTCGGCCACAACCACCGCGGGGCGGTCCTCGAAAGCGGCGAAGGTTTTGCCCCCTTCTCCGCTGAACGGCCCACGGACGGTGCACAGTTGGCCCTTCAGGCATAGCGCCGCCGCCTCAAATGAAGCTGGCGTTTTCTGCTTCTTGGCCGCGCTTTGGGAAAAGCTGACTCGCATGGAAACGGAATGAGCCGAATTCCCCGTTTGCTTGAACGTGACATTAAGTTCCGAACTGCCACGCGGCACAGTGAAGGCGATCGGTCCGTCGGCGCGCTGCGGGCTTTCGCCTGGCACTTCGACACTCCAGTCCGCGAGGGTTGGGGCTTCGCCCGCCGATCCGCGCGTCACCGCGACTCGGGTGACCGTCACTTCTGCCATTGCTTCATATTCGGCGGGGTTTGCGACCATGCTGCCCGAAACTCGCTCGCCCGGATAAACCTGCGCCGGCGCCACCCATCCGAATTCCTGGGTCGCCCTGGTGGCAGTCGCCTCTACCTGCGCCTTCGATTGCAACTTTTGTCCTTCGCCGACCGCCTTTCGGGCGGCCTCCAGATGTTGCATGACCTCGTCGTAAGTGAACTTCTTGACCGGTTCAGATCCACTACCTGATTCCTCGCCCGCTGGACACTCGATAGACTTGTACTTTTGGGTGGCAGTTTTCCAATCCGCGCAGGTGTAGACGTTGGTCATGGGATCGTGGGTCAGCCGGTGCCCGCCGTCTTGTTTGCCGGCCTCGTCGAAGTCCTGCACGAACTCGCCGGTGAAATTTGCGCTCGCATCGTAGGTGTTCTGGGTAATTCTGTGGACCTTGCCGTCCGGCCAATAAAACGTGGTGGTTTGGTCAGCGACATAGTATCCAGGCCGATGCTGGTAATCGACCTTTTGCTCCAGCTTGCCATCCGCGCCGACGGTGCGCTGCTCCGTCACCTGACCGGCAGCGTTGTAGTCAAACTCCAGCTTTCTGCCGCCTCCACCGTCTTGCACCACGGTCTTTTGTGCGAACAATGGGATTGCACTCCACATCAGGACCGCGAAAAAAACAAAGCTGAACCAAATTCCCGGTGGGCAATAGTCGCGATTTTGTGGCACGTGTCTTCCCCTTGACAACAGTTTGCGGTTGATAAGAGTCTGAAAAACTAGGCAGCTGAAACTGGGAGCCTTCCGATGGCTACGCACGCATTGGGGCTTCCGGTAGCGGTCAGTTCTTAGTCTAGCACGGAGACCCTCCACGCGCAGGCTGCCACGGGGAGTAGCGGCGAACTGAACGAAAAAGAAAAGAACCACCCTATATTCGCTCTCTGCGCAGGAAGGCGGTGTCGGGGCATTAGTCTTAACCGGCCTTTCCCGCCCACCACCAGGTGCTGCCCAAAAAGGGAATGCGCAGCCGGTACATTCCCGAATTTGTGCCATTTGTAAAATTTTTGTGACATTTTTCTCATATAAACTGGCCCACGAACGGGCACTTCGATGACCCTTCTCGCTTAAAACCCCGTCAAAGCAGGGTTTGACTGCATTCCGGCAAAGGCCGAACGGACTTGAGGCTGGGCGGGGATGGGGCCCCGTAACTACGTGAATAATAGTTGCATTGCGCCATCTCTTGTGTTCCAATCCTTTCACCTGCCTAGACTTCAAACAGGTAACGAATCACAATTGCCCAACTACACAGAAGACACGAAGCACCGTGTTCCAACCACACACCTGCCGAGTTGCGAAGACTACTGCGCGCAAGCGACACCCAATGCGCCTGTAGATCAGTTAAGGAGAATGGGATCGATATGACAAGAAATACCGCGAAAATTATTGGTTCGTCCATGCTCGCCATGGGCGTACTTTTACTCTGTACCCTGCCCCTCGCTGCGCAGGAACTAAAACCAACCGTGAACCACGCCGTGGCGTCTGGCGTTACCGCGCCACTTAGAGAATTGATGCAGCTGCCACAGCCGATGCAATACGGCTTCCACACAGCGGAGCCCTATCGCCGCATTGCAAAACGCGACTTTGGAAAGTCCGTGGATCCAGCGGAACAGAGCAGCAGCGCTGCTCCCACATCCAATTACTCAATCATTGCCAACTTCCTTGGAGTCGGCAACGGCTTCCCGGGATACACCGTTCCTGACGCCCCGCCCGATACCAACATGGCGGTGGGCGACACCCAGGTGCTGCAATGGGTGAACGTTTCCTACACCATCTGTTCCAAGACTTCACCTTACACCTGCGGGCCAGCCATTCTTGGCAACACGCTTTGGCACAACGGCATCCCTGGAACCGCCTGCGCTAACAACAATGATGGTGACATCCTCGCGCAGTTTGACCAGAAGGCCGATCGCTGGTTCCTGTCGCAGAATGTCTTTGTTTCTCCGTACGAGGTCTGCATCGCTATTTCCGACACCAACGATGCGACTGGTACCTACCATGTTTGGCAGTTCCCAGTGCCCGGTAGCGGCTTCCCCGACTATCCGAAGATCGGTATTTGGCCGACCTCCGGCGTTAACAACGGCTACTACCAGGCCGTAAACAACTTTGGCCCCGGCGGCAGCGGCTTCCGTGGTCCTCAGATCTGCGCCTATGACCGCGCCGCCATCCTGGCGCACGCTGCCAGTCCGACACAGATTTGCTCCCAGTTGAGTTCGAGTGAAGACAGCTTGTTGCCCGGCGACCTGGATTCCATTCTCGGTGTGCCGAACACCCCGGCTGGAACTCCCCAAGATGAGTTCTATATCGGCAGCGTAGCCGATGTGGACAACTCTCATTTGTCGCTGTATCAGTTCCATGCGGATTTTGCGGTTCCCGCCAATTCGTTCGTTTTGGGTAGCCCCAACACCATCCTCCAGGCCGTACCCACGTACAACGGTTCCTGCAGTGGCTCCTATGGTGGCGCTTGCGTTCCCAGCCTAGGCGGCGCTGGCATGGATTCCCTGGGTGATCGCTTGATGTATCGCTTCGCCTATTGGAATGATGGTCCGGCGCCCAGCGCCGCACCGTGCGCTATTTGTTCAGTTCCTCACTTCCAGCACTGGTATGTGAACGGCGACGTGGAATCCTCCGGTGGAGAGATGGGCGTCCGGTGGTATGAGTTCCGGGCTCCGCCGATACCCGGTATCGGCACCCTGACGTCTACCACGCTCACCACTTTCCAGGCGGGCACGTTCGCTCCCGACGCCACTTACCGTTGGATGGGCTCTCTTACACAGGACAAGGCAGGCGACATCCTGTTAGGTTACAGCCAATCCAGCGCAACTACGCACCCGGCAATTTACGTAGCCGGACGGACCATTGGTGATCCGGTTGGCCTTAACAATCTGGAATCAGAGGTGTTGGTAGTTCAGGGCAACGGTTCGCAGCCGGATACCTCCAACCGCTGGGGCGACTACAGCTCCATGCGGATTGATCCGGTTGACCACTGCACCTTCTGGTACACCACCGAGTACTACATGGTGACCCAGAGCTTCGACTGGAGCACGCAGATCGCTTCCGCGAAGTTCAACAACTGCCACTAGAAGAATCTCTCGCTCGGGCTGACGTCCCGGCGAGGATGCAGTAGCTTAACCTCAACCAACAGGGCATTCCGCAACGGAGTGCCCTGTTTCTTTGTTCCACCGGATGGGATGGAGGCCCTGGGCAGAGTTGAACTGCCGACCTTCGGTTTAGGAAACCGCTGCTCTATCCATCTGAGCTACAGGGCCGAGGCTACGTAACCCCATTATGTCACATCAGTTTACAGATTCGGCTTTGGTGTCCGAGTCCGGTTTTAGTGTCCGCACGCTGTCCCGAAGGGCTTGAGCAGCGGTTTCTTTCTCGAAGTTTTCTTCGAATTTACCCATCGCGTTTTTGACATCTTCGTCCAACGATTTTATGTAATAGCTCGTGGTCACGGCGACGTTTGAATGCCGGAGAATGCGCTGAATGACTTTATCTGACACTCCCAAATGATACAAGTTTGTACCTAGTCCACGACGCGCCGCGTGCCAACCGTGCCATTCGGGAAGCCGTGAATCACGCTCGTAATCGTGATCTTGTTTCAGGTGCGGCTTGCCTTCATTGAGGCCGCAATGACGACAGGTGTTGAGTGATGGCAATATTTGGCGAGCGAGCATATTGTTTAAATTCAATCGAGCGGCGACTGAGTTGCGAAAGATTGGACCTTCCTCAGGATTGCCGGAGCGTAGCCGGTGCATTTCCAGCCGCTCCGCCAGCGGTGTGATGATGGGGACACCCGCTTCGCTTTTCTTGGTCTTCGGTTCTGTGATGTGGCCGTTCCACACGGAGCGCCTAACCCAAAGCTCGCCGTCATGCAGGTCCGGCCATTCCAACCCTGCAATTTCTCCGTGTCGCAAACCCGCGAAGGCCGCAACGGCAAATGCGGTTGCGGCTGGTTCGGGCAAGACGCTCAACATCATCAGGATTTCTGTGAGCGAATACGCATAAGTTTCTTGCGGGCAGGCCGCACGGGGATTGACGGCAGTCTTCGTCACTGGGTGTACTCCCTTGTAGTAGCCCTTTTGCAGGCGTCCACAGGTGGTGGTGTGGGCTGCACTCCACGCTCAGAGCCATTGCTTTTTGTGCCTTTAGCCGTAGTGTTACAGGGCACAACCTGTCCGTTTCTGTAACAAGTCTTGTTAGCGAGCGCGAATCCGCTTGCCAACACTAAAAAAACCAAAGTTGGAATGAGCATTTTCATGGTGTTACTCCTTTCAAAAGTCTTGACTTGTCGGAACTGACCGGGCGAGGCTAGAACCAGTCTCATAAATAGCTCAACGGCGTTTTGGTGGCATTCTGGAGATGCTCTGGGGATCTCCGAAAGCGCCAATGCGTGGCCGCTGGGAACTGACCGACGAACAATGGGAAGTCGTGGAACCGGTGCTACGGCCGCAGCGCCGGGCCGATAAGCGTGGCCGTCCGTGGCACGACACCCGCGCCGTGCTGCATGGCGTACTGTGGGTGTTAGGCACCGGAGCACAGTGGCGGGAGCTGCCGGAAAAGTATCCACCCTTCCAGACCTGCCATCGTAGATTCCAGCAATGGGTGCAGAACGGGAAGCTGGAAGAGTGCCTGCGGCGGCTGGCCAGGCACTTGCATGAGCGCGGCCAGTTGAACTTAGAAGAGGCGTTCGTGGATGCGACGTTCGCGAGCGCTAAAAAGGGGGCTTCGGCATCGGCCCCACCCGCCGCGGCAAGGGCACAAAGATCGTCGCTATCGCCGCACGTAACAGTCTTCCTCTCGCCGTATCTGTGCAAAGCGCTTCGCCAGCCGAGTGCCAGCTTGTGGAAGAGGTTCTTGCCGGAAGTTTCCTCGACGAACTGCCCGCCCGGCTCATCGGCGACAAAGCCTACGACTCCGATGGGCTCGACAAAAAGCTCGCCCAGGAATATGCCATCGAACTGATCGCACCCAACCGACAGCGCCGAAGCAAGAGCCAGGATGGACGGAAACTGCGCCGTTACCGCCGTCGCTGGAAAGTGGAACGACTGTTTGCCTGGATGCATAACTTCCGACGCCTCGTTACCCGTTGGGAGTACCACATCGAGAACTTCCTCGGCTTCGTCCACCTTGCCTGCCTCCACCTGATGCTCAGGCATTTATGAGACTGCTTCTAGACCAAGCCCGATCATCTTCTCGCGGATGAGACACATACCGCAGCTACCACTGCGGTCAGGGCAGCGGCAACTTTCAGGGCGCAGTGCGTTGGCTTCGGCCTCGTAGAATACTTGGCCGTACTTAGTCGTCTCCATTATTTCCACTCCCATGTGAGACCAGTGGTGTCAAACTCCAAGACTTGATCGCCTTCCTGAAAGAATGTCGCCCGTATCATTACGTGTTTCGCTTCCTTCAACGCAGTGAATAGGAATTTGTAACTTGCGGCCACTTCAGCGAATAGTACGTAGTGACTTGTGCCATCGACAAAGAAAACATTTGTACTGCCATCATTCGATCTGTGTACTGATAGGTTCTTTAGTTGATTATCGTCGACTTTGACTTCTAAGTAACAGAAGTGCAGATGAGCAATGCTATTGTTAACGTCTACCCGTTTGCACAAGAATTGGCCTTTGCTAATCATTATTAGCGCCTCGCCGTAGCGTGCTCCGAGGCGCGGATCGCCCGAGCGAAGGCAAATAGTTCCTCGGGAGCCACCATCATAGGGAGGGGCGAAATTAAGTTGATTGCTAGAATCCAGACAAGCGTACCTAATCACCTGCCCGGTCATTTTGTCAGTGTTTGTGGTGTACTCCCATATGGGAGTCGGAGTAGTGGGTGCTGGTGTAGGCGCAGACTGTGCATACACGCCGATTGTCAGCGCCAACATTGCCAATGCTACTATCGTGATCTTCTTCATGGCTTCTCCTTTCAGAACTCCCAAGTAGAGCCGCACTTTTCACAGTGTGGCTCTTTTGGGGATCGGCATAACGAAGCAACAGCAAAAAACTCAGCCCGCGACGTAAGTCACGGGCTGAGACCGTCGTCCGCAAGAATTGTCAGAGTGGGAGCAGGTTTGCGCCTCTGTCATCGCAATCCGCAATCCATGCGAGCGGCCAGATGGAGGGTTCTCCAAGTCCAATATCCGCGAACCGCAGATGGCTGTCTGTGATAAGGGCACATTTAACGCACGAAGGTAACCAGCAATCCCCCGCTTACCTTAGAGCTTGGATACCAGAGAGGGACAAGACACTGGAGGCCAGAGCCGTAATGCGGTGATCCAGACACCTTCCATCCATACAAGAAAGCAAGCCGTCACTGGCCGTCACCACGCCGTCTGTGCCAATCTGAGGCTGTAGTCGGTCTCCGACCGTGCCAAACCGTGCCGCACGGGGCGTGAATCGGGGGCCGTGAGGGGTATTCTGTGACCGTTTCCGTTCTCTTCGGGCGCACGGGCGTATATAGACTTACAAGCGGTCGCAAAAGCGGTGTCTGGGCCGTCCAAGCCGTCTAAGGCATTCAATATAAATGTGTTAGAGCCGAATAGAGCGCTTTCCTCTGCTGAATCGAGTGCTGTCCTTTGCCGTCCCACACGTGGCCAAGGGCACGAGAATAACCCCTGTGACGGTATTTACGGTGACTATTCAACGTATATACGACCTAATTGGTCGCATATTAAACGTGTTAAACCTCGTACCATAGACAGTACGAATGGGTGCGACGGGGTGCGAGGTACGGCGAGGTTTGATGGTGGTTGGCCCGCCCGCGAGGACGCCCGCGGATGACACCCTGACTTGCACGCTATCCGTAAGGCGCGCCGCGTGCCCGCGTGAATCAGGGAATGAACCGCCCGATACCGCCGGTGTGGAACTGGTGCCAGACGAACCGCCGACAATACCTGAATGCGCGGCGATGAACCTTGCGCTGGGAGTAGGTTCGCCCGTGAGTCTCTCGCCAGTGGTACACCAGAGCAAGCGCCATCATCCTGAGTATGCGTCTCACACTACCTCCGTTCTGGAGATCGGGGAATCGGCGGAACAATTCAGCGCGTTGCACACTCGAACGATGTCACTGCGGCTACGTCCCAGCGAATCCGCAATCTCGGTATAACTGTCGCCTTCGTCGCGCATCTGGCGAATAGCTTTCGCGTCCTTGTCGCGCTCTCGGCGAACCACGCGTCTGCCGAGCTTCGTGCCTTTTGCTTTGGCATGTGCCAGCCCCGCTATTATCCGTTCGCGGGCTAGTTCACGCTCGAACTCTGCCATACACGCGATGACACCAAACATCATGCGACCTGCTGGCGTAGTCAAGTCCAAGTTGTCACGCAACGATACAAAGTCAACGCCAACCGCTCGCAATTCAGCCACAGCATTCACCAGATGTTTCAGCGAACGTCCGAAACGATCTAGCTTCCAGCAGCAGATCACATCCACCTTGCGCTGCTTGGCAAGCAGCATCATCGCGTCAAGCTGTGGTCTGTGATCCTTGGAACCAGAACACAGATCGGTGAACTCGCCAACCACTGTCCATTCGCGTTTGCTGGCGAAGTCACGCAACTCAGCAAGCTGCATCTCAGGGTTCTGTCCTTTGTTCGTGGTGGAAACGCGTGCATACAGTGCGCAGTTCATTTGATTTTCCCTCCGATTCAATTCTCACAGTACTCCCGCAGAAATTGGAGGTCAAGAAAAATCGTACCATCTGTAATTTGATTGTTGGCACGATAAATGTGCGGTTGTCGGCAGTTTGTTTTCCACCACTTGCGGGCGCGATTTCTTGGGGGTTTGTTGGAACGGTAGATCGCCGTTCTGCACACGGTGCATTCCGCGCTGGCCCGAATACCTCTTATATGGTTGCTCCACAGGCCCCGCGATCTGGTGCCAGAGTGCTGGTTGCACGCACAGTCAAGTAGTAGCAGCGCAGGCGTAGTCGAGCAGTAGCAGCGAAGTCGCAGTCGAGCAGTAGCAGGTTACTCTCTCACTCTGTCCCCACGGCGCTATTCAGCACTCAGTCAGCACGCTGGCTATGGCGACGCTAAGACAAGCGAGGCATTGTCACACGGCGTCGGGACATCGCCGTACGGAGTCGAAGCAAAGCTGTACAGCTACGTAGCTACGCCGTTGCTATGTCAAGTCATGGGGTGGCGCTGCGACAACGCCGCCCATCGCGGTACTCGCGTGGAAGTTTTGCAGTGCTTTTCGGTACCTTTCGCTGAGATTCCCAACTTGATCTGCGCGAGCGACTTTAAGCCTTGACCATGTGCTTTATGATGTTGGGCATGACTTTACCCGCTTCGATCGTGAAGGACATCATCGACGTCGCTCAAGGCCTGCATAAATGCGGCACGTTCGGCCCCAGACCGCTAGCCGCTCTTGCCGAGCACTTGTCAAAGCGCCATATCAAGTGTTCCGCCGAAACTGGTTCGGGAGCTAGCACATTGTTGTTCAGCCACGCAAGCGACCTGCATTTGGCGTTTACAGTCGATAGCGGCGGTGGCAGCGTTGATAATGTCAAGATCTCGCCCTTGCTCCGTCAGGATCATGTCGTTTGGATTGAGGGGCCGACCCAACTCACCCTGCCAGTCTACCGATTTCAGGAGAAGTTTCAGGCTGTACTGATTGACGGCCCGCACGCGTATCCTTTCCCAGATCTTGAATACTATTACTTGTACCAACATTTAGAGACAGGCGCGCTTTTGGTGATCGATGACATTCAAATTCCGACGATTTACAACCTTTTCGAGTTTCTGCGAAAAGATGCAATGTGATATTCACGTGTTGAAGCGCGGCTGGAGCATCGCCGAGACGCCATATCCGAAGAAGGTTCGTCACCTTCCGCAGGTGCTCAGCCAGGAGGAGGTTGCGCGTCTGATTGACGCCGCAGAAAGCCCCTTCCACCGCATCCTGCTAATGACGCTGTATGCCACCGGGGCACGTCGCGCAGAAGTAGCGCATCTGAAGATCGGCGATATTGACAGTCAGCGCATGGTTGTCCATATCCGGGGAGGCAAGGGAGGCTTGGATCGAGACGTCATGCTGAGCCCGAAGCTTCTCGAAGCGCTGCGCACATACTGGCGCGGGCTCAGACGCAAGCCGACAGAGTGGCTGTTTCCCGGCAACCGGTGGCATACCGCAAGTTATCCCGTCACCACCAAGGTCCTCTGGACTGCCTGTCAGAACGCCGCTGAGCGCGCCGGCTTGGGGCACAAGCACATCCATCCGCACACGCTACGCCACTGCTTCGCCACACACCTGCTTGAAGCCGGAGCCGACCTGCGCACCATCCAGATACTGCTCGGTCATCGCGACCTCGAAGTAACTACCGTCTATCTGCATCTCTCCCAACGGCATCTCAGCGCAACCGCCAGCCCGCTCGATGCCCTCACCTTCTCTGCACAAGGAGGACACAAGCACAGTTCATGAGCCGGCCGCCGCTGGAGGTGGCCGACATCGTTCGCTGTGCTGGACAAGCATTTCTTGAACACAGTCGCCAGTGGATCAACGGGCAACACCAAAAAGTGTTGCTGGCTATCACGCGCTGCCGTACTGCCGCGCTGGGCGGACATCGCGATCAGTGCTCGGACTGCGGACATACTGCCATCTCGTACAACTCGTGCAGAAACCGCCATTGCCCGCGCTGCCAGGGCAACGCGCGCCTGCGCTGGCTCCAGGCGCGGGAACAGGAACTACTGCCCACTCGCTATGTACACGCCGTCTTCACCTTGCCGCGGGAACTAGCCCCGCTCGCCTTGCAGAACAAGCGGCTGATTTACAACCTGCTCTTTCATGCCAGCGCCGAGACCTTGCTGGAGATCGCTCGCGATCCCCGGCATCTTGGGGCCGAGATAGGCTTCTTCAGCGTGCTCCATAGCTGGAACCAGCGCTTGCAGTTTCATCCCCATGTCCACTGCGTACTGGCCGCCGGTGGTCTGGCGCCGGATCACTCCCGCTGGATCTCCGCCCGGCGCTCCTTCTTTCTGCCTATCGGCGTGCTCAGCCGTGTCTTCCGCGGCAAGTTCGTCGCCGGACTTCGCAGCGCCTTCCATCGAGGCATGCTCCAGTTCCACGGCAACCTCCTCCCCATGGCCGAGCCGCGGGCCTTTGCAGCCTGGCTGCGGGTACTGTTCCGCCATGACTGGGTCGTCTACTCCAAGCGGCCCTTCGGAGGGCCGGAACATGTGCTGCGCTATCTGGGCGCCTACACCCATCGCGTCGCCATCTCCAACGGCAGGCTGGTCGGTCTCTCCGAGAGCAACGTCACCTTCCAATGGCGAGACTCCGCCCATGGCAACAAGAGGAAGCTCATGACTCTGGATGTCGAGGAGTTCCTGCGCCGATTCCTGCTCCATCTGCTGCCACGCGGCTTCGTGCGCATCCGCAACTTCGGATTTCTCGCCAACCGGCAACGCGCCATCCTCCTGCCGCTCTGCTTCCAACTGCTCCACGGCTCAGAGAACATAACCGCTTCATCGGCATCGCCGCCCACCCACCAGCCTCAGTTGCTATGGAACTGTCCAGTCTGCGGTGGCACCATGCACGTCGTTGAACGGCTCACCGCAACTCAACTCTTGCTTCGCTCTCCACCTCAACCCGACCAGTGTGCAGCATGAACCTCTATCCGCATCCTCGGCATCTACTCGTGCCCCGGCACGCACGGAGATCTCTGCTCTCCTCGGCCCGGAGTGCTCTGTCACCTATTTTCAGCCTATGCCGAACGCCTCTGAGCGACGCTTCGCCGCTCCAACAGGACCTCAAAGCGGCAGATCATACCCATCACAGCGGGCTGCTTAACCCTCCGCACTCGCTCTGCCCCATTCAAAGTACATAGCCTTCCCCCGGGGCGGCTTCCTTCAAGTCGCTGTATCCGAAGCACCCGGCCAAGGATCATGCGACTGCCGACTGTTTCGCGGTGGGCGCTTCAGATACAGCACTAAGACTACACAGGAGTTGGCTCGCTAGGTGGTAATCACAGAGTAGGATGGGATGGAACTCGGAAACCTCCGATGGCCCACGGCGCAGTTTTTGACATCGCACTTCGACATAGTGAGGAGGGAACCCATGAACAAGTTCAAACTTGCAGGCGCGGCAGTGGCGGTCCTGATGGCAGTGCTCGTGGCGTCCGAACAGGGTTTCAAGGTGTATCCCGGGGCCGCAAAATTCACGCCACCCGACAATGAAGATACCCGGCGAGCCAGGAAGGATTTTCCCCCGGGGATGACACCCACCATTTATACGACGACCGATTCCTATGAAAAGGTGGTCGAATTCTACAGAGGATTCGCTAAAGAATACAACTTGCCGGGAATGCCGAAAGGCGGCAAGCTTTCAAACGGGCAAGAGTTGAAGCGGACGTTCTTTATTTTCGATGGCGCACCAGATCCGCAGACTTCTAGGAATTGGGCATCCGTGCAGCGGCCATACATCGGTTCGATAACATTGAAAGACGGCTTGCCGCACTACAACGATATACGCGATGTGACGGCTATCACCTTGGCCGAAAAGAAGTAGCGCTGCCCCCGGGAGGAATCCTGTTTTTTCTTTGAGCAGTCCCTACTGCGGGGTTGTACGCAGTCCAGCCGAGTTGTTGCGCCTCGCGGCGGGGATTGCGGATGTAATTGAGATGTTACGACAGTTTGCAGGATTAGCGCGTCAACTCTATGCCGCATCGGTGCTAATATTCACGTCCAAGCACCCGACCCTGCCTCTTCGTCAGGCAACAATTTTGGAAACACAACATGAACCGGCGTCTCGGCGGAACGCGGGGACGTGCCAAGGCAGCCGCGAACCGAGACATGCGCCCATCATTCCAATTCCAGCCCTTTAGCCTGAACACCTGCTTGTAAAACTCCATTGGAAAAGTTTTCCCTTACCGAGCAGGAATTCAGGAACGCGTATAACGCCCATCACGGACTTAGGCAACTGAATCCAGATCAGCTTGAGTTGCCGGAATCGTGAAGTTGGTACATACACCCCGTGACCGCCGTCACAGACAGCGATCTGCGGTTCAGGGATACTGGCGCAGCCCGCCGAGGCGAACCCTCCGGGGCGGGTTCTTCCCTTAGGCAGGAAAACGCCCTCCCTGACCCTCGGCGGGCCTTTGCAATCTTCCTATTTTCCCGCACGTCCACGATAAGACCCCACTCCCCAAATTCAAACTGCACCACTACCATATGGGAGATGTTGTTTTTTTAGCTTTTGTTGGACGAGCAGCCAGGCTCCATAAAATAGGCGCCGTAGCGGTGCCCCATTTTGTAGAGCACCCTTACCAGGAAGCGGAAGGGCGCAGCAATCTGGTCGCGGAATTCCACCTCCACGATTTCTCCTACATACAAACCGTCCGATGTCTGGAAACTGATGCCGGCTTCGCTGATGTCGGTGCAAACCGCGTTCGCCGAAACCCCGTGCAGTAAACCCTGGTAAATGATCCGCGCGGGTATGTTGACCCGTATCCGGTTCTCCCTGCGCCGCCCGCCGGGAAGAGGTTCGGCCGCCGGCGCGGCGGCGCTTTGCGCAATGGCGTTCGTCATGCCGGAGTTATCGGCAACGACGCCGACAGCTTTAATTTTGCACGGAATATTCACTTGACACCTCGTCACAATACTTTCCCTGATTTTCTGCTGCCGATCCTGGACGGCGTATTCCACGCTCCCATGAGAAACACCTAACCTGGTTCCCAAGAGCCTAGCGAGGGGCCGCTTCCCCTGCCAGACGAAGTGGCTTACCTTACTAGCCAGACGGGGGTCAGGTAACAAAATCCCCGTCTGGATGGCTCTCGGGAACAAAATGGTTAAGGCATGTGAATGTCCACCAGACACCAGGAGGGAGCAAGTGAGATGCTTTGTTATCAGGAGGTTAAAACACACGGTCGGAATCGGAGACAGAGCCCAATGAGGGAAAGATGTTCCCTTCTGCGATACTGTGCGGGATTGGGACATAGGTTGCTTTCCAAGCTGATGTTGCTGCCTACGCCAAGCTGCCCCAGCCGTTCGGGTTCTCGATTGACTACACCGATTGGGCGATGAATCTGAGGTCGTATTACCCGGATTTTACGGCTGTTGACGCTCACGGCACCCGCTTGGTTGTTGGAGACTAAAGGAGCGGAGTATGACGACGTGGCGCACAAGGACATGGCGACAAGCAACTGGTGTGAAAACGCTACGCAGCTTACCGGGGTGAAGTGGCAGTACCTGAAGATTCCGCAGAAAGCATTTGAGAAGTTACAGCCAACCCGTTTGGAGCATCTGCTCGCTCTTCGGGCGAGTAATCTGTTTTGAGGGCAATGAGTGCGACCTTCCTTTCGTTCTGCTCGGTATCGCTCAGACCAGCATGAACACTGCTCGGAAACCTGTAGACAACATCGAAAATACTCAGAAAACTTCCACGCAAGGGCCGCGCATCTTCGATGTCACTTTGCGCCCTACCATGACTTAAGTTATTTATTATAAAGCAGCAGCATCCAGAACAGTCGAGTTGGTCTCGGGCTGGCGCTCGCGTTTACCAGGAAAACCAGCAGCGCCGACAAGATGAGAAGAAACTCAATGACATCGTTGAGTAGAGTCAGCGAAGGCGAGCGAGGAACAAAGACCGTCGCGGCGATCTGCCCCAACGTCAAAAAAAACAATCAGGGCTGCCCACAATTTCAAGTGATGTCGCGGATCTGGATTTCCCAGTTTCGACAACGAAAATTGAGTAGCCATTTCTTTCTGTCGGTTCTCGTTTGGCCTTGACTGCAGCGTTCGGCCCGTGACTCGGACTTGCGCTCACCAGAAGTGTCCGATCATTCCAACCTCTGGAACGACTGTGGGGCGCAGCCCTTGAACGCACTTCCTTGGGAGGCGCTCTCTCGATTAAGAGAGCGTCCCGCATTCCGTATCGTTATGCGACCCACGCCACAATTGGATTACGACAGCGATACGCTCTTACCAAGAGGTATCTTGCAGGCCGCCACCCTGCCAAACTCAAGCTGGCTTTGTACAGTCGGTCAGATCATCTCGCATTACTTCTGGGTCATCACTTCAGAAAACCACCTTCAGTTGGGGAAAATACTTGTTCTTGTTTAGGATCATGCTGATGCCCGGGTTGCCGCTACTTACAATTTTATCGGTGACGAGGCTGCCGACAGCAAAAGAACTGGAACCGGGATTACCTCCCATGTTGAAGATGGTTCCATAGCCGCCCGCAGCGGGTGTCGAGCAGTTCATGCCGGTACCGTCCGACCGCGGTACTGGCCCGAGGGATCACCGTCAGTACCAGAACATGGACCCAGAAGCACATTGCCGTCGCTGAGGGTGGCAGTGCCCGAGAAGTAAAACATGATGCCTCCTGAACCACCTCCGTCGGCACTCCCGCTACGGCACCGGGGCAGTACCGCCTAGCCGGGAGGTAAACTTCTCGACCCCCTCTTGAAGGTCGCACCCCGATGGGATGCTACTGCGTTAGCCGTAAAAGAACCTTGGCCGCAATCGTTTGGAAGGCTGTGTTTAGTTGAGTTGTGCAGGTCGTGAGAGCGCTACCCGTACAGCTCGGTATATAAAAAAACTCGCCTGCTGGTTGGCCTGAAATGTAAGTTGCTGGATAGGAAGGGTCATTTGCAAGTTGTGCCAGGAAAGCTTGCGTGGTCGTGGTTACGCCGCTGCCCAACCCGATAGAAAAGATATAGGTGGGGACAGGGCTTTCGGTACGCATAGCGATGGCAGTTTGAATGGCACGGTACTGGGCTTCAGCGGTGACATTGGCCCGCAAGAATTGCACTGGATTTGGGCGCAGCGCCGGGTTCTGAGCGGTAAACCCGGTTACAAGTGCTCCAGTCTTATCCTTGCAGATGTCGTTCTTGGCGTCGTACGGGAAGCCAGTAGTAAGAATAGTACCACCCTCACAAGACCCGTACCCTTGGTAGGGGCACCAGTCAATTGTTGCACTGGTAGGATCGAAGAAATCGACTTCACTAGTCCCTGGGTCGTACCCGCCATAGTTGATAAGTGTTTGAGTGGTACCATTACCGCTCTTACCCAGGCAATAAAAATTGTCCTGAACGGTGTTCATCAAGCCGTCCGTGAAATACACTACCACTTTGATTACGTTCTGCCCCGGTTGTATGGTGACACTGTCGTTTTGTAGTTGGGCGAGCGAGAGCGGCGCTCCTATAGTAGTACTTAGGATTGCTTGGGCCCCTGCCCCTGCACCCGTGCCGAATGTGCCGCCGGTGAACTTCAGGCCGCTGACCGCAGTATCAATCGGCGTTATGAAGTTGTAATTGATTGCGCGGTCCACCGTCGCATTGGAAGAGAAGCTAATCATCGCCACCTCGTCGGTTGTATTATCGAAGTCACCAACGAAGATTGGAACGGCGGATTTTAGTGCCGTTTCCCCACCATCCGAGCTCATTGAGCCTGATCGGTCTAACACGATGGACATGACCAGCTTGCCACGGGTTGCCACCGCGGTGTCGCTCACCGGTACGCTGGCCCATTGCGAGAGGTCCCGCATGAAAAGAGTGTGCACGTAAGCGGTGGCCGTTACCTTGACCTGCTGGTTGCCGTAGGTATCGGTGGGGAACGTGATGGTTGGGGTAGGCGGATTAGGCCCGAAATTGGCCTGAAACATATCGGTGGCCACTTGCCCGGCAGTCGTCTGTCCTAGCGCCAAGCTCTTCATGCCCGTGAGGCAGGCGGCATCCACAGACGTCGACAGCTTGGCCTTGGTGACATAAAGAAGTCCCGCGTCAATGGCCAATCCTGCGAACAGTATAAGGATGGGCAGAACCAAAGCGAAAACAACAATGGTTTGTCCTCGGTCGCTCTTTCCAATGTTGGCATTGCACATATGCGTACCCTTCCTTAGTAATAAGCCACGCTGTATAACTGAGATGGCATGCTCTGTCCTAACAGCGCCGCTATGGGCGTGACGGTGTTGTACGTGTAGAAGATTTCGGTCACGTAAAGGGAAGACCCCGTGGGTTCCGTTAGCAGGGCCGTAACTGCCGCTGGGGGCAAAACGGCACTCGAGCTTCCACAGCCTCCTACTCCCTTCAGGCAGCCGACTTTGCTGCTGCACGAGGTCCCGGTGCCCACAGTAGCTTGGTCTGTGATCTGGTAAGCACCGTTTCCCTCGTTGGTGACCGCGGTGACAATCGCGCATCCCTGGGTGTTTAGATTGATGTCCGACCCCGCGTAGGTAACCACGCTTTGCGCGGTTGTCGCAGCACTGGTTCCGCGCGAAGCCATGCTGGAACCCTCTCCAGCGAGGTTCTTCATTACCTCAACGTCATAGATGGCTCGGCCGAAGTCAATGATTCCAGAGACGAAGACACACAGAAGGACGAACGCGAGCGATAATTCTACCAACGCCTGACCCGACTCTTCGGTATTGATCCTTGCCTTCATACGCCCCCCTAACTTTGGCTGGGTGGAAACACTTCATTGGTAAAAGCCGAACTTACCTTTATCGTGTACGACTTGCCCGGAAAGAACACCCCGACCGGCCCGGTCATAAAATGATATGGGTAGGTTACATTGATGGTTATGATGTCACCTGGCCCACCAGCTAGGTTGGGGCACCCTCCGCCCTTATCTGTACAGACTAGCTGGATCTCGGAGCTGTTAAGCATGCCGAGTGCGGCATTTTCGACGGTTTGGATAATTGAGTTGTACCTCGATTGGGAGCACGTGCCGTCACTGCCGGTTATGCACTGCCCGGTGATGGCGTACCGTCCCCCTTGCCGCACTGCATTCTGGAGAGTCAGCTTCGTAGAGAACAGATGTCCAAAGTCTATGGTTGCCAGTACGAGGAGCAAGAAAATCGACAATGAGATTGCAACCTCTACCAGCGCTTGACCGGAATCATTTGCCTTTGTCATTTCGTCAGGATCTCCTTTAGGCTAACTACATTTCCCCAACTTGCTCAAAGATAAGATCTCCCATCAAAATGGGGCCGTCGCCTCGATTCACTTCTATGCGTGAATCTCTGGGCTGACCGTGCAGTGCACGTACGGTAACTGCCTAGGCGCCGCCCATTCTTCAAGCGCATCGACAATTCCTGGGTCCCACCAGCCTTGCCTGGCCTCAAGGCGGATCTGTTGAATCGCTTGCCTATGGGAAAAGCCATGGTGGTACGGCCTCTCGGTTGTCAGGCCGTCGTACACATCTGCAAGTGACACCACGCGGGTCAAAATGGAAATCTGATCGCCTCGAAGGCCGTCCGGATATCCGCTCCCGTCCAGCCGCTCGTGATGGTTTCGAATGATTTGCAGCAGAGGGCGGAATGAGGTTAAAGGAGCGCAGATGCGTTCCCCCACATAGGTATGCGAATTGAGAATTATCCTTTCTTCAGCATTCAACGGACCCGGCTTGGTTAGGATCTCGTCCGGAATTCCCACGTTACCTATGTCGTGCAATAAGGCCCCGCGACGAACCCATCCCTGTTCTTCCGACGACAAGCCGATACGAGTGGCCAAGTGCAGGGCGGATTTGCTCACTCGATACCCGTGGCCAGCAGTGTATGGATTCTTCGCTTCCACGAGTTCCAAGAAACCAAGCAATACCTTCCCCGTCTCCGCCAGTTCATCTGTAAAGCGCTTCTTGTCGATCAGTGCGCGCACCCGAGTAATCAATTCAATGTTATTGACGGGTTTTTTCAAGTAGGCATCGGCACCGCCCTCGATTCCCCTCAAATGGCCTTGGTTGGACTCCCAACCCGTGAGGAGCAGTATGGGGACAAGCCGGGTGTCTGGATTCTTCTTCAATTCCTGGCATACAGACATGCCGTCCGGTTTCGGCATCATTACATCAACTAGAGCTATGTCAATGCGCTGTTGATGCAATACTCTCAAGGCTTGAGCGCCATCCTTTGCACAGAACGTCTGAAATCCCTCGGACTGGAGTAAATCGGAATAAAGTTCCCGATAGTCCTGGTCATTATCGGCAATCAAAATGTTCGCGCGACTGCTTTCGTGGCTCAGATTATGACGGGCCCTGATCTCTTCTACTGCGCCTCGGTTCGACAGGCTTGACATGGCGTTTTTGCTCCGACTATGCAAACGATGAATTGCATCGGGAACAAAATGGATAGAGCACGTGACTGTCCATAGAACACCAGGAGAAGAAAATAATGTACTTCGTTATCAAGAGGTTAGAAGGCACGGTATGATTCGGGGACAGATCCCAATGAGGGAAAATGTTGCTTTCCGGGATACTGTGCGGGATTGGTACATCTCCAAGCGAATGCTCGGGAGTTTAGAGTTGCAGGCACTCTTGTCCAAATTAAGTTTTGGCGTTCGTTAACTTGGACAGCATTGGACAGGTGCTACGGGCCGTCCACGCCGCCATAACCCTCTGAAACCATCGCAAAATCGCCACCTCCGGCCCGATTTGGCACCGGGCGATCGTTAAGGTGCCGTTGGCAGCAATTTGGACAGCATCTGGAGCCAAACGACAACCTCCTTTCCTCCGTCAAGGTCGACTCAATAGAATCAGTGAGTTAGCCTGTCCAAATGCTCCATCCCCGGCTAACTTGGACAGTAATGATGCAATGTTTGCACTCGACGAAGTAGTAGACACGACAGCATTCTTCACAAGAACCGACGCGCCTATGTTCTGCCCAATCGGGGATAGCTGGTGGGAACAAGAATTTAACAAGACACCCGTTGCACGTAAGCAAGACCAAAGCAATCAAGGCGGTCAATCCCATCTGATGGATGGACTTGAGGCGCAACGGCATAAACCAATGGCCCAACTCTCCCCGATGAAGAACGCTCAGCAAGATGCGCTCAGGTTCTTGCTTGATGTCTATTGGCATCGATCAGACCTTCAGGAAGCTTTCCCTGAGGCCGAAACCGGCGATCACGGTCGTTTGGTGCAATGGGCGGCGGGAGTTTGTGCGAGTAAGTGGTCTGATCCTGCGTTTCCTATTCTTCACGGATACGAGCAATGGTATCTCCCAGAACACAACCTCCTGCTTGGAAAGCTGCGCAGCCTGCTTGGAAAGCTGCGCAGCCTGAAGCGCACGCCATAGAACCAGCCGTGGGCCTGTTCTGCACAACGAACAATTCTCCGCCGAACAACGGGGCACATCGTCATTACTCCGTACCCTGCTACGAATGCAGAGTGTGCACTTTGTGAGTGGGATATGAAATGAAAGCATTACTGTCCAAGTTAGCCGGGGATGGAGCATTTGGATAGGCTAACTCACTGATTCTATTGAGTCGACCTTGACGGAGGAAAGGAGGTTGTCGTTTGGCTCCAGATGCTGTCCAAATTGCTGCCAACGGCACCTTAACGATCGCCCGGTGCCAAATCGGGCCGGAGGTGGCGATTTTGCGATGGTTTCAGAGGGTTATGGCGGCGTGGACGGCCCGTAGCACCTGTCCAATGCTGTCCAAGTTAACGAACGCCAAAACTTAATTTGGACAAGAGTGAAATGAAAGATACCCAATGCTTCTCAAAGAGCAGTAGCATTGGGGCCACTGCGAATAGTCAGCCCCCGACGGGGGCGACCAAGGACGACAGCGTATGCGGGAGCGGGCGAGTTCGAGAACAGCTTTATGAATACGGTCAGGACACGCTGGCCCTCTTTTTCATAGATGGAATAGATTGCGGAGTGCTGGACATTCGGCGTTGTCGGCGGCGTTGCGTCTCCGCCTGATCCGACCCATGTGCCCAAATCGTTCGATTCCCCTCGAATTGCGGGAAGGACGAAATTTTCACTCAAAGCGTCGCAGCCGAGTTCACCCACAACAGTGCAGTAAGCGATTTTCGCCAGCATCCGGGCGAAGGCGAGTGCGTCTACCCGTAACACCACGCCGACTTTCTCAGCACCGTATCGGGCCATCAGTATCTGAGGGTCGGCCCCAAAATGCACATTCACAAATCCATTGACACCGATACCTGCTTTCGGTGCGATACCCGCAATAAATCCCGGCACCCCGAATAGGGGAAATGGGAGCACAACGAGGGATTCCGCAGCGGCCACTTGGATTGTGCTCTCCTGCCCATTAACGGTAATAAGTAGGGGAAGAGTCTTGGGCATATCCTTGGGACGCCTCGTCGGAAAACCAAGAGCGGCGCGCACGTGCCTAATATCCCCCCGCAGGACGCTTTGTTCAAAGCTGGATGTCACTGCATTGCACTTTGGACAACTTGCTTTAGGCAGCACGATCTCGCCGTTTAGACCGAACGGAATGATGTGCTCGTCTGTCAGCTTCTCTTTTGAGCCACAGTAGATGCAAACACCAACAGGTTTGTATTTCTTTGCCACGCCTTTGATTTCGGGTTTCCCCAAACTTAACATGCCGATGAAGCGTTTCCTCACAACGAAAAGCTGCGTTTGGAACAGCGGGACAATGTCGGCTCATCGACGGTTACGGCGCATCTACTTTGCACTCAACAAAGTCATCACTTTGACACAAGGTTCGTACCAGCCCACAATTTGTTTGTCGGGCAGTTTCCCCGATGATGCGTTTGCGCAGCGGTCGGCTTGTTCATACTCCACCAGCCCGGCGCGTCTGCATCACATGTTCCAGTATCTACCGTCACTGACGGAGCGATGGTGTCCCGCGCGTAGTTAGAGGTTGAAGGAGCGGCGCTCGGGATCATGTTACGCGACCTCCTGCCGGACTGCAGCAGTTTCCATCGCTTTTCTTCCTAAGATCGCTTCCAGTTGCCAGAGATCCTTCCAGCCCATGATGCGGCGGAAGTTCTTCTCCGTCGCCAGGAATGACGCCGCGGCCCAGCGCTCTACCATGGCCGTGTCTCGCCAGCGACACACACGACGCGTCCGCATGCGCACACCCGATTGCGGGCTTTCGATCAAGTTCGTCGTGGCCAGGCAGCGATGCAACGACGGCGGAATTCCCAGGCGGTTGATGGTGAAACATTCCTCCAGCCCTTCCCGCAAACTGTTCGCGGCGGCGGGCTGTTCTTGCTCCAGCCAGTCGGCCAGCTTTCTCCGCCGAGCCATGCCTTCCTTGGCCTCCAGCTTATAGGAGGCGCGCATCGCGGCTTTCACCTGCTCCTTCTGCTCCTCGGGCAGCCGCTCGACCACGTTGCGAATCTTGTGATTGCGGCAACGCTGCACCGGATGTTGCGGGCCAAAGACTTTGGCGATGGCTGCCCGCAAGGCTTTCGCCCCGTCGATCACGCACAACCGTTTTGCTTTGGGGTTCACGCCGCGCGCCACTACCTGCTCGAGTAAGTCCTCGACCGCGGCTGCATTTTCCGTCGCCCCCGGTTGGATGCCGAGCACATGCTTGTGCCCGGCGCCATCGACGCCCACCGCACTGATCACGTGGTGCTCGCCGAACATCATGCCATCGATGTAAATCACCAACAGATCCACCTCCTCGAAGCGTCGCTCCAGCAGCTCTTTCAGCGCTTCTTCGCCGGCCTCCGCTGCTTCCCGGCTCACGTTCGACTTGGACACGCCGCAGGTCGACGCCATCTCCGGCAGCACCTCGGCGTACTGCCGTGTCGAGATCCCGCGCATCAGCACATCCAGCACCCGCTCGCTCAGCCCATTTTCCTGCATGGCCTCGTAGGCCGGGATCGCCACTTCGCCGCCGCCCTTCTCCCGCAGCCGCGGCTTACTCACCCCCAGCTTGCGCTCTCGCAGACACACACGACCCGCTTGCCGACCGTGCCACAGCAGTTGCTGGCGTCGCTGCCCCGGCGTCCGCGGCCCCGCCAACTGCTCGGCCGATAACTGCAACACAGTCTCGATTGTGGCTCGCCCGGCTACATCAATCAACTCATCGACCGCGAGCCGTGATTGTTCGATCAGATCGACCATCGGCAGCAAGCCTTGCCCGTTGCGGCTGAAAAACTCAGCCAGTCTCCGCGCGTTGGTTTGTCCCTTGGTGGTGATGGTGTGATAGCTTTTCTTCAAGGCGGTTCTCCTTTCTGATGAAAGTTTCCAACCCGACTCTACCAAGAATCGGGTCGAGAACCGCCCCTCAACCTGCAACTATGGCTGGGACACCGTCTTCCAGTAAACCCAACCCTCGTTCGTAATATCAGGAATGAAGATTTCCACATCGTCGTCTTCGTAAAGCACAATGATCGACGACCAGTCTCCGCCGCCGACGCCTGTGCCGTACACTGCTCGCGGATCGCCAAACGGTCCTGTGAGAATAGCTCGGTGAATCTCGTAAGGCGAAAATGAAGTCTGTGCAACTGCGCAAGATGCACTCAGAATGAAAATCAGAAACGCAATCAGTTTCGTTTTCATAATGCTATCTCTTTTGACTTCCGATGATGACTTACGCCAAGTGCGATCAGCGCACCGATGCCCATGAACAGGCACACTACCAAACTGACTAGGGCAAGAATGAGCCGCAGTAGGCCGCGCCAGAACACGACGACGATGTACAAGGCAGCAATCGCTAGCGCCAGCGGCGAGCAAAACAGCAGCAGCAAGCACCAAACCAAAAAAATCAGCAGGGCCGTTCACTCTGTGCTACCACTTGCTCGAAACTATGTGGGCAGTGGAATTTTTGCAGGGGCGACGACCGTTTGTCAGTGACGGCTGATGCGGAGAGAAGTGACGAGCCGGAGCGCCACGAACAACTTGGCCGCTGCAACATGGTTTCCATGCACTACCCGATTTTCCAACCGGGTTGGAAAATATGCCGCGCCGTTATTCCGCAAGGCGGGTGACAGGGCGGCAAGGTCGCGTATCCATTGCCCCGGACTCAGGGGCGGTTGAAACGGACCGCCCTTGGCGCTTAAAGGAACTAATGGCATCTTCGCTCGGATCGTGAGGACGGGTGAGAAGCACGCTCTGGCACTGCTGCGTGAGCATGAGCGCGATATTCAAACGATTGCGCGTCATCTGCTGGAGAGCAGATCGTTGACAGCGAATCTCGTCAACATCAGACTCACGGACGCGCACCGCCTCGAGGCGCTGTCGGACATCTGAAACAGGGCTTTCGCAAGATGCTCAAAGTTTTCTCTTGCTTCCGGGCCTTCTTTGTATTCTGCTTTCATAGTTCAAATCACCCTCGTCCAAATTAGCTCCGCTGTGCTGAGCGCCGCCGGGAAGAAGAAGGCTGAGAGTCTCTGATAAGTTGAGTTTGCTAAGACCAACGAGTCAGAGGAGGACTCAGCCTTGAACCGAGTATGCAGCATTTTCTCGCAGATTTTGCAGCTCATTTCACGAACCGGCTTTGACACCGCGGCCCGCAAACATAAAGCCGAACGGCATGCGCGCGGATTCAGCAGTTGGGGACAGTTCGTCGCCATGCTGTTCTGCCAACTGGGTGCGGCCAAGTCGCTGCGCGAGATTTGCGGCGGACTGGCGGCCAGTGAGGGGAAGCTGCGGCATTTGGGGTTGCCGCAGGCGCCGGCGCGCTCCACGTTGGCCTACGCCAACGAGCACCGTCCGTGGCAGTTATACGAAGAGCTATTCCAGCAGCTTCTGACCCAATGCCGGGGGTTGGCCGTGCAGCAATCTGCGGGCCGACGCCAGTTCCGCTTCAAACACAAGCTGATCAGCATGGACGCGACGGTGATCGATCTGTGCGCCAGCGTTTTCGATTGGGCGCGATTCCGCCGCACCAAAGGCGCGGTCAAGCTGCATCTGCTGCTGGATCACGACGGTTTTCTCCCTTGCTATGCGGTGATCACCGAGGGCAAGCAGCATGAGATTGAGGTAGCCCGCCAACTGCGCTATGAGCCGGGGACGCTGCTGGCCATCGATCGCGGCTACCTGGACTACGGGTGGTTCGCCGATCTGAGCCAACAGGGCGTGTACTTCGTGACCCGGATGAAGGGCAACGCTGATTACATCGTGGTGCAGGACCGAGAGTTGCCGCACCGCAAGGGTCTGCTGCGCGATCAAGTCATTTGCTTTTACCAGCAGGCACGTGACGGACAGGAATGCTATTTCCGTCGTATCGAGTTCTACGACCAAGAGCAGGACCGGGTGCTGGTGTTCCTGACCAACCACCTGACCTTGGCGGCCGCCACCGTGGCGGAGGTGTACAAGCAGCGCTGGCAGATCGAGTTGTTTTTCAAAGCCTTAAAGCAAAATCTTCGGGTGAAGACCTTCATCGGGACTTCAGCCAATGCCCTGAAGACGCAAGTCTGGGCGGCGTTGATCGCCATGTTGCTGATCAAGTACCTGCAACTGAAGGCCACCTTCGGCTGGTCGCTTTCCAATCTGGTGGCCCTGCTGCGACAGCAGTTGTTCGTCTACCGTGACTTGTGGGTATGGATCGATCATCCCTTTCAAGCCCCGGAGTTGCCAGAAGCCCTGCCGGAACAACTGGCCATGGTCTGGCAGTAGTTGGACAGCAGCCCACTTCTCAAGGAAAACATCGTTGCCAAATTGACCATTTCGGGAGCTGCAATCTAGACAGCATCCATCAGGGGAACCGATTTTCGAGGGGGCCAACCTGCTTTGTGCGAAGGCAGGAGAGGATGATTACGTCCCGCACTTTCAGCAGCGCCGAGGCGGGTACTCAGCTAACTTGGACAGCAATGAGTTCAAATATATGCCTTTCAAGAGGAATTACTTTCTCGTCGCTGTCGTTCTATACGCGACAGTGGTAATGAGCGCCCCAATGCACAAGTACATCGCGAAGCAGGCCAAATCAAACGGAGACCATGTGTCAGAAATCCAGTCCCTAAGTGCCGAGACTGACAACTTAGCCCGGTCTTTGAGACGATGGAACAAGGGATATGTGGCTCTAACTATCATTACGATTCTTGCTGGTCTTGGAATTTTAGGGTCGCAGCAGGCTGCTATCCGAAAGAGCGAGAAGATTTCAGAACTAGGTCGTAAAATTGCGGAATTACAACGGCAGGACTTTGAGTCCAACCTGAAAGACAAAGAACTCGACATTGCGGGCCTGAAGGAGGTGGCAGAATCGGAACGATTGGAAAGAATGAGATTAGAAGCGATCATTGCGCCGCGCAGCTTAACGCTTGAACAACAGGAGAAAATATCCGAACTTCTCAAGAGATTTGCAGGAAAGACGGTGCTTGTTGAGTCACTCGGGATGGACGCTGAAGGAACCGTGCTAGCAACCCAAATAATCGCCGTCCTCCATGCCGCAAAAATCGCTGTCACCGACCATCGAGCATGGAGCGTGGTAGCAGGACAACCCACTGTTGGCGTGAGTATCCGAGGGCCAGCATCAGAGGAAACTATCGTCTCAACATTGGGGGATGTCTTGCACCGCATTGGAAAGTTGCAGGTATCGGTTAATGGAGCGGCCACCGTAGACAGCGAAGGCATGGCCGTCAGCGGGGCGATGATTGTCTCTGGGACTATCCTCGTGGGCGGAGGACATCCGGTTAAAGTTCCGGCTGGCCCCTCGGCCCCAGGGACGCCTATATACATCATGGTTGGAACGAAACCACTACCAGTCATGCACACCAAAGACTGAGATAAACCCAACCCTGTCACGGCAAGGCACGTGTGCCATTTCGCGCACATGTCCGTCGTCCGCTTCATTGCCGCAGCATCTCCTTCGGCGTCGGCAGAAACCCAAGGGGCAGTAACCTGCAAACTCGCCCCTGGGGGTATCGGGGCCGATTAACCAGTCAGCCCCGAATTCTGCGATACAAGCGCCACCTTAAAACCCTGCGGGCTTGAATTGGCGTGCCAACCTCCCCGAACCCGGTTTGAACGAAGCCGCTGTGCGGCGGACGCGTGCGCGTGCGTTGTCGATCCGACCGCACCACAGGTGAGTTGAGCTAAGTTATGTCGCAGAGAAGGAGGCATCTCTGTGACCCATCTACGCCAGATCATGCTGGAGGAGCTACGGCGACGCAACTACGCCGAGTCCACGATCGAAACTTACATCCGCACACTTGAGCATTTCAGTCGGCACTTCCATCGTCCCCCTGATCAGCTTGGCCCGGAACATATTCGCCAGTATCAGGCCGGGCTGTTCACTCACTGGAAGCTGGCCCCGAACACCGTAACGCAACGGCTGGCAGCTTTGCGCTTCTTCTATGTTCAGGTTTTGAAGAAAGGCTGGAGCGTTGCCGAGACGCCATACCCGAAGAAGGTTTGGCACCTGCCGCAGGTGCTGAGCCAGGAGGAAGTGGCACGTTTGATCGACGCGGCAGATTGCCCCTTTCATCGCATCCTGCTGATGACGCTCTATGCCACAGGCGCTCGCCGCGCCGAAGTGGCGCGCCTGAAGATCAGCGATATCGACAGTCAGCGGATGGTGATTCATATCCGGGGAGGCAAAGGGCGCAAGGACCGCGATGTCATGCTCAGCCCCAAGCTACTCGATGCACTGCGCCTGTACTGGCGTGGGCTGAGGCGCAAGCCCACCGACTGGCTTTTCCCCGGCAACCGATGGCATACGGCAAGTTCCCCTGTCACCGTCAGGGTCCTCTGGAACGCCTGTCAGAAGGCCGCGCGACGAGCCGGCCTTGAGCACAAGCACATCCATCCTCATACTCTGCGTCACTGCTTTGCTACTCATCTGCTGGAAGCTGGCGCCGACCTTCGAACCATCCAGATGCTACTGGGTCATCGCGACCTTGAGGAAACGACGATCTATCTGCATCTCTCCCGGCGGCATCTCAGCGCCACCGGCAGTCCCTTGGACGCACTCACGATCAGAGGAGAAGGAGAGCAAACACAGAGCGCATGAACCGGCTTCCTCTGGAGGTGGCTGCCATCGTTCGCTGTGCCGGGCCGTCTTTTCTGGAGCGCAACTGTAAGTGGATCACCTGGCAACACCAGAAGGTGCTGCTGGCCATTACGCGCTGTCGTACCGCTGTACTGGGTGGACATCGCGATCAGTGCTCGGATTGCGGACACGTGGCCATCTCGTACAACTCGTGCAGAAACCGGCATTGCCCAAAATGCCAGGGCAACGCCCGTGTTCGCTGGCTCGAATCCCGTAAACAGGAACTGCTACCCACCCGCTATGTGCATGTCGTCTTCACGCTGCCGCGGGAACTCGCTCCGCTGGCGCTGCAGAACAAGAGGGTGATCTATAGCCTGCTGTTTCATGCCAGTGCTGAAACCCTGCTTGAGATCGCTCGCGATCCCCGCCACCTGGGAGCCGAGATTGGATTCTTCAGCGTGCTGCACACCTGGGACCAGCGCCTACAGCATCATCCCCATGTTCACTGCGTGCTTGCTGCTGGCGGCCTCGCCCCGGACCACGCCCGCTGGATCTCGTCCCGCTGTTCCTTCTTTCTTCCCATCAGGGTGCTCAGTCGCGTTTTCCGCGGTAAGTTTGTCGCCGGGCTTAAGCAAGCTTTCCACCAAGGCACGCTCCAGTTCCACGGCAGCCTGGCGCCATTGGCAAAGCCACCCCTCTTCGGCTCCTGGCTCAGGCTCCTTTTCCGCCACAACTGGATCGTCTACTCGAAGCGGCCCTTCGGTGGCCCAGAACCCGCGCTCAACTATCTCGGCGCTTACACCCACCGGGTTGCCATCTCCAACAACCGACTCGTCACTCTTGCCGATGGCGACGTTACCTTCCGTTGGCGAGACTCCGCTAACGGTAACAAGAAACGGCTGATGACTCTGCCCGTTGATGAGTTCCTACGCCGCTTCCTCCTGCACCTACTCCCGCGCGGCTTCGTGCGTATCCGCAATTTCGGCTTCCTCGCCAACCGTCGCCGCGCCGCTTGTCTTCCACTCTGCGCCCACTTACTGAAGGCAACGGTGCAATCCACCAACCCAGTCAGAAAATCTGCGCCCACTGACGCGCAAGGCTCGACCTTCTGGAAGTGCCCACACTGCGGCGGCGACATGAAGCTTGTCGAGAGGTTCACCGCAGCCCAAATTCAACTTCGCGCTCCACCCGTTCTCTATAGAGGTGCCGCGTGAACCACCAACACCAACTTGTCACCTTCACGTGCTTTGGCACGAGGCTGCTCTTCTCCGCCTTGCCGCTATCCCATCTGTCCGCTCTCATAGGTCAAAGCAGAAAACACCCACTGAATGTTCCCACGAGACCCGACCACACCAACACCAACCTCACTCCTTATCGCTCTCCTCACACTACCCAGCCGCTACCATCGCACCGAATCCTCATTCAAAACCCATAGTCCTCGATGCGCCTTCCTTCAAACCGCTGTATCCGAAGCGCCCGTACACAGCACCTCAACCGACGCCTCCCTGCTTGGGGCGCTTCAGATACAGCACTAAGGTTTCTGGACAGCGAGACGAGTGGGTTTCGCTGACAATTCTGTCCTGGACGGATTGGGTGCGAGTTGGCCTTCTATGAGAAGGTCGTAAAAGTCAAGGCCGACGTGACTGCATTTGTGCAGTGGCTTAGAATTTGTAGCGAATCGATTCGACTGCTGTAACTGCCGTGCGCGGTAGGGGAGCGCAGAAAGGGAGGCACCATGAATTCCCGATCCTGCAGTTGGCTGATTGTTTCGGCGCTACTCATTACAGCGTCCGGCGCATGGGCACAGCAGAGCGCGCCGCAAGCATCCGATCAAACGCTCACGACAGGGCAGCTTTCTGAAATGCGCAAGGCGGCACAGTGTAGCTTGCCGCCAGGATTCGATCAAAAGCCACCAGCATTCGATCAAGAGAGCATCGCCGCCTTCAAACAAAAAGCGAGCAGCGGCAATGCTGCGGCACAATGCGGCCTGGGGCTTTTGTACTTAAATGGCTGGGGCGTACTCCAGGACCACACGCAAGCTGTAGCGTGGTGGCGAAAGGCTGCGAAGCAAGGCTCCGCTGCGGCGCAATACTTCCTGGGGCTGATGTACGCGAGCGGCCAAGGCGTGCCCCAGGACTATGCACAAGCTGTAGAGTGGTGGCGCAAGGCGGCTGAGCAAGGCTACGCTCTGGGGCAGGATGGCCTCGGGGATTTGTACCAGAAGGGCCAAGGCGTGCCCCATGACGACACGCAAGCCGCAGCCTGATATCGCAAGGCTGCTGAACTGGGCGACGTTGGCGCGCAGGGCAAACTCGGTGTTTTGTACAGACTAGGCCAGGGTGTACCCCAAGATTACGCGGAAGCCTATTTCTGGCTCGATCTAGCGGCTGCTGGCGAGCTTGACGCCTCGCTCTCGCAAAAGGCTGCGAAGTATCGAGACGAAGCCGCGTCTTACCTAGCGCCTGCCGATCTATCCCGCGAACAGGAACGGGCGCGGAAGTGGTTTGAGGCGCATCAGCCGAAGCCACAATGACGGTAGGGGCTTTTTGCAATTTCACCTTGTGTCATAGACGCAAGCCCAGCGCCATCGCCATGCCGTCGAAAGCCGCATTTTTACCTTGAAAACCTGCGATTCGGCCTTGGCGCAGCCTACAGATGATGATGACAAGGTGTCCTGCAGGATGCTGCACAGATTTCCTGGCATCCGCGCACTTCGCCTTTTGCGGCAAAATTCTGTGCGCTGGATAGTACGCGACGCATGGGGGTGCCGCGCCGCAACTGTCCGTTAAGGTGTCCGATAACTGCCGAATGAGGTGATATTGGGTGAGGTTTGGTGCCGTAATGCGACTGTAAGTGATTGAGGTTACGTCGCGTAGCGTCAGTTCAGATAATTAGGAAACCGCTGCTCTATCCATCTGAGCTACAGGGCCGATGCGACCTAACCCCATTGTCTCACGTCAGTTGAGAACGGTTGGGCAGCAACATATGCATGGTTCGGAGTAAGCTCGATAAATTCCGACCGAGCCTCTGGGATTCACGACCCGACGTGGAGCGTGTTGTCTTCCTGGCGCATCCGCAATCATCCAGGTTCGATGCCTCTCACTTCCCCTGCGCTTTTTCCAGGTGGCCGCCGAACTCATAGCGCATCGCCGACAAAAGTTTGTCGGCAAAGTCAGCCTCGCCGCGCGAGCTGAAGCGCTCGTAGAGCGCAGTGGTGAGGACGGGGCTCGGCACCGCCTCGTCGATGGAGGCCTTGATGGGTCCAGCGTCCTTCACCCGAGTCCGATACCCGGCCGGCGAATTTCGTAAGCTGGGGATCTCCCGCCAAGGTGGACGCGGTCAGGTCCAACAGCCAGGAAGCGATCACGCTGCCCCGCCTCCATGGTCCCGCCTACATCCACCGCCAGCACATCCATTACGCCACTCCTTTTGCTAGAACTCCACTCTTCGACGCGATGCCAGTGGGTCACGGGCGACCTTGAACGCCAGCCTGAAGGCTGGCTCTACACGGTCCATGCCATCTCTCAAACTGGCCTAGCTTTCCAGCAGCTCCTGGCCCTTCTTGAGCCGCCCTCTTTCCAATGCCAGTCGGGCCTCGGCTCTTTTCAGCTGCGCTTTCGCCTTGTCGCGCTCGCGTATTGCCTTCTCAACCCGTTGTTGAGCATTTTTGATCGCAGCAATTGCCTTTTTGTGTGATTGCAGCATGGACCCTAGTTTAGACCCGCAGGGTCATGGCACGCTCGGCGAAGACAATGCACGAGATGGAAGCGCAATATCGACTCCGCAATGCGAGCCTGCTTCGATCATGAACTGTCTGGGACCGGTACGCGGGAAGACGGAAAGACCGAGCGGCGGATTCCCAGCAAGTTGTCGATTTTCGGCGCGGCGGCAAGCACTTGAATGCTCCAGCGACTAGACTATTTATGGCCGTATTGTGCGGCGCATTTTATACGAAGGGTAAGTTCCATGGCTAATGTGAATACCAACAAGGGTGTCATCGGAATCCTGACCGGCGGGGGCGATGTGCCGGGTTTGAATCCGGCCATCCGGGCGGTCACCATCCGGGCCTTGCGCGAAGGTTACCAGGTCATCGGCCTGCGGCGCGGCTGGGCCAGTCTGGTGGACATGGTCCGCGAAGCAGATTACGACAACAGCGACAACTTTCAGCATCTCACCGAAGAAGAGGTCAATCGCTGGGGCCGCACTGGCGGGACCTTCCTGCATACCTCGCGCACCAATCCCGGGCGAGTCAGTCAAGCGAACGTTCCAACTCACCTGCAAGACTCGTATCGGGCGCCAACCAATGACCTCACCCCGGAAGTGCTGCAGAACCTGGACTGGCTGGGAATCGACAATCTCATCCCCATCGGCGGCGACGACACCCTGAGCTACGGCGTACGGCTACATCAGGAAGGGGTAAAGGTAATTGCCATACCCAAGACCATGGACAACGATGTGCCTGGGACCGACTACTGCATTGGCTTCAGCACTTGCGTGACCCGCACTATCGAAATGACCAACCGGCTGCGCACTTCCGCCGGCTCGCACGAACGCTTGCTGGTGCTCGAAGTTTTTGGCCGCTATGCCGGCTTCACGGCCATGTTGCCCACCATGGCCGGGGCAGCCAATCGCTGCGTGATTCCCGAACACAAATTCAACATAGAACGTCTGGCCGAGTTGCTTATGGCTGACCGGCGCCAGAACCCGAGCCGGTATTCGGTGGTGCTGATCTCCGAAGGCGCGATGTTTGAAGGCGGCGAGATGATCTTCACCCGCAACACCACCGACGCCTTCGGCCATAAGAAATTGGGCGGGATTGGCGGCCTGGTTTCCGACAAGCTGAAGGAACTTTCTCCCCGCTACAACAGCGGCAAAGCGGTGGACACCATCAGCCAGAACCTGGGCTACCTGGTCCGCTGCGGCGATCCCGACGCCATCGACTCCATTGTTCCCATGGCCTACGGAAATCTCGCGTTCGACCTGCTGCTACGGGGGGTTCATGGAAACCTGGTTGTGCTCAAGAACGGCCGCTACAGCAACGTCCCGATCGATACCGTGGTGGCCTCGAAAAAAGTGGTCAACGTGAAGGAACAGTACAACACCGAAAGGCTGCGGCCCCGCTACAAGAGCTTTGAGGACAAGCCGCTTTTTATAATGACGAGCGAGAGCTGAGAGGGCTTGGCGCGTGGCGCGATCACGGCCGTTAGTTTTGTGTCAAGCGTTGGCGTGTGTGTCATATATGTTATTGTGTGTCAGATATTAAGTTTCGTGTCATGCATGATCGTTTTTGTCAGACACGCGCGGCTTTGACCGTTGGCCTTTCTGACCCCAATCGCAGGACGATCTCTTTCAATCCCCGGTGTTGCTGGAGCAGACGGAGATACTTGCTCTCATCGGCGGAAACCTTGGCGCGGATGATGTCCACCAACGCCTGCTTCTGCAGGTCCGTCCATTGCCTGAGTTCGGGCGTCAGCGACAAAACTGACGCGAGATTTTCGAACGCCGCCCGCTCCAGCGGACTCCATGTTCCAAGATCCACCCGCAGATTTTGGGATAGCGCCTCCGTGGCGGCCCGCCGCAGCTTTTCAGGATCGCCGGCGAACTCTTCTGCCATCCGCTGCTGCACCGCCAACCCGATTCTTCGGGTTGAGAAGGTGTCCCATTGTCCGGGCGGTTCCTTGCCAAACTCATAAAACACGTGGTCTGCGGCCAACTTCCGCAGGATACGCGACGAGGTCCGGTGCGCCGGATCGCGCGTCATTTTCGCTTCCTCTTTCCTAGTGATCGCAAACAGTTCGGGGCGTCCGGGACGAAAACCGAGCTTGCGATAAAACCAGAACGCGCCGGACTTGATGGCCTCTTCATTCTCGTGACCGAGCTGGTAGGGATAGACCGAAAAACAGGTCACGCCCGCAAGCTGATGCAGGAAGTGAAGCACTTTGGAATAAATCCAAGCCGTCTCTCCGTCGCGAAAGGCGTAAAAGGTGTTGAACCCAACCTCCATCCACTCAAACAGCGAGATGCCCTCGATGTAGTTGATGGGAACGCCATTTTTCAGCGTCAGGCCCGCATGATAAGCGCGCAGCGGCAAACGCCGTTCGGGCGGCAATCCCCAGAGGAAGATCTGCACCCCGCGGCCCACATCCGCCTCAAACGCCTGATTCGGATCGCCACGGGTGGTGCCGTACAGTTCGCGATAGCGGACGGTGAGGACGGTGCGTGTCATGTCCAGCATGGCTTCGCCTTGACGCCGCGAAAGTCTGCTAATCGGCAGTGGCGACGAATCCATCTCGCCGGCCAACGACACCTGGTTGCGGCGAAGCAGTGGCTGCCGGTGGTAGAACATGCGCGAGACTTCTCGACGGGCGCGCGTCCGGCTCGCCGCGGAATTGCCCAACGTCCACGAGACGTTGACCCGTAACGAGTCATAGAGCGACGTCCTCTCCAAGCTGGTAAGAGGTGTCTCCGCAACGCGCCGCAAAAGCCACGGCAGAATTTTTTTCGGCCCACCGGCGGCATTCGCCATCCAGTCAAGAAAAGGCGTGTCGGCTTCCACCAGCGAATCGTCTTCCAGCAGCGGAATAAAACGGGGCAATGTCACCCCCATCTGGCGGCCCTGCTCGTCAAAATTCCACTCGACCGTAACCTGCTGCGGATAGCGCTGCGCCAGCCAGCAGGCCACGTCGTAGGTGAAGTTGTCGCTGATCGTGGTGCCTGCGATGCCGGAAAATTCCTCGTCGTCGAACCGCTCCAGGTCAGCGCCCGCAGCCTGAAGTCTCTCTACCTGGTGCACAAGGCCGGTCAGCAAATCGTCGGCCAGATGCGCAACTTTGCGGCTTTGCGGAAACGCCCGCAGGAACAAGAGCGCGTCGTGAAAACGGATGAGCGATTTGGCATCGTCGAATTGGAGATCACGCAGCGAAGCCAGCAGCTTTTCGATCCTGGAAGCAGCGCCCGATCCATAACTGAGCTTGGACGTTTCCAGTTCCAGCAAGCGGGAGGCAGAGCCAGCCTTCATTCTTCACCCTTTCCAGTATCGGAAATCTGAGCCAGGCCGGAGACATCAACCGAAGAATTGTACAGTCGTTGCCATAGGCAAATGGACGGCACACCTTGCAAGTCAGCCATTGGAGTTTTTCACCGGCTTCTCAGTAAAGCCACTCACGCAGCCCTGCTTCGAAATCTCGCCCAGCCTATCCATGCCAGCGCCAGCAGCGTGAGCACGGCAATAATGCCTTGCGAGATCACACAATACAGACACCACACCTCCAGAACATGGGCCTCGATGTTCGTCAAATACAAAGAGAACCCCATGCCAATCAGGACGCAGACCAGCAGCAGCACACGTTGGCGCATAAATCCCAGGACGCCGATTAGCAGGTATCCGACAATGCCGATGGTGGCCACCGGCACGCCGCGGATCACCGCGTACGGGCTGTGATTCACCACCCCGCAGTCCCACTTGTCGTTGATACTGCACGGCTCCGAACCAGTATCGTAGTGAACTTTTAGGGCCAGCACCGAAACCGCGATCCCGGCGATCGCCAGCAGCACAATGAAATAGCGCACGGAGTTTCTCCCGTGTGGAATTGTAACGTGGAAGTGGCAGCGTGCGATCTGGCTCTGCCATTCCGCCGATGGCGATCGCCATCACAAACCGCTGTGATGTAGTAGAATCTTGCTGCTCATGCGCCGTCCTGCTGCCAGTTTGCTGCTTGTCCTGCTGCTTGCGGGACTGGCTCTGCCCATGCTGCCGGCGCAGGAATCCGGTGTTCCGGCCTGCTGCCGCCGCAATGGCAAACATCATTGCATGATGCTTCCCGCAGGCGATGGCTTCCGGGCGGCGGCGCCCAATTGCCCATATCGCCATTTCACCGCTCTGACATCGCACTCCACACCCTCCAGCACCGCAGCTACCGTATTGAACGTCAACCTGAGCTGCGAGAATTCGATCGCACTGGCGTCGCCGGACCTTCCCTTGCGCGTGGCCGGCAATGCCCAGAAACGTGGCCCTCCTCTTTCCTAGTTCTCTTCTTCTCGACGGATTTATAACCAAACCAGAGCCTGCTCACGATGCAGCCGAGCGAGTGGTTCTCCGCGTGTCTGCGCTGAATTCAGTGCTCAGCGTCGTGATTTACGCGCGAGGGGACAACCCACGCTCTCTGCTCCACAACAGCTACTATGGAGAGGACCTTTTGCAGCACAATGTCGGGATTGCGAAGACGGCCGCGCTCATCCTGCTCATCAGCACTTGGGTAACGTTGGCAGTCTCGCCATCCGCAGCGACCGTGTTCGGCAGTGTCCGCGGAGTAGTCCACGACCCGCAGCACCACCCCATCGCTGGGGCACACGCCACGCTTCAAGCCAGCGATTCGGCTTTTTCAATGACCGCGGAGACGGGCGCCGATGGAGAGTTCTACTTCGACGCAATTCCGCTCGGCCAATACACCATCACCGTCGAAGCGCCTGGATTCGCGCCTCAGAAGCAGGCCCTGCTGGTCGTATCCGGCAGTGCGCCAATCTTGCATTACCAGTTGACGATCGCCGCGGCGCAAGAGAAGGTCACAGTTAGCGCATCGGCCGCGGACGTGGATACGGAGTCGCCGCGCAGAGACATCGTGATCGACCAAAAGCAGATCTCGCGCTACGCCGGTGTGGATGCGAGCAACAGCTTCAAGATCATCACGGAATTCGTTCCCGGGGCGTACATGGTGCACGATCAGCTCCACGTCCGCGGCGGACATCAGATCACATGGGCGATCGACGGCGTACCAATACCAAATACGAACATCGCCTCCAACATTGGCCTGCAGTTCAATCCCAAAGATGTCTCCTACCTCCAGGCCGAGACCGGCAGCTACGCCGCCGAATACGGCGACCGGACCTACGGTGTTTTTGACGTGGCCCCAAACAACGGCTTCGAACGCAATCGGGAAGCGGAGCTGATCGCCAGCTACGGCAACTACAACCAAACTGACGACTGGCTGAGCTTCGGCGACCATACCGCGAAGTTCGCCTACTACGCCAGCCTCAGCGGCAATCACACTGACTGGGGTTTGGAGCCGCCCACCAGCGTCAATCTGCACAACCAAGCGTCAGGAGGCGGCGCTTTCACCTCTCTCATCTACAATCCCAATTCCAAGGACCAGCTACGTTTCGATGCCGGCCTGCGCCTCGACTACTACCAAGTACCGAACGATCCCGCCATGCAAGTCGCGGCCATCCAAGACCGCGAGCGCGAGCAGGACATCTTCGGAACGGCCACCTGGGTCCACACGTATTCCCCCGGGCTGATGCTGATCGCGTCGCCGTTTTATCATTTCAACCGCGCCGCGTATCAGGGAGGACCGAACGACGTTCCAATCGCCACCGACAACCGCGCTTCCAACTATGAAGGCGGCCAGGTAACGGTTTCTGCCATCAATGCCCGAAACAATGCGCGTGCCGGGATCTATGCCTTCGCGCAGCAGGACAACACATTGTTTTCGGTGATCGCAAACGATGGTTCGGGAGACGCCTTCCGCCAGCACGTATCTCCGGGCGGCAACCTGCAAGCGGTGTTCCTCGAAGACCAGTTCAAGGCGACGTCGTGGCTAACTTTGACCGGAGGGATTCGGCTTACGCACTTTGGCGGTCAGCTCACTGAGAATGCCGCCGATCCCCGTCTGGGAGCGGCCATCCGCATTCCTAAGCTCAATTGGGTGCTGCGCGCCGCTTACTCCTATACCTACCAGCCGCCACCGCTCGACACCATGTCGGGACCGCTGCTCCAGTTCGCGGCCAGCCAGGGAGTCTCTTTCCTGCCGTTGAAGGGCGAGCGCGACATTCAGCAGGAATACGGTATTACCATTCCGCTGCACAACTGGGTGTCAACCCTCACGTACTTTCACACCGGAGCGCGAAATTTCTTTGACCACGACGCTCTCGGCAACTCGAACATCTTCCTGCCACTCACCATCCAAGCGGCGCGCATCAAGGGCTGGGAAGCAGCCGTCCGCTCGCCGCTGATTCTCAACCATTACCATGCCCATCTGGTGTTCTCGAACCAGCAGGCCCAGGGGTTTGGATCCGTGACGGGCGGGCTGACTGATTTTTCGCCGCCTCCGGTTGGAGGCTTTTATCTGGACCACGATCAGCGCAACACGCTTTCTGCCGGAATGGAGGGCGATCTGCCGTGGCACAGCTTTGCCGCCCTGACGTTCAACTATGGCTCGGGATTTCTCAACGGTGACGGGCCCGCCCACCTGCCGAGTAATTGCACCTTCGATTTGGCGCTGGGGAAAACTTTCGGCGAGAAATTTACGGTCCGGTTGATCGGCGCCAACATCACCAACAATCGCTACCAGCTGGATAACAGCAACACTTTTGGCGGCTCGCACTGGGCCGATCCCCGGATGCTGTCGGTACAGGTGAAATACCGGTTCCATTACTGAGTTTTACACGGACCCGCAATCCACCTGGCAGGGGCGACAATAAACCACGGAGGCACGGAGACCACGAAGAAAGGTCGATTAAAAAACCAAATTTCAGAGAATGTTCACCGCCCTGGCGGCCAACAACACAATGATGGTCAAAGAAATGAGCGATTGCAGCATCATCAGGGTCTTCGCCCAAGGGGAAAGAATTTGCGTATCCGTCGGCGACAACGCGGTGCTGGTGTTGAACGAGAGAAAGAGATAGTCGATGAAGCGGGGATGCCAGCTATCGGGCTTCGCCGGGGATTCCTGGTGAAGGGCCATCTGGGGAAAGAGGAATGCGCCTTGGTTATGACTCCTTGCCTTTTCCCGCTGGTAGGGGCCTCCTGCATCTAACTTCCAATACCAGGCGGCAAACACCAGCACGTTGCTGATCCAGAGGGAGGCCGCCGATTGCATGAGATCAAGAGGTGACTCCTTGTGGGTTGGCAGAAAGCGTACCAGCAAGACCAGGGATGCGATCACGGCCAGAGTAACGGAACTGATCAGAATCAGCCCGCCCACGTACGCAGTCTTCTCAGCGCCTCTCGAATGAGAAATCGAGACAAACGCGGCGAGCACCGCAAACACTGCAACCAACAGCCAATTGGGCCCAAGGCTGAGGACAGCAGGCAGGGAGAAATGAAGAACTACGACGGCCGCTAGCCCAAGAAAGACCGGCCAGCGCGGCTCGACATGACTAGATCGGTTGGACATGCATCCGATGATACTGCCGGGTGCGCCGTTCAGGCGAAGCGATAGCGGGCCCGCACTACCCGTGCCAGCGGATACACCAATCCTGGAACCGCTCTAAGAAAACCCCATCAACGGAGTTACTGAGGTGGGACGGAACCATAAGCGTGAATCAGCTACTTGTTCGGGACCAGTCTGGCGTTCTCGTACTGGCTGAAAATAGCATTCGCGCCTTCGTGCGCCGGCGTTCCGGCCAGCAACTGTTCTTTGCGGTAAACCAGGCTGCTGGCATTGTAGGTCGCCAGTTCGAAGCCATGACCGTGCGTGATTGCGTCCGTGGGACAGGCTTCCACGCAGTAGCCGCAAAAGATGCAGCGGTTGTAATCGATGTTGTAAACCTTGGCGTAGCGCTCGGCGCCGCTCACGCGTTTCTCGGCGGTGTTCTCGGCGGCTTCGATGTAGATGCAGTTCGAGGGACAGGCGGCGGCGCACAGGAAACACGCCACACACTTCTCCAGACCGTTCTCGTCGCGCTGCAATACGTGCATTCCGCGAAAGCGCTCCTGAAACATCGCGCCTCGGGTGGGACCGGGACCATCTGGATAGTTCTCCACGATCGTCGGGTTGAACATTTCCCGGAAGGTCACGCTCATGCCTTTGGCGATCGCCGCAATATTTCTAACGATTCCCATGCTCGTTTCAGTATAACAATCCAGCCAGTGTGCTGCGCCTCCGCGACGGGCGGCCGCTACCGGCCGATCCCGGCCCGCCCGGCAAGACCTGCTTTCAGGGATTCGAAATGGTGCTGCGTGTGGCCGGCTGCAATGTACGCCAGCGCGCGGACGGTAACTTTATTCCCGTTGGCAACGCCGGCGCGCATCTCGGCCTCAGCAGGCAACGAACCGAACAGGGCGATGGTCGCTTTGCGGATGCTCTCCAGTTCGGCGAGCAGCTCGTCCACAGTGCGGGAATTGGAATGTGCTTCGCGGACGTAATCGTCCTGCTCGAAGCCACGCAACTCGCCTGCATCGCCGCGGGCGAAGCGCAGTGCACGGTAGGCCTGTACGCGCTCGGTGTCGCACAAGTGCCCGAGCACCTGTTTGATGCTCCACTTCCCCGGCGCGGGCGCCGCAGTGGCTGCCTCGTCGGACACGCCCACCAGCAGTTGACGGTAATCTCCAAGCTGCTTGGCGAGAAAATCGAGAACTGGGCCTTCGGGAACATGAGCAATATAGTTTTTGTAGAACTCAGCGTACTCCGTACTGCCGGGACGGGTGAGCATAGCAGTAAAACTGTGCCACAGATCACGGGGCCGGGGCAAACGGGAAGAAGCCGTCAGCCGTCGGCTATCCGCTGTCAGCGATGAAGGACCGAATATTGCGGCAAAGCTGACCTGAAGAGGTTGTGTGAGACCGAATGATCTCTAGTTTTGCGGCTTTCGCCACGAACATGCCAGGAGTTTCCCCCGTTCCGTGGTTTCTTGCTTGACCCGATGGAGCTTTTCTGTAACAGTAACCGAGCGCCATTCCTATTGGAGACCCGCCATGCAGCCCGGCTGTTTTCCAACGGTGGAGTTCGATCGCAGCAAACTGATGATAAGCATTGAGGTCACGCTCAACGCCGATCCCACGGCCATCGGTCCCGTGGTGGAAGGCATCATGGAGATGGCGCGCCGTCTGGAATGCGCCTCCGGCAAGGAATTCGAGATCGAAACCGCCCTGCGCGAAGCCCTTGCCAACGCCATTGTTCACGGTTGCAAGAACGATCCCAGCAAGAAAGTCCAGTGCTGCGTAGGCTGCGACGACGAGCGCGGCATGCTGATCGTGGTGCGCGATCCGGGCAGCGGCTTCGATCCTTTTGCCATCCCCGATCCTTGTCACGGGGAAAACATATTCTCCAACCACGGCCGCGGCATTTACCTCATCAACCAACTGATGGACGAAGTGAAGTTCGAGCGCAACGGCACCGAAATCCACATGCGCAAGTACTAAGCCGTTAGCAACTAGCAATTAGCAACTAGTTTGCGGGGTTGGCTGCTGGCTAATCTTGGAAGTTTTCACGCGCCAGACTTGCGCGAAGAGTAGCCGACGCGCTCCCGTGCATCCCGCTCAGCGCAAATCTGAATTGCACAATTCCGGTGGGTTCGCATTTCGCGCGAGTCAACGACTCACCCACGCGGTCCGCGTAAATCCAGGTTGTCGTTGTGCCAGTACTACATCTTCGCCGGAGCGCTGGCGCTGGCGATGCACTGCCATTTGCCGCCCGGCATCTTGACCCAGGTATCAACCCAGCGCTCGTGGGCATCCACCGTCTTGCCATCGCCCTGTTTACCTTTGCCCTGCCACGCCCCGGTGGCAATGGCCGTGTTTCCAAAGGCGGTCACTTTCACATCGCTGATTGCGTTGATCTCCCACTTGCTTGCCTTAATCATGGCCAGCGCCTGGGCCTTGGTCTCCGCGGTGCCATCGCTGTTCAGGCCGATGAAGCTGTCGGCCAGCAGCGGAGCCACTCCGTCGGGATTGCCCGCCTTTGCGGCCACCACCCACTGCTGTTCCATGCTCGCAATTGACGTCTCGACACTGCCCGTGTTCTTGCCCCTCTGCGCCTGCACGGCCAGCGCCATCAGGACCACGGTAAAGCACATTAGCATTCTCTTCATTTAGGTTGTCCTTCCCGAATAGGTGCCCTTCAACGGCCACAGAGTAGTTCATAACTACCGCAACGGCAACAGCACACCACGTGACCCACGTCACCGACGCCCAGCCGACAATTGGCTAACCTGAACATGGAAGCTGGTGAAGGTGCCAACACTGCAAGCCAATTCTGCGGGGCCGTCGCACGTGGGCGACAGCTTTGTCGTGGAACGGGAGCATCTGGAGGAACTGCTCCAGGCATTGGTCAGCCGTGGCTATGAGGTTGTCGGCCCAACCCTTCGCGACGGCGCAATCGTCTATGACCGCCTGACTTCGACCGCAGACCTCCCTTCGGGATGGACCGACGAGCAGTCGGGCGGAAAGTATCGTTTGCAACGCCGGCAGGACCAAGCCGTATTTGGCTATGCTGTCGGCCCGCACTCCTGGAAAAAGGTCCTGTGTCCGCCTCTGCAGCGGCTGTGGCGGGCGGCGCGCAACGGAAAAGGACTGCAAATCCTGCCGGCAGAAGAACAGGCCGAGCCGAAGTATGCTTTCTTCGGGGTGCGCGCCTGTGAACTGCACGCGATTGCGATTCAGGACAAGGTCTTTCTCGAGGGTCATTTCGTCGATCCCGGCTACAAGGCGCGGCGCGAAGACCTGTTCGTTGTGGCGGTCAATTGCGGGCGGGCTGGCGGCACCTGCTTCTGCGCTTCGATGAATACCGGACCGAAGGCGGCATCCGGGTTCGATCTCGCGCTCACCGAATTGCTACAGAACGGGCGGCATTGCTTCCTGGTGGAAGTGGGATCGGCGCGCGGCGCCGAGGTCTTGTCAGCGGTCCCGCATCAGCCGGCCAACGACGCTGATAAGCAGCACGCCGAGCGCATTCTGGACCACACGACGCGCCACATGGGCCGCCAATTGGAGACGCTCGGGATCAAGGAACTCCTCTACCGCAACTACGAGCATCCCCGGTGGGACGACGTTGCCGAGCGTTGCCTCACGTGCGCCAACTGCACCATCGTGTGTCCTACCTGCTTCTGCACCACCGTGGAAGACGCGACCGACCTGACCGGCGAACACGCTGAACGCTGGCGGCGCTGGGATTCCTGCTTCACGGTGGACTTTTCCTACATTCACGGCGGAAGCGTGCGCGCCTCCCCAAGATCGCGCTATCGCCAGTGGATGACGCACAAGCTTGCCACCTGGATTGACCAGTTTGGCGTTTCCGGCTGCGTGGGTTGCGGCCGCTGCATCACGTGGTGTCCGGTGGGAATCGATATTACGGCCGAGGCTGGTGCCATCCGCGCAAGCGATTCGGTTCAGGCGCCGCCAGACCAGAGCAAGGATTCGCCATGATACAAACAACACTCGAACCCATTCTCCGAGAGCATCCCTTCTTTCAGGGGATGGAGGAACAACACATCCGCTTGATCGCCGGATGTTCCAAGAACGTGCGCTTTGCGGAAGGAGAGGTCATCTTCCGGGAAGGCGATCCCGCCGATCATTTTTATCTCATCCGCGAAGGCCTGGTGTCGGTGCAGCTGGTGATTCCGCACGACGGCCTTACCACGGTGCAGACCGTCGGTGGCGGCGAAGTCTTGGGATGGTCGTGGCTATTTCCTCCCTACCGCTGGCATTTTGCCGCCAGGGCGCAGCAGGCTACGTATGCGCTGGCCTTTGACGGCAAGTGTCTTCGCGCCAAGTGCGATGAGGACCACGACCTCGGCTATGACATTTACAAGCGGTTCATGCAGGTCATCACCGAGCGCCTGGAGGCGACCCGATTGCAGTTATTGGACATGTATGGCTCCCATGCTTGAGCAAACCGAGGTTGCGGCGCCGGGTCTGGTCCCAGACCCCATGCTGCCCGTGCCTTACCGCATTCAACGCGTAAAGCAGGAGACAACTGACACCTTCACGCTGGAGATTCTTCCCGAAGATTCCAGCCAGCAGTTTTGGTTTGCGCCGGGCCAGTTCAACATGCTGTACGTCTTCGGCGTGGGAGAAGTGCCCATCTCCATCAGCAGCGACCCCGGCAATCTTCCTTTGCTCAAGCACACCACTCGCGTGGTCGGCACGGTCACCAAGGCCATGCGGCAGCTCAAGCGCGGCGAGGTCATGGGGATTCGCGGTCCCTTCGGAAGCCATTGGCCGGTGGAAGAGGCAACTGGTCGCGATGTCGTGATTGTGGCAGGCGGAATCGGGTTGGCTCCGTTGCGGCCCGCGCTCTATCGCCTGATGGCGGAACGGGAGAAGTTTCGCAGGATCGTTCTCTTGTATGGCACGCGCTCTCCCGACGACATGCTGTACCGTCACGAACTGGAACGCTGGCGCGGCAAGTTTGACCTGGAAATTCAGGTGACCGTCGATCGCGCCGCCAGCACCTGGCGGGGCAACGTCGGGGTGGTGACGACCATGATCGGGCGCGCGCCTTTCGATCCGTCCAATACCCTGGCAATGCTTTGCGGACCCGAGATCATGATGCGCTTTACCGTGATGGAGCTGCTGAAGCGCGGTGTACCGGCGGAGCGCATTTACCTGTCGGCAGAACGCAACATGAAATGCGGCATTGGCTTTTGCGGCCATTGCCAGTACGGCCCCACTTTTGTCTGCAAGGACGGGCCGGTGTTTGCGTTGCCCAGCATCGCGGCCATTCTTGGCAAATCGGAGATCTGATATGCCCTTGCGCAAACCCAAGCTGGCCGTCTGGAAGTTCTCCTCGTGCGACGGGTGCCAGTTGAGCCTGCTGGACTGCGAGGACGAACTGCTGGCGGTCGCCGGCGCAGTGGAGATCGCGAATTTCCCCGAGGCCTCGCGCGCGGTGGTCAAAGGCCCCTACGACCTTTCGCTGGTGGAAGGCTCCATCACCACGCCGCACGACGCCGAACGCATCCACGGTATCCGCCGCGCCTCGAAATTCCTGGTGACCATTGGCGCCTGCGCGACCGCAGGCGGTATCCAGGCGCTGCGCAATTTCAAGGAGGTGAAGGAATTCATTTCCATCGTGTACGCCCGGCCCGACTATATCGAAACTCTCAAGAAGTCCACGCCCGATCACCGATCATGTGTTTGTCGATTTCGAACTGCGCGGTTGCCCCATCAACAAGTATCAGCTGGTGGAAGTGCTCAGCGCGTTTCTGAATGGCCGCAAGCCGAACACGCCGCCGCACAGCGTGTGCGTGGAGTGCAAACTGCGCGGCACCGTCTGCGTGATGGTTGCGCAGGGCACGCCCTGCCTCGGCCCGGTGACCCACGTTGGCTGCGGCGCTCTTTGCCCCGCATACGCGCGCGGGTGTTACGGATGCTTTGGGCCGAAGGAAACGCCGAACACCGCCTCGCTGAGTGCTTGGTGGAGCGGGCTCGGCGTGAGCGAGCGAGATTTGATGCGGGCCTTCCGCGGGTTCAACGCCTACGCTGAGCCTTTCCGCAGAGAGAGCGAGGCGCATGAAAAGTAGGACCATCAAAGTCGACTACCTGGCGCGCGTTGAAGGCGAAGGCGCCCTGCTGGTGAAGATCAAGGGCGATCAGGTGACCGACGTCAAGTTGAAGATCTTCGAGCCGCCGCGTTTCTTCGAGGCGTTTCTGCGTGGCCGAAAATTTGATGAGGCGCCCGACATTACCGCCCGCATCTGCGGCATCTGCCCCATCGCGTATCAGATGAGCGCATGTCATGCCATCGAGGACGCCTGCGGAATCAAAATCACCGGCCCCATCCGCGACCTGCGCCGGCTGATCTACTGCGGCGAATGGATCGAGAGCCACGCGCTGCACGTTTATCTGCTGCACGCGCCCGACTTCCTCGGTTACGAAGACGCCATCCGCATGGCCAAGGACCACCCTGACGAGGTGAAGCGTGGCCTGCGCTTGAAAAAAGCCGGCAACGAAATCGTGCGCCTGCTCGGCGGCCGCGAAATCCACCCCATCAATGTGCGGGTTGGCGGCTTCTACAAGGCGCCGGTCAAGCGGGATTTCGCCGCGCTAGCCGAGGAGCTTAAGTGGGCACGCGACGCCGCCCTCGCCACTGTGCGCTGGGTTGCAACCTTCGCGTTCCCGGACTTCGACCGCGACTACGAGTTCGTCGCCCTGCGGCATCCCGACGAATATCCATTTAACGAAGGCCGCCTGGTTTCCAACAAGGGGCTCGACATCGCGATTCGCGAATACGATCAGCACTTTGTCGAGGACCACGTGGCCCATTCCAACGCGCTGCAATCGCGGCTGCACGAGCGCAATTCCTACTTCGTCGGCCCGCTGGCGCGTTACAACCTGAACTTCGACAAGCTCTCACCCCTAGCGCAGGAAGCCGCCCGCAGCGCGGGGCTGGGGCCCGTGTGCCGCAATCCTTTTCAGAGCATCATCGTGCGCAGCGTGGAAATGGTGTATGCCTGCGATGAGGCGCTGCGCATCATCGAGCGGTATGAGATGCCCGGCCAACCGGCGGTCAACATCGAGCCGCGCGTCAGCACCGGGTACGGCTGCACCGAAGCGCCCCGCGGCATCTGCTATCACCGCTATCGCATCGACGACCGCGGCATCATCGTGGATTGCAAGATTGTTCCGCCCACCTCGCAGAACCAGAAGACCATCGAGAGCGATCTCCGGCAGTTTGTCCAGACCCGTCTTGCGCTGCCAAAGGACAAGCTGCAGTGGCAGTGCGAACAGGCGGTGCGCAACTACGATCCCTGCATCTCGTGCGCCACCCACTTCCTGAAACTGCACATTGAATCCGAATGACCGCCGCACAGCCACGCATCGTCATCATCGGTGTAGGTAACGAATATCGCAGCGATGACGGCGCCGGGATCACCGTCGCCCGCCGCCTTCGCGCGCTATTTCCCGCCGGTGTCACCATCCTGGAGGAAAGCGGCGAGGGCACGGCGTTGATGGAGGCATGGCAAGGTGCAGCTTCGGTGACGCTGGTGGATGCAGTTCGTTCGGGCGCGCCCGCGGGAACGATCCATCGCCTCGACGCACGGGCTGCGCCGCTGCCGATGGGATTCTTCCACTACTCGACTCACGCGTTCAGCGTGGCCGAAGCGGTCGAGCTGGCGCGTTCTCTGGACCAACTGCCTGCGCATCTGATCGTGTACGGCATCGAGGGCGCCAACTTTACTGCGGGCGTCGAGCTGTCGCCAGTAGTTGAGCAAGCCGTGGAAGCAGTGGTCGAGCGTCTATCGCAGGAAGTACGGGCGGTACTGCGGTAATGGGGCAGCCCCTCGCGATACTGGGCTGGGGTACCACCGCCGAGCTATAATTAAACCAGTTCAGACTAGTTGAACGGGAGAAGGGCCATGCAAACGGTAGGGGCTTTCGAAGCCAAAACACATCTTGCGGAGTTGCTCGACCGGGTCAGCAGGGGCGAGACGATCATTATTACGAGGCATGGCGTACCCGCAGCCAGGCTGGTTCCTATTGCTGCGGCACAAGCGAAGCTCTCCCATCAGGATGTCGTCGATGGCATGCGCGCGCTGCGCCGGCGCGTCAAAACCGACAGCATGAGCGTGCGCGAAATGGTGGAGGCGGGGAGGCGGTTTTGACGGCGATTGTCGTCGATGCCTCCGTTGCTCTGGCCTGGTGTTTTCCCGACGAGGCGAGCGAATATGCGGATGCTGTACTGACTGGCTTGGCCGGATATGAGGTGTGGGTCCCGGCAGTGTGGCCGCTGGAAGTAGCCAATGCCATAGCCGTTGGCGAACGGCGGAAACGGATCACTCAGCCCGAGGTCCGACGATTCCTTGAATTACTGGAAGCATTAACCGTGCAACAAGACTCTCTGCCGTTGTCCGCAAGCGTGAGTAATATCCTTCCGCTCGCCCAGGCGTATGGTCTTTCGGCCTATGACGCGGCCTATCTGGAAGTTGCTATCCGGAGGGGCGCGTTGCTGACGACCTTGGACGCCAGGCTGGAAAAAGCAGCAAGAAAGGCTGGCGTCGAGATCTTTACAGTCAACCAACCGAAGCCCAAAAAGTATCGGACCAAATAGCCCCTACCAAGTCGTGAACAAATGCCCCATCTTCTCTTTTTTGGTGCGCAGGTAGTTCTCAGAGTGCTCGTAGAGTTCGACGTCGGCGGGCACGCGTTCCACAACTTTGATTCCGGCGTTCTCCACGGCCGCGACTTTCTCCGGGTTGTTTGAGATCAAGCGAACTTCCTTGACCCCGAGCTGCCGCAGGATCTCGGCCGGCAGCTTGTACTCCCGATAATCATTGTCGTAGCCGAGTTCGACATTGGCCTCGACGGTGTCCAGACCTTTGTCTTGCAGCTCATAGGCCTGCAACTTGGCCATCAGGCCGATGCCGCGGCCCTCCTGCTGCTCGTAAATGAGGACGCCGGCGCCAGCTTCGGCAATCATGGAAAGCGCCAGCTCAAGCTGTTGACGGCAATCGCAGCGCATGGAATGGAAAACGTCGCCGGTAAGACACTGCGAGTGAATGCGCACCAGCGGCGGCGCGGAGTGGATATCGCCCATCACCAGGGCCACCGCGCCTTCCCTGCGGCGCTCCGCCTTGCCCTCGCGCGCCAGGCGGTCAGCCTCTTCGGTGGCTACGCTGTCGAGCAGGTTCTCAAAATCGCCTTCAAAGCCGCCCTCAAAGCCAAAGATGCGGAACTGTCCCCAGCGGGTGGGGAAATTGGCCTCGGCGATCTTCTTGACGGTCTGCGCAGGGGGACGATTCACCCTTCGATTATAAGCTGCGGGGCCCATTCGACCATGTTCCGCCCTCACGAGGAAAGCAATCGCCCGGCACCGAATTCAGCCCGCAGCCAAAACAAATGGGCGGCCCATTACAGGCCGCCCAGTGCTGAAGGCGCTTCCTCAAATGCTGTTATCGATGTCCACCGCCTCCGCTGTGCCCGCCACCGCCACCACCGGAGGAGCGCGATCCACCGCCACCACCGGAGGAGCGCGATCCACCACCACCGCCTGAGGAGCGATAGCCTCCTCCACCTCCTCCGCCGCCTCCACTATAGGAGCGCGGCGCCGAGTACGCCGGGCCCGACGAGCGCGGCGCCGAGTAGGAACCGCCACCACCGTAAGCCCGTGGCGCCGAATAGGAACCCGCAGAGCCATAGCTCCGCGCAGAGTACGTCGGGCTCGATCCATAGCTGCGGCCCGCGCCGTAGCCGGAAGCTGACGGATACGCTCCGCGGCTGTTTCCTCCCCGATAGCTACTGGCTGAGCCAGCCGATCCATAGCGCGAAGAAGGCGGGGACGCCGGGGCTGCGTGATACGCGTAGCCAGCAGGCGGTCTTGGGGCCGACCCAGAGGCGCGATACGCCTGGCTTGAGCCGTTGTACGCGCTCCCGCCATGCGGGTTGCCTTGCGAGCCTCCCCGCGAATTGCCTTGCGGAGCGGCATGTTGCGCCGGCGCCGATTGATGCGACGGAGCCGAGCGCTGCGGCGTTCCGCTGGGCGCACGATAGGTGTAGTTCGCGGGCGGCCGCGGCACCTGGGAGCTGCGCGCTGTCGCCGCTCCTGACGGGCCTGGCACGCCACGGTTCATGGTCGCGTGGTTGTTCGGCGCGTTGGCATTGCCGTGCGCAAAGCTATCGCTCCGCGCCGGAGGCCGAGGCACATTGTGCGCCGCCGGGTTCGACCCAGTATTGCCCCGAGCAACCTGACTATTGGCCCCTCCGCCAGCCGATGGCGGACGCGCTACGTTGTTGTGGGCGGCAGCTCCCTGATTCCCGCTTGGCGCTCCCGGCGCGCGCCCGACGTTCCTGTTGCCCTGCGTCGCAGCAGCACCGTTGCCTCTCGCCATCGCGGATTGATTTCCGTTGAAGCGGGCCGGTCCCCTCGGAGGAGTCGCGTGGGTCACGACACTGCGGTTGGTCGCCGAGGCTGGAGGAATGCCGCGCGTCAGCGGCGTGTGTCCGCCAAGCACGGACTGTCTGGTCGGAGCTACGTTGGCCGTGCCCACAAGCTGTCCCTTGCCCAGCGCTGACCTGGGAACAACCGTGCCCACCCGGTTGATGGCTGCGCCAGAGGTGAACGCAGATCTTGGAGCGGCCGTCACCGCACCAGCCCTGTTACGGAAGCCGTAGTGCGTCCCGGCAAAATTGTTGTTGTGGTAGTTGCTGGCGATGTGGTTGAAATTCGAAATGCGCGTATTGGTTACGTTGACATTGTGCAGATAGCCGTTGCTTACGTTACCGCCGCGATAGCCCCAGCCGCCACCATGTCCCCATCCGCGGTGTCCCCAGCCACAATAGCGGGGGAAGAATGGTTCACCCCAGCCTAACGGGAACCAGCCAAAGCCGCCGCCTATACCCCAGCCTCCGCCGAAGCCAAATCCGACACCGAAGCCGCCGCCTCCGATCCAGCCCACCAGGGCCGGAGCGTAATAGGGGTCCCAGTACCCGAGGGGTCCGGGGGCCCAGCCCCATCCGCCGTTCCAATCGACCCAGCGCCCGTAGTGGAAGGGCGCAAATCCCCAGGGAGCATCATCTACCCAAGTCCATCCCCAAGGTTCGATCCACGCCCAGTGACCATAGCGGTACGGCGCCCAACCCGGTTGCACCGAAGTTGGCACCCACACTGAGCCATACTCGGGAGAGGTCTGCCAAGTGCCGTAGGCGTCGAGGTCCTGATAACCAATCACGCCCGGCGAAACATAACGCGCGGACACAGAATTTTCGAGCTGCTTGTCGCGCACCTGTGCCCAGTCGTCGAAACCATCGCGGGCTGGCGCGCCCTGTGCTGTATGCGTCAAGGAATTGCTGCCGCTGAAGCGGACCTGTTGCCCGGAGTTGACCCGCACCGCACTTCCCTTGCCTGTGGCCTCGCCGTATCCGCTTCTGACGGTGACCAGGGTCTGATCGCCATTGGGATCAACGTCGAAACGATAAACGCCCGACTTCATCACCGTGAAGGCGAGATTGGGGGTGTCAATTTCGTAGAATTCTCCGCGTTCCAAGTGGCGGACCGTGACTTCCAACACACCCTGGTCAAGTTCGAGTTGGACCGTCTCATTGCCGACATTGCTGAGGGTCAGGCTGGTCTCGGAATTCATGCGGATGAAACCATCACCCACGTTCAATTCGGCACGCGAACTCTTGTCGGTCCAAACCCGGTCTGCCGTCGTTAACGGCCGGTTCATGCTGGCTGCGACCCAATCGTTGACGCCGCCGGGCTGCATGGAGACTTCGCCGGACATATATTGCACACGCGCCACGCGTCCAGGGGGGTCCTGCACTTGCTGTGCGGGAGCATTGTCCGGCGCGGAAGCATTGTTGTCGTACGGCCCGCTGTTGTCGTACGGCCCAGGAGCGTTGTTGTCGGGAGCAGTGTTCTGCACCGACTCGTTGGCCGGTAGCTGAGCACTCTGCTGGTCCTGATCCTGCGCCAGGATTGTGCCCATCGAACTCGTAACCAGGAACAGCGCCGCGAGTATCCATCCAAGCCGCCGTGCTTTCATTTTGAAACTCCTCCCGCCTCCAAGCCTTGCTTCAATTTCTCATTCGGAGGCGAACTTCCTGCAAACCGCAGCACACGAGAACTAACGTGACTGACATCCATTTAAACCCGAGGTGCGGTGCGGTGTTTCGGGCCTTGCTAATACATTGGATGCTTTTGCCAAGTTAGCGGCGCTACGATTTCCGAAGCTGAAGCCAACCTTAAAAATCGGCCCTTCCTTGATTGGTTTCGCGCGCTCGCGCTCTACGGCGTCACCGGCGTGGGCGCGGTCTTGGGAGTAGCGAGATACCCGGTGATGGTGTTCTTGGCGGCGGTAAATACCACCACTTCGTAGAGCATCCGGTCGCGCCCGGTATAGAACTGCAATGGCTCGCCAATCGTGCGGTCCTTCTTCTCGATGGTACGGTCGTCCGCCATCACGTTCAGCGTGAACCTGCTTTTCTTGGGATTCACCTTCTTCAATTGCAGGCTGATGGTGGAGACGGGAGTGCGCGCGCCCTTGTAGAGCGTGAAGTCATAGTAGTTACGGTCGCCCTTGCGCTTGAGGGCCTCGAGCTCGGCTGCGGTGTGGGCGATCAGTCCGCTCTGCACCCCGAGGTCGCCAATGGTGCGTTCCAGCTTGGCATTGGTGGCGGCCAGGTCGCTCTGCGTTTTCTGGATATCAGTCTTGGCGGCGCCCACGTCGGTCTTAACTCCACTGACTTCGCCGCTAACAGCCGCAATTTGCTTTCCCTGACGGCTCTGCGCGGCGGCAAGCTTGGCGGCTACAGCCTTCTGCTCGCGATCCAACTCGGCGGCCCTCTGGGCGAGCTCCTGCTTGGTCATGCCCACTTCCGAACTCAGGGCCTCTTTGAACTGCGACGAGGTCTCGTGAATGCGGTCGCCGAGTGCGACCTGGGCGACTTCCAGGGTTTGCTGCTTCTTTTCCACCGCAGCCAAACGTGTCCTGGTGTCGTGCATTAGGTATAAGGAAGCGATCACATAAATGACGCCGATGGCGAGAGCGACGTAGAGGACAATTTCGTTCCGGCGCGAGGGTGGAGGAACATAGGCATTTTGGGGAGCATTACTATCAGCTTCTAGTAGCATCAATAAGTCCTTTCCTGCTATTGCCAATTCTCGGAGAGTAAGAGTGCCGTGTCAATGAGCATCTTGTGAACGAACCAGTGACTCGCTGGACAGCAGGTCCATTAGTGAATTACTACCGAATCGATTTCATGAAATCTCCAGCCTTGAAGGGGACGGCTTCAGCCGTGCCGTAAGACTCTTGTCCGTACAGTGGCTTTAGCCACTGAGGAACTTCGGTGTTTAGACAAAGTTTGAGTTCCCTCAGGGGCTGAAGCCCAACTCTCCAAGCACACATAACGGCGCGGCTGAAGCCGCGCCCTTTCAAAGCTTGCGGTCTTCAGTTGCCCAAACAGTTGGATAAGCCAGTTGAAGCGCGCCGCTCTACCCAGAGTGCGTCCTCGCCGCCTCCACTACAATCGAAGCGTGAAGACCTGGGACGTGGTGATCGTCGGCGGAGGAGTCATTGGGCTGTCGCTGGCGTGGCGTTTGCGGCGCGACGGCGCCAGCGTGCTGATCGTCGAGAAGAGCGAGCCGGCGCGCGAAGCGACCCACGCCGCGGCAGGCATGATCGCGCACTGCGATCCTCATAACCCGCCCGCACTGGCTGCGCTGATCGCCGCCAGCGCTCGCATGTATCCGGAGTTTGTCCGCGAGCTGCGCGAGGAATCGTTCGAGTCGCCCGACCTGCGCACCGCCGGCACCATTGCATTCCTCGAGGAGGATGAGTCGCCCGGCTGTGCGGGGGCCTGCGCCATCACAGATGACGAGCTCGGGCGCATCGAACCGCTTGTCAGTCTGCGCGGAAGGATGTACTTTCTGCCGGAGAGCAGCGTCGATCCGCGAAAACTAGGCAGCGCGCTGGAGAAGACCTTGCGACATTCCGGCGTGGACTTCGTCACCGGCTCGCCCGTCAACGAAGTGGCCGTGCTGGCAGGCCGCGCTGCCGGTGTGCGCACCGCGAAGTCTTTTTACGCTGGCGATGCCGTCGTGAACTGCGCCGGCGCGTGGGCGTCGATGATTCAACCCTTCGGCGCGCCCACTCGTCCAGTGAAAGGACAAATGGTCTGCGTGGTGCCGCGACCTGGGGTGCATCGTCCCGGTCCGCTCATCCAGCACGTTGTCCGCACGCCCGCGGTGTATATCGTGCCGCGCAGCGACGGGCGCATTCTCCTGGGCGCTACCGTGGAAGAGGCTGGCTTCGACAAGCGCGTTGATCCCGACACCGTTCAGCGATTGCACCAGGCCGCTGCCGATGTCGCGCCCGCGATCGGCGCAATGCGCATCCATGAAGTTTGGGCCGGGCTGCGTCCGGGTTCGCCCGACGGCCTACCGATTCTCGGGCCCACCGCGCTGCCAGGATATTTTGCCGCGACAGGTCACTATCGCGATGGAATCATGCTGGCGCCGATCACCGCATTAGTCATGAGCCAGCTATTGCGGGGACGCGAGCCAGACTTTGATCTGCAGCCGTTCTCGCCGCTGCGCTTCTCCGCGAATGCCGGCGGCTAATGATCCGCCAAATACATCATTCGTAGTGGGTCCACATGCGCAGTACCTTGACGATATGCTCCTCTTCGAGAACCTGATAGACAAGCCTGTGCTGGATGTTGATGCGGCGGGAATATGCGCCTCTTAGGTCGCCTAGAAGCTTCTCAAACGGCGGAGGGTTCTGGAAGGGATTGTTCGCCAGCAGGGCGAGCAGTTGTTCGGCCTTCGGTCGAAGGCTGGCGGAGGCGAGACGGCGGGCATCCTTCTGGGCCTGCTTCGTGAACACCACCTGCCAAGGCGTCACCAGCCTGGTTCTTTCTCGCACTTATTCACCGGCGTTGCCAGTCCTTTCCGAATGGACTCGCGCATACCTGGGATCGATAGAAGATGAAGCGTCTCCTGGATAGCGTTCCAATCTTCTTCGCCAAGGAGTACGGCATTGGAGCGCCGACCGGTGATCAGGACCGGCTCGTGGGCGGCCGCCGTTTCATCGAGCAGCCGATATAGCTTCTCGCGGGCCTCGCTGGCATTCATGGTGTTCATATTTATAAGCGTACGCTTTTTCGTACGTGCAGGCAACTATTTGCGCCGATTCAGATATCTAGCGCCCTATCGTGCGACCGGCTTCCATTTGTTCAGGAATTGCAGTACATCCTCGGGCGCCAGGGCGCGGGCGTTTTCGAACTCCCCGCCCTTCTGGCTGTACAGCAGCTTGCCATTGCCATCCAGCACCGCGATGGCCGGAATGCCCCGCTTCATCGGGACCTGGTACTCCTGCATGAGGTCCTGATTTTTGTCGCCTTCGCCCACATCTACGTGCACCACTTCAAAGTTCTGCCGCAGCACTCCGGCAACGTCGGAGCGGTGAAACGCCAGGTCGAGCACGTGGCAGTCGTAACACCAGTTGGCGCCGAACACCACCAGCACGCGCTTGTGTCCTTTGGCGGCGAGTTCCAGGGCGTGCTTGATCTCGGCGTGGGCATCGGCACCGGGAGCGTAGATGACCTTGCTGGTCGAGGTCGGCTGTTGTAGTTTCGTAGCATCGGAGTGTTTCGTGCCGGTTATCCGCCACTGCTCACCTTGCTTCTGCCATAGCTGTCCTTCGGTTACGTAGAGCGGCCGGCCTCCCGGCCCCGCCTTGGTGAGGAATTCAGCCTCAAAGATCACCTGCTGCACGCCCGCCTGAGGCGATTCCGACTGAATAATACTCAGGTTTATGCGGCGCACTTTGAGGCCGGTCCAGAACGCGATTTCCGAGGTAACGCTGGACGCGCCTGCGGCAGTGGCGACCTGGGCCGGAGGATTACTGCTGTAAAGCGCCTGCAAGGCGGCAACGTTTCCGCTAATCACTGCCGCCTTCCATTGCTCCAGAGGCGGGAACACCGCAGCCGGCTGCGCCTGTCCCACGCAGTACGACGAGAGGATTGCCATCGCAAGCGTTAGCAAAATGGGGGCTACGAGCCGCCGCTGAAACCTCATGTGGCTCCTTCTAATGTCCTCCATGATACGGATGGCCTTTGAGAATGGTGAACCCGCGATAGAGCTGCTCCAACAGCACGACGCGCGCCAGTTCATGCGGCAGCGTCACCTTCCCGAAGGACAAAATGTTAGACGCGGCGGCGCGCGTGGCGTCACTCCAGCCGTCGGCAGGCCCTACCGCAAACAGCAACTCCTGAGTGTCGTGGCCTTGGTGATACTCAAGAAAGTTGGCAATCTCTTCCGAAGTGAGCTGCCGCCCGCGCGCATCCAGCAGCACCAGCACTGGCGGCTTGCGGCTTGTGCTTTTTTCTACCAGCTTGAGCAGCGCGGCTTCCGACGTCAGTTCTTGCGCATCGCAGGCGGCGTAGCGCGAGAGCCGTTTCAGGTATTCCGCGGTCAGAGACTGAATGGGCGAACTGCGCGTCCGGCCGATCCATGCGATGCGCAGCTTCACAGCTCAAGAACTCTTGCGCGCGCGCGCGGTCGAGCTGCGCCGCTTGCGAGCGGCGGGCTTCGTTGTGGACTTGGCTGTGGACTTGGCTGCCGTTTTCTTGACCTTGGCGCGCTTGGCGCCGGCAGGCGTCTTCTTGGCTGCGGGTTTACGGGCAGGCTTTTCCAAGTCGGCGAGCTGCAGCCGTGTTGCCGTCTTCCACAGCCGCTCCAGGTCGTAGAACTTGCGCGCGCTCTCAGAAAAAATGTGCACCACGAAGTCCACATAGTCGAGCAGCACCCAATCGGCCTGGTTGTACCCTTCGCGGTGCGAGGGCTCCACCCCGGTGGCGCTGAGCTTCTCGTCCACCTCGTCGGCGATGGCCTGCACCTGCCGCGGATTGGCGCCTGAGCAAACGACGAAGTAATCGGTGAACCCGCTGGCCTGCTCATCGAGCCGCAGAATGCTGATGTCGGCGGCCTTCTTGCCCTGGCAAGCGCGCACCGCAATGGCGACTTGCGCCTTCAATTCATTTCTCTTCATAGGTTCGGCTCGGTTTGCCCCGACTCGCTTCTTTTCTTGCCGGCTGCATTCCGATACAACTGCTCCTTGTGGATATATTCCGCTACGGCGTCGGGAACCAGCCGCTTTAGCGCGCCGCCGCGTTGCACGGCCGTGCGGATCTGCGTGGCCGAAACATTTTCGTGGGTCTTGGGCAGCATGTGCAGGGTAGCGCCCGGCAACACCAGCGGTCCCTCCATCTTCTGCTTGCGGAACAACTTTGTCACCGCTTCCGCCGGCCGCAACTTCATTGGCAACGACGAAGCCACATCGGCGAGCGAGTATCCCGGACGCGCGGCCACGATGAAATCGCATTCGCCCAGCAGGGCCTCGGCTTCGTGCCACTTGGCGATGTCCTTGAACGCGTCCATGCCTATCAGGAAGTATAGGTGGTCGCTCTTGCCCAGCATCGCTTTCACGCGACGCACGGTGTCAATCGAGTAGCTCGGCTTGCGCTGGCTACCGCCGGCCGCGGGATCGGGGGCCTCCAACAGCGACGGCACGAACCACTTCTCCCCCACGAGCGCGAGCGCAACCATGGTGTACCGATGATAGAAAGAGAGGATCGGCGTCTTCTGCTTGTGCGGCGGTATATCGGCGGGAACGAACCACACTTGTTTCAATGCAAACTTCACGGCGGCGGCGCGCGCCACGATCACGTGTGCGCGATGAATGGGATCGAAGGTTCCGCCAAACAGTGCGATGTTCATTCCATAGCAATCAGCAATCCGGCAGTCAGCCGTGCGAGATGGGGCAAGTCCAAGCTTACTTTGGCGGCTGCTTGGAATTGTCCTTCATCTGGTTGGAATTCTTGATAAAGAGCACGGTCTTCCAGATGTCGTCATCCGACAGCACGCCGTCCCAGCCCGGCATGGCGGTGTAGCGTATGCCGTACTTGACCACATAGAAAAGATTGCCGTCGGGATCGTCAGGGGTGTTGCTCATTAGTTGCGGCACCGGTGGATAAAACTTCGTCCGCATCTGCGAAGTGGGATCTTTCAAGCTGCCGTGACACAAGGCGCAGTTCTTGTCGTAGGTCATGGAGCCGTCCATGATGTTGTCGGTGGTCGGCTGGAAGGGGTTGGGCTGCTTGGGAGCGTGAGCGTCCACCCAGGCGTCCACCGACTTCAGGGCAGAACTGCGCTCCAAGGTGCTGGGCGTATTGCCCACCGCCCGGGTGTCAAAGCGTCCCGTGGTCGCGTAGTAGTACGCTCCGCCAAAAACGGCAAGCAGGGTAAGGATGATTCCCAGGATGAATCCGCGCATGTGCCTCCTCTGGACTGGTGGTTCCGCTCCGTCGCCGGGGCATTCATTATCGTACTATGAGCCGGCTCAGTACCTTCGCAAGCGCCGCGCCTCGTGCACTACGTCTTCCACCTTGGGGAGAAAGGCTTCTTCCAGCGGCGGCGAAAACGGTACCGGGCTGTCGGCGGAGGCGATGCGCGTAATGGGCGCATCCAGCGCGTCGAAACACTCTTCGTTGATGATGGCTGCCACCTCGCCGGCAATCCCGCCGGTCTTGGTGTCTTCGTGCAGCACGATGACGCGATTGGTCTTTTCCACCGTCTGACGAATGGCCTCGCGGTCCAGCGGCAGCACCGTGCGCAAATCCACCACTTCCAGCTCGATGCCTTCTTTCGCCAGGATTTCCGCGGCTTCCAGCGCGACGTACACCATGGCGGCGTAGGTGATGACGCTGACGTCGCGGCCTTCGCGCACGGTCCTGGCTTTGCCAATCGGCACAGTATAATCGCCGGCGGGCAGTTCTTCCTTGATGCGGCGGTAAAGAAACTTGTGCTCGAAGAACAGCACTGGGTTGTTGTCTCGGATCGCCGACTTGATCAGCCCCTTGGCGTCGTAGGCGCTTGCCGGGCAGATGACTTTCAGTCCCGGAGTGTGCGCGAAGTAAGTTTCCGGATTCTGCGAGTGAAATGGACCGCCGTGGACGCCGCCGCCGGAAGGGCCGCGCAGCACCACCGGAACCGGCGCGCCCCAGCGGAAATGCGCCTTGGCCAGCATGTTGTTGATTTGATTGAAGGCGCAACTGATGAAGTCCATGAACTGGAACTCGGCCACCGGCCGCATTCCGGTGAGGGCCGCGCCGAAGCTGGCGTTGACGATGGCCATCTCTGAGATCGGCGTGTCCACGACTCGTTCGGGACCAAAGCGGTCGATCAGCCCTTCCGTAACTTTGAACGCGCCACCGTAAATACCGATGTCTTCGCCGATGCAGAAGACCGCAGGATCGCGCTCCATCTCTTCCCAGATTCCCTGGCGGATGGCTTCAAGATAGGTGACGGCTGCCATGGGTAAGGATTCTAATGCAATCGCAGAATTTACGGCGCCCGCGTCGCCCCTGCCGCGCCGGCATGTAATGACAGATCAGCCTTACTTGAATCAAGCGCTCACGTGCCTGAGTGTTCTAATTGCAGAACGTACCTAAGCCCGAAGGGCGGCACAATCGTAGCCCAGCAGGTGACTGGGTTGGCGTTGTTTTAGTGGGTCAGTTGCAGGCGCTCTTCTTCCTTCTTCATCCTAGCAATAGCAACCAACTCCACCGCCTTCTGCGCGATGTGCTCGGCGCTGACTTCGAACTCCTTAATCAGTTCCCAGGGCGCGCCGGAATCGCCGAAGCGGTCCTTTACGCCGATGGCGCCGGTGATGACCGGCCTTCCCAGCAACTCGGGACTCTCCGTGATGACGCCGCTCACGCGCCACGCCAGGGCGCCAATCTGGTGCTCCTCGGCGGTGACCACTACGCCCGTCTCCTTGGCCGCCCGCACGATGGCCGTTTCATCAATCGGCTTCATGGTGTGCATGTTGACCACGCGAGTTTCGTAGCCAAACTCCTGCTTCAGTATCCACGCCGCGCGCATCGCTTCCGGCACCATCGGCCCGCAGGCGATGATGCTCAGGTCTTCGTGTTCGCTTTCGTAATTGGGAGCCAGCACAGTTTCGAACGCGTCAATCATTTCCGGCGATTCGCGGCGGAGACGGCTCACGTTCGCCACGCCAAAGACAAACGGGGTGTTCTCGCGGGTGACAATCGGGGTGGCTTCGCGCGCGAAACGGATGTACTTGGGCCCGACATGCTGGAGCAGCAGATAGTCGGTCGCCTTGCGCGTCTCGATGGCGTCGCAGGGCACCACGACCGACATGTTCGGCAGTCCGCACATGGCGAACAAATCTTCCAGCGCCTGGTGGGTGGCGCCATCGGGACCCACCGAGACTCCGCCGTGAGCGCCGGCGATCAATACATTGAAATTTCCATAGCAGATGGAAACCCGGATCTGGTCCAGATTGCGGGCTGCGGCAAAGGTTCCGTAGGTCCCGAAGACCGGCAGCTTCCCTTCCCGCGCCAGTCCCGCGGCGGCAGCGGTCGCCGACTGTTCCGCGATGCCCATGCTGATCCAGCGATTTTTGCGTTCCGGGTTGCCAGAATAGAAGTCGCTGATGGTGATCGAGCCGGAGATGTCGAGGCCGAGGCAGACCACTCGCTCATCGCCGCCATTGTTCTGCAGCGATTTTCCGAAGCCCTTGCGGGTGGGTTCCATCTTCACTTTCATCTGGCTGGTGCTGTTCCACCAGTATTCATGCGAAAAGCTCGGGGTCTTGGCGGCCAGCGTTGCCTCTACTTCCTTCTGATACTCATTCGCCTTCTTCAGCAGTGCATCGTAGGCGATGGTCTGTTTCAGCCCGAGTTCTTCCAGGGCCTTTACCAGCTCGTCATAGCTGGGAGCCTTGCCGTGCCATCCGGCAATGTTCTCCATGAAGCTGACACCCTTACCCTTCACCGTGCTGGCAAGGATCAGAGTGGGTTTGCCGGAGACCGGATTGTTCTTCGCCTTCTGCAAAGCGTCTATGACTTGCGCGACATCGTGACCGTCAACCTCGATCACCTCCCAGCCGAAGCTGCGATAGCGCTCGTCCAGCGGCTCCACGTTCATCACGTCCTTGACCCAGCCGTCAATCTGCAAGCGGTTGCGGTCAACGATGGCAACCAGATTGTCGAGCTTGAAGTTCGATGCCTCCATGACGGCTTCCCAGATATTGCCTTCCTGCTGCTCACCGTCGCCCATGATGCAGAACACCGAATGCTTGGCGCCGTCGAGTTTGCCGGCCAGGGCCACGCCCACCGCAATGCTGAGGCCCTGTCCCAACGATCCGCTGGAGACTTCGACACCCGGCAGCTTCAACCGGTGCGGATGTCCCTGGAATGGCGAATACAGCTTGCGCAAGGTGACGATGTCTTCGACGGGAAAGTATCCGGCAAAGCCGAGGCCAAGATACAAGGCGGGGGCTTTATGTCCGGCCGACCAAATGATGCGGTCGCGTTCCTTCCACTCGGGATTGTTGGGATCGTGGTTGGCGACGTTCAAGTACAGGGCCGCAACGATTTCCATCATAGAAAGCGTACCTCCGGAGTGGCCGGAGCCGGCGGCGCAAAGCGCAACCAGGTCATAGCCGCGCATTAAGCGGGCGGCCTGTTTTAGTTCTTCCAGGCTGAACTCGCGAACCACGGCTTGGGAGAGGGAGTTGACGATAGGCATGATGAATCCTTTGTGCGAGTGCAGGCGCGCCTCAACCCACGACCCGCGATATATGGGACCCCGATAAGTAAGGCTAGGCTGGAGAAAACATTGGGTCTGTGAGCAAGATCACGAGGGAGTGTGACGCGGGTTGCAGAAACCGCGGAAATTGCTGATGGAGCGGCGCAACAGTTATTTGCTTGACCGCAGTTAAACTCGTGCTATCGTGTGCACCACCTACGATTTCACTTTGAAAGGACCTCACGATGACTTCGCGCCATGGTCAGTTGGTTCTTGCAGTGCTGGTGTTTTCAGCGGCGGTACAGTTGATCTCCACTCACACCGCTCGTGCTGCGGAAGTGTGCGCTAACCCGCCGGTTAAGATCACGCTGCACTTGATGTCCGATGGCTCCTGCAAGCAGGACGCTGGGAGTGGCCCCGTTGCAGCCCCTATTACGGTTAGCCCCAAACAGTGCGTCCAATATGCGGGCGCAGTAATAGACTCCACCTCCGCCCCGGCGACGTTCGATGTGAGGTTTGGGAGCGGGCCCTCGCCATTCAACCAATTCGCCATCACCCATATCGGGGACTCGGTCACCACGGGCCCGGTAACGGGGACGGGAACGAGCGGTCACACCTACAAGTACAGCAGCGTTACGATAGGCAAGCAGAACTGCTCCAACGGTAACAGATTGGGCCTCATCATGAAGTAACGGCCATTGTTCATGATCTGAACCCCAGCGTTGACGGGCATTCGCGGCGTGCTCCCACTCTGCTCCCACTCTTATGATGCACGAATCAGGCCTGCCCTGCCATGTCCCCTTTGCACTCCTGTAAGGCAATCACAGGCTACAATGTTGGCGTCGGTCGAGGCCCAACGGAATGCAAACGGCGGAAGTGGTGATTATCGGCGGCGGCATTGTAGGTTCCAGTATTGCGTGGCATCTTACCGAGGCTGGTTGCGGCACCGTTCTGATCGTGGAGCGCGAATCCCATCAGGGCAAAGGTTCCACCGGCAAGAGCATGGGAGGCGTGCGCGCGCAGTTTGCCACCGCCCCCAACATACAGATGTCGCTCTACTCCATTCCCTTCTATGCGAATTTCGAGGAGCGATTGGGGCATCCTTCGGAATACCGCGCCCAGGGCTACTTATTCGTCGCCACTAAACCGGCGCATCTGGAATATTTGTGGACCAACCAGCGGCTGCAAAAATCGCTGGGGCTCACAGACGCGCGCATGCTGACGCGTGAGGAAATCGTCACGATGGTCCCGCAACTGCGCTCCGACGACATCCTGGGCGGAAGCTTCTGCGCGACAGACGGATTCGTCGATCCCTACAGCGTAATGATCGGATTCACCGCTCGGGCTTGCGAGCACGGCGCCGCTCTCTGGCGCTCCACGGAAGTCACTGCCGTCCATTGCGACAGCGAAGGAATCAGCCGGGTAGAAACCACGCGTGGGCCGGTCAGCACGCGAGTGGTGGTCAACGCAGCCGGCCCGTGGGCCGCCGACGCCGCGGCGCTTGCCGGCGTGAAGCTGCCCGTGGAGCCGCTGCGCCGCATGTTGATTCCGACCGAACCCTTCGACGGCGTGCTGCACACCATTCCCATGGTGGTTGACATGACCAACGGTTTTCACTTCCGGCCGGAGGGCCTGGGATTTCTGCTGGCATGGAACGATCCCGAAGAAACACCCGGCTACAAGACAGACTTCGATCCATCCTTCATCGAGAAAGTGCTGACTCGCGCCGCCGATCGAGTGCCCTGCTTTGAGAACCTGGCGGTCAACCCGAAACGCGCGTGGGCGGGACTGTATGAGATGTCGCCCGATCACCACGCGATTCTGGGGCCTGTTCCCGAGGTGCACGGCTTCTACTGTGCCAACGGTTTCAGCGGACACGGCGTTATGCACGCCCCGGCGACAGGAAAAATTTTGGCTGACTTGGTCCTTCGCGGCGCCACGAATGTAGTGGACAACATTGAGGTACTTAGCCCGGCACGTTTCGCCAGGGGCGAAATGTTGCATGAAACGGCCGTGCTGTGAGCAAGTAGAGAGGTTTCACCGCCGGGCTGCCTTCAGCTTGGATGCAGCCGCGGCGCTGAACCGGGATTGCTCATCTGTTCCGGGGGCTGAAGACAGGAATCTTTGAAAGGGCACGGCTTCAGCCGTGCCGCTGTGTGGGCGTGGAAAGTTGGGCTTCAGCCCCTGAGGGAACCCGCATTTTGTCTCAACACCGAGGTCCGTCAGCGGCTAAAGCCAGGATCAAAGACAGCAGACTACGGCACGGCTGAAGCCGTGCCCCTTCAAAGCGTGAAATGCTCATGGATCATCCAGCTAGAGCGCCTCTCTACCCGAGTTCTTACGCTAGCGAGAAATCATGAGTATCCCTCACATCAAGCTCAAGCACACCGAGCTGGAAGTTTCCCGCTTCTGTTTTGGAACCATGACCCTGGGCAAGCCGCTCGATCAAGCCGGGGCGACGCAGATCGTCAACCGCTGCATCGAAGCCGGGATCAACTTCTTCGACACCGCCAACATGTACCAATACGGTGTGGCCGAAACCATGCTGGGGAATGCCATCAAAGGCAAGCGCGACAAACTTGTCCTCGCCAGCAAAGTTTTCTTCAAGATGGGCGAAGCACCCGATCAACAAGGGCTTTCGCGCCAGGCCATCTTGCGCGCTCTCGACGCGAGCCTTGAACGTCTCGGCACGGACTATCTCGACCTCTACTACTTTCACGCGCCCGACCACAAGGTACCGGTCGAAGAGTCCATGGAAGCAATGGAGTCGCTGGTCAAGCAAGGCAAGGTGCGCTATCCCGCGTCATCGAACTACGCTGGCTGGGAAGTGGTGCAGATGCTTGGCCTCGCGAAGGACCGCGGCTGGCACGCTCCGTACATTTCGCAGCCCATGTACAACCTGCTGGCGCGCGGCATCGAGCAGGAATACCTTGCGATGTGCAAGCAGTTCGGCGTCTCGACCGTGGTTTACAACCCGCTCGCAGGCGGCCTGCTTACCGGCAAGCACCGGCAGGCGCAAGTCATCCCGGGTACGCGCTTTGACAACAACAAGCTGTATCAGGACCGCTACTGGCATGAACAGTATTTTCACGCGGTCGAGCGGCTTAAAGAGATCGCTCAATCCGCCGGAAGGTCGATGGTCAGCCTGTCCTTGAACTGGCTGCTGCATCACACCGCCGCCGATTGCGTCATCCTCGGCGCCTCCAGCGTGGAACAGCTCAACCAGAACCTTGCGGCTGGGGAAGATGGCCCGCTGCCTGAGGACGTGGTGAAGGCTTGCGACCAGGTCTGGCGGGAACTGCGGGGCCCCCTGCCAGTGTACAACCGCTAAATGCTTAGGTGAGGACCCGCGGCAGAAATCCCCTGGCGCCGCCGGTGCCGCAGGCAACAAACTGCTGCCGTGCTTGCATCGAATTGAACGGCAGACTGAGTACAGCTATTTGACGACCGCTAAGAAAATTCTGGCCAACGGCATCTCTGAGCAGGAACCGATTGACCGCGCCAAACGGGGCGACCCCGAATGCTTCGAGGCTTTGTACGGTCTGCACAAGCGGCGGGTGTATTCGCTGTGCCTGCGCATGGTCGGCAACACGGCGGAAGCGGAAGACCTAACCCAGGAGGCCTTCCTGCAGTTGTTTCGCAAGATCGCTACCTTTCGCGGGGAATCGGCGTTCTCCACCTGGCTGCATCGCCTGGCGGTGAACGTGGTGCTCATGCACCTGCGCAAGAAGGGGCTGCCCGAAGTTTCGCTGGAGGAGACCTTGGAGCCGCAGAGCGAAGATGGTCCCAGAAAAGACATCGGCGCCCGCGACAATGCCCTGATCGGGGCCGTCGATCGGGTCAACCTGGAGCGGTCCATCGAGAGTCTGCCACCGGGATACCGCATCATCTTCGTGCTGCACGATGTCGAAGGTTACGAACACAACGAAATTGCGGAGATGCTGGGCTGTTCCATCGGCAATAGCAAATCTCAGCTCCATAAGGCGAGAATGAAACTGCGTGACCTTCTGAAGTTGAGCCAGGCGGAGCGGGCTGCAAAACGATAGACGGTAGAAGATGAGGAAAGAGGGCATTTCTCAGGGCGAGATGCAGGGAATCCGACAGCGTTGGTTCTAGTAATGATAGGCCAACGCTCCTGGAGAAGCGACGAATAGAAAGCGACACATTCATCCGGATTCCTTGGGGAGAGCATTCATGACGTGCGCGGAGTTTCAAAAGGTCCTGCCTTACATCATTGACGGGGGCGGCAGCGCTGAGGAGCAGCTGCACCTCGCCACCTGTCACGTCTGTTCCGACCTGATCGCCGACTTGCGCTATATCGCCGACGCCGCCAAGCTGCTGGTTCCAATGGAAGACCCCAGCCCCCGGGTGTGGACCGGCATTCAGGAGTCGCTGGAGCGCGAGGGCATAGTAAAACCAGCCCGCAAACAGGTTTAGCGCCCCCACGGGCCGGCTGGGATAACGTCCGGCCCGGCGTGGGCACGCTCAAGCGCCAAGAAGTATCTGAACTTCTCCCGGAAGCCACCGCTATTTCACTTTTCCCGTGACGCGCGCCAAGGCGTCAATGTTACTATTTAACTAAGTCAGCTCACTGCGATGAGTTTTGTTGCTCGAGGCAGAAATCATGTCAACAGTGACCCCGTCGCTCGGCGACCGCTCCCTTGCTCTTGTTGCCCGACTGTTCGACACCATCACGGCCGGTTCTCCTCGCCCCGACTCTGCTCATCTAAGCATTAGCTGTATCTCATCCCTCGGGTTGTTACGGTATTGAATGGAGGATACTGTGACCCTGAACCATGCCTCCTGGATCGATTGCTCCCTGCTGAAGGCGGTGCGCCGGGCCGTGGGTACGGCTCCCATATCTGTGGCTCTTCCCCACCTCGAAAACCTGCCCAGCACGACCTCGTCGCCGATTGGCACTATCCGCATAGCCGACCGCGCTACCCTGGCCGGGCTGGTGATGAATCCTGAGGTCGTTTTTGGGGAGGCCTACTCCGACGGCCGAATTGAAGTTGAGGGCGATCTGGTTCGCGTCCTCGAGTCCATTTACCCGTCATCCCGCGTGGTGCGGAACTGGCGCTGGCGAATGATGTCGAAGTGGCTCGCCTGGGCGCAAGCTAATAGCCGCTATGGCTCCTCGCGCAATGTTCACCATCATTACGATCTTCCCACCGAGTTTTACAAGCTCTGGCTGGATGAGCTTATGGTGTACACCTGCGCTTACTTCCCCAACCAAGATACTTCGCTGGAAGAGGCCCAGGAAGCCAAGCTCGACCTGGTTTGCCGGAAGTTATGGCTCCGGCCGGGAGAGACGGTGGTCGAAGCCGGGTGTGGTTGGGGTTCACTCGCCATGTATATGGCCGAACATTATGGCGTGAAGGTGAAGGCCTTCAACATCTCCCATGAGCAGATTCGAGTGGCGCGGGAAGTGGCCGAGCAGAAAGGCCTCTTCTCCATGGTCGAGTTTGTGGAGGACGATTACCGCAATATCACGGGCCACTACGACGTATTTGTGTCCGTCGGCATGTTGGAGCACGTGGGCCGCGAACATTACCCCGAGTTGGGGCGGGTGATTCAACGTACGATTGGCGACCAGGGCCGCGGCCTGCTGCATTTTATCGGGCGCTGCCGCAGCCTGCCCTTCAGTGTGTGGATCCGCAAGCGCATCTTCCCCGGCGCTTACGCGCCCACCCTCCGCGAGTCGATGGAGGTCCTGCAGTCCGCGCCCTTCTACGTGCTCGACGTCGAGGACCTGCGTCCGCACTACGCCAGGACCGTCGAACACTGGTTAAGCAGATTTGAGCGCGCCTATGACACCGTCGTGGATCGTCACGGAACGAATTTTGCGCGCATGTGGCGCCTCTATCTGGCCGGGTCCATTGCTGCCTTCCGGGTTGGCACCCTGCAATTGTTCCAGGTTGTGTTTACGGGGGCCCACTGTCCGTCGGTCCCATCGACACGCAGCCGTCTGTACACCACCATCAGCCAGGACCAAGATAAGGCAGACGACGAATTATGGACTCCTGCGATGTCTTAATTGTCGGCGGTGGCCCGGCGGGTTCCTCCTGCGCCTGGGGACTGCGGCAATCGGGGCTCGACACGCTGCTGATCGATCGCAGCACCTTCCCGCGCAACAAACTTTGCGGAGGATGGATCACGCCGCTGGTACTCGAAGCGCTGGGCATCGATGCAGAGGCCTACGCACCAGGGCGCGTTCTGCAGCCGATCACCGGCTTTCGCCTGAGCTGCATCGACGAACCGCAGGTTGATATCGACTACGGGCGGACCATCAGCTACGGTATCTTGCGTAGCGAGTTTGACGAATATCTTCTCCGCCGTTGTGGCGCGCGCCTACGCGAAGGTGTCCCGTTCGACTCCATAGAGAGAGGCGGCGATGGCTGGATCGTCAATGGCGACATAAAAGCGCGAATGGTGGTGGGCGCCGGAGGACACTTTTGTCCGGTGTCGCGCTTCCTCGGGAACAAGTCCTCCGCGCCCTCGGTGGTCGCCCGCGAAATCGAGTTCGAGATGCCCGCCGCGCAAGCCGCCAGCTCCAGCATCGCCGGCGAACTGCCTGAACTTTATTTTTGCCGCGACTTGCGCGGCTATGGATGGTGTTTCCGCAAACAGGATGTCCTCACCGTCGGCATCGGCCGCATGGATAATCACGGCCTCTCCCAACACTGCGACGAGTTCCTTCGCTTTCTCAAGCGCAGCCGAAATGTCGAAGTGCCCGGCAAAGGCATCCTGGGACACGCTTACTGGCTCTTCGGCCACTCGGAACGGGCAATTCTGGATGACGCCATTCTGTTGATCGGGGATGCCGCCGGCTTGGCTTATCCGGAAAGCGGCGAGGGCATACGGCCGGCCATCGAGTCAGGCTTGATTGCCGCCCACAGCATCCTCTCCGCCCAGGGCGATTACAGCGCCAGCCAATTGCAACTCTATCGCGAGCTTTTGAGTGCCCGCTTGCGCCAGAAGCGGAACGCCCTGGAGTCGCTGGCCCACCTCATCCCGCAATCGCTCCGCGAGGTCGGCGGGCGAACTCTGCTGCGTAGCCACTCTTTCTGCCGCAAGGTCGTTTGTGACCGTTGGTTTCTGCGGGTGTACGAGCGCCCGCTCGCGTTCGCCGGGGAGATTGTGTCGCCCGCTGCTGCGACTATTGTGCAGTAGGAACGCTCGAGTGGGAGTGAGAAGCACTCAGCACTCAGCACTCAGCACTCAGCACTCAGCACTCAGCACTCAGCAAATGTAGTGTCATCCTGAGCGAGCCCGCCGCGGCGGGCGAGTCGAAGGACCCCTATGGCCGGCAGGAGTTCTCATAGTAGGGTTCTTCGACTGCGCTCAGAATAACAACAAGAAGAATCTACTTCGCTGCCGGCGGATACGGCCCACGATAGCCGATCTGGTGCGAGATACGGCGGGCTGCGTCTTTCACCGTCTCCGCCAGTCGAGGCACGGCGTCGCGCGGCACGGCGTGGATGGTTCCGGTCGAGCCGATGCTCGCCTCAATCCCACCCCGGCTGTTAAAGATGGGCGCTCCCACGCAACGCGCGCCCAGGCTGTTCTCCTCGTCATCCACCGAATATCCCAACTGGCGGACGCGCTCAAACTCTTTCATCAGCCTGGGCACGCTGACGATGGTATGCGGTGTCAGTTTCTTCAGTCCCCGCTGGCGGATGATCGCCTCCCTCTGCTTGGAATCAAGGTACGCGAGCAGCGCCTTGCCTACCGCCGTGGAATGCACTTCCATCCGCCGGCCGATCCAGGTGTCCATCTTGATAAAGCTGGGCGCCTCCACCTTCTCCACGTACACCGCCTCGCCATGGTCGAGGATGGCCAGGTGCGTGGTGATGTGAATTTGATCGACCAGGTGCTTCATGATGGGCAGCGCCGCCTCGCGTATATCCACTCCGCTCAGGGCGGCGCGCGACAGGCTCAACACCTTCATGCCCAGCCGGTATTTGCCATCTTCCAGGTCGCGGCGCAGGTAGCCATGCTGCTCCAGCGTGCGCAAAATGTAGCTGGCTGAACTCTTGGGGATCTTGAGCTTGCGGCTGAAATCGGCGTTCGACATGCCGCCTGCGCGCTGGCCGGCGGCCTCCAGGATCAGCAGGGTGCGCTCCACCGCAGTCGAAGGAGATTCGCTTGGACGTGCCATGGCACCAGTCTAACAGTTGTGCGACAGGGTGAATATGAGTTCAGCATGGCGGCCATGCTAAATTCCCCAATATCACAGACAAAACGCGCCTATCAAGCCTACGTTTGGATCAGCTCGGCGCTCTGGCCCGGTGAGCGGGCAACCTGCTTCCCGCTATCGGAATCGGAAAGCTAGGGTGCAAAGGAGTGAATTTGTGTTCAGTATTGTGAACATCATCCTTGCCTGCGCATCGCAGGCCGTTTATGCTTTGTACATCGGGTGGAATGTCTGTTCAGCTAATTGAACACTCATCGGCCCTGCGCGGGAGTTGTGGGACCGGCTCATCGTCCGGACCCGAGAGGAGATCACGAACATGGCGCATCAAACTGCGGCGCAACTGGCAAAATCCTGGAAGACCGATCCGCGCTGGAACGGAGTCGTTCGGCCCTATTCCGCGGAAGACGTTGTGCGCTTGCGCGGCACCCTTCCCATTGAATACACGCTCGCCCATGTAGGTGCGGAACGCCTGTGGGAGATGCTGAACCGCGACAAGTACGTCGCCGCCCTGGGCGCCATGAGTGGCAATCAGGCGGTGCAGATGGTCTCGGCCGGACTGCAAGCCATTTACGTGAGCGGCTGGCAGTGCGCGGCCGACGCCAACAACGCCGGCCAGATGTATCCCGACCAAAGCCTCTACCCGGCCGACTCGGTGCCCAATCTGGTGCGCCGTCTCAACAATGCACTCACCCGCGCCGATCAGATCCATCATTCGGAAGGAAAGAACGGCATCAACTGGTTTGCGCCGCTCATCGCCGACGCCGAGGCTGGTTTCGGCGGCACCCTGAACGCCTTCGAGTTGATGAAGGCGATGATCGAAGCCGGTGCGGCCTGCGTGCACTTCGAAGATCAATTGTCATCCGCCAAGAAGTGCGGACACCTCGGCGGCAAAGTGCTGGTTCCCACCACGGAGGCCGTGCAGAAGCTGGTAGCGGCCCGGCTTGCGGCCGATGTGCTGGGCGTTCCGACGCTCGTCCTGGCGCGCACCGATGCCAACAGCGCGCATCTGTTGACCAGCGACATCGACCCCTATGACCAGATTTTCCTGAACGGCGAGCGCACCTCGGAAGGTTTCTTCGGCATTCATGGCGGTCTCGACTCGGCCATCGCGCGCGGCCTGGCGTATGCGCCTTACGCCGACCTGATCTGGTGCGAAACCTCGGAGCCGGACCTGGAGGAGGCCGGACGCTTCGCCGACTCTATCCACGCCAAGTATCCGGGCAAGATGCTGGCCTACAACTGCTCGCCTTCGTTCAACTGGAAGAAGAAGCTGGACGACGCCACCATCGCGCGCTTCCAGCCTGCGCTGGCCGAAATGGGCTACAAGTTCCAGTTCATCACGCTGGCCGGCTTCCACGTGCTGAACCTCGGCATGTTCGAGCTGGCGCGCGCCTACAAAGATACCGGCATGACCGCTTATTCGCGCGTACAAGAGAAGGAATTCGCGCGCGAGTACAGCCACGGCTATTCCGCGGTGAAGCACCAGCGCTTCGTCGGCACCGGCTACTTCGACGAGGTCGCGCAGGTGATCGCCAGCGGCAAGTCGTCGCTGTCGGCGCTGACGCACTCGACCGAAGCGGAGCAGTTTGCCGAGGTCAAGGTCCCGGGCCAGATGATCGAGGTGGGACAGGACCCATCCTGCCGCCCGATCCTGGGCGAATGTCCGCTGACCTGCGAGCACCAACACGAGCATGTCCGCCGCGACAACGTCTCGGCCAACGATTAAAGCTTTCTCCTTGCAGTAGGCGCAACCCTATACCAGGCACGGGATTAACCGGTCCCGTGCCTGTTTTTTTGTGGACTCCTAGAGTGTGACCCTCAGTATCACAAGGTCTGCTGCCGCCTCATCATAAACGATGAAAAATTACCACAGAGGCACGCAGATCACGGAGGAAACTCCTTGGAGAGTGTTTCAAGGAAGCGGAGCTTACAGATCACGTGTCGACGCTTACGGAGATACTTGCGGCGGCTTAAGCGTTACTGCAGAAGGGACAGCCCGGCAATTGGATCGCAGTCTTCATCAACAAGTGCCTGTGTGAGGAGACCCCGCTCGTCAGTTACTCTGGGCTGTGGCACTTCTTCAAAATGTGATATGCGGGTTTGGACGCGTACATCCCCACTACCCAGGTACGTAAGCGATAGTTCACGAGATTCTCCTGCCGCAAGTCGATATACGAATATGTATATGTTGTAACTGCCTTTCTTGGTTCTGCATTCAAGACCAGTCATGTCGGTTGGCCTTAGTCCGGTTTGGCCTGGAACCAATGGCCGTGCTGATCCAGGTGGACTATCGATCTTGAAGTCCGAAGGGGGCATGCCGAACGCAAACTTTATCGCCACAGTATATGCATCTCTTTCCGTATTGTTCTTGACTGTAAACGTGTACGCAGCCGACTTGTAAAAGGTCACTTCCGATGGAGAGAGCGAAACAATTTTGACAACGTCTGATTTGCGTACCATGATCCAAGCAATAGACAAAGCAAAGGCCAATGTCGCCACCAAAACCGTGCTCACTACGATGATGGACTTTTTTAATTTTGGGTACTGGTTGTGCCAATCCAGCGCAATGAAATTGCATGCGACTATGGTTATCCCCAAGAAATACAAAAAAACGGCCAGTTTGTAATCGTCCCCATACATGGCCGCTATCCCACTCGCCCACAAAAGGGTTCCGATGCCGAAGGCACCCCAGCGAACAACTCCCTTCCATGCTGGTATCCGCTTAGTCGCCACCACTGCGCACACCCCCACATAGTCGGGAATCCCGACCCGAAGATTTTGCGCGCCAGTCGATGGAGAGTAAAGCGGAAAGCGGGACTGAGTCATAGTGCACCATTTCTGGTGCAACAACGCACTGTTAGGACACCACCGATTCTTGCCTGCGCCTTTCGCCTTCCCAAAATCCCATCTATACTTTGACGGCTTCTGTTCTTTCCCCTGGAGGACGTTTTGATACGCACACTGATCTCGCTCTTATGCGCCGCCACTTTCTGCTTACCCGTTTTCGCGCAAATCCAGGCTATCCCGCCTGCTGATCGCAGTTGGATCGCCACCAGCAACCACTACGCCAACCTGCTGATCGAGGTCGCCTTCAAGTACCACCCCGAATTTGGCACGCAGCAGGGGTTAAGTCAGTTCGACGCCAAGGCTTCGCAGCCCACGCTCGCCAATGAGGACAAGGAGCGGCAGGAAACCGAGGCCGTGCTGGCCAAGCTGAAGAGTGCGGCGGCAGAAAAGCAGCAGGAGGATGTGGCCGAGGACCTGCAGATCATGATTCGCCGGGTCAACCTCAACTTCAAGCGCCAGGATTTCCAGCGCGCCCACGAAGTACCGTTCTTCAATGCCAGCCAGATGGTCTTCGGCGGGCTCCAGGTTTTGCTCGACGAGCAGACGCCCTCCGAGCGCCGGCCGGCTGCTGTGGTGCGCATCCGCGAATACGCCGGCCTGGAGCCTGGTTACACCGCGCTCACCGAGATCCTGAAGCAGCGCATCAGCGAGCAGATGGCCAAGCCGGGCGTGATCTATCCCGCCCGAGTTGAGATTGAAACCGAGATGGCGCGCAATTCCAACTACCTGAATGGAATTGCCGCGCTGATGCAGAAGTACAAGCTGACGGGATGGGAAGAGCCGTTTGCCAAGCTGAAGACGCAACTCACCGACTACGACGCGTGGGTGCGCGCCACGGTGTTGCCCAAGGCGCGAGACGATTTTCGCCTTCCGCCCGAACACTATGCGCTCGACATGGAAAGCTACGGCATCGACATTCCGCCGGCGCAGCTCGCCACCATGGCGCATGACGCTTTCATCGAGATCCAAGGCGAGATGAAGTCCGTTGCGCTGAAGATTGCCAAGCAGCGGCATCTGCCCTCGAGCGATTATCGCGACGTGATCCGCGAGTTGAAGAAGCAGCAGCTCGTGGGTAACGCCATTCTCCCGTTTTACCAGGAGCGGCTCAAGCAGATCGAGAAGATCATCGTCGATCAGCAACTGGTGACGCTCCCCGACCGGCCGGCCCGCATTCGCATCGCGACCGCTGCCGAGACCGCGCAGCAGCCTGCGCCGCACATGGTGCCTCCGCCGTTCCTCCATAACACCGGGCAGAAGGGCGAGTTCGTTCTGCCGCTCAACATTCCGGCCGGCCCGGGAAAGCCCTCGACGGAAAAGTACGACGATTTCACCTACGATGCAGCCGCCTGGACGTTGACCGCGCATGAGGCACGGCCGGGACATGAGTTGCAATTCGACTCGATGCTGGAGCATGGCGTTTCGCTAGCGCGGGTCCGCTACGCGTTTAACAGCACCAATGTCGAAGGCTGGGGATTGTATTCGGAATATCTCATCAAGCCGTACATGCCGCTGGAGGGCCAGTTGATCTCGCTGGACCTGCGGCTGCAACGGGCCGCCCGCGCGTTTCTCGATCCCGAATTGCAGGCCGGCAAGATCACGCCCGCGGATGCTTTCCGGGTGATGGAGCAGGATGTGGTGCTTTCGCACGCCTTTGCGGAGGAGGAGGTCGAACGCTTCACCTATCGCATGCCCGGCCAGGCCAATAGCTATTTCTATGGATACACCAAGTTAATCGCATTGCGCGAGGACACCGAGAAGGCGCTGGGACCTAAGTTCAACCAGAAGAAGTTCCACGACTTTATTCTGGCGCAAGGCCTGCTGCCACCCGATCTGATGCGCAAAGCGGTGATGGAAGATTTCGTTCCCGCCCAGAAGCAGGGCGCGAAGCAATAATTACCCAACTACCGGCCTGAGTTACGCGAACTGCGTCGCTGTAATTCGACCGGCCATCAGATTGACATCGGCCTTGGCTCTGGCTCCCACTTGGCGAAACCAGGCGGACTGCTGCATTTGCTGGGCGGCGGCGGCCCAATCCTGATTATTGACGGCTTGGATCGCGTGAAGGAACTGCGAGAAGCCGTGTACTCCCAGGTTGAAAACCATATCGACAATAACCACCCGTTTATCGTCTGGCAGGGAATCGAAACTTGGCACAACCTGACGAGCGCCCTGTATGGCTTGGTTCACCGTTTGGTCAAGAAGCGCGTCAATCTGGCCGTCCGTCAAGGTTTGCCCCCCGGAGCGGACCTGGTCGTAGTCCAGGTCCAAGGCTTCGATTGCGGCCCGCGCGCCGTTGGCGTCCAAGTTGAAGCCGACCCCGACCGTAGGGTGGCCCAAGACCACGCAGCCCGGTGTGATTGCCTTACCAGTCTTGTCGTCATACGCCTGGTTGCGGCGGCCCTCCCAATGCTCGATCCACGCTTTTATCGTAGTCGCAACCCTGAATATCGAACCGGTATGTGACCATCCCACACCCTCCACGTACTTAGCCTGTGACAATCAAAACCCTGTCTGCACTTTCGGAGATCTGGTTGCGAATGGCCCGGCTGAGGATGATGCAACCCTCGCTGGCGGTATGATTCATTTCAGCGTTGTCCCCATGGATCAAGAATCCAGAACGCTCAAACATCTGGTTCGCGGGATCGGGCTCCAGCGCCATCACAACCGGACCCTTGCCGGGATGCGTGCCAGCTGGACCAATCGTGTAGGTGCCTTCCGGGATCGGCCCCTCATCCGGCACGTTTTGTAGATCGGGATTGTCTAAACCCTCACCTTTTCCGCTGTAGCCGGTGCCTACGAAGACGTCATCATGTAAAAATGCACCGGAGGATTGGCAATAAGACCATGGCATGTTGGTACTCCTCAAATGGAATCACGGTTAACTCATCAACAGCGCGATCATTAGGAACATCGTTGTACGTCACGCTGCAATGAGATAAGGCTTGACAAAGAAACCCCCATCGCCTAAAAACGCGGCTTACGAGCAAAACGAGGCTGCTTTCCGAATGGGAGACGAGAAGTGAAGACAACGAGACAGTTCTTGTGCAGCGCGGGGATGCTACTTCTGCTCTGCTGCGGGTTCGCCTGCAAGGTTTCAGACGATGCTGTTGCTGCCGCTCAGCAGATGACAGCCACTTCCGCAGCCTTGAGCACCTACTATGGGGCCACGGCCGAGTCGCTGACAGATACGATTTCACTCAACGAGCTCAATTTCACGCTGTTTGGGGTGCCTTTTGAAGACGCTGATCGCAAGCAGATTGAAGAAGCCCGCGCCGAGGTCCTCAAACGCAAAGAGCTCGCGCAGTGTCTAGCGCGCTTGTCGTCTTCCATGAGCGCTCTAACCAAGTCCAAGGCCTCATCAGGCGTTTCAACCGCGGCCACGGCTTTAGGGAAGGAAATGGTCAGTATCAAAGCCCTGCCAAAGGGCTCTCCGGTTCCAGAAGCTTTGGGAAAGGCCGGCGATTTCCTCATTCAGATTGTGCAGCAGCATGAGGAGAAGAAAGCGGCGCAAGCCATGGACGGCACGTTGGCCACCCTGGTCGACCTGTTTGCAAAGGAAAAGCCGGTATACGACTCTCTGGATCGTCAACACATTTTTCTGGCGAGAATAGTGGCGGCCTCGCTTATCAAGCGTCAGTTCGTTGATCCCACTCCGCTGCTCCAACCCGCCCTTAAACCCTTCGGCCTATCCCCTGCTCCGCCCGACGAGCATCTCCAAGGCCTACTTCGCACATTGGCCGAGAATCGGCTCGACACTTCCGCCGAAGACGCGAACCAACGCGAGGCGGACGCCTCGGCGGCCATGCTCACCGCTCTGCAAGAGATGAGCTCGCGCGTACATCTGCTCGCCACGGAAAAGCGCATGCCGTCCCGCGGAAATCCATTTTCGCTCAAGGTGGTGGAATCTTGGGCGGCTTCAGTGATTTAAGGAGAACGTCATGAATCAGTCTCTAGCAGTCTTGGAGAAGCAATACTTTTTTCTCACGCAGGGCCTGTCTGATCTGATGGACCAGGGGGCAACCCCGGAAGTACTCGACGCCATGCGCAAGGCGATAGTCCAGAGCCGCACCAATTATTGGAAGGCGATCAACGGTATTCTTCATGACGATGATCCCGAGGTTGCATCGCTGGTTTCTCAGATGAACACTGCGCAGCTCAATCTCGAAGTCAGCCTGAAGAATCTGGGGAATGTCGCCAAAGTTCTGGATGTGATCACCAAGGCTGTGGATATTGGCTCACAACTGGCCGCAAAGGTTGTAGCCCTCTGAGGAAATACCTAATGTCCGATCGCTTCGGAGGGCAACAACTTTCTTGACACCCACCATGAGCACATGACTTAAGTCTTGTAGATTGAGTGCCGGTGAAAGGATAGGTTCACCGCGCAAGAGATAGGCATTCTTAACAACCCGGCGTCGCACCTGGTTGGTGGGACAGCAGGGTGACAGGTTGGCTGGACGTGGAAAGATTCAGCGCGAAGAGATTTTTTCAAATCGGAGGGTTAATCGCCTCTGCGATGGACGAGGCACTAAACATTGGCGATGACCAGGCAAAGTTGGAGGCATTTAAGAGTAACTGGCATGAGCAAGCCCTTCTTCTAGCAGGCAGTTGCCGGCAAATCGGTCTCACAAACTCGGCTCGATCTGCCGATTACATAAGAGAACAAACAGAACCCAGCCAGACGGTACACAGTGCCCACCTACATTCTCTTTTTGCAGCACTCTACCGTCAGATCGAATGGGAGATGGAGGAAACCCTCTTCTTTCACATCCGCAGCAACGGTACTAAATACTTTCACGACGACCAGCAGCTCTTCGGTAAGGAGGTGGCCGACAAATTTCCCCGACTCACCGAGGACATTTCCGAAGCCGGGAAATGCCTAGCTTTGTCACGCTACACTGCCGCTGTTTTTCATCTCATGCGCGTTATGGAAATCACGGTGCAAATGTTCGGGAAGAAGCTCGGAGTACCTCTGACCGGAGAGAAAAATTGGCAAGTCATTCTCGATCAGATTAACGTGGCAATAAGAAACATGCCCTGTAAAACCACTACGCAAAAAAGAAGCAAGCGGAATATGCAGCCGCCACGTCACACCTGTTCAACATCAAGCTCGCCTGGAGAAATCCAGTTATGCATCCAAAGAAGACCTACACTGAGGACGAGGCCGAGGACGTGTTCGTCCATGTTAAAGCCTGGACAAGGACGTTAATCTCTATCCTCTAGGAGGAAGTAGATACATCTGAATCCCTCTACCCTCGACGCTGTGGAAGGGAAGGTGATGTCCGTATCTCACGATGAGACCGTTGAAGGTGGAAGGGGAAGCACGAGGGACGGCAAAAACAACAAGAGCCGGACAAGGCGTTCCTGCCTTTCCAACTCTACTAATTATATTATACCACATTTTGGTGGCTTTTGGACACGATTTCGCAACTTTATATCGCGTTTAACATCAGTATGGTACGTCGATTTCGGCACCTATGTGGGGCTTGACAAGGAATTCCCGAAGTGGGAACGCCTCTCGGTCTTCCTGTTAGAATCGCTCCCTGACAGGTCCCTGTATCACTCGCGACCCTAAGTCCTGGAGGTATAGATGGCATTCGACAAGTACGTCAAACTGCCGGGCAGCGAACGCAAGCCGGTCCCGGGCGCCGCGAAAGCCGGGGTTCTTGATCCCAACGAACCGATGCACGTGACCGTGGTCTTGCGAGAGCGGACGGCCCCTGAGAACCGGCCGTCGCTGGCCGAGTTGGTGGCCAGTGGTGGGCGCCTCTCCCGCGAGGAATACGCTGCCCAGTATGGCGCCGATCCCAAGGACGTGCAGGAGGTCGAAAAATTTGCCCACGCCCACGGATTGAACGTCGGCCAGGTCAATCTTCCCGCGCGCACGGTGGCCCTGACGGGATGTTGCAGTGCCTTTGCGAAAGCGTTTCAGGTGGACCTGGCGATGTACCAACACCAGGGCAAGGCCTATCGTGGGCGCAGCGGTGCGATCCACATTCCCACCGAGCTGAGCGACATCGTTCGCGGCGTGCATGGACTCGACAACCGCCCGCAAGCCAAGACACACTTTCGCATGGCGACGGACCCCAGCGCCGCCGCCGCTGCCGCCACCTCCTACACAGCCTTGCAAATCGCCCACGCCTACAACTTCCCCACCAGCGTGAACGGAAAGGGGCAGACCATTGCCATCATCGAGCTAGGCGGGGGCTACACACAGTCTGATCTCAACACTTATTTCAGCTCGCTCGGGATTGCGCCCGTGCCGTCGGTTTCGGCGGTGTCCGTCGATGGCGCGACCAATCAGCCCACAGGCGACACCAACGGACCCGATACCGAAGTGATGCTCGACATTGAGGTCGCAGGCGCGGTCGCGCCCGGCGCGAAGATCGTCGTTTACTTCGCCCCTAATACCGACGCAGGATTTCTCGACGCCATCAACCAGGCGGCGATGGACAAGACCCACAAGCCTTCGGTCATTTCCATCAGTTGGGGCGGCCCGGAATCAAGCTGGACGGCGCAATCGCTGCAGAACTACGACAGTGCGCTGCAGGCGGCTGCGGCCGTGGGCGTGACCGTGTGCGTGGCCTGTGGCGATAACGGCTCAACCGATGGCTCGTCCGACGGCTCCGACCAGGTGGACTTCCCGTCATCGAGCCCGTATAGCCTGGCCTGTGGCGGCACCAGGCTCGATATCGGCGGTAGCGCGATTGCCAGCGAAGTGGTATGGAACGATCTTCCCAACGGCGGCGCAACCGGCGGCGGAGTAAGCGCAACCTTTCCGCTTCCCTCGTACCAGGCAAATGCCAAGGTGCCGCCGTCGGCAAATTCGGGAGGCTCCGGTCGTGGTGTGCCTGACGTTGCGGGGGATGCCGATCCTCAGACCGGCTATCTGGTGCAAGCGGACGGCTCGCAATTCGTGGTGGGTGGAACCAGCGCGGTCGCCCCGTTGTGGGCGGGCTTGGTTGCGCTGTTCAATCAAATGATCGGCACGCCGGTTGGCTATCTCAATCCGAACCTGTACCAGAAGGTTGCTCTCGCGGCGGGAACGTTCAACGACATCACCTCGGGTGATAACGGCGACTACAAAGCTGGTCCCGGTTGGGACGCTTGCAGCGGCTGGGGCAGCCCCAATGGCACGGCAATCCTCAAGTCTTTGTCTTCGGCCGGGGCCACCGGGTCGTGATTGACGACCCGGTTTGGCTAACCTCTTCATCCGTCATTAGCCCAGAAAGTACCCTAGCTGAACCAGTGCGGGTTTGCGGCCAGCATATTCCCGATCTGGCGATCATTCAGGTGGGCCCGACGATATCCTTTTCCGCCGTAAACTACCAAGAATACGCTCAGTACTACCAACATTCCGTCGAAGATGCTCCAGCTCGACAGTCCAAAATAACGAAACAGCGTGAGACCAACGGCAAGAAATGCCAGCCCAGTTCGAATCATTGCCAAGTAAGTTCTTCCTCTGGCAAGCTCCGTTCTCTGCAGGGAAAGACGGGTTCGGGCCACAGCCCGTAGGGTGCGGTCGGCCGCCAGATCATTTCGCTGCTGGGCCAAATCAGTCCGGCGTTGGGACAAAGCATTACGCCGCTCCGCGAGTTCGTTTCTGAACTTGGCCAGGTCTGTTCTGGTGCCGGCGAAGCCTGTGCGTTGCCGGGCCAGCTCCGTGCGGTTCAGCGCCAGCTCGGTCCTCTGTTCCGCCATGCCGGTGCGTTCGCGGCCCAGATCGGTGCGGATGTTCGCTAATTCCGTACTCCGCGTTGAAAGCTTGGTCTGGGCCCGCGTGAGGGAGGTCCTCTCCCGGGCCATGGCGGTCTGGTCTTCGGTGAACTTGGCCGTCGCCGACGAGAACTGCAGCAGATTCGAGGTGGTGTCGGTGCGTCGCTTGGCCAACTCGTTCTGTTCTTCAATCAGCTCGACTTGCTTTTCCTCAAAATCGACTCCCTTGGCGAGCAGACCCTTGATCTCCTCAAAAGTGTCCGGCCTTGTTTCAAGTGCCATGCTATCCATTTCCCACCTCCCTGATTAACCAGTTAAGTCGAACTCAGCAGCGTACCCCTCCTTGTACTGAACGTCCGTCACCCCCGGGATACTCCTGGCGACGTCCAAAACCATTTGCCGCTGCTCATCCTCCAAGTAAGGGCCTTCCAAAGTGACGTATCCGTTATCGGCTGTGGCTGCGAGTTCCAGGTCGAGAGTTTCTGGGCTGTCCAACAGGGCCGCCAGCACACCGGTGGAGAGATAGCGGTTCTCGACCGCAGCCAAAGACTCAACCGTGGCCGCGAAGTCGCTCTGCTGCACCAGATTCACCAGCATATTGCAGGCCGTGCAAAAGGAAATCCGGTCCACGTTGATACAGAGATCAAACAGCTCTGGATCTTTAAGACTCTTCCCATACATGAATCGGGTCCAGCGGCTGCGCTCTTCGTCAACTTGGGAGATGCGTTCGCGGGCCTGTACTTCGGTAATTTTTTCCCGTTGCATCAGCAGATCCACTCGCAGATGCACCGGCGCGATGATCCGCACCCTGGCCGCATGCATAATGCCCGGGAGTAACAAATGTCCTGAGTATCCGAAATAAGCCACATCGCCCTGGCGAATATATCCGAGCAAGGCCCGCTGCATCAGGATCTTGTACGGCCGCCGCAAGGAGCTGAGGCGGTTGTAGTCCTGGGCTGCTCGCGCCATGCTGGTGACCACCTGGTTGGCTAATTCACCGTGGGTGTTGACCACTGCCACCAGGTCCTCCCGCGTTAGGCAGCGCATGCCCGTTGTCTTCGAAAGGCACTGGCTGATGAGCTGACCACCCGAAAACGAACCCCGCGAAACTAGGAGCAAAGCCATATCGCTTCCCCCAAGGCATGCCGCGCGATCAAAATCCCGCTCAAGGCCCTGCGAAAACGCGGCAGGCCCTCGCCTTCCTTGCCGATGCGAGAACTACCATCGCTCCCCGCTCGCGCTCTTCCACCCGCGCGGCGTACGGGCCCAGCCGAAAGAGTCGTCAGACTTGGACTGGCAGCGCCCATCCGCTGACGTTCACGGACGCGACTCCTTTCGCAGCCGCAGCTATTCGCTTGACTGCCTGCACCTGACACACTGCAACCGCGGGGATATAATTTCCCGCTTCAGTGTGCCCCGCAGGACATCTGGGCGCGGTGATTGCGGTCACGTAACGCGGTGGTTTTGGTCACGTAGGTTGAGTGACAAGTCTAGAGCGAGAGCCTCCCGAGAAAACTTTGATCGACCGCTGGGGGCCCCACCCAAGCCGTTTTTGCTTGGGTGGGGATTTTCCTCACCCACCACGGACTCCCCAACACGCGTAGGTGTATGCTGCGCTCGTGCCTTGGGGATTGAAGCGTTACCAACAAGCGCGCGACCTGCACTTCATCACCTTTAGCTGCTATCGTCGTCAGCCGCTGCTGGGCAGCGCACATGCCAAACGGTGGTTTGAGCAGGCGCCGGAACAAGTCCGCCGACAGTACGGCTTTTACATCACCGGATATGTCGTCATGCCGGAGCACGTACATCTGCTGCTGAGTGAGCCGGAGCGCAGCACCTTGGCAAGGGCAGTGCAAGCCATGAAGCAGTCGGTGGCCCGGAAACTGATCGGCGGGCGGGAGCATTTCTGGCAGGCACGCTATTATGACTTCAATGTCTGGACGAAGCACAAGCGCGTGGAGAAGCTGCGCTACATGCATCGCAATCCCGTGAAGCGTGGCTTGGTGGAGAAGCCGGAACAGTGGCCGTGGAGCAGTTTTCGGCACTATTTGACTGGCGAAGAGGGCGTGGTGGAGATCGAGTCGGAGTGGACGGGGCGCAGACGCGAGCGAATGGGAATGGCGGGTGGCCCGGTCTTTCGACGACCACATCTAAATTTTGGGTACCCCATCCTTCTCGCCCGCCTTTGGCGAGAGGATGGGTGCAGATACAACGATGTCCGCGCGGCCTTACCTATGATGCGATGGGCAAGGTAACGGTGGACAATCTTTCTAACAATTACACGGCAAGCCCTCCTCTTTACCTCCTGCTCTTCCAGCGGACGCCAATGCGCGCCAGAATTGGCTGGCCCAAAGTCGCTACCGGTGTGCGGCCGATCTCATACCGATCATTGGTCAGGTTCTCGCCCTGGAAAAACAGGTCGAAGCCCTTCGGCAGCGGACGCGACACGGTTGCGCTGAGCACGAAGTACGCGCCCAGCGGCAACAGGTTCTGGTCATCATCGAATTCGTTGCTGGCAGTGCGGCCTTGTAGGGCGACGAAGATCTTCTGCGGCGCAGCCCACGTCCCCTGGAAGACGAACTCGTTTTTCGGCACCAGCGGGACCTGGTTCCCAACCAGGGCCGGGTTTGCAGAAAACGAAGACACGGTGGAATCGATGAACTGGTAAGCGCAACTCAGCCAAATGCGGTTCGTAACGGTGTAGTTGATTCCGGCCTGCATTCCGGGAGTCTGAATGCGGCCCAGGTTCTCGCGCATGCGCACGATGAGCTGCGGAGTCGCGCTGAGGGTTACGTTGGAAACCGGCTCGGTGACAAAGCCCCAGAAGCCGGCCCCGTAAAGCGTGATGCGGTCTCGCAACGTGGTGACGCGCACTCCACCTTCGCCGCCGGTAAAGTGCTCGGCGCGCAAATAAGGATTGGCGAGGGTCTGCACGTTGCCCACGCGAAAGCTGCGATAGAGTTCGTTCAACGTGGGCGCGCGAAACGAGCGATAGGCCGACGCATAAAGCACGGTATGTTCGCCGGCGTGATAAGACGTGGTCAGCCGCGGGCTAAAAGCATTCTGGCCGCGGTCGGGGTAGGCAATGAGTGTCGGTTTGCCTTGGGTCGGAATCCGCGTCGAGCTGGCGTCGAAGTTGCTCCACAAGTCTTCGCGGCCCGCCAGCGTCAACGACCAGCGCGACGTGATCTGCACGATGCCTTCGGCGAATGCGCCCAGCGATTGTTGCGTGCCTCCGTTCGACAACTGCGCCGTCGTCTGCCCGCGCGAGAACGTAGTCTCGTTGCTGAATCCCTGCACATAGAGGCCGTCGAGGCCCGCCAGCAAAGTCAGGCGGCTCGCGATCTGCTTCGACCATTGCGCCAGCAATCCCATTTGCTGCGAAGGAACGTGCTGAATGTTGGTCAGCGATTCGCTGTTGCGGTCGGCCGCAATCGAAGAGAACGTCTGGTGATAGTTTTCCGTTCCGCCGTACAGACGGAGCGTGAACAATCCAGCCGCAGGACTGTCGTAGTCCGTGCCAAATGCCACTTGCCGTATGGTGGTGTCGTTGATCTGCTGTGGCGTGCCGTTCAGCCGGTCCTCGCCGTAGAGCGAGCCAGTCAGGAAGACGCGCCCGCGATTGCCGAACATGCGTTCCACGCGCAAGGTCCCGCTGCCATACTGCGACGCCACCGGCGTGTCCACCGAGCCCCGCACAGCCTTCGGCACGGCAGTGTATCCGTCGGTGCGGAAACCTTCCCCGCTGGCCACCACCGCCCATTGCCGGAAGCGCATCGCGCCCCAGCTCGAGCCGAACGGCGAACTCTCATTGCTATACGAGCCTTCGACAGAAGCATCCGTCTGCACCGCATGACGCGTCTCCAGATTGACCACTCCGCCCAAAGCGTCGCTGCCATACAGTGCGGAGACGCCTCCCGGAACAATCTGTACCTCGTCCAAGGATGCTTGCGGCACCCGCGCCCAATAGATCCAGCCGCCAAAGGGATCGTTGAGCGGAATGCCATCCGCCAGGACCAGCGCCCGGCTAGCCCCGCTGGCGCCCAGGCCGCGCAACGACACGCCCTGCGATGTGGGATTGGCCGTCTGGCTGCCCGAGCGCCGCAACAGCGAAAAGCCGGCCACGTTCCGCAATTTATCGTCGGTAGCCAGCGCGCCCCATTGCTGCAATTGTGTAGAAGTGACGTTCACGGCATCGGGTTGCGCGTCTATGTCACCTACGTCGGTCGGCAGGATGGCGGTGCGGGTCGCGGTCACGTCAAGACTTTGTTGCACTGCCGCCGGAACCAGCGTGATGGAAATCTCGTTCGCTCCCGCTTGCCAGGCGGTGGTGCTGGTCGCGAAACCGGATGCGTTCACCACCAGACTTCCGCTGGTGGCAGTTACCGCGGTGAATACGAAACTGCCATCGGCTTGGGTCGTCCGGCTAATCTCTTGCCCGTCAACCCGCAGCAGAACTTGCGCCCTGGCAATCACCGCCCCGCTACGATCTCTCACCACGCCGTGCAATTCCTGCGGCGGGGTGGCCCAAAGGCTGAACTGCGTTATCTGGAGGACAACTGCCACAACTGCGGCAATCCGAAGACGGCGCGAGCGCAACATCCGTGTATCTTCGCACACCGAAGCCGCAGTTGTGGAACGCAGATGGCTGGAGGATTACCGGACGCCCTATCCCAGGTTAGCGCGTCAGGTGCCATCACGTTTCCAGAAGGGACCCGGACAATTACGTCAGCCGCTACAACGCGATCGTCTTATACTGATTGGTTATGGAGTTAATAGGAGAAACGCAATGATTAGCTCCGATGAAAGAGCTGCCTTACTAGAAGAAATCTCCATTCATCCTCCCATGCGACTGTTGTTTGGTCCGGGTCCAAGTCAAGTGCATCCGCGGGTGTATCAAGCGCTGGCTCAACCCGTGGTCGGCCATCTCGATGCCTACTTCTTCGAGATCTCCGCCAACATTCAACGGCTCCTTCGCACCGTCTTCGGGACCAAGAATGAGCTGACCTTTGTCATCTCCGCGACTGGCAGCGGCGGCATGGAAACTGCCATCACCAACTTCGTTCTGCCGGGAATGAAAGTGGTGTCGCTCGCCAACGGCTTCTTCTGCGACCGCATGTCGGAAATGGCGCGCCGCCAGGGCGCTGAACTGGTGCGCTTCGAGAAACCCTGGGGAGAGGTCTTCGGCGACCAGGAAGCTGCCGAGTTCATCCGCCGCGAGAAGCCCAAGGTCGTGATGTACGTGCAGGCCGAAACTTCCGCCGGAGCCTTCCAACGTGGCGACGCCATCTGCGCGGCCGCGCATGAAGTCGGCGCGCTGGTGATTGCCGACTGTGTGACCTCGCTCGGCGCCATGCCCGTCGAAGTGGACAAGACCGGCATTGACATCGCGTACAGTTGCACCCAGAAAGGCCTGAGCTGTCCTCCCGGGCTGTCGCCCATCACGGTTTCACCGCGCGCCGCCGAATGGCTGCAGGCGCGCCCAACGCCCAATCGCTCCTGGTATTTCGACCTGAAGCTGATCGCCGACTACTTGACGGTGTCGCATCGTTATCATCACACCGCCTCGGCGACCATGTTCTACGCGCTGCACGAAGGCCTGACGCTGATCGAAGAGGAAGGCCTGCAGAACCGCTGGGAGCGCCATCACCGGGCGCACCTGGAGTTCGTCAAGACGCTGGAAGCTATGGGACTGGAAATGCTGGTGGCGCCCGAGCATCGCATCTGGAACTTGAACACGCCAAAGGTGCCGCAAGGTGTGGACGACGCCAAGGTGCGGACTACGCTGCTCAAAGAACACGGCATCGAAATCGCCGGCGGCTTCGGTCCACTCGCCGGGAAGATCTTTCGCATTGGTTTGATGGGACCGCTAGCGACGACGGAGCATGTCCACAATTTTGCCGATTGTTTCGCAGCGGCGCTGCGTGGCGCTGGATACAAGCGCTGAAGTAGGCGCTCATCTATTAACTGCCCCGCCCTAGTCTTCTGGAATGCGGCATGGGGATGGTTGTTCCATTTCGAGAACTTCGGTGCTGCGAACGTGAAAAAGCGCACCTGCACAGGAGATCGGGATTATGCTGATGGCAGTCAAGACGACAAAACGGAAATCGTGGATCTAGTGTGGGCCTTTGGGAGCCTAAAACGGAAATTCCGGATCAGTGATACAACTACCATGCTTCTTCACGCGAGAATGACGTAGACCTGGCGCGATGGCCTGCCGTAGTCGGGCGAATTGAGCCTAACGGGCACTGGATCGGTGCTCCGGATGCAGAAGCGGTGGTGCTCCATTTCGGGAGGACCGGCCTATGCTAACGCAAAAGAAAAAACGCGCTTACATAGGAGATCCGAGCTAATTATTGTTGAGATTGGGAAAGCGACAAGAGAAAAGCCTCTTTGGGTCCGTGCGAGGGAGGACAGCCAATGTGTAATGATCGATGGCAGCTATTTTGCGAGGAACAAGTCATGAGGCCGCGACGCATTAGATTTTTCAAATGGCTTGGCATTGCCCCGGTCGCGGCATTCTTTCTCTTCTGCGGCGGGTGTGACGGCTCCGCCCCCCCCCGCAGCCGCCGCCTCCGCCCCCTCAGCAGTTCATTCCCAACATGAATCAATGGATCACGCCGCTGGCGCCTAGGAGGTCCTCGTTCCAATCGTTGTCCACCCCCTGGTTGCTAAACGGTAAACCTTGGCTGGCCGGGCAAGGGGTTTCGAGCGTGGTGAGCACGGATGGAAAGACCCTGTTCGTCCTGACTAGCGGGTTCAACCGTATTGCCAATGGCAACTCCTTCCAGAACGACCTAGCCTTCGCGGCCGCGCCGCCCGTGGTGCTCGCCCCGGGCGAGCCCATCGCCGACCAAGGGCTCCCATCGGCCAACTCGCCGTCGAGCGAGTACGTGTTCGTTTACGACATTTCGCAGGGCGCGCCCGTACAAAAGCAAAGCCTGATGATTCCTAATGCCTACCATGGCATTGCTTATGATCCCAGGCATGATGCGGTTTACATTTCCAGCGGGGTAGGCGATTTCCCGTTCGACAGTGCGGGTAATTTGGATCCGGCCAACTTGCAGCCGGACAGTGTCCATGTCTTTACTCTAAGCGGGACGAGCTGGGCCCCGTCGACGTTGCCACCGGGGCCAGAGCTTCCCTTGAACCACAGGGGGGGCGGCGTCGGTCTTACTGTGCCTCCCAACGTTTCCGAACAAACCGCGCTGATGAGCGAGGTTTGGATGGGGCCCTGCGCCGCCGGCGTGGCGATTTCCAACGACGGTCAGTGGCTGGTGGTGGCGAACTATGACAACGATTCAGCAACAGTGTTCACCGGAGGCTTGGGCCACTGGACGCCGCTAGGCACTCTTATGGCCGTCGAACCTGGCAACCTGGAAAACGCTGGAGAACTTGACCTGCGCCCCGGCAAGGACGCTTACACGCCTCAACCCGGCAAGCCCGGAGGCGAATATCCATTTTGGGTGCAAATTGCGCAGCCCAAGCCGCTGCCAGCGGGCAGTGACACGACCACTTGGGCGTATATCTCGAGCATCCGCGACCGCGAAATCGATGTGGTGAATCTGGATGGGGGAACGCCGGCGGTGGTAGCGCGCATCGCGGTAAAAGGCCAGGCCAACAAAATGACGCTTAACTCAGCCCAGACACGCCTGTACGTGGCCGAGGATGAGTCGGATACGGTTGACGTAATCGACACCGACCCGAACGACGGCAGGAGATTGTGGAGTGTGCTGGAAACCATCCCGGTCATCGCTCCCCCGTCACTAGTGTCCGCCATTCCCGCGCTGGCACACTATACCGGCGCCAACACCAACAGCGTGACGCTCACGCCGGACGGAAAGCAGCTCTGGGTGACCGATGGCAACTTGAACAGCATCGCCGTTGTGGCATTGACCGGAACCGATACGGGCGACCGGGTGGTGGGCCTCATTCCTACGGGCTGGTACCCGAACTCCGTGAGCTTCAGCAAGGACGGCGCATGGGCCTACGTGATCAACGGAAAGTCGCCGACTGGTCCAAATCCTCAATGGTGCTACAGCAATGGCCCGCCGAATGACTCAACGTACCCAGGTTGCGGGGTCAGCAACGAGTGGAATCCGCAGCGAACGAAAGCCGGCTTGCAGAGCTTTCCTACCGCTACCCTCATGGCGCAACTGCCCGTGCTGACGGCGCAGGTGGCCACCAACGACCGCTTCTCCAGCACCGAGAGCTTCCAGGACGCCGCGGTCATGGCAGCGGTGCGCCGGGGGGTTCAGCACGTGATCTTCATCCTCAAGGAAAACCGCACTTACGACCAGATCCTGGGCGACCTGAAGATCGGCAACGGCGATCCCTCTTTGACCGAATTTGGAAGCAGTATCACGCCGAATGAGCACAACCTGGCGACGAACTTCGTCACGTTGGACAACTTCATGGCCACCGCCGAACTCAGTGTTGATGGCTGGCTGTGGAGCACCTCGGCCCGCTCCCCCGACGTAATTGAACACGAATACCCGGGGAGCTACGGGCGGCGCGGCCTCAGCAGGGACAGCGAGGGCCCGAATCGCAGCGTGAACGTTGCCATTCCAACCCTTGCCGCGCGCAGAGCCGCCAACTCCCTTACGCCGGATGATCCGGATGTGTTACCGGGCCAAACCGACGTGGCCGCGCCGGATGGGCCGGACGACGAGATAAACGGGGGCTATTTGTGGAACTATGCCATACAGGAGGGTCTTACGGTCCGCAACTACGGGTTCCTCATAGACATGACCTGCTATGGCGACCTGGCGCCCGGGTGCGACATTCCCCTGTTGACCGATCCTCTCTCAACCGTTCCTCCGACGGTCGTGGCCTACCCCTCGAATGTCGTTCTTGCCCCGTTTACGGACCAGTACTTCCGCGGTTTCGACAACAGTTTTCCCGACTATTACCGTTACAAAGAGTGGGAGCGGGAGTTCAATGCGAACTACGCCAATGGCGGACTTCCCGCCTTGACCCTGGTCCGCTTCATGCACGATCACACCGGAAATTTCGGCACCGCAATCGCTGGCGTGAATACTCCGGAGACGGAGGTAGCCGATAACGACTATGCAGTCGGCTTGCTGGTGCAGAAGATCGCCAACAGCATATACAAGAACAATACCTTGATTTTTATTGTGGAAGACGATTCGCAGGACGGCGCCGATCACGTTGATTCGCACCGTACGGTCGCGTTGGTGGCGGGCGCCTATGTGAAGCAGGGGACGGTGGTCAACACCCGGTACAACACCCTCGACTTTCTGCGCACGATGGAAGAGGTTCTGGGCCTGCCGCCAATGAACCTGAACGATGCGCTCGCCAGGCCAATGGCCGCTATCTTCAACACCACGCCGACGGACTGGAGCTTTAGGGCCACGCCTTCTGCGTATCTCTATACCACAAGATTGCCGCTGCCTCCCAAACCAGCGAGCTTGCTGGTGCCGAAGCCAACGCACGACGCGAAGTATTGGGCGCGAGTCACCAAGGCAATGGATTTTTCGGACGCGGATCGCGTCGTTCCTGCGGTCTACAACTGTATTCTTTGGAAAGGACTCATGGGTGGCAAGCCTTACCCCGCCCGGCCGACAGGACGGGACCTAAGCCGGAAGCGCGCTGTAGGGAAGCAGCGGAAAATTGACTGATGTTACGCCAAGCTATTGCCGAGAGCATGAGGTGGTTGTGAGAAAAGAAGCGCCGCTTTTTATGAACCGCCGTGCCATTGTATCTTCGCTGGTTGTGACGCTTGCCCTGATGCTGCTGGCGGGATGCGGCGGTTCTCCCGGCCCCAATCCTTCTCCTGCTCCTGGCCCCCTAAACCGAAGCCGGGTGGCCTAGGTTCGCCCTTCTTTTGGGCTAATTTGGGGATCACTGAACGCGGACGGGAAGGGTAGGTCTTGTGCATCGGGCTTAGTCGAGCTTCTCCGGCTCCAGCGCGATGCCCTTCTCGCCGGCGGCTTTCCTCTCCCAATACCTGCCGGGTTCTATAAAAGGGGATGTCAAGAGAAAACACTTCTCCTTTCGCTGGAAGCAGGGATAGTTCTTTGACATCCAGCCCCTTTCGTCGTGCTGCTGGCGGAGATCCGCAGTTGTCTTTCCGTTTTTCACGTCCACGCTACTACGTCGTTGGGTGCTGAAGCTGCACAAGCCAAACGGTGGCCATGAGGCCAACCATGGTTCTATCTGAGACTCGCGCCGAGGCGCGGCACTATGGCTTTGTTGGGTTGTCCGAGGGGGCATATGGTGGCCCGTGAGACTTGGCGCCAACGGCGCACCCCGCCTAACCCGCCCAGGATACTCACCCTCGAACCCGAGCCCGCAGAAGCAATCGACTATCGTGGAAGTGACTCCGGTTTAGCCTTTCGGATCGGCGCGCTCAAGCGGTTTGTGGCTTCAGATATTCGGCGTCGAACGGTTCTCCTTTCTTCCAGACATGCAAAGTGATGGCGGCGATCTTGCGCGCCAAGGTCAGCCTGGCCAGCTCGGGCTTCATCCCCTTCCCCAGAAGATTTTCGTAGAACGGGCGAAAGGGTCCGTTACTGCCACTGGCGGTGGTGGCCGCGCTTTTAAATAGGTTCTTCAGATCGTGGTTGTGGTTCAGGTTCAGTCCACGGATGAACACCGGCTTTTTCCTCCGCTCCAGTTGCCCGTTGACGAAAGCATAGTCGGCGCTGCTGCGCGTTTCCAGGGCCAGGCCGCAGTAAGCCCAGAACTGCCGCTTGCTGCGGAAGCGATGCGGCGTCTGCACTCGCCCGATGAGTAAAGCGGCGCGGATGGGACCGAGCCATGGAATGGTGCGCAGCAACTTGGCTTCGCTGTGCTTGCGGCACTCCAGAATCAGATCGTGGCGGGCCTCGCGGCGCAACTCTTGCAGCAGGTCCAGTTGCTGGTAGAGTCGCCGGGCGCGGCGCTGCAACCCGCTCTCGGTTAACTGGGCCAACCACTCCTCCCTATACCTTGATCCATAGGGCTTTTTGCCGGCACAGGCAATGGCCTGGCTGCGGTAGAGGGCTTTCAACCGGCCCATGATGCGGGTGCTGTCCTCGGTGAGCGCGGCATAACTGCGCCCCAGATGCTTCACCGCCGCCGTACTGTTCTGGCCGTGGTAGACCGGCGACAACAGCCCCGCGCGCAGCAGTTCCGCAAGTTTGCGCGCGTCGACGGTGTCGCTCTTGTTGCCCGCCTTCAGCAGGGCATTCTTGCGCGGATTGCACACCACCAGCTTGGCCACGCGCCGCACCAGCAGATCGTAGAGCCAGGCGGAATGCGTGCCTTCTTCGAAGGTCACATGCAAGGTCCCGCGCAGACCGTGAAGAAAATCCAGAATGGTGGCGGCATGAGTTGCGATCACCGACTGCATCGCCAGCTTGCCGTCAGCGTTGAGCACGGCTACGGAGATGGTGCTCTGGTGGACATCGAGGCCGATATACTTGATGCTATCCATGGGTGTTCCTTTCGTCAGGCATTGGTTTACTGCTTCACACAGCAACCATAGCCTACTTCGAAAGGGGCGCCCTTTTATAATGCGTGCCCCACACATTCGCGACTTTCGAATGTGTGGGAGAGAAGGGTGATGCGGTGCAAGGGTCGGATGAGTAATCAGCAGTTCCCACTCATTCCAAAAACAGGAATGAGTGGGGCACCCGTCAATCGCGCGGTGGCGCGAGGGTCATGAACCGGCGGCGAAAACTCCGAGTTGCGTTCTTGCCGCCGCACCGATCTGCTTAAGCCGGAAGCGTGATCTTGAGCGGCGCCAAGTCACGCTTCCGAGAGTGTTCTTTTTGCTGCCGTGAGCCGCAGACTCTACGAAATCGGCAGCACCTTCTTGCCGCCGTTGACCGTATTCACCAACGTGGCGGTGGCGATATACCAAGCCAGCAGCCCGACGATGAAAATCTCCCAGCCCGCCAGGTGCGGGGAAACGATTCCCAGGACCACCAGATCCAGCAAAACAAACGCCAGGAACAGCAGCCAGAACAGCGCTGCCAGGAACTTGCCCACCTTCCCGACGGCCAGGCAAAAGCCAAAGGTGAACAGCGTCCACATCAGGAAGAAACCCAGTTCCTCGGGTTTGCCTGCCGGGATGCCGGTCTTCGGCTGGATGTAGAGCAGCACGAACAGCGACCACCAAAACGCCCCATACGACATGAAGGCGGAGCCCCCGAAGATGCTGCCTTTGCGCAGGTCCACGATGCCCGCGATGAATTGCGCCGTGCCGCCGAAGCAGATTGCCAATGCCAGCGTCGGTCCGGCGCTCCAGAATCCTACGTTATGCAGGCCGGTTGCCATGGTCGTCAGGCCGAAACCCATCAGCCCGACTACCGCCGGATTGGCCCACCATTCTTTGTAGATACCCGCGTCTGTCACCTCAGCCATTTATTTCGTCCTTTCCAGAGCAGCGCCTGCGCGCCGTTCTAGTGCGTAACCTGCGACAAGGTTGCTGCATCGAGTTCTGTCCTGGGTTCGGCCAGACTCTCGATCAGCCGGAACTTCATTAAGGCCTAATAGCCCCACACTATAGTCCTCGGGGCGACTGCAGCGTACTATTTTTTCTCTGGCTGGACGCCCAGCCCCGGATAGGCCGTCAGCGCCGCTTGATTGCCCCGGCCCTAGCGGTAAAAAACTCGGAAACGGGGTACACCGCACTTAGGGTTGGTATGTCTTTACTCGTGGCCGGGGTATCCGCCATTCAATGCGAGGTGAATGAGGATCCCTCTTTCGGGGGATGGAGGCGCCTAGCAGTTCCGGCAACGGGCGAATCTCCCCAAGCTGGCGGCCCACACCTGCGCTGCGAATCCAGTTCTTGGACACCGGATGTACATTTTCTGGACGAGATATCCACCCATAACCGCCATAGGCTTCACCTAGCGATTTCCTAACTTACTGCGTTATCGAGTCTTGCCCGTGCAACCCATGAATCAAGTCATGTGGCATCAGAATTGCCTCATAATTGAGCGGCACATAAGCACCATATTACAAGGCACTATCGTGGCACCGCGCTAGTCAACTCGGACGCAGGGTGACTCGGTTAACACCCTCTGTCTTCACCGCATGGCTCTGACTATGGGACTTACGATGGCGGAGCCTTGCATCCTCCTTACTGTCAAGCGAAACGAACGCAAATCGCATGGAACACGGACGATACTGGCTGGCCGCTTATACACGTTCTCGTCATGAGAATCATGTGGCCAGCCAGCTTTCGTTCAAAGGGGTCGAATCCCTCCTGCCGACCTACGCAAGGCTGAGCCGTTGGTCGGACCGAATCAAGCGTTCCCAAGCTCCTCTATTTCCCGGCTATCTGACCAACAATCCCAGATTCTTGTGGGACATCGGCCTTCAGCTTTCGGGTCTCAGGAGGTTTAACATCGACGAATGCTAGCGGCGACAGGCTGCCCCGGGCCAGTCCTGAAACTGACCCGATAGCCATATTCTGAGTGTTGTAGGCATAAGAAGAGCACGATCTCCAAGCTGCTGTACTTCGAAGCGGGCCTGCCAGGCAGGTCCGCTTTTTTGCGTATGACCCATTCATGTGTGACCGCCGTCATAGCTAGAAACGAGACGTGAGCAGAATAATACAGTTTGTGCCGCCTGCCGTCCGGTGGGCGACTTGATTTTTGCCGGCACAGGCAACCGACCGAGATCGATGTGGTAGCTGTTTCACTCCCCAGCCCGCACTGAGACCCTTATCATCTTGTAACACCAGACCCTCGAGCGCCTACACGTCTCAGTCAGGCAGGTGAATGCTTGAGCAGAAACAAGATTTTGGTCATCGACGTCGATCCCATCATCCGTTCAGGAATCTGCAACTTCCTTATTGCGCAAGGCCACATCGTCGCCGAAGCCGCGAACAGTCACGACGCGCAATGGCAGTTTGAGAAGTTCTGTCCTGACGCGGCCATCCTCGACTTCTCCTTCCCCAACGGTGATGCTCTTCAGCTTTTGCAACGGCTCAAGAGCGCGGACTCCAATATTCCTGTGATCGTCTTGACCGGCCAAAGTTCGTTGGAATTGGCGGTCCGGGCCATCCGGGACGGAGCCGAACAGTTGCTCATCAAACCGGTTGACTTGTCGGCCCTTCATGCCGTGTTGCTACGGACCCTGACGAACCGGCGATCTCGCCAGCCATCGCAGGCCTCCATTTCCCGGACGCAACGCGAATGCGTGGACCCGTTTCTGGGAACCAGCCCGGCCATCCACCGGTTGGAAGCCCTGGCCAAGCGCGTACTGAACAGCGAGAGTCCCGTCCTGCTGCAAGGCGAAACCGGCTCCGGCAAAGGGGTGCTCGCCAACTGGATGCATTGCCACGGGCCCCGGGCCGCCGAAGCCTTCCTCGACCTGAATTGCGCCGGACTTTCTCGCGAGCTGCTCGAGTCCGAACTGTTCGGGCATGCCAAAGGCGCATTTACCAGCGCGGTCACCGCCAAGCAGGGGCTGCTAGAAGTGGCCGATCGCGGGACCGTATTCCTCGACGAAATTGGCGACATCGACCTTCAGGTCCAGCCCAAGCTGCTCAAGGTGCTGGAAGACCGGGTATTTCGCCGCGTGGGAGATGTGCACGACAAGGCGGTGGACATTCATTTGATCTCCGCCACCCATAGCGAACTGCTGGAGCTTGTGCAGCAGCAAAGGTTTCGCGAGGACCTCTATTACCGGGTGAACACGGTCCCCCTCCGCGTGCCACCGCTTCGCGAACGTACGGAAGACATTTCCCCTCTGGTGCAGTACTTTCTCAGCCACTTGTCGCAGGACTGCGGCCGGGGAGAGGTGATGGCCGACAAATCCGCCATGGATGCCTTGCGGCAGTACTGCTGGCCGGGCAACATTCGCGAACTGCGCAATGTGCTAGAACGCGCCGTATTGATTGCAGAGCATAATCACCTGACTGCCCAGCACCTTCAATTCCAGAATTCCATTCACAGCGGGCAATCGCCGATGCGCAGCGTTACCGGCACGTTGAAGCAAATGGAGTGCGCCTATATAAATCTCGTCTTGCAGGATGAGGGTGGATCCATTGAGCGGTCCGCTCTCCGCCTCGGGATTCCCCGCAGTTCGCTCTACAACAAAATGAAGCGGTTCGAAATTCCCCCCGGAACGGGGCGCATTTAACCCTGATTCAGAGCATCGCCGCAGAAATCCCTTATCGGCAGCAGGCCAACCCGCGCCACCATCGAACCATCTTTTACGGTATAGTAACGGCTCCGTATGTGGGCGCTAACCAGGCTGGAACAATTCGATAGAGCGTACCGCTCCCCCGACGCGACCTGGGACCCGACGGATTCGGCCATCAGTTTGCGCTTTCCCGAAGGTTTGCTGTTCGTGCTTTTGCTGGTCGCGCCCTTCTGGATTGTGGTTGGATTCCTGCTTCATCTCCTCACCAAATAGCCGGCGCTGGCTTGGCGTCCCTGTCCCCTACCTCCGCGTATCCGGGCCGGTTTGAACGGCCACAACAGTCGCCATCCGTGCGTTCGATTATTATGATTGATCACGGAGGTCTCATCGTATGTCGGATGCCTTTATCTGTGACGCAATCCGGACCCCCTTCGGCCGCTACGGCGGGTCGCTGTCCTCGGTCCGTACCGACGATCTGGCGGCGATTCCGATTAAAGCTTTGATGGAGCGCAACTCCTCCGTGGATTGGGGTGCGGTTGACGACGTAATTTTGGGATGCGCGAATCAAGCCGGCGAAGACAATCGCAATGTCGCGCGCATGGCGCTGTTGCTCGTCGGCCTTCCGCCAACCGTTCCCGGCGCCACGGTGAATCGGTTATGTGGCTCCAGCATGGACACCGTCTCAATGGCCGCCAGAGCCATCAAAACCGGGGAGAATTCCCTGGTGATTGCCGGCGGGGTGGAGAGTATGTCACGCGCCCCGTTCGTCATGGCAAAGTCGGATGCTGCCTTCGCCCGCGGCCTGAAGTTGGAAGACTCCACGATCGGCTGGCGCTTTGTGAATCCCCTGATGAAAGCCCTGTACGGTATGGACTCCATGGCAGAAACTGCCGAGAACGTCGCTGAGGAGTTCCATATCTCGCGTCCGGACCAGGACGCGTTTGCCTATCGCAGCCAACAACGCACTGCGGCCGCCGTCAAGAGTGGCGCTCTGGCGGAAGAGATTGTTCCGGTCACGATTTCTGCACGCAAAGGTGCGCCCGTCGTCGTAAACCAGGACGAGCATCCGCGTCCCGACACAACTCTCGAAGCGCTAGCTGCGCTGAAGCCGATTGTGAAACCTGATGGCACGATCACGGCAGGAAACGCGTCTGGCATCAACGATGGCGCGTGCGCGCTGCTGCTGGCCTCGGAGCAGGCCGTGAAGCGTTACAGCCTGACGCCAAAGGCACGTGTGATTGCCTCGGCGGCAGTAGGCATTGCCCCGCGCATTATGGGCATGGGCCCGGCTCCAGCGACGCGCAAGGCGCTGGCGCTGGCCAACCTCAGCATCGCGGATATGGACGTGATCGAATTGAACGAGGCATTTTCCTCGCAGGCGCTCGCCGTGCTACGCGACCTGGGAATTCCGGATGACGCTGCGCACGTCAATCCCAATGGTGGAGCGATCGCGATTGGTCATCCTCTGGGCGCCAGTGGGGCCCGCTTAGTCACGACGGCTGTGCGACAACTGCAACGCACTGGCGGGCATTACGCCCTGTGCACCATGTGCATCGGCGTTGGCCAAGGCATCGCCATGATCCTGGAGCGCATGTAAGCCGTTATTACTCCCGGATTCAACCTCGTCACTTCGATTTCAGGTTCTTCGCCAGGAAGTCGACCGTCAGCTTCCAGGCTTGCGCCGCGTCTTCCGCCCGATATCCCTGCTTGTTATTGGGGTTCTCGAACGCATGTCCGGCGGCGGGGAAAATATGGATCTCGGCCGTCTTGCCCAGCCCCTTAAGTTGTGTCTCAAACTTGTTTACGTCCGCCGGTGGAATGCCGCGATCTTGTCCGCCAAAGATGCCCAGGATTGCGGCATTGATCTTTTTCAGCGCGGCCTGGTCGGTAGCAAGATGGCCATAATTGATGGCCGCAGCCTTTAGCTTGGGATCGTTCAGCGCAAGATCGAGAGAATAGCCTCCGCCCATGCACCATCCAATCGATCCGACGCGCTTGGAATCGACATTTTTCTGCGCGCGCAAATAGCTGCTGGCCGCCAGCAGATCGCGATTGGCCCGGTCCTCGGGCACACCCCGCATGATCTCGTGCGCCTCGTCGGGGGTGGTGGCAACCTTTCCGCGATACAAATCGATGGCCAGCGTCACGTATCCCTGATCGGCCAGCTTCGATGCCTGCTCCTTCACCCAGTCGTTCAGGCCCCACCATTCATGAATCACCACCAGCGCAGGAAACGGCCCCTTGCCCGGCGGCGTGTACATCACCGCCTTCACCGTCTCCTCGCCGCTTTTGTACGACACGTTGCGGGAATCGGCCGCAAACGCCGTCAAGGCAAACAGGCAGCTCAAGCTCAACAGCAGCAAGATTTTCATGCGCGCTTCTCGCTAATGTTCACGCCTTCTTATTTCTTCTGTGGTCCAGCTAGTCCTTTTAGCAGTTGGCGCCCTAGCTCCAGCAGATCGCCGAAGCCCTTCTGATATTCAACGAACAGGCGGTTATACTCCAGCGAATGATCGGCATCGAGATGCGCTCTCAGCATCATGTCGCGTAGGCGAACTGGGTTGGGTAGCATCGCTTCTTCGTTCAACTCTTCCAGGGCAGTCTGGGGATCGTAGTGGTACATGCTTGGTTCCTCGATATGCGGCGTATCTGCTAGCAGATGCTGAGAAGCCCGGCAACGTCGCACGGAATCTAAGGTTTGGATGCGCCGGAGGTGGCAGGCGACGGTCTAAGATGGAAGCTGTATTTCGTGGCAAGTGCAAAGGAGCGGCGTCGGATGAAACGGCATTGGATTGGCCCTCTCTTAGTCGTGCTTGCTGGCGTACTGATGCTGGTGAGTGAGGCAGCAACAAATCCGCAGCGGGGACAGGAGGCGAGTACGACGCCCGACGTGTGGGGTGGCCATCACGTCAGCATGAAGGTCACTCCGCAAGGCGCTACCCTGGAATTCGACTGCGCGCACGGGACCATGCTGGAGCCAATCAAGGCCAATGCGAAAGGGGAGTTCACGGCGCGTGGTACTTACACGCCGGAGCGCGGTGGGCCCATCAGCCGGGACAATCCGCCCCGCTACCTCGCTGCCACCTACAAGGGCAGCATTGACGGCGACACCATGCGTCTGGAAATCATGCTTGCCGAAAAAGACCAGGCGCCGGAACCCTTCACCCTCACGCGCGGTAAAGTCGGGCGCGTAGTCAAGTGCCGCTAGCACAACCGGTCCGGAGTGCCCCTGTCTGGACGAAGCCCTGGACGGCACGGCTCGCTCGCAATCGTCAGCGGATGGCCGCGATCACACCGTTCTCGACGGGCTGCACCAGCTGATCGGGGTTTTCGCTGGCTGCCTGGGCGATACGGATCTGCCGCTTGAAGTCGTCCATCATGCCTTCATGCAGGCGAACTTCGGTGGGCTTTTTGGCGATGGTCATCTTGTCGATCTTGTCCTGCAGGCGCAGCAATCCGTAAAAAAGGTTCTCCGGCCGCGGCGGACAGCCCACGACGTACACATCCACGGGCACGATGCGGTCTACTCCCTGCAGCACGGCGTAGGTATTGAACGGGCCGCCGACCGATGAGCAAGCGCCCATCGAGATGCACCATTTGGGATCGGGCATCTGGTCATAGATGCGCTTCACCACCGGCGCCATCTTCAACGTAACTGTCCCGGCCACAATCATCAGGTCGCTCTGGCGCGGGCTGGGGCGAAACACCTCCGACCCAAAGCGCGCGATGTCGAAACGCGAAGTCGAAGCGGCAATCATCTCGATTGCGCAGCAGGCCAGGCCGAACGTCATGGGCCAAATCGCCGACTTGCGCGCCCAGTTGAAAACGTAATCGACCGTGGTGACCAGAAAATTCTTTTCGAACCGGTTGTCAATCCATCCCATGAATGCCTTCCCTCGATCCCAGTTTCACACCGTATGAGTTGTCATCCCGACTGGGGTCGCCGCAGCGACCGAGTGGAGGGACCTGTTGTTGAACCCATTATCTTCACCGATGGCTGCACACCCAAGCTGTGATGAGCATCACAGTTGCCGATAGAATCAGTCTAGGCGCGTCCATAAGGCTATTCAAGCGGATTGCCGAGGCTGGGGGCCGAAGCGCGATGTGCACCTGCTTGCATACGATACAATTTCGGTTGTTTCCATGCATCTGAAAACCCAGCCGGCGCAGACGGCGCCCACCGCAGGCCCATCTGAATCTTTGTCCCGATCACGTTGGCATAGCTTCGCGCACTCCGTTGGCTGGATGGTGCTGGTCGCCTTTCTGGTACGCGTCTTGTGGATCATCCTGGCGCATACTTATCGCCTCCGCACCTCGGAAGACAACTGGGGATTTGGTTGGGAGATAGGCCGCCTGGGTTATTCCCTCGCTAACGGCCATGGCTTCAGCTCGCCCTTTGGAGGCGACACTGGCCCCTCGGCGTGGACCGCGCCCATCTATCCTTGGATCGTCTCCGTGGCCTTCCGGCTGTTCGGCAACTACTCGCGCGCCGCGGCTTTTTGGCTGCTGGTGGTTAACAGCGCTTTCGCCGCGCTCACCTGCTGGACCATCTATCGCACGGCCCGCCGGGTGTTCAACGAAACCGTGGCGGTGTGGTCAGGCTGGATCTGGGCGCTGCTCCCCTACACCATCTTTTGGTCGGTGCGCGAGATATGGGAAACCAGCGTGTCGGCCTTCCTGCTGAGCCTGCTGTTCATGCTGACGGTGGAGATGGAGGGCGACGGGCGGCCCGCGTCATGGATTGGCTACGGCTTGCTGTGGGGCGTTGCCGCGCTGACCAACCCGTCCGCGCTCTCGTTCCTGCCGTTTGCAGGGTGCTGGCTGGTCTATCGGTTGCACCTTCGCGGCAAGCGATACATCGCGCCCGCTTTGCTAAGCGCCGTTGTTTTCGGAATGACGATCATGCCTTGGCTGGTGCGCAATTATGAAGCGCTCGGCCGGCCCGTATTCATCCGTGACAACTTTGGAGTTGAACTACGGATTGGAAATAACCCGCTGGCCGAGGGAATCTACGTGCTCGCGTACCATCCGGCGGGCAGTGTCAATCAATACAGGAAGTATAAGCAGATGGGCGAGGCCGCCTTTGCCGCGGAACAAGGCCGTCTGGCCAGGGAGTGGATTGCACAGCATCCCAGCCGCTTTCTGCTGTTGACCTTCCGGCGCTTTATCTTTTTCTGGGGTGGCATGCCGCGAGTCTCCGACGTGGCGGGATTGATTGCCACCAAGAATGTACTCTTCCTGGCGACTTCGCTGCTGGCCATCTGGGGATTGTTGTTGGCATGGAAGCGCCAGGTTCACGGAGTGTTCCTATTCGCAGCTCTGCTGATTTTCTATCCCCTGGTTTACTATGTATGTTTTCCGGAGCTGCGCTATCGGCATCCCATCGATCCCCAGCTTCTGGTCCTTGGAGTCTATCTGGTTTCCGAAACTCGATCCGCCAAAACGACGCATCACGGCACGGAAGAGTTTCCCGAGCTTTCGCCAAGCGAGTCCCTGCCGCAATTTCACACACTCTCCGTCATTGTCCCGGTTTACAACGAACGCAAAACCGTAATGAGACTTTTACAGCAGGTGGCGCGGCAACCGCTCAGTTTGCACAAAGAGCTGATCATTGTGGACGACTGCTCAACCGATGGCACGCGAGAGTTTTTGCGGGAAAGCGATTTGCAAAAGCTCCTGGGAGGCAATGGCGCAAACACCGTGAAGCTGGTGCTGCACGAGAAGAACCAGGGCAAAGGCGCTGGAGTCAGAAGTGCGTTGGAGCACGCCAGCGGTGAGCTGGTCCTGATCCAGGATGCCGATCTGGAATACGATCCTCGCGATTATCCTGCGCTCATCGCTCCCATTCTCGAGGGGCACGCCGACGCGGTCTTTGGGAACCGGTTCCATGATGGCCCGCACCGCGTCCCGCGCTATGGGCGGTATGTTCTCAACCGCGCGTTTTCCATGTTATGCAATGTGCTCACCGGATTGAGTATTCATGACGTGACCGCCTGCTATAAAGTGTTTCGCCGCGAGATTTTCTCGCAGATCAATTTGCGCTCCGATCGCTTCAGCGTGGAAACCGAGATGACGGTGAAGTTGGCCAAGTTGGGAGTTCGCATCTACGAAGTGCCGATTGTGTACCACGGACGCACTTACGCCGAGGGCAAGAAGATCAGTTGGACCGACGGCGTTATTGCGGTGTACCACCTGGTACGCTATCGCTTTAAGGATTAGCTTCGCAAGAGCAGGCTGCCTCTGAACGGCGCAACCCCCTCGAACTCCCCCATTATTTAGCCAACATTTTGCCGATTGGGCTGGTTGGTCTTGGAGAGGGCGCCCACAATATGGTTCCATGTAACCAACCAGGGGACAAGCAGAGAGAAGAACAGCCGGGCGCTCAACGGCCGGACTGAAGTTTTTCCAGGGAAGCTTTTCCAGTCGAGTCGAAACGCAAAATAGATTTCCAACAGGAGCACGCACACCAGCGGGACAACCGTGCAAGCCACCAGCGCAATGGCAAGCACCTCGACAACGCAGCGCGCCAGATTTCGGAACAGACGCCCTCGCCTGATCCCAGAAACGCCGTCGGAAATCGCATAGCGGGTAACCTGGCCGATGGCTGTTCGCAGAGTAAGCCCAGGCCGGTAGAGCGCCTTGGCGCGTTCAGGGAAGGCGGGTATCACAATCTGTCGGACCCGCAAATCGAACAGCGAGTCTTCGCCGATCAGCCGGTCTTCCGGAAAACCGCCGACTTTTTGCCATATTTCCTTCCGAAAGGCCATGGAACGAGCGGTGCAGGACTTGGTTGCTTGATTTGGGTCGAGCTTGATTCCGAAAAAAGGGGCCGATGCGATGTCCCAAGTGGTTTGCCCATCGGCGTCCAGGCAAGAGCCGCCAAGGGCATACTCGGCGCGACCGCTAAGAATAGGCTCGGTAAGGTTCTCCAGCCAGTCGGGACCGTAAACGCAACCGGCATCGGCACATGCGATTACCTCGGAGGACGCAGCTGCGATCGCAACGTTTCTTCCCCGAGCAATGGGTCCCGGTGATCCTTTCAAGCTGCAACTCTCGTCGCGAATAGCTTTCAGCCCTGCATGAGCGATGGCGCTAGCCTGCAAGCGCTCCCAGGTGCCGTCAGTAGAACCGCCGTCGACCACGACGACCTCTGCAGGCTCAAGGGTCTGGTGAATGAGACTCGAAACCAGTCCGTCGATGTCTTGCACTTCATTGAGAACGGTCGCGATTACGCTTACCGCTGACATCCCTACCAGCACCTCAAAGTGAAGACCCTTAGGAACCTTTTCTCTCGGACGAATCTGCCCGTGCTAGCTCCCACGCTTTGGCATATTTATTCGATACATAAACGGCGTGGTAAAGATGCAGCAGCAGACCTTCACGGCCGTCGAGGAATCCGAGACGAAAAAAGTAATTGTAGATAAAAGTGGCCAGTGGGCGCAGAACGATATTTGCCAGGCTGAAGCTGCGGTGCCCTTTGGCCAGGGCCGCCTTCGCGCCCAGCGAAGAATAGCGGTTCATGTGCTCCAGATAGTAGAAGAGAGTGGGATAAGTGTAGTGAACCAGCGCGTTCCGGAAGCGGCCGGTGCGCTGGTCGGCTTCTTTTCTCAACTCGATGCGGTCATGCGGATCGGCACCGGTCACGAACGCCTGGCCTCTTTTGAAGAGCCGGAGTTTGGGGTCAGGATAGAAGCCTCCGAACCTCATCCAGCGGCCTAAGAAGAGGTTCCTTCTTGGCATCCAGTAGGCCGTGCAGGCATCGCGGCCGGCCAATATGCGGCGAATTTCTTCCGCCAATCCGGCGCTGACTTCTTCGTCGGCGTCGAGGGAAAGCACCCAGTCCTGGCTGCAGTGCTCGATGGCATAATTCTTTTGCGCCGTGTAGCCGCGCCATGGCTCTAGTACGACTTTAGCGCCATGTTCACGGGCGATTTCGATGGTCCGATCGCTGGAGCCGGAGTCCACCACGACGATCTCATTTGCCCATCGCACGCTATCCAAGGTCCGGCCAAGATTAGCCTCCTCGTTCATGGCGACAATGGCAACCGACAAACCCATAGACGAAACGTCTTTCAATCGAGCCCAAGTCGATGTCACATGATTGCTAAGAGCTTTCGTTTTGGACTGCCGAGTATACAGTATTTATAAGTGGATTTCCGCGAGTCCACTTGCCGATCGAAGCACCACAGAAAGATCCGGTCGGCAAGACAGGTTCATAACCATTCGTCTCATCTCCCGTCTAACCTGCGACAGGAGGCTTTATGTTCGGCGTTCGTAAACATGCAACCCTTGGGGCAACGATTCTGGGACCGCTGCTGGCGCTACTGTTGGCCACCTCAGTCCACGCGCAGGTCACACAGGATTTCCACCGTACCCTCCCTCTCTCCGCCAACGGCCGGGTTTCGCTCGACAACATCAATGGCAACGTCGAGATCACCGGCTGGGACCGCAACGAAGTGCAGATTGATGCGGTAAAGAAAGCGCGCGATCAGCAGCGGCTGGATGAAGCTCGCATCGAAGTTAATGCCGGCAGCGACTCCGTGGAAATTAAGACCCGTTATCCGGAGGGCCGCACCAACAACAACCCAGCCTCTGTGCATTACCAATTACACGTGCCGCAGAATGCGCGCCTCGACCGCATCAACCTGGTGAATGGTGCGCTCACTGTGCAGAAAGTCAGCGGTGAGGTGACTGCCAACCTGGTGAACGGCAAGCTGCGGGTTGACGACCTGGCCGGGCGGGCCAATCTGTCCACCGTCAATGGCGGAATCGAAGCGAACTACGCGGCCTTGAACAACGTTCGCGAGATCAAGCTCAAGTCGGTGAATGGGTCTATTGAACTGGGGCTGCCCGACGCACCGAATGCCGAGGTCAAAGCCAGTACGGTGAGCGGCGGCCTTCGATCGGACTTCCCTCTCGAAGTGCACGGCGGATATGTAGGTAAGAACCTCACCGGTACGCTGGGCAGCGGCGGAACGTCAATCGCGTTGAGTAATGTGAACGGCAGCATTCACATTGGCCGGGGGCGCGGAAGCCTGTAATTTAGCAGTCAGCAATCAGCAGTCAGCAGTCAGCAATCAGCAGTCAGCACTCAGCATTCACAGAGTGATTCGCTGTGATACGGCGCCGGCGACCTCATCAAATCTGCAGTTGTCCCAGCTCGCAGTGCAAGCTTCTGAATACTGACTGCTGAATGCTGAGAGCTGCTTTAATACGGCCCGATAATGCCGCCGATGTTTCTCGAGGGGGGCAGCTTCGGCGCCGCGGTGGAGGCCTCCACACCCCAGTATTTCGCAAACACGTCGAGGTACTTGTAACCTGAGCCGGTATTGAATAGCACCACGCGATCACTGCTCGCGAGAAATCCGCTCTGCAACAATTGCCTGTAGGCGGCGAGCGCCGCGCCTCCTTCAGGGGCCGCGAAGATCCCTTCCGCTGAAGCCATCTCCTTCACCCCATCCATGATCTCGTCGTCACTGACGGCAATGGCCGTCCCGCCGCTCTGGCGCACGATGTCGAGAATGATGAAGTCGCCGTACGCTTTGGGCACTCGCAATCCGGCAGCCAGCGTATGCGCGTCGGGCCACATTTCCGACGTGGCTTTACCTTCATGTAAAGCTTTAGGGATTGGGGCGCAACCATCTGCCTGCACGGATATCATCTTGGGACGTTTTCCTTTATCGATCCAGCCCAATTCCTCCATTTCTTCAAACGCCTTCCACATGCCGATAAGCCCGACCCCACCTCCCGTCGGGTAAAGAATGGCGTCTGGCAAGCTCCAGCCCATTTGTTCGGCCACCTCGTAACCCATCGTCTTCTTGCCTTCGACGCGGAACGGTTCCTTTAAAGTCGAGACATCGAACCAGCCTTCCTGTTCTTTGCGCTCGGCCACCATTCGCCCGCAATCGCTGATCAGCCCGTCCACCAGCGTCAGGTGCGCGCCGCTAGCCTCGACCTCCAACCGATTCGCGATCGGCACATCTTTCGGCATGAAGACGTATGCCTCCAGACCGGCGGCGGCTGCATAAGCGGCCAGTGCTCCCCCCGCGTTGCCTGCCGAAGGCGCCGCCAGCTTGGTGAGCCCATAATGGCGCGCCATGGTCAGCGCCGTGCTCATGCCCCGCGCTTTGAATGAGCCGGTTGGATTCAACCCATCATCCTTAATCAGCAGATTAGGATGCTTGCGGCTCGGCAGCATCGGCGTAAATCCCTCGCCCAGCGTCACCGGCTCGGCATCGGGAAGCACCGCCGCGTAGCGCCACATACTGTTCGGTCCAGCGTTCACCGACTCGCGAGACACGTTGCGTCGAAGGGCCGCGAGATCGTAGCGCACATACAGCGGACCGCCATCCTTCGAGCAAACGTTTTGGGCTGTCTCCGCCATGAAGGTCGCGCCGCACTTGCTGCATTCGAAACCGATAATCTTTGCCATGGAATGATTGCCTCCGAAAAACCTCGCAGTGTAACACCCATCACCGCTTCCGCGCAGCGAGGTGGGTTACTGTTGAGTGTTATAATCCGCGCAATTCGCGCCAATGCGATGACTGAGCCGTCCACCCCGCTGATGCGGCAGTATGCCGCGGTCAAGAAAGAGCATCCCCACGCGCTTGTCTTCTTTCGCCTCGGCGACTTCTACGAACTTTTCTTCGAGGATGCCGTGGTCGCGTCGCAGGAGTTGCAGATCACACTGACCTCGCGCAACAAGGAAAAAGGCATTGCCATACCGATGTGCGGCGTGCCGTATCACTCCGCCGAGGGCTACATTGGAAAGCTGATCCGCAAAGGCTTCAAGGTCGCCATCTGCGAACAGATGGAAGATCCACGCATGACCAAAACGCTGGTCAAGCGCGAAGTCACGCGTGTGCTCACGCCCGGCACGGCGGCTGACGTGCATCTCGGCTCGGAAGAAAATAATTTCCTCGGCTGCGTGGCGCGGGCGGGAAATGCTTTCGGCTTTGCGGCGTTGGACCTGTCGACCGGCGAATTTCGCGCGACTGAATTTCAGGGCGACGATGCCGAGCGCCGGGTGCGCGAGGAACTGTTGGTGCTCCGTCCGCGTGAAGTTCTGTTCGCTTCGTCGCTTCCTCTCTTCGATCAACCACACAGCGGTGCCGCTTCGCCCGTGGCGGCATCGGCGCCGCGCATCACATCGCTGGAAAATGCCTCGTGGGCCGAGACTCCCCTCGATGATTGGGTGTTCTCCCCCGACTACGCGATCCCGCAGGTCGAAAACCACTTCGGCGTGCTCTCGCTGGAAGGATTCGGACTGGCGAACCGATCGGCTGCGGCCACCGCGGCGGGAGCCATCCTGCATTACGTTCGCACCACGCAGCGTGGCACGCTCGATCATGTGGACCGCATCGGCTTCTATGAGCGCCAAAACTGTCTGGTGCTGGACGCGGTCACGGTGCGCAATCTTGAGCTGATCGAGCCACTGTTCGCCGGCGCCGCCGACAATGCCACGCTGTTTCGCTGTCTGGACTGCACCATCACCCCGATGGGCAAACGCCTGCTGCGCGCCTGGATGCTGCGGCCTTCGATTGATGCCGGCGAGATCAACCGGCGCCTGGATGCGGTCGAAGGCATGGTGAAGGACGTGGTCGCGCGCGAAGAACTCCGCCGCTCGCTGGAAGGCATTCTCGATCTGGAGCGACTGCTGAGCCGAGTGACTCTGGAGACCGCGAATCCGCGCGACCTGCTGGCGCTGGCCACATCGCTGGCTAAGCTGCCGACGGTGCGCGTCGCGCTGTCGCACTTCCCTGCTGAGCGTCTGCTGACACTTCATGAGCAATGCGACGAACTGGCGGACCTGCGCAACCGGCTCGTAACATCGCTCGAAGACGAGCCACCGCTGACGCTGGTTGACGGCGGGGTCATCCGCTCGGGAGTGGACGCCGGGCTCGACGAACTTCGCGACCTGAGCCGTAACAGCAAGCAATACATTGCGCAGATCGAGCAGCGCGAACGTCAACGCACCGGCATTGGTTCGCTGAAGGTCAAGTTCAATAGTGTCTTCGGCTATTATCTCGAAATCTCCAAGGCGAACCTGCATCTCGCACCTGCGGAGTACGAACGCAAGCAAACCCTGGTCAACGCCGAACGCTTTACCACACCGGAGCTGAAAGAATACGAAGTCAAGGTGCTCGACGCCCAGGAGAAGATGGTCGAGATCGAGCGGCGCCTGTTTGCGGAGTTGCGCACCGCCATTGCCGCCGAGGCGCGCCGCATCCGGCAGACCGCGCTGGCACTGGCGGAAATCGATGTGCTGGCTTCGTTTGCCGCGCTCGCTGCCAATCGCAACTACTGCCGTCCTCTGTTTAAAGACGGCGCCGACATCGAAATCGTTGAAGGGCGTCACCCCGTGATCGAGCAGATGGAAATCCCCGGAGCCGGCAATCGCTTCGTCCCCAACGATCTCTATCTGAACGGCACAACCCATTCGATCCTGGTCATCACCGGGCCGAACATGGGAGGCAAGTCCACATACCTGCGGCAAGCTGCGCTCATCGTGCTGATGGCGCAGATGGGGTCGTTCGTTCCCGCGCGCTCGACAAGCCTGGGACTGGTGGACCGCATCTTCACCCGCATCGGCGCATCCGATAACCTGGCGCGCGGGCGCTCGACCTTCATGGTGGAGATGACCGAGACCGCGGCGATCCTCAACACTGCGACCTCGCGCTCGCTGATCCTGCTCGACGAGGTGGGGCGCGGCACTTCCACCTACGATGGATTGGCGATCGCGTGGGCTGCGATCGAATACATCCACGCCAACACCCGCGCCAAGACGTTGTTTGCCACGCATTATCACGAGCTGACGGAGCTGGCCGACCGGCTGAGCGGAGTGAAGAACTATCACGTCTCGGTGAAGGAGAGTGGAGGCGGGATTGTTTTTCTGCGCAAGGTGGAAGAGGGCGCAGCCGACAAGAGCTACGGTATTGAAGTCGCCAAGTTGGCCGGCCTGCCTGCCGATGTAGTGAATCGCGCGCGTGAGGTGCTGGCCGAGCATGAGAGCGCCGAGCGCAACGCGGTCAAGCACTTGGCACGCGACGAAACGCAGGAGACAGCGCCGTTGCAGTTGACCATCTTCACACCGCTGTCGCAGAAGATCGTGGACCGCATCAAGGAGACCGACCTCAACCGCATCAGCCCAATGGACGCGCTGACCCTGCTGCATGAACTCAAAAAGCAGATGGAGTAGCGTGCGTGTCTATAACGGCAACAAGGACGATTTCTTCTCCAATAGACATGTAACGCGTCATGGAATATCCTCGACGAGTCAGCGCTCTAAACGAAAGGCGGGCGAGGTGGCGGCATTTCAAAACTTTGAAGAGGTCTGGGCAGCGCTGGGGCGGCTGTACGATGATATCGTCAAGCTGCAGGAATCGCAGCAGCAGACTGCAGCACAACTGGCAAAGGTGACGACAGAACTCGACCGGGTAACGGGACGAATTGACCGGCTCACCGAAGGCCACGAACGGGTCACTTCAATGTTGGCAACGTTGGCTGGAACGGTGACCCAATTAGCAAGTCTTGTCGATTCGCACGAACGTCGGCTGGCGCGGATGGAAGGGCAGTAGTCCTTCATTCAGCGTGTCTCTCTTCGCACTTCCTTCGGCCTAAATTCCTCCCTCTCGCGTTACACTTTTCTGTTCCCATGTCTTCCAAAGGCACCCTCGAACTTCGCCAGCAGGTCGGCCAGTTGCTCATCATGGGCTGCGGCGGGACCGCGATGTCGGCGCGCTTGCGATCCATGCTGGACACGCTGCATCCCGGCGGCATCATCCTCTTTCAGCGCAACATCGAGGAGGCCACCCAAACTCATGCCCTGCTGCGCGATGTGCAGAAGGCAGTTTCCACTCCCCTATTTCGGTGCGTGGACATGGAGGGCGGAACGGTCGATCGCCTGCGCGATGTGATCGCTCCAGCGCCCGCCGTCGCCGAGGTCGCAGCCGCAGGTTCGAGGAAGCTCTTCCGCAAGCATGGCCGCATCATCGGCGCGGAAGTGCGCGCGTTGGGGTTCAACACTGATTTCGCACCGGTGCTCGACCTTCAGCTTGCGCCATCGAAAAGTGTGCTGGGCTCGCGAACCATTTCGGCCGATCCTAAAGAGACAACCCAATACGCTCGCGAATTTCTGCGCGGGCTTAGCGGCTGTAAGATTCTTGGCTGCGGCAAGCACTTTCCCGGGCTCGGGGAGGCGAACCTCGACTCGCACAACGAACTGCCCGTGATCGACAAGCCTTGGAAGCGCCTGTGGAACGAGGACCTGCTTCCCTATCGCGAGTTGCGGCGTAATTTGCCATTCGTGATGGTGGCACACGCGGCTTATCCGCAGGTTACGGGGGACCGCACTCCTGCGTCGCTATCGAAGAAATGGATGAGCGAGGCCCTGCGCAAGAAGATCGGTTATCGCGGGCTCATCATAACTGACGATCTCGACATGGGCGGAGTGCTGGCGGCAGCGTCGATCGAGGAGGCTGCGGTCGAGACAATTCGCGCCGGAGCCGACATGTTCCTCGTTTGCCAGAAAGAAGAGAACGTGTGGCGGGCGTTCGAGGCGGTTTACAAGCAGGCCGAGAGGGACAAGAGATTTGCCAAACTCATCGCCGAAAAGTCGCGACAGGTACTGGCGGCGAAAAGAAAATCGCGGGCGTTGAAGTCACGTATGTCTGCCGCGCCGACCCGGAAAACCGTGGACAAGCTCCGCCGCAACCTCTGGGAGTTCAGCGAAGAAGTGCGGGCCAGCACACTTGCGGCTCGCCTTTGAAGGGGCGCAGCTTTAGCTGCGCCGTATTCGGTAAAAGAAAAAGGGCTTCCGCCCTGGGGGAATCCGGTTTATGAAGTCTGGTTGCACATCGACGACTTCGTTAACGCACATAAGAGGCGAATGCCCTCAGCGGCTGAAGCCGACCCTATCGGCGAAGTGCCACGGCACGGCTGAAGCCGTGCCCCTTCAAAACATGACTGAGGGCTCGCAGTGATCGTCGCGGGAGTGATGAGCGGCACTTCGGCCGACGGCATCAATGTTGCGCTGGTGCGCATCCAGGGCCGCGGCTTCCGCTCGCGTTTCGAACTGCTGGCGCATTACCAGTTTTCCTATCCAGCGAATGTTCGACGGACCGTCCTCGCAACCATGAACGCAGGCCGCGCGAGTGTCGCCGACCTTTCGCGGCTGGATTTCCTTCTTGGTGAACTTTACGCGGACGCGATCCGTGCTGCCCAGCGACGCGCACGCCTGGAATGCGAACTCGTCGGCTGTCACGGGCAGACGCTCTATCACCAGGGAACTCCCGCGCTCTTCCTGGGGCGCCGCATTGCCTGCACCTGGCAGAGCGGCGAAGCGGCCATTATCGCAGCGAAAATCGGGGTGCCGGTGGTTTCCGATTTCCGCCCCGCCGACATGGCCGCAGGCGGTAAAGGGGCACCGCTGGTACCGTTTCTCGATTACGCGCTCTACCGCCATCGCCGTTACGGGCGCATCGCACAGAACCTCGGCGGTATCGCCAATCTCACGGCGATTCCGCCACGCGCGCTTCCCGAAGCTGTAGTTGCCTTCGACACCGGTCCCGGCAACATGGTGATCGATGCCGTCACGGAGCGGCTGTTCGAGCGCCCCTTTGATCGCAATGGACGAATTGCCGCCCGCGGCGAACCCATCGAGCGAGTGCTACAACAGTTGCTTCGGAATCCATTCTTCCGGCAGAAACCGCCTAAGACCGCCGGCCGCGAGCAGTTTGGCCGCGAGTTCGTGCGCGAGCTTCTACGACTTAGCCGCCGTGCTGACCAGCATGACATCGTCGCCACCGCAACCGCGCTCACCGCCCGTTCCATCGGCGTCGCCGTACGCAAGTTTGTGCTGCCATTGGTCGAGCCGCCTGTACGTTTTCGCGAACTCGTGGTTTCCGGTGGAGGAACAAGTAATCCAACTCTGATGCGGATGATTCGGGAAGAATTGGCGCCCTTGAAAATGCGAGTGCGCACCAGCGATGACTTGGGACTCCCCTCGCAGGCCAAGGAAGCCGTTGCTTTCGCGATGCTGGCCTACCAGACTTGGCGCCATCTGCCATCAAACATTCCGTCCGCGACGGGAGCCGAGCGTCCAGCGATCCTGGGCAAGGTCAGCTATGCGTAGGTTCCTTTTCACCACGGAGAACACGGAGGGCACGGAGAAATTCCAGAAATCAGTTACCACAGAGACACAGGGACACGGAGAAGAACAAGGAATCAAGAAATCAAACAGACTTAAAGGCCAGCCACGAAGCCAGCGCTGCCGGGGTTTCAAACCTCGATTCTCTCTGTGCCTCTGTGTCTCTGTGGTTTTGCTCCTGGCCGGTTGTGCGCGCAAGCCCGACTCCAACACGCTGGTCATGGTCATTGAGAGCAGTCCGACGAATCTTGACCCGCGGGTCGGGGTGGATGCGCAGTCGGAGCGAATCGACGAGCTGCTCTTCGATTCGCTGGTCCGCCGCGACGACCACTTCAACCTGAAGCCGTGGCTGGCTGACAGTTGGGAAATACCCAATGCGCAAACCTATATTTTTCATCTGCATCATGGAGTCCGCTTCCACAACGGGCAGCCCTTGACCGCGCGCGACGTCAAGTGGACGTTCGATTCGCTGCTCAGCGGTAAAATCCGCAGCGCCAAAACAAGTACCTACGCGCCCGTCGAGCGCATCGACGCACCTGACGACTACACCGTCGTTTTTCACTTGAAGGAGCCGTTTGCGCCGATGCTATGGAACCTCTCCGACGGCGCCATCGGCATCGTGCCTTACGGCAGTGGCGATGACTTTAATCGCAAGCCCATCGGCTCGGGGCCATTTCGTTTTGTGCGCGCGCAGATGGACAAAGACGTGGTGATCGAACGCAATCCCGACTATTGGGCGACGCCAGCCAAGCTGGAACGGGTGGAATTCAAGGTAATTCCCGACGCCACCACGCGCGCGCTCGAATTGCGCAAGCGCAGCGCCGACATCGCCCTCAACTCGTTGGTTGCCGACACCGTGGTTGCGCTGGAGCGCGATCACGAGCTCACGGTCATGCAGTCACCCGGAACGATTTATGCCTACCTCGCCATGAACCTGCGCGATCCCATCCTGAAGGATGTTCGCGTTCGCCACGCCATCGCGTACGCCATCAACGTCGCGCCTATTATTCATTATCTGCTGCGCGACCAGGCGCGCCCCGCCTACAGCATCTTGCCGCCGCAGCACTGGGCCTACGACGCAGACGTTGCGAAGTATCCTCACGACCCGGCACGGGCGCGTCAGATTCTGAACGACGCAGGCTACCGGGCAACCCATGGCGTTCGGTTTCACCTCACCCTGAAAACTTCCACCGACGAGTCAACTCGGTTGTTGGCGGCGGTGTTGCAGCAGCAACTGCGCGAAGCCGGCATCGCGCTCGATATCCGCACCTTCGAGTTCGCGACCTTCTTTGCCGACGTGACCAAAGGCGCTTACCAGATCCATTCCTTGCGTTGGGTCGGCGGCAGCAATCTCGATCCTGACATCTTCGAACACGTCTTCGATTCCGCCAGCTTCGCGCCCAAACGCGCCAACCGCACCTTTTACTCCAACCCGCGCGTTGACGAACTGATCCGGGAGGCCCGTGGCACCGTTGACCAGCAGAAACGCAAAACCATCTATGACGAGGTCCAGCGCATCCTCGCCGAGGACCTGCCCTACATCAACCTCTGGTATCTCGATAACGTGCTGGTGCACACCAACCGGGTGCGGGGGATCGAGCTGAGTCCCTCGGGCAACTACGATTTTTTGCGCACGGCGGAGCTGGCCCACTGAGTGAAACCCAATCTTCAGAATGCGTGTTAACATCGAAATACAGCATTACTGAAGGGCTGCAGCAGCTTGCGCATACTTTTCATCGGTGACATTTTCGGGCGCCCCGGGCGCACCATCGTTCATGAGCGTCTGCCGGAGTTGCAACGGCAACACAACGTCGAACTCACCATTGCCAACGGCGAGAACGCCGCCGGCGGCTTCGGCATCACTCCGCAAATTGCTGAAGAGCTGTTCGAACTCGGCATTGATGTCATCACCACCGGCAACCACGTCTGGGACAAACGCGAGATCATCGATTACCTGAACTCCGCCAACGGAAACGAGGCGTCGCTGGCCCGCCGTGTGCTGCGACCGGCAAACTATCCGGCGGGGTCTCCGGGCTTTGGCTGGTACGAAGGGCACACCCGCAGCGGTGTCGCCTATTGCGTCATCGACCTTCAGGGCCGCGTGTTTATGACCAACAACGACGACCCGTTTCGCTTCGCCGATCAACTGCTCAACCGGATCAAGGCCAAAGTGATTTTGGTGGACTTCCACGCCGAAGCCACGTCGGAGAAGATTGCGATCGGCTGGTACCTGGAAGGAAGAGTGACGGCGGTGCTCGGAACTCACACCCACGTGCCCACAGCCGACGAGCAGGTGCTGAAGGGCGGCACCGCCGTGCAAACCGACGTGGGAATGACCGGCCCCTACGACGGAGTCATCGGCGTGCAAAAGGAACAAATCCTCGCTCGCTTTCTGACCAATATGCCGGCCCGGTTCGAGGCCGCGAGCAACGACGTGCGCTTGTGCGCAACCCTGATCGATTGCGATCCCACGACCGGCCGGGCAACTGCGATCCAGCGCATCATGCTGCGCCAGGAGTAGCGCCCGCGGTTGCTAATCGCGGGCCGCTACATTAGCCTCTTCGCCATGTCCCTCTCCGACGAATTCTGGATGGAAGAAGCGCTTCGCGAGGCGCAGCGTGCGCTGGCGCTGGGCGAGGTCCCCGTCGGAGCGGTTGTGGTGCGCGAGGGCCGCATCGTAGGCCGAGGATGCAACCGCCCTGTCTCTGCCAACGATCCCACGGCACACGCCGAGGTCCTGGCGCTGCGCGAAGCCGGAACGACGCTCGGCAACTACCGCCTGCTCGACTGCGATCTCTACGTGACGGTTGAGCCCTGCGCGATGTGCGCCGGGGCCATCGCTCATGCGCGGATCCGCCGCCTGATTTACGGAGCGGAGGACGCGAAGGCGGGCGCGGTACACTCCGTGCTCCAGGTCCTCAATCATCCCAAGCTGAACCACCAGGTTGAAGTCAGCTCAGGAGTGCTGGCGGCACGGTGCATGCACCTGGTGCAGAGCTTTTTCCGGGAGCGACGGAGTGAAGGCGATAGCTCTCGATAAGCGCTCAAGCGCCGATGGCGACTTGGCCCTTTGCCGCCCTGACCAGCGCCAGCGCGGTGAAATCGTTCTCTTTGGGAGCGGCTCGCATGAACTGCTGCACGCCGTCGAGGATGGCGGCAGCCATACCTTTGGCGCTTTCAATCGAGGAGCGCTCCATGTGCTGCTTGACGCGCTCCAGCCCAAACTCTTCCTTCTTGTACGCCGCCTCCACCACGCCGCGCGAGACCAGAAGCAACGACGCCCCAGGCTGCAAAGCGGCGATCGGCGCTTCATACGTCGAAGCGGAAAACAGTCCCAGGGGAAGACCCGTAGCAGGCAGTTCGGTGATCCCTGAAGGATCGCGCAACAATCCCGGAGTGTGCCCCGCGTTGGCGTAACAGATGGTGCCGAGCTCCTCGTTGTAGCAGCCCAGGAAAGCAGCACAGGAGCGCACCCCGGCAGCAGCGCGGCGAATGCTGAGGTTTAGCTCCAGGCAGAATTCCATCATGGTATCGGCCTCGTTGATTTCCTCATCGGCAAATCTTTCGCTGCCCAATTTCTGAAACGTCTGCCGTACCGCCGACACGATTTGGCGGTTCTCGTCGTGACTTCCGGCAACGTCGAGCAAGCCGAACACAACCCGGTTGGGGTTGGCGCGAAGGAAATGGTAAAGGTCGCCGCCCACCCGTTGCCCATGAACCATGCCGGCAATGTCGGCACCGGAAACAGCGGGAAAATCTGCTTGGATCGGAACAGCGTGGGAGGGCGCTTCGAGTTCGCGGTGGAAAGAGAGCTTCATAGAAGGCGTTAATCATAGCCGAAATCCTGCGGATTGCAAGAGCAGTGTTAGGCCAGGTTTTCATCGCAGCGTCTGTTCGTTTACACGGTGGACCAGGCTGCCTAGGCTTCAAGCGGCCAAACCCGGAGAGGGTGCTCTGTTAGGATTAAGACATCGATGAGCAGCAACTCTGAAGCAAGCGCCGAAGATGTCAAAGGGCCGCTTACGCCCACGATTTCGCAATCCTCAACCACTGCTATGACAAGCGCCCCTAACCTTAGCAAGATAAATGAGTTGCAAGACCCATCGCTGCTTGACGGGAGGGCCGCCACGCGCCTGCAGGAGGAGGACGATAGGCGAGATTTGTTTCAGCACCTGCCGGAAACGTACAGCATGTCGCATCGCCTGAGCAGGCATGGCTGGTCCACGCTCCGCTACCTGACGCAAACCGAGGTGCATACCTACGCTTTCTCGGTGGCGGCCAATGCGGTCCTCTCGTTCTTTCCGTTCATCGTCTTGCTGCTGACCCTTATCCGCCGGGTCATTCATTCCAAGGCCATGTACAACGTCGTGCTGGAACTGCTGCGCGAGTATCTGCCAAGCAATAAGGATTTCGTGATCCGCAACTTGCAGTTTCTGGCCAGCGTGAGAGGGCGCGGCCAGGTACTGTCATTCGTTATCCTGCTGATCACCTCGACGGGAATTTTTCTTCCGCTGGAAGTAGCTCTTAACAGAATTTGGGGCTTCAAGAAGAACCGCTCGTACCTAATGAACCTGGTGGTCTCGCTAGGATTGGCCCTGGCATGCGGTTGCCTGGCAATGCTTTCGATCGCCTTGACGGCGCAGAACCTGAAGATGCTGGGGCTGGTGATTGGCGGCCAGAATTTCGTCTTCGCAGGACTGGGATTCATCGTGATGAAAGCCTCAGCGATTCTGGCTACGATCGGGATCTACTTCCTCATCTACTGGGTGCTGCCGCACGGCAAGGTCCCAGCGCGCGCGGTGCTGCCCGCGGCGATCATCACCGGCTTACTGTCGGAAGCGGCGAAGTACATCTACATCCTGTTGCTGCCGTGGCTGAACTTTCAGGAAGTGTACGGTCCATTCGCGGTTTCTGTCACCCTGATGTTCTGGTCGTTCTGGAGTGGAATGCTGTTGCTGGGCGGGGCGTATTTGTCGGCGGCTGAGCACAGCAGCCGAGTCGAGGCCAGAAGAGCAACGGCAGCGGCGCAGCGCTGATCTCTTGCCACCAGTGCTGCGGATTGTTCATCCATCCCTTCGTAGGGAGATGAACACCGATGATCCGCAAATTGAAGTCCGGAGAATACCGGCTCTACTCACGCAGGAAAGATCCCAAGACAGGCAAGCGCCGAAACCTCGGCACCTTCAAAAGCCGCGACCAGGCTGAAGCCCACGAGCGCGCCGTGCAGTACTTCAAGCGGGCCTGAGCGGTACTGAAGTGCAGTCCGACCGAGCGGCGTGGCCGCGAGTGGAGGAACCTGTCCTTCGCCCGCTTGACAGCAGGTCCCTCGACTCGGTCGCCGCGGCGACCTCACTCGAGATGACAAATTTACTTCATCGACTTCCCCGCCTTCGTCCACTCATCCACCCAATCGTTCACCGTCTGGTACCACAGGCGGCTGTTCTGCGGCTTCAGCACCCAGTGGCCCTCGTCGGGGAAGTAGAGCATCTTCGACGGAATCTTCAGCCGTTGCACGGTGGTGAACAACTGGAAGCCCTCCGAGACGTCGAGCCGGTAATCAAGCTGGCCATGCACCACCAGGATCGGCGTCTTAAAGTTTGTCGCCGACAGATGCGGCGACCACTTGCGATACATGTCGCGGTTGGTCCATGGAGTGCCCTTGAACTCCCACTCGTTGAACCACAACTCTTCGGTCGCGCCGTAGGCCGACTCGGCGTTGAACATGCCATCGTGCGACACCAGGCACTTGAAGCGCGCGGTGTGGCCCTCGATCCAGTTGATCGCATATCCACCGTAGCTGGCGCCCAGAGCGCACTCGCGCTCTTTGTCAACGAATGGATAGGCCTTCTCGGCATAGTCGAGGCCCAACATCAGGTCGTGGAAGGGAGCGCCGCCCCAATCGCCATTGATGGCGTCAATGAACTTCTGCCCGTAGCCAGTTGAGCCGTGGAAGTTGACCATGATCACCACATAACCGCTGGCGGCAAACAGTTCGGGATTCCAGCGATACGACCAGTCGTCGCCCCAAGCACCTTGCGGGCCGCCGTGGATAAGGAACTTCACCGGATACTTCTTGTTGGCGTCGAAGTTCGGGGGCTTCACCATGAAGCCCTGGACTTTCTCCTTCGCCGCGCCGGTGAACCAGAAATTCTCCAGCGGCTGCATCTGGACTTGAGAGAGGACAGTGTCGTTGAGGTGAGTAAGGGGAGTAGCCACATGGGTCACCGCTAGTATGTTCGTTGGTCGAATAAAAATTTCGTTTGGGAACTCGACTGACATTCGATCGAAGACGATGTATTTTCCGTCTGGTGTGAATGCGGGACTGTCATTGAATCCGTCCTCAATCTTGATGGCGTCGTGTTTGAATGCTGCTCGCAATCCCTCTGGTAATTTGCTCGTATCTAGTACGTGTCGAAAGATTGGCGACTGTCCTTTATCTTCTGCCGTGAAGTAGATGCTGTTGGAGTCCGGCGACCACGCCATCGCATCGACCCAGCGATCGAAGTTTGGCGTCAGGTCGGTGATCTTGCCGGTCGCGCGTTCGTACAGCATCAGGCGGAAGCGGTCGCTTTCATAGCCGCCGCGCAACTGCGAGCGATAGGCGATGTACTTGCCATCCGGCGAATACATTGGTGTTCCATCGCTGCCGGGATTGGTGGTGATTTTCTTGGGAGTCCCGCCTGCTACCGGCACCAGGAAGATGTCGCTGTTGGTGCTGGTGGCTTGCACCTCGTCAGTGTTGCTGGTGTACGCGACCTCTTTTCCGTCGGGCGAGAATGAATACTGGTCCTGCCCGCCCAGGCTGAAGGGCGGCACGTCGTGCGCGCCAGGGGTCAAGTCGCGCGCCACGCCTCCATCGGCCGAGACGAGAAACAGGTGGCTGTACTTGCCATCGAAGTAGTGGTTCCAGTGGCGAAACATCAGTTGAGTAAAGATCCTGGCCTTCACCTTCGACTTGGCTTGTTCCTCGTCGTGCTGCTTATTGCACGCATCGTCGTTGCAACCGGGATATACCGATGAGACGAACAGGATGCTCTTGCCGTCGGGCGACCAGAATCCCCCCGAAGCCTCGGTTGAGATACTGGTCACCTTGCGCGCCTCGCCGGTCAGCGTGCCGCTGGTAGAGTCGAAACCCTGGACCCAGATTTGCGAAGCCCCATCGCGCGATGACTCGAACATGACCCGCTTGCCGTCGGGCGAGAAACGAATGCGGTCTTCTCCGGCTCCTGTGGCGGGCGTGAGGCGGCGCGCCTCACCACCGCTGACGGGAACGATCCACAGATGCGGCTTGCGCGTGTTTTCATCGAGACTGACATCCACCGCCGCAAACCCGACCCACTTGCCGTCCGGCGAAACCGCGGGCTCGCCGATGCGCTTGAGTTGCATCATGTCTTCAAAGGTAAAGGGGTGCTTGCTCTGCGCGAAGGCGCACAGCGAGCAGCAGAAAATAAGAATCAGAATGCGACGTAACATGAATCCTCCGGGAAACAAACGAAGCAAGAGGCTGGTGCGCCTGAAAACTGGTTAGTCTAAATCACTGGGACGAATGTATGAAACCGGAGGCGAACTCAGGTAGCAGTTCGGTTTGAGGCAGCTATTCGTCAAGCCGCATTCGGGCCGGAAGTCCATTGAGAACTTGTACAGAAAGCCTAACAGCGGCCTTCAACCCATACCCCGTGACTGCGGTCACCGACAGCGATTTGCGTTTGCATCATATTTGGAGCTAACATCGGGTCCTTCATCCCGGCAGTTGACTGACCGCGCGAGGGAGACCTTTTTAGCACGCGGTCGAGGCATTGAAATTGACAGGTAAGGCCCATTGGGTGACTTCGGTCCTGAAATCCTGCATTCTAAACTTTGCGGAGAACAACTTATGAACAAGACGAGGAAAGTACCTTCTCTTATCGTTCTGGCAGTCGCATCCATCGCACTGACGTTTGGCGTTGCTGGATGCAAGAAAAACGACACCCAGCAAACCACTGCCCAGAATCAACCGGCGCAGACCGATCAGTCGCAGGATCCAGCAGCTGCAGCCAACCTGGCTCCTACGGACGCGACCCCGGCGACGGGGACCAATCAGCAGCAGCCAGCCAGCCAGCCGGCGCAGCAGACCTACCAGCAGCCTGCGAGCCAGCCTGCACAGCAGACCTACCAGCAGCCGGCTCCCGCACAGGAGCAGAACTATCCCAATAATGATTACGACACCGGCGATCAGGACACAAACTACGGCCAGCCGGTGCTTCAGGCCCAACAACCCCCGCCGCCGCTCCCGGAGTATTCGCAGCCGGAATGCCCTGGCGAAGGCTATATCTGGACCCACTCTTGTCCAAATTAAGTTTTGGCGTTCGTTAACTTGGACAGCATTGGACAGGTGCTACGGGCCGTCCACGCCGCCATAACCCTCTGAAACCATCGCAAAATCGCCACCTCCGGCCCGATTTGGCACCGGGCGATCGTTAAGGTGCCGTTGGCAGCAATTTGGACAGCATCTGGAGCCAAACGACAACCTCCTTTCCTCCGTCAAGGTCGACTCAATAGAATCAGTGAGTTAGCCTGTCCAAATGCTCCATCCCCGGCTAACTTGGACAGTAATGATCTGGACCCCAGGATATTGGAGCTATGCTCCTCAGGGCTATTACTGGGTGCCGGGCGTCTGGGCGCAGCCGCCGGTCGTCGGCTTCCTGTGGACGCCGGGATATTGGGGATTCATCGGCGGCAGGTATCGCTACCACTACGGCTTTTGGGGCCGGCACATCGGCTACTACGGCGGCATTAACTATGGATACGGTTACGTCGGCGTCGGCTATCAGGGCGGGTACTGGAACGGAGATCGTTTCTACTACAACCGGGCCGTGAACAATGTGAACGTCAGGAACGTTAACGTGTATAACCGCACCGTAACCAACACGGTGATCAATAACGTCACCATCAACAACACCACAATTAACCGCGCCAGCTACGCCGGACCGGGAGGAGTCACTCGTAGGCCTCTGCCGGCGGAAATCGCCGCCAGGCGTGAGCAGCGTGTTCCTCCGATGACCACGCAGCTGCAGCAGCAGCGGGCGGCAGCGCGGAACCGCCAGCAGTTTGCCGCTGTCAATCACGGGCGTCCAGCCGTAGTTGCAGCACCGAAGCCCATCGCGGCAGGCAAACCGATCGCTCCCGTGATTCCCGCTCGCCCTGCGCCGCAGACGCGTCCGGCTCCGCAGGCACGGCCACAGCAGCAGGCTAAACCTGCGCCGCAGACGCGTCCTGCTCCTCAGGCACGACCGCAGCAGCAGGCTAAACCTGCGCCGCAGGCGCGTCCGGCTCCGCAGGCACGGCCACAGCAGCAGGCTAAGCCTGCACCGCAGCAGCGTCCGGCTCCGCAGGCACGGCCACAGCAGCAGGCTAAGCCTGCACCGCCGCAGCGTCCGGCTCCGCAGGCACGGCCACAGCAGCAAGCTAAGCCTGCACCGCAGGCGCGGCCGGCTCCGCAGGCACGGCCACAGCAGCAAGCTAAGCCTGCACCGCAGGCACGTCCGGCTCCGCAGGCACGGCCACAGCAGCAAGCTAAGCCTGCACCGCAGGCACGTCCGGCTCCGCAGGCACGGCCACAGCAGCAAGCTAAGCCTGCACCGCAGGCACGTCCGGCTCCGCAGGCACGGCCACAGCAGCAAGCTAAGCCTGCACCGCAGGCACGTCCGGCTCCGCAGGCACGGCCACAGCAGCAAGCTAAGCCTGCACCGCAGGCACGTCCGGCTCCGCAGGCACGGCCACAGCAGCAAGCTAAGCCTGCACCGCAGGCACGTCCGGCCCCGAAGACGCAGCCGGCCGGAGAAGAGAAGAAGAAGCCGCCGCAGTAGCGGCGGTCCTCTGCGTTCAATCGCGGTGCACCAGGATGGGCGAAGCTCCGGCTTCGCCTTTTCTTTTTTTTGTGTACCGCGCGTGTCCGACGATTGCGGGTGAAAGTTCCTTACCCAGCCTTGCTCACTTGCCCGCAGCGGAGTGCCCGAGCGATCGCAGGAGCGGAACCATCGCCCGGCGGTCTGCATCGAATACAATGGACTCAAAGGACCAGCCCTAATGAAGTTTCACCTAGCTCCCTCGCGTCTCCCAACGTTCTTGCTGTTGTTGCTCACGCTGTGTTTGGTATGCCCGGCAGGGGCCGATGAACGGGGTGAGGGGCCACTTGACCCTTCGCAGCCGACGAACATCACCGTCGAAAAGATCATCCAGAACTTTGCCGCCAAGGAAAAGCTGTTCAAGATTGCGCGGGAGCAGTACACATATCGCCAGGACGTGATGGTGGAGACGCTCGACGACGACACCGTGGACGGTGAATTCCGCGAAGTTACAGATGTACTCTTCGACGATCAGGGCCATCGCATCGAGCAGGTGGTGTTTGCCCCGCAGTCAACTTTGCAGCGCATTTCCATGACCCGGGAGGACTTCGACGACATCCAGCATCGCCTGCCTTTCGTGCTGACCAGCGACGAAATTCCGGAATACTCGATTCTTTACGTTGGCAAACAAAAAGAAGACGAACTTGGGACCTACGTCTTCGATGTTGCGCCCAAGCAAATCGAAAAGAACAAACGCTATTTCCAGGGGCGCATCTGGGTCGATGACCGCGACTTTCAAATCGTAAAGACCTACGGCAAGAACGTTCCCGACATCGGCGTTGGCAAGCATCACGGGGACAACGAGAACCTGTTTCCCAAGTTCACTACCTGGCGGCAGCAAATTGACGGGCAATATTGGTTCCCCGTTTACACCAAGATCGATGACGAGCTTCACTTCTCCAGCGGTGACGTTCATATTAGGCAGGTAGTGAAGTACACCAACTACAAGCGCTTTGGAGCCAAGTCGAAGATCCTCTACCAGGGCCAGGAAATCCCGAAGGACCAGCCGCAGTCGGGGAGCCAGCAGCCCAGCAAGACGCCGCCACCTCCGAAGCCGTAGGGCCTCTGTTCGCTGTTCGCGATTCGCTTTACTCCAAAGACACCGAACCAGTTTCAGAATTGGTGTCGCGGGCAGGACGGGTAGTGGGGCGGTTCAGCGCCGAGTTCGCCGCGAGCCACAAGACTGTGGGTCGTGCTTGCTGGGCGCCGTCCTCAAGAGGGCGTTTGAGAACCATGCCGTCACGGAAGGGACTCGTCAATCCTTCCCACTTTACCCGGGGCTAAAAGCAATCCCGCCGCCGGTTCAGTAGAAAAGGTACTTGCGCCACTTGGAGTCGGACCGCCCCATCATGCGCATGATGTGACGGCTGGTATGCAGGTTGAAAGCACGTGGCTCGCGCATGAGTTTCATGCTGGCCTCGTGAGGCAGCAGATTGCCCTTGCGGCGATTGCAGGAGTGGCAGCAGGCCACCAGGTTTTCCCAGGTCGAGGCCCCGCCCCGTGAACGCGGGATGACGTGATCCAGGGTCAACTCGCCGGCGGCCAGTATCTTCCCGCAATACTGACAGGTGTTGCGGTCGCGCAGCAAAATGTTCTTGCGCGAGAGGGCGCGCGTCTGGTGCGGGATACGCCGGTATTCCAGCAGACGGATGACGGAGGGCACGCGCATGGCGATACGCGCCGCGTGCAGATAATGTCCGTTGGCTTCTTCCATCATGGCCACACCCTTCAGCACCAGAATGACGGCGCGCCGTGCAGCACAGACATTGATGGGCTCGTAGGAGGCATTGAGCACCAGCACGGGTGCGTGCATCGCCGTCCACTGCCGTGGCTCATCACCAGCGACACGGGCATGCTGCATACATCCGGCAAGCGACTTGCCGTATCGCGACGCTGCATTCTGGGCCGACATGGACATACCCGGTTACACCGAAGCCGTGACTGCCACCGCTTCGATTTCCTCCTCATCCCCGTGATTGACAGCTTGCAGTGTAGCCGCTTGAAAAGCGCGGGCCACGGTTGCCGCCCAAACTTGTTCTGCGCCAGCCTGCTTCAGCACTCGGGCGCACTCGGAAAGCGTGGTCCCGGTGGTCATGACGTCATCCACTACGATGACGGTGCGGCCTTGCACGCGACGCCGGTCGCGAACGCGAAAGGCATCGCTCACGTTGGCGATTCGCTGCTCCCGGCTGAGTCCCACTTGTGAAATGGTCGCGCGCTGGCGAACCAATACTCCCGACGCGATTTGAACCGGTTGCGGTAAGCGTTTTACTGCGGCACGAGCGATCAGCTCTGCCTGGTTGAACCCACGCTCGCTGCGTTTGCTCTTGTGCAGCGGAACCGGAACGATCAGCGGAGTGGCGTCGCCGCAACCGGGGAGAAGGTCCGCGATGGCGCTGGCCAACATTCCGCCCAGCACCGGCGCGACCGGAATAACCCTCTCGTATTTGAGCAGATGCACCAGACCGCGAAGGCCGCCTTCGTATCCCCCGAAGGAGACGGCGCGCGCGAACTCCGGCTCGCAGTCGCGGCAGTTCTGGCATTGGCCGTCGCCCATCAGCAACTGCGCGCTGAAGAGGCGGTCGCCGCAGACCACGCACTGCGGCTCGCGCACCGGCGCGATGGCGGCAAGACATTCCGGGCAAACAGGGATCCGGGAAATGTTATTGAGCGGGGTGTCGCACAGCCGGCAATCGGAGGGGAAAAGGACGGAAAAAACGTTGCGCAGGAGGGCTTGTAAAGGCAGGAAGACTACGGCGCGTTGCTGGGCGCGCTGACTTCGCCGGTCTCGCTTTAGCGTCTCACAACTGCTGAAGACGACCCTCCCACCTTCCGATCGCGCACCCGTCCGGCGCGCGTCGAAGACCCGTCGCCGGTGCCGGGTGCCAGAGGAGCGATGGTTGACGCTCGTCCGATCACCCCAACGAGCTAGAACTCGCCGCGGACCCTGATCCGGTCCCGAAGCACCGTGACCCCACAGTATATGAGCTTCGCTGCGCTACGCGCAATGCCGGACGGGGTTCGGGCAAAGGATTTCACCGAGATTTCATAACTGCCTGCGTTTAATCCAGCGCCTTGGACCGCGGTCCCGGCCAGGCGCACTTGTAACAAGTGCCACTGGCATGCTACCTTGCGCGGTCGCCCCTTTGCTGCGCCGCGCGAGGTCCTCCTACATGAGCACTACCAATAGCACGCCACAAAAGAGGTTTCGTTCCTACGTTCCCGACGATACGACGATGCCGGAGTTTACGCTTCGGGCCGTGTTGATCGGCTTGGTCCTGACGGTGATTCTGGGGGCGGCCAATGCGTACCTTGGCCTGCGCGCCGGCATGACCATCGCCGCCACCTACCCCGCCGCTGTTATCGGCATGGCTTTGCTGCGGGTCATGAAGGGCTCGCTGCTGGAGGAGAACATCACTCGAACCGTGGGCTCGATCGGCGAGTCGGTCGCGGCCGGCGCCATCTTCACCATCCCGGCGTTCGTCATCTCGGGAGCGTGGCCCATCTTCGATTTCAAGCACGCGTACCTGAAGTCGTCAGTGCTGATGCTGGTGGGAGGGGCTCTGGGCATTCTGTTCGTCACGCTCTTGCGGCGGGTGATGGTGGAGGACCCCGAGCTTCCCTTCCCGGAATCGGTGGCGGCCTCGGAAATTCATAAAGCCGGGCAACAGGGCAGCCGCGCGGCCAAGATACTTTTCTCGAATATGGGGTTTGGCGGACTGGTTTATCTGCTCGGCCAGTTCAATTTATTTAACGCCAGCAAGGACTTCGTCGTAAACGTCGGCCAGTTGGGCACCAGCTTCGTGCGCATGGGGCGTGCCGCGAACGCGCCCAAACTGACGGCCGGCGCCGTGACGACGGTCTCCGCTCCCGCTATCAGTCCGGCGTATCTGGGTGTCGGCTATATCATTGGACCACGCCTGGCCGCGCTCAATTTTTCCGGAGGCGTTATTGCCTGGGGCTTGCTGGTGCCGCTGATTCTCTTCCTCGGGGGTCCGCGGCTGGTGGCTGAGTTTGCTCCAGCCGGCACCTTAACTCCTGACCACACCTTCTGGGCAGACCAGGCGGCCGCGGTGTGGGGCTATATCGTACGCCCCATCGCGGTTGGGGGCATGCTGGTCGGCGCCTGCTACACGCTGTTCCGTATGCGCAAGAGTTTGGGCTCGGGCATGGCGCGCGCGGTCTCCGATCTGAAGAAGTCCGCCGCAGCCCACGCGGGCACTGCGCGGACCGATCGCGATCTGAATGGAAAGATCGTCTTCGGTGGACTTGGCGTGGTGCTGCTCTGCATGGTGGCGCTCTACACCAGCTACGCAGGCGTCCTGAGAGGCGGAATCGTCGCTGCCGTCATCATGATCATCATCGGTTTCTTTTTCGCTGCCGTCTCCGGAAACCTGGTGGGCCTGATTGGTTCGTCCAACAATCCAATCTCAGGCCTGACCCTGGCGACCTTGGTTATTGCGGCACTGCTGATGGTGATTATCGGCGTATCGGGCATGAGCGGGATTGCCGCCGTGCTCGGGGTGGCGGCTGTGGTCTGCGTTTCCTCCGCCGTCGCAGGCGAGATGCTGCAGGACCTCAAGGTGGGACATATCCTGGGCGGCACGCCGAGCAAGATGCAAATCGGCGATTTCCTGGGTGTCACGGTTGCCAGCTTCTGCCTGTTTCCGGTGCTGATGCTGTTGAACCAGGCCAACATAAACAGCGGCGGAATTGGTTTCGGCGATCCTCAACTCTCCGCTCCCCAAGCGGGACTGATGGCCATGTTGGCGCGCGGCATCGTCGGTGGCGAGATGGCGTGGCCACTGATCGTGGTCGGCGTGTTGATGGGATTTGCGCTCATCATGCTGGAAGTGCGTAGCCCTATGCTCTTTGCTGTGGGCATGTACCTGCCGCTGGAGACCACGTTCGCTATCTTTATCGGCGGCGTTATTCGCTGGATCACGGACAAGATGCGCGACAGCAAGGACTTTAACGACGCCCAGAAGGCCCGCGTGGAAAATGCCGGGGTGCTGACCGCCTCAGGATTTATTGCCGGCGAGGCCCTGATGGGGATTGTCATCGCCATTTTCCGCTACAAGGAATGGCGGCTGCCGGTGATCTTCCAGCACCCCAATGTTGTTTCTGGATTCATCGTGCTGGTGATCCTGGCGATCGTGATGATTCGCGTACCGCTGGCCAATGCGGGGAGTCCGGACGAGCCGGCGCCCCCGACCGCGATTATGTAGAGCGTCGTAGTTTATTTCCACTGTCATCCCGAGCGAGGTCGCCGCGGCGACCGAGTCGAGGGACCTGCTGTTTGTGCACGGATGACCATAGCATCCAACCTCTCCGCCATCCACGAGCGCATCGCGTGCGCCGCCCAGCGCGCGGGACGAAGCGCGGATGACATCGCGCTGATGGCGGTCTCAAAAACCCAGCCCGCCGCCAAGATCATCGAAGCTTACGAAGCCGGGCAGCGCCTGTTCGGCGAAAACCGGGCGCAGGAATTCTCCGAAAAGGCGGGCGCGCTTGCCAGCTTGCGCGACGCCGAGTTTCACATGATCGGCCACCTGCAATCCAATAAAGCGTCGAAGGCCGCGGAGGTGTTTCAGGCGGTTGATTCTCTAGACTCGGCCAAGCTGGCAGAGCGGCTGAACGCTGCTGCCGAGAAACTGGGCAAGACTCTCGAGGTGCTGATCGAGATCAATGTTGGAGGTGAAGAGGCCAAGAGCGGTCTCGCCCCGAACTCACCACAACTCGAAAGCATTCTCGCCGGCGCTCTCACCTGGAAGCATCTGCGTATTCGCGGACTGATGATCGTGCCGCCGTTCACGGAAGATCCCGAAGGAGCGCGGCCCTACTTTCGCCAGCTCCGCGAATTGCGGGACCGTCTCGCCGCTCGCAATCTGCCTGGGCTTGCGCTCGATGTACTGTCCATGGGTATGTCGCACGACTTCGAAGTGGCCATCGAGGAAGGCTCGACTTGCGTGCGTATCGGGACCGCGATTTTTGGGGATCGCCCAATGCCATGATCCCGATCCACGACACGGCTTCCGGCGTAACTTTTCAGGTGAAGGTGCATCCTCGCGCGAAGAAGAACGCCATAACCGGCGAGGTTGGCGACGCACTGAAACTCGCCTTGACCGCGCCGCCGGTCGAAGGCCGCGCTAACCAGGCTTGCATTGAATTCCTAGCCCAAGTTTTGAATGTGCCGCGTTCGTCGGTTACGATAGCCGCCGGGGAAGGCAGCCGAAACAAGGTGATTCGCGTGCACGGGCTCGCAGCCGCACAGGTCAAAGAACGGCTGCTGAAGAAGTCAGTAGCCAGTAGTCAGTCATCAAGGCGGCCGATAACTGGCAACTGACTACTGGCAACTGGCTACTTCTTCAAGGAGGAGAGCATTTTGAGCTTTGCGCAGCGTTGGCGCGACATTCGCACCGGCTTCGAGCGTCCCTTCTGGGTCGCCAACATCAGCGAGTTGTTCGAGCGGCTTTCCTATTACGCCGCCTTCGCTTCGCTGGCGCGCTATCTCCACGAAGTCCTGAAATTTCCCACCGAACAGGCGGGCACCCTTACCGGATTCTTCGGCGGGCTGGTATGGTTTCTGGCGGTATTCGGCGGAACAGTCGCCGACCGGATGGGCTTCCGCCGCGCGCTTTCGCTGGCTTATCTGATCCTGAGCTGCGCCTACTTCCTGTTGGGATCGCTGGGGGCGCCCTGGCTCGCTCCGGTGCGCGACTCCGTGCCGCTAGTTGCGCTGGCGACTTTTGTTCTGGCGCTGCCGGCCCTGGGAATTGCGCTGGTGAAGCCCAGCGTGGTTGGCACGACTGCGCGCGCCTCGAAAGAAAACGTACGCTCCATCGGGTACTCCATCTACTACACGCTGGTGAACGTCGGCGGCGCAGCCGGCCCTTATGTCGCGTCCTACGTGCACCAGCGTATGCGCGTGGAGAACGTCTTTCGCGTTGCTGCACTGAGCGTCTTCCTGATGTTCCTCGGCGTCTTGCTCTTTTTCCGGGAGCCCCGCCGCACCGAGGAAGTTCAAACCAGTAGTCTCTCGCAGGCCGGCAAGAATTTCTGGACCGTCATTACCAATCCGCGCTTCATGATGTTTCTGCTGATCTTCACCGGCTACTGGATCGTCTATTGGCAGGAGTTCATCACCCTGCCGCTTTATGTTCACGACTACATCAATCCACATACCGACACCGAACTCCTGCTGGTGACTGGACCGCTGGTAGTGATTGCGCTCACCGTGGTGATCAACATCTTTACCCAGAAGTTTCGCGCCTTCAGCGCCATCATCATCGGCACCCTGGTTACCGCTTTGGCATGGATCATCCTCATCGTCAGGCCCACGGTGACGGGCGTGGTGCTTACGCTCATCGCTATTGCGCTCGGCGAGATAACCCAATCGCCTCGCTATTATGAATACATTTCGCGGCTTGCGCCCTCCGGACAGCAAGGGACCTACATGGGATTCGCTTTTCTGCCATTGGGTATCGGCTCGCTCATCGGCGGAAAGTTCGGGGGATTTCTTATCCACTACTTCGGCGAGGTGAAACACCAGCCCGCAACGATGTGGTGGGTGATCACGGGGGTCGGCGTCCTCACCGCAATTCTGCTGTGGATTTATGACAAGTTCGTGCTGCCACAACCAGCCGGAGAGACCACGCGCCCAGCGGCCGGCTGATAGGCGGGCCTCGGCGTTCGGAGCGAAAAGGGGCCGAGTAGTGCAGCCCCTCGCACGGTGCGTAAGAACTGTGCCGTCCCTAAAGGGACTCGTTACTTTTTCCCAACTTTACCCGGGGCTTAACCACCCCAACACGCGCGAAAACGGCGCGCGTTGGGGACCCCGGTACGCCCTGGGCTAATATTGTTTCGCCCCTGCGGGGCTGGATTTGCGTAATCGTTGCACAGTTTGATTTAGCTTTACAGCCCGATGACCCGTATGACAAAGACTCCCGCCTATATCGCCAAACACATCCGTATCGTGATCCAGAACGGCGGCTCGGCGCCCCATACGGAAGAAGTGCAACGCTTCTTCAAGCATGAGGTCCAGTCGCGCGGGTGGCGAACCGGCGAGCTGCGCAAGGTCGCGGTGCGATTTCGCCGGACGATCATCGCAGAGAACGGTCTGCCTTTCCTGTTGCAAGTTGCCGATCAGCTCTTTCGCGGCGAGGTGTTGGAAGAAAAGATTCTAGCCGTGGTCATGCTTCAAGGAATCGTGGGGGAGTTCGGCAAGGCGGAGTTCAAGCTGTTCGAGAGCTGGCTCGACCGCATCAGCACATGGGCCGATCACGACGCACTGGTGCATTACCTCATTGGCCCCATGATCGCCGCAGACGCAGCATACTTGTCGCGACCATCTCGCTGGGCCCGGAAGAAGTCGCGCAACCCATGGCATCAGCGCGCCGCCGCCGTCGGCCTCATCCACAGCACCCGGCAGCACAAGAACTTCGGCGATATCCAGCGTATCACCGAGATGCTGCTGGCAAGCGATGACGACATGGTGCAGAAGGGACTGGGCTGGCTGTTGCGCGAAGCCGCTAAGGCCAACCCGGAACAGACCGTCGAGTATCTGTTGACGATCCGCGATCGAACGCCGCGGTTGGTGTTGCGAACCGCCTGCGAGACCCTGCCAGCCGCCACGCGAGCGCGCGTGCTAGCCAGGAACCAATCGAAGTCAGCGACGGCAGAAAGAATTTGAGTTTTCACCACAGAGACACAAAAACACAGAGAAAAAAGAATTAGCGACTACGAGGCAGCAAGGCCGCATGACCGTGGGCTGCCGAAAGATCGCGAACGTCCCTTTCTTGACGGCCCCTGAGCCAAGTGCTAATTGCCAAATGCTAAGCGCTATCTCCGGGTCCTCTGTGCCTCTGTGGTGAAAACATCCCCGCAGGCTCGCTCTCATTTACAATAGAACACGCATGAATCTCCCCGACATTCAGGCTGCGCTGCGCGCCAGCCACAACGATTGCTGGCTCTTCTACGATCACCATCACCGCGATGCGATTGCCTACAGCGTATTGGGTCTGCCGCCAAAAATGATGGTCACCCGCCGCTGGTTTTACGTGGTGCCCGCCAAGGGCGAGCCGGTAAAGCTGGTGCACCGTATCGAAAGCCATCACCTCGACTCGCTGCCCGGCAGGAAGCTGGAATATTCGGCATGGCAGGAGCTGTGGCAAAACCTCGAGACAATGCTGAAGCCTTACAGCACGGTGGTGATGCAGTACTCGCCGAACAACCAGATTCCCTACATCTCGCTGGTTGACGGCGGCATGTTGGAATTGGTGCGCAGCTTCGGCAAAGAGATTGTCAGCTCGGCGAACCTGGTGGCGCGCTTCGAAGCCACGCTGACTGAGGCGCAGATCGCGACCCACTTCAAGGCCCGCGATGCGATAGACAATATCACCGCGGCCTTCTTCCCGGAGATAGGACGGCGCGTACGCAACGGCGGCACGCACGAGTTCGAAATGCAGCAATGGGTCATGGAAGCTTTCAGGCGAGAGAACTTGACGACCGACGATCCACCCATTGTCGGCGTCAACGCGCACAGTGGCGATCCGCATTACGACCCTACCGCAGCAACGTCCGCCCCGATTCACGAAGGCGACTTTGTCCTGCTGGACCTGTGGGCAAAGACCAACGGTCCCGATAGCGTCTATTACGACATCACCTGGACGGGCGTGATCGGCAGTCCCAGCGACAAGCAGCGCGAAGTATTCGAGATCGTGCGCGACGCCCGTAACGCCGGCATCGACAAGGTCCAACAGGCCTTTGAGGCGAAGCAGAAAATTCAGGGCTGGGAAGTGGACGACGTGGTCCGCGGCTACATCGCCGGCAAGGGCTACGGGAAGTACTTTATCCATCGCACGGGCCATTCCATCGGCCGCGACATTCACGCCAACGGCGCGAACCTGGACAACCTCGAGACCAAAGATGATCGCGAAATTCTGCCCAACACCTGCTTTTCGATCGAGCCCGGAATCTACCTGCCGGAATTCGGGGTACGCAGCGAAATCAATATGATGATCCGCAACGGGAAGGGCGAAGTTACCGGCCGCGTGCAGAACGAGTTGGTGCTGGTCTGATGGCGAATCCGCAGAATAGCGCTACCGTGGCCCAACGCCCTAACAAAGCTTCCGCTCAAAGCGACCATCCGATGGCGATCGTTGCTCCGGTCGCGGGCTGGCTCTTTCCCGGCCTCGGGCACTTCATTCAGCGCCGCTGGATTCGCGGGCTGTTGCTGATGCTGGCGGTGTTTGTGATGTTCTTCGCCGGGCTCGGCATGCAAGGCAAGGTGTACTCGCTTAACAGCGGCGACTTGCTTGACATGCTGGGATTTGTCGGCGATTTGGGCGCGGGCGCTCTCTACTTCATCGCCCGAACCATGGACTGGGGAATCGGCAATATTCATCGCGCCGTGGCCGACTACGGCACCAAGTACATTGTCGTGGCGGGACTGCTGAATGTGATTGCCGCGGTTGACGCTCACCACATTGCGATCGGCAAGAAACCATGACCTTCGAACTCTCTCACTTCAATGCCGCGCTGCTGTTTGCGCTCTGTGCGTCCACCGTGTTCGGCATCACCCAACGCAATACCCCGCGCGACATGCTGCGCTACGGCGCATACTGCTTTGCCCTTTTCGTTGGCGGAGTCATTGTCGCGGCCTGGGCCATGTGGATGATTAAACACTAGCTAGTGGCCAGGCGTCAGTTCGAAATTCACAACTGACCACTGGCAACCGGCAACTGCTTTTTCACCCTTCCCACACAAACGCATCGAACACCCGCAGCTCGACGAAACCCAACCGCCTGTACAGATCTACCGCGCGCTGGTTGGCCTCGGTCACGGTCAGCGACAGCAGACTGAAATTGCGGTTGCGTAGCGAGTGACAGGTGCTGGCAATAAGGCTTTCTCCAATGCCCTGTCCCCGGTACTCCGGCAACAAGCAAACTTGCGTGACGTGTCCCACGTCGCCTTTCACCCGTGAACAAAGAATCAGTCCGATCAGGGTATTGGATGGCCGATGAATGGCGACAAAGGAAGAGTCCAGGTCGAAGACGCCACAGCCGGGAAATCGCACAATATTATTCAGGAAGCGGTTGGAGCCGGAGTTAGTGCGGTACTGGTCGTTAATCTCGGAGTCGATGTGGGCGCGATAGGCGGCGGTGATAACGCCGGCTGCCGGCTGATAGTCCTGCTCAGCCCAGCGGCGCACCAGGATATCTCGCGACAAGCCTACTGGCGGAATCGGCGGAGCATCGGCGCCCCTCAAATGCAATGCGAGGAATAGTCTCCGGTGGCGATGAAATCCTGCAGACACAAAGTTGACAGCAAGGTCTCCCGCCTGATGGGTCAACAACTGAGCTTCTACGCGGAGAATACCCGGCGACCGCTGCAGGGTTGCGATAACGTGTTCCACCATCTGAAGCTCGATCCCGCGGGCGTCGGGGCGACGCGGCGAGACGAAGAGATCGCCTACTACCCCTTTACTGCCTTCGTACACGAAAAACGAGTAACCTACGATGCTTCCCCGCTCCACGGCGGCGTACCCCGGCAGGATCTTGGCATCGACGTAACGCAAAATCATGTCCGCCGAACCGCGATAGTCCCAGGCGAGCAATCCACCCCAGACTTCGACCTCACGGTCGAGCAAGGGACGCAGGTCGTCAGATGAGAAGTGCCTGAGGTCGAGAATCTCCACGGTACTCAGCCCGGGCGGCCGATGGTAATTGTCAACGGCTCTATGCGCTGCGGCCATACCTGAGTCAGTCTAGTGCGGGTTGGCATCTGAAGCAAACCTTAAACCGACGGGTTGGGTTGTCTGCGGAATTCGCCAACCAGAAAATTTTGTGCGTGCCCGCCATGGTTTTTCTAGCAACTATTCCTGGCTGGCTCGGTTCCAATATGGTAGAGACAAAGAACCAAGGATTTGAACTCACGCTTGGCGAAGTCCAAAGGAATTCGCCGGTGCATTCGCGCAACTGGCCGGGCGCTGGAATCGGATAAGAAAGAAAGGGAAATATGCGTATCCTCCGTTGCAGTCGGTTGTTCCTGTTAGCTTTCCTGATTGTCGCGGTCCCCGTATCGTCATTTGCCGCAGTATTCATCTCGGTGGCGATCGCACCGCCTCCGCTGCCGGTGTACGAGCAGCCTTGGTGCCCGGGTCCCGGCTACATCTGGACTCCAGGCTACTGGGCGTATGGTCCGGATGGCTATTTCTGGGTGCCCGGAACGTGGGTGCTGGCCCCCGAGATCGGCTTTCTGTGGACGCCGGGCTATTGGGGATGGGGCGGTTCGGCCTTCATCTGGCATGCCGGATATTGGGGTCCGACGATAGGCTTCTATGGCGGCATCAACTACGGCTTCGGTTACACCGGTTATGGCTACGACGGCGGATACTGGCGCGGTCGTAATTTCTATTACAACCGGACCGTCAATCGCGTGAACGTAACCAACATTCACAATGTTTACAACAGGACCGTAGTGAACAATGCCACTGTGAATCGCGTCGCCTATAACGGTGGCAATGGCGGAATCAACGCGCGCCCCAATGCCGCTCAGGAGGCTGCCTTGCGGGGACGCCACATCGCTCCCACGTCAGGGCAGACCCGGCATGAGCAGATGGCGCGCTCCGACCGCGCCCAGTGGGCGTCGGTGAACCACGGCCGGCCGCAAGTGGCCGCCACTCCCAAACCCGCGGCCTTCCACGGCACCGGCGTGGTCAGGGCGAGTAATGCGCCGGTGAGGAACAATCCGGCGGTCAATGCTCCACGAGCCAACAATGCGGGCAACGCAAGGGCATCCCGGCCGGTTAACAACAACAACGCTGTCGCTCGGCCACCCGGACGTGCAAACGCTTCCAATCCCAATCGTGCTGGGGCAGCGCACACAAATAGTGCCAACAACAATGTCCCGCGCCCGAACAACGCGGCGCCGCATCCTCCGGCCCACATGAACCAGAGCCAGAGCAGGCCGGCTCCCCACGGCAATAGTGCAGTGAATGGGCCGCCGCATTACAGCGCTCCGCGGCCGCCGGCGCATCAAAGCCAGCCGGCTCCGCACGTAAGCCAGCCGCCGGCGCAACACCAGGCTGCGCCGCATCAAAGCCAGCCGGCTCCGCACGTAAGCCAGCCGCCGGCGCAACACCAGGCTGCGCCGTATCAAAGCCAGCCGGCTCCGCACGTAAGCCAGCCGCCGGCGCAACACCAGGCTGCGCCGCATCAAAGCGCACCGTCAGGCAAGTCGAAGGAGCCACACGGCTAGAGAGGCTGCGGAAAAACTCGGCTGTGGACGCTTTTGAAGGGGCGCACCTTTAGGTGCGCCCTTGTAGACCCTTTATTTTGTCATCACGAGCGGGCGAACAGGGGTCCCCGACAAGCGCCGTTTTTGCGCTTGTTGAGGCAAAGTTCAGCCCGCGAGGGATCTGCTTTTCCGACTTTTTCCGCGGCCTGTAGAGCTGTCTCGCGGAAGAGAGCACGGGCTTCGAGAACAGCACCAGAGCCGTTGTAGCTTGGGAAGTGCGGGCCTTCAGGCCCGCGCTACCCGCACCAGCGGATACATCAATCCTGGATCAGCTCGGCTCAGGGCTTCGCCTGGCCCGAAGCTCTTCCCAACACCACATAAAAATCCAGGTGCTGCGGTGCAAAGCCGCCCACCCGCGTAAGTTTGCGTCCGGGTAGGCGATATTCCAATTCCTTCTGGGCGCCACTGGCGGCCACAACCAAATGATCGAAGGGTGGAACCTCATTGTTTTCGTAGCTTGCGATCGGCTGGTCAAGATAGAACGCCAGGCCGTATCTCACGCTGGGAGGCACATCGTAAACCGCAATGCTTGGAATTTGTCCGAGCACGCTCTCGTGAATCGCCGCCTCGACGGGCCGGGCCGATTGCAGTAGATTGACGATCGGCGCCGTGCCGCGCAATACCAGCGCAAACGCGATGACGACCGGAACCAGCGTGATGAACCGCAACACGCGGTAGCCTTGCATGCGCAGACTCAACCAAAGCGCAAGAATCGCGGTAACGCCGAGCCCCGCCGCGACCACAATGACATTTCGTGGCAGGGCCAGCTTCAAGAGTTTGAACGGCACGATAAGCGCCGCCATCAGCATGGCCGCCGATAGCGCCGCATGCAGCATTCCCAACCACGCACTCGGCTTCTCTGCCTCCTGTTCGCGGCGCCAGACAAAGTTCGCCAGCAAAATCGTGCCGGCTGGAATTGCGGGAAGAATATATCCCGGCAGCTTCGACTGCGACAGCGAGAAAAATGCTATCGGCAGCAAGAACCACACCGTAAGATAGGTGCGCAGATCTTCCGCTCCGGGTGGCTGCTGCACCGAGAAACGCCAGTCGCGAACGGCATCGACGAGCGCGACGATGACAAAGACGGTCCAAGGCACCAGCGCCAGCAGCGCCACCGGCAGGTAAAACCAGAAGGGCTGAGCATGGTGATAAAGGTTGGTGCTAAAGCGTTCCACGTTGTGCTGCAGAAGGAAGGTGCGGAAGAACTCGGGATTGGCACGCTGCACCGCTATAAACCAGGGTAAGGTCACCGCGAGATACAGCACGATTCCGGCAGGCCAAAGAGTGCGGAGAATCAACCGCCAATCCTGTCGCAGGACGGCAAAGACCACGATGATCAACCCGGCAAGCAGAACGGCAACTGGCCCTTTGGCCAGGGTTCCGAGTCCTGCAAAGAGATAGAAGGCCAGCAGCCAGCCCCGATTCTGGTTGGAATACCACCCGTACCAGCACAGCATTGCGGCGGTGAACATCGCCGTCAGAGGCATGTCGGTGGAAGCGCTGCGCCCGAACCCAATCACGATGGCCGAGGCTGCGGTGATCAACGCAGCATCCAGCTGCATTCCCCTGCGAAAATGGCGGGCCCAGACGTAGAGGAAGAAGATCATCAGCGAGCAAAGGATGGCGGATGGCAGGCGCGCCGCCCAATCGCTCACCCCTCCGGTCGCCTTATAGGCCAGCATGGTGGCCCAGTAATAAAGGGGCGGCTTTTCAAGCCAGGGCTGACCATTCAGGACCGGAGTGACCCAATCGCCGCGTTGCAGCATTTCGCGCGCGATTTGCGCATAGCGGGGCTCGTCAGCGCCGACCAAGCCGATCACCTGAAGGCCGGCGAAAAACAGGAATCCGCAGAATGCGATAAGCGCGAGAAGGTCGGTGGAACGGCGGGTGCGTTCGTCCAGGATGCGGTTCTGTTTCAAGGCTTGGTCCGTTCGCCTGGCGAGAGCTAGTGCACCATCGCGTGGTAACCGCGAATCTGAAATTCCGCCAGCAGACGTCTGGTGGCAGCCGACAATGGGCCCGGCATCGCGCATCCGCTGGCGCACTCGTGACCGCCGCCGCCAAACTGCGCGGCCACCGCGGCTACATTGACCGCACCCTTGCTGCGCAGACTCACGCGGAAGCTGCCGTCAGGCTGTTCCCGAAAGAACAATGCCACTTCGATGCCTTCGATGGCCAGGGCATAGTTGACTAATCCTTCGCAATCTTCTTCGTTGGCCTGGCAGCGTTCTACGGTAGCGCGGTCCACGTGCATGCAGGCCAGACTACCGTCCCGCTGAAGGCTGGTGAGGGCGGCCCCCAGCAGACGCATCTTGGAGAGCGGGTTCGAGAAATATACGTTTTGGGCAATCCGGACCGGGTCAGCGCCACAGCCCACCAATTCCTTTGCCAGGGCGAAAGTACTCTCGTTGGTTCCGCTGAAACAGAACGAACCGGTGTCGGTAAGTACGGCGGTATAGAGACACGTGGCTACTTCGGGTGAGATCTGGACGCCGGCCTCGCGCGCCAGGCGGAAGATCATTTCCGCGGTTGCGCAGGCACTGGGGTCAATCCAGTTCACGTCCGCGAAAGGACGGGCGGTCGCATGGTGATCGATGTTGATGAGGTAGTGCTGCTCCAGGCCGGTCAGGCGCGTACGCTGCACGCTATCGCATTCCAGGATGATGACCGCCTCGGGTTGGGGCGCGTTCTCGGTGGTTTGCAGCACCGAATCGCTGAAGGGCAACGGGCGGTAGATGCCCGGCACGCCATCGCTGAGGACGACGTCCGCCTGTTTGCCCATACTGCGCAGAATCTGGCAGCAGGCCAGCGCCGACCCGACGGCATCGCCATCTGGCCGGGCGTGCGACGTGAGCATGAACTTCTGCCTTCTGCCGATCTGATTCAGAACTTCGCCAAGCATGGCTTATTTACCACAGAGACACAGAGGCACAGAGGAAATCGGTTTCTTCAGCGGCGGCGTGACTTCAGGTGTCTCACACTAACTTGCTCATCCTTTATGCTTTTCTTCTCTGGGTCTGTGTGTCTTTGTGGTTCCTTAGCGCCTTCTTTTCTGAATGCGATGCAACAGCTCTTCGATCCTGCCCCCGTATTGGTCCCCATGGTCGAGCACGAAGATCAACTCCGGGGCTTGGCGGATGGCAAGACGGCCCACCAGCTCATGCCGAATGTAGCCACCCGCCGCGTTCAAGCCTTTCAGGCTTTGCTCTACTTCGTCCTCGTCTCCCGCGACCGACACCAACACGCGGGCGGTCTTGCCATCGGGACCCAGTTGGACCTCGCTGACGCTGACCAATCCAATGCGAGGATCGCCCAATTCCCCTTCCACCAGGGCGACAATTTCTTCCCGCAGAGCTTCTGCCATGCGGCCACGATGGTATTTCTGTCCCCGGTTCTCCATTGCCTTCTATTCTGCCAGCCGAAAATAGGGGAACGTTAGAGCATACGCCAACCTGTCAAGCCGGCGGTGATAACGATCACGGTTCCTCGGTCGCGCGTCCGCCAAATTCCGCTTCACTCAAGAAATCGAGAAATGAATCGATGACTTCGCCGCCGCTGTTGTTGGCTGTGCGCACCGCGTGCCGTTCCACGTTGCGCATCAGGCCTTCCAGATAATCGCGCGACTGCGAAATGCCGACCACGCCCAAAGTGGCGCGCTGCCAGGCCTCGCTCGGGTCAAGCTCGGCGACGGAGACGTTGAAGTGGGCCCGCAGCCCGTCCTTCACGCTGCGCACCACTTGGCGCTTGTCTTTGAGCGAGTGCGCGCTTTCAATGCGGATCTCGAGCGTGAGATACGCAATCATTTCCCGTCCTATTGCACATCGTCCCGGACACCGTTGTCCCCTCATGGGAGGATTCAGTTCCGGGACGTCGTTGGTCTCATGGTACTGCTTGGCCCAACTGTTCTTATCCACTATCCACTAGCCACTAACCACTGTCTTTAAACAAAGGCTTCGGCCGCTACTCTCTCGGTGACGAACACTTCAATGACATCCCCTACTTTGATATCACCATAGTTGGCGATCGAGATGCCGCATTCCATGCCATGACGGACTTCGCTGACATCTTCCTTAAAGCGCCGCACCGAGCCAATCTTGCCCTTGAACACCACCACATTGTCGCGCAGCAGACGAGCTTCCGCGTCGCGTTTGACGACACCATCGGTGACGTAACAACCCGCAACCATACCGACCTTGGGTACGCGGAAGGTGTCGCGGACATCGGCGCGTCCCAGATAAGTTTCCTTGATGATCGGTTCCAGCAATCCGGTCATGGCGCGCTTAATCTCGTCCGCCAACTCGTAGATGATGGAGTGCAAGCGAATGTCAACCTTCTCCTGCTCGGCCAGTTCCTGGGCTTTGCGTTCCGGCCGCACGTTGAAGCCGATGATGACGGCATTCGACGCCGAGGCCAGCAGCACATCGGTCTCGGTGATGGCGCCCACACCGCTGAGCAGGATCTTGATCTTGACCCGGTCGTTCGACAGCTTGGTCAGCACGTCGCTCAGCACCTCAACTGAGCCCTGAACGTCGCCCTTGAGAATGATGTCCAGCTCTTTCTGTCCGGCGGACTTCAGTTGTTCCGCCAAACCTTCAAGCGAGACTCGCGAACTCTTGGCCAGCTGAGCTTCGCGGGCCTTGCCTTCGCGATATTCGGAGATGCCGCGCGCCTTCTCGCGGTCCGCCACGGCCACCAGTTGATCGCCGGCTTGCGGCAAACTCTCCAGGCCGAGAATCTCCACCGGGGTTGCGGGAGTGGCGGCATCCAAGGCCGTGCCCCGATCGTTGAACATGGCGCGAACTCTTCCGAAGACGTTACCCACCACGAAGTTGTCGCCGGTCCTCAGCGTACCGTTCTGCACCAAGACCGTCGCTACGGGGCCGCGACCGCGGTCCAGCTTGGCCTCAAGCACCGTGCCCTGCGCCAGACGGTCAGGCACCGCCTTCAGGTCCTGCAGATCGGCAACCAGGCAGATCATTTCCATCAGCAGATTAAGATTGGTCTTCTGCTTCGCCGACACGTCCACGAAGACCGTGCTGCCGCCCCAGTCTTCCGGCATCAGACCGCGATCGGCGAGTTGCTTCTTGACGCGGTCCGGCAGAGCTTCCGGCTTGTCGATCTTGTTCACCGCGACGATCATCGGGACGTTCGCCGCTTTAGCGTGATCGATCGCCTCCAAAGTCTGCGGCATCACACCGTCATCGGCGGCCACGACCAGCACCACGATGTCGGTAACCTTCGATCCACGCGCGCGCATGCGGGTGAAAGCTTCGTGACCAGGCGTGTCAAGGAAGACGATCTCGCGGCCAAAAGCCGGCGAATTAGGATCGGTGATCGCCACTTTGTACGCCCCGATGTGCTGCGTAATTCCACCGGCCTCACCTCCCGCAACATTGGTCGAGCGGATCGCGTCGAGCAAGCTGGTTTTGCCGTGGTCCACGTGGCCCATGATGGTAACCACCGGCGGGCGCACCACTCCCTGAGCTGTTCCTTCTTCGCCCGCACCTTCCGCCGACACCGTGTCCTTGGCCAACTGCTCCTCGAAGGTGATAACGGCCGTGTCGGCGCCAAAGTGACGGGCCATGTCGGTCGCCAAGTCGGAATCGAGCGTCTGGTTGACCGTGGCGAAAACGCCTCGCGCCAGCAGACGGGCGATAAGGTCCTTGGCCCGAATTCCCAATTTCTCCGCCAGGTCTTTTACGCTGATGCCTTCCGGAATGGTGATGCTCCGCGTGATGGGCAGGGGCTCGCTGGAAAGCGAAAGCCGCGGCGGCGGAACGAAGCCCTTCATCGGGCCTTCCTTCACGCCTCGAGGAACATAGCGCTGCCCGGGACGCGCCGGGCGGCCGGCGGGACGTTGTCCGGTAGGAGGCGGCGGGGCGACGCCTGCGCCAGCTCCGAACCCCGGACGAGTTCCCGGCGCCCCGGAACGTGTTGGATGGGGACCGCGGCGCTCTCCCGGGCGCACGGGTGGCCGCGTCTGTCCTGGCGGCAGCACTCCCGAACGCGGGCGCTGGAAAATGGGTTTGCCGCGTTCCGGCATTCCCCCTCGCGGAGGCGCGCTGGCGCCTGCACGCGGTGCGGCCGATGGCGGAGCCAGATACACCGGACGCGGTCCGGTCTGGGGAACGATCAAACGGCGTGCCGTGTGCGCGGCGGTCCCCGGCTGTCCAGGACGCGTCGGCAGCCCGGCACGACCGATTCCCGAAGCAGCCTGCCCCGGAACAGCGGGGCGAGTAACGCCTGCGCGCTTTTCTGCGGCTGGCGGCGCTTCCAGTAGCGCTGCCGGAACTTCGCCTTCTACAGCAATGGGAATCTCGGATTCGATCATCTCGAACGTGGACGGCACGGCTTCACTTTCTTCGAGCGCCGTTATCTGGTCCTCGATCACTGGCTCGGAAGGTTGCGCCGTCCCAGCCGCAGATGACAGATGCGCTGGCGGCGCTGGAGGAGGCGCCATTACCGGCGGCTTGGGTGGAATAACGATGGCAGCGGGTGGGCGCGCGACCGACTGTGGCGTAATGAAACGCGGCGCTGGCTTGGGCGGTTCCGCTAGAGTTGCTGGTGTGGCGCTCGCCACGGGTGCAACCGGTTTCGTAACCGAACTTGCAGGACGAACCGCGGAAGGCGGCGCAACCGTTTGGCGAGGCCCGGCGGGTGTGGCAAGGGTCGAAGGCGTGGCCGGACGCGCAGCCGCGGAAGGCTGGGCGGCCCGTTGCGTGACCGCCTTCAGCACATCGCCCGGTTTGGAAATGTGCGAAAGATCCAGCTTGCGCTCGAATTCGTCTGCCGAGGCGCGCGACGAGGCGCGCGTGGCGCCGGGCTCGGGGTGCTGCGCAAAGTATTTCTTGACCCGCTCCGCTTCGTCCACTTCGATGGAACTGGAGTGCGTTTTCTTTTCCGTTACACCGACCTTAATAAGAGCGTCGAGGATCATCTTGCTCTTTACCTCGAGCTCTCTCGCCAGGTCGTTAATTCGAATCTTCTGCATTCCGCCCTATTTCCTCCGTATTGTCCCGCCCGGTTAAGCCGTCATAGCATCCTCACCGTAAAATTTTGCCGAGCCCCAGCAGCCACTGAGGCCTGTGTTCTTACCTCTGCTCGCCAGGTTTTTCTTCATCAGGAACGTTCTCGTTTTCTCCGGCTGGACGCTCGTGCGTCGTCACTTCGGCTTCATCGGCCGGAGGCGCATCCTCGATCCCTTCGACGACTTCAGCCTCGTAGTACTGACCGGTCTCGACCAGGTCCTCCACGCTGTCCGAACTCGCTTCCGGCTCTTCCTCCAAGCCGCTAAGGTCGCCAGACTGCCCACCGGACTCAGGTCCCGTGGCGCTATCCTCGCCACCGCCCTCCATGGGAGCCCCACTTTCCGTAGGCGCTTCGTCTCCCGCAAGCGCAGCCTCTTCCGTGGCCACCTCCGATTCGGCGGACACCTCGTCTTCGGACAACGGAACTTCTTCGCTGCCAGCCGCCGCGTCCAACCTGGAAAAATAATTGTTGACCGCGATACTGATTTTCTCCACCGTCTTGGGGCCGATACCCGGCACCTCTTCGAGCTGCTCGGGAGTCATGTCGGCGACGGCTTCGACCGTCGTTATGCCGGCAGCGACCAGCTTCTCGATGATTCCGGGCTCCAGGTCGGGAACGCTTTCCAGGGGCGTGGCCGGCTGGTTCAACACAACGTTCATCCGATCTTCCACTTCCTGACGCTTCTCTTCTTCGCTCTTGATGTCGATCTTCCAGCCCAGCAGTTTGGCGGCCAGGCGGACGTTCTGCCCCTTCTTGCCGATGGCCAGCGACAGTTGGCTGTCATCGACGATTACCTCCAGGTGCTTCTCCTGACCTTCGAGTACCGTGACGCGGCTGACCTTCGCCGGCTGCAACGCCTTTTCCGCAAAGGTCACCGGGTCCTCGTGGTATTCGATAATGTCAATCTTCTCGCCGCGCAATTCGCGGATGATGGACTGCACACGCATGCCCTTCATTCCGACACAAGCGCCCACCGGATCGACATCCTTGTCCTTCGACATGACCGCGATCTTGGTGCGCTCGCCGGCCTCGCGGGCAATGGCGCGGATGACCACCGTGTTGTCGTAAATCTCAGGCACCTCGGTCTGGAACAAATGCGATACCAGCTCCGGCACGGCGCGCGAGACCACCACCTGCGGCCCCTTGGAAGCCTTCTCCACGCGGACCAGCACCACTCGCGCTCGCTCGCCGGGAGCAAACGATTCCAGCCGCGATTGCTCCTTCTTGGGCATGCGTCCTTCGGCCTTGCCGAGGTCCACAATCACGTCCTGGCCCTCCTGGCGCTTGATGGTGGCGTTGATCACTTCGCCGACGCGGCCTATGTACTCGTTGTAGATGGTGTCCCGCTCGGCCTCCCGGACCTTCTGGAAGATGACCTGCTTTGCCAGTTGGGCCGCAATGCGACCTAGCACGTCTGTGGCCTTATAGGTGCGCAACTCGCCACCCACCTCGGCGGCCGGATCGATGCGTTTGGCGTCCTCCAGCGTAATCTGCGCGAGGGGATCTTCGAGCTGATCGAGGCCCTCAACGATGGTCCGCACCGCGAACGCGCGAATCTGGCCGCTCTCTTTGTCGAGTTCAGCGCGCAGGTTCTCCTGGCTCTTGTAGTACTTTCGGGTGGCCACAACAATGGCATCCTCGACCGCGCTCACGACGATCTGCGGATCGATGCCTTTCTCCCGGCTCAGAGCGTCGATTACGTTGTACAGTTCACTCGCCATAAAATGTTTGCCACCTTACTTCCATTTGGTCTTTGCTGCGTTTGAATCAGAACTCGGGAACCAGGTTCGCTTTCTCGACGTTGGCCAGCTCGATTTCAACTTCCGTTCCCGGCTCCACCGCCTGGTGCTTCTTGGACTCTTTCCTGCCGGTCAATTCCAAACTGAGCCGGCCATCGTGAAACGCTTTCAGCCGCCCTTCAAAATGCCGGTTTCCGTTCACCGGGTCCCGCGTCATCAGCTTCACCAGCCTGCCGGTGAAACGCTGGTAGTCCGCCGGCTTTGACAACTTGCGATCAAGTCCCGGCGATGAAACTTCCAATAAGTACGAAGCCCCCGGTACAGCCTCCTCAACATCGAAGATGGTGCCTGCTTCGCGGCTGAAGCTGGAACAATCCTCGTGCGTAACTCCATCCGGCTTGTCGATGAAGATGCGCAGCATGCGCGCTTTACCGCCGCCCAGGAGCTCGATATCGACCACTTCCAAGCCGCTGGATTGCGCCACCCGCTCGGCGATCTCTCGAACTTTTTCCAAACCGGCTGCCATCGTCTGTTCCCGTCCAAAAAACGCCCCCCTGCGAACAAGCACAAACCGCCCCTCAGGCTATCGCTGCCGCCTGGACTCGCCGTGCACCAGCGGATTACGGGTGGAAATAAAAAGTGGGCTCTCGCCCACCGATGTGCTTCGCCGATTATGCAGCGGGCTCGCCGTCACGCCGGGAGGGGGTGACAGAACCCTCAAAACACAACAGTACCTCATTAACTATACGCCGAAGAATCCGAAAATTCAATGAACACACGGTAAATAGCAGCCTAAAACGGGACGGAAGGGCGTGTCGCTCCTTCTTGCCAACTAAGATTTCCTACTGCATCCGCGTTTGCTTAACCGCCAGCGCAACTCTACAATGAGGGATTATCTTTCCCCGGACCAAAAGCCATGATTCATTTCCCGGTGCCTGAGGCGCTTACCTTCGATGACGTGTTGCTGTTGCCTGCCAAGTCCGATGTCGTTCCGGCCTTAGCGACCACGACGACCCGCCTGACCCGGAACATCGAACTCCGCATCCCCTTGATCAGTGCGGCCATGGACACGGTCACGGAATCGCGTATGGCCATTGCCATGGCGCAGCAAGGCGGGCTGGGCATCATCCATCGCAACCTCAGCATCGAGCAGCAAACTGGCGAAGTGGACAAGGTCAAGCGCTCGGAAAGCGGCATGATTGTCGATCCCATCACCATGTCGCCCGACGAAAAAATCTCCGATGCGCTGGAGGTCATGCGCCGCTACCGCATCTCGGGCGTGCCCGTAACCAAGAACAAAAAGCTGGTCGGCATCCTCACCAATCGCGATCTCCGCTTCGAAACCCGGACCGATATCCCCATCAGCGAAGTGATGACCAAGAAAAACCTCATCACGGTCCCGGTGGGCACAACCCTGAGCGATGCGGAGGCGATCCTGCATGAACATCGCATCGAGAAGCTGCTGGTGGTGGACGATCATTACCACCTCAAGGGCCTGATCACGGTCAAAGACATTCAGAAGCGCCTGAAGTATCCCACCGCCGCCAAGGACGATCATGGCCGGCTGCGGGTGGGCGCCGCCATCGGCGCCACCGGGGACTTCCTCGAACGCGCCCAGGAGTTGGTGCGCGCCAAAGTCGATCTGCTCGCCATCGACAGCGCCCACGGACATTCGACCCGGGTGATAGAGGCCATCCAGGCCGTCAAGTCGGCACTGCCCGACGTCAGTGTCATTGCGGGCAACGTCGGTACTTTCGATGGCGCTTGTGAACTGGCGCGCGCCGGAGCCGATGCCATCAAGGTCGGCATTGGCCCGGGATCGATCTGCACCACTCGCATCGTGACCGGCGCCGGCGTTCCTCAGATCACCGCCATCGCCGAGGCTGCCCGCGCCTTACGGGACACCGATGTTCCCATCATCGCGGACGGCGGCATCAAATACTCCGGAGACATCACCAAGGCGATCGCGGCGGGCGCAAACTGCGTCATGATTGGTTCGCTGCTCGCCGGCACCGAAGAAAGTCCAGGTGAAACCATTCTTTACCAGGGCCGCTCTTTCAAGTCCTATCGCGGGATGGGATCGCTGGCGGCAATGGCCCAAGGCTCCAGCGAACGCTACTTCCAAAACATCGATGCGGATTCCTCTGCGGATTCCTCGGTTCCAGTTTTGTCGGAGGAGGGGAGGGATGGCAATCGTCTCGCCAAGCTGGTCCCTGAGGGCATCGAGGGACGCGTTCCCTATCGCGGCACGGTCGGCATGATCGTGTACCAGCTCGTGGGCGGAGTTAAGAGCGGAATGGGTTACGCCGGCTGTTCTTCCATTGCCGAACTGCAGCAGAAAGCGCGCTTCGTGCGCATCAGCGGAGCCGGCCTGCGCGAGAGCCACGTGCATGACGTAATGATCACTCGCGAAGCTCCCAATTACCGCATTGAATAACCGTCAGCCCAGCTTGGCAACCACCGTGAGTCCGGCCCGGCAGCCTGCGAAGCGAGACCGTTTGCTGAAACCCTCATTTCGCGCGCTGGCCCACCGTTGGTGGCCGGTCCTGGTGTGGCTGGGGGTCATCCGGCTGGAATCCACGGAGTTCGCATCCGCCAACAACACCTCGAGTGTGCTGTACACGGTGATTGCAGCGTTAGTTCCTCACGTGGAGGAGTCTTTCGTGTCACGGCTCGACGAGATTCTGCGCAAGACGGGACATTTCGCCGGGTACGCGATCCTCAGCGGCTTGGTTTTTCTTGCGCTCAAGAACACCAATTGTGATCGGCTCCGCCTGCTTTTGCGCAGGCCGTGGGGGACATGCTGGCGCGATTTCTGGCGCTGGGATTGGGCACTGCTCGGCATGCTGGTGACGGTCGTAACTGCTGCGGCGGACGAGATCCATCAAAGCTTTATCCCCTCCCGCACCGGAGCGTGGCAGGACGTGCTGCTCGATTCTTGCGGTGCGGCGGTGCTTCAGGTGATCATCTACTTGCTATCGCTACGAGCTTTTAATCGCCGTCGCGCCCGTGTCGAACAGCCCGGGCTTTCGTCCACGCGATAGTTTTCTGTCCGATGGTTGCATCGGCCGCGAAAAGCCCCGCCCGAGCTTCCGCTCGAACGGGGCACAATGTTGTGAATTACCCACCGGCGGTGGCAATCCTGCTGGACCCTGTTTCTACTCTTCTTTCTTGTCTTCGTTGGGGGCTTGCTGAGCTTCCATTTGCTTGTTTTCGGCTTCGGCCGATTCCATGGCCTTGCGGGTTTCTTCGGCACGCTTGGCGCGGAGTTCGGCGCGTTTCTGGCGTTTCTCGTCCAGCGTCTTCTCGCTGCCGAGCAGTTCGACGAAGGCTATGTCGCCGCCATCTCCCTGGCGGAAACCGCCATGTATGATGCGCAGGTAACCGCCCTCGCGATCGCCGTAACGAGGTGAGATGGTGTCAAAGAGCTTGTCCACCGCATCCCGCGTCATGAGATACGACGCCGCCTGCCGGCGCGCCGCCACATCGCCGCGTTTGCCCAGTGTGATCATCTTCTCCACATGAGGACGCATGGCCTTGGCCTTCGTGACAGTGGTCTCAATGCGCTCGTCCACGATTAGCGAGGTCACCAGGTTGCGCAGTAACGCGCGCCGATGCTCAGTATTCCGTCCTAACTTCCATCCTGCTCTACGATGACGCATTTCTGTGATCCTTGAAAATCAGTAGTCTGTTGCCAGTAGCCAGTTGCCAGCAGTCGGTAATTGGGCAGTAAAGAAACTGACAACTGACAACCGGCTACTGGCAACTGTAGTTAGAAATTCGGATCGTTGCCGTAGCCTGACGACGGCAGCGAATAGCCTTGCGATGTTGCCGCCGCATTGCCGGGAACGGCATTTCCCTGGTCGTCGATCTTCATGCCCAGCCCCAGGCCCATCGAAGCCAGAATTTCTTTGATCTCGTTCAGCGACTTGCGGCCGAAATTCTTCGTCTTCAGCATCTCGGCTTCCGACTTCTGCACCAGCTCGCCGATGGTCTGAATGTTGGCGTTCTTCAGGCAGTTATAGCTGCGCACGGAAAGCTCAAGCTCTTCCACTGAGCGATTGAGGTTCTCGTTGCGGATTTCCGGCTTGTCGCCCAGGCCGGCAGCCTGCGCCTCGAGTTCTTCCTCAAAGTTGATGAAGATGTTCATATGGTCTTTCAGCAACTTCGCGGCCAACCCCAGCGCATCCGCCGGAGTAACCGAACCGTTTGTCCAAATTTCGATGGCCAGCTTGTCGTAATCGGTGATCTGTCCCAAACGGGCAGCTTCGACCGAGTAGTTGCATTTGCGCACCGGCGAGTGCACCGAATCGATGGGAATGAATCCCAGACCCAGGTCCTCGTCGAAATTCTTGTCCGCCGAAACGTAACCCCGGCCCCGCTTCAGCCGCATTTCCATATCGATCTTGCCGCCTTCGCTGACGGTGGCGATGTAAACATCCTTGTCGAGCACCTCGACGTCAGCGTCGGCGTCGATCATGCCGGAAGTGATTACGCCCGGCTGATCGGCGCGCAAGTAAATCGCCTTAGGCGCGTCTCCGTTCAGGCGGAAGGGGATCTGTTTCAGGTTGAGAATGATGTCGGTGGCATCCTCCACCACCCCCGGGATCGACTGGAACTCGTGCAGCACACCTTCAATTTTGACCGCGGTGACCGCGGCGCCCTCGATGGACGACAGCAACACGCGGCGCAACGCGTTGCCGATGGTGGTACCGAAACCGCGCTCAAACGGCTGCGCCCAGAAGTGACCGTACTGATCGGTCAAGGTCTCGGTGTCGGTAGCCAGCCGTTTTGGTTTCTGAAATCCTTTCCAAAGCATTCCTAACTCCTGTCTGTTCAGTTCGGCCATGCTGCGCGGTTGGCGTCTCATGGAAGCGCACACCGGCTGATCTGGCGCGAAGATTGTAGAGAACGCGACGCCGATCGCTCCGCGCCGCGGGCGTACTACTTGCTATAAAGTTCCACGATCAACTGCTCATTGATGGGCAAGTTGATGTCGTTCCGGGTAGGCAATGAGACCACCCGTCCCTTGTAGCTGTCGCGGTCGACTTCCAGCCATGCGGGCGGGGCCTGATGGCTGGCAAAATCCTTCGCAATCTCCAACAGCCCGAGTTTATTGCTCTTCTCGCGCACGGAGATTTCCTCGCCTGCACTCACTTGATAGGAAGGAATGTCCACCTTCTTGCCATTGATCTGCACGTGACCGTGACGGACCAACTGACGGGCCTGCCGCCGCGCTACGGCAAAGCCGAGACGATAGACCACATTGTCGAGCCGGCGCTCCAGTTGTTGCAGCAGCACTTCGCCGGTGACGCCGCGGGTACGGGCCGCGCGTTCAAAGTAGTTGCGGAATTGCTTTTCCTGAGTAAAGTAGATGCGCTTCGCCTTCTGTTTCTCGCGAAGTTGCAACCCGTAGCCGACGATTTTGGCCTTGCGGTCCTTACCGTGCTGGCCGGGAGCGAAGTTGCGCTTTTCGACCGGACATTTGTCGGTGAAACACTTTGCGCCTTTGAGGAACAGTTTCATGCCCTCGCGACGGCAAAGGCGGCATACTGCGTCTTTGTACCTTGCCAAGTTACGTTCTCCTTATGGGGCAGAGCTTGTCCGCCCTTGTATCGATCGGTTTACGGGCGCTTGGCGTCCCTTCGTCCCGGTCAAAACTAGTTGTCAGGGGCTAGGTGTTAGGGGTTAGCAACTTCTAACCCCTGGTCCCTGATCCCTAGACCCTGCGCCGCTTCGGCGGACGGCAGCCGTTGTGCGGAACCGGCGTCGAGTCCTTAATCGAACGAACGTCCAAGCCGGACGCCGACAAAGCCCGCACCGCCGACTCGCGCCCCGACCCCGGACCGCTGACCCGCACATCCACAACGCGCATGCCGTGGTCCCGCGCCTGATTGGCAGCGTTAGCGGCCGCCTGCTGCGCCGCGAAGGGCGTGCCCTTGCGCGACCCGCGGAAGCCCAGCGAACCCGAACTCTTCCACGACACCGTATTTCCATTCGGATCGGTGATGGTGACGATCGTGTTATTGAAGGAGGCCTGAATATGCACGAGCCCGTTGGGAACGTGCTTGCGCTCCTTCTTCTTGAACTTCTTGCTCTTGCCTTTTTTGTCCGCTGCGGCGGATCCAGCTGGTTTCGCCATGTTCTATGTCTTCCCTGCCGCTTTCTTCTTATTGGCTACCGTGCCCTTGCGCGGACCTTTCCGGGTGCGAGCATTGGTGTGAGTGCGCTGTCCGCGAACCGGCAGGCTGCGGCGGTGACGGTACCCACGATAGGAGCCGATTTCGATGAGCCGCTTGATGTGCATCGAGACGTCTTTGCGGAGATCGCCTTCGACGTTGCCACCCTCTTCAATCACCTGGCGGATGCGGTTTACTTCATCTTCGTTGAGGTCGCTGACCTTCTTATTGGTCTCCACGTTGGCGGAGCCGAGAATGCTCCTGGCGCGCGAATTCCCGATCCCGAAAATGTAGGTCAGAGCTATGCTGATGTGCTTGTTGCGCGGAAGATCCACGCCTGCAATACGTGCCATAGTTGCTCCCAAATCAGCAACTAGCAACTAGCAACTAGTCACTAGCCACTTCGTTTGACTATCCCTGCCGTTGCTTGTGCTTCGCGTTTTCGCAAATCACGCGGACCACCCCGTGGCGGCGAATCACCTTACACTTATCGCAAATCTTCTTGACTGATGCCCGTACCTTCATGAAAACCTCAGTTGCCAGTTGCCAGTTCTCAATGGCCAGTTCTTAGTTACTGACGACTGACAACTGACCACTGGTTATTTATATCGATACACAATGCGGCCGCGCGTCAGGTCGTAGGGCGATAGCTCAACCGCCACCCGATCGCCGGGAAGTATGCGGATAAAGTTCTTGCGCATCTTGCCCGAGACATGCGCCAGCACCTGGTGCTTGTTCTCCAATTCCACCTTGAACATGGCATTGGGCAGGGGTTCAACCACCACCGCCATTACCTCAATCGCGTCTTCCTTACTCATTCAACTCCGGAAAATCAGTTGTCAGTAGCCAGTTGTCAGTTGCCAGTCATGAATTCCACGTTTCCAAAGCCGCGCAGTCAACTGGCTACTGACTACTGGCAACTACTCCGTCAAAATCACCGGTCCATTCCTGGTCACCGCGACGCAGTGTTCGAAGTGGGCGCTGTAGCTGCCGTCTTCAGTCACTGCCGTCCACTTATCGTCGAGTACCCGCGTTCCTGGCCCGCCTATGTTCACCATGGGCTCGATCGCCAGGACCATGCCGTCGCGCAACTTCGCCCCGTGCCCGGGAGTCCCGTAGTTCGGAATCTGCGGGTCTTCGTGCAGCTTGGTACCGATGCCGTGCCCGACGAACTCCCGCACCACGCTGAAGCCGTTGGCCTCAACCAGTTGCTGCACGGCTGCGCCCACGTCCCCGACCGTATTGCCCACCCGCGCCGCTTCTATTCCGTGCAATAGAGACTCGCGCGTCACTTCGAGCAATTTCTGCAACTCCGGCGTAATGGTGTCGCCTACTGGAACCGTGATCGCCGAATCGCCGTAGTACCCATCCAGCACGACGCCACAATCAATGGAAACAATGTCTCCGGCCTTCAGTATCCGCCGTGCCGACGGGATACCATGCACGATCTCTTCATTCACCGATGTGCATAGCACACAGGGATAGTCGTAATACCCCTTGAATGCAGGTTTGGCCCCTAAATCCCGGATCGTGCGCTCGGCAACGCGCTCCAGATCCATGGTGGAAACGCCGGGCGCAACCGCTTCTCGTACCGCCTCAAGAACTTGACGCACAATGCGCCCACTACGGCGCATCTTGTCAATTTCCGAGGCCGACTTACAAACGATTGACATTCTCTATCGCACGGAACGTTTCCGCCATTACCCCTTCCACCGGCTGATCGCCGTTCACTTCGATCAGCCGGCCCCGAGCGCCGTAATATTCCACCAGGGGCAGGGTAAGCTGCTCATAGGCCTTCAGGCGTTCGGCGATAACTTCTTCTGTATCGTCCCGACGCGTCACTAAGCGCGTACCATCGACATCACAGATGCCTTGGACCTTGGGAGGCTGGTAATAGACGTTGTAAATCAGTCCGCAGGTGGGACACGAACGACGCCCGGTAAGCCGTTGCAGTAGTTGAGTATACTCTACTACCAAGCGGATCACAACCGGCGGCGCGTACGCCTGCTGCCGCTTGCTGTCCTGGCCTGCCCGCATTTTTCCCAACTGCGCGTCCAGCCACTCGGCTTGCCGCACGGTGCGCGGAAAGCCGTCCAGAATGAACCCGCGGACGCAATCCGCCTGCGTTAGCCGGTCGGCGACCATACCGCAAACCAGTTCGTCGGGAACCAGGTCGCCGCGCCCCATGATCTCCTTGGCCTTTACTCCCAATTCCGTCTTGCGGGCCACGTTGTCCCGTAAGATATCTCCTGTGGAGATCTGAGGGATGCCGTACGTTTCAGCGATCAGCTTCGCCTGCGTTCCTTTGCCGGCGCCTGGTGGGCCCAACAGCACAATGGGACCGACTATTGTCTTGACGCCCACTGCCGCGGATGTCTGCACTTCCATGCCTCGTACCCTGAACCCGAACCTCAGACCCTTTCTCGCCCGCCGAAGCGGGCCAAAGCCTCCCGGTAGCTCCGAAAACAGTTGTCAGTAGTCGGTTGCCAGTTGTCAGTTGGAGGCAACAGCTACTGACAACTGACTACTGACAACCGACAACTGCCCTTACCACGTCGCCCGGCGCCCGCGAATGCGTCCGCTACGCGGGGTGAAACCTTCATAATGACGCATCACCAATTGCGACTCGACCTGGTTGACGGTGTCCATGGCCACGCCGACCACGATCAGCAGCGAGGTACCGCCAAAGTAGAAGTTCACGCCCAGTCCGTTGGTCACCCATGTCGGTAAGCGCTCGAAGAATGCTCCGATGGGACCAAACAGGTGATTGAGGTGAATGCCCGTGATCATCCATTCAGGAATGAAGGAGATTAAGATCAGGTACAGCGCGCCTACCAAGGTGATGCGCGTCAGAATGTCATTGATGTAGTTGGCCGTCCGGGCCCCGGGCCGGATGCCCGGAATGAATCCACCGTACTTCCGCATGTTGTCGGCAACCTCGGTGGGGTTGAAGACAATAGACACGTAGAAGTAGGCAAAGAAGACGATTCCGACCGCGTAGAGCAAGGTGTACATCGGCTCGCCCCAGGCGAGCTGACTCAGCATGCGATCGATGAAAACGCTCTTGCCCTTGAACATTGCGCCCGCCGTCTGCGGCAGCGTCAGCACCGACGATGCAAAGATGACCGGCATAACGCCGCCGGAATTCACGCGCAATGGCAGGTGGGTCGACTGCCCGCCCATGATCTTGCGGCCGACCACACGTTTCGCGTACTGCACGGGAATGCGGCGCTCACTGCGTTCGACGAACACGATGAAGGCGACTACCGCAACCATTAGTATGACCAGCAGCAGCATGGCAGGAACGGTGAATGCGCCCCAGGCCTGGGATGCCGCTTTCTCGTACAAATCCATCACGCCCCGCGGCAAGCCAACCACGATACCGGCGAAGATCAGCAACGACATGCCGTTGCCGACACCGCGCTCCGTGATCTGTTCGCCCAGCCACATGATGAAGACGCTGCCGGTGGTGAGCGTCAACATGGTCATGAGCACGAAACCGGGGCCAGGATTGTTGACGAAGGCCGTGCCTCCGCTAATCGTTTGGCGCTCCAGCGTGATCGCAATGCCCAGCGACTGCACCGCACTCAGCAAAAGGGTGAGGTAACGGGTCCACTGGGTGATCTTCTTGCGCCCCAGTTCTCCTTCCTTCTGCAGCTTGGCCAGAGGCTCGTACACCACCGTCATCAACTGCAAAATGATGGATGCGGTAATGTACGGCATGATGCCCAGCGCGAAGATCGTCAGGCGGCGCAACTGACCGCCGCTGAACAGATCGACGAAGCCCAGGAAGGTGCCGCGATTCTGGTCGAAGAACTGCGACAGCAAATCGGCGTTGATGCCCGGTGTCGGGATGTGTCCGCCAAAGCGGTAAACCGCCAGCAGCCCAAGCGTGAACAAGATGCGCTTGCGCAGATCGGGAACGCGAAATACGTTGGCCAACTTCTCAAGCATAAAACCCCAGTTGTCAGTTGCCAGTGATCAGTTGCCAGTCAGCTATCAGTTCTGGCTACTGACTGCTGACAACTTTGATGGTGCCGCCGGCCTTTTCGATCTTCTCCTGGGCCGACTTGGAAAACTTGTGCGCATGTACCGTGATCGCCTTGGACAACTCGCCCTGACCGAGCACTTTCACCAGCGTGTTTTTGGAACTGACAACGCCGGCTTTGCGCAGCAATTCGGGCGTGATCTCTTTCTCACCCAAGTCTGCCAGCCGTTCCAGGTTGACCACTTCATACTCGACGCGAAAAATGTTGGTGAAGCCGCGCTTCGGCAGACGGCGATGCAACGGCATCTGGCCTCCCTCGAAGCAGCGCATCATGCGCGAACCGCTACGTGACCTCTGGCCTTTGTGGCCCCGGGTGGAAGTCTTTCCCATACCCGAGCCCATACCGCGGCCCACACGCTTCTTGTTCTCCGACGCCTTTCGCGGTGCACGTAAATTGCTAAGATTCATTTTGTACCTGTCTTCTGACGACATTCTAATCGCTAGTTGCTAGTTGCCTTTACTGACAACTGGCTACTGGCTACTGACAACCTTCACCAGGTGCGGGACCTTGGCCACCATGCCGCGGATGGAAGGCGTGTCCTCACGCTCGACTACCTGATTCAGCCGGGTGAAACCCAATCCCTTGACCACCAGTTTGTGTTTGATGGGGGCCGCAATTGCCGAACGCACCCACTTGAGCTGCATTTTCGCGCCCGCTTTTGCCGCCGTTGCTACTTTTGCCTTCTTACGAATCCGGGCCATATTAAAGCTCCTCGACGGCCTTGCCGCGCGCGCTGGCCACGTCTTTGCGGTCGCGCAGACGGGACAGCGCGTTGAACGTGGCTTTGATCACGTTGTGCGGGTTGGTGGTTCCGATGGATTTGGTCAGCACGTTCTGCACGCCTGCCGAAGTCATGACCGCGCGCACCGCGCCTCCGGCAATTACGCCGGTGCCTTCGGGGGCCGGCTTCAGCATTACCATGCCTGCGCCGTAGCGGCCCAGCACCTGGTGAGGAATCGAGGTCTGCGTCAGGTTCACGCGCAGCAGGTTCTTCTTGGCCGCTTCGATTCCCTTGCGGATCGCCTGCGGAACTTCCTTGGCTTTACCGGACCCGTATCCCACCACGGCGGAACTGGGATCGCCCACCACCACCAGCGCCGCAAACGACAGGTTCTTGCCGCCTTTGACGACTTTGGTGACGCGGTTGATCGAGACCACCTGGTCTTTCAGTTGGTACTGACCGGCGTCAAGCTTTTTCTTCACTGTTGGCATTCGCGTTGTGTCTCCTGGCGTGCACGCCCTATGGCAATCACGCCTTCAAATCTTGTCATCCCGAGCGAGCGAGTCTAGGGGTCTGCTTTCGCTTTTCGCTGGCTGCCAGCCACTGACCACTAACCCCTGACCCCTGCCTCTAGAACTTCAGGCCCGCTTCCCGTGCCGCGTCGGCCAGCGCCTTGATGCGTCCGTGGTAAAGATATCCACCGCGATCGAAGACCACCTTCTCGATGCCCTTCTGCTTGGCGCGCTCGGCGATCATCTTGCCTACATCTTTCGCCGAACCCACGTTGCCGCCGGTCGGACGCTTCTCGCCCTTGCCGACTTTCTTTACCGAGGTCGCCGACACCAGGGTCACTCCCTGCGTGTCGTCGATGACCTGCGCGTAAATGTGGTTCACCGAACGATAGACGTTCAGCCGCGGACGCTCCGCCGTGCCCAGAACTTTCTTGCGGATTCGGGAGTGGACCTTCTGCCGCGTTTGATCTTTTGAAGACTTCGTGATCATCGTTTTAGCTCTGTTTTAGCTCTCAGCCGTCGGCTATCAACCTTCAGCTATTAGTAAGTTCAGTCTCTAGCCACTGACAACTGGCTACTGACAACCGTTACTTCGCTCCGGTCTTCCCGACCTTCTTCTTCAGGCGCTCATTGCTATAGCGCACGCCCTTGTTCTTGTACGGATCAGGTGGACGAAGGCTGCGCATCTCGGCAGCAACGAATCCCACCTTCTGCCGGTCAATGCCGCTAACGGTGAGGTGCGTCTGCTTGGGATCGACAGTCACTTCGATGCCCGCCGGCAGTGGGTATTCGATCGGGTGGGAATACCCCAAGGTAAACACCACGGTGCCCTTGCCCTTCATTTCCGCACGGTAGCCAATGCCGACGATGTCCAGTTCCTTGGTCCAGCCTCGGGTGACCCCTTCCACCGAATTGTTAACCAGAGCGCGCACCAGTCCATGGATCGCAGCTTTGGAGTCATCTTCGCGAACCACCGTTAAAATCCCATCGTTCTGTTCCAGTTTCACGCCAGCCGGCATGTGGGTCGTGACTTCGCCCTTCGGCCCCTTCACCCGGACCGTATTGCCCTCTACGGCGTAGGTGACGCCCTTGGGCATCGGGATCGGCTTTCTACCAATTCTTGACATAAATTAGCCTTTAGCAATTAGCTCTTAGCAAATGCCTAAAACTGTTGTCATCCCGAGCGAGGTCGCCGCAGCGGCCGAGTCGAGGACCTGTTTTTCGTGGACCCAGGAATGCTGAGCGCACTAGTAAATCTCGCAGAGCACCTCTCCGCCGATGCCTTCTTTGCGCGCCTGGCGCCCCGTCATCACGCCCCGGGGAGTCGTCAGAATGCTGATCCCCAGCCCGCCCAGCACGCGCGGAATCTCCGTATGTCCGACATAGACGCGGCAACCGGGACGCGAAATCCGCTTCAAGTCCGAAATTGGCGACGCGTTGTCCGGGCTATACTTCAAGTACACCCGCAGGACCTTGCGGCCCTCTTCTTCGGTCGCCTTGAAGTTGGCGATGTAGCCCTCTTCCTTCAGGATGCGGGCCATCTCCACCTTCAGCTTGGAATGCGGAACGTCCACCTTCTGGTGCCGCGCCTTGATGGCATTGCGAACGCGGGTCAAAAAATCTGAGACCGGATCGGTCAAACTCATGCTCTATATCTCCTCAAATCGTCGCTCGTTAGCTTTCGCACGAACTCTTCGCGCCAGCGCTTCATCAACGCTGGGGAAAGAACCAGCCGCGACGGACTACCTAACCACTATCCGACAATCACTGCCCTACCAACTCGACTTCATGACCCCGGGAATCTCGCCCCTCAGGGCCAGACCACGGAAGCACAGACGGCAGATACCGAACTTGCGCAGAAAGGCGCGCGGACGTCCGCAAATGTGGCAGCGATTGTGCTGCCGGACCGGGAATTTGGACTTCTTGTTCGCCTTGGCAATACTGGATGTCTTCGCCATTGTTTCCTTTTTAATTAGTAACTAGCAACTAGCAGCTAGCAGCTAGCAACTAGACCCTTCCAACTCGAAACTTGAAACTGCTCACTGACTACTGGCAACTGACTACTGGCTACTGGCTACTGCCTAAACGGCATGCCCATGTGTTTCAATAACGCACGCGCCTGGTCGTCCGTGCCCGCCGAGGTCACAATCGTAATGTTCATGCCCTTCAGCTTTTCGACCTTGGCGTAATCGATCTCCGGAAAAATCAACTGGTCGCGCACGCCCAGCGTGAAATTGCCGCGTCCATCGAAGGACTTGGTCGGCACTCCGCGGAAGTCGCGGACCCGCGGCAGCGCCACATTCACCAGACGATCGAAAAATTCGTACATGCGGTCGCCGCGCAGCGTAACCATTACGCCAATGGGCATTCCTTCGCGCACCTTGAAAGCCGCGATGGACTTGCGCGCCCGGGTAATGACCGGCTTCTGGCCGGTGATCTGGCCCACTTCGCCCGCCGCCGGATCGATCAGCTTGGCATTTTGCGTCGCCTCGCCCACTCCCATGTTCACGATGATCTTTTCCAGCTTGGGGGCCGCCATGGGGTTGTCGAGGCCGAACTCTTTCATGAGCGCCGGCAAAACATCCTTGTAATAGCGGTCGCGCATGCGGGCGGTCTGGCGATTGGTCGCCTTGGGCCGCGCCGGTTTGCCCGATGCCGCCTCCGCTGCTTCGGCCTGCGCAGGCTTCGCCTTCTTGCCCTGCGGTTTGCCTTGGGGCTTGCCCTGCGGCTTTCCTTCTGCACCCGCCGGCTGCGCTTTCGGTTTCTTCTCGTCTGCCATTCCCTGCTTCTACCTTTCTCACGGTTTCGGTTTGTTGTTGCTACCGGTTCGTGAGGAAATCGATTGGGCACTTGGCAATTAGCATTTAGCCAGTGCGCCTCAAACTTCGTTGCCCCAAGTTCTGCGTTCCACCTACAACAACACCCAAGAGTCCTGCATTGGCTAAGTGCCAAATGCTAAATGCCAAGTGCTAACAGCTACTTCTCCAACGTAGCGCCGCAGCTTCTGCATACGCGAGAGTGGCGGTCGCCGTGTTTCTCGTGGCCCACCCGCACCGGCCGCGCGCAGGAGGAGCACATCAGCATCACGTTGCTGATGGAAATCGGGCTCTCCTGTTCGGCAATGCCGCCCTTGATGTTGCGCTGCGGGTTGGGCCGCACGTTCTTTTTCACCATCATCACGTGCTCCACCAGCACCTTGGACTCGTCGGGCATGACCCGGAGCACGCGGCCTACCTTGCCCTTGTCGCGACCGGTAATCACCCGCACCTGATCGTTGCGGCGAATATCTACGCTCTTTTGCATCTCTCTTAAACCCCTTAGCGATTAGCAGCTAGCAACTAGCTCTTAGTAATCGCGGGTTGCTATACCACTGACAACTGACAACCGGCTACTGGCAACTGCTTTACAGCACTTCCGGCGCCAGGGAAACGATCTTCAAAAACTTCTTCTCGCGCAGCTCACGGGCTACCGGGCCGAACACGCGCGTTCCAACCGGCTCATGCACGTCATTGATCAATACCGCCGCATTCTGATCGAAGCGGATGTAAGTGCCGTCACGGCGGCGATGCTCTTTGCGCGTGCGCACGATCACGGCTTTCACCACTGTGCCCTTCTTGACGGTGCCGTCGGGCGAGGCTTCCTTCACGGAAGCCGTAATCACGTCACCTAAATGGGCGACCAGGCCGGTAGAACCGCCCAGCGGCAGAATCATCTGCAGCTTGCGCGCGCCCGAGTTGTCGGCGACGTCGAGCATGGATCTCATCATCACTGCCATAATCTTGTCTCCTTGCTGCACCGCCCAGACACAGCGGGTGCCCCATCCTTTCGCCCGATTTTGGCGAAAGGGTGGACCCAAATACCGGGTCAGCTCACCGGCTGCTCCTCGACGGGCGCTACCAGCGCCGCGCGCTGCACAATTTCCTTCAACTGCCACCGCTTCAACTTGGAGAGCGGACGGGTCTCTTCAATCTTCACGAAGTCGCCGAGATGCGCCGCGCCATTTTCGTCGTGGGCGTAGAACTTCTTGCTGCGCGCCACCACGCGTTTGTAGAACGGGTGGGCCTTCTGCCGCCGGACTTCGATCACGATGGTCTTGGCCATCTTGGTGGAGACCACTTCGCCAATCAGGCTCTTGCGACGGCCAGGCGTCTTTGCTGTGCTGGTTGCTGTGGTTTCGGCCATGTTACTTTTTCTCCGTCGCAGCCTGCTTGCTGGCCGCCTTCTTCGCCGTCACTGTCTTCACGGGATTACTTGCGCTTGCACCCGCCCCGTTACCGCCCGCCAGCTCTTTCTGGCGCAACACCGTGTGCACGCGAGCGATGTCCTTCTTCAGCTCGCGGATTTTTTTCAGGCTCTCGGTCTGCCCCATCTTCAACTGGAACTTCATCTTGAAGAGCTGGTCAGACAGTTCCCGCTGCTGATGGGCGAGTTCGATATCGGTCAAATTGCGAATTTTGTTTACATCCATCGTTAAACCCAGTCGTCAGTTGTCAGATATCAGTTGTCAGTTGTCACTGCCACTGACTCGCAACCGACCTGCCTTTCTGTTCGCGTCAATTACCAGTTGTGTCTCGTCGCGTCTCTTTCTGACAACTCACCACTGGCAACTGCTTCTTAGTGCACGCCTTCGCGCTGCACGAACTTGGTGCGAAGCGGCAGCTTGTGCGACGCCAGTCGCATCGCCTCCGCCGCATCGGTCACCGACACCCCTTCCATTTCGAAGAGGATCTTGCCCGGGCGCACGACGGCCACCCAGTGGTCCGGAGCGCCCTTGCCTTTGCCCATACGGGTTTCAGCCGGCTTCTTGGTGACGGGCTTGTCCGGGAACAGACGGATCCAAATTTTTCCGCCGCGTTTCACGAAGCGGGTCATGGCCACGCGGCTGGCCTCGATCTGCCGATCGGTGATCCAACCCGGCTCCATGACCTTCAAGCCGAAGTCGCCGAACGACAGCTCGCCGCCGCGCCAGGCCTTGCCGGTCATGCGGCCGCGCTGCTGCTTGCGGTACTTCACTTTCTTTGGCATCAACATAATCAGTTCCCAGTAATCAGTTGTCAGTTCTCAGTAACCCTGTGCGTTGCCGTTTTTCTGGCAACTGGCAACTCGCCACTGACAACTGCTCTTAAAACGCTCCGCTCTGTATGCCTTGCGGTTCGCGCTTACGTTCCTTGAAGATCTCGCCTTTGTAAACCCAGCACTTCACGCCGATGATGCCGTAGGTGGTATGGGCCTCGGCAAAACCGTAATCGATGTCGGCCCGCAGAGTGTGCAGCGGCAGCCGGCCCTGCAAGTACCACTCGGAGCGGGCGATTTCGTTGCCATTCAGCCGGCCGCTAACCCGGACCTTGATTCCCTTGCAGCCGAAGCGCAGCGCCGAATCCACGGCCTTGCGCATGGCGCGCCGGAATCCCACCCGCTTCTCCAGTTGCAGCGAAATGTTCTCCGCCACCAGTTGCGCGTCGAGCTCCGGCTTGTGCACTTCCTGAATGTCGACAAAGACATCGCGGTTGGTGCGCTTCTGGATGTCCTGCTTCAGCTTGTCAATCTCCGTTCCCTTGCGGCCAATGATGATGCCCGGACGCGCGGTGCGGATGATGATGCGCAGCTTGTTGCCAGGACGCTCGATCTCGATGGAGCTGACGCCCGCCGACTTCAGCTTTTCCTTCAGCTCGGCCTTCAGCTTCACATCTTCCAGCAGAAGTTTGTCGTAGTCGCGCACCACGAACCAGCGCGACTTCCACGGCTTGGTAATGCCGAGGCGGAATCCGTATGGATGGACTTTCTGTCCCATAATCTGTTTCTTCTCCGCGGCGCTCGCACTCTGGCGTCGCCGCCTTTGTCAATCTCTACTTCTTTTTCTTCTTGGCCAGTTTCTTCGCTGCCGGCTTCTTGGCTGCCGGTTTCTTCGCCGCAGCCTTCTTCTTGGCCGGCTTCTTCTTGACGACTCTCCTGACGGGCTTGCTGGCCGGCGCGCCTTCCTGCACCGTTTGCACTAAGCCGGCATCGCCATTGCGGCCCGCCTTCTCCTCCAGGGCAATCTCCACGTGGGAGATGCGCCGCTGATAGTGATAGGCGCGCCCCATCGGAGCCGGACGAATACGCTTCATGCGCGGGCCATCGTTGGCCACGGCGCGCTTCACGTAGAGCCGGTCAACATCGATGTCCAGACCTTTTTCCGCACTCGCGTAGTTGGCATTCTCGACGGCCGAGCGCAAAAGTTTATACAGCTTCGGAGCGATGCCCTTCTTGGCATACAGTAGCGTGTCCAGCGCCTCTTCCACCCGGCGGCCCTTGATCAGGTCCAATACCAGGCGCACCTTCTGCGGCGAGACTCGCACGTAATTCAGTTTGGCGGTGAATTCCATGTCGTTTTCCTTATCTCGCCGGAGGAGCGGGCTTGGCCGCGGTTTCCGTCGCAGCCCTGACCGAGTGCCCTTTAAAGCTGCGGGTCATGCTGAATTCGCCCAGTTTGTGTCCGACCATGTTCTCGGTCACATACACCGGAATAAACTTCTTGCCGTTGTGCACCGCCAGGGTGTGTCCCACCATTTCGGGAATCACGGTGGAGCGGCGCGACCAGGTGCGCACAACCTTCTTCTCGTTGCGTGCGTTCATGCCGTCAATCTTGGCCTGCAGGTGCGAATCGATGAACGCGCCTTTTTTCGTTGAACGTGCCATATCGTCTCAGTCCTACTTCTGTCTGCGGTTCACGATGAACTTATCGGTCCGCTTGTTGTTGCGAGTCTTGTAGCCACGCGTCGGCTTGCCCCACGGAGTCACCGGGTGACGTCCGCCGCTGGTCTTGCCTTCGCCGCCGCCGTGCGGGTGATCGACCGGGTTCATGACCACGCCGCGGTTGGTCGGGCGGATTCCCAGCCAGCGCGTGCGGCCGGCCTTGCCGATGGAAATGTTTTCGTGATCGATATTGCCGACCTGCCCCACCGTGGCCATGCAATCGACCAGTACCTTGCGGGTTTCGCCGGACGGCAGCTTGAGCAGCGCGTACTCGCCTTCCTTGGCGACCAACTGCGCCTGCGCTCCCGCCGAGCGCGCCATCTGCGCGCCCTTGCCAGGCTTCAACTCGACGTTGTGGACCGTGGTGCCGGGCGGGATGTTGCGCAGCGGCAGCGCATTACCCACCAGGATGTCGGCCTCGGGACCGCTGACGATCTTGGCCCCCACTTGCAGTCCCACCGGATACACAATGTAGCGCTTCTCGCCATCGGCGTAGTTCAGCAGGGCGATACGCGCCGAGCGATTGGGATCGTACTCGATGGAAGCGACGGTCGCAGGAATTCCGAACTTGTCGCGCTTGAAGTCGATGATGCGCAGCTTGCGCTTGTGTCCCCCGCCATGGTGCCAGATGGTCAGATCGCCGGAATTGCGGCGTCCGCCGGTGCGCTGCTTGGGCTCGGTCAGCGGCTTGTACGGACGGTTCGTCGTCAGGTCATCGTTGACCGTGGTCGTGGTAAACCGCCGCGACGGAGTGACCGGTCTGTAAGTTTTGATAGCCATGTGTCTACTCGTTTCTCAGTGCTTCCATCCGCTAACCACTAGCCACTAACTAGAGGTTTTCGGCGTACTCGGGCATCTTCTCGCCCGCCTTCAACCGCACGTAAGCCTTCTTCCAGTCGGGGCGATATCCCGTAAATTTGCCGCGCCGGCGCTCTTTGCCTTCGAAAGTGGCGGTGCGCACCGAATCCACCTTCACCTTGAAAATGCTTTGCACTGCCTGCTTGATCTCGGTCTTGGTCGCCTTCAGGGAAACTTCGAAGACCAGGGTCGCTTCGGTTTCCTTTACACCTAAACCCTTTTCGGTAATAACCGGGCGACGCAAGACCTGATATGCCGATTTCATTACGCCACCTCCGCGTGCTTGCGCTTGGGCGCCGTAGCTTTCAGCGCGTCCTGCAACTTCTCCAGGGCCGGGCGCGCGAAGATCGTGGTTTCGTAGCGCAGCAGGTGATAAGGATGGACCTGGTTGCCCGCCAGCAGTTCCACGCCAGCAAGATTGCGTGAACTCAGATGAAGGTTATGATTTTCGCTGGACGCGCTTTCCACCAGCAAGGTCGTACCCTTCGCGTTCAACTTGTGCAGCGTCTTGCGGAACTCTTTGCTCTTCGGTTCCTTCACCTCGAAACTCTCCACCACCACCAGCTTGCCATCGGCCAGCTTGGCCGCCAACGCCGAGCGCAATGCGCCCAGCAGCTTTTTGCGCGGAAAAGCGTAATCGTAGGAGCGGGGTTGCGGTCCGTGGACCGTGCCGCCGTGCCGCCACAGAGGTGAGCGAATAGAGCCCACTCGTGCGCGCCCGGTGCCCTTCTGCTTCCACAGCTTCTTACCCGCGCCGCTCACCAGCTTCTTGTTCTTGGTGGCGTGGGTACCGGCACGCTGGCCGGCGCGATAGTGCTTCACCGCTTCCCACAACAGGTCCTCGTTCACCGCGCCGAATACTTCATCGGCCAGTTCCAGGGAACCTACCTTTTCGCCGCCGAGATTCACCACATCAATCGTCGCCATAGTCTCTTCCAATCAGTTGCCAGTAGTCAGTTGCCAGTTCTCAGTTGTCAGGGCAGCTACTTGCGAGGTCAGTCGCGATGAACCTACCGACAACTGGCTACTGACAACTGACAACTATTTCTTCTTCGCCGCCTGGCGCTTCGACGCCTTCAACGGATCGACCGTACCGGCCCCGCTAAATCCACGACGCTCTCTGGGCGGCTTCTTGGCCTTGGCGATCATCACGTAACCGTCCTTCGGCCCGGGCACCGCGCCCTCGACTACCAGCAGGTTCTCGTCCTTGTCTACGCCCAGCACGCGCAGGTTACGGACCGTCACGCGATCGACGCCCATGTGCCCCGACATGCGCATGCCTTTGAACACACGCGACGGAAACGCGGACGAGCCGATCGAACCGGTGATCTGAAACATGGAACCGTGCGAGGCAGCGCCGCCGGCAAACTTATGGCGTTTCACTACGCCTGCGAAACCGCGGCCCTTGCTGGTCGCAACTACATCCACAAACTTGTCGCCGTCGAAAATGTCGACCAGAACTTTGTCGCCAACCTTGGCGCCATCCTGGTTTTCGGCATCGACGATAATCGGCACCTCGCGCAGGAAGCGCATCGGAGGAAGGTTGTGCTTGGCAAAGTGGCCCTTCATTGGCTGTGTCAGGCGCGACTCCTTCACGAACTCCACCAGCCCGATCTGGGCGGCGTCGTAGCCGTCCTTGGCGACGGTCTTGCGCTGCGTCACAAAGCACGGACCAGCCTGCAGCACAGTGACGGGGTGGACATCACCCTTGTCATCGAAGAGCTGCGTCATGCCAACCTTCTTGCCCAGAATTCCACTCACTGCCATTTGCTTGTCCTCAACTCCGCTTCCTTGTTCCGGTGTTGGTTGCACCGGGGGCCTGCGCCACGAAAGCTTTGTTATGCCCTGGGGCTAAAGCCCCAGCGTTATTGGGCCGCTTGCGGCACGGCTAAAGCCGTGCCCTTTCAAACCATTGCGTGTACCGGCAACTAGTTGCTAATTGCTAGTTGCTACCTATGTTCCTTGCCAAACGCCTTGATCTCGACATCGACGCCGGCGGGAAGCTCAAGTTTCATCAGCGCGTCCACGGTTTGCTGCGTGGGCTCAAGAATGTCGAGCAGGCGCTTATGCGTGCGAATTTCAAACTGCTCGCGCGATTTCTTGTCCACGTGCGGCGAACGCAACACGCAGTACTTGTTTTTCACCGTGGGCAAGGGGATCGGTCCCGCAATTTGCGCCCCCGTGCGCTTCGCCGTATCGACAATCTCGCCGGTGGACTGGTCGAGAATACGATAGTCGTATGCTTTCAGCCGGATTCGGATTCGTTCTTTGCCAATCACGTTAGTTTCTCTCTGCTCTCTCAAAGATCATGGCTGGGGCTCACCTGCGTCTCCGCGATCTGCCCTGCGGCTTCTGCCGCGGTTGATGATGAGAGCGGCGTCGCGCGCCGCACCCGCAAGATTACGCAATAATCTCGGTGATGGTGCCGGCGCCCACGGTGCGTCCGCCTTCGCGAATCGCAAACCGCAAGCCCTTCTCCATCGCCACCGGCGTGATCAGCTCAATCTCCAGGCTCACATTGTCGCCCGGCATCACCATCTCTGTGCCCGCCGGCAAGTTCGCCACTCCCGTCACGTCGGTGGTGCGGAAATAAAACTGCGGCCGGTAGCCCTTGAAGAACGGCGTGTGCCGCCCGCCTTCGTCCTTCGACAGCACGTACACTTCGCCCTTGAACTTGGTGTGCGGCGTGATCGAGCCCGGCTTGGCCAGCACCATGCCCCGCTCCACGTCTTCCTTGGGGATGCCGCGCAGCAGCAGGCCGGCATTGTCGCCCGCCAGGCCTTCGTCCAACTGCTTCTTGAACATTTCCACGCCCGTGACCACCGTCTTGCGGGTCTCGCGGAAGCCCACAATCTCCACTTCCTCGCCCACCTTCACCTTGCCGCGCTCGATGCGCCCAGTCACCACCGTGCCCCGCCCCTGGATCGAGAAGATGTCTTCAATCGGCATCAGGAACGGCTTGTCGATGTCGCGCGCCGGCAGCGGCACGTTTTTGTCCACCGCCTCCATCAGCTCGTCGATCTTGGCTTCCCACTGTGCCTCGCCGTTCAACGCCCCCAGCGCCGAGCCGCGCACCACCGGCAGATCATCGCCCGGAAAGTTGTACTTGGTCAGCAGCTCGCGCACTTCCATCTCCACCAGATCGATCAGCTCGGCATCCTCCACCGCATCGCACTTGTTCAGGAACACCACCACGTAGGGCACCCCCACCTGGCGCGCCAGCAGCACGTGCTCCTTGGTCTGCGGCATCGGCCCGTCGGTCGCGGCCACCACCAGAATGGCGCCGTCCATCTGTGCCGCCCCGGTGATCATGTTCTTGATGTAATCGGCGTGCCCGGGACAATCCACGTGCGCGTAATGCCGGTTGGCGGTCTCATACTCCACGTGTGCCGTGGCAATGGTGATGCCGCGCGCCTTCTCTTCCGGGGCATTGTCGATCGAGTCGAAGCTGCGGAACACGATCTTGGGATTGTGCTTCTGCAAGACCTTGGTGATGGCCGCCGTCAACGTGGTCTTGCCATGATCGATGTGCCCGATCGTGCCCACGTTCACGTGCGGCTTGCTGCGATCAAATTTCTCTTTCGCCATAGGAGCTCCGTATCTCTATCTGTTAAATCTGCCTCTGCTGCGGACCTAAGTCCGCGAATGAATGCTGTAACTCACGTCAGTTCGGCCCATGGGTCGCCAAACGGCGGCCATTTCTCATTTCGTTCCTGCTGGACTTTTGCCCTGCACCTTGGCCACGATTTCTTCGGCCACCGCGCGCGGCGCCTCTTCGTAGCGCGAGAAGTGCATGGAGAACGTCGCGCGCCCCTGCGTGTTCGAGCGCATGTTGGTGGCATAGCCGAACATCTCGGCCAGCGGCACCATTGCCTTGATCACCTGCGACCCGGCGCGATGCTCGATGCCCTCGATGCGGCCGCGGCGGCTGCTCAAGTCGCCGATGATGGTGCCCATGTACTCCTCGGGCACAACCACTTCCACCGACATCACCGGCTCCAGCAGCACCGGGCTGGCCCGGCGCGCGGCTTCCTTGAACGCCATCGAGCCGGCGATCTTGAAGGCCATTTCGTTGGAGTCAACATCGTGATAGCTGCCGTCGTAGAGCGTGGCCTTCACATCCACCATTTCGTAGCCGGCGAGCACGCCGCCTTCCATGGCTTCCTTGATGCCCTGGTCCACTGGCTTGATAAATTCCTTGGGGATCACGCCGCCCACGACTTCGTTGATAAATTCGTAGCCCTTGCCCGGCTGGTTCGGTTCCAGCCGGATGCGCACGTGGCCATACTGGCCGCTGCCACCGGTCTGGCGAATGTACTTGCCCTCCGCTTGCGACTGCTTGCGGATGGTTTCGCGATAGGCGACCTGCGGCTTGCCGACGTTGGCCTGCACGTTGAACTCGCGCATCATGCGGTCCACGATGATTTCCAGGTGCAGCTCGCCCATGCCGGAGATGATCGTCTGGCCGCTGTCGGGATCGGTATTGACCTTAAAGGTCGGGTCTTCCTGGGCCAGCTTGCCCAGCGCAATGCCCATCTTTTCCTGGTCGGTCTTGGTCTTTGGCTCGACGGCTACTGCAATCACCGGCGCCGGAAACTCGATGGATTCCAGCACAACCGGATGGTCCTCGTTGCAAATCGTATCGCCCGTGGTGATGTTTCTCAGTCCGACGCAGGCGCAGATGTCGCCCGCGTAAATTTCGGTGATGTCCTCACGCTTGTTGGCGTGCATCTTCAGCAGACGGCCGATGCGCTCGGTGCGCGAACGACCGCTGATTAACACGCTGTCGCCCTGCTTCAGATGACCGGAGTACACGCGGATGAACGTAAGCTGGCCAACAAACGGGTCGGTCATGATTTTGAAGGCCAGGGCCGAAAATGGCGCATTGTCGTCGGCGGGGCGCTCAACTTCTGTCCCCGTGTTGGGGTCAATACCCGTGACGGGCAGAACGTCGAGCGGCGAGGGCAGATAGTCCACCACGGCGTCGAGCATGGGCTGAACGCCTTTGTTCTTGAAGGCGGTCCCGCAGATCACCGGGAACACTTTCATCTTGAGCGTGGCGCGGCGCAATGCGGCCTTCAGTTCGGCCTCGCCAATGGTTTCGCCTTCGATGTACTTGTGCATTAACTCGTCCTGATCATCGTTTTCGACAATCGTTTCGATCAGGATCTGGTGGTAGGCGGCGGCTTTCTTCTTCAGCTCTGCCGGAATTTCCTCGATCTCATACTCGGCGCCCAGGCTCTCGTCATTCCAGATGATCGCCTTCATGGCCATGAGATCGATGACACCTTTGAACTTGTCTTCCTGGCCGATGGGCAACTGGATGGCGACCGGACGCGCGTTGAGGCGTTTGCGAATGGTATCGACGGCATGCTCGAAGTCCGCGCCCATCTTGTCCATCTTGTTAATGAAGCAAATGCGCGGCACGCCGTACTTGTCGGCCTGACGCCAAACGGTCTCCGACTGCGGCTCTACACCATGCACGGCATCGAACACAGCACAGGCGCCGTCAAGCACACGCAGCGACCGCTCCACCTCGGCGGTGAAATCCACATGGCCGGGCGTGTCGATGATGTTGATCCGAATATCTTTCCAGAAGCAGGTGGTGGCCGCCGAGGTGATGGTGATGCCGCGTTCCTGCTCCTGCGCCATCCAGTCCATCGTCGCGGTGCCTTCATGGACCTCACCAATGCGGTGCGTGCGTCCGGTATAGAACAGGATGCGCTCCGTGGTCGTGGTCTTACCGGCATCGATGTGGGCCATGATGCCGATGTTCCTGCACCGATCTAATGGAACCTGTCTGGGCACAATCTCTTCCGTTTTCTGCTTTGCAACTTTGCAGTCGCAGTAATTCTCGCTAGAACCTGTGTAACCAACCGCCTCTCACCAATCCACCGCTTTACCAGCGATAGTGAGCAAAGGCCTTGTTGGCCTCGGCCATGCGGTGCACGTCTTCTTTCTTCTTGATGGAAGCCCCCCGGCCATTGGCCGCATCGAGCAACTCATTCGCCAGCTTGTCGATCATGCCCTTTTCGCCGCGACCGCGACTGTAGGTCAGTATCCAGCGGATGGCGAGCGAAGTACGGCGGTCGGCATTGACCTCAACCGGGACCTGATAGTTGGCGCCACCCACGCGACGGGTCTTCACTTCCAGCACCGGCTTGGCGTTCTCCACGGCCTTCTTGAACAGCTTGATGGCCTCGTCCCCGCCTTTGTCTTCCAGTTTCTTCATGGCGCGGTAAAAGATGTTCTGGGCGGTGCTCTTCTTGCCGTCCCACATCATGGAGCTAACGAACTTGTTGACCAGGGTGGACTGATAAACCGGGTCGGCCAGGGTTTCACGCTTCGCGATATGTCCTTTTCTCGGCATAAATCCTCGAATCTCTCGGGGCCCCGGCAGACGCCGTATCTGCGTCCGCTGGGGTGATGCTAAGCCTTCGGCCTCTTGGCTCCGTACTTGGAGCGGCTCTGTTTGCGGTTGGCGACGCCTACGGAATCCAGCGTGCCGCGCACTACGTGATAGCGAACCCCTGGCAAATCCTTCACGCGGCCGCCGCGGATCAGCACAATCGAGTGCTCCTGCAGGTTGTGGCCGACGCCGGGAATGTAAGTGGTGACCTCAATGCCGTTGGTCAGCCTCACGCGCGCGACCTTGCGTAGAGCGGAATTCGGCTTCTTCGGCGTTTGCGTGTACACGCGCGTGCAGACGCCGCGCTTCTGCGGACAGGACTGCAGAGCCGGACTTGCTGTCTTGTACTTCGGCGCGGTCCGACCCTTGCGCACCAGTTGATTAAATGTAGGCACTCTTTGCCGCTCCTTCGTTCTTCACGCCAACTGACTAGCCTCACGGCTTAACGCCGCGGCCAAAACTCTCCGCAGCAACCCGGCCGCATCTTTGCGCTCGCGCCGTCAGCGACCCATTGGGCGCTCATTACGGCACAGAATTCATCCCAGCGATTGGGACTGGGCAGCCTTTATGCGTGGCCATTGCGGGCCGCTCCGCCCATGCTTCCCCTCACACGACAACCGGGGGACATTGGTTTCCGATCAGGTTAGGCGTACGACGGTGGCGCCGTGGTCGTTGCGCAAACCAGCTCGAAAGCCGGTGCGGAAATCGAAAACGAGGGCACTCCGTTTCGTTGCCTCGGCCTGCATACCCACCGGAAAGCTCCAGCGGAAGCGCAGACACGTTTCAGCGAGGACATCCTGCGCCCTAATTCCACAGGATGGAGATCGATGCAGCACAGCCAGACACTACAGGCAGGCCAAAGTATGACTCGCAGAACCCATTCAATATATCAAGTCGCGACCACTCCGTCAACCAAACCCGGACAAAGTTTCGCGGCGTGGCGACTCCCCCCGACGAAGCTCCCAACACAACTCAGTCCGGTTGCGCGGGTTGGAGAAATCGTCGCGCCTGCGGGTCGATGCCAGAGGAGCCACACAGACTTAAAGACAAGAACCGACCGCAGGATCGCTTGCCGAAACTGCAAGCAGTCTCTACACTGAGGGTCTTACGCAAGAAACTATTCCGCTTTCATGGGTCCGCCAGGGTTTGGTTCGGCGGGGAGGATACATGCAGCAGTTTTCGGTGGTTCGTGTCCTGGCTGCACTCTTAACGGCCATCTGTCTTTCCTTTCTCGCCGGTTGCGGAGGAACCACCACAAAGACTCCCGTTCCGGCCAAAATCGTTCTCTCGCCAACGACCGTTTCGTTGAATGAAGGGGACGTGACCGCGATTTCGGCGATAGCACAAGACTCCTCCGGTAACACCATCGCAGCCGATATCACCTTCAGCAGCAGCAACGCCAACATTGCTACGATCTCGACGGGCGGATCGATTTGCGGCGGCGTGTGGGATTCCAGTTTCATCGTTTGCCACGCCACCATTGGACAGGCAGGGGTCGGCCAGATCACCATTACGGCCGCTTCCGGCAGCGTGAATGCCACGCTTACGGTCTACGTACACGAAAAAGTGGACCGTGTTGTGGTCACTCCACCGAGTGGGTGCGTCACCATGGGCCAGATGGTGACTACCTCCGCCTCCGCCTTTAATACCTCGGACCCGGGGTGCTCGCCGACTGCACCCTGCGACATCACTTCCACCGTGGGCCCCATCGCCATTGGTACAAACGACCCTACCATCGTTGCCAACTCCGCTGGAATCGAGCCGACTTTCTCCTCGGCGACCAACAGCCCAACCTACACATCGGGCGGGACGATTACTGGTTCATCGGGCCAAACTTGCAATCTATCTAACTTTGCCGTCGGGAACGCATCCGGGATAGACCCAACTTACTCGGTGGCCACGAATAGCCCAACCTACACGTCGGGAGGCTCGATCGCCGGTAATGCAGGCCAAACCTGTAGTCTATCTAACTTCAACGGTGTCACTGGCGCCACTGCAACCGTAACCCTGACAGGTACGAACACGATTGCCAGCGGAACACATCTGACCATCACGTCGGAGGGGTCCGGTGGCATAACACCACCAACGACGGCCACACTAGGCAATGGCACAGCCACTTGCAGCGGTACGGCAAATGTCATAACCGCGCTAATTAACAATACTGGCCTTGGTTTTTCTGTCGTGGGGGCCGCCGCAACCGTAACTTTGACCGGGTCAAACACGATTGCCGCCGGAACCCATCTGAACGTCACGGCCTCCGGGTACGGCGCCACTACGCCACCCACGACGGCCACGCTAAGCAATGGCACGGCCACCTGCAGCGGTACAGCCAATGTCATAACTGCACTAACCACCCATGGCGTCTTTACGGCGCAAAATCCAGGCTCGACGACGGTCTTCGGCAACGTCTCGGGAGTGAACAGCGTCGCGGTTCCGTACCTTACCTGCCCGGTTGCATCCATTATGGTGCACGACGCAAACTCCTCTAACACGTCCTTTACCCTGACCTCCGGCGGCACGCAACCGCTCACGGCCGACGTGTTCGACACCAAAGGTCAATACATCAAACCGTCCATCACCTGGGGCTCGTCCGCTATCGCCAGCGTCAAGGTCGCGAAAGGAAGTACCGGCGACAATCCGGCGACCCTCACCGCCGTCGCCCCGGGAACCGCGTATATTACCGCGAGTTGCAGCAATCCGGATTGCAACAAAAATGTCGGTGCGCAATACAGCCTGAACGTAGCGACGGCGACGGTTTCCGGCGGCACCACGACCACGGTTTATGCTGCCAGCTCGAATTCCCTCAGTCTCGTCCCCATCAGTACTTCCACCAACACGGCGGGCACCCCCATCACCCTGCCCTTCCTGCCGACCTCGATGGTGGTTGACCCGACCGGTACTACGGTTTATCTGAGCTCTGCCAGCTCGGGGTTGATGGCGGTCAACACAAGTACGGGCGCAGTCACCACCTATTCAGTTTTCGGAACCATTGAGGGGATTTCGGCGGATGCGAACTATCTGCTGGTATCGTACCCCGCGAACAATAGTCTCTACTACTTTAACGCCAGCACCCTGGCCACTGCGTTCACGCAGTCTGGCGAAACGACCAACTCGAACGCTTTCACTCCCGACAGTAAGCTGAGCGAGTGGCTAAATGGGAACCAGCTTGGCGCGGTCATTCCCGCAGTACCCACCTTTAACGCCACAACGCTCGCCTATACGGCGAATGCCATCGACATCAGCGGCCAGGGCGGACTGACCTATATCACCGCAGCTACTCCCAACGGGATTGACGTGCGCTCCACCTGCGACCAGAGCGAAGTGCTGACCCTCTCCGCCAACAGTCCGACCCTGATTAAAGCGATTCCCAACGGAACCGGTGCGGTAGCGGCCGATTCGCCCGCGATCGATGTGGTTACGACCGGGACAGTTCAGGCAGGCTGTCCGGCAGCCGCACCGAATTCAGTCACCAGCTTTGACTTGGGCGCGGGACCATTCAACGCCCGGCAGATTTTCCTTAGCTCCAGCAGCACGGCTACCTGGATCGTCAGCGACCTGCCGGAGTTGCTGCTCTTCGACCTTAAGAACTCAATTCCATACACCATTCCGTATGCCGGCGGCGCCACTGCTTTCAACGGCGGTACCATGCTGGATGGCACCCAGGTTTACGTTGGCGCCAGCGACGGCACCGTGCACCGCATCGATGTCGCCAGCCACACGGACGCACAGCAGATCGCCGTCGGACTTAAGGACGCCAACGGCAATCTGGTCGCGCCAAACCTGGTGTATGTGGTGCCCTAGCAAGCGGCTGCAAATCGCCGTTAGAGCTGGTCCCCGATAGATGTGTCCGGTTTGCCCGGGTAGTGCGGGCCTTCAGGCCCGCGTATAGGGCAAGAAGAAAAATCGCTTGCGCCGCACTACCGTGCGTCGTCGGATACACGAATCCCGGAACCGCCATAGAGCCCGGTTGGACCACGCCTCCCTCGGGCGTGGAATCACTCTGCCCGCTTTTTGTCTTCTCCCAGTTCGCGGGCCACGCTATCGAGTACGCCGTTGATGAAGTGCACGGACTCGGGCGTGGAAAAACGCCGGGCAATCTCCAGGGCCTCATTGATGACGACCGCAGGCGGCGTCTCCGGAAAGCCTAAGAACTCAGCCACCCCGGCGCGCAGAAGATTGCGGTCCACGGCTGCCATGCGGTCCATGCGCCAATGCTCCGCATTGCGCTCAATCAACTGGTCAATCTCCTGTCCGCGTTCGGCGGCGATACCGAACAGGTCGTCGGCAAAGCCACGCACCTTGTCGTCGAGGTCCTTGCGTTCACTCCAGAACGATCGCCGCACCTGGTCGGGGTTTTGCTTTCCCATTTCCATTTGAAATAACATCTGCAGGGCCAGTTCGCGCGACTTCCTGCGAGTGCCGGCCTTGCTCATCGCTTTCCATCCGCTGCGCCGGCCACGTGCTCGCCAACTTGCTGTCGCAATGACGCCATTTCGACCGCTGCCAGCCCGGCTTCAAATCCCTTGTTGCCGGCCTTCAATCCCGCCCGGTCGATGGCCTGCTCCAGCGTGTCGCACGTTAACACCCCGAAGGCGTGCGGGACGCCCGTATCCTGCGCCGACTGGCCCACTCCGCGCGTCACTTCGTTGGCAATCACCTCATAGTGCAAGGTGCCGCCGCGCAAGAGACAGCCGATGCAGATGACTGCGTGGTAACGCCCGCTCTGTGCAAGCTGCCGTGCCGCGGCGGGAATCTCGAAAGCTCCCGGCACGTGAACGACAGAGATGTCGTTCGGATTCGCTCCGCACTGCCGCAAGGCCAGCAGCGCGCCATCCAGCAGACGCTCGGTGATGAACGAATTAAAGCGGCTCACCACAATGGCGAATTGCTTGCCCGCCGCGTCCAGCGAAGCCTCCAGCCCGCGATGCTCTCCCGCTTTCCTCGCGTAGGTTAGGAATCCGACGCGAAGCCCACCCACTTCCACTTCGAAAAGGCGCGCGCCGTAAGGCGTGTCGGCAATCTCGCGGCGGATGGTCACACCAAGTTTCTTAGCGATCTCCCACGCGCCGTCGGCATCGGAGACTTCCACCATGGCATCGACGCTGGGCGCATCCGCGGCGGCAAGAAACTCGATGCCGCCGCTTGGGGCCAGCATCTCAAGTCCGTGATTTCCGCCTTCATGCCACTCATTGCCCGGCGCGAAGCCGAGCGCGCGGAACAACTCCAGCGCGGGCTGTAACTCCTCCAGCGACTTGCCGGCAACGCGAGGGAAAACAATCGATCGGATCATGGTTAAGCTTCTATTCTAACCGGGAGGAGAGTTGGAGAGCTGCCCTACTCGTAGCGCAGCGCTTCGATAGGATCGAGCCGCGAGGCTTTGATGGCGGGCAGCATTCCGCTTACCAGGCCCACCAGGGTCAGAATAATAGTGGCGATGAGGACGATCTTGGGATCGATAATCAGCCGGATATCGGCGGCTTCGGCATTCTTGGCAACGGCGCTGTAGAAGGTGAGGCGGCCCACGCTAATCGAAATCGCATAGGCCATGGCGATGCCCGCAATGCCGCCGGCAAAGGTGATCGCCAGGGCTTCGGCCAGGAACTGAAAGAGGATGTCGCGCCGCCGGCCGCCCAGGGCCTTTTCCACCCCAATCTCGCGCGTGCGCTGGGTGACCGAGACCAGCATGATGTTCATCAGGCCGACCCCGCCGATGCCCAAGGTCAGCGTCCCTATGAAGGCCAGCAGGACCTGCAAGCCCGCAGTGATAATTTGGAACTGCTTCAATTGCTTCATCATGTTGAAGACGAATATGGCGCGCTTGTCATCGGTCTTGAAGTTGTACTGCTGGGCAAGAACTGCGCGCACCTGGTGCTCCACCAGTTCATATTCATTGCCCTCATAGTCGAGCCAGATGCCATCCAGGTAGTGGGTGTCCTTAAAATCGCTCATGGTGCTAAACGGGATGTAGATCAGCTTGTTGATGCTGTCGTCGCCTTCTTGCATATGCGGCGACAGAACGCCGATGACCAAGTAGCTGATGCCGTCAATGCGGACATACCGGCCCAAAGCGTATTCGCCAGAGAACAGCTTGGTCTTGGCGTCGGAGCCGATGACGGCTACCCGCGCGCGCGACAATTCGTCGTCCTGGTTCATCAAGCGGCCCTCGCCCAGGTTCAAGGCCTGAATCTTGAACATGCTGGGATAAACACCGTTGATGGGCAAGGTGTAGGTGCGAACATCCTGCTGCACCACGCAGTCCTTCGACACCATGGGGGTAATACGATGCACCAGCGGGGCGGCATTCACAATGCGATCGATGTCATCGAAGGTGAAGCGGATCTTGGTGCCGGCCTTTTGCCCGCCGGCTTGCTGGGAAGTGCGCCCGGGAAAGACGCCGATGATGCGCGTACCCCAATTGGCAAAAATGATCTCGATGGCGCGGCCGAAGCCTGCGCCATAGGCCAGCAGCAGGACCACGGTCGCGATGCCCCAAGCCATTCCCAGCATGGTCAACGCAGTGCGTCGCCGATTGTGGCGCATGGCGCCGTAAGCCTGCGTCATCAGATCTTTGACCATGGCTACTCCTGCCTCAGCGCTTCTACCGGCTGCAACAAGGCGGCTTTGCGCGCGGGATAGAGTCCGGCAAAAATGCCGGCCAGCGCCAGCGTTCCAATGGCGAGCGTAGCCGACATGTACGACATAGTCGGGGGATCGAAGCCCGGTACCTTTCCCATACCGCTCATCAGGTGCATGAGCAGCGCAGCCCCACCCATGCCGATGGCCCCGCTCATCAGGGTGAGGAAGGCGCCTTCCAGAAAGAATTGCAACAGGATGCTGTGGTTGGTGGCGCCCAGCGCTTTGCGCAAGCCGATCTCGCGGGTACGCTCGCTCACCGCCACCAGCATGATGTTGACGATGCCAATCGCGCCCAGGGTCAAGGTGACCAGCCCAACGCCGCCGAGGAAAATGTCCATCACGTCGAAGATCTTGCCTACGGTCTCCGCGTTCTTGACGGTGTCCCAATCGTCGAAGGCATCTTCATTGTGCCAATTGAAGCCGTGATTGCGGGCGACGATCTTGCGAACCTCCTGGCGGGCGAGATCGTGCTCTGCGCGCACCCGCGGACGATAGTTCAAGAACGAGACGGCGTCCTGCTGCTCTGCCCCGGCCAGCGGAAAGAACTGGTGCATCATGGTGTAGGTAAGGAAGACGCGATTGTTGGTCGCGTTGTCATCGCCATGGCCAACCCGCTGCACCACTCCCACCACCTCGAAGCGAATGCCATTCAGCAGGATCGCGCTACCGACGGCAGTTCTGCCGCCGGGAAACAGGTTCTTCACCATCTCGTCCCCAACCACGCACACGAACCGTTTCTGGGTATCGTCGGCGTCATTGAGCCAGCGGCCGCTATCGAGCGGCAGGTAGCGAATGGTGTTGAACTTCGGCGGAACTCCGACCACCTCGCCATTGGTGTTGCCGTAGTCGCTAACTTCCCGAATGTCCAGCCTCCTTAGCACAGGCGCCACCGCGCGCACGTGTGGGGCTTCGCTCTGAATGTCAAGATAGTCCTTATAGGTGAGGTGGTATTCGCGACCGGAGCTCATGTTGCCCGCGACCGCGGGGGCCCGTCCGGGGAACATGAACATGATGTCTTCCCCGAGCGAGTTCAGCTCGCGCCGGTTGCCCGAGCGGAATCCCTCTCCCAGTCCCACCAACAGCAAAAGAGACCCCACTCCCCAGGCGATGCCAAACATGGTCAGAAACGAGCGCAGCTTGTGCGCCCACAAGGTTCGCAACATCTGTCGCAGGATCTCGAAAAATAGCATCGCGGTGAACGGGACTCCGCCCTACTCTTAGTTATACGCAAGCCCAGGAAGCTTGGTTCCTGAATCGTCGAACTCCTAACCCCTATTGGACAACAAAGGACCGTGCAACGATAGCAACCTGTGATCCGTAACAGAATGTTCATTTGAGTTGCACAAAGTTGTGCAAAAAAGGTACCTGGGCCTCCTCAGGGCCGCGGATTCGTTTATAGTTGAAAGTGTAGTCATCGGCCGCGACTGTTGGTGGAGCGCGGACCGGCTGCAAATTTCATGGTCCAGGAGTCAAGTACGATGCCGAAAGCAACACGAGCCAATGATGGCGCCACGCCGAGAAAACGGAGCCGCAAACCTACTCCCGAGGTCGGGAATGGTACTCAGCCTGAGAACAGAAATAGTGCTCAGGCAGCGCAACCGGTGACGACGACGCCCGAATTCGCTCACGCGTCTCCAACCTCGCCGGTTGTCGAGGAGAAGATCCGCACCCGCGCCTATGAGCTGTACCTGCAGCGCGGAGGTGTGGGCGGCTCTCCCGAGCAGGACTGGTTGCGAGCCAAGGAAGAGGTTTGCGGTCAGCAGCGTACCGCTTAGCGCTTTGGATGGTGGGCAGTCATTCTTGTGTTCTTGCTGAGTCAGATCTTGGTTTGCGTCAGCCGGGAACCACTTGCGATCAAGTCAGCGTCAGGCCGCGCGGGAAGTCTCTCGCTCCGCGGCTGGCCGCGGTTGCCAAGCCTTCCGCTCGCAGGGATTGGGTTGGCGCATCCAGGCTGACATCTGCCCGAGTATCGGTTTGAGTACTCTCATCCTTGGCGGTTTGAATTACCATAGCTTGTGTTCTCAGCATCAGCGCTCACTCCGGGAAGGGCGCGGGAGATGGATTCTTGAAACAAGTCCTCCTGGTGGACGACAATCCAGTGCAACTGAGTGTCCGCGAAGCAGTCCTGCGGAGGGCCGGCTTCCGGGTGTCCATCGCTACGACCGCCGAAAGTGCGTTGGCCACGCTCCGCGCCAATGGCGATCGCATCGGAGTGATCGTCACCGATCACCTGATGCCGGGCTGTAGTGGGCCGGAATTGGTCGGCAGAATGCGCGCGGAAAACGATTGGATCGCGGTCGTCGTGCTCAGTGGCCTGCCCGACGCCAACTCCGAGTACGAAGGGCTGGGGATCGTCTTCCGGGTCAAACCCTTGCCGCCGCCGGAACTGATCGAACTGGTGCGGTCAAGCCTGGCCCAGGCGAATCGCCATCGCGGCGCGGCTTAAGCGTTCCCCCAAGCCAGTGGACGGCTCGTCCTTGCCGCCTTATGCCCGATGTGATGTGAATCACATGGCGCTGTGCGCTCAAAAGCGTTATCCTTAAGCCATTGAGAAAGAAACACCACGGATGCCAGGACGCTTCCGCCGTCAGGCGTTCAACAACTCAGAGGATTTAGTTTAATGTCAGATCAGGGACGCAGGTACATGCGCTTCGGCGCAGTGATCGTCATAATCATCGTGGCTCTCGGCTATCTCGCCTACACTGGCGTGCAGGACAGCAAGAGCTACTACGTCACCATCAAGGAACTGAACGGCATGGGCAACGGCGCCTACAGCAAACGGCTCCGCGTGGCCGGTAACGTACAACCCGGCTCGATTAAGCGCCAGGGGACCCATCTGGAATTCCTGCTGGTCGAGCAAGATCGTACCCTGCCGGTGGTTTACGCCGGGAGCGAAGCGCCGCCTGACACGTTCAAAGATAACGCGCAGGCCCTGGCGGAAGGAAAGTTTGGGCGCGATGGCGTCTTCCACGCCACCAACATTCAAGCCAAGTGCGCCTCGAAGTACGCTCCCAAACAGCCAGGGCAACCGGGCGCGGCGCCTGCCTCACAGGTCAATCCCCAGAAGGCAGCGCTAGCGGGACAACCGGGCGCGCCGGGCCAGTAATTCCCGGCTGGAAGCGAGTGTTACGGAAGCGCACAACATGACAGGCAGCAGCGATCTCTCCACTCCGCCTGTCATAGTCCTCGACAACCTGGTGAAATTTTTTGGCCGGTTTGCCGCTATCCGCGGCATCTCGGCTAGCTTCGCGCCTGGGCGCCTGTATGTAGTGCTGGGCGATAACGGCGCCGGTAAGAGCACGCTGCTGCGCATCGTCGCCGGGCTGATGGAGCCCAGCCAGGGCAGCTTCACGCTGCTGGGAACAACAGATCATCGCAAGGTCGCTCATCGCGTGGGATACATGGGACACGCTCCGCTGCTCTATGACGAGTTAAGCGGAATGGAAAACCTGCGCTACTTCGCCGGCTTGTACGGTCTCGACGACGACACGGTTTGTCGCAAGGCGATGCAGATGGTCGGGCTCGACCCGGAACTGTCGCGCCGCATCGGCCAGTATTCGCAAGGTATGCGGCAGCGCCTGTCGCTGGCCCGTGCGGTGCTGCACGATCCGGAGTTGATTCTGCTCGACGAGCCGTTCTCCAACGTGGATGTGCATTCGGCGCACGAGATGGCGGCCGTGCTGGGAAGGGTCCGCGATGAGGGCAAGACCCTCTTCGTGGTCACGCATCAGGCCGCATTGATGGAGGACGTGGCCGACGAATTTGTGCACATGGCTGCCGGACAAATCGTGGCTCGCAAAGAAGCAGTCCGCACAGCCGCGGCCTCGAATGCGGAGTGGACGCCGCGATGACCACCATGGGCTTGACGCGCACCACCCTGCTAAAAGATCTGCGCATGGAGTGGCGCTCCAAGGACGCAATCAACTCCATGCTGTTCTTTGCGCTGCTGGTGGTGGTGATCTTCAGCTTCGCCTTCGATCCCACGGCGGAGGAGTCGCGCCGCATCGCGGGCGGATTGATCTGGGTGGCTTTCCTGTTCGCGGCAGTGGTCGCACTGAACCAGACCTGGGCGCGCGAGCTGCGCAATCAAGTACTCGATGCCTACCGCGTGTCACCAGCCCCGCCGAACGCATTGTTCCTGGCCAAAGCGATCGGCAATTTTTTCTTCGTGGTGGTGCTGGAAGCGCTGATGGCTCCGCTGTTTGTGGTTTTCTACGACTTGCGCTCGGTCGGGCCCGTCTGGCAGTTGATCGTGGTGGCGCTGCTCGGAACTTGGGCCCTCGTGGTCAACGGCACCTTCTTCGCGGCGCTTTCTATTCGCACACGCAGTCGCGAGATCATGCTCCCGCTCATCCTGTTCCCAATCTCGATACCGGCATTGCTGGCCATGGTGGATGCCACCACCTCCATCCTCACCGGCGAAGCGTCCCCGGATTTCTGGATCAAGATGCTGGCGGTTTACGATGTGGTATTCACGGCCATCTGCCTTCTTCTGTTTGAAAGTGTGTTAAACGCGGAATGAAACGTATATTCATCGCCTTCGTTGTGTTTACTCTCGGGCTGCTGGCCTTCAGCACCTACCAGGCATTATTCGTTGCTCCTACCGAGCAGACCATGGGCGAGGTTCAGCGCATCTTCTACTATCACGTGCCCTCGGCATGGACGGCGGGCGTGTGTTTCTTCGTCAACTTTCTGGCGTCGGTGGTGTACCTGTGGAAGCGCAATCTCGCCAGCGACGCTGTGGCCGCGGCTTCCGCCGAGGTTGGGGTGACGTTCTGCACCATTGTCCTGATCACGGGTCCGATCTGGGCGCGCCCGGTGTGGGGCATCTGGTGGACGTGGGACGCGCGTCTGACGACCACGCTGGTGCTGTGGCTGATCTATGTAAGCTATCTGGTGCTGCGACGTTTTTCGGCGGGAGGACAGACACAAGTCCTGGCGGCGGCGCTGGCCATCTTCGGATTTGTGGACGTGCCGATCGTCTATATGTCGATACGCTGGTTCCGCACCCAGCATCCTTCCCCGGTCATGGGGGGGGGCGCAAATTCGGGTCTCGATCCGGCCATGCTGCACGCCTTCCTTTGGAACCTGACGGCGTTCACCTGTGTGGGAATTGTGCTCATGGTGATTCGATACCGCTTGCAGATGCTGGAAGAAAAAGTGGAAGCCACGCACGCCGCGGCAGCCCTGCAAGGAGGCGCACAATGACCGGCCCGGTCGCATTGAAGGCCGCCTACATCGTCACCTGGGTGATACTCCTGGGCTATCTCGGATCGCTGCTTGGCCGCTTCCGCCGGGTCCGCGAAGAAATGAAGGACCTGAAGCGCGGGGGATGATTCGGTTCACCACAGAGACACAGAGGCACAGAGAAAACTCTCTTTAGTTCTTATGGTCACGCGGGGACCCGGACACGTAATCGGCACGCAACCCGGACCTCTTTAAGAAAGATTTCAATAGAGTCCCCTGAAATGATTCCCTCTGTGTCCTCTGTGTCTCTGTGGTGGCCCCGATTTTTATGGTGTGCGCTTGAGTAGCGAAAAACACGGCCTGCTGGTGGTCTTCGGAGTTGCCAATCTCATCCTGTGCACCCTGTCTGTGATTTTGAGCCTGCCCTTTTTCTGGCGGCAGTATCAGGTGTTGCAGACCTGGCCGGAGACCCAAGCACAAGTCCTTCGCAGCGAGGTGGTGACGCAGCCGGCGCCCCCGCACGAGCAGCTTTACGCCGCCAAGTTGCAGGTGCTCTACACCGTTGACGGCAAACCGATCACAGCAGAGTTGATCAGCTTTCAGAGCCAGAACTATCAGCAAACCGCCGACCGGGCGGCACAGTTCCCTGTTGGCAGCCGCCATCTTATCCGTTACGATCCGCACGCGCTCACACAAGCGCGAATCGGCGCCGGATGGAACCTGCGCTTTTTCCTGGTGCCTTTGGTGATGTTTGGAATGGGCGCGATCTTCGGCGCAATTGCAGCCGTCTTGCTGGTATCGGCAAAGTTCCTTCGCGCAAAAAATGCGCAGTGACGGCTCTGCTTCCGCGTAGGCGGTCACCGTGACGAACCAGTGTTAGACTCTGGAACTGCGTGACGCGAGCCAAGCCGGCATCAGGGGAGAGGAGTAGAGATATGTTTCGTTCAAGGCGCGAATTTCTGGCAGGAGCGGCGGGAACGGCAGCCGCAATTGGGATAACGCCAATGGGGCTCCCCACGATGGCCGAAGGAAAAGAGCAGACGTCTCCGCAAGCGATTTTGTCACTCTTCAAATCGCTGCCGGGAGAGGTGGCCATCAAGATTCACGCGCCCGCGACCAACGGCAAGCCAGAGTTTCTGGTGGAATCCAACTCCTCGAAACAGATGTTTGTGGGGAGCGCCATCAAGACTTTTATCCTTTGCGAAGCGTTGCGCCAAGCCGACTCACCTCAGGTGGTTAAAACCATTAGGGCACAACAGCTGTCGCTCGATGCCAGCGTCTGGTCACTGGATAGCGCGACGTTCAATCCTCCTAATCTGATCGGCAAGGTCTCCGAGCGTACCGCGCTGGAAGCCATGATCATGCATAGCGACAACACTGGGACGGATATGTGCTTGAAGTACGTTGGTCCGGACAAGGTGCGTGAATTCATTACTTCAGCGGGACTGAAGAGCGTCATGATCCCGGAAAGCACCCGCACCTTCTTCGGTTATCTGCTGGGGGCAAAGGACCACAAAGCATTCACATGGGAAGAAATAGGAGCGGCGGCCAACCAGTCGATTGTCAATTCGCCGATGAATAAAGTCGAATCACTGGCGGCTTCGGCAGACGATTTCGTGTCCTACTACGCACGAGCCTTGCAGGGCGAATTCTTCCACAACAAAGAGACGCTGAATGAGTTCAGACGGATCCTGTCGATAGGCGACGCTATCTGGCTGGTGCCTCTACCGCTGGGTGTAAGTGCATTCGTGAAAGGCGGCAGCATCGATGTGCCCGGCTATCATGCTTTGTGCGTGCCTGGAGGGATGCTCTTCGACGACCGCTGGGTGTATTTTTGCCTGACCATCAATTGGAATGCGGCGGCGGAGACCGATCCGAACACGGTCGGCGCCTTTGCCGCAGCCGCGAGTCGCGCCCTTGCGCTGGTGAAGGACGGGCTCTCCGCCTAGTGATCGGCGCCTGAAGCAGATCCTATTTGAACGGGTTTACGATGCGTATCCCGTCGATCTCTCGCGCTTCTTGCAAGTCTTCCGACAAGAGTACGGTACATCCAGCCTGTTTGGCAGCGCGAACGACCAAAGCATCCCAGAAAGAAAACCCGTGAAGCCGATGGAGGTCGATGGCGGCAAGGATGTCGGCAACTTCGGGAGTGGCAACATCGAACTCGGCGAGCAATTCGACTTTCCTGCGAGCAATGTGCGCATCAACGCGCAGCTTTCGCGTGATAGTGACGAAATACTCTTGCAGTACTTGGAGCGAAACCACGCCGGTTCCGCTACGTCGGTGTTGCGCCAAGAGATCGAGGGCGCGTCGCTGCTTCGCCGGTGACGCCTTGTCGTCCGAGTAAACGAGTACATTAGTGTCGAAGAAGCTACGGACGCTCATGAATCTCGTTTCGATCGAAGCGCCAGCCTCGAGAATGACCCTTACCTGAGAGATGTTGGAACTCCTGGATGCTCTGCTCGGGATCGTCGCCACCGGCCAGTTTTTGAAGATAATCACGGATAAGCTGATTGAGGCTCTTGCCGAGGGCGTCAGCCTTCTTCCGAGCGCGTGCGACAAGCTGCTCATCAATAGACAAAGTCACGTTCATGGACACAGTATATGTGCGCATGTATCATGTGTCAAATTAAGATGAGTTACTTCGCATACGCCCTCTTCCCTGCTACACTGTCGTCCCGTATACGTAGCCAGCCATCCTTCGAACGTGCGCCTCATCGGCTTCACTTGAACCCCCTCCTCTAATCGCGGGCCGATTTCCCATTCGAAATTAACCATCGAGAGCAGGAGATTCGTTATGAAGCCACGCGTTTTGTCGTCGCTGCTGCTGGCCTGTATTGCAGTGTCGCTTGCAAGTGCACAGTCCGCGCCAGAGAAGCCGAAATTCAGTCAACCCATACGCAAGTCTCGCTTTACGTATTCCTTCACCGTCAAAGACATTCCGCCGGGAACAAAGGTAGTGCGCGTATGGGCTCCGGTGGCGCACACCGATGAGCACCAAACCGTGCGTCTGGTGAGTGTCAAGGCTCCGGTGAAGACAGAGATGACGCAGGAAGCGGAGTACGGCGACCGCATGATGTACGCCGAAGTCCGCAATCCTGTGCAGAGTGCGGCCGAGTTCGCACTGGAGTACGAAGTGACGCGCCGCGAGTACTCGCTCGGCGATTTTGCGCAGCTCGAGCGCAAGGATGGCAAGCCCGGTATCGTGCCTGCGTCGATGACCCGATTTGTCGAGCCCGACACACTGATCCCTATCGATGGCAAGATCAAGACTTTGGCCCAAGATGTGACCGGCAAGCAGGTTGGGACCATCGCCACAGCCAAGGCCGCTTACGACTACCTGTTCACGACCATGCGCTACGACAAAACCGGAACCGGCTGGGGCCGCGGAGATGCCCTATGGGCCTGCGATGCCAAGCACGGCAATTGCACCGATTTCCATTCGCCGTTCATCGGGATGCTGCGCGCCGAGGACATCCCTGCGAAGTTCGACATCGGGTTTCCTCTGCCGGAGAACAAGGACAAAGGCGACATTGCCGGCTATCACTGCTGGGCGGAGTTCTACGCCTCCAAGATCGGCTGGATTCCCGTCGATATCTCCGAGGCATGGAAAGCCAAAGAGAAAGAGGACTATTTCTTCGGCAGCCTGGACACTAACCGGGTCCAGTTCTCCAGCGGCCGCGACATAACCCTTTCACCCAAGCAGGATGGCCCGCCGTTGAATTATTTCGTCTATCCTTACGTCGAGGTTGACGGCAAACCCTACGAGGCTGTGGGCAAGCAATTCAGCTTTGAAGAACTGAAGGCCGGCGAGCGAAAGGGTTCCGGGTCGCAAACTGCGGCGGCTTCATCGGGGAAGTAATCAGGCAGCAACGTCGGAGTCGGATGGTTGTCTGGAGGTGGTCCTTGGAGTTGTTCATATTCGCCCGTTTTCACGCCAGCGCGGGCAATGAGAGTGCTGTCGCGGAGGCGTTGGATGCTGTTGTGCGCCCTTCCCACGAGGAACCCGGCTGCCTGAGCATTCACGCTTTTCGCTCGATCCGGGACCCGCGGCTGTTCTACATTCACTCGCGCTGGACAAACGAGGAGGCGTTCGACCTTCACGCCACGCTGCCGCATACGGTGCGATTCATCGAACGCGTGGCGCCACTGATCGATCATCCTCTCGATGTGACGCGAGCGGAGCTGATTGGCTGAGGATCTCGCTTCACTTCCGAGCTGCGGAAGAGTCATCGCATAGAGGCAACCCGCAGATTAACAGCGCCTTTTCCCCTTTCCCGGTGTTTCTGTATTGGTAAGCCCGCCAGGGCATACGATAAAGAATCTCAACTTTTCGGAACTTTCCGTTTCGGCCAGGGGAAATACTGACGGAAACGAGATCGGGTTCACCACTCGAGGTGGAGTTGCTGACCGAGCGAACCGACGAACAGCTGCTTGCGCAAGCGCTGGCCGGAAACGAAGATGCCTTCACTGCCCTCTACCGCCGGCGGCAGGGCCCCATCTTTCGCTTCGCCTTGCACATGAGCGGCTCGTGGCTGATCGCCGAAGAGGTAACGCAGGACGTTTTCATGTTCCTGATCCAGCGGGGCCGCGATTTCGATCCGTCCCGCGCCGCGCTGGGAGCGTACCTGTTCGGGGTGGCCCGCAACTACGTGCGGCGGGCGCTGGAGCGTAATTATTCGCAGACGGGGTTGAGCAGTCCGCTGGATGACGAAGCGCAGTCTTTGACCGTCAACAGCGATCCCGGTGACGGAATCGCCCGGCAACAGACTTCGACGGCGGTGTGGAAGGCTGTGCTTTCTCTGCCGGAACATTATCGCGAAGCGGTGGTGCTCTGCGATCTCCAGGAGTTGAGTTATGCAGATGCGGCGGAGGCGCTGGGCTGTGCGCTGGGCACCATCCGTTCGCGGCTGCACCGGGCGCACGACATGCTCAGCCGGAAGCTGCAACATTCGGCAGCCGCTGCGCCCGGGATATCGAGCGTTACGGCGAGGTGCTTGTCATGACATGCCGTGAATTCGAACATCGTGCCACCGCTCTGACGCTGTGGGAGCTATCGCAGGCACAGGACCAGCAGATCCTGGACCATGCGGGTGGGTGCCAGAAGTGCGCAGCGTGGTTGCAACAGCAGCGAATGCTCGCGGCTACGATGCAAACCTTGCAGGCGCGAAGCGCCGCCTGCGCCGCGGGCCCGGACGTGGAACGGGCGCTGCTCCGGGTATTCCGGCAAGGCGACTCCCAGCCTGTGCAGCCGGAGACGGCGCACCGTTTCACTCCCATCGCCATGCGGCTCAGCCGCTTCTTCGAAGTCGGGGCGTATGTGGCCGTCGGGGCAGCCATCGTGGTGGCACTTTTCCTGGGGGTGCGGCTTTTGGAGCAGCGTTCCATGAACGTGCCGGTGAAAAGCGAAGTGGCACAGCCGAGCATCACTGCACCAAGCGTCGTTGCCGGCGACTCTGAGTTCCAGCCGCACTCGCAGGTACGCGCGGTGTCGCGAAGCAACGTTAATCGGCCTCCAACACGGCACGCTCAATCCGCGAGCAGGCCGAGTCCGGATGCGATTGAGCCATCGCAGACCAGCGCGGACGCTGGCTACATTGCCCTGATGCTCTGCGACCCACTGAGTTGCTCCAGCGATACCCAGGTGGTGCGGATGGAACTTCCCAGTCCGGAAATGACAGGTTCTGGCGGTGCCCAGGATGCCCAGATGCGGATTGCCGACGTCATCGTGGGCTACGACGGAGTGGTACGGGCGGTCCGGATGGTGAACTGAAGCAAGTTAAATCGAAATCGAGGTTAAAACCATGCGTATTACGAAATCTATGATTTTCGCCAGGGCCGGTAACTGGTTGCTGCTGGGGCTGGCGTTAGTTGGGTTGACTGCATTCGCCGCTGCACAAAGCGAGGCCCCGCCAGCGCCGCCACCTCCTCCGCCTCATGACATGAATGTGACGTTCGGCGGGGGCCCGGGTATGGGCTTCGCGGTGGCAATGGGTCATGAGGGAATTGAAGAAGGCAAGGTGGTCAAAGGCGTGCCCATGAGCGGGGAAATGGTGGTTACCCGCGACCAGACGCTGGCTGATGGAAATAGCATTCACACCGAGAACCGGACCACGATCTACCGCGACTCCGAGGGCCGGGTGCGCCGTGAGATCCAATTTGAACTCGCCACTCCGTCCACCGGCGCCACCAAGCGAACCATGATCGTCATCATGGACCCGGTCTCGGGAAATCGCTACATGCTCAATCCACAAATTAAGACGGCGCACCTGATGCCGCTTCATCCTGGCAGGTCTGGGCCCGCTTCTGCGGACGCCGTGCACGAAAGGGTGGACGTAGGACCCGGCGCCGCGGAAACCATGCACGACATGCCCGGAAAAGTGTGGATAGGATCTAACGCCGCCAACCTGAAGACGGAGCAGTTGGGGACCAAGGCCATCAACGGGCTGCAAGCGGTAGGTACGCGCATGACGCGCACCATTCCCGCCGGTCAGATTGGCAACCGGGACCCCATCGAGGTAGTCACCGAGCGTTGGTATTCTTCGGAGTTGCAACTGCCCCTGCTCGAGACTCACAACGATCCCATGATGGGAACCATGACCATCAAGCTGGTCAACATCAACCGCGAAGAACCGGATGCTTCCCTCTTCCAGGTGCCATCCGATTACAAGTTGGTTTCCGGCAGACCGGGTGAACCCCTCTACATGCCGATGCACCCGTAGTACTCCGCACTCGGCGGAGGTCGGAACGGGCCTCCGCCCTTTTGCTTTCACGCTGAATCCCGCTTTTCTACCGGCGCTGACGGCAGCCTATTCTCTACAAAACTTTGACATTGTTCTTGTGCGAATTGCGCTACAATCCATCCCACTTACCTGGGATTCCGGAGGCAGTATGTTCCGGTCGAAGTTAGGGCTTCTCGTTGTATTGTTTTTGCTGTTGGGCGCGTTGAGGACGTCCGCGCAAACCACCTCACAGTCGCAATGCAACCAGCAGGTTGATATCCAAGTCCACGTCACTTATTCCAATGGAAAAGCCGCACCCCAACAGTTGCAAGTCGCCCTGCAGGACTCCTCCGGTATACCGGCGATGGAGGCTTTTACCAACGATTCAGGACAGGCGCATTTCCGCAGCTCGGGGTGTGGCCATTTTCGAGTGCAGGTCTCAGGAATGGGCATCGAGGACGCCGTTTCCGACGACGTGCTGATCACCCGGGATGACCGTGTCAAGCCCGTGTATGTAGAAGTGCATCCCACCTCCGATCGCGACACGGACTCGAAATCCAAACCGGGGAATCGGGCCATGACCTCGGCGTCGGAATTGAAGGTCCCGTCCGCCGCCCGAAAGTGGTTTGAGAAAGGATTGGAGGCCTTTCAACAAAAGAACTACAAGAAGGCGGCCGATTTGTTCCAGAAGGCCACTGCCACCTATCCGGAATACGACGCCGCCTATGACAATTTGGGCGTCGCCCTTATGGACCTTGGACGGGTCGGCGAAGCGCGCGCTGCCTTTCAGCACGCCGTGCAACTGAACGATAAGAACCCCGATGCCGACCGCAATTATTCGCGGCTCTTGATCAGCGATGAGCAGTATGTTGTCGCGAAGCAGTTATTGCAGAAGGCACTCACGGTGGAGCCTCAAGCCCCCTCGTCGCTGATCCTGCTCGCGATCGCACAGTTAAAGACCGGCGATTACGACGGGGCGCTGCACAGCGCGCTCAAGGTCCACCACGTTTCGCATGAGGGCTATGCCGTGGCCCACTATGTTGCCGGGCGGGCCTTCGAAAGCAAGCATGAGTTGCAGAATGCCACCGCGGAATACCAAATGTATCTCCGGGAGAGTCCTAACGGTCCGGAGGCCAGCCAAGTTCGTGCCGGCCTGGCGCGCGTCAGCGCTGATGCCCAAGCCGCGCCTCAGTAACCATGGCGCATCGCCAGAGCTCTGTGATACCGACATCAAGCTGCATCGCTTGCCGAAATGCCCTCACGGAATAGGAATCGTTGTCTATCCAGTAGACGAATTTCGATATAGTATGCAGATTTGACAGGGCCTGCACACAAACATTCGCCCGTTCTCGCCTGCTAGCTTGGAGGCTGTGCTGTGGGAGCAACCACCGCATCTGTTGCGGACCCAAACAACGTGCCGCCAAGACGGCTGCCACTGGCAGCGAAGCTACAGTACGCTTATCTGGTGCGCGTGCCCATCCTGGCGGGCATCGCGTTGTTTGGACTGCCGATTGTGTCGTTGTTCGCCTTTCGCCAGTTGCTGGGAAATCTGTTTCTTCTCGGTCCCTGGAACATTCTCTGGACCTTGGTTGCAACTACGACCCTGGCCTTCAGCATCCTGGTGGTATTCCGGGTCGTGTTGCTGAATGGCCAGGAGCGATTCGGGATTCAGCAAGCTCTGACCAAGGACATCGTCTCCCAGCGCGCCCTGCTCTTCACCGAGTCCCTTACCGTGCCGATGCTGATGGCCACCGTGTTCAGCAACGGGCAGGCCCAGAACGCACTCGGCCTGCGGCTGGGCGCCGCCCTCGCCGGCATCGTCGCCGTGCATGTTGTAGGGTACGGCGCCTTGTGGCTCACCGTGCTGTTATCGCCTCGCTACCACATACCTGCGGAGGACCGCTATCCCGTGCACTTTGCCTTCCTGCGCAGATGGCTCGCCTGGGCTTATCGTCGCGACGTGGTTTCCCCGGAGACCCGCCGGCAGCTCGGCGATTGGGCCAAAGATTTGCCGGGCGGATTGCGGGCTGGCTATTTCGATCCCCGCACTGGGTTGCTGTATCCCGGACAGTGGCTCAGCTTCATCATGTTGCTTTGTACGATCGCGCTGTATATGATACTCGGATGGTTCAAGCATGCGCGCCTCGGCCAACAATTCGGCGTCCCGGCCATCGCCTACGTAATCCTGCTGCTGATTCTTTTGAACTGGAGCTTGGCTATCGCGGCCTTCTTCCTGGACCGCTATCGAGTGCCGCTGTTTTTCTTGCTGATCGTGTTTGTTGCCCTCAGTAACCTGTACTCCAAATCGGACCACTTTTATGAGTTGCGGCCCGCTTCGACGATCGCTGCGGTAAGTCCGGCGCAGGCCCTTACTGCCCCAAACCGGCTGGCGCCGGACGCCGATCATCCGCGCGGACGTGTAACCGTTATCGCGACGGCAGGCGGAGGCATCCAGGCTGCGGCCTGGACCGCACAGGTGCTCACCGGTCTTCAAACCGAACTCCGCCGCGGCTCGCCGGACAAACCGGTCAACTTCGCCGATTCCATCGCTTTGATCAGTTCTGTTTCCGGCGGGGCCGTGGGCACCATGTATTTCGTCAACCGCTACCACGCCGATGCCCAGCCCTACGGGTTTACCGCGACGGATAGCGAACTTCCCGGTATCGTGGAAGCGGCTGAGAAACCCAGCCTCGACGACATCGCCTGGGCCATGGTCTATCCCGACCTGTCGCGCATCCTTTTGCCCTACCTCAAAACCGAAAAGGACAAACTCATCGATCGCGGATGGGCGCTGGAGGAAGGATGGCGCAGCCGGGGACCGATCACCGCCAACTTGAGCGAATGGCGCCAGGGAGTTCAGCAAGGATGGCGACCGGCAGTCATCTTCAATGCTACCTTGGTGGAAAGCGGCGAACCGTTACTGCTGGCCACCACCAACCTCCTGCAGAAAAACCAGATTGAGGGCCCGCAGCGAAAGACCTTTGCCCAGTTGTTTCCCAACAATGACATTCCGGTGGTCACCGCGGTGCGGCTGGCGGCTACGTTTCCTTTTGTAACGCCCGCCGCCAGGGCCATTGCGGACGGCCCTCAGTACCACGTCGTGGATGGTGGATACTACGACAACTACGGTGTTAATAGCCTTTTGGAATGGCTGAACGAGGCCTTCTCCTCCATCCCTCCGGAAAAAAGACCGGACATCCTGATTATTCAGATTCGATCGTTTCCAGCGGGCGCCCGCAACCCCAGTGCCGGCAACAAAGGCTGGTTTTACCAAGCTGAGGCGCCAGTGTCGGCCCTGCTGAACGTCCGCAACACCGGACAGCTGGTTCGCGATCGCGAAGCCATTTCCAGTTTTGCGGCTCAATGGTCCGACAAGCGGGCGCCCATCCGGCTGGCCACCTTTGAATTTCAAGGCAACGATCCTCCCTTGTCCTGGCAAATGAATCCCGCCCAGATCAAGGCCATTCAAGACCAATGGCATGACCGGATCTCGGGACCAAACAATCAGGATTGGCTGGAAGTTAATTGCTTCTTCCGCCCGCACAGCCCGGAATGCGTTGAACATCCACAACCAGGAAAGAAAGGTCCATGGTAGAAGCCATGGGCGCGCGAAGACTGAGCGAATCCTCCCAATGCAAAGCGCCACGCCCCTTTGGTTTAGAGAACGTGGCGCTTTTAGTTTTACGGCAGATTCTCTCTACCTGACCCCAATGTTGTATCTGGGCGACGCAATGCCATTGGCAATTACCTCCAGGTAGGTCTGTCCGGTCTCCATGTTTGACGGTATGTCAACATGGGTGTAGGCAGGCCCTGGATAGGCAACGGCCATGGTGTTGTGGTCGTGTGTACGGCAGTAGAAAACGTGGCCAGTGCTCGCATTGGTGAGGCGCACAATCGGATAGTTCGTCGCGGCCTGCGCATCATCTCCGTAGGCAACCGCCTGCGAATAGCCATTGAACTTCCGGCCGCTGAGCGTGATGCTGCTGCCGCGGCTAATGATGGGTGAGCTTATGCTGAGGACCGCCGAGGGGGCCCAATTATGATTGGCGGTGCCAGCGGGGGTGTAGATTTCGACGTCACGGCTGCCATCGGTGTAGAGAACTTGACCGGTGGGAAGCACCAGCATGCGTCCGTACCAGGACGAATTGCCTGGGGAGTTGGGTGTGGCCGGAACCGAATTCAGGTTTGAGCCGTCCCACTCGAAGAAAACCGTGCCATTTTGGAATATCCCCGGGCTCGCACTCACCAGCACGTTGCCGTCGGGCAGCAATGCCGCCGGACCATCGGCAATGTCCAAATTGCCAGGAAAATCGGGACCAGGCGTCCAGCTCCCCGTGCTGGTGTTGTAAATGGAGGTATGACCAGCGCCGGCGCCGTTCGCTCCGGTCGCAAAGACCGTGCCGTCAGGCCGCAACATCGCAGGACCAACTTCATAGGAGCCGTGGGAATCCCACAGTTGCACGATCGTGCTGCCCGCGCTCGTCCATGAGCCGGTGGTGGGATTGTAGATTTCCGAGTTCTTGCCATTGGGGTCCCCAATGTTGACGTAGGCATCCACCGTCAGCACCTTCCCGCCGGGGAGCAAGTTCCATCCTTCCTCGTCGTTCTCGTCGAACTTGCCGGAACCGGTCGCGGTCCAAGTCAGGGTCGATGCGTTCAGCAGAGCCGCCTGCGCACTGCAGCAATTGGCTACCATGAATGTCCCGTTTGCCAGAACTACGCTCTGAGCATCGCCAATGCTGCTCCAGCCGCTAGGCGGGGTCATCGACGTCCACACATTCGTTATCGGGTTGTAGATTGCGCCCTTGTTGGTCCAAACATATTGGGCAAAATTCTGTTCTCCGCCCTCAACGATGACTCGGCCGTCGGGCAGTACCGCGGAAGCGAAAAATAGCGGACCGTAGTCCGACGCCAGGGACGCAAGCTGGGTCCAGGTTCCGTTCACGTAGCTGCCGTTGATGTCTGGAGTTAACTTCCACCAATCCGAAAAGCCGTCATTCGGATCTTCGTGATGCACCATAACGGTGCCATCGGTGAGCAGAAGAGCATGGCCAGCGGTAAAACTGGGTTGGTGCGCTAAGGGCTGCCACGATTGTGCGCTGGCCATGCCGGCGGCAGCCAAGAGCACTCCTGTAGCGAATCCGAGCATTCGCAAAAGCTTCATTTTTCTCCTCAAGTGTTTTTCAATGGAATGGGCGGGTTCCGATGCGGACCTCCGACATCCCCAGATGTCCAGGCGGTCAACTACATCTCGACTCGAGTAAGGGCGTTGGAAATTTATCCTGAACTGCCGGAGAAGTCAATTCTGCCAAAAGCGATGCCAGCAACAGGCAGCGAACAGCGACCAAGGTTGCTCTCGGGACCTTTCCGGGAATTTGATGGGCTGAAAAAGCAGGGATTCTCCACAAGAGTGCAAGAAGTTGCGCATCCTGTTCTCCCCAATTGAAACGACTCCCGCGCAGCTAGATTCCATCAGCACTCCCATCTAGGGAAAACCTTGTTCAACAAGGGTTTCAGAGGACTTGGAGGACCATCCGACAGGGTAAGCACACCTTCTGCTGATGGCTTCAAGCCGGCCATCTCTGGCAAGCGGAATGCACTATAAAAAGGGCTTCCTGAGTTTCCCCCGTCAACGAAGAGGCGCACCTCTTCTGGCGTGCGGCGGCGCTCCTGACGGAGCGAGGGGCCCGCAGCCAAGGTACGAGGTGCATCCGCCTTCGCAGAGCGAGGCGGGAGAAACTCGCATGCCGGTTACCCTGGTCAAGCAACATCGCGGTTCGCACAGGACGCTCCGGAAGGCCCCGAAAACCGGCCTGCTGATTGCGACTGCCGGGTTGGCGCTGGCTGGGCTCGTGCTCGGCCTTCGCAATTCCTCGAGTCAATCAATGATTGCTGAAATGGCGAGGCACGGTTTTCGGGCAGCGACGAATGGACTTGAGCTGCCGCCGGGCATTCGAATGGGGCGCCCGGTGTTTCCCTATTCGGTAGTGCCTGGCGGATTGCGTAGTCTGCGGGACGTCGCGGACTCAATCGATTCCGACCCGGTGGTGGCGCTGCACTATCGCGATCTCCACATCGAGAATCTGGTGTTGCGGCGAACTGGGGCTGCCATGGATGTGTTCGTTTCCTACCGTGTGCAGAACGCCATCTACTGGACGAGCCGCAGGGTCCACCTGGCTAAGGGAGAGCTGGTACTGGTGGACGGCAAGAACGTGATCCGTGCCCGTTGCGGTAACCGCATTGCGTTCGAGCTACCTCCCGAGGCGCCAAAGGCGCCTCCCTTTGAGCCGCCGCCAGAGGTCTTCGAATACGGGCTGCCACCGTGGTTCCCCCCGGGCGAGCCACCCGGTGAAGCGCCGCCGGAACCGGTGCCCGAGTCCTGGCCACCGGTATTTATTGCGCCTGTGCCATGTTGTGCAGGGTACGTTGGTGCGCCCATCAATCCAATCGCCACCACGCCCGAACCATCCACGCTGCTGCTGGTGGGGGCGGGCATCACGGTGTTGGCGATGCGCATGAAGTTCAGGAGCCGGCGATGATAATGAAGCCAGTGATTTTGTTGGCATCCCTGCCAGGATTTGAACTGGTGTTGCAGCCGTGAAAATCCCGAAACGACTTGATGACAGGAATAACCCAGAGGCGCAGGCGAAAGGTAATAATATATCTAGGGCAGCGCTCGGCCTGTCATTGCCAAGGTGACGATCGGAAGCAAAGCGGAAGCGGCAAAGAGCACAGCGCCGAAGACCTGGAGAGAAGATTCCGGCTGCTGACTGGTTGTCACGGACTAGGACACGCGTTCGTGCTCTTGCCCTCGTAACTTGTATGATGGGGCGGGGTGTTCAGGGCCACACAAGGTCCTGGTTTTGATTTTTCGGTTTCAGCGAAAGAGGGGATAGGCAGGCGTTATGAGCGACTGGTCGGATTACGCGCTGGCTAGGTTACAGCAGAAGCGCGAAGATCAACGAAAGAAAGACGAAAAGTTGCTCGAGCAGCAGCGCATCAAGAAGGCTTTTGGCCTGGGTTTATGGCGCGAAGTCAGGCAAATGACCGTCGAAAACTGCAGGGCCTTTAACACTAAGGTAAACAAGAAAATGCTGGAATTTGACCCGACGGAGGACATTGAATTGAGCATTCGCTCTAGCGTTGACGGCGACGTTCGCCGGCTCCATGCCTCATTCGATGATGCCATCAGCAGGATGTCGTGGGAATGCGCCACCAAGAGTGGACAGTGGGATGTCGCCGCGACCGATGAGGGCGGCGTTCGCTTCGAGTGGGGATCGACCGCTACCACTCCAGCATCCATCGCTGAGCAGATGTTGGATGCGCTGCTTTTTGGGTGAATGTGAGCCCTCACGAAGTACATCGAAGGGGTGCGTCCTCACTGCGAGGGGACGGCCTCTCGTGATGACCCTGAAGCGCCTCACTGCCGGAAGCAAGCTCTGTAACTCACTGAAAGATTTGGCGTCCCCGGCGGGATTTGAACCCGCGTTACCGCCGTGAAAGGGCGATGTCCTAGGCCGGGCTAGACGACGGGGACGCTTGGTGGAGGGAACCTTGCGTCTGAACAGGTCGATACTAGCAGCCGCTTAGAAGCAGTGTCAAAACAACTCCTGCCAGCATTTCGCCGCCAATTGCTATTGCGGATAGACTGCGATAGGAGCCACCATGCGCTCCGTGGTGAAATGGGCGAACTACTTGCCATGCAGTTGCGAAGATCCATTCGACTGCCGGCCATCGCGGCGATAGCCTTTTACGGGCTCTGGGAACATCGCAAACTGCGGCGCGGCGCTTCGCGCGCGGAATGCGCCGAGTGGCTGCACCAGAGTTGTGCGCGCGCTCTGGCGGCCATCAACGTTCACGTGTCGAGCACCGGCGCCCTGCCGTCCCACGGACTGGTCGTCAGCAACCATCTCAGCTATCTCGACATTCTGGTCATGAGCGCCGCGCTGCCCTGCGTCTTCGTGTCCAAAGCGGAGGTCGAGCACTGGCCCGTTTTCGGGCGCTATGCGCGCTGGGCGGGGAGCGTATTCGTGCGGCGCCACGACCGGGCCGATGCCGCGCGCGCCAACGTGAGTGTCGCCGATAGCCTGCACGGCGGAGTTCCGGTTGTGCTCTTTCCCGAGGGCGCCACCACCGATGGAGAAAGCGTCCTGCGCTTTCACTCCACCATGTTGCAGCCCGCCATTGATGCCGGTGCGCAGGTAACGCCCTGTTCCATCCGCTACGAACTCGATGATGGCGCGGTCGAGCGGGAAGTCTGCTGGTGGGGCGATATGGCGTTGCTTCCGCACGTTCTCAATCTGCTGGCCAAGAAGACTATTCGTGCAACCATCGCGTTTGGTGAGCCCATGCCTCCAACCGGCGATCGCAAGCAGCTCAGCCAGACTCTGCATGGCCAGGTACTTCACTTGCACCAACAGCTTCGCTCCAGCGGGAAGGCCAGGTCGGTCGATTCCGCAGCGGCTCCACTGCGTTCAGAATGAACTTAGGAATGCTGAATGTTCACACCTTTGCGCTGTTCGCAGCCTCGTCGCTCGTAACCGGCAGGCCGGGTTCGTCGTCGCCATCGTGCCAATCGGGCGATTGCAGTTCGAACGGAGTCTTGTCCAACTGATCGAGTTCCGGCAAGGCTGCCACCGCCAGCGATCGATCCAGGTCGGGGAATTTTCGCGCCAACGGGAAAACGCGGCGTTCCATCGAACGCAGCATCTCGTCGTAAGCGGTAACCGCGCCGCCCAGCTTCTTGCCCATCTCGTGCATGTACCCGGTCATGGTGCAGAGCCGCTTGTAGAGATCCTTCCCCGCTTCGCTAATTTTGCGCGCGCTCTCGGCCAGATTCTTCTGGTTCCAACCGTAGGCCACGGCTTTTAACAACGCAATCAGTGTGGTTGGTGAAGCCACGATGACTCTCCGGCTGACGCCATACTCGATCAGCTCCGCGTCCGAATCCATGGCCGCCCGGAAGAACACCTCGCCGGGCAGAAACAGGACAACAAACTCCGGCGTACAGGTCAGTTGCGCCCAGTAGGATTTGCCGCCCAGCGCGTCGATATGCTGCCTGATCTGGCGTGCGTGGTCGGCAAGGCGAGCGCTGCGAGTGGCTTCGTCGGGCGCTTCGAGCGCAGCCAGGTAAGCCGCTAAGGGGGCTTTGGAATCGACTACGATTTGCTTGTCGCCGGGCAAGTTAACAATTACGTCGGGGCGGAATCGCCGCTCGTCATTGCTGATGGACTCCTGCTCCGTGAAGTCGCAATGCTCCAGCATGCCGGCCAATTCAAGAACGCGGTGCAGTTGCAACTCGCCCCAACGTCCACGCGCCTGCGGCTCGCGCAGCGCTTTCACCAGATTGCCAGTCTCCGCTTGCAGAGCTTTCTGAGTGTCGAGCAGCGACGCCACCTGCGTCGTCAGAGTGCCGTACGCCTGGCTGCGCGCCTGCTCCAACCCATGTATCTGCTGACTCATTTCCGCCAACGATTGCGCAATAGGATCGACTAGGTTCTTGACCGCCTGCTCCTTCTGGGCCAATTCGCCGGCGGCGTGGGTCTGATAATTTTGCAACGTCGTCTGCGCGAGCTGAAGAAAATTCGAGTTGTTGCTTTCCAGGGCCGCGGCCGCCAGCACCTTAAACTGCGTCTTCAACTCTTCGCTGGCTTCGGCGAGAAGGCGCAGTTTTTCTTCTGCGTTGCGACGTTCGCTCTCTAAAGTGGCGTTCAAAGCCGCCCTGGCTTCGGAAAGCAACTTGATCTCGGTTGTCTGCTGCTCGGCGGTGTTCCTGGCGGTCGAAAGTTCTTGCTCAAGGGCGTTTCGCCGTTCGGCCAGAGCGGCGGTCTTGGAGCGCGCCAGCAGCGCGGCGAACGCGCCACCCAACAAGGCGCCGGCGATAACGGCCAGAATCACGGCAAGATTAGTCATAAACAGGTCCCGAAGGATCGATGTCGTATTGTATGTTGGCGGCGACAGGAACGGAAATCGGGTTTACCTACCAGGCTAGCGCTGTCCCCACTTCAATTTGGCGCGCAGCGCTTCGAAGAAGGTCTTCCGCATCCGCAACAGCTTCACGGTGTGGCTGGCGCAGGCGCAGATCAGCCGATCACCGCGCCTCACCGGCAAGCCGACTTGTCCATCGATGCTTAGGAATGCGTCCTCTTCATCCCCGGTCTCAACGCGCAACTCGATCTGGGCTTTGTCGGTAACGACCAAGGGACGATGGGTGAGGGAGTGGGGACAAACCGGCGTCACCACGAACGACTCGACCGATGGCATCAGGATGGGACCGCCCGCCGCCAAGGAATAGGCGGTAGAACCGGTGGGCGTGGCGATGATCACGCCATCGGCCTTGTAGTTGAACACGAATTCCCCATCAATAAGCAGATCGAAGTCAATCAGCCGGGAGATCGCGCTCTTGTTCACCACCGCGTCGTTCAAGGCGAAGTGGTGGGCCAGACACGCTCCGCCGCGAAACAGGCTGCAATCGAGCACCGAGCGCTCTTCCCAGGGGCAGAGGCCCGAGTCCACGGCCTCGAGCGTGAGGTACATCTCGCTCAGGGGGACTTCGGTGAGAAATCCCAGCGAGCCCAGATTGACCGCCAGGATGGGTACGCCGTGGTGCGCGACGGAACGCGCCGCCGAGAGCAAAGTGCCATCCCCGCCCAGCACCAGGGCAAAATTGGGATGCTTGGCGCCGATTTGTTCACGCGGAACAATCTCTTCGCCGTTGGTGTACTGTGCGGTTTCCTGGTCAAGGTAGAGATGATAACCACGGCTGCGAAACCATTCCAGCAGCTCCGGCAGAATGCCGGCCAACTCGGTCTTGGACGGCTTCGAGATGATGGCGACAGACTTCATGTCTTCGGTGTCAACAGCGTCAGTGTAGCGCGGCAGGCTATTTTGCCGGAAGCGGGAGAAAGCAGGCGTGCAGCAGGAACTCGCGGTTTCCTTCCGCGCCGAGAATCGGGGAGTCGATCACATCGACTTCCGTCCCGCCCAGTTCTTCCACCGCGCCCGTAACCCTGGTAACCGCCGTCTGCTGCGCCTGGGAATCGCGCACGATTCCACCCTTGCCGACCTGGCCCCGGCCAACTTCAAACTGCGGCTTCACCAGCAGGACCAACTCGAACGCCTTGCGCAACGCGCTGGCGCGTACACAGCGCACTACGGCCGGGAGAACGAGTGTAGCAGAGATGAAGGAAACATCCATGGCGATGAAGCGGATAGTTTCCCGCGTCTCGGCGCCGGCCCAGATCTGCTCCGGCGTGAGATAGCGCGCGTTGGTCTTCTCCAGCAAATGCACACGGGGATCGCTGCGCAGGGGGAGGGCCATCTGCCCGTATCCGGTATCCACCGCGATCACCCGTGATGCCCCATTTTGCAGCAGGCAATCGGTGAAGCCCCCGGTGGAGGCGCCAACATCCATGCAGCACTTGTTGCGCACGTCGATGCGCCAGTGTTCCAGCGCCCGCGCCAGTTTCAATCCGCCACGACTGACAAACGGCTGGTCGTCGCCCAGGATGCGGATGGTGGCGTCCTCTTCGACGTTCGCCCCCGCCTTCTCAACCTTCTGCTCGTTGACCAGCACTCGGCCGGCAAGGATGAGCGCTTGGCCGCGCTCCCGCGAGGGCGCGAGCCCGCGTTGGAAGAGCAGTTTGTCGAGCCGCGACTTCACCGCGCCAGACTAGCACGATGACGACCTCAGTTCGAAACGGTGGTGACGGTCGATCATCGAACGCGCTGAAGTTGGAATGAAGTTTGCTTAGCGTTTCATTCGCACTTGGTGCGGTGCATTGTGGTGAAGATTTCAGAATTGAGACAACTTAACTGCGCGGCTGTCGGTGTTTTCCACAGCGTTATGCACATTGATGTTGAAAACTTGTAACAGGACGTTAATCAAATCAAGGCGAGTGTTGCGATTCTCAGCACCGCAAGTAAATTCAGGCACCCCACCTGATAGCCGCATCTCGCAAGTCCACGCCGAAAATTTTCTGCGCTACAATGGCGCATCCCCTGGGACTCATTCAATGGTAACGACCAGCAAGAAGCGAGCTAAAGCGTCCAACCGTAACCAGACCACGGCGAAAAAACCGCTGACCTCCGCGCCGGCGCAACCCGCCAATGGCGGCGCGTCTGCTTCATCGACCCTCGACGTGCTGCGCAGGATGTACTCTGCCATGTTGAAGTGCCGCTTGATGGGAGAGCGAGCACGCGATGATGACACTGTGCTTGCTTACGATCTCGCCGCAGGCCACGAAGCCATTGTGATCGGCACCTCTATCGACCTGAAGCCGGAAGATACCATTGCCGCTTCCCGTCGCAACTTCGCCGCCCGCATCGCGATGGGGACACCACTGAAGCATTTGTTGAAGGAGACCAACGCAAACGATTCCGATGAATGCAGAGTGGCGATCCTCTCCTGCCGGCTTGCTCTCCCCGACCCCATCACCTCCGCGGCCTTCCTCGCCGATCCATTCAATCTGGCGACCGGTCTCGCTCTGTCTCATAAGCTGGAGAAAAAAACTAACGTGGTGGTCGCTTTCTGGGACGAAGATGCGGCTGCGCTGGAGGCCAGCCACGAAGCCTTGAAGTTCGCCGGCATTCACAAGCTGCCGATCATTTATGTGACCAGGAGCGCCGGGCTGGACGATCCCGGACTTAGAAAACACAGCGCGCTCGAGGAATTCAGCTTCCTGGCAAAGGATTATGGATTTCCCAGCATCCTGGTGGACGGGAAAGACGCAGTCGCGGTGTGGCGCGCGGCGCAAGAGTCCATCCACCGCGCGCGCAACGGGAGTGGACCGACGCTCATCGAGTGCCAGACCGAGCCGGCCAGCTTTGACGACCCACTTGCGCACCTGCAGCACTACATGACTAGGCGGGGCGCTTGGGATGATGGGTGGAAGCAGCAGGTCGTCGATCGGATCAAGACCGAGATTGGGGAGGCGACGCGGCTGCGTTGAAACGTCTTCCTTGATAGCAGTCATCAACGGCCGATGTTCTACAGCTTCTCGTAAAACTCGCAGGCCGAGCACGAGATGTACATGCCGCCCGGAATGTCTTTCTCGCGGTCTTTCACGCGTTTGACCACTCGGGTGGGCTTGCCGCATTTGGGGCAATCGGTGCTCTTGGTTGTGTCCATGACCTTTTTGCGGTCCGCAGTCTTTGCGATCTTCGCCATTCTTTTCTCCTGAAATGTAACCAGATTTGCCCGCAGACGGCTGCGGTACTGGTTGTCTACTTTTGGCCGGAGTAAAACGCAGAGGGGAAGCGGAGGGGCGCGTCAGCGCCCGCCACGGCGGGCACATGTCATCAGCCCACGCTCCCATACCACCAGGAGCGGCTTCGACTGCAGGCGGGCGCCCGTTAGCGCCACTCTCTACTCGCCGGATAGCATCTTTAGTTTACATGAGCGGGAGCGGTGATGTCCTGCTGCTTGCCGCACAAGCCAGTGGCACGTAAACTTGTGCTAAGCGTAATTGCCGAGATGAAGACGAACATCACTTTGAAGCTTGACGCTGACCTTCTACGTGAGGCCCGCATCCTCGCTGCCGAAGAGGGCAGCTCGATCAGCCGCCTGCTCGCTGCCCGGCTGGAGGAACTGATCCGCGAGCGCAAGGCTTATGCTCGTGCGCGACGGCGTGCCCTGGCCCGGCTGCGTGAAGGTCTTGATCTGCGCTGGATGCCTCCTCGCTCCCGGGACGAACTGCATGAGCGATAAATGCTTCGTGGACACAAATGTTCTGGTGTACGCTCATGACCGATCTGCGGGGCATAAGTATAAAGTTGCGGAAGCGCTACTAGAAGAACTGTGGAATTCAGGGCGCGGAGTATTGAGCACTCAGGTCCTTCAGGAATTTTGCGTCAGCCTTCGGCGCAAGGCTGGGCGGCCGTTGCCAGTCTGACGAGGTTCGCCGGTTGATACAGGACTACTCCACTTGGGAAGTCGTCGTTAACACAGCAAACTCCATCCTGCAGGCGCTTGACGTCGAGGCGCGTTACAGAATTTCATTCTGGGATGCGCTCATCATTCAGGCCGCTGAAGTTTCCGGCGCTTCGATTCTCTATTCCGAAGACTTCTCCGGCGGCCAAACTTACGGCTCAATCCGTGTTGTGAACCCGTTCACGGCGCCGTCTAGCTGACAGGTTCAATCCGGCCATTCGTTTGACCCAGCTCTTCGCCGCCTGATACCTTCAACTGTTTGTCCCACCGCTAAGTCTTCCACAAGCGAGAGAGGGCATGGCAATCAAGTTCAAAGGCGTCGATTTTATCGAGTTCGACACGCTGCTCAACGACGACGAACGGCTGGTCCGCGACAACACTCGCAAGTTCATCGAAGAGAACCTCATCCCCATCATCGAGCTGTGCAACCGCGAAGGCCGTTTCCCCAAGGAACTGATCAAGCCCATGGGCGAGCTGGGCTTCTACGGCGCCAGCCTCAAAGGCTATGGCTGCGCCGGCATGTCGGCCATCGAGTACGGCCTGGTGACCCAGGAACTGGAACGCGGCGACAGCGGGGTGCGCTCGTTCGTCAGCGTGCAGTCGGCGCTGTGCATGTATCCCATTCACACCTTCGGCAGCGAAGAGCAAAAGCAAAAATACCTGCCCAAGATGGCGCTGGGCGAAATTGTGGGATGCTTTGGTTTGACCGAGCCCGATGCCGGCTCGAACCCTGGCGCCATGCGCACCCGCGCGCGCAAGGACGGCGACAGCTACGTGCTGAATGGCGAGAAGATGTGGATCACCTCCGGCTCCATCGCCGACATTGCCATCACTTGGGCCAAGGTTGAAAATGAGGGCAACCTCATTCGTGGTTTCATCGTGGAAACCGACCGCCCGGGATTCAAGGCGGCTGACGTCCATGGGAAGCTTTCACTGCGGGCGTCGGTTACTTCAAGTCTTTCTTTACAGGATGTCCGTATCCCCGCAGAAAACCTGCTGCCTGGATCGGGAGGCCTAAAGTCACCGTTAAGCTGCCTCGACCAGGCCCGCTACGGTATCGCTTGGGGAGCCATTGGGGCAGCGATGGCCTGTTATGACTGCTCGCTGCAGTACGCCCAGTTCCGCAAACAGTTCCGCGACCAGCCCATCGCCTCGCATCAACTGGTGCAGGAAAAGCTGGTGTGGATGATCAGCGAGATCACCAAGGCGCAACTGCTCGCCTTGCAGGTGGGCCGGCTGAAGGACCTGGGTAAGGCCAAGCCGTGGCATATCTCGATGGCCAAGCGCAACAACGTCTGGATGGCGCTGGAGTGCGCGCGCATGGCCCGCGACATCCTCGGCGCGAACGGCATCGCCGACGAGTATCCCATCTTTCGCCACATGGCGAATTTGGAGTCGGTGAAAACCTACGAGGGCACCCACGACATTCATGCGCTGATCATCGGCGAGCACATCACAGGGCACGCGGCGTTCTGAAAGCAGTTGTCAGTGCCCAGTTGTCAGTTGTCATCACAGTTACTTGCTCGCCGCCAGCACAGCAGAGGCCTTCACCACGACCACTCCTTTCATGCCGTTGCTTTCGTGCAGGGTGCAGACATAGTGGTAAATCCCTGGGGCCGTGAACACGCGCGAGTAGGTCTGTCCGGGCGGCAGCAGACCGGAGTCGAACGGCCTGCCTCCTGAAGGAAGGCTGACATCTATTGGCGATACCGCCTTGCTGGCGTCGTCAACCACGTTGTGGAATACCTGCGAAGAATTTGTCCACACCACCTTGTCGCCGGCATGGACGGTGATGGTCGCGGGAATAAATCCCATGTCGCTCATATGCACGGCACCATTCGGTAGCGCCGCCGTGGGCTTGGCCAGGACCTTTCGGATGTCGGCGGCCGAAATCTTTGCGGAGCAATTCGGCGCAATCTGATCTACCGTATCCACCACAAAGCTGGGGACGTTGGGATCTTCGATGGCAACCACGCTTCCCACCCGTCCGCTCACATGTACCATGCGATTCGCGTTTTCCGAGAAGCGCAACGGCCGACCTTCCAGCCGGTAGATTTGGGAAGAATTGAGAATCTTCAGCATTGCTTTGCCGTCGCTTTGTAGCGTGAGGCAGCCGTTGAGTCCCGGCGAGGGGTTCGCTGATGTGGACAAAGAAGCCGAATCCGGGACCGCTCCGGAGTGGTGAATGCCCTTGGCTGCGGTGACGCCATTGTGCTCCATCGACATGCCGGCCATGGAATCTGCCATTGATGACCCGGCGTGGCCGGCCATCGTCGCCGTGGCTGCACCGGTCGTAGGATTGGCCGTCGCTGCGGCAACATCGGCCTGCGTCATGCCGGTTACGCGGGCGGATTCTGCCGGACTGGATTCGGCTAAGGCTGGTCCAACGTGCATCAGTTGCGCGTTTTCTGCGCCCTTGACCTCAAGCGTGGCCATCAGACCCTTGGCCATCCGCGCCATGGCGTGATCCATCATGGCGAATTTTCCCGGCACGCTGGCTGTGAGTTCCAGCATGGCGGCGCCGCCGGGAGGCACGCTGGCGGTTTGCACTCCGCTCAGTGGCGGCGAGGTCAGCGAGCCCAGGGCATAATCCCGGGTGAAAATTTCCCCCACCATGTGCAGCGAGGATGTGGCATTCGGTCCCGCATCCCCAAAAAAGATCCGTACCGTGTCTCCGACGTTGGCTTGCATCGCGTGTTGCTTGGTGAGGGCATCCACTGCCCCGTTGAAGACGAAGTACTCGGCGTCTTCCTGCAAGAGCTTAGCGCCGCTGAACTGCTGTAACCCGGCCTTGCCCTTGGGCGCGGTGGTGTAAATCTCGCCCTGCATGACGTAGTACTCATGCTCCACCTGGGGCAGCCCGCCGGCGGGTTCAACCAAAATCAGGCCGTACATCCCATTGGCAATGTGCTCAGCTATCATCGGCGTGCCGCAGTGATAGACAAACAGTCCGGGCGTGGTCGCCTGAAAAGTGAAGGTCTTCGACTGCCCTGGCGGCGTCTGCGAGAACGCCGCTCCACCGCCTGGACCAAGCGCCGCATGAAAATCGACGGAGTGGACCATGTGACTGTTCGGGTCGTTGTGTAGAGTCACTTCCACCGTATCGCCCTGCCGGACCCGGACCATGGGCGCGGGTACCTTACCGTTGAAGGTCCAGTAGCGGTAGGTGGTACCGCTTTGGGGATCTAGTTCGCCGATGACTTCTTGCGCCGTCAGGGTTACGCGCACTACCGCCGGCCCGCGGGCGCCGACCGGCGGCGGAACATCGGCCGGATCGCGCACGATATCGACGGTTTTCGCGATCGCTGTCGCGCTTCCCATGTGCATGGCATGGTTCGCACTCTGTGCTTCCAGGGTTTCTGCCCCTGCAACCAGCAGCAACAGGCCAAGAACCACCGCCATCCCTTGACTTTCAAAATGATTGCCACTTCGCACGCCTTGCTCCTTCATCGCTCTGCCTGACATGAATTTGTATCCTCTGCTATTGAGTAGAAACCGATCGTCATGCGGGTGCCGTGACTTATGTCACGGGGTCCTCTCGGCCAACGGTTGGGTGGGTCAGCTACTGGCCGCCTGCCAACATCCCTGGGTCCGCATTTCGCTGTTCAAAAGATTGCCGGCAAGCGGTATGCTTACGGTTTGCCGGATACATGGCTCGCGGAAGCGTGCCTGTTTTGTCTTTCTACCTATGCAATACGTCTGCGGACTTGCGCGGAACAACACTCATATTCCGGCGCCGCAAGCCGCGGCATCCCGGAGGCCATATGGCGACCAAAGTTCAAACTGAAGAACCTATCGTGGAACACTCTCCCACTGCCAACCTGGAAACCGACCTCGCGCTGGAATTCCTGCGGGTCGTGGAAGAAGCGGCCATCGCCTGCGGCAAGACCATGGGGCAGGGCGACCGCAAACATGCCGATCAAGTGGCCACCGAGTCTATGCGCGGGGTCATGGACTCGGTGCCGATGGATGGGACCATCGTTATCGGCGAGGGCGAACGCGACGAAGCCCCCATGCTGTACATTGGCGAGAAAGTTGGCAAGCGGGACGGCGGCAGCTATCCCGCAGTGGACATCGCGGTTGACCCTCTGGAGGGTACGAACCTGTGCGCCACCGGGTCGCCCGGCGCCATTACGGTGTTGGCCGCCTCGGAAAAGGGTGGCCTGCTGCACGCGCCCGACTGTTACATGGAGAAAATCGTGGTCGGTCCCTCCTGCAAAGGCATGGTCGATCTTGAGGCGCCGGTGTCGCACAACCTGAATGTGATTGCCAAGGTCTTGGATCGGGACGTCGAAGATCTGGTGATCATCATCCTCGACCGCCCGCGGCACGAAAGCTTGATCAACGAGATTCGCAAAGCCGGGGCGCGCATCCGGCTCATCTCCGACGGCGATCTTTCGCCCGGCGTGGCAGCCGCAATGCTGGGCTCAGGCGTCCATGCGGTGATGGGGACCGGCGGGGCCCCCGAGGGAGTGATTACCGCGGCTGCCATTCGCTGCCTGAACGGCTATATGGTCGGACGCCTGGTGGGTTACACGCCGGAGCAGGGGGAGCGCATGAAGGACATGGGCATCTCCGATCCCAAGCGCATCTACACGGCCGACGATTTGGCGCCCGGCAAGAACATCCTGTTTGCTGCAACCGGCGTTACCGATGGGCCGCTGCTCAAGGGTGTGCGTTTCTTTGGCGACGGCGTGCGCACCTCGTCGCTGGTGATGAAGCTTAACAAAAGCAAGGTCAGGTTTATCGAGACCGTCCACGTGGACCGGCGTCCGGACGTGAAGGTCCGCATTCCGGAGAGGTAAGAGCCATATCGCCACCAACACGCCAGGCCTTCCCCTCGGAAGGCCTTTGCCTTCGAGCACGCAACCACCTTAGGTTATCGAGCGAACGGACCGGCCTTTCAAGCTGGTTACAAGGTGGCCCACCCTCGGGGGCCAGCCCGACCCGACGTCTGTTTGTTAGGAGTCTCTTTTGCCGCGTTAGGGGCATTTCTGTTCATCCCGCCCAGGCCATGCAACTTATTATTTTCCGCTTGCTTCTGTAGGAAGAGGAGTAAAATTGCATTAAAGGAATGTAGCTGCGGAGGGGAATCGCTCCCTCCGGAGAGGCCTTTGCATGAATGTCCATTTCAGCTACAAGATTTCCAAAACTTCCGACCTCGAAAAACTAATCAACCAACAAGTGGAAAAGCTGGGCCGATACGTCCGGGTATTCCGTCCCGACCTCGTACACCTGAAAGGGTTTGTCGAGGAGAACTCCGCGCGCGAGGGCATGGTGGCGTCGCTCAACCTGCGACTGCCATCGGGCCAGATGGCGGCCCAGGGAAGCAGTTCGACGGCAACGGCTGCCATCAAAGCCGCCTTCGATTCCATTGCCGAGCAGGTCAAGAAGCATAAGGAGCTGCTGCGCAACCATCACAAGTTCGGGCGCCGTCGCGGGCCGGAGCGGGTGGTGGTCCAGACCGTGCCCTTCGCCGACACGCTGGCAGCGATGCAGCCGGAGCGAATTTCCGCCGACGATATCGCCGGCTATGTCAACGTCAATCTGCCGCGTCTGCAGCGCTTCATCCAACGAGAGATCGACTACCGCGAGAGCCAGGGGCAGCTCCAACCCGGCCAAGTTGCGGTGGAAGATGTCGTGGGGGAGGCGATTGGAAATGCCCTCAGCGAGCAGCACGAAAGTCCGGAACGCATGAAGCTGGAGCCCTGGGTGCATCGGCTGGCGAAGCAGGCGATTGGCCAGCTAGCCTCGGAGAATCGCGAGGACGGGCACGTCCCGCTGGAACGCTCGTGCGGGCAGCAGAACGTGCGTGCCAGCGACGAGGACAAACTGCAATTCCACCAGCCCGACGAGCAGCTTTCGGAGGAGAACGTCATTCCCGACCCCACCGCCAACAATCCGGAAGAGCTGGCGGCGCGGGACGAGCTGATGACCCTGGTAGAGACGACCCTGCGCGATGCCGGGCGCGACCAGGCTGAAGCTTTCATCCTGTACACCCTCGAAGGCTTCACCCTGGAAGAGATCGCCGATATCACCAGCCGCGGTGCGGAGGAGGTGCGCATGTCCATTCGCAAGGCCCGCGAACATTTGCAACGCGCCTTGCCTATTAAAGAACCGCTCCAACAGAAGCTTGAGGAATATTCCAAGAGCGCCTGACAAACATGGGACTGCCCCGCAGTTCCCCGCTTTTATGATGCAAGAGATCATCCATGAGGAGAAGCGGAATGATCACACGAGATGACATCCGAGAACTGGCTAATTTTCACTCGCCGGAAACTTGCGCGGTTACCTTTTACTACCAGCCCACGACGCCCCTGAATAAGTCGCACCGCGAAGAATCGATCCTGGTCAAGGACCTGGTCCGCAATGCGCTGCACGACGCGGAGAAGCACGGCAGAAATGGCTGTGCCCGCCCCGATCTCGATCGCATCCAGGGCATGGCCGAGGGCCTGCGCGGCAATGGCGGCAAAGCCAAGGCAATTTTTGCCTGCAGCAAACAGGGTCTCTGGCGCGAGTTTGATATTCCCGCACAATTGCTCAAGACCAACCTTTTCGTAAGCCACCGCTTTCATCTGAAGCCCCTGGCCGCGGTGCTGGACGGGGTGCAACATGCCTGCGTGGTGCTGGTCGACCGCACCAAGGCCCGCGTCTTCGAACTGGTAAATGACGAAATCGTGGAGAAGCAGGACTTCATCAATGAACTCACGCGGCGCGGCAAGAGCGATGGCTGGCGCGGCTATGATGCCGGCCATGTCGAGCGCAAGCAGATGAACGAAGCTCTGCAGCACTTCAAGGCTGTGGCGGATTGCATTGAGCCATATTTCGAGCGCAAGAGTTGCGATCGATTGCTGATCGGCTGCCATGATGACGTCTGGCCCGAGGTCCATCGCGAACTACACTCGAACTCCAAGCAGCGTCTGGTGGGACACTTCCGCATTGACCCAAAGGTCGCGACTCCCGACCAGGTCAGACAGATGGCGACGGAGCAGCTCGCCCAATACACCTCTCGTTTAAAGCAGGACCTGATTCGCGAGGTGATCGGGGAAGCCCATCGCAATAGCCGCGGCGCAATTGGTTTGCGCCGGGTGTTGCGTTCGCTGGAGGTCGGCGAGGTACAGACCCTTCTGCTGGGAGCGAACTTCCAGGCGCCGGGAGTGAAGTGCCACCACTGCGGTCACATGGACCTGCATGATGCCTCGGCGTGCGCGGTTTGCGGAAAAGAGAACACGCAACTGGAAGACATCGGCGATGCCATCGTAGGATATGCGATTCGCAATGGCATCGATATTGTGTACATCGCCCACGACGAGCAGTTCGATCAGGTCGGGCGCATCGCGGCCCTGCTGCGCTTCCGTGCCGACCAGAACACCTCGGTGAAAGCGGCCAGCTAAGCCGCAATCGGCCACCACTATCCAAGGCACAGCTACGCGCTGTGCCTTATTCATTGCAGGCGACGTTGCTCGCCCCGTTGATGCGTTCGCCATGCTATTCTGCTTCACCGTCATGAATTCACCGGGAGAGCTCTTATGAAATTTTCGCGTCGCGATTTTATTGCCACGACGGCTATCGGCTCCGCATCGCTCGCACTCGATCTGCAGGGACAAAGCAAGCCAGCCACAAGTGCTGCGCCATCGGTTAATCCACCCAACAAGGCGGTCATCATCAGCGCCGCCAATGGCTACAACTACCTCGATCGCGGCTACGCGGTGTTGAGCAGCGGGGGCGACACGCTCGACGCGGTGATGCAGGTCATCACCGGGCCCGAGGACGATCCCAACGACGACAGCGTCGGTCTCGGCGGACTTCCTAACGAGGACTGCGTGGTGGAACTCGATGCCTGCTGCATGCACGGCCCAACACGTATGGCAGGTTCCGTTGCCGGCGTGCGCGACATCAAGAACGTCTCCCTGCTGGCGAAGACAGTCATGGAGCATACCGGCCACGTGATGCTGGTGGGCGAGGGCGCACAGAAGTTCGGGTTCGTTATGGGCTTCCCCAAGGAGAACCTGTTGACCGAGCGCTCGCGCAAGACCTGGCAACTGTGGCGCGAGAGCATGTCGAACGACGATTGGTGGGGACCCGGGCTCGCGAGTCCTAAATTCAAATTTCCCGATACCGCCGGCAATGTCTCTGAGTACTACGATGAGCGCATCAAGAGGATGGAAAAGCTGGCGGAGAAGATTGGCATCGAGCCGGAGTTTCGCATGGCCGCCATTGAACGCGTTCTGAATCCGCCGTCTGGCACGATTCACTGCTCGGTCATAAACGAAAATGGCGAGATGTCGGGTGCGACAACCACTAGCGGTTTGGCGTGGAAAATCGCCGGGCGCGCGGGCGATTCGCCGATCATCGGCGCAGGCAGTTACACCGACCAGGATGTGGGCTCGGCGGGAGCGACCGGCAACGGGGAAGAGAACATCAAGGTCTGTGGCGCGCACACCATCGTGGAAAACATGCGGCGCGGCATGTCTCCGCAGGAAGCGGGCATGGATGCCCTGAAGCGCATCGTGCGCAACTATGAAGGGTATCCGGAAAAGCTGCAGTACGTGGACATGAGCTACTACATCCTGCGCAAGGATGGGGCCTACGCCGGAGTCTGTATGTGGAGCGGACCGCCCGAGCATCTGCGGCGCTTTGCGGTACACGACGGCAACGGCAAGCGCTATGAAAACGCGGTGGCGCTCTACCAGGGACAGTCGCTGGGTTGGCCACCGATGCCAGGCAGGAAACATTTGGCGCCGGAGCAGAAGAAGTAGCGCTGTTGCCGCTGCGCGAACTATGATCCATCCGGCAGTTCTGAAATAGACTGTGCTGGTCCGGCACTTACCGCGATTTGATAACCAACCAAGAAAGCTGCAAACGCAGGTAGGCGTGAACTGTGATCTCATATCCACATCCCTGGTTTGCCCCCCCTTGACCCCTGTAACATCAAGTGTTACGCTCCATCTCAGTGATTAGGTCCTTCCGGCACAAGGGCATCGAGAGGTTCTTTCTCACTGGCTCAAAAGCCGGCATACAGCCAAAACATGCGTCCCGGCTCCGTATTTTGCTGACCACCCTGAATCTGTCATCTACGCCGCTGGATATGAACCGGGAAGGGTGGGGATGGCATCCGCTGAAAGGCAACCTGAGGGGACACTGGGCCGTCACGGTGAGCGGCAATTGGCGGTTGACATTCTCGTTCGCGGGGGAAGACGCCGTTTTTGTCGATTATTGGCATTACCACTAGGGTGTGAACATGATGATGCACAATCCAGCCAGTCCGGGGGAACTTCTCCGGGAGTTTATGGGAGATCGCAGCGTTACCGAACTGGCCAAGCATATCGGCGTGGCGCGGGCTACGTTGTCGCGCATTCTCAACGGGCGAAATGCGGTGAGCGTGGATCTCAGCATCCGCCTGGGCGAAGCACTCTCGCTCTCCCCAGATTTCTTTGCCAAGGCGCAGCTCCAGTACGACCTGTGGCGCAGATCGCAGAGGAAGCGCAGCAGCATCAAACCGCTTGTCGCAGCGTTCGCTTCTAGGTGAGGCCTGGAGGTATGGGTCCGCTGGGCTGGCCGCCGATGCCAGGGAGAAGGCATCTGGCGCCGGAGCAGAAACGGTAGGACGTTTCGATATCAGACCGCGACGGTCACCGTCGTCTCCGTGCGTGTCACCGGCCGGTAAAGCGTGTCGCGCTCGAAGGGGACGCGGCCGGCTTCGGTGATCAACCGAATCAGGTCCTGGCGGTGCAGCATTTGCGGCGTCGTCGCGCCGGCGTCGTGGTAAATCTTCTCCTCCACCACAGTCCCATCGATGTCGTCGGCGCCGAAGCGCAGCGTAATCTGCGCCATCTTGGGCGTCACCATCTGCCAATACGACTTGATGTGCGGGAAGTTGTCGAGCACCAGGCGCGACACCGCGATCTGCTTCAGGTCGAGCATGCCCGTCGTCTTGGGCAAGTGCTGCAGCGGCGTATTGTCGGGATGAAAGGCCAGCGGGATGAACGTCTGGAAGCCATGCGTGTCGTCCTGTAGCGCGCGCAGCTTTAGCAGATGATCCACGCGGTCTTCATCGTTCTCGACGTGGCCGTAGAGCATGGTCGCGTTCGACTTCAGCCCGACTTCATGCGCGGTGCGCGCCAGTTGGAGCCAGTCGTCCCCATCAATCTTGTGGTCGCAAATGATGTGCCGGATGCGGTCGGAGAAAATCTCGGCGCCACCACCGGGCATGGAGTCGAGCCCCGCCTCTTTGAATTTGACCAGCACCTGGCGCGGCGTCAGCTTGCCAATCTTCGCGAAGAAGGCGATCTCGACCATGGTGAACGCTTTGAGGTGCACCTGCGGAAATCGCTCCTTCAACCCCGCGATCAGATCAACGTAGTACTGGAACGGCAGATCCGCGTGCAGGCCGCCGACGATGTGAAACTCCGTAATCGCTTCGGTGTAACCGGACGCAGCGGTGTTCCAGACTTCTTCCAGCGCCATGGTGTAAGCGCCGGGGGAATCCTTCTTGCGGCCAAAGGCGCACAGGCGGCAGGCCGCCACGCAGACATTGGTGTAGTTAATGTGGCGATTGACGTTGAAGTAGGCGATGTCACCGTGCATCCGCTCGCGAACGTGGTTCGCCAGCCAGCCGATTGCCAGGATGTCGCCCGTGCGGTAGAGCGCCAGCGCGTCGTCAGCCGGGAGACGCTCCTGCGCCATCACCTTGTCGTGAATCGGCTGCAGGCGAGGGTCGTCGGTCTGAAAGGGATGTATCTTCTTGGCGCCGGCGGCGTGCGATGCGGTGGACATCTTTTCAATCATATCGCAGCTACCGGCTTAGCCACCGTGGGTCAGCTTGGCGGTGAGCCGGCTACGAACCTCGGTCCAGGGAACGGTCTCAGCCTTGCCGGAGTCCAGCTCCTGTATGCGCAAGGCAATCTCGCTCTGCCACGAGGCTTCTACGTCCTCGTCCACGGTCTCATCCAGAGTGTCAAGCAACGATCCCGCCAATTCTGCGCGGGCATTCACGGGAAGAGCCATGGCTTTCTTCAGAAGCTCATTAACCTCTTCAGTCATGGCGTTATTCTAACTTACCGCGCCAGCATCCGGTCTCCGGCGATGAAGAACAGGAACGCCATCGAGATCAGGCCGTTCATGGTGAAAAAGGCGGCGTTCACCCGGGTGAGGTCGTCGTGCTTCACCAACGAGTGCTCATAGATCAAGAGCAGCGCGACGAACGCCACGCCAGCCGACGCGAGCCTTCCTAGCCCAAACGCCACGACCATCCACGTCAGCAGCAGAACAGTGATTACGTGAAACAAGCGGGCGATGCTGAGCGCGGTGCGAATACCGAAAGCTTTGGGAACGGAATAGACGTCGGCTGAGCAGTCGTGCTCAAAATCCTGGCAGCTATAGAGGATGTCGAAGCCGGCGCCCCAGAACACCACAGCGGCGGTCAGGATCAGAATGCGTGGATCGAGCGAGCCGCGGACGGCAACCCAGGCAGCGGCCGGAGCCATGCCCATCGCCAGTCCAAGCACAACGTGCGACCAGCGCGTGAATCGTTTGCTGAAGGAGTACAGCAAGATAATGGCGAGTGCGACCGGAGACAGATAAAACGCCAGCGGATTTAGTTGATAGGCAGCGAAGATCAGGATAGCCGACGCGACTGCTACGAACCAGCTCACGAACGACTTGCTCAACTTGCCAGCGGGGAGCGCGCGGACGCGAGTGCGCGGATTGGCGGCATCGATACTTGCATCCACCAGCCGATTGAAGGCCATGGCTGCCGAGCGCCCCGCCACCAACGCGACAACGATCCAAATCGAGGTGTGCAGGCTGGGAATGCCACGGGCCGCCAGCACAGCGCCGGTCAAACCAAACGGGAGCGTGAGCACGGAGTGCTCCCACTTGATCATCTCCAGGGTGGTGCCAACGCTGCGCAACAGTGCCACGGCTCGATTTTAACTTGCGGACCAGCTTTCCGGCAGGTCAGGCTGGCTCATGCTCATGCCTTGCGGCAATGGACGACGCGACCACTGGCGCTCCCAGGCGGGCACGGTGACGCGCTCGGCCACCAACGCGGGCTTATGCGCCCAGCAGACCACGCGCGTGCCGAAGGGCAGGTTGATATAGCGAATCAGATGGCGTTCGCAATCGAGCAGCGCGACCATGGCGGCATTGGCCAGCCGGGAGCCGCCTTCAGCCATGCGCCGGGGCGCCACCGATTTCCGGAACAGGTCCTTGAAGGTGCGCGCTACGATGGACGGCAGGAACCCTGTCGCCACCAGATAGGAGACGCGCGAAATCTCGAACCCACAGTTGTTGAGTTTGCGCCGCAGCTCCGTGGCGGTGTAACGCCGCTGATGCCCGCGCGCCTCGTCCTCCTCGCCCCAGAGGAACGGATAGGCAGGCACGGTAAGGCACAGCAGGCCGCCATCCTTCAACACGCGGCGCAACTCGCGCAGGGCCAGCCGGTCATCGGGAACCAACTGCAGGATGTCACCCGCCACGATCGCATCAAACGAGTTCGAGACGAAGCCCAAATCCTCCGGACGGGTACAAACCAGGTTCTGGGAACCTTCGATCTGGCGAAACGCCAGGGCGGACAGCGAACTGTGAGCATTAAGGACGCGAAGGGTGCCATCTTGGGGGCAATCCAATTGCGCCGCACAGCCAAGATCCAGGACGCGAGCATCGCGCCTGCCATGGACAGCGTGGGCGACAGCTTCGCGCAACAGCTTGCGCCGCGCCGTATGCCACCATGAAGAACTTTCCTGGCGGAGCACCTCGAATTCCGGTTGAGCGTCCATTAAGCTGACCTGTTCGGCTCCCTTACCCCACATTTTACGGGATATCGGCGCTGTGGCCTCAACTATCCGGCGAGAGCGCACCGGCCGTCGGCGGGAACAACTGCAGGTGGCTGGGCGAAAAACAGGCATTGAATCCGGCGGCGCCTATGTGACATCAATGCACCCTGACGCGGGTGCATGGTTCGCGAGAAGGGAGCATCGTATGGCGCCAGAGCTTGTCCCGCATAGGACGAACGATGGCGACGTCCTCCCTGCGCTGCCCTTCGAGGGCTGGAAAGACACTTTGGCGACCTTGCACATGTGGGCGCAGATGGTCGGCAAGGTCCGCTTGAAACTTTGCCCGCTGGTAAATCACTGGTGGAATGTGACGTTCTATGTCACCGGCCGCGGTATGACGACCTTGGCGATGCCGTATCAGGATCGAGGCGTGGAGATACGGTTTGACCTCGTGGACCACCATCTCATTATTGAGACCTCGGATGGCAGATCGCGGGTCCTGGACTTAAAACCGCAGAGTGTCGCCGAGTTTTATGGAGAGTTCATGGCGGCACTCGCCGAACTCAGATTGGATGTAAAGATTTGGACCACCCCGGTCGAAATCCCCGAGCCAATTCCATTTGAGCAGGACCACACGCACGCCTCCTATGACGCCGAGGCAGTGCATCGCTTTTGGCTCATCCTCGCGTGGGTGGACGAAGTGTTCAAGGAATTCAGAACGCGTTTCATCGGCAAAGTCAGTCCGGTGCATTTCTGGTGGGGAAGCTTCGATCTCGCGGTAACGCGCTTCTCTGGACGAGTCGCGCCGGAGCGGCCTGGGGCCGATCGCATCACCCGCGAAGCGTATTCCCACGAGGTCAGCAGCGCCGGGTTCTGGCCTGGTGGAGGCGACATCGAAGGGCCGGCTTTCTACTCCTACGCCGCGCCCGAGCCGCCCGGTTTTGCGGAGCAGCGGGTTGGGCCGGCAGCGGCGTTCTACCATCCGCAGATGAAAGAGTACCTGCTGATGTACGACGACGTGCGCACGGCTGCCTCGCCCAAGGCTGCATTGATGGACTTTTTGCAAACCACCTACGACGCCGCGGCCACGCTGGCGAAATGGGAGCGTAAAGCCTTAGAGCGTTGAAGTGGATCGGGAGGAACACGATGGCGAACCCGTGCACTCATCTCGACCAGATCAAGATCACGCACACCAAAATCCGCGTTTGTGAGGACTGCGTCAAAATGGGAGACACCTGGGTGCATCTGAGGCTGTGCCTGGAATGCGGACATGTGGGCTGCTGCGACTCTTCCAAGAACAAACATGCCACCAAGCACTACCATCAAACGCAGCATCCGCTGATGCGCTCCATCGAACCGGGAGAAGCCTGGATGTGGTGTTATATCGATAACGTCTCTCCGGGTGAGCTGCCTGTCTGACTAGGACGGGCAAACCGCTAGGCGGTCAGTGGTCTCTACTCATCACTAAAGTGTTGGGTCGTCGCGAGAAAATGCTTAACCCTTAAATGCAAACTCCTGCGCATTGGTCACTTATTCACACTCACCGTTCTGAGCATATCTTTGGTGCTTCGACCCGTGCTATCAACAACCTAACGTTTGAGGAGGTTTTGCCAATTCGTGATATTTGGATTGCATAGATCATCATTGACAAGTTATCCCTCCCATTGGAGATTGTGCTTACACGCGTGCGGCACAAGGAAGTGATGGCTTGGATGTTTGCAAACTAACTAGAAAGCTTTCTCGAAAGGATGGGAACCATGCGGTTGGTTAAACTGACTACACTGATTGCGCTGTGCCTTGTGTTGAGCCTTCCTGCGTTTGCGGGCTTTACCACCTTCTCGCAGCCGGGTGATGACGGCTACATCGCCGGCACCACCAATTACGGAGGTGGAGATGGGTCCGGGAACTTTATCACCTCCTTGCCTCCGTACATCAGCTTCAGCAATCCCCAGTCGGAAAACAATGTGCCCAACAGTTGGGCCACGTGGGGCTGTCCTCCGGCGACTGAGAGCTGCAGTCCTAACGTGCTGTGGAATGATGGGTTTAGCTCGCTAACCATTTCCCTTTCCAGCCCGGCCAGCATATTTGGATTCGAGTTGGAACCGGACCAGTTCGCGCAGGAAGAAGTCATGGCGCAGTTCTTCAATGGCGCCAGCCTCGTTGGCACGGTTGACCTGTTCCCCAACGGCTCAGATGGTGTCCCGCGCGTAGTTAGAGGTTGAAGGAGCGGCGCTCGGGATCATGTTACGCGACCTCCTGCCGGACTGCAGCAGTTTCCATCGCTTTTCTTCCTAAGATCGCTTCCAGTTGCCAGAGATCCTTCCAGCCCATGATGCGGCGGAAGTTCTTCTCCGTCGCCAGGAATGACGCCGCGGCCCAGCGCTCTACCATGGCCGTGTCTCGCCAGCGACACACACGACGCGTCCGCATGCGCACACCCGATTGCGGGCTTTCGATCAAGTTCGTCGTGGCCAGGCAGCGATGCAACGACGGCGGAATTCCCAGGCGGTTGATGGTGAAACATTCCTCCAGCCCTTCCCGCAAACTGTTCGCGGCGGCGGGCTGTTCTTGCTCCAGCCAGTCGGCCAGCTTTCTCCGCCGAGCCATGCCTTCCTTGGCCTCCAGCTTATAGGAGGCGCGCATCGCGGCTTTCACCTGCTCCTTCTGCTCCTCGGGCAGCCGCTCGACCACGTTGCGAATCTTGTGATTGCGGCAACGCTGCACCGGATGTTGCGGGCCAAAGACTTTGGCGATGGCTGCCCGCAAGGCTTTCGCCCCGTCGATCACGCACAACCGTTTTGCTTTGGGGTTCACGCCGCGCGCCACTACCTGCTCGAGTAAGTCCTCGACCGCGGCTGCATTTTCCGTCGCCCCCGGTTGGATGCCGAGCACATGCTTGTGCCCGGCGCCATCGACGCCCACCGCACTGATCACGTGGTGCTCGCCGAACATCATGCCATCGATGTAAATCACCAACAGATCCACCTCCTCGAAGCGTCGCTCCAGCAGCTCTTTCAGCGCTTCTTCGCCGGCCTCCGCTGCTTCCCGGCTCACGTTCGACTTGGACACGCCGCAGGTCGACGCCATCTCCGGCAGCACCTCGGCGTACTGCCGTGTCGAGATCCCGCGCATCAGCACATCCAACACCCGCTCGCTCAGCCCATTTTCCTGCATGGCCTCGTAGGCCGGGATCGCCACTTCGCCGCCGCCCTTCTCCCGCAGCCGCGGCTTACTCACCCCCAGCTTGCGCTCTCGCAGACACACACGACCCGCTTGCCGACCGTGCCACAGCAGTTGCTGGCGTCGCTGCCCCGGCGTCCGCGGCCCCGCCAACTGCTCGGCCGATAACTGCAACACAGTCTCGATTGTGGCTCGCCCGGCTACATCAATCAACTCATCGACCGCGAGCCGTGATTGTTCGATCAGATCGACCATCGGCAGCAAGCCTTGCCCGTTGCGGCTGAAAAACTCAGCCAGTCTCCGCGCGTTGGTTTGTCCCTTGGTGGTGATGGTGTGATAGCTTTTCTTCAAGGCGGTTCTCCTTTCTGATGAAAGTTTCCAACCCGACTCTACCAAGAATCGGGTCGAGAACCGCCCCTCAACCTGCAACTATGGCTGGGACACCGTCACGGCTCAGCGGGGGCGCTGCTGTTTGCTGCCAAGACTGATACACAGTTCACCAGCGTCACGATCACCAATTTGGCTGGCGACGACTTTGCCATCGCGCAGTTACGGTACGCACCGGCTGGCACCACGCCTGAACCCGGCACCATGGTATTGCTTGGCACCGGCCTTCTGGGCGCGCTTGGCGTGATGCGCCGCAAGATGAATCTCTAGGTCCTACCCTCCTCCTTTGGTATAGCGGTAGAGTCCATCAGCCGGAGCGATAACGCTCCGGCTTTCTTATGCTTGCCGGCCGTTACGGACAGCTTTGGAGTTGCAACACCCTCTTCCCAGGGCCCAAAGCATCGCCGACATTCAGCGCCGCAAAATGCAAGCGTGATTTGAATCACATACGGCTGCAATGCTACCGTGATAGAAATGGACGCTCGCGAATTCTAGAAACCCGCGGGACGCCAGCTCGCCTGGAGACGGCGGCCGATCGGAGAGGGTTTCGGAGAGCGGAGCCAGGAGGAAATCATGAACCAGCGCATTTATATCGCCGCCTACAACCAGTCCAAGTTTGGCAAGCTCATGGATATGACCGTGCCTCAGATTTTGGCCAATGCGGTCAGCGGCGTTTGTCAGGAGATCAAAGTTGAGCCCTCGGTCATCGACACCGGGTCGGTCGGCTCGGCTTGCAACTTTACCTTGAACCAGCAAGGCCTGCTCTCGGGCCTGATGGCAACCGTTCCCGGATTGGAGGGAAAACCGATCGAGTCGGTCGAGAACGCCTGCGCTTCCGGTGGCCAGGCGGTGCTGTCGGTGATCTACAAACTGCTGGGCGGCGTGGGCGACGTGGGCATTGCCATCGGCTACGAAAAGATGCGCAACCAGGAAGGCAAGATGGACGGCAAGCTCATCGGCGAGGTCTTGGGGTACTATTCGCATCCCAACGAGCGGCCCGGCAAAGTTTTCATCTTCCCGCATCTGTTTGCAGAGATCATGCAGTGCTACCTGCAGGTGTATGGCGCCAGCGAAAGCGGTCTGGCGCAGATTGCCGTCAACGAATATCAGAATGCGAAATACAATCCCTTGGCCCAGATGAACAAAGTGCAGATCACTCTGGAACAGGCCATGAAGATCGAGGGCATCAATCGTTACGTGGTGGAGGGTCTGCCGCTCAAGACCTACGATTGCTCACAGATTACCGATGGCTATGCCGCGCTCATCCTGGCCACGGAAGAAGGGCTGCGGAAACTCGGCATAGCAAAGTCGGAGTGCGTCGAGATCGCGGGCTATGCGCAGGCCACCGACCCCCTGCAGAAGGAAGGACGCAACACGCTGGTTCCTACGGGCGCCTATCGGGCAATGAGAAAGGCATACGAAATGGCGAATGCTTTGCCCGCCGATGTGAATGTGGCCGAGATCCACGACTGTTTCACCGTGGCCGCGGCCATTGGCACGGAAGTTCTGGGGAAGACCTCACCCGGCAAGGGGGCACGATACTGGGTGGAAGGCAAAGCCAATGTCGATGGAGAGTGCGCCATCAACATGTCCGGAGGCTTGATCGCGAAAGGACACCCCGTGGGAGCGACTGGGGTTGCGATGCTGGGTTCATGTTTCCGGCAACTGAAAGGTAAGGCGGCGAAGGAAATTCAAAGGAAAGACCCCAAAATGGCGGCGACCTTTAACATCGGTGGCGCGCTGTGCGCTTCGGTGTGCACTGTGTTGCGCAACCCGGCGTAATTTGAGCTGGCTTATGGTCACGAGGCCGCGGGGGTATGAGCTTTACTCCGCGGCCTCGCGATAGCGCGCCATATTGCAGCCCTTCCCTGCCGCGTCGCGTCTGGTGTGTGGCAGCGCTCCGTCACGGCTCCAGACCCGACACTCAAGCACTTGATCTTCGATTATCCGCGTACTAATCTCTACGGGGCAGACCAGCAAACATTACCTCGCACTTTTTCGGATGGTGCTGTAGATCCGAATGAACTTATTGCGGAGCACAGGAGGAAGATGGAAAACGCGCTCGGCTTAGCGATGACAGGAGGCGGCGCTCGCGGGGCTTATCAAGCCGGGGTTCTGAAGCGCATCGGCGAGATAGCACGGGTCCAAACCCACGGCAATCCTTTTCCCATAATAGGAGGTTCTTCCGCCGGAGCGATTAATGGTTCTGCCCTGGCCGCCGGTAGCGACGATTTTGCTTTGGCGACCAAAGTTCTCGCCCACCTTTGGTCCTGCCTTCGGCCTAGCGATGTCTTTCGCTGTGACGTTTTGTCACAGGCCCGCAATTCCATTACCTGGATATTTGATCTCTCTTTTGGGGCAGTGCTTGGAGGAGGTAACGCCCGGTCCTTCTTGGATGCGGGCCCTTTGCAGCGCTATCTCCGTGCCCATCTCAATTGCGACAGAATCCAGGACAACATCAGGCGTGAGCACCTCTACGCCCTGGCGATTTCCGCGACCAACTACAACTCAGGCAAGAGTTACCTCTTCATTCAAGGCGCCAAAGGCCACCCGATGTGGAACCGAAGCCGCCGGGTGACCCTGGCGACAAAGATCACCGTCGATCATATTTGCGCGTCGGCCGCCATTCCTTTGGTGTTTCAGCCGGTAAGACTCAAAACAGCCAAAGGAACAGCTTTTTTCGGCGACGGGTGTTTGCGGCTGCAACAACCTCTCAGCCCGATCATACGGCTGGGGGCAAGAAAGATTTTCGCCATCGGTGTTCGCTGCGAAAACAAGGAACATCAGACCGACGCCGCCGATCCAAAAGACCCTTCGCTGGCGCAAGTGATGGGAGTCCTCTTTAACGTGATGTTCCTCGACCATCTTGCTACCGATGTCGAACACCTCGAGCGCCTGAACCAACTGCTCAGAGAGGGCCACATCAGCCAGAATGGTCTTGAGGGATGTGAAAAAATGCGGCCTTTGCTTCCCTTTCTCATCACCCCGTCGGTAGATTTGTCAGAGCTGGCGGCGCAACACCAGCGAGACATGCCGTACCTGATTCAGTACTTTGTAAATGGTTTGGGACGAGATGCAGCGTCGTGCTCGGACCTGATGAGTTACCTGCTATTCACCCCAAAATACACCAAGGAACTTATCGACATTGGCTACAGCGACGCCAACAAGCGGATCGATGAGATCGAGAATTTTCTATACTCGTCTGACAACGAGGACAGCGAACTCCCAAACCGGCCGATCGGAACAGGCAAGGCGCGACAAGTAGTCTCTTTCGCGAAACCGGCGCCCAACTTGATCAAGTCCCGCTGGTGATTCTCTATCGTTGCCACGCTATCGCGTGGACCGATTTCCCTTGGCGTGTTTCTTGTTCACCACGCGCACGCCATGGCGCCAGCGTTCAGCTACCCGCACTAGCGTCCACTCGATACGCGGCGAGAGATAGCGCAGCAGAACATCGCTGGCGGGATGCACCCGCAACGCCGGGGCGACCAGGAACAGCAGCGGTGGGGCGCTGGAAAGTTCGCGTCCGGCGAAGTATCCGTGGCGCGCGAATTCGCCACGCTGCTGATGCCAGCCCACCCGCGCCCAGTAGTCGAGCCCTTGCAGCGGCAGGTGAATGTCCTCATTGGCTTTCAGCTCCAGGACGGCCAGCCTGCCGTCGAGCGTGCAGGTGAGCACGTCGAGCATGGCGCGATCGCAGGCCGCAAACGCGGGCACCTGCGAGTACACGAAGCGGGCGTCGAGCCGCTCGTCGATCACGCGGACCTCGCGCGTGATCAAGGTTTCCAGCCAGCGCTCGGGGGCCAGCCGGAAAAACAAGTTGGTAGGCGAGCCGTCGGGCTGGCGCTGATCGAGAATGCCCTGCACCAGTTCGCGGAACAGCCCTTCGCTGTTTTCATCGAGGATATACTCCGCCGAGCCGATGCCGAACAGGACCGTCTCGGCATTACGCAACGCTCCCGACACCGGGGTCAGACGCGCGCGCGCAAATTCCAGGCCGAAGAGCCGAAAGACGATTTCCGAGGCGGACTCGACCGTAATCTCCGCCCCAGGCGCCAGCGCACGAATGCGCGCAATAGAGGCCGCGAAGCGCACTCGCGCGCCCTCCACATCCACCGCGTGGGTCAGACGGGTGACGATGTTGCCGGTATCGGGGACGTCGAGCGGCGCGCAGATCTCGGAGCGTTCGTCGAGTTCGTAGAGCTGCCACTTGGCTGCCTCAGGATGAAGGTGCGCCGCGCGCTGACGCACGATTTCCGCACGTCCCGGCGGCAGGAACAGCTTCAGCCCTTCCACGTGAGCTCGTCCGGCATACTGCTGCCGCTGGTGATCCATCCAGAGAATGCCGAAGGTGAGCACTGCATCCACCGACGACTGCGTCTCCTCGGCATTGACGCCGAGCACGGCAAACGCTGACTGACCAGCCCGCAGCACGGCGCGCGTGTACACCGGGCTGAACGAATGTTCCAGATCGGGGCTGCTGCTCAGGTGCTCGACCTTCATCTCGGGATACTCGCGCAGCAAGACCCGCTCCAGCAGGCGTTGATACTGAGTGCGAGCAGCGTGCTTGGCGGCGCCCTTGCGCCGGTCAGGATTGGCGCAGATTTCCAGCGCCCGCGGCTGCGCCTGTCCGAAGCGCACTACGCTCAGCCGCAGGATGCGACCCTTCAGTTCCGCGTCGAGCACCCGGCGCACGGCATTGCGCTCCTCCGACCACAAATGCAGAATGCACTTGCCTTCGCCGGAGACGGAATACTTTGCGGTGGCGAATTCAAATAGCAATTCGCCGTCTTCGATGGCCACCGCCTGGGGCGCGTCCGCCAGGAACTGCTCCAGGACCTTAGCCAGATACTTGGGAGTGATGGCGCTGTTTTGCATGATCGAGGCGGAGATTCGAGTTTGTCGGGTAGAGCCGGCGAGTCCCTTCATGGGAAAGCGTAATCCAACTCTGAGAAGTCCGCATCCTCCCTTAGCACAGCCCTATGTGATAATCGAAGACTGGGTCCCGGCCGTCAGCCGCGTCTTCTCCGGCAGCCGAACATCCAATGAGTGTGACTATGGACAAGAAGTTCTTTTTCGAGCGCTACGGGCTGGCGCACGCTGACGTGGAACGCTATCTCTCCGCGGCGCTCTCCGCGGGCGGCGACTTCGCCGACCTCTATTTCGAATACCAAACCTCCACCTCGGTTTCGCTTGACGAGAGCATGGTGAAGTCAGCCACGCAAGGCATTTCGGCGGGCTGCGGGGTGCGGGTGTTGTCGGGCGAGCGCACCGGTTACGCCTACACCGACGACCTCTCGCCGGAGCGGCTGCTGCACGCCGCCCGCACTGCGGCGCTGATCGCCAGTGGTCCGGCGAAGCAGCCGGTGGTGGGACTGACCAACAAGCCCGCGCACAATCTTTATCCGGTGCCGCTGCCCTCGGTGGAAGCCGAGGTGTTGGCCAAGGTTGACCTGGTGCAGCGGGCCGACAAAGCCGCGCGCGCCTACGATCCGCGCATTCACGAAGTACGCGTGAGCTACGCCGACGAGCTGCGCCACATTCTGGTGATTGGTTCCGACGGCAGCTTTGCCGAAGATGCCCAGCCGCTGGCGCGCATGAGCGTCTTCTGCATCGCCAAGGACGAAATTGCGGGCTCGGCGCGCGGCACGGCTGGCGGCGGCGGCCGCGTCGCTTTGGATTATTTCCAGGGCGAGGCGTCGCCCGAGCATTTCGCCAAGGAGGCGGCGCGGCAGGCCATCATTCAGCTGGATGCTCGCGAGGCGCCGGCTGGCGAAATGGAAGTGGTGCTTGGCCCAGGATGGCCGGGAATCCTGCTGCACGAAGCTATCGGACACGGCCTCGAAGCCGACTTCAATCGCAAGAAGACTTCGGCGTTCTCGGGAATGCTGGGCCGGCGCGTGGCCAGCGACAAATGCACTGTGGTGGACAATGGCACCATGCCCGGCCGCCGCGGCTCGCTCAACGTGGACGACGAGGGCAATCCGACCGAGAACACCGTGCTCATCGAGAATGGCATCCTCAAGGGCTACCTCTCCGACAAGTTGTCGGCGCGGCTGATGGGCATTCCCAACACCGGCAATGGCCGTCGCGAGAGCTATCAGCACATTCCCATGCCGCGCATGACCAACACCTACATGCTGGCCGGGCAGGACTCGCCGGAAGACATCATCAAGTCGGTGAAGCACGGCATTTACGCGGCGAACTTCGGCGGCGGGCAAGTGGACATCACCAACGGCAAGTTTGTCTTCTCCGCCTCGGAAGCCTACCTGATCGAGAACGGCATCATTACTTCGCCACTGAAAAACGCGACGCTCATCGGCAACGGCCCGGATGTGCTGACCAAGGTCTCGATGGTCGGCAGCGATCTGCAACTCGACGAGGGCGTTGGCACCTGCGGCAAGGACGGACAGTCGGTGCCCGTCGGTGTGGGAATCCCCACGCTGAAGGTGGACCGGCTGACTGTCGGCGGAACGGGTGGATAACTAATACATGACTGTTTCCACTCAAGAACACCCCGGCGCCGCGCCAACCGCATCCGCCGATCTGAAGGAAATTGCCGCCGACGTGGTCCGCCGCGCCATGCAGGGCGGAGCTACCGCCGCCGAAGCTGTCGCCATGGACGGCAGCGAATTCTCCACCGTGGTGCGTCTCGGCGAAGTGGAGACACTGAAGGAGTCCGGCTCCAAGGCCATCGGCGTCCGCGTCTTTTTCGGACAGCGCGCCGCCAGCACCTACTCCAGCGACCTGACATCGGAAGGGGTGAAGCAGTTGGTGGATTCGGCGTTGGCGCTGGCCAAGGTCACCAGCGAAGACCCCTTCGCCGGAATTCCCGAGCCGGCGCAACTGGGCAAACTGGAAGGCGACCTCGACCTTTATTACGACGACGTCTATTCCCTTTCCACCGCCGATCGCATCGACTATGCGCGCCGCGCCGAGAAAGCGGCGCTCGACGCCGACCCGCGCATCATCAACTCCGAAGGCGGCACCTTCGACGCCGCCATCGGCTACAAGGTGTTGGCCAATTCGCACGGATTCGTCGGCGACTACCAGCGCTCCTATTGCTCGATTTCGGCGGTGCCCATCGCGCAGGTGGAAGGTTCGTCCATGCAGCGCGACTACTGGTATTCGGTCGCGATGACGCTGAAGAAGCTGGAATCGCCGGAAGAAGTCGGCAAGATTGCCGCCCAGCGCACCTTGCGGCGCATCGGAGCGCGTAAGGTGAAGACCGCAAAAGTTCCCATCGTGTTCGAGTACACCGTCGCCGGATCGCTGGTCGGCCACATCTTCGAGGCGGTCAACGGCGACTCGATCTACCGCGGCGCGTCGTTCCTTACCGGCAAGCTGAACCAGAAGATTGCGGGCAACAACATCAACGTGGTGGACGACGGCGCCATGCGCGGCGGCTTCGGCACCAGCCCCTTCGACTCCGAAGGCGTGCCCAGCCGCAAGACCGTCGTGGTCGAAAACGGCGTGCTCAAGTCGTACCTGCTGAACACCTACACCGCGAAAAAGCTGAACTTGCAGACCACCGGCAACGCCTCGCGCGGGCTGGCGGGAACGCCGGGCATCGGCCCAGGCAACTTCTTTCTTCAGCCGGGCACGCGGAGCCTGCAAGAGATCATCGGCGACATCAAGGAAGGCTTGTTCGTCACCGAATTCCTCGGCTTCGGTGTGAACCTGGTGACCGGCGACTTCTCGCGCGGGGCCAGCGGCCTGTGGATCGAGAACGGCGAACTTACCTATCCGGTGGAGGAGATCACCGTCGCCGGCAACTTGAAGGACATGTTCTTCAATATCGCGGAGATCGGCAACGACCTGGAATTCCGCAGCTCGATCGCGTCCCCCACGCTGAGAATTGATGGCATGACGGTGGCGGGGGAATAAGCCGCAGATCGACAATAGCCAATACTTATTGCTAGTTGCTGCCTATCACAACGGTATGTTTCCGTGCTTCTTGGGCGGGTTCTTGGCGCGCTTGTTCTCCAGCATGTCGAGCGCCTGAATCAGCTTGCGGCGCGTGTCGCGCGGACGAATCACTGCATCGAGGTAGCCGCGCTCGGCCGCAATATAAGGATTGGCGAAGCGGTCGCGGAACTCCTCGATCTTGGCGGCGCGATCGGCATCGGCATTTTTCGACTTCTCCAACTCGCGCCGGTACACGATGTTCACCGCGCCTTCGGGCCCCATCACAGCAATCTCGGCGGTGGGCCAGGCATAGTTCACGTCGGTGCGGATATGCTTGGACGCCATGACGCAATAGGCCCCGCCATAGGCTTTGCGAGTGATCACGGTAATCTTGGGCACGGTCGCCTCGGAGAACGCATAAAGCAGCTTGGCGCCGTGGGTGATGATGCCGCCGTACTCCTGCTGCGTGCCGGGCAGAAATCCCGGAACGTCCTCAAACGTGATGAGCGGAATGTTGAAGCAGTCGCAGAAGCGCACAAAGCGCGCGCCCTTGATGCTGGCGCTGATGTCGAGCACGCCCGCCAGAAACGCGGGCTGGTTGGCGACGATGCCCACCGGCTTGCCGTTCAGCCGGGCAAAGCCGATGACGATGTTCTTCGCGTAATGCTCCTGCACCTCGAAGAAGTAGCTGTCGTCCACCACGGCGTTGACCACGTCCTTGATGTCGTAGGGCAGGTTCGATTCGGTGGGAACGATGGTGTCGAGGCGCTCGTCGGCGCGCTCGATGGGATCGGTGCAAGCCTTGCGCGGCGGATCGTCGAGGTTGTTCGAGGGGATGAAGCTGAGCATCTCGCGAATCATGCTGAGACACTCGGCGTCGTCGTGCGCCATGAAGTGCGCCACGCCCGATTTCTCGTTGTGCGTCATGGCGCCGCCAAGTTCATCCTTGGTGACTTCTTCGTGGGTCACCGACCGGATGACGTCGGGCCCGGTGATGAACATGTACGAGGTGTTGTTCACCATCAGAATGAAGTCGGTCATCGCCGGGGAATAGACGGCGCCGCCGGCGCACGGCCCCATGATCGCCGAGATCTGCGGCACCACGCCGGAAGCCAGCACGTTGCGCAGGAAGATGTCGGCGTAGCCCGCCAGCGACATCACGCCTTCCTGAATGCGCGCGCCGCCGGAATCGTTGAGGCCGATGACCGGCGCTCCCACCCGCATGGCCATGTCCATGATCTTGACGATCTTGGCCGCGTTGCTCTCCGACAGCGAGCCGCCGAAGACGGTGAAGTCCTGCGCGAAAACGAACACCAGCCGCCCTTCGATGCGGCCGTAGCCGGTGAGGAAGCCGTCGCCAAAATACTTCTGCTCTTCCATGCCGAAGTCGGTGCAGCGGTGAGTGACCAGCTTGTCGGTCTCCTCGAAGGTGCCCTCGTCGAGCAGAAACTCGATGCGTTCGCGGGCCGACATTTTGCCCTGCTTGTGTAAGCGGGCCCGGCGCTCTTCGCCTCCGCCGGCTTCGGCGAGCGAGTCACGGCGCTTCAGTTCGGTCAATTTCTGTTCCAGGTCCATGGGCGTGATTATAAACAGCTGGCGGCGGTGGAGCAGCGGGAGTTTGCAATTAGAGGCTTACCGAACGGTGTGACCAGCGTACTTGCCGAAGGTCCGGCGAAACTGTCCCGCCGCACAACTCACCTGAAGTGCTCCCATCCGGCGGGCTTCAGGGGCTGCGTTTTGCCATCGGCGGTGGCCAGTCTCATCTGTTTGCCGCTTAGGATCTCGCCAATGCGCGTGACCGGCACGCCGGCAATTTGCTTCAGAATGCTGCGCTGGGGATGCGCGGCGAAGAGCAACTCGTATTCGTCGCCGCCATGCAGCGCCAGCATCAGACCATCCTTTCTAACGGCAGCAGGGAGAGCTGCGGCGTACACCACTGCGCCGGCACCACTCTCTTCGCAGATGTGGCCTAAGTCGGTGGAAAGTCCGTCGCTGATGTCGATCATCGCGGAGGCCAGCTTCTTCTCACGCAGGAACTGCCCGACCGCGACGCGAGGCTCAGGATAGAAGTGCTTCGGATGCGACCTTGGCCGCAATTTCTTCCCGTCGCGAAGTTGGTTCAGTGCTGCGACTGCCGAGCCGAGCGTGCCGGTGACGTAGAGGAAATCTCCCGGCTGCGCGCCCGAGCGCAAGATGGCTTGTCCCGCCGGAACCGAGCCGAGCACCACGATGTCGGCCAGGATGCCTGCAGGCGACTGCGCCGTGTCGCCTCCCGCGAGTGAAACGGAAAACTGCGCTGCGAGCTTTAATAACCCTGCAATAAACTTGTCTACCCATCTCTGCGGCAGGTCAGGCGGAAGCGCCAACGAGAGAAACGCCGCGCGCGGAATTCCTCCCATGGCGGCAATGTCGCTGAGCCCGCGGGCCAGACAGCGATACCCCACGGCATCGGGCGGATGCCACTCGCGCCGGAAGTGTACGCCCTCCAGACTGAAGTCAGTGGTAACCAGGGCTTCATGGCCGCGAGGAAGCGGCAGCACCGCGCAGTCGTCCCCGATACCGTGGCCGGCGGGTTGGCCGCGCGTCGCTGCTGCGCGACGGATCCGTTCGATCAGCGACTTTTCGTTCAGCGGCACAGCCTTCCTTCTTATAGCGACCAAGCCAATATACCGGAGGCCAGGTGATGCGGCTATCTGGCATCTACTACTTTAGTATCAGCCACTTGTCCCTTATTCGTTGACATGCTTACGACGGCTCTGTTACGGTTTGGTGTCATTCGTTACACCAGCCATGCGCCCAGTTCGTTAGCCGATCGGCTGACGGTTGGGAGGAGAACCGTTAACCCACGGTTGTCCAGGTACCTGTAAGTGGACGTTCGGACCGGCAAAGGCCTTAGTTCCGGATTTTCATAATTTGGTTTTTCGCGTTCCGGAACCATTTTTTAATAGAGGGTTAAAGTTTTGCGAAAACGCTTTTATATTCTTTTCGTAGCGCGCGATGCAGAAGGCCAGCTACGAAAGATCCCCATCCCCATTCATTACCTCTACGTCTTCATGGCCGGCGCTCTGATCGGCATGTTCAGCATCACGGGCATGGCGGGGTCTTACACACGCATGCTGTGGAAAGTGGCCAGCTTCAACCAGCTGCGCTCCGAGAAGAATTCGCTGCAGACCCGCTACAAGCAGTTGGAACAGGTGAATCACGAGAAGGACATCCAAGTGGCTTCGCTGGGCACGCTGGCCAACGAAGTCTCCATGATCTACGGCCTGAAGCCGAATCCCAAATTATTAAATGAGAATGACGGGACGTTGAAGCCCGAGCAGGTGACTTCTTCCCTGGACCAGCTCTATGCCTTGCGCAACTCAGCCCTGACTGGCGCAGCCACGGCTGGATTGGGATTGGGCCTGACTCACCAGGCCTCGCTAGCCGACTGGGTCAGGGCGACCACCGCACCCACCTTATGGCCAGTGATGGGTCCGATTACGGGCTCTTTCGGCGAGCGCATTGATCCGTTCAACGGCGAAGGGGCGTTCCATTCAGGCGTCGACATTTCCTGCCATTACGGGCAGCCGGTGCTGGCTCCTTCTGACGGGGTGGTGACTTACGCTGGGTTCTATAGCGGCTATGGCCGCATGATTCAGATGGATCACGGCAATGGCATCACCACTCGTTACGGGCACTTGTCGGGGTTCGCGGTGGCCGACGGCCAGACGGTGCTCCGGGGACAGGTCATCGGCTACGTCGGGCTCAGCGGACGCAGCACCGGCCCGCACTTGCACTATGAAGTGCGCATCCACGACACGCCGGTGAATCCGCACAAATTCCTGCGCAGCACGACCATCGTCGCGAGAGCAGTTCCCGCCGGTTAGCCGGAATCACTTGTGAGGTTTCTTGGCCGCCGGAGCGTTCTGCTCGGGCGGCCCTTGTGTTTCTGGTCCGAATTCCACCGGCGGCTCGCTGAGTATCTTCTTGAAGAAGGCATACGGGACCTTGGCGGTCAGCACGGCCTGGTCTTTGTCCTGATGGATTTCCAGGCTGTCAAAGGCGGCCTTCACGTCCGGATCGGGGCCACCGCCATCCATCGAGATATTCAGCGACTTGAAGAGCGCGATGAAGGTATTTACGCGATCGGTGAAACTGCGCGCCTGGGCTTCGCTGTGGGTGAGGACTTGCGCCCGCAGGTGAACTTCGTTGAGCGGGCGCGCCGACGCAATCACCGTGCTGTCTGGCGGCAGCAGCCCGCTCCAGCCTCCGGGCAAGAGCAGTTCGGCATGATCTTCCGAGGAACTGGCGGCGGGCGGACGCGCAATCGTCCAGATGATGCTGCCCAGCGGCACCAGCCGGTAATATTCGCTCACCAGCGGCGGACCGGCGAAGGGCAGGGCCGCTTGCCGGTAACGATCGACCATGCCGTGGATGGCGTCGGGGCCCTCGGTATTCGACGCGGCGGCCACGTCGACGCCGAGCAGCGCCACACGAACGGTCCGGCCTTCCAGCGGAATGATGTAGATATCGAAATTGCCGTAGTGCTCCACGCTGGCTGACAGCTTGCGCAGGTATTCCTCCACCCGTCCGCTGTGGAAGCGGCCCTGCAGAATTTCGCTGTAACGTGTCTCCGTCGATTTGCCGCGGATAGAAGTGCCGTAGTGAATGGCCAAGGCGGCTTTGTCCAGATCGCGCTCGAACTCAAAGCCGGTCTGGCGGACGAAGTCTTCATATTGGGGATCGCGGTCTTTGACGGGATGCTTGCCCAGATCGGTGAACAAGCGGATGGGTTCGAGGTTGATGTAGAGGACCGCGTCGGAGTCAGGCAGCAAGCGGACGGCGTCGGGGGCAGCGCGCTTTCGCAGCAGAACCGCGGTAACGATGCCACCGGCGATGACCAGGACAACTGCTAAGGCAACCCACAACTGCTTTCGGCGTGTTCGCATGGATGGAGAGTTCATAATACGAGAAAAGGCGGCGCGGTGGCCAACCTCGCCGAAATTGGTTACAATGAATTGACCGCATTTCAGCGTTGGCGAGGGCCAACGCGCTCCGCAGAATCCCCAGCCACGAGGCCCGCGGGAGTGGCGAGGTGTGGGTCTCTGATTATTTGCAAAATCGACGAGGTCCCAGCGGGTAAACCATTTGCACGTGGGTTGCCGTTGTGGTAACTTAATGGTTTGTCCCGGCTGGCAGGAAGAATCATGCTTGGTTCGGTCCGCCTGCGGCGGATGTCGAGCCACGCTGCAAGTGCTGGCGTAGCTCAGCTGGTAGAGCATCTGATTTGTAATCAGAGGGTCGGGGGTTCAAATCCCTTCGCCAGCTCCAGGATCGTAACCGTGAGCGCGCCGCAAGGCGTAGGAGCAAGCCAAACGAGACGCGCAGCTCTCCTAGAGAACTGATTCCAGCAGCAGCTTCCTAAATCGCAGAACGCGCGCGGAAATAGGGCCGCGCGACTGATGCGGAGTTTTGCCGGGATTGCTGAGCGGGGCTTGGCACGCGGGGTTCTTTGACAGCAGAGACTGGCGATTCCGGGCCAACGGCGACGCCGGGCTCTCAGGAAAGCGATGAGAGCGGGATGCTCGGTCGAACGTGCACAGGTGGCCGAGTGGTTAATGGCAGCAGACTGTAAATCTGCCGCTCCTTGCGAGCTACGGAGGTTCGAATCCTCCCCTGTGCACCAGGTTTTTCCGGGGCCCCGGCGCGCGCTCCGCCGTGGCGGGTGCGTTGGGGTTGGTTGCGATGAAGCGGTTATGGACGGCGTTGGGGTTGTTCGCGGTGCTGGCGGTGCTGGCATGGACCACCATCGGCGATCAGAGATTCAAGCTGGCGGCTGTGGCAGTGCTGGCGATGTTTGCCCTTCGCACCTGGACGTGGAGCCGCAAACAGGAGCGCGAGCAGCGCGACCGCCGCGACGAGTGACGGCCAGTTTGATTGGATGTGCGGGAGTAACTCAGTGGTAGAGTCACAGCCTTCCAAGCTGTTGGTCGCGGGTTCGATTCCCGTCTCCCGCTCCAGAAGTTTGGTTGCATGGTGTGCAGTCGAGGGCTGATGTAGCTCAGTTGGTAGAGCACTCCCTTGGTAAGGGAGAGGTCATCGGTTCAATCCCGATCATCAGCTCCATGAGTTTGAACCAGGCAAGGCCCGCGAATGCGGGCAGGATGGATTCCCGATCCAGTGAATACAGCGATGGAACAGTCGGAACCGCGAATACCGTTTCAGCAGGCTGCTCTTCGCATCGAGAAGCTGGACGAATTTGAGCAGTTTCGGTCCGCCTTGGCGAGGATTTTTGCGACGGACGCGGTGGAAGACTTTCTTCGGCTGCTGCAGCACAAGGGAGTTCCAATCCGCGATTTCGATCGCGTATTGCGCGAGAAGTTGCTGGAGCGCACGGACCGGAAGCTGGCGCAGAACGGTAAATCGGCGCAGCAGTTGTATGACGCGCTGCCGGTGAGCGATCAGGCGCAGGTACGAGAATTTTATTTGACGGCGCTGGAGGCGGTGGATCTTCCTCTGCGCGAGAAGTTCAACAAACTTTACCGGTACTACTAAGGCATAAGAACTATGGCGAAAGAGAAATTTGATCGCAGCAAGCCGCACGTGAACGTGGGCACGATCGGGCACATCGATCATGGCAAGACCACGTTGACGGCGGCCATCACCAAGGTCTTGCAGAAGCACAATCCCAAGATCGTGTTCCGCAGCTTCGACTCGATCGACAATGCCCCGGAAGAGAAGGCGCGCGGCATCACCATTGCCACGGCACACGTGGAGTATGAGACCGCCAACCGGCATTACGCGCACGTGGATTGTCCCGGGCACGCCGATTACATCAAGAACATGATCACCGGGGCGGCACAGATGGACGGCGCCATTCTGGTGGTGGCCGCGACCGACGGGCCGATGCCGCAGACCAAGGAGCACGTGCTGCTGGCGCGCCAGGTGGGGGTGCCCTACGTGGTGGTGTTCCTGAACAAGTGCGATGCGGTGGAGGATGCCGAGCTGATCGATCTGGTGGAGATGGAAGTGCGCGAGCTGCTGACCAAGTACAACTTTCCGGGCGATGATCTGCCGGTGGTGCGCGGCTCGGCGCTGGGGGCGTTGAACGGCGAGGCACAGTGGGAAGCCAAGATCGACGAGCTGATGGAGGCGGTGGACAAAAACGTGCCGCTGCCGGCGCGCGACATCGACAAGCCGTTCCTGATGCCGATTGAAGACATCTTCTCGATCCAGGGGCGGGGCACGGTGGTGACTGGGCGCATCGAGCGCGGCAAGGTGAAGGTGGGCGAGGAAGTGGAGATTGTGGGCTTCCGCGAGACCCGCAAGACGGTGGTCACGGGCGTGGAAATGTTCAAGAAGCAGTTGGACGAAGGCCTGGCGGGCGACAATGCCGGCCTGCTGCTGCGCGGCATCCCCAAGGAAGACGTGGAGCGGGGCATGGTGCTGGCCAAGCCGGGCTCGATCACGCCGCACACCAAGTTCAAGGGCGAAGTGTACGTGCTGTCGAAGGACGAAGGCGGGCGGCACACGCCGTTCTTCAAGGGCTACCGGCCGCAGTTTTATTTCCGCACCACCGACGTGACGGGAGTGGCGAACTTGCCGGCGGGCACAGAGATGGTGATGCCGGGCGACAATGTGAGCCTGGAGATTGAGCTGATCACGCCGGTGGCGATGGAGAAGGGCTTGCGGTTTGCGATTCGCGAAGGCGGACGCACCGTGGGCGCCGGCACCATCACCGAGATTATTGCGTAATTTGTGATCCCACTCATTCCAAAACCTGGAATGAGTGGGGCACCCAAATTTCTCGGCGGAGCGATAGAGCCTCGCTGATTTCCGCACTTCGATGCGGACAAGGCTTCGCGGTATTAAGCCGCGAAGTAAACGAAAAAGGAACAGGTCAATGCCCCGCGAAATCGTGACATTACAGTGTGGAGAGTGCAAAGATCGCAACTACTCCACGACCAAGAACAAGAAGACCACCACGGCCCGGTTGGAGTTCAACAAGTTTTGCCGTAAGTGCCGCAAGCACACGTTGCATAAAGAAGTTAAGTAGCGGACGGCTGTCGGCCGTCAGCTTTCAGCCGTCAGCAATCAGCATTCAGCCAGTGAGGTGAGTGCTGGAGCGCGGGCGGTTACGAGATGGATTCGAGGGCGCTGGCAAAGGGCATCGGGCTTCACGCAACCTGTAAGGGCTGAAGGCTGATAGCTGAAGGCTGAGTGCTATTTCACAGGGGCGTAAGCTCAACGGTTAAACTGCCGGTCTCCAAAACCGGACTTGGGGGTTCGAATCCCTCCGCCCCTGCCAGGTTCGGATGCGCCCTTTTCGCCCGCCGGCGCGAATCAGGTCGCCCAGGTCCTTCGGCGGCGACGGAAGCCGCCTCAGGATGACGGCGGGGAAGTTAAGGCGCGACAGGGCGCCGGAAGACGGGTATCAGATGGCGAAGTCAACAGCGATCGAAGTAGCGGGCGACACTAAGCTGGGTACGATCAAGGCGTGGCCGCAGCGCATCAAGAGTTTTTACAACGACGTGCGCACGGAGATGAAGAAAGTCACCACGCCGTCGCGCAAGGAAGTGCAAGGCACCACGACGGTGGTGATCATTACGGTCTTCCTCTTCGGCCTGTATTTTGCCGTGGTTGACAAGATCCTGGGCCTGTCGCTCGATCGCTTCCTGAAAATGCTGACACACCGCTAATGCGCGGACACATGACAGAAGAAGAAATCAAATCGGAAAAGAACGGCGCCGAGCCGCAGATCGGCGGGGAAGAAGCCACGGCTGAGCTTTCCGCCGACCAGCCGAATCCGCAGAACCCGAACATGAAGTGGTACATCATCCACACCTATTCGGGGTTCGAGCGCAAGGTGAAGGAGTCGCTGGAGTCGCGAGTGCGCGCCTACCCTGAACTGGAGCACCGGATTGGCCGGGTGCTGATTCCCACGGAGTCGGTGACCGAGGTCCGCGGCGGCAAGAAGTACACCAGCGAGCGCATGTTCTATCCCGGCTACGTGCTGGTGGAGATGGACATGGACGACAACGTGTGGCACGTGGTCAAGGGAACGCCGCGGGTGACGGGATTTGTGGGCACCGGCCAGCAGCCCACTCCGCTGTCGGAAGAAGAAGTCAACCAGATTGTGTACCGCGTCGCCGACAGCAAGGAAAAACCCAAGCTCAAGGTCAAGTTCGAGAAGAACGAGAAAGTGCGCATCACCGAAGGCCCCTTCGCCAGCTTTACCGGCGATATTGACGAGGTCAACGAAGACCGCGAGACGCTGAAAGTGATGGTCACCATCTTTGGGCGCTCGACCCCAGTGGAACTGGGCTTTGGGCAGGTTGAAAAGGTCATTACGTAAGCCAAATCGCAGCCAGTCGCGCGAGCGCGCTGCGAAGAAAATGGATTCGTAGGAATAGCTATGGCAAAGAAGATTACAGTTTCGGTGAAGTTGCAGATTGCGGCGGGCAAGGCCACTCCGGCGCCTCCCGTGGGCCCGGCGCTGGGTCAGGCGCAGATCAACATCATGGAGTTCTGCAAGCAGTTCAATGCCAGGACCAACGCCAAGGAACTCGAGGGCCTGATCATCCCGGTGGTGGTGTCGGTGTACAGCGATCGCACCTTCAGCTTCATCACCAAGACGCCCCCGGCTTCCATTCTGTTGAAGCGGGCCGCGGGCGTGGCCAAGGGTTCGGGGACGCCGAACAAGGACAAGGTGGGCAAGGTCACCGAGAAGCAGGTGCTGGAGATTGCCCGGCAGAAGATGCCCGACCTGAACGCGGCTTCGGTGGAAGCGGCGGTCAAGAGCGTGAAGGGTACGGCGCGCTCCATGGGTATCGAGGTCACAGCATAAGGCTGTCCCACAATGTGGGAGTTTTAGCGGCCCAGACCGCAGTCGTAGATACCACGGCCCTCCGGCAGCAAGGGACGGCGGTGGGAGACAAGGAGAGCAATGAGGAAATTCGGAAAGAACATCGGGAAGGCGCGCGCCGCCGTGGAAGCTCGCTCGTACACGCTGCAGGACGCGGTGCCCCTTTTGCAGAAAGTGAAGTACGCCAAGTTCGACGAGACCGTGGACTTGACGATGCGCCTGGGAGTCGATCCCAAGCACGCCGACCAGATGGTCCGCGGCACTGTGGTCCTGCCGCATGGGCTGGGCAAGACCAAGAAGGTGCTGGTCATCGCCAGTGGCGAAAAGGTGCGCGAAGCCGAAGCGGCGGGCGCCGATATCGTGGGCGGCGAAGATATGGTGGAGAAGATCCAGAAAGAAAACTGGACGGACTTCGACGCCGTGATCGCCACACCCGACATGATGAAGTCAGTGGGCCGTCTGGGCAAGGTGCTGGGTCCGCGTGGGCTGATGCCCAATCCCAAGACCGGGACTGTGACCTTCGATGTGGCTGCGGCGGTGAAGGAGACCAAGGCCGGCAAAGTAGAGTTCCGCACCGACAAGACGGCGCTGGTGCACGTGCCCGTGGGCAAGATTTCGTTTCCGCCGGAGAAACTGGTGGAGAATGCTGCCACGGTGATCACCAGCGTGATCAAGGCCAAGCCTACGGTCGCGAAGGGCAAATACATCAAGGGCTGCTATCTCAGCTCAACCATGGGTCCGGGTGTTTCCATTGACACTGCGCCGGTGGAAGCAGCGGCGCGGGCCTAGGGTAACGCGCAAAAGAGGCGCGTTACGTGCGCCCGAGGAAAGGATTCGAAGATGGCTGTCACAAGAGCAAGAAAGATCGAGCAGGTCGAGGCGCTCAAACAGGAGTTCCAGAGCGCGAGCCACGCGGTGGTGGGCACGTTCAGCAAGCTGACCGTGCAGAAGGATTTTGAACTGCGCAAGGCCGTCCGCAGTGCGGGCGGGCATTATCGCGTGGTGAAGAACACGCTGGCCGAACGCGCCGCCCAGGGAACCAAGGTGGAGGAGGCGATGAAGGGCCTGGCGGGAGTTACCTCTATCGCTTACACGGGCGGCGATCCGGTGGCCCTGGCCAAGGCGCTCAGCAGGTATGCCAAGGACAATCCGGAGTACACCTTCAAGGCCGGCATCGTGGATGGCCGCGTCATCGCGATCAAGGACATTGACGCGCTGGCCAGTATGCCGTCGAAGCAAGAGATCCACTCCAAGCTGCTGTTCCTGATGAATGCTCCGGCGCAGCGTCTGGTAACGGTGATGAACGCCATTGGGCGCGACCTGGCGGTCGTGATCAACCAGGGTGTGGAGAAGAACAAGTTTGCCGCGGGCGAGGCAGTCAGCGCCTAGGAGCGGGTGTCCCACATCGCAGCAGTAACACAATGTGGGATACGAAATGGGTTTGGACGAGGGCGCAGCAGCGAAGCGTTGCCCAGCCCTTGGACAAAGAGTTGCGTTATCCGTTGTGAGGCGTGCTCTTCCTGCGTGAGTCTGGCATGCAGGAGACTGAAGGGTCAGGCACATTGGAAGCCTCGAAGACCGATAACGAAATCAACACAACGAATAACCAATAGGTGGATAAATACATGGCGGATTTGCAGCAGTTGGAAGATCAAATCGTAGGGCTCTCGCTTCTGGATGCGGCGGCCCTGGTAAAGAAATTGGAAGATCGCCTTGGCGTCTCGGCGGCGGCGGCGGCCCCCGTCATGATGGCAGGCGGAGCCGGCGCGGGCGCCGCGGCAGCGGCCCCGGCGGAAGAGAAGACCGAATTTGCGGTCGTACTCACCGCGGTGGGCCCCAACAAGATCAACGTGATCAAGGCTGTCCGCGAAGTCACCAGCCTGGGTCTGAAGGAAGCCAAAGACCTGGTCGATGGCGCTCCCAAGACCGTGAAGGAAGGCGTCTCCAAGGACGAGGCCGAGACCATCAAGAAAAAGTTCACCGAGGCCGGCGCGACCGTCGAGGTGAAGTAAGTTTTGTCCCGTTTCGTCCGGCCGCTGGCAAGTGCTGATTTTGCGCTTGGCAGCGAACCGGTAACGGAGCGGGACGATCACTCCGGGACGCTGACCGGAGTCAAGGCTGCTGTCGCCCACGGTTGACGGGGCGGCGGCGACGTTCCTCTTCACGTCGGAGCGACCGTGGAGAGGCGCGATGAAGCCGCGGAAGGAGAGCAGTTCTGCTCAGCAGGGACTGCGGAATTCCCGGGCATCGTTGAGCCGGATTCTTATTGGGGATCCGGAGCATCAAACAGGTGAGTGGCAGGCGGCAAGCTTGACCGGAGTCGCGTCAGCTCAGGCGCGACGGCAGGCTAGCCGAGGACAAGGCCTGAAGATACTGGCGCGGGAAGCGAAAAACATCGCGGCACGTTTCGTGCCGAAATCCCGGACCAAATGGTCATGGGATTGCAGAACGCCGGACGTGGCGCTGACGGGGATTTTTGTCTCCGGCGGCGCACTTGCGTTTTTGCGCATACTTTTGCGCGCACTCAAGCAGCCCATTCTATCTTCGCCCGACCTGTCACCGTGGGACGGCGATCCTACCCGTCGCACATCCGCACTAGCGGCTTGCCGGGCCACGCATGAGCGAGCGGGCCGGGCGCTGATATAGGAGCTTTATACATGGCACAACAGAAAACTGCCAATCGAAAGCGATTCGATTTCTCAAAAATTCCGGCTACCATCCAGATTCCCAACCTGATTGAGGTGCAGAAGCGTTCGTACGACCGCTTTCTGCAGATGGATGCGCTGCCGAGCGAGCGCGATGAGGGTGGATTGCAGGCGGTGTTCCAGTCGGTATTTCCCATCACCGACTTCCGCAACGTTTCGCAATTGGACTTCGTGGAGTACGCCATCGGCAACTGGGAGTGCAAGTGCGGCCACCTCAAGGGGCTGAACCATCTGCGCACCACGTGCCGTAATTGCGGCGCAACGGTGAAGACCGATCCCTTCCATCTGGGAGACGTGCTGTGCACCAAGTGCGGCACCTACAACGCCAATACGCCCGATTTTTGCAACAAGTGCGGCGACCCGGTTGGCTTGCAGCTTAAGTACGACGTGGCCGAATGCGAAGAGCGCGGCATGACTTACTCCGCCCCGCTGAAGGTCACCATGCGCCTCACCATCTACGACAAGGACCCGGAAACCGGCAACCGCTCCATTCGCGACATGAAGGAGCAGGAAGTTTTCTTTGGCGACATTCCGTTGATGACGGCCAATGGCACCTTCATCATCAACGGCACCGAGCGCGTCATCGTCAGCCAGTTGCACCGCTCGCCGGGCGTGTTCTTCGAGACCGCGAGCAATCGCACCTATTTCCTGGGCAAGATCATTCCCTACCGCGGTTCGTGGGTTGAGTTCGAGTACGACCAGAAGAACATCCTGTACGTGCGCATCGACCGCAAGCGCAAGTTCCTGGGCAGCATCTTCCTGCGGGCGCTGGGCCTGCGCTCCGATGAGGACATCCTGCGCACGTTCTACACCGTGGATCGCATCGCTCTAAAGGACAAGAAGCTGTACTGGACGCTGGAACCCGGCGTGGAGCGGCCGACCAACCTGGTGGGCATGAAGCTGGCGCACCGGATCGCCACCAAGGGCGGCGAAGAGATCGCTCACTCCAGCCGCAAGGTTACCCCGGCGGTGATGAAGGAAATCCAGAAGCACAAGGTCTCCGAGATCGAAGTTGACCTCAGCGACATGGAAGGCGCGTACGTTGCCGCCGACGTGGTGGACACCAACACCGGAGAAATCCTGCTGGAAGCCAACTCCGAGCTTACGGCGGAAAAGTTGTCGAAACTGCTGGACGCCGGCATTGCCGAAGTGCACGTGTTCTTCCCGGAACGCGACGATGTGGGCACCGTGATCAGTGCCACGCTGCGGCGCGACTCGGTGAAGACCCCGCAGGAAGCCCTGATCGAGATCTACCGCAAGTTGCGTCCCGGCGACCCGCCGACGCTCGACACGGCGACCTCGCTGTTCCATGGCATGTTCTTCGACCCGCGCAAGTATGACTTCTCGCGCGTGGGCCGGCTGAAGTTCAACATCAAGCTGTTCGAGAGCGAAGACGCGACCCATCTCGACCATCGCACGCTGGAGCCGGACGATTTCTACGGCACCATCCGTTACCTGCTCAAGCTGCGCAAGAACATCGGCTCGGTGGACGACATCGATCACCTGGGCAACCGCCGCGTGCGCGCGGTCGGCGAACTGCTGGAGAACCAGTTCCGCATCGGCCTGGTGCGCATGGAACGCGCCATCAAGGAAAAGATGAGCGTGTACCAGGAGATGTCCACGGCCATGCCGCACGACTTGGTGAATGCCAAGCCGGTGATGGCCGCCATTCGCGAGTTCTTTGGTTCGTCGCAGTTGTCGCAGTTCATGGACCAGACCAACCCGCTATCGGAGATCACGCACAAACGGCGTCTGTCGGCCCTGGGGCCGGGGGGTTTGTCGCGGGAACGCGCGGGTTTTGAAGTCCGCGACGTGCATCCGACGCACTATGGCCGTATCTGCCCGATTGAAACGCCGGAAGGCCCGAACATCGGTCTCATCTCGTCGCTGAGCTGTTACGCGCGCATCAACGACTACGGCTTCATCGAATCGCCGTATCGCAAGGTGAAGAGCGGCCGCGTGCTGGACTTCGTCACGGTGGTCAACGCCGGCGACAGCGACTACCGCGTGGGCGACCACATGGAGAAGTCCGAGGCGACCAAGGCCAACCATGACTTGCGGGAGCGCCGCAAGAAGCTCATCGACGTTGAGCCATTCTCGTTCTACCTGTCGGCATGGGAGGAAGATCGCCACGTGATTGCGCAGGCCAACGCCGAGATCGACGACAAGGGCCGCATCGTCGCGGAACTGGTGAACGCCCGCAAGGCCGGCAACTTTGTGCTGGTCAGCCGCGACGAAGTGGACTACATCGACGTGAGCCCGAAACAGCTGGTGTCGGTGGCGGCCTCGCTGGTTCCGTTCCTGGAGCACGACGACGCCAACCGCGCCCTGATGGGCGCCAACATGCAGCGCCAGTCGGTGCCCTTGCTGCGCGCGCAAGCGCCCATCGTCGGCACCGGAATGGAAGGGGTCACGGCGCGCGACTCCGGCGCGGTAGTGCTGGCACGCCGCGGCGGCATCATCGACTCGGTGGACTCGGAGCGCATCATCGTGCGCGTCGAGGGCGAGCACCATCCCATGCAGCTTTCGCGCGAGGTGGGCAGCGACATTTATCAGCTCACCAAGTTCAAGCGTTCCAACCAGAACACTTGTATCAATCAGCGCCCCATCGTGATGAAGGGGCAACGCGTGGCCAAGGGACAGGTCATCGCCGACGGCCCTTGCACCGACATGGGCGAATTGGCGCTCGGCCGCAACGTGCTGGTCGCCTTCATGCCCTGGCGCGGCTACAACTTCGAGGACGCCATCCTGGTTTCCGAGAAGATGGTGAAAGACGACTATTACACCTCGGTCCACATCGAGGAATTCGAGATCGAGTCGCGCGACACCAAGCTGGGTCCGGAAGAAGTCACGCGCGATATTCCCAACGTCAGCGAGTCGGCGTTGCGCGACCTCGATGAGAGCGGCATCATCCGCATCGGCGCCACGGTAAAGGCGGGCGACATCCTGGTGGGCAAAGTTACGCCGAAGGGCGAGACCCAGCTTACTCCGGAGGAAAAGCTGCTGCGGGCCATCTTCGGCGAGAAGGCCGGCGATGTTCGCGACGCTTCGCTTACCTGCCCTCCCGGCATCGAGGGAACGGTGGTGGACGTGAAGATCTTTTCCCGCAAAGGACAGGACAAGGATGAGCGCGCCAAGTTCATCGAGTCCGAGCAGGTGGCCAAGCTGGAGAAGAACCTGGCCGACGAGATCCGAATTCTCACCGACGAGCGTTTGAAGCGCCTGGAGGCGTTGTTGGGCGGCAAGGAAGTCCTCGCCGACCTCCACGACGAGCGCACCAACAAGCGCCTGTTGACCAAGGGCGTGATTCTGGACCGCGACACCATCGAGCGGATCTCGACTCGCAACCTGAAGCGCGTGAAGTTCCCCGATAAGGACCCGCGCATCAACGAGCAGATCGATGAAATCGAAGAGATGACCTCGCGCCAGATTGACGTTCTGCGCAAGATCGTCCGCGAAAAAGTCGAGAAGCTGCAAAAGGGCGATGAACTTCCGCCGGGCGTGATCAAGCTGGTAAAGGTTTATGTCGCCATGAAGCGCAAGCTGAGCGTGGGCGACAAGATGGCCGGCCGCCACGGTAATAAGGGCGTCATCGCCCGCATTCTGCCGGAAGAGGACATGCCTTACCTCGAGAACGGGACGCCGGTGGAAATCGTCTTGAATCCGTTGGGCGTGCCCAGCCGTATGAACGTGGGCCAGATCCTGGAGACCCATCTGGGATGGGCGGGTTACGCGCTCGGGCAAAAAATCGGCGAGCTGCTGAAAGAGAATTCCAAGGCGGAACGTCTGCGCAAGGAACTCAAGGTGATGTTCAAGGACACGCCGTTCGTGGACAACCTGGTTGGCCTCGACGATGACACCCTGGAGCGGGTGGCGGATGGCATGAAGGAAGCCGTTTACTTCGGCTCGCCGGTGTTCGACGGATCGAAAGAAGGAGAAATCAAGTCGCTGCTGAAGCAGGGTGGCCTGCCCGAGTCGGGCAAGACCTCGCTCTACGACGGCATGACGGGAGAGCGTTTCGAACAGCCGGTGACGGTGGGCTACATCTACATGCTCAAGCTCTCGCATCTGGTGGACGACAAGATCCACGCGCGTTCGATCGGCCCCTACTCGCTTATCACCCAGCAGCCGCTGGGCGGCAAGGCGCAGTTCGGCGGTCAGCGCTTTGGCGAAATGGAAGTGTGGGCCCTGGAAGCCTACGGCGCAGCCTACATCTTGCAGGAACTGCTCACCGCGAAGTCCGATGACGTTTATGGCCGCACCAAGATTTACGAGGCCATCGTCAAAGGCGAAGCGGCCATCGAGCCGGGTGTGCCGGAGTCCTTCAATGTTCTGATTCGTGAGTTGCAGTCGTTGTGCCTCGATGTGGAGCTGATCAAGACCAATGAGCGCAAAGTGCTCCCGGCAGCTCCGGTCGCGGCCGATTAGGTCCGACGTTCGCTAGATCGCCCCGGTGAGCGCAAAATCAGCGCTCGCCGGGGAGCCCGAAGATTGGGGTAACTGCCTCCTTCGCTCCCGCGGGAGGCAGCACCCAGGAAACCAGGAAATACCGGGAGCCGCCAGCAGCCGCGGAAGGGCCGCAGGTCCCTGCAGCTTTCGTTAGAGAGTCCCGCAGGGGAGGAGGACATTTTGTACCGTTCGAGTCCATTTGATCTCGGAAATGCCATCGCCGACTTCGACGCCATCCGCATCAGTCTGGCTTCGCCGGAAAAGATCCGCAGTTGGTCGCACGGCGAAGTCACCAAGCCGGAGACCATCAACTACCGCACCTTCAAGCCGGAGCGCGATGGTTTGTTCTGCGCGCGGATTTTCGGCCCGGTAACCGACTGGGAGTGTCTCTGCGGCAAATACAAGCGCATGAAGCACCGCGGCGTGATCTGCGATAAGTGCGGCGTGGAGGTAACGCTGTCCAAGGTGCGCCGCGAGCGCCTCGGCCACATTGAGCTGGCTTCGCCCTGCTCGCACGTGTGGTTCTTCAAGGGGCTGCCCAGCCGCATCGGGCACATTCTCGACATCTCGCTGCGCGAACTGGAATCGGTGCTGTATTTCGAAGCCTACGTGGTGGTCGAGGCCGGCGAAGCGCCGGTCAAAGAGCGCGAAGTCATCAAGGACGAAACCAAGTATCGCGAACTCGACCAGGCGCATCGCGCCAGCGGCTTCAAAGCCATGATGGGCGCCGAAGCCATCAAGGAACTGCTGAAACGGGTTGAGGTGGAGAGTCTCTCTGCCGAACTGCGCGAAAAGATGCGCAGCGAGACTTCAGTGCAAAAACGCTTGAAGTTTGCCAAGCGCCTAAAGGTGGTTGAAGCCTTCCGCAAGAGCGGCAACAAGCCGCAGTGGATGATTCTGGACGTGATTCCGGTAATCCCGCCGGAGCTGCGTCCCCTGGTCCCTCTCGACGGCGGCCGCTTTGCGACCTCCGACCTGAACGACCTCTATCGCCGGGTCATCAATCGCAACAACCGCTTGAAAAAGTTGATGGACCTGCACGCGCCGGAAGTGATCGTGCGCAACGAGAAGCGCATGCTGCAGGAGGCGGTGGACGCGCTGTTCGACAACGGGCGCCGTGGCCGGGTGCTGCGTGGCGCCAACAACCGTCCGCTGAAGTCGCTGTCCGACACGCTGAAGGGCAAGCAGGGCCGCTTCCGCCAGAACCTGCTGGGCAAGCGCGTGGACTATTCCGGCCGTTCCGTCATCGTGGTGGGTCCCGACCTCAAGCTGCACCAGTGCGGCCTGCCCAAGAAGATGGCGCTGGAACTGTTCAAGCCGTTCATCTATCACCGTCTGGAGCAGACCGGACACTGCACCACCATCAAGCAGGCCAAGGAAATGGTGGAGCAACAGGAGCCCATCGTATGGGACATCCTGGAAGAGGTGATTAAGGACCATCCGGTGCTGCTGAATCGCGCGCCTACGCTTCACCGCCTCGGCATTCAGGCTTTTGAGCCGGTGCTGGTGGAAGGCAAGGCCATCAAGATCCACCCGCTGGTCTGCACCGCATTCAACGCCGACTTCGACGGCGATCAGATGGCGGTGCACATTCCGTTGTCGCCGGAAGCGCAGGTGGAAGCCAGCGTGTTGATGCTGGCTTCGCATAACATCCTGTCGCCGGCGTCGGGACAGCCGATCACCGTGCCCACGCAGGACATGGTGCTGGGCATTTACTACCTGACCAAAGCCAAGCCGGGTGCCAAGGGTGAGGGACGCGCGTTCGCCAACATCGACGAAGTGATCCTCGCGAAAGAAGGGGGCGAAGTAGAAACGCTGACGCCGATTCGCCTGCGCTACTCGGGCGAGGTGATCGATCTCACCATCGCGTATGACGATCAGGACGTGATCCATACCGAGCCGACCAACTTTGAGCGGCAGTTCATCTCGACCACGGTGGGCCGCGCCATCATGAACGACCATCTGAAGCGCGGCGCGGCGGAGATGCCCTACATCAACGGCTTGCTCAAGAAGAAGGGCGTGGGCAACCTGGTGAACTATTGCTACCTGCGCTTCGGTCTGGAAACCACGGTGCGGATGCTGGACGGCATCAAGCAGCTCGGGTTCCACTACGCCACCATGGCGGGCCTCTCGATTGGGATCGACGACATGGTCATTCCTCCTGGCAAAGCGGGCCTGGTGCGCGACGCCGAAAAGCAGGCGATCGCTGTGCAGCAGCAGTATCTGGACGGCGCCATCACCAACGGCGAACGCTACAACAAAGTCGTCGAAATCTGGTCGGCCATCACGGAAAAAGTCGCGGACGAGATGTTCAGCGCCATGCAGCAAGACGACAAAGTCGGCGACATCAATCCCATTTACGTCATGGCTGACTCCGGCGCTCGCGGTTCCAAGCAGCAGATTCGCCAGCTCTCCGGCATGCGTGGCTTGATGGCCAAGCCCTCGGGCGAAATCATCGAGACCCCGATCACGGCGAACTTCCGCGAAGGCCTGACGGTGTTGGAATACTTCATCTCCACCCACGGCGCCCGCAAGGGACTGGCCGATACCGCGCTCAAGACGGCGGATTCGGGCTACCTGACGCGGCGCTTGGTGGACGTGGCGCAGGACGTGATCATCAGCGAATACGATTGCGGCACGGTCGATGGCATCTACGTCACCTCCATCGTGGAGTCGGGCGAGATCATCGAGCCGCTGCGTGACCGCATCGTAGGCCGCGTCTCGTTGGAGAAGATCAAGGACTACGAAGGCAACATCATCGTTGACATCAACCAGGAGATCACCGAAGACCTGGCGGGCGCGGTGCAGGCAGCCGGTATCGAGCGGGTCAAGATCCGTTCGGTGCTTACCTGCGAGTCGAAGCGTGGCGTGTGCGTGATGTGTTACGGGCGCAACCTGGCTTCCGGCCGCTTGGTCGAGTTGGGCGAGGCCACGGGCGTGATCGCAGCGCAATCCATCGGCGAGCCTGGAACGCAGCTCACCATGCGTACCTTCCACATCGGCGGCACAGCTTCGCGAGTCAGCGAACAATCGCGCCTCGATGCCAAGAACAACGGCACGGTGCGCTTCATCAACCTGGTGACCGTGCGCGCCAAGGAAGGCCACCTGGTGGTGATGAACCGCAACGGCTCCATCGCCATCCTGGACGACAAGGGCCGCGAAAAAGAGCGCTATGCGGTGGTTTACGGCGCCAAGGTCAAGGTGGAGGATGGGCAGCAGGTTGGCTTGGGCGATGTCCTGGTCGAGTGGGACCCGTACACCTTCGCCATCCTGACCGAAATTGGCGGGACGGTGCAGTTCAAGGACCTGCAGGAAGGTATGACCCTGCATGAAGAAGTGGACGAGGTCACGGGACTGTCGCGCCATGTTGTGGTTGATTCGCCGGATGAGAAACGTCAGCCGACCATCATCATCAAGGGCGCCAAGGGTAGCAAGCGCTACCTGATGCCTTCCCGCGCGCACTTGATGGTGCAGGATGGCGAGACGGTAACTCCGGGCGACGTGCTGGCGAAGATCCCGCGCGAAACCACCAAGACCAAGGACATCACGGGCGGTCTGCCGCGCGTGGTGGAATTGTTCGAAGCCCGCAAGCCGCGCGAAACCGCGGTCATCAGCGAGATCGATGGCGTGGTGAAGTTTGGCGACGTTGCCAAAGGCCAGCGCAAGATCTACGTAGTGGCCGACAACGGCACCGAAAAAGAATATCAAGTGCCGCGCGGCGTTCACATCAATGTGCAGGAAGGCGAGCGCATCCGCGCCGGCGAGCCGCTGATGGATGGTCCTCTGAACCCGCACGACATTCTTGCGGTGTTGGGCGAAAAGGAATTGCAGGCCTACCTGGTGAACGAAATCCAGGAAGTTTACCGCTTGCAGGGTGTCAACATCAGCGACAAGCACATCGAGGTGATCGTTCGCCAGATGATGCGCTGGGTGAAAGTGGAGGACGTGGGCGATACCTCGTTCCTACTGGAACAGCAGATCGACAAGTTCCGCTTCCGCGAAGAGAACGAGAAGGCGATTGCCAACGGCGGCAAACCGGCCACCGGCCGTCCGCTGCTGCTCGGCATTACCAAGGCCTCGCTCTCCACCGATTCGTTCATCTCGGCGGCGTCGTTCCAGGAAACCACGCGCGTGCTGACGGAAGCCTCCATCCAGGGCGCCGTCGATCACCTGCGCGGCTTGAAGGAAAACGTCATCGTGGGCCGTCTGATCCCCGCGGGCACCGGCATGGAGTACTACCGCAACGTCCGGCTCTCGCAGGAGATGGAAGAGGCCGCCGCCAAGGTTCAGGAGGAGGTCACGGCCGCGTACGAGGAAGCCGAACGTGCGCTGGAACTGCTGCGGCACGAAGGCGAAAACGAGGCCGAGGAGCTGCCGGCAGAGTAACCGGGCGATGCCGTAGCTCGAAGGAAAAACCGTACGAGCGAGGGGGCGATGATTCTGGTCGCCCCTTTTTGCTCGGGTGTGTAAACTTCCCTTTCCAGTCAATGTCGGCCTTTCACACTATGCGGCGGTTCGTGCAACACTTTCGGGTCGCACTCTGGCGTGCCTTTCGGCACGACGCGTTCGCTGTGGCCAAGGGAGCGGCCTTCTCTGCGATGTTTACCTTGTTCCCGGCGGTGCTTCTGGCGGCCTCGATCCTCTCGGAGTCGCACACCACCGTGACCTTCATTCGTGAGATTGGCCACGCCGTCGGGCGGATTCTGCCCGAAGGCACCAGCCAAGCCGTCCTACAGTACTTCAGCGGCAACAAACCAGTCAGCGTGAGGTCGCTGATCACCCTGGCCGTCATCACGCTGTGGACCGGGTCGGGCACCATGATCTCCTGGATGGAGGGCTTCCGCAACGCCTACCAGATGCCCAAGATCTGGGGGCTGGTGAAGGAGAGAATGATCGCCTTCCTGCTGGTGGTGCTGGCCGGCATCCCCATGGCCTTCTCTTCCTTGCTGCTGGTGTTCGGCAACCAGATCGAAACCTGGATCGCGTACCACGTGGGCCACGAGTTTGGGCCTTATATTTTGGGACTGTGGACGGCGTTGCGTTGGATTATTGCAGCGCTCACCAGCATTGCCGTGGTCGGGCTCATCTACCACTATGGCGTGCCACGCACCCAGCCCTGGCATCGTGTGCTGCCGGGCGCGGCGCTGGCCACCGTGATGTGGTTCGTCTCGACCGTATTGTTTGGCGTCTATCTTCGCCACTTCGCCAATTACGATGTGATTTACGGCTCTGTGGCCACCGCGATCGCCTTGCTGATCTGGCTGTACATTGTTTCGATGGTGGTGCTCATCGGCGCCGAATTCAATGCTCTACGCTATCCGCGGTTTCTGTTTGGGGCCCACTCCGACATCAACTCCGAGAAGAAACGGGTCCAGGCCTCCTGATGCGAGGCACGATCTTCATGCGGCTGATTGCCGCGGGAGAAAATTGAGCGCGCTCGAAGAGAAAAACGGCAAGCCCATGAGCCGAAGCTAGACTCAGGGCTGAGAGGCGACAACACTATGGCGCAAGAAATCTTATCAATAGCGGTCCTGGAAGCGCTGCCTGGGAAGCAGGAAGACCTGCTGGCGACGTTACGAGAGCTGTATACCATGATGCATGCCAAGGGCTACTGTCGCGATGCACTGCACCGCGATTCCTCGAACCCCGGCCGCTTTCTGCACTTGCGGCACTGGACATCGCCGGAGATGCGCAGCGAAGCGCAAGTCGATCCCGACGTGCATCGCTACTGGCAAATGCTGCCCGAACTGTGCACCATCCCGATTGTTTACGAGAGCCTGGAGAAGGTGTTCGAAAGCTAGGGGCGTTGGCGAGTTGGTGTGGCTGGTTCCCCGGCCAGGCGCGGTAGATACACACAAACCCAAACTTTGAGCGCAGTGTTGTCCCTCAGCTCTCACGTTCCGCCCAAATGACGAACTGCTCTTGTCGTGGGTCGAAGCGGACCGAGAGCAGATTGGGCTGGCAGCAAATCCCGCAGTCTTCCACATACTGCTGAAGCGAACCCGCGGACTCGTCGATATCGGCGGGGTTCCACTCTCCGCAATAGCTGCACTGAAAGTCGCATTGCATGGCGAGATGCCTCAACCGCAATTATCGCCGAAGGAAGCTGGTTCCCGAATCCGAACTTCAAAACAGGAATTGTCCCGATCTGGTCAGGTTCGCACCGTAGCTTCCGCTTTCGCTTTTGTTCCGTATCCCCTTAGCCCGCCAAAGGTTACTCCGATTCCTAGCTCTTCTCGCCGACTGGCAGTGAACCTGCATTTGCAAAAGCGGCAGTTCGCAGCTACGCCGCCAGCGTCAAGGCGATGGGATCATGAACGCATCTCCGGCCAGCACGAAGCTTTCTTCCAGCCAAACCGAAGAGATCGAATCAACGATTCTTCTGGTGGAGGACGAACCTGTGGTTCGCGAAGTAACGCGTGCGGTATTAGAACATGCTGGGTATCGCGTGCTGGAGTGCAACGGTCCGGAAGAGGCTCTGCGGGTGGGGAGCGAGCATCGAGGCCACATTGGCCTGTTGCTGTCGGATGTGGTCATGCCGGGAATGAACGGTCCGGAACTGGCGCTGCAATTGCAAAGTTTGCAGCCCGGCCTAATTACGGTGTTCATGTCCGGTTACGCCGAGAGCTTTGTGCTGCGCAAGGTGATGCATGGCGGCATGGCGAACTACATTCAGAAGCCCTTTACCATAAATATCCTGCTGGCGCGGGTGGCGGCGGCCCTGCGGACAGGCGCGGAAGTCAGCCAGGCTGCGCTCCTATCCGGTGTTTCCGCTGGGTGATGGGGTGGGCGGCCGGTTCATGCATGGCAGTAGCAAGACGGGCCCAGACGTTCGGCGTGAATCTTAACTGCAGTTGTCCCACCCTTGTCGCCTTCCTTTTGGCGACAAGGGTGGGAGACGCTTAGTCTGGCAGCCTCTGGACCGCCCGTTCCAGGTTTTCTCCGAGCGCGCCCGCTGGCGTAATATCGAGCATAGATGTTCCAATCCATAGCGCACGTACGCAAGTGGCTGGTAGGGAGCCTGCTGCTGCTGGTGGCGGCCGTCAGCGTGACGTACTGGATCGCCCGCTCCCGCGTCGGCCCTACTCTGCACAACGTGCCCGCGCAATTGGGCATTGACATCCAGCAGACCAGCGAAGGTTTCTCGCTTTCCAAATCCGAAGGCGGCCGCACTCTGTACACCATCCGGGCCTCCAAGGCGGTGCAGTTCAAGGCCGGCGGCCACGCCGATCTGCGCAATGTTGATATTGTGGTGTACGGGCATGAGCACGATCGATATGACCAGATTTATGGCAACCAGTTCACTTACGATCCGCAGACAGGCGACATCAACGCTGTGGGCGAGGTGCATATCGATCTCCAGGGGAACGCCGAGGGTCCGCTGAAGCCTGACCAGGCCCCGCCCGAAGAACTGAAGAACCCGATTCACCTGCTGACCCGCTCCCTCACCTTCAACCAGAAGACCGGGATCGCGCACACCGACGAAGTTGTTGAGTTTCGCACGACCCAGGCCAGCGGGTCCGCCAAGGGGGCGTACTACGACTCCAAGAGCAATGAACTTCTGTTAAAGGCCGATATCCACATCGTGACGACCGGCCAGCATCCGGCGGTCATCACCGGAAGCAGCGGCACAATTCAGAAGACACCCAGGCAGGCCACGCTGGAGAACGTCCGCCTCGAACAGCCAGACCGGACGCTGACCGCCGACAAAGGCATCATGCGGTTCGAGGCGGACAACACGGTCCAGCATGTAGTGGCGGAAGGCAATGTCCACATCCAGAGCCGCGGGCCATCCGTCGTTGACATTGCGGGACCTCGCGGCGATGTAACCATGGGCCCAAACAATTCCGTCCAGCAGGCGGTGCTCTCGGGCGGCGCCAAATTCGAGTCGCACGGCGCGAGCGTTGCGCATGGTTCGGCGGACAACTTTGTGCTTGACTTCGACGACCAGAACCAGCCCTTGCGGCTTCACATGGTGAAGAAAGCGCGCATGATGCAGGACCCCCAGCCGGGTAAGCCCGGTACCCGCGGACAGACCAGCGGCCAGCCCATGGAGATTGCTGCCGACCAACTCGATTTCCTGCTCGAGAATGGAAGCCGGATCAAGACCGCCGACACCGTCGGCAAAGCCTCCATCACCATCTTCCCTGCCCCAGGCCCAGAAAAACGGAAAGCCGCGGGCAACGGCGATAAGGAAACGGGAAGGAATTCCACAACCGTCGCTACCGCCGGCAAGTTTCACGCTACTTTCGACAGCAACAATCGCCTGCAAACGCTGCACGGCGCGCCCGACACGCGCATCGTCTCCACCTCGCCGGGAGAGCCGGACAAGGTCAGTGTGGCCCGCAATCTGGATGTCACCTTCGCTGCCGATGGTGGTGTGCAGAAGCTGGTACAAACGGGAGACTTCCAGTATCACGAGGCTTCCGCCAAGCCGGGCACAGGCGGCCGAGAGGCGTTCGCCGAGGTCGCAACCTACACGCCGAGCGATGCCATGCTGCTGCTGACTGGTTCGCCGCGCGTGATTGACGGCGGGATGACCACAACGGCTACGACGGTGCGCATCAATCGCCAGACGGGTGACGGTTTCGCCGACGACAACGTGAAGACGACCTACAGCGATCTCAAGCCGCAACCCGATGGAGCGTTGCTGGCCGGCTCAGATCCGGTGCACGTGACCGCTCAGCACATGACTGCGCACAAGGAGCCGGGCGTGGCGCACTACACCGGCAATGTGCGGCTGTGGCAGACGGCCAACGTGGTGCGCGCTCCCAAGATGGACTTTGACGATCAGAAGCGCAGCATTGCCGCCCAGTCCGATGCCTCACAGAAAGTTTTGAGTTTATTCATGCAGCGAGGGCAGGACGGAAAGCTTACGCCGGTGGAGGTGACCTCCGACAAGCTAACCTATACGGATGAAGAGCGTCGCGCCCGTTACACCGGTGACGTCTTCGCCAAGACCGCCACCAACACGATCCATGCGCACCTGATTGACGTCTATCTAAAACCAGCGGATCCGGATGCGAAACCGAGTCCCTCAGCGCCACCTAGCGCGCAGAAGAAATCGATCATCCCCGGTGCGGCGGGGCCGAGCCAGATCGATCATATGGTTGCGGTGGGAAAAGTTGTGGTCACCGGGCCGAACCGGCGGGCGGTGGGAGATCGGCTGGTTTATACCGCCGACGATGGGAAGTATGTCTTGACCGGAAAATCTCCTAGCATTTTTGATGCCGAACGCGGTACGGTATGGGGCGATTCGTTGACTTTCTACAGTCGCGATGATAGGGTTTTGGTGGAGAGTAAACGCTCTTCTCCCACCATTACTCGCGCACGTACCACTAAGTAAATGCAGACTTTATCGGCGGAAGAGATCGGCAAAAGCTACCGCGGCCGAAGGGTCGTCAGCGAGGTCAGCTTCCACGTAAAACAAGGTGAAGTAATCGGTCTGCTGGGGCCGAACGGCGCTGGCAAGACGACCATTTTCTACATTATCGTCGGACTCATTCCGACCGAGACTGGCCGGGTCCTGATCAATGGGCAGGACATCACTCACGAGCCCATGTATCTGCGGGCCCGGAATTATGGCATCGGTTACCTGCCGCAGGAGCCATCCATCTTCCGCAAGCTGACAGTCGAGGACAATATCCTGGCGGTACTGGAGGCGCAACCGATTTCGTGGCACGAGCGCCGCGAGCGGATGGAGAAGCTGATTGACCAATTGGGATTGGGAGTCATCCGCAAGAACCGGGGTTACGCGATGTCGGGTGGCGAACGCCGGCGGGTGGAGATTGCCCGCTGTCTCTGCATTTCCCCGTCGTTCATTCTGCTGGATGAGCCCTTTTCCGGAATCGATCCCATCGCGGTACTGGATTTGCAAAAGATCATCTTCGATTTGAAGGCTAGCGGCATCGGAGTGCTGGTTACGGACCATAATGTACGTGAGACCCTGTCGGTTACCGATCGCGCCTATATCATCAACGAGGGGCGCATCTTCCGGACCGGCACGCCGGAGCAACTCGGAAACGATCCGGAAGTGAAACGAGTTTACTTAGGCGAGAGCTTCTCGTTGGTTTAAAATTCTTAGCAGGGGCCGCCGCGCCCATTAGGGACCCGTTGCATGGTTTTGTTGCAGCCCAAGTTAAGCCTCAAAGTCTCGCAGAAGCAGATTCTGACCCCTGGCCTTGTCCAGATGGTCAGCGTCCTGGCGCTCAACAGGCTTGAGCTGGCGGACATGATCACGGCTGAGCTGACGGAGAACCCCGTACTTGAGGAACTTGACGATTCGGTCCCCTTGCTCGACGAAGTCTCGGCCCGCGAAGAGAAAATGGAGCGCGACAGCTCCCTTACCATCCAGGAAGAGCAGCCGGTAACCGCCCAGGAAAAAGATCCCTTCGACGAAATCGATTTCGGCTCGTTCTTCTCGGAATATCTGGATCCCGGCCTGCGCACCTCGATCGAGATGGAAGAGAGCGAGAAGCCCTCCTTCGAGAATTTCCTCTCCAAACCCACTACGCTTACCGACCACCTGATGTGGCAGCTGGGCTCGCTGCACGTCAACGAGGACGTGTATCGAGCGGCGGAGCTGGTGATCGGGAACCTGAACGAGGAAGGCTACCTGACCGCGACGGACGATGAGCTGCTTGGGCTGGCCGATGAGCAACAGGTGGCCAGCGTCGATTCTCAGGCTCCGGAGTCGTCTGCAACCAGCCCGGACCCGCCGGATGAGGCCGCAGCGGCCGTCCTGGCAGCCGAGGACGACTTGGAGCCGGAGATTGCAGAGTCCACTGTGGCCATAGCCGAGGAAGAGTCCTTGGCGAGTGACGCGCAGGCTCAAGAAGTCGAAGCCGAGATTCCCCGCCCAACCCTCGTCCCCCCGCGGACCGTGCCGGCCCGGGTCCCGTTTAGCCGTGACGCGCTGCGCGAAGCGATTGACCTGGTGCGCCAGATGGATCCTATCGGAGTTGGGGCGCGCGATTTGCGGGAATGTCTGCTGGCACAGTTACAGGGCTTGAAGCGCGTCGATCGCAAGCACGCCAATGGCAGTCATGCCGCCGAACTCGAGGCCCTGGACGATGCCATCGTGCTGGTAACGGAACATCTGCACGCCCTGCAGAACAAGCGTTACAAGGAAGTGGCCAAGGCCATGGGGCGGCCCCTGGAAGCGGTGATGCTTGGCATGGACTTCATTCGCACTCTCGATCCGCGTCCCGGCCTGCGCTACAACAAGGCCGAAGCCCGGCTGATCGAGCCTGACGTGGCGTTCGTCAAGCAAGGGGAAGAATATCTCGTCCTGATGAACGACGAAGAGGTCCCGCAGTTGCGTCTGAACCCCGCCTACCGCCGCCTATTGAGCCGCGACGCCGCGGAAAAGGACGTGCGCAATTACGTCAAAGAACGCTATAAATCGGCCATCCAGCTCATCAAGAACATCGAGCAGCGCAAACAGACCATTTTGCGCGTGTGCTATTCGATTCTGGCGCGCCAGCGCGATTTCCTCGACCGTGGCATCGATTTCCTGAAGCCGATGATGATCAAGGAAGTGGCGGAGGAGATCGGGGTCCATCCCTCGACGGTCAGCCGCGCCGTAGCCAACAAGTACGCTCACACCCCGCAAGGCGTTTTCGAACTCCGATACTTCTTCAGCGAGAGCGTCAATGGGCCTGAGGGCAGCGGCACTTCGCTGCTGATCCTCAAGCGCCGAGTCAAGAAGCTCATCGCAGAAGAAGATCCCACCAGGCCGTTCACCGACGAGCAGATCACCCGCATCCTCCAGTCGCAGGGCATCGAGGTCACTCGCCGCACGGTTGCGAAGTACAGGGAAGACATGCGCATCCCGAGCACCCACCAGCGCAGAGTAAAGAACTAGCGGCTGTACCGGCGCCTCGTCCGGTTCCGGCAACACGCGGATTTTGTCCCGGGCGCGTCTAACTTGAAGGGACGCCGTTGTGAGGAAAGCGCCGCGGCTAAGACAGCAAATCAACCAAACAGGCTGCGGCGAGGAGGGAGCTCAATGACAGTAGAATACTTCGGCAAGCAATACGAAATTACTCCCGCCGTTCGTGATGAGGTCGAATTGGGCCTCACCAAGCTGACCAAAATCCTGGGCGAGAACATCAAAAGCAAAGTCATCCTCTCGGTGGAAAAGCACCGCAACATCGCGGAAATCACGGTGAAGCGGCGTCGCGGCCACCTGGTGGGACTCGCCGAGGCCACCGACATGGTGGCCGCCGTCACCCAGGCCCTGGAACATATCGAGACGCAAGTGCTGCGGCACAACGGCCGCCGCCGCAATATTGGCCGCAAACCGAAAGACAAAAGTTGGACGGCCCCGGTGGCGGCAGAAAGCGAGATGCAGATCTCCGTGGGCGCCAACCCTGCGACCGCGGTCCCGGTGGTGGTGCATAAGTTTCCCTCCATCGCCCGCACCACTGAGGCGCACTTGGTGCATACCACCGACTCCATCGCGATGCGGCCCATGACCATCGAGGAAGCGGTCAAGGAATGCGAATTCCGCGATCGCGCAGTGTTCGTCTTTCGCGATCCCAAGGGACAAGTGAAGGTGTTGCATCGCCGCAAGGACGGCAAGATCGAGTTGATCGAAGTGCCGTAAGAAGCTCTTCGCAGATAAATAAAGGGCGCCGATTTCGGCCCCCTTTTTGTTTGGATTTATGAGATGGCTATCGCTCGATCACTTTGGGGACTTTGAAGAAGACGCCGTCCGAAGCGGGCGCATTGCGCAACGCTTCCTCGTGGGGTAGCGAAGGACGCGGCTCGTCGGCCCGCGTGGCGTGCGCGACTCCCTCGACACCGCTCGTCTCGCCGCCTTCACTGGAGCCATTGGCGACCTGCGCCATAGGCTCGATGTTGGCCGTGTCCAACTCGTTCAGCCGGTCAATGTAGCCGAGGATGGAGTTCAGGTCCTTCAGCATGCGGGCGCGCTCGTCTGCGGTCAACTCGAGATGCGCCAGGTCGGCAACGTAGGAGACATCTTTATCGGTAACCATGTTGGCCTTGTAACGATCTGCTTTCTAGCGCGACGGCCATTGGGTTGCATTCCTCACCACAAACTTGATCGCCTTCACCGGCTGCGCGCTGATCTGCTTCAGGGCCGCGAGATACTGCGGGTTGAAGCTGTGCAGTTGCTGTTGCCAGGTCGCGTCAGGAACTTCGACCGTCAACACTCCATCCGCGTAGCCGATGGCACTGGTCCTCTCTGCTACCTTCGATCCGCACACCAGCGGCCAGGCCAGCAGCGGCGCGTTGTCGCCACCCTCGCGATGCAGGGTATCGGCAAAGATCTTCCTGAGTGTCGAGCTGGCATGTCGCATAACGTCGAAGTTTCGATTGTAAAGCAGCGGGCGGCTTTTCGCTTTTCGCTTTTCGCCAGAGTCGCTGTCATCCCGACCGAGCCGCCGCGGCGGGCGAGTGGAGGGACCTGCTTTTTCTCCACTGGCGTGACTGAGTCCTACGCTGATGACACGACTGAACCGCCGCCCAAGCGTTCACCCGTTTGGAGGCGCTCCGCCACTCCGTTACTATTGCTCCTGCATGGTTTCTGCTCCCCGACGCTGGTATCGCAATCCCCTGTCCCTGTTAATCGTCGTCGCCGCTCTCAGCGCGTTCGTCATCCAATCTGGGGAGCTTGGCACCTCCGACACCTCGCACCGCCTGCAGACTACGCATTCCTGGTGGACCTCGGAACCGCCGGTGTTTCCCAAGGAGTATCCCGAATTTGGCATTCACGGCCGGGGAGGCAAGCTCTATAGCTGGTATGGAATGGGCCAGTCACTGCTCATGTTTCCCGCGGACGTGATCGGCACCGGTCTGGAGAAGTTGCCAGTCTTTGCCGCATACAACAACACCGATCCCACGGTCCGCGCGATCTTCGTCAGCTACACCACCAATATCCTGGTCAACGTCCTGACGGCGCTGGTGTGCTTCCGTTTTCTGTGCCAGTTGGGGTTCAGCACCAAACAGTCGGTCGCCGGCGTGCTGGCGCTGCTGTTCTGCACCACGCACCTGCACTACATGCAGAACATGATGGAGAACAACCACATCATGCTGCTGACCCTGACCGGCCTCTCGTTTCAATACGAATGGCTTCGGACCGGCAGCGGACGCGCCCTGCTCATTGGTTCGCTGGCCTTCGGGCTCAACCTGCTGACCCGCCTGACCACCGGCCTCGACCTGCTCGGCGGAGGGGTGTTTCTGCTTCTAGTTCTGTGGTTGGAGAATGTGCGAGGCCGCACCCTTTGGCGGCGCTTCCTGACCTACATCAAGACGGCATTGCCTGTATATGCGATCTTCGGACTGATTGATCGTTTGTACCAGCTCTATCGTTTCGGTTCGCTGTTTAGCAACTACATCACCATCGCCGGCCAGGAGCAGCGGCGACTGAATCCATCGCTTCCGGCAAACTATCCATGGGAAGTTCCGTTTCACGTGGGCTTTCTGGGGCCATTGCTCATGCCGGAGAAATCGATCTTCCTGTTTGACCCTCTGCTGATACTCACGATTGTTCTCGCGGTGATCGCGTGGAAGCGTTTTCGTCCCGATGTCCGGGCGTACCTGATCACGGCCTTTCTCTTACTCCTGGGCTACATCAGCTTCTACGCGCGATACACGGTGTGGAGCGGCGACTTCGCCTGGGGAGACCGTTATGTCTCCACCGCGGCTGAATTGGCCGCGTTCATCTCAGTGCCGCTGCTGGTGCGCTGGCGTGCGTCCGTCGGGAAGCTGGTGTGGTGGACGGGAATCGCGCTGATCGCGTTCAGCACCGCGATCCAGTTGGCCTCGCTCGCCTTCTGGCTGCCGCTGGAAATCTACCAGGAGGACACGCTGGGACACCCGACGTTCGTGGTCTTCCTGCGCTTTAAGAACATCGCAGCCTTTGCCTTGGGAAAGATGCAGCCGTGGGGCCTCAGCAACGATTCCATGACCTACGACCCTTGGGACTACGTCCACATCGACACTTGGAACTTCCTGCCCTTCTTGCTGCGCCGGGTTGGAGTAGCTCCACGCTGGGCGGTAAACGTGACCTTTGCTGTTTGGGGCACGGGCTTGGCCGCTCTCGGTTGGGCGCTGTTGCAACTTCGCAAAGTGTTGCTGACAGAGAACGGCGATGTTGGCGGCTAGAGCGCTCAGAATGGTGTGATCCAGCCAATCAGTTTCGCCGCTGCAGGCCCGGCACAGTTTTGGCAGCGCTATCCAAACGGGAGCGGGGGCTTATCCGTTCGGTACGCCTTTCCCAAGGTCTCGGCGCGAAACAATCTGTCGTCGATACGATGCAGGCGCTTGATCATGCCCGGCGTCAGCAACTTGTAGTGATGAATTTCCAGCAGGTAATAAATGATGAACCAGATCGGCTCTTCCGTGGTCATCCACTCCTGTCCGTCAAACCGCGCCAGATTCACGGGACGGGAAACGGTCCGAAGGGTACGTTCGCGCCGCAGGTTGAAGTAGATATCGAAGTAGCTCATGGCCAGCTCGCGCAAGGACCGGTACACCGGCTCGCGATAACGGCAGCCCGCATAGTTGGACTTGGCCACCGCGCCCCAATGTCCCTTCGCCCGGTAGATGGCAAGCACATGGTCGGTGTCGTGTTCGGCTTCGAAGTCGAGAATCAGCGGCGGATAGCCGTTGGCGCGCAAAGCAGCGGCGGCAAAGATTGCCCCCTCGAAGCAATGGGAGGTATTTTCGCGCAGCACTCGCCGGGGCGACCACGCAGTGTCGGCCAGATGGTAGGGCATGTCATCCAGGAATCGCTGAATGCCGTGTGGGTCTCTCAAGCTGCGCAACTTGCGTAGTTCCGCCGGAGTGAAGCCGTGTTCGTTGTTCATGATTGAGCGATAAGCATTAACCACAGAGACACAGAGGCACCGAGAAATTCAAAGCATTAAAGCATGAGCAGTGTACCGCATCACGCCATCTACCGCTGGGTGCTCACCAGCTATCTGGTGCCGAACGCGGTGATTCTGCCCGCCAGCTCCTGGTTCGCGTTGCGCTTCGGGCGCAAGCGCTTTCTGGTTCAACGGTAACGGATTTCAGCGGAATTTCGCCCAGGCGCGCTCCTTGTTCGAGCTGGGAGCGCGCCTCGGCCAGGATAGTCTTGAGTGAGTTACGGCTCGATTGCAACCAATGCCGGAACCAGTACGTTCACCCTGGGTGACCCGATTCCCGTCACCAGATCGTAGCCCACAACAGCTGTGCAATCTGCACCGCAGCTACCGTTGGTTCCAGACGTGATGTCATGGAAGTCAGCGTACTGCGTGGTGTTGTAGAAGGTATACAGGTCAGCGATGGCGTTCTGGAGGGGGCCTTTTCCTGCCGTCGCGCGGCTGGAATTGGCGACGGCAAAGATCGCGCTCCAGTCGGGCGAAGACACGCTGGTGCCGCCGACTTCAACCCACTGCGAGTAGCCGTAGGTGTCATAGACCGGAACGCCGGTAGAGGGATTGGCATCGGAAGAGATATCGGGAACACAGCGCATTCCAGTGCTGCCGCAGCCCTCGAAGATGCCGTTCTGATAGGCCGGGCCGGGCTGAATGGAGCTGATGCCGCCGCCGCTGCCGCTCCACGCCGTCTCATGACCGTAGTTCGGCATCAGTGGACTGGGAAGCGGAAGAGGCGAGGCCAGCACCAGCGTGGTGCCACCCACCGCCACCACATAAGGAGACGCCGCGGGATAGCCGACTCCGTGTCCGCTGTCGCCGGTGGAAGCCATAAAGGTGACTCCCGGATGGTTGAAGAAGGAATTGAATCCCAGCTCGCTGGGGTCTTCCCCACCGCTCCAACTCATGGAGATTTGGGTGGCACCGTTCTGGCGGGCAACGTCAACCGCCGCCAGCAGGTCGTCAAAGCTGTTGCTGTTGGCTTCCACCAGCAGAACTTTGGCTGCCGGGGCGAGGCCGTGGGCCTGCTGTACGTCCAGGTTGATTTCGAGTCCCCAACCGGTGTCGCCTGGGGGGTTGCCGACTTTAATTTTAGTGAAGCAGCCGTTGCCGGTGGTGCAAACTGGCAGGTTGAATTGAGTGTCGTAAACTTGCAGGTCGGATTCGGCGTTAGGATTATCGAAGGCATCCACAATGCCGATAATCTGGCCCCGTCCCTGGTTGGGGGTCGCATTCAGTCCGTAGGCGGCCTTTATTTGTGACGGAAAGAGACCGTGCGGAGTAGTGCTCTCGGGTTGAGGGCTGGTGATGCGGATGGGCGGTTGCGCAAAGATTTGGCTGCCATCGCGCTGTTGGGCGACCAAGGGCATAGCCACGGCAAGCAGAACTAGCATACTCAGCGAAAACAGAACAATTCTCTTCATTCCAGTTTCCTTATTCCTTTAGGTTCGCTGTATCGCCGGCGAAAAGCGCGATTGCCGTTGCAGGGTGACGGCTCTCGTTGGCTGATTCGGACAGGAAAGGATCGACTGCCTTGCTATGCTTCTGCTCAGAGATTCCTCCATAACAACTCATCTCTATCGGTGCTGGCCAAGGCACTTCCTGCTAGCTTCCTGACTTGTCGATCGCAATTCCCACTGTCTTGATTGAAGTGCAAGCAGGGCATCATCCTATCGCCAGCACCACAGATAAGTCTATAACTCTTTCGCTCACTACCAGAAATAACCTACGGCTTACGTCCTACTACTAAGCTAGTAAATAACAGCTACCTACAATGATTAGACCATTTTTACTGGCCATTACGCACTGTGCTACTTGTGGTAGTAGATAAACGCAGGCCGGCTGGTTCGTATGTGTTCGATAACAATTACATATCATGTCCACTGTTGTTTGCCACAAGAATTGAAGCTTAATTGCGGCATCTGACACATAGCCATTCATTCGTCAGCAGGCGACTTAGTCTTCACGAAATCGTGTACACAAGCGTGCCGATGCTAGCGCCCGGCCTTTTTGGTCGAAGGAGATGTCTTCTGGCAACGGTGGATTTGACCGTCATGCATACCCACCTTGTAGCCTTCCTTCCATCCTTCCCACCACGCTGCCGATTTACGATTTGTACCGCTCACACTCGAACTCGACGCTGCCAATTTCACGTGTCTCCGTATATGGTTCGGCAGTCCTGACTTGGCGTAGAGGTCGCCGCACACCGGGCAGGGGACTCCGGTGAATCTCCCCTCCGACGGTTTTTCGTTAGCCACCACCTCAGTATTTTCCTTGAAGCCGATGTCGGGCCGGGCGACCCATCGTGGGCGCCGCGAAGGAAATGTACCTCGCTGGCCGCAGCTACTACCACCGTCGTAGTTAAGGAATAAGCATGTGGGTAACCTCAGAATTCCTGGACTGATGGAATATCAATCAACTAGGGATGGGCACGGATTCTTGAGGATCTTCCTTTGGTTAACAGAAGCCGGGACTTGTGTGGATGGGTGAGACTCTTTCCGTCTGCCTTACATGGTTACCCAGTCCAGATCAGCCCTCATAGACGACCTTGCCATCCACAATCGTGGCGACGACCTTGCCGGTGAAGCTCCAGCCATCGTACGGCGTGTTCTTGGATTTCGAACGCGATTGCGAGGCATCGAAGGTCCATTTCTGCTTGGGATCGAAGATGGTGACATCCGCATGTGAGCCCGGTACCAGGCCGCCGCGGCGCGCAAGACCGAAAATCCTGGCGGGATTTGCCGAAAGCAGCTCGACGATGCGCCACAGAGGCAGGTTGAAGTGCCGATGTAACACGGTGAGCGCAATCGCAACCGCTGTCTCCAGGCCGGCGATGCCGAAGGCGGCGCGCTCGAACTCCACTTGCTTCTCGTGGAAGGCGTGGGGCGCGTGGTCGGTTGCAATGGCGTCGATGGCGCCATCGGCAATGCCTTCAATCAGAGCAGCACGGTCGGCGAGCGAGCGTAGCGGCGGATTCATCTTGTAGTGCGTGTTGAAGTCGCCAACATTTTCATCCACCAGCGTGAAGTGGTGGGGCGTGACCTCGGCGGTCGCGCGTACTCCCGCCTTCTTCCCGCGGCGCACGGCTTCCAGGGCCTCGCGGGTCGAGAGATGCGCCACGTGAATATGTCCCTTGGTCGCGCCGGCCAGGGCGATGTCGCGTTCCACGATGTTCGCCTCGGCGGCGTTCGGCATGCCGTGCAAGCCCAGGCGAAACGAGGTTGCGCCCAGGTTCATCGAGCAGTCGGCCGTCATGCGAGTGTCCTCGGCATGCTGCACCACGGGGACCTTGAGCTTGGCCGCAGCACGCAGCGCGTCGCGCATCAGACGATCGCCGAGAATCGGCTTGCCATCGTCGGTCACTCCGACCGCGCCAGCTTTCTTCAATACGGCAAAATCCGTAAGCTTCTCTCCCAGGCTGCCGACGGTGGCAGCGGCAACGGGAAAGACGTTGACCAGGGCGCCACGTTCGGGGGCCTGCATCCAGCGGGTGATTTCTGCCGAGTCATTTACCGGCACGGTGTTAGGCATGGCACAGACGGAGGTAAATCCGCCGGCCGCCGCTGCGGCAGTGCCGGTGGCGATGGTCTCTTTGTGCGCCTGACCGGGCTCGCGCAGATGCACGTGCAGATCGATGAAGCCAGGGGCGACGATGCACCCCTTCGCGTTGAAGCTCCGCTGGGCCTGACCGCGAAGCCTTCCCGGCGCCGCCACAGCAGCCACGCGCCCGTCGCGCAGGAGAACATCCATCTCCTGGTCGACGCCGCTCGCGGGATCGACGACGTGTCCGCGTACGATGAGCAATGAGTCCATGTCTTTCCTTTAGCGCGCCGCTCCGAGCAGCATGGCCAGAATTGCCATACGGGTTTTCACCCCATTGCGGACCTGCTCGTGAATGCAGGACTGCGGACCGTCCGCCACTTCGCTGGTCAGCTCCATGCCGCGAATCACCGGCCCGGGATGCATCAGGATCGCATCCGGCTTTGCCAGCATCATGCGTTGCGGCGTGACCTGGTAGTCGGCAATGTAGTCCGCGACGCTGATGTCCTTTCCCGCGAGCCGCTCCTTCTGCACGCGCAATGCCATCACCACATCGGCGCCTTGCAATGCGCTATTCAGGTCGTGGCAGGCGGTCACCCCGGGCGCGAGGGAGGCGGAGATCTCGGGCACGAAATCGGGCGGACCGCAGAAAACGATGTCCGCGCCGAAGCGCGAAAGCAGTTCCGCATTGGACCGCGCTACCCGGCTGTGATACACGTCGCCCACGATCACGACACGCAAACCGTTCAGCCGCTTCTTGTGGTTGGTGATGGTCAAGGCGTCGAGCAGCGCCTGGGACGGATGCTGATGCATTCCATCGCCCGCATTAATGATCGGCACTCGCACATAACGCGCCAACAGGTAAGCTGCGCCACTGTTGGCGTGCCGCATGACGATGGCATCGGCGCCCAGGTTCGCCACCGTCCAGCCCGTATCAATGAGCGATTCGCCCTTCTCGATGCTGGAAGAGACCGGAGTCACCAGCGTGGTGGTGGCGCCCAGGGTTTTGGCGGCAAACTCGAATGAGGTGCGGGTGCGGGTGGAAGATTCGTAGAAGAGCAGGGCCACGCGTTTGCCGCGCAACAACTGTGACGGACGGCTGGGATCCATGCGCCGGGCCAGCGCCAAAATCGACTGAATCTGCGCAGTAGTAAGTTGTTCGATGCCCAGCAGCGAACGCAATTGCGGCTTCATTGGCCTTCGCCTACCCGCTCCATCAACAGCACTTTGTCGGAGCCATCCGTCTCTTGCAATTTCAATTCGATAAATTCGTTGGTAGTGGTGTGGATGGTGCGGCCCACGAAGCCCGCCTCGATGGGCAATTCGCGATGGCCGCGGTCGATCAGCACGCAAAGTTGAATGCGACGCGGCCGCCCATGAGCAAACAAGGCATCCAGCGCGGCGCGCGCGGTCCGCCCGGTGTAGAGCACGTCGTCCACCAGGATGATGTTCTTGTCCTGGATGTCGAACTCCATGGTGCTCTTTCTCACTTCCGGGCGATGCCCGACGGTCGAGAGATCGTCGCGATAGAGCGTAATGTCCAAGGTGCCGACCGGCACTGCGGTTTTTTCGATGCGTCCCAAAATCTTTGCCAGTCGCTGCGCCAAGGGCACACCGCGTCGCATGATTCCGACCAGTCCAAGGTTGGCGACGCCATTGTTCTTTTCGACAATCTCGTGCGCCAGCCGGACCAGGGTACGCTCGATTTCCGAGGCAGACAGGATTTGCGATTTCTCGCGGAGACTAGAGGGCTGGAGGGAGGCCTTCATCATGCCACTCGCATCATACGAAAGCCCAAGCCGAGGAGCAACCCTTACCCGGTACCAGGTGCTCCCGCGGAGGCGCCGGTGATCATCGGAATTCCCGCCGGCTGCCCGACATGGAAGCTCCCAGCGCGCCGCCGGCAGCGCTAATTACGATGAACACCACTCCCAGGACGACCAATACCAGCACGACAAGTGTTGCAGCACCCTGTGGAGTGCTCATCCAGTCCATGAAGTGCTGCACCATGGCCTGCGCCTTGGGATCGGGATTGTTGGCCATTTGTTTTTCCATCTGCTCCTGCAGGGCACGACGGAAATCGGAGTTGGAACGAAACAGCGAGAACGACAGCACGGTCACCACCGCGTTGATCATGAACCCGAAGACGCCGGCCAGCGCCCCCAGCTTCATGCCCATCCCCGGAGTAATCAAAATCCCCGGCACGCGCTTGCGATACATCGCCACCGATAGCACGCCCGCGCCCAGCATCCACAGACAACAACCGAGGGAGACGAACGGAATAGCGGTTAGAATCGCAGCCCCAACTCCGGCCAGCAGCGCGCCCTTCCACGCCAGGTCCCACTGAACGGCGCTTCCCTGGGGTGCGTAGGGTGCGCTGCCCTGCGTCCAACCTGGTCCGGGACCCACGGAATAGGCAGCCGGAGGACCTTCCCTGGGACCGCTGGGTGGGAGCGGCGGCGGCGCGGGCATATTCTCGTCAGGAGGAATGACTCGAATCTGCGGGGCGCCACAGTGCGGACAAAACGTAATGCCCTCTTCAATCGAGGCCTGGCAGCGATAGCAAGGATGTTCCACTAGCGGAAACTTACAGCAGATGCGCCGCGCGCGCAACTGTGCCGCTGGATCGTTGGGAAAGGCTCTTACCTGTTATCGTTTCGCGCCCGGTTCTTGATCCAGATGGGCGTGCCTACAAACCCGAAGGCCGCCCGAATCTGGTTCTCCAGAAAGCGCTGATAGGAGAAGTGCAGCTTCACCGCGCGATCGGTGAACAGGATGAACGTGGGCGGCGACACCCCGGCCTGCGTCAGGTATAGAATCTTGACCCGCTTCGCCACAGGGACCGAAGCCCGCTCAAAGTCAATCTTGGCAAGGAAGCGGTTCATCTCTCCCGTACCAATGCGCTTGCGCCGCTCGAGCGCCACCAGCTCCAGCGTAGAAAAAACCTTGTCGAGATTTCGCCCAGTCGTCGCGGAAACGAATAGCACCGGAGCGTACGACAGAAATTTCAGATGCCGCCGGACCTGCTCCTCGTAGACGCTGCGCTGGGCAGGAGGCTTGCCGTCGGTTCGCTTGTCTGTAACCAAGTCCCACTTGTTGATGACGATAATCACTGAGCGACCGCTCTCATGCGCGTAGCCGGCAATGGTTGCATCGCTGGCGGTGACGCCTTCCACGGCATCAATCAACATCAGCGCGACGTCAGCGCCTTCAAGATGTTTGCGCGCCATCACCACCGATAGCTTCTCGGCCATCAGCTCGGTCTTGCCTTTGCGACGAATGCCGGCTGTATCAATGAAGCGATACTCTTGTCCATCACGCTCGACCAGTTCGTCCACGGCATCGCGGGTGGTGCCGGCAACCGGTGAAACAATCGCGCGCGCCGTCCCGGTCAGCGTGTTCAGCAGAGTGGATTTTCCGACATTAGGCCGGCCAATGATGGCGACTCGGGTTTCGCGCGGAAACTCGGCTTCTTCTTCGCCGATCTCAGACCCTATCTCCTCGTGCGATGGTGGTGCCTCCCCCATCGTGGCTTCCCGCTCCGGCATCACGCTTAATACGTGCTCCAACAATTCCGCAATGCCATTGCCGTTCTCGGCGGAGATGGGAAACAGCTCCTTAATCCCAAGCCGGCGGAATTCCTGGGCATAGGGCTCAAGCTGCGGCGTGTCGGCCTTGTTGACGGCCAACAGCAGCGGCTTGCCGGTGCGCAGCAACAGCCGTGCGAGGTCAATGTCGGGCGACGCCAACTCCGTGCGCCCATCCACCACCAGCACGATCACGTCGGCCTCTTCCAGCGCCACTCGCGCCTGCCGGAAGATCTCCGCCGGAATCAGTTGCTGGTCGTCAGGAACAATACCGCCGGTGTCCACCACGCGGAACTTCTTGCCAACCCATTCGACATCGCCATACAGGCGGTCGCGGGTGATGCCGGGCTCGTCGCCAACGATGGCGCGCCGCGACCCGACCAGGCGGTTGAACAGCGTGGACTTGCCGACGTTGGGACGGCCCACAATGGCCAGCGTGCCGACAGTGGGCGGTTCGCCCTGTTCGACGGTCCTGCTGGACTCAAATTGCATGCGACGATTCACTGAGACTCTTTCCGCGGCGATGGCCCAAACAGCGATGGCCCTTAGCGACTATTATAGGGACAAGACTGCTCGCGCCGTGTCCTCCAAACCACAATCCGCCGCACTGGCCGCGCGTTTGCCGTCGCTGTATCAGTTCTTCGGCCCGGGTGGGGTGCTGGCGCGCACTCATCCGGCCTACGAGTTCCGCCGCGGGCAGCTCCAGATGGCGGAGGCCGTGGAGCAAGCGCTGACCGAGCGCCGGCATCTGATCGTGGAAGCCGGCACTGGCACGGGCAAGACGCTGGCATATCTGCTGCCGGCGATCCGTTCGGGCAAACGCGTCATTATTTCAACCGGCACCAAGACCTTGCAGGAGCAACTCTTCTTCAAAGACATTCCGTTCCTGCGGGAGCACCTCGGTGAGTTGCGCGTGTGCTACATGAAGGGCCGAGGCAATTATCTGTGCCGCAAGAAACTCTACGACCTCACCGACCAGCCGCTGCTCAGCGGACTGGAAGAGATCAGCCATTTCCGAATCATCAGCGACTGGGAGAAGACCACCGAAAGCGGCGACCGCGCCGAGCTGGCCGAGCTGCCGGAGAACAGCCATCTGTGGCCCAAGGTGGATGCGCGCACCGAGCGCTGCATCGGCTCGCAATGCCAGCAGTTCGACCGCTGCTTCATCACCGAGATGCGCCGCCGCGCCGCCGAGAGCGACATCATCATCGTCAATCATCACCTGTTCTGCGCCGACCTGGCGATCAAAGCGGCCAAGGACCATGCGCCCGACACCGGGGTGCTGCCGGATGCTGGTATCGTCATCTTCGACGAAGCCCACGAGTTGGAAGACGTCGCTACCAATTACTTCGGCGTCACGGTCTCGAATCTTCGGGTGGACGAACTGCTCCGCGATGTCGAGCACACCCTGCGGCGGGTGGATGTGCCCATTACGGAAGTTATGCCGGCCTGTGGTCAGGTACGCGACCGTTCGCAACTGTTCTTCTCGTTGCTGCCGCCGGGCGAGGGACGTTTCGCGTTCGAGAACCGCCCGGAGTTTCTGGAAGAAAATGGCGACGAGTATCTTGGCCTGCAGAATTCGCTGCTGCACCTCTACACCGAGCTGCAAGCCATTCCCAACAAGCCCGACGAAGTTCACGCTCTGGCCCGACGGGTGGAAGAGTTGCGCGTCAATCTGGGATTCATTCTGGAATCGAACCAGCGCAACATCGTCTTCTGGATCGAACGCCGCATCGGACGTGGCCCCCAGCACAATGTATTTCTCCAAGCCACCCCGATCACGGTGTCGGACATCCTGCGTACCACCTTGTTTGAGCCCTTGGAGTCGGCCGTGCTGACCTCCGCAACTTTGGCCGTTGCGGGAGGCTTCGAGTACATCCGCAGCCGTATCGGAATCGACCACGCCCGCGAACTGGTGGTGCAATCGCACTTCGACTATGAGAGCCAGGCGCTGCTGTATGTGCCGCCTGACCTGCCGGACCCGCGCGAGGCGCAATTTGTGGAGCGTGCCTCGCAACGCGTCAAGCAACTGCTGGAGATTACGCGCGGGCGCGCGTTCTGCTTGTTCACCAGCTACGCGCTGATGCATCAGCTCTACGAGCGCTTGCTGGGCGAGTTGGCATTTCCCATGCTGTTGCAGGGCGATGCGCCGAAGAATGCTCTGCTAGAGGAGTTCCGGCTGATGCCGAATGCAGTCCTGTTTGCGACCTCGTCGTTCTGGCAGGGGGTTGACGTGCAAGGCGAGCAGCTCAGTTGCGTCATTATTGACAAGCTGCCGTTCGCCGTACCGAATGACCCCGTGGTGGCCGCGCGAATCAGGGCTATTGATGAAGAAGGCGGGAATGCCTTCTTCCAGTACCAGGTGCCCAGCGCCGCTCTTTCGCTGAAGCAGGGGTTCGGCCGCCTAATTCGTTCGCTGCACGACCGCGGCCTGCTTTGCCTGCTCGACAATCGCATCCTGAGAAAGCAGTACGGCCGCGTCTTCCTCGACAGCCTCCCCAAGTACGGCCGGACGACCGATCTAAAGGTGGTTGAAGGGTTTTTTGCGACCGGCGCGGTCGAGCACTAGAGATTAACGTGTGCCGCACCGGGAGGGGCGGGTCATGGACCGACCTGCACCCACCGCTTCCGCGGTGCGCTAATCAGGTCCGTCGCTCGGGTGTCGCAAACTCCGGGGCGATCCGGGCTAGTGAAGCGGTTTGGCCCCGCGAGACAGGATTCTCGGGATGCACTCGTCGAGTAAAACCCTCATCCAACCAAGGCGGCAATTTGCGCGTCGAGGCCGGCCAGCGTTCGGCGCAGCAACTCGGAATAACGCTCGCTGTCGCTCCGCTCCATTTGCTGAAGCACAAGCTTGCGCGAAAGCTCGAGGTCAGCTTTCTTCATCTGGAGCTGCATTTCTTCAGCAGAGTAGGAGCGGGTTTCGCTAAGGGAGGGTTCGGAATCAGACTCTTCTATTTGAGATTCTACAGACTTACTTTCCCAACCACGTGCCATACTGCGATTATAGCGCCGCGAGGATGATTCCACGACGCAAAAATACTGCGCGGTCCTCAATGCAATCGCCTCACAGCGCAGGTGAGAGCCTCATCGTCGTGATCTTCGCTATTCATCAGCCCAATACGGTCCTTCCTAAATCGGCACACCCTGACCCGCCACAGAGTGGGAGATGTGTTGACGCGCCCTGTCAGAAGGACGAAGATCATAGTAACCACCGATTGGTTACTCGCCAAAGGCCTCGGTATGCGCATCCTGGTTGTGGAAGACGACGCTCCGCTCGCTAGCTTTCTCCGCAAAGGCCTGGAGGCCGAACACTACGCGGTTGATATAGCGCCCGATGGCGAACAGGCCCGGCAGATGACCTTGGAAAGCGAATACGATCTACTCATCCTCGACCTGAATCTTCCCAAGCTCGACGGTATAGGCGTGCTGAACGCCGTGCGTCCCAAGAAACCGTCGCTTCCGGTGCTGGTGCTCACCGCGCGCAGCCGGGTGGAAGATCGGGTGCAATCGCTTGATACCGGCGCCGACGATTGCCTCATCAAACCGTTTTCCTTCACCGAGCTTTCGGCGCGGGTGCGTGCGCTGCTGCGCCGCGGCCCGCAAACCGTTGAGACGGTGTTGCGACTCGCCGACCTGGAGCTCGATCGCGTGGAACGCAGGGTGGAACGCGCAGGCAAGCGCATCGAACTTACTTCGAAAGAATTTGCCCTGCTCGAATACCTCATGCGCAATGCGGGCCGCCGCATGACCCGCGCCATGATCGTGGAGCACGTGTGGAACTTGTCGTTCGATACCACCACCAACATCGTCGATGTTTACATCAACTACCTGCGCAAGAAGGTGGATGGCGAACACGCACCCCATCTCATTCACACGGTCCGTGGCGTGGGATACGAAATGAGCTGCCAAGCCGGGGCGCCGGTGTGAGCGTCTCTGCCGCAGCCTCCGCCGCCGAGATTGTCCCGCGCCGCGATTTCGCGTCGAACGTGTTTCACGATCTGAGCCAGCCGTTGACCGCTCTGCACTGTTCCCTGGAGCTCGCATTGGCGCGCGATCAAACCCTCGAGGAATTTCGCGCCAGCGTGGAAGCCGCCTTGCAAGCCGCCGAACGGCTGCGACAGCGGCTGCTGCTGCTGCGCGAATTGAGCGACGCAGAAGATCCCGGCGATACTTCTACGCCGCTTGCGCTCGCTCGGCTTTTGCAGCAATTGCGCGAGGACATGCTTCCCCTGTTCGAGTCCGCGGGACGGCGCTTTGAGCTGACCTGCGCAGCGGTGCAGGTGCCGGCGAATGAAGCCAAGCTGGCGCGCGGCTTCTTTTACCTCCTGGAGTTCCTGTTGCGCTGCCCTTCCCCGAGCCACGGTCTCAGCATGCGCGGAGAGCGCAAGGACCAACAGCAGGTGGAGATCTGCATCGCAGGATGCGGGGCCCGCGTTGCTGCCGCGCCGTCCGACGATTGCTGCGCGCCGGATTGGAGCGGTGAGCTGGATATCGCCCGCCGCACCTTTTGCGCGGTTGGCGGTGAGCTGATATGGAGAGCGTCCCCTGGTCTTCCCGGCGTGTGGATTGTGCGACTGCCCTGCGTTAGTTGAGCGCCAGCAGGCTGCGCGCTCTCACGCAACTGGCGTATTTCGTCGGCGTCGCGAGAGTTCTTCCGTTTCCTAGAAACTTCTAATTCCCTACTAATCCATTTCTAAGGTTGGCGGACTACAACGGTCTTGGTGACGACCATTGCGTGGTCCTGCTGAGACTTGACGCGGACGCCGTCGAGGCGCCCGGACAATTATCCCCCAGTGCTGCCGGTGCAGTCGTCGAAATGATTCGATAAGGAGGAGACATGACTGCGCCCCACCCTTACGAGCAGATTCGTGAACCGGCTGGAGAGATGACGGACGAGCTCCTGCTGGAACAACTGCCGCAGGTAAAATACATTGCACGCCGCATCCACGAGCGGCTGCCGCAGCACGTTCCTTTCGACGATCTTGTGCATGCCGGCATCGTGGGCCTGATCGACGCCGTGCACAAGTTCAACCCGGACAAGAAGGTGCGCTTCGCCTCCTATGCCAAGTTCCGCATCCGGGGAGCCATTTTGGACAGTCTGCGGGACATGGACTGGAGTCCGCGCGACCTGCGCCGCAAAGCCCGCCGCCTGGAAACCACCACCCAGAAGTTGCAGACCGAGCTGGGCCGCTCGGCCACCGAGCCCGAGCTGGCGCTGGCCATGGGCATGACCCTGGAGGATTTTCAGCACCTGCTGGACGAAATTCGCGGCCTCGAGGTTGGCAGCCTGCAGATCGTATCGCTGGAAGACGGACGGGAAACCGATCTCGGGCAAAATCTTCCCGGGCCCGCCAACCAGGACCCGCTGTTTCTCTGTCTGCAGGGAGAGCGCCGGCAGATGCTGGCGGATACGATTGCGGAGTTGCCGTCGCGTGAGCAGCAAGTACTCGCCCTGTATTACCAGGAAGAGCTCACCATGAAGGAGGTAGGAGCGGTGCTGGGGGTGGGCGAATCGCGCGTCTCTCAGATTCATTCCATGGCGGTGGCGCGGCTGCGGGCCAGCCTGGACGGTGCGCAGCTAAGTCGCACCGCCGCCCTCACCGCGTCCCTTCACGCCGCTACCCCGCAGGTGGGGATGTGGAAAAGCTCCTGAGTGTCAGTGGGCCTGCGGCCGTGCCCAGCCCGCCCTGAGTAAGGCCGAAGGGTGGTGATTGATTTCGACGGAGGGAGGAATCTATAGATACGGCTGAGACGATTGGGGGGCGGCAAAAAAATCTGTAGAAAGATTAAAGTTTTCTTACCTATTGCCGATCATTCAATTATGGGGGACATCGCACGAGGAACTGGGGTGACAATTGACTTAAAGAGGCTGCTGAAAAAGTGCCAAAAGCAGATCTCCGGCGCGCCGGACTTTACCCCAACAAACGCGAAAACTGGGCCCGTCGGGGACCCTGATTCGCCCGCCCAAAATGGCACAAGCAATGCGCTTAACAGCACAACCGAAGATGCGTCGCTTCCCGACACCCGCTGGGACCTATTTTTCAACAGCCTGTTAAATCCACAAACCATGCCGGCGCCAGACCGCAGCACGCGCGCCGGGAGTAATGGCCAGGACATGACCGCCGATGCTAGAGCTGTGACGCATTTGTTTACCTGGAGCGCGGCGGTCGAAACCTTGAAGACACACCTGGACAAGGTCCCAGACATCCGGCAGCACCGGGTGGATTCGCTGAAACAAGCCATGGCGGAGGGAAGGTACCAGTTGCATCCGCAACAGATCGCGGCTGCGATGTTTGCCGAATGGACGACTCAATTCGGGCTGAAGGGCAGTGGTGGAAGCGAGCCGGCGCAAACCATCCTCTCTTAATTTGTCTGGCTGAAAGACCAGGGACAGAGCGTTTCCCGCATCGCGAAGTGCTACGCTGTTCCCACCATGACTGTGGATGACGTCAAACGCCTGCTGCAACTGCAACTGCTGGCAATTGAAGGCGGCTTCTTTCGCGAAACCTATCGCTCCCGCTGGAACGTCACGGCGGAATATTTGCCCGACGGCATTCGCGGTCCGCGCCCCATCGGCACGGCAATCTACTACATGATTACGCCAGAAACGTTCTCGGCGCTGCATCGGCTGCCCGGCTCGGAGATCTTCCACTTCTATCTTGGCGATCCCGCGATCCTGCTGCAGTTGCTGCCCGACGGAAGCTCGCAGACGATCACGCTGGGAAGCGACCTCGCCCGCGGACAGCAGCCGCAAGTGGTCGTTCGGGGCGGAGTCTGGCAGGGATGCCGGCTCGTACCCGGCGGCAACTTCGCGCTCATGGGGACGACGATGTCACCCGGCTTCGATTACGCCGATTATGAGAATGGCGGCCGCGAGCAATTGATCGCGCAGTATCCGAACGCGGCGGAGGACATCAGGCAGTACACCCGATAGAACAAAGCGACCGCGAGAATCGCCGATTAGCGGTTTTCGCACTTTCCGGTCCCGTGGCACGCGCGAAGCTTCGACGAGCAATTTCCCGGCTCGGCCAATTCACCGTCGGGCCCGATGCAAGTCTGAGTGTGCATGCACCAGAACAGGCCGTCGTTGGCCGGAGGCACCGTGGGATCGTGCTCCACTTCGATGAATTGTCCCTTCCAGCGCAGCGCCGGGCAAAGGTCTTCGCGTTTCGTATGGAAGCGATCGGCGTCGAGATTCAGCATCATGCGGCACCTCCGGTGCTCTGGCCCGCGGCGCCTAGGATGGCGCGCTTGACGGCCGCCTTCGCCAGCGTGATTTTGTATTTGTTGTGGCTGAGTGGTTTGGCTTGCGCGACCGCGGCGTTCGCAGCCGCCATCGCGGTCTCAGCAGAGACGCTCTTCCCTACCAGCGCCTGCGCCGCTTCGGGCGAGATCCACGGGATGGGCGCAACATGTCCCAGCACGACGCGGGCGCTCTTCACGGCGCCGCCGTCCATCTCGAGCGCGACGCTGGCCTGCGCCAGCGGCCAGTCGAAGGCCGCCCGTTGGCGCACTTCGTAGCTGGCGGCTTTCAGGTTCTGCGCAGGCGGAGGCACCACCAACTCAATCACCATCTCGCCGGGTTTCAGATCGTGTTCGAGTTCGCTCTCGGATCTCGGAATGACAAAAAACTTTTCCAGCGGCAACTCCCGTACTCCGCTGCCCGCAGCCTTCGCAGAGTACAGACGTATCTTGGCGCCCAAGGCAATGAGCACCGGCGCGAGTGTTGACGGGCTGACAAAATACGCCGGCCCGGCGTTGCCAAGAATCGCGGCATAACGATTGTCGCCCGCGAGCACCATGGATTTGCCGTCCGCCGTCCTCGCCATCAGCCCCATGCCGTTGCGAAAGTACCAGCAGCGCGGGCGCTGACACATGTTGCCGCCGATGGTTGCGAGGTTGCGAATCTGCGGGCTGGCGACCTCGTTCGCGGCATCCGCCAGAACGGGATAATGACGCTGCACGTTCGCATCTTCCGCGAACTCGGCGATGGTGGTCAGCGCGCCGACGCGCAATCCGTTTCCCGGTTGATAGGTGACGCCGCGCAACGAGTCGATGTGCTTGATGTTCACCAGGCGCTCAGGTGCGACCACGTCATCCTTCATCAGCGCCAGCAGATCGGTGCCGCCGGCGAGAATGGAGCCGCGCTCGCCGAGCAGCGTGGCAACCTGTTCCTTGTTCGTCGGACTCACATATTCAAACGGTCGCATGAGTGCCTCCGTTCTCCAGAGCTTCCAGTACGCGGGCGGGAGTGAGCGGCAGAAATGGCACTCGCACCCCGATTGCATTGGCCACTGCGTTCGAGATGGCCGCCCCGGGCGAGATCACGGGCGGCTCGGCCAATCCGATGACGCCGCGCTCGTCGTAACCTTTGCCAGTCATCATGTGGACCTTCAGTTCGCCAATGTCGGCGATGCCCGCCAGGCGATAGAACTCCAGGTTCGGGTTCAACATGCGCCCGGTAACGGGATCGAGAATCTTCTCCTCGTAGAGCGCGTAGCTGATGCCCATGATGAGCGCGCCCAGCACCTGGCTTTCGGCGGTCTTCACGTCCACCACCAGGCCGCAATCCTGCACCGCGACCATCTTGTTCACGCGCACGATGCCGGTTTCGGTGTCCACGGAGACATCGGCCATCTGCACGCCGCCGACGCCGCTGTTGGTCAGGTCGGGCGGCTTCGACTTGTCGGGATTCTTACCGCGGATGGTCATCGGCATGGCGCCAATCTTCGCGCACGCTTCCTTCCACGAAAGGCTGCGGCTGGGATCGCCCTTCACCCGCACCGTTGCATTCACGGCCTCCAGTTCATCCGGCTGCGCTTTCAATGCGGGAGCAACTTTGGCGAAGAGCTGATCGCGCGCATCCACGGCGGCGCGCCGCGTGGAGGATGTCACGCCGCCCGAGGTTGTGCTGCCGCCGCTCGCCCCCGAGACGGGATAACGGCTGTCCCCGATCAGCAGCTTAATGTTATCGAGCGGAATGCCCAACGTGTCAGCCGCGACGATCTCGATGATGGTGCGGCAGCCCGTGCCGAGGTCCTGCGTGGCCATCTTGATTTCGACCGCACCGTCAGGATGTATCGTGAGATCGCAGTTGCTGTTGTGTCCGCGGCCTCCCCAGGTGTGCAGCGAGAGTCCGAGTCCGTGCTTGATCGGCCCCGCGGATTTATCGCCGCGCGGATGCCAATTCTTCCTCCATTCCATCAGCTCCGCGGCGATCGGAAGTTCATCGCGATAAATTTTTTCGCGCGGGCCGGTCAGTTCCAGATTGCGAGTAATGAAGTCCACGGGGTCCATGTTCATTTTGGCGGCGAGATCTTCGATCGCCGTCATAGTGATGACCGCAGCCTGCGGATGGTTCGGCGCTCGCCACGCGCGCGCGCTTCCCTGGTTGGTAGAGATGGCAATGTGCTGCTTGCGCTGGTTCGGAATTTCGAAGATGTACGGCAGTGGCGGGGATCCGCCGCCGCCCACTCCGCCCGTGCCCCAGGAGCGCGATTCCCATGCCACGAGCTTGCCGTCTTTGTCGGCGGCTATCTTCACGCGCCCAAAGCCAGACGGACGCATGCCCGCGACTTTCTGCTCCGAGTCGCGCTCCAGCATGATCTTCACCGGCTGGCCGCCAGCGGCTTTCGAGAGTTGCGCCGTGGCGATTCCCCAACGGTCCGGGCTGAACTTGCTGCCGAATCCGCCGCCGATGTACTGCTGCAGCACTTGAATATTTCCCGCCGGGATGCCGAGCGGTTCCGAGACTTGGGGAGCAATGCCGGAAAGGTTTTGCGTGGAAACGTGCACCAGAAGGTCCTTATTGGTCGGCCATTCCGACGCCATACCGTGCGTCTCAAGGCAGCAGTGCGTGATGCAGGAAGCGCCGTAGAGACCTTCGGAAACGGCTGCGGCAGAAGTGAACGCCTTGTCGGGATCGCCTTGCTTCTGCACCGCCGTTTTCTTGTAAGGCGAGTGCGAAGTTTTGGCCTCCGCGTACTTGGCGGAACGCAATGCCTCGACAACTTTGGAATTGACGCCGGACGCTTGCGCGTCCTTCAGATACTTTTCGTCGGGTTTGAAGCTGATGCCATTCGCCTTGATGGCCGCGATCACCTGCTCATCCGGGACTTGGTTGTCCTCCATGTCTTCAAAATCGTCGCGGCTGACCGGTCCGTTATTGGCCCCGATATTGGTGGGCGGCTCGGCGTCGGAGACAAAGTGCGGCAGCACCTCGTACTGCACCTTGATAGCGCGGAGTGCATCCTCGGCGGTTGACTCATCTACGGCCGCAACCGCGACCACTTCGTCGCCCGCCCAGAAAATCTCCGTTCCCGGTGTCTGCAATACTTTCACTGCTTTCACGCCAGCCATCTTCTCGGCTGCGCTGCTGTCAATGCTGGTAATGCGCGCGTGGGCGTGCGGACAGCGAAGGATCTTTCCCGCCAGCAAGCCATTGGGGTTGTAGTCGTAGGTGTATTTCGCGCGGCCGGAAGCCTTCACCGGGCCATCAACGCGCGAAATGCGCTTGCCCAGCAACGGACGGGTTGCAGGATCGGGCCACGTGTACTCGCTCATGACGCTCTCCCTTCCGCCTTGGCCAAAGCGACGGTGCGAATTCCGTTGTAGGTTCCGCAGCGACAGTAATTACCGCTCAGTCCGCGGCGAATGTCCTCCGCGTTGGGATTGGGGTGCTGCTCGAGGAAATGCGTAGTCGCGACGATGAATCCGGGCGTGCAGAAGCCGCATTGCTGGGCATCGTGCGCGACAAAGGCCCGCATCACCGGAGTTAGCGCGTCGCCTTTGGCGAGACCTTCGATGGTGGTGATGTTCTTCCCTTGCGCATCAATCGCCAGCACGGCACACGCATAGACGGTCTTGCCATCCATCAGCACCGTGCAGGCCCCGCAAACACCGCGGTCGCAGACGCGCTTTGCCCCGGTCAAATCGAAGTTGTCGCGCAGCGCATCCAGCAGGGTGACTCGCGGCTCCAGCTGCGCGGTCAACCTCTTGCCGTTGACAGTGAGCGCGATCGGGACCTTGTCCGGCCCATGGACGGCCACTTCCTCACCAGCGGCCTCGACCATCTTGGGACCGAGCACCAAAGGAAGGGCCACGCCGACGCCTGAAATCTTCATGAAATCGCGACGCGAAACACCTGAGCTTGTTTCGGGCTTGCGTTTAGGATCGTCTTTCATCCTGCCTCCATCGTTGCGGTTGTTCGCGAAGCTGAGCAGGTTAGTTAGTCTGCCCCGCAGTTTGCGAGTATAACTCCGGAATAGACGACGGAGCAGCGGCGGCGGTAGAGGGCAGTGTCTGAAAAGTGCGCTGATTTTCAGCTATTCCTGGTAGGGGACTTTTTAAGAATGTACGCCAGACAAAAACCGGCGACTCGGGAGCCGCCGGCCACTGGATCATCAAGCGGGGTGAACCTACTTCTTCAGGGTGCGAATATATGAGACCAGCTCTTTGACCTGCGCATCGGAGAGAGTGCCTTTGAAGCCCTTCATCTTCCCTTTGCCATTTTCGATGGTAGCAGTCAGCTCCGCATCGGATATGGACTGAACGGCAGACTCGCCCAGAGGTTTCATCCCCATGGCCTTTGCCATACCCGCGCTGGGTACGCCGCCGGGGCCATGGCATCCCTGGCACTTCGACTTGTAAAGGTCGGCGCCCGACTCTGCCGCAGCCATCGGAGGCAGGGCCAAAGCGAGCACAAAGCTGAATAACGCAACAAGCAGCAGAACTCTCTTCATCGTTTTTTCCTCTCTTCAACTAGATCCCGTCGGGGTTATCTATGACGCCAACACCACAAAGGCGGCGAAAAATACTGTACTCCTCTACAAACCCAATTTGCCACTCAACTTCTCCATACTGCGTGAAAAACACTTGCGGCGGGTGATATGCCGCAAACCGGCAGCTCGGGCAAATGCCGCCATCCCTGGTCGCACCCGTAGCTATTTATCTGTTTCTAAACGGCTTAAACAGCTTATGACCCAGCCCTTCTGGTTTGGCATGGCGTGTGCCTTTAATACGTGGAGACGACTTTGCAAGAGAGGCCTCCTATGGACCCGACGCTGGCAGTGATTGGGCTGAACTTCCGAACCTCCCCGGTCGCCGTTCGCGAGCGTTTCTGGATCAGCGAAGCGCGCCGCTACGAGGCACTGCATCAATTGGTGCGCTCGGAAGGCGTCGAAGAGGTCATCGTCGTAACCACCTGCAACCGCACCGAGTTCATTCTGTGGGCCGCCGACGTGCCCACCGCAGCCAATTCCGTGCTACGGTTTCTGACCCAGGAATATCAAATCAAGCTGTGTGAGTGGTCTCATTTTTATCGCCTGATGGATGACGTGGCGCTCACCCATGTCTTCCGCGTGGCTTCGGGTCTGGATTCCATGGTGCTGGGCGAACCGGAAATCACCGGACAGGTGAAGCAAGCTTGGGCGCTGGCGCAGGAGGCAGGTACGACCGGACGATTCCTGGACGCGGTCATGCAGAAGGCGTTGACCGTTTCCAAGCGGGCCCGGACGGAGACTGCGATTAGCTCATCGGCAGTTTCGGTGCCCTACGCTACCGTAGAACTTTCCAGAAGCGTCCTGGGAGAACTCGCCGGACGTGAAGTATTGCTGATTGGCGCCGGCAAGATGAGCGAACTCGCCGCACACTACCTCACGAAAGCCGGCGCCAGCCAACTGAAGGTGATGAACCGCACCCCGGCCCGCGCCGAAGAGTTGGCGCAGAAGATGGGCGCCACGCCGGTTTCCTTCGACGATCGCCTCCAGCATCTGAAGACGGCCGACATTGTTGTGAGCTCGACGGCTTGCCCACACTTCATCCTCAGCCGCCAGGAAGCCGAGGAGATTGCCCGGCAACGGCGCCACGCCCCGATGGTCATGATTGACGTTGCGGTCCCACGCGACATTGATCCCGGCGTGCGCGAGATCGAGGGCATCCATCTCTTCGACATGGACGACCTGGAGCACGTGGTGAAACGCAATGCGGTGGGACGACAAGCCGCCGCCGAAGCCGCAGAAAAGATTGTGCAGGCGGAAGTGCAGGGCTTTCGCCGCAAACTGATGGCGGAACGAGTGGTCCCGACCATCGTCGCCCTGCGTCAACGTCTCGATGAACTTTGCCGGCAGGAATTGGAAACCCTTCGCCAGGAATATGGACCGTTCACGGAAGATCAGGACCAGGCGCTCACAACGCTTACAACGCATATAACGCAACGAATCGCCAGTTCCCTGGCCCGTGAATTGAAGGAACTTCCGGAAAGGAAGGAACAGGACGTGCTGACCGCAGCGGTGGGCCGCCTGTTTCACCTTGAACAACCGTCACCGGTTGACGCCGAGGTCAAGAATGAGGAGTTAGCAATTAGCAACTAGCACTTAGCATTTAACATTTAGCATTTAGCAAGACCGCTTCTAAGTGAAAAACGGCATCAGCGAAGGACCTTTAGCATTGGAAGCCGAACGGTTCAACCAAATGCTAAGTGCTAAATGCTAAGTGCTAGTTGCTAGCTGCTACAAGGAGTACACAACCAATGCCTAAAGCTGTACAAAACAACAACGGCAAAAACAACCTGGCCTTCAGCACCGTGCAAGCTTACACGCTGGCGGTGATCACGCTGGCCATCGGAATCGCGGTCGGCTATTTTGCCCGCGGATCGGCGCCGGTTGCGACTGCCGGCGAAAGCGCGCAAACTGCGTCCGCTCCCGCCGGAATGGGCAACACACCCATGGGCTCTGCGCAGTTGCCGGGGATCGGAAGCGCCCAACAGCCGCAGGCCGCGTCGCCGGAAATGTTGGCGAAGGCAGCCGAGCCGTTACTGGCTCAACTGAAGACCAATCCCAACGACATTGACACCACCATAAAGCTGGGCAATCTCTACTACGACGGCCAGGCTTATCCGCGGGCGATCGAGTACTACGAAAAAGCGCTCGCCCTGCAACCTGACAACGCTGACGTGCGCACTGACCTCGGCACCGCTTACTGGTACACGGGCGACCCAGACAAAGCCATCGCAAGCTTTGAAAAGGCGCTCGCCATCCGGCCAAACCACGCGCCGACACTGTTTAACCTCGGGGTCGTCAGATGGCAGGGGAAGAAGGACCCCAAAGGCGCAATCGTCGCCTGGGAAAAACTCTTGCAGACCAATCCTGATTATCCGCAGAAGGACCAGGTGCAGATGTTGATTGAGCGCGCCAAGATGCACGGAGCCAGCGGAAGCAAAGGGTAAGTAGCAGGTAAGCAGTTAGCAGTTCAGCCCAGTCCCAGGCGTGGCCTGAAGGCGGCCCGCCCAAAAGCCACTCTTCAGCCCGCAGAGGAACGAGTCCATCGAATATACTCGTCGAAAACGAGGGACGAGTGACTTCGGCTGGTGTGAAATCCAAGCATATTCGCAAGAAACCTGAGAAGCGCACTTCGCCTCAGGCGGGAACGGGCCGGTTCACTCGACCCTGGTCCACCCGAACGAAGAAGCGAACGCTTGTTTTCGGCCTTGTCCTGGCAGTCGCCACCGCGGTTCTCTACTACCCGGCGATTCATCACCCGTTCGTCAATTACGACGACCACGGCTACGTAACGGAGAACCTCCACGTTCAAGCCGGGCTCACTTGGGACACGGTAGCGTGGGCTTTCACCACTTTCGATCAGGCCAACTGGCATCCCGTGACCTGGCTTTCACACGCCTTGGATTGCCAACTCTTTCAGCTCGATCCGGCTGGCCATCACGGCACAAATGTTTTGCTGCACACGCTCAATGTAGCGCTGCTGTTCTGGATACTGCTACAGGCGACCGGGTCCGCAGGCCGCAGCTTCATGGTGGCGGCGTTGTTTGCCCTGCACCCCATCAACGTCGAATCGGTGGTTTGGATTGCCGAGCGCAAAAACCTGCTCAGCATGTTGTTTTTCCTGCTCGCGCTGGGAGTCTACCGGTGGTACGCGCAGGCGCCACGCCCCCAGCGTTACTTCGTGGTCGGAATCTTGTTCGCGCTGGGACTGATGGCCAAGCCGCAGGTCATCACGTTGCCCTTCGTTCTGCTGCTTTGGGATTATTGGCCGTTGCGGCGGATGTTCGCTGGCAGCGGGCCCGCTGCAACAGAGGCTGTCTTCCCGCCAAGAAGCTTTCGCAATCTGCTGCTGGAAAAACTCCCGCTAGTCGCGCTCTCCGCCATTAGCGCCATGGTCACCATGAAAGCGCAACGGGTGGGCGGCGGCATCAATCCGGATCTGTCGCTTTCGGCGAGGCTGGCAAACGCGGCCGTCTGCTACACACGCTACGTGGGTAAGGCGTTTTGGCCGACGCGCCTCGCGCCTATGTATCCCCATCCCGGCAACTCGCTGGCTAAGTGGGAGGTACTCTCGGCGCTGCTCTTCCTGCTCGTGGTCACTGCGCTGGTCATCGCCGCGCGGCGTCACCGGTATCTTCAGGTGGGATGGCTGTGGTTCCTGGGCACGTTGATACCCATGATCGGCCTGGTGCAGGTGGGCAGACAGGCGATGGCCGACCGGTACGCATATTTGCCATTCATCGGACTGTTCATCATGATCTGCTGGGGGGCGGCCGACTGCGTAGTGGCGAGTAGTCGAGGGCTGGGGAGACGCTGGGGTGAAGTTTTGGGCACGGCTGAAGCCGTGCCCTTTCAAAGCCGGATTGATCAGAAACCTTCGAGCTATCAGCCCATCGGCGCTATTTTGCTGGCCACGGTTTGCGCCGCCGTCTTAGTGGCGCTGATGCTAGTGGCTCATCGCCAGATCGACTACTGGGGCGATAACGTGACCCTGTGGTCGCACACGTTGCAGGTCACGCACCGCAATTACGAAGCTGAGGAAGACCTAGGGGAGGCGCTGCTGGCAAAGGGAGAGCAAGCGGAGGCCATGTCCCACTTCTACCAAGCCACGGAAATCGATCCGCGTCGAACTCTTCCCCACATGTACATCGCTGTCTACGATCAGGAGCACGGGAAATTGCAGGAGGCCATCCAGCAATACCGCAAAGCCCTAAGCGTGAGCCAGAACAAAAGCACGAATGCTCGGGCGTTCGCCAACATGGGGCATGCTTATCTCGATCTCCGCGATCTGGCCCAGGCACGTGAAAATCTGCAGGAAGCGGTCAGGCTCGACCCTCACAAGATGGAAATATGGATTGACCTGGGACTGGCCAAACAGAAATCCGGCGACCTCGCGGGCGCCATCCAGGCATATTCCGAAGGGGTGAAGGTCAAGCCGACGGATGTCGGTTATCTGCTGCTGGCTGGCGCCTTGGAGCAGAACGGCCGTCAGGACGAAGCGGCGACGGCCAGGCAGCAAGCTAAAGTCCTGTCCGCAAACTTTGCCGAGGCCCACCGCATCGCCGACAGACTCTTGGCGCAATAACGGGGGCAATCGTTTTGACACGCTCTCCTGCTTGCGTGCACTCAAGCCCGAGGTCAGTGCGGTGTGATCTGCCAGACGACGCCGCAACTTCCGAAGCAGCTTTGCGGATTTCCGGTGCCGCCAGCGGACGCCGTGCCATAGAGATTACCGGCGCTGTCGAACACCAGGTTGCTGCGCAAAGATGACCCATCGAGGCCATTGGTAAAGTCGTGCAGCGAGGTATAAGTCCAACCGCCGGTCCCGTGGGTCAGCTTGAAAGCGGAACCGAAGCGATATATACCATCGCCCGCGGTCGAGCCGTAGAGGTTGCCCGCGCTGTCCATGACCAAGTCGGCAACCGGACCTTTGGCGTGCCCGCCGCCTGACCCGCTGAAGCTATACAGGGTAGTAAAGATCCAGCTGCCGCCTGAGGGGCTCAACTCAAAAACCGTGCCACCGCCCCCCGAGCCTCCGTATTGAGTGGCGCCATAAAGATTGCCGGATGGGTCGAAAATGAGGCCGGCATAAGGATTAGCTCCGTCCGTTTGACTGAGCTGAAAACTGTGCAGAGTTCTCTTAGTCCAACCGGAGCCGGAGGGACTCAATTCATAAACGGTGCCCCCGCCGAATGCGCCGCCGGAGGAAGTCGTACCGTAGAGGTTGCCGGCTTGATCGAGAGTCACACCCGCCCACGGGGCTGCCCCATCTGCCCCTCCGGTGAAGGCGTAAACCGTACTCTCCGTCCAGCCGCTACCGGCGGGCGTCAGCTTATAAACAACGCCGCAGCCGCCTGCCGAACAGCTTCCGCCACCGCCGCCGTAGGTGGTGCCGTAGAGATTACCTGCCGGGTCAAAGACTAGGGTAGCACCGAAGGGATTCGATCCATCCCGGCCTCCACTAAACTTGTAAAGCGGGGTTTCAATCCAAGGGCAGTATGATGTGTGGCAGAATGTGCCTGGATTCCGCAAAGTGAAGACGGTGCCGCAGCCGGTGGCCCCATAGGACATACATGTTCCAATTCCCCCGAAGCCGGTGGTGCCGTAGAGCTTGCCGTCGCGGCCGGGGACCAGGGTAGAGTAGGGAATCGCGCCGTTGCTGGTGATCGTAAACACGTAAAGCGGGGTCAAGGCCCAGCCCGTGGTCTTGTGCGTCAGCTTGTAGGCCGTACCGGTACTGCTGTCGCCTTCAAAGGTGGTGCCATACAAATTTCCTGCTGCGTCAATGGTAAGGCCAAAGGTTGGCTCCGCTCCATCGACACCGCCGGTGAAGTCGTGAATCACCTGAAATGTCTGGGCCTGCACTGCTTCGGTCGCACCCAGCGTTAGCACCAACATGATTGCTAACGCCAGCCCGGCGACTGCGGCTCGCCGGCCGGTCCCAAAAATCCAAATCCGATGTTGTCCTGGGCTCGCCATACTCATTACTCATTCTCCATTTCGAAGGTACTAATCCGCACTCTCTTTTCTTTTGAAGACATCGATAAACAATCGTGAACGTGGCCGATAAGCTTGGGCGGCGTCTCCCCAAATGTACTCTGCCGGCCCGTTCATATCCACCGTTCCCACCTTTTCGTACTGGCCGCGCAGGTACGCGTTCGCCCAGGAAAAAATCAGCGTCTCTGAGGTCGGTAACCTGCCGAACGACATCGGCACATTGACGAACACCACAAACTCGGGCCGAGCGGCCTCAATCTCGGCAATCAATTCTTTCTGCATCTGCAGGGCGTACTTTTGCGGTTCCATCAGGCTGTAGGTGTAGATGTAACCGGTCGCCGAGTGCCGGTGGGCATAAAAATAGATCTCCGGCTCGGAGCCTAACACCACAATCCGTGCGCCCGGGGAGGCATGAGTTTTGAGATAATCTCCCACCCTCACCGCTTCCGAAAACGGATTCCCGGGGTACTGGCATGCCGTTAGTGGATCCGGCGCAAAGAAATACTCCCGCTGCAAAAATATGGAGTCCGCAAAGGCCAGGAGAAAGACGAGCACCGGCAGGAATGCCCAGGCTCGGTGGCGGCCCTCAAGAAAGCCCTGCCTTGCCGCACTCACCGCAACGCCCGCCAGCAGCGCGATCGCGGGCAGTAGGAGAATGAAGTAGTGCCCGCGGAAATAGAAGCCTGGACAAACCGCCAGGCCGGAAAAGAAAAGGAACCCTGCAAGAAAGGAGCCATGAGCGCGAGCGCCGCGATTCCACAGCACCGCGCTGAGGCCTACGCCCGCGATAGCCCAAATCCAGAAGGCGGGCTTTACTACTTGGGCAGCGTTCCGCCGGAGTATGTGGAGACCATCTCCGATCCCCGTGATGGAGGCGTACTCTCGCGCATACAAAACCGTCCAGAACCAAAACTTCTGGAAGCTGCCCGCTGCAAAAAGAGCCAGGCAAGTCACTGCTAAAGGCAGGACCGTCCCCAGCACTAAGGCCCCCGCCCTTGGCACCAGGCCTCGCCAATTAAGGCGTCTGTCCTGGTACTCACTCTTAACCAGATACAGACCGCCAAAAACGGCAAACAGAATCCCGGGCTGCTTCATCAGGAAGGCCAGTCCCAACAACACGCCGCTGCCAAAGAAAAGCCAGATGCGTCTAGTCTCAATTGCCACGAGCAGGAGCAGGATGCCACCCACCGCCGCTAGCACGACAAAATGCGTAGCATGTCCCGCACAACCCTGCACCGATGGACTGGCGGACAGCAGGGCGTAGCTGGCAGCGGCGACCAATCCGGCAAGTGGGTCGAACAGACGCCGCGCCAAGAGAAAGACCAAGAATGTGGTGGCGGCATTGACCAGGAGCAAACCGAGGTGAATCCCGCCGGGGGTCTGCCCAAAGGCGGCGAGTATCACGGAGTAGGCCGCGAAGGTCCCCGGCAACTTCATGCTGTAAACGAGCTGGTAGGGAGGTATACCCTGCAGCATCAACTGGCCCGCGTAGGCGTATTCCCCTTCGTCCCGTTCCAAGGGACACTGCCGCAAGTGGAAACGGATGAGGGCAAAGAACAGAATTACCATCAGCAGCAGCCCGTAACACCAGTACTGCGACGCGTTAAGCTTCATTCTTCGCATCACTCATAATTGTTACCACATGCTGCGGCGGGCGCTGAAGGCCGTGCCAGATCAGCCGCCAACCCGGCTCGTCATTCCCAATTGCGAAGCACCCGCGACCTTTACCGCTATCATGCCGCGTATTGCTTTCTTTGCTTGGTCGCCCCTGCTTCTCAACTCTCAGCATGCCACCTTGCTCCAACCGCGCCTTGTCATTTCACCATTTTCGAAAAGCTTCTGACCGGCAGGTCAAAGGGAGAGATTATAATTCTGCCGAAGCAGGAGGGTCTGTGGCTTTTGCCAGGGTCGAGCTTCCAGAACAGGTCCAATCCCCGCCACCAGCGGCTCGTTTCACCTTACCCGGAAAGTCAATTCTAGTCCTCGGGTTGGCCTTGTTGGCAGCAACGGCGGCCGTGTATCTACAGGTACATCGGCACCCGTTTTTCAATATGGACGACCAGGGCTACGTGTCTGAAAACACTCATGTCACGTCCGGATTGAATTGGTCGACTGTGGCCTGGGCACTCACCACCTACGACGACAACAACTGGCATCCTCTGACATGGATGTCACACGCACTGGATTGCCAGTTCTTCCATTTGTCTCCGGCTGGTCCGCACGACGAGAACGTTGTACTGCACCTGCTCAACGTTGTGCTGCTTTTCTGGGTCTTGTGGAAGGCGACCGGCTACGCCGGCCGAAGCCTGATGGTAGCCGCGTTGTTTGCGCTGCATCCCATTAATGTCGAATCGGTGGCTTGGATCGCGGAGCGCAAGACCATGCTGAGCATGCTGTTTTTCCTGCTCGCCTTGGGCGCTTACCGCTGGTATGCCGGCAAGCCGCGAATAGCGCGATACGGCGTGGTTACGCTCCTGTTTGTGCTCGCCTTGATGGCCAAGCCACAGGCAATTACCCTGCCTTGCGTTCTCCTGCTTTGGGACTACTGGCCGCTGGCCCGCCTTCGTCTGGGCACCCGGCAATCTGGTTCCCTTTCGCTGACGGATATTCCACCCAGAAGCTTGTACCAGTTGGTCAAGGAGAAAATTCCCCTTTTTGTTATTTGCCTGATCGACGCATACGTGACCATGAAGGCGCAAAAAGTGGGCCGCCCAGTGTATTGGCCGTTCACATTCCACGTTCGCCTGGAAAATGCGATCGTGTCCTACGCCCGCTATGTGCTGAAGATGTTCTGGCCCTTGAAGCTGGCCCCCATGTACCTCCATCCGGGCAACAGCATACGGCTCTGGCAGGTCTTTGTGGCCCTGGTTTTCCTGCTGGGTGTCTCAGCGCTGGTGGTGGTTTTCTGGCGTCGCCGCTATCTCACCGTAGGCTGGCTGTGGTTTCTGGGAACCATGGTGCCAATGATCGGCCTCATGCAGGTTGGAAGGCAATCCATGGCCGACCGCTATGCTTACCTTCCATTTCTAGGACTGTTCATCATGCTGTGCTGGGGTGCGGCCGATTGGGCCCGGGCCCGGCATCTCCCTGCCGCGTTGCTGCCGGCGCTCAGCCTCGTTGTATTGGCCAGCCTGGCGGTGCTCACCTATCGGCAAGTCGGCTACTGGGCCGACAACGTGCAACTCTGGTCACACACGGCGCAAGTCACCGATCAAAATTGGTTTGCCGACGGGCAGGTGTGCGTAGTCATGTTGAACAAAGGCCAAACCGACCAGTCGGCCCCGTATTGCGTCAAGGCCCTGGCGATCAATCCAGACTATGCAGTCGCCAATCTCGGCGTCGCGATGTACGAGCATGAGACTGGCCACCTTCGGGAGTCCATCCCTTATTACGAAAAGTTTCTGGCGTCATCCGAGAACGATAAGGAGCTGCGCTACAGGGCCCTTGCTAACTTGGGTCATGTCTATCGCAGGCTTGGGGATGCCGAGCGCGCCCGGCAGTACTTCGAAGAGGCGGTGAAGGTGGCGCCCAAGTCGGCAGTTCCATGATCGGCAAGGCCCACGCAGTCCTCATCCGCAAAGTCCTCGACCAGAGAAATTTGACTACGCCAAGGCCTGCACAATGGCTGTCGGAACTCCTGCTTGGGCGGCAATCCCTAATCGGCTGGCCCATCCAGAACTCCGTCGGCAACGAGTCTGGCTATAGCTGGCGCCAGACGATTTCCTGGCAGCAGGGTGAGTCGTCATAGCCTGAAGCTCACTTTGAGGGTGCTGGAATGCCCTGCGCGCCCGATTTTGCGCGGCCAAACGCGATTTAGTCACAAATTGGACACAAAACCGGAGTGCCCAATATGGCCAAACTATTGAAAGAAAGCGGGCTACGCGGAAACGGAGAGTGGCGCTTCGCAGGGAAATTCCCTAGCACAATGTCGCAAAGACCTGCACACCGGAGGTACTCAAGTGACGAATCTACAGGCTTTACGGTGGCAAGCGAATTGCTCTTTCACCCGTAGCCTCTCTCTCTATGGGGGCTACCCAGTGGGTACATTTCTGATTTGAACCTTAAAGGAGGGTTCGATCCTTGAAAACGCGTATCGCTTTGCTGTCACTCCTCACAATCGTCTGCCTGGCGCTGGCTGTTGCTCCTGCCATGGCAGATACCGTCTATTCCAACGGTCCATATAATGGCACCGTCGATGGTTGGACCTTCAACTTCGGCTTCACGGTTAGCGACTCGTTCACCGCGGCGTCGGGTTCCAGCATCACAGGCCTTAACATTGTTTACTGGGATCTTTCGTCGTCGGATCTTCTGACAACCGTGGACATGCAGATCGGGAGTACGTCTTTCGGCGGCACTCCGCAGACCCTGAGCGGCGTAAACAACACCTTACTCGGGACCAACCAGTACGGTTATTTCCTGTACCAGGCCGATTACTCGTTCTCCGGCATTCCGTGGTCGGGCAGCGGCTATGTGACCCTAGGGAATGCCTGCTCCACCTCTGGGTGCTCGATCAGCAACCCGATTTACTGGGATGAGAATAGCGGTCCGTCCACGGCCTATGAGAACACCCTGGGCTCGATTCCTTCGGAAGCGTTCACGCTGACCGGCTCGGCTACCACCACCACCACCACGACCGGGACGACCCCTGAGCCCAGCAGCATCATGCTGTTTGGTTCTGGCATCCTCGGCCTGGCTGGCGTACTGCGTCGCAAGCTGACCCGCTAATCAATTCGACCCTTCCCCCAAGGTCTTAATCGGAAGCCGGAGCCAAGTGCTCCGGCTTTCTTGTTGTTTGCGAACTACTTCTACAGGGATCCGGGCGTGGCTAAGTTCTGGCATCCTCGGCGTCGCCGTCGTATTGCACCGCAAGCCGAACCGCCAATTTAAGAACTGTCGCCCAAGGCGGATTGCATTTCGCCGCATTCGAACAAGGGGAAAGAGTCGCCAGAGGTAGTGCGAGTCTCCTTACCTGGAAAGAGTAGTTGCGCCAAACCTTGGTTCGAGAGAAAATGCGTCAGCTTCGGGCCCCGCTCTCAGGTTGTCGGAGCCGTTTTGACAAAACATCACTGGACCATTCCAAACAGCCATGAAACCGCAAATGAAGCTGGAAGCAGAACCACAGGCGACTGAAGCAGGCAGCAGTTGGCGACCCTCCACTCGTGTCGCCTTCCGATTTCTGTTCTCTTATTTTCTTCTCTACATATTTCCGGGAGCCGTGGGAGCTCTGGGCTCCGGTATGCCCAACAATGATGCCTATCGCCGGATGTGGCGCGCCACAGTGCCTTGGGTCGGCGAAAGTCTGCTTCACCTGCATGGCGACATGAGGGAGGTCGCCAACGGCAGCGGCGACCAGCTCTACGACTACATCCTGCTGCTGTGCCTGTTGGTGGTGGCGATGCTTGCCACGGCAATCTGGTCGTGGATTGACAGAAAACGGACGAGTTATGACCAGTTATACGAATGGCTCAGGTTGTTCATTCGACTGACGCTGGCGGTGGCGATGATCAGCTACGGCGCCAACAAGCTATTTCGCATGCAGTTTCCCGAACCGCTTTTGTATCGGTTCGTGGATTATTACGGCAACTCCTCGCCCATGGGTTTGCTGTGGACTTTCATGGGAATGTCGCGGGCTTATAGCCTTTTCGCCGGAATTGCCGAAATGCTGGGCGGATTGCTTCTTATCGTGCCTCGCTTCACCACCCTCGGAGCCCTGGTGACCTTTGCGGTCATGAGCAATGTGTGGATGCTCAACTTTTGTTACGATGTGCCGCGGAAGATCTACTCGACGCACTTGGTGCTGATGAGTTTGTTCCTGCTTCTTCCCGACCTGCAACGCCTCCTGGATTTCTTCCTTCGGAATCGCAAAACGGAACCGTCACCGGCAGTTCCGCTACTAAAAGACCAGCAACTCAACCGCTGGGCCTTGCTCCTCCAGTATGGCATTGGAGCTGCGGCCTTGGTGGTTTGTCTGAGTGAGGCGCATGGGAATGCAATCAAAAATGCGACTTATTTGCCAGCTCCCATTCGCGGAATCTGGTCCGTTGATGAATTCGTGGTTGACGGGATAGTACAGCCGCCACTGCTGACGGATACAGAGCGCTGGCAGCGCGTGATCTTCGACACCCCCGACGATTTTTACTTCCAACACATGGATAGCCAGATGCAGATCCTTTCTCTGCAGCTCGATCCGAATGGAAGGAGCTTTACTCTGACCGCCCCTTCGGACCCGTATTGGAGAGCCAGCTTCACGTATGAAGATCCAGAGCCCGATCGCATGATCTTGGATGGAAACCTGAACGGGCGCCATCTCAAGATAAGTCTGGGCCGAACCGATATGAACCATTTCCTGCTGCTGAACCGCGGCTTTCATATGATCAATCAGACCCTAGTGAATCGCTGAAGAGGAGGAGACGTTCCTGAGATTGTCCCGTTCGGTAGTAGCACGCCTGATTCGTGCCCGCCGATAGACCTTTCTGGCTGTTTTTGCACCTTTTGCGAGAAGATAGTTGCAACTCTTGTTGTGCATCTGTAACATCGGGCAGCTACATGCGCTCTTCTACGACGAGTTACGCATCCCGGATCCATCGCTTCCGGCTGCCTCGAGTTTGTGTGCCGGTAGTGGGCTCCGACGCCGCCACCATGATCGAACGGGCCGAGTCGGTGGTTCGTGATAACCCTTTTCTAGAGTTAAGGTTAGACTATCTTCCGCAACCCGCGGCAGCTCTCCCCAAGCTGAAGAATTTCCTGGAGATGCATCCCGAGGCGACGGCGATCGCCACTTGCCGGCGGGTGGTCAACGGAGGCAAGTTCAAAGGTCCGATCGCCGCTGAATTGGCGGTCTTGCTGAAGGCGGCCGACGCTGGTTTCCCGTTGGTGGACATTGAGTTACAGAGCGCCAAGAGTCTGAAAGCGGACCAGTTACGCGGCCTTAGCGACCGGGTCGGCTTGATTATCTCCTACCACGATTTCCGCGCCACCAAGAAGCTGGAAGAGCAGTTCGCCGAGATGAGCAAGTATCCCGCCGATTTCTACAAGGTGGTCTCGACGGCGACCAATCTCTACGACAACGTGGCGATGATGAAGTTCCTGGAGGCGAATTCGGCCAAGCACGAGATGGCGGGCTTATGCATGGGGGAACAGGGAATCATCAGCCGCGTTTTGGCGGTGCGGGCGGGCAGCATCTTCACTTTCGGCGCGGCCAAGAGTGGCGAAGAGACCGCCCCCGGCCAGGTACTCTTCAATGAACTAAGGGACATCTACCGCATCGACAACGTGGATGCCGCAACCCAGGTTTACGGAGTGGCGGGCGACCCGGTTGAGCATTCGCTCTCGCCCATCATGATGAATGCCGCGCTTCGCCGCGAATCGGTGAACGCCGTCTATTTGTCGCTGCACGCCAAGAGCTTAAAAGACCTGCTGGCCTGCGTGCGCGACATACCGATTCGCGGTCTCAGCATCACCATGCCTTACAAGCAGGCGATCGTGGACGCGCTGGAGAACTCCGACGCGCTGACCCGTCAAATTGGCGCCTGCAATACCGTGGTTCGCAGCCTCGACGGCAAACTGTACGGCTTCAACACCGATGTCGGTGGCATCGTGGCTCCGCTGGAGCAGCGCCTGCACCTGGCGGGCGCACGTATCCTGGTAATTGGCGCGGGAGGAGTTGCGCGGGCGGCGGCTTTCGGATTGAAAGCCAAGGGCGCCGAGGTCTTCCTCACCAGCCGCACCCCGGAGAAAGCGCAGACCCTGGCGCGGCAGGCGAAAGCCAAGCATTTGAAACGCGCCGATGTTGCGAAGAATACGTTCGACGTGATCATCAATGCAACTCCCGTGGGGATGGGCAACGGCAAGCAATCCCCGCTGGAGGACAAAGAGCTGAATACGAAGTACGTTTTCGATCTGGTTTACGCCCCAGCCGAGACCAAGCTCATCAAGATGGCTCGCGCCAAGAACCTGCAGGTCATACCGGGACTGGAGATGTTTGTCCAGCAGGGCGCCCGCCAATTCGAGATCTGGACGGGCAAGCCCGCTCCCATCGCCGAGATGGGTTACGTCGTGACCAAAGCACTGGAACGTCGCGCCGCGCAAGAAGAAGCCGAAGAAACGAAACCCGCGTCCAAGACTACAGCCCGCAAAGCGGCCAAGGCCTCCCGCAAGTAGCTTGGCGCCCTAGGGTTGGGTCCGGCGTTTGGATTTAACCTGGGCAGAGCGGCAGCCCTTCGCCAGAATTGCAATTTCTCTCCCTCTGTTTTGCGAGATCCTACAATATTCGCACCCCCCAATTCGTCTACATCCGTAGATGAATGACGCGGCGAGCCTGGAGCGAATGGCACTCGAACAGGACCGGCGAATTTCCGAGGTGGTCAAGCGGGAGCAGTCCCGGCTGCGCAACTTCATTCGCCGCCGTGTGCCGGACCCGCTCGACGCCGAAGACATCCTGCAGGAAGTTTTCTACCAACTGGTGGAGGCAAACCGCCTGCTGATGCCGATCGAGCACGTTGCCGGCTGGCTGTTCCGCGTCGCGCGCAACCGCATCACCGATCTCTTCCGCAAGAAGAAGCCGGAGAGCTTCAGCGATGCTGCTGTGGCCACCGACGACGAAGAGTTGCTGCGGTTGGAAGACTTGCTGCCTTCACCCGATGCCGGCCCGGACGCTCTTTACGCCCGCAGCGTGCTCCTTGAGGAACTCGAGTTTGCGCTCGACGAGCTACCCGACGAGCAGCGCAAGGTGTTTGTGGGGCACGAGCTAGAAGGGCGCAGCTTCAAGGAGATGGCCGCCGAAAGCGGCGTGAGCGTGAATACGCTGCTCTCGCGCAAACGCTATGCCGTGCTGCATCTGCGCGAGCGATTGCAAAGCATCTACGACGAATTTACGAAAGCGTGAGGGACTGACATGAGACCGAAAGTGAAGAAACTGATTTTGATTGCTCCGCTGGCGATTGTGGGGATGCTGCTATTTATCTTTATCGGCGGCGAAATCGTGCTCCATCTGTGGAACTGGCTGCTGCCGCCACTCTTCGGCTGGCGCCAGATCACCTTCTGGCAGGCGCTTGGGATGCTGGTGCTGTGCCGCATCCTCTTCGGTGGCGTTAGCGGCCGCGGCTTCCAGCGCTCCGACTATCGCCGTCGCATGGCCGAGCGCTGGGAACGCATGACGCCCGAGGAGCGGGAAAAATTCCGCCAAAGCTGGCGCGGACGCTGTGGCTTCGGCACGCCGGCGAGCGAGAGCAAGGAGTAATGAGGCCAGTACCCCGGGCAACCATACGGGAATCAATGTTCACGTATAGGAAAACCACCCGACAGAGCCTCTTCTGCGCGATGGCATGTGATCCCAATCAAGGGGAATCGGCAGAAACTGCTGGTAGAGTCTTCAGCCATGCGGTATCGTTGGCACGTTCTCCGTGATTGGAATCGTTTATCCCCATGTTGAACTCACCATGATGAAACCTCTGAACATCCCCCGGCTGATCTGTCCGCTTGTCTTCGTTTTCTTCGTTCTCTCCAGTCTCGGTGCCTCGCCCGAAGCTGGCAACCAGTCTCCGGCGCTGCTTACCGTTATGCAGCATGAGCTGCAACGGGCCCAGGCTGACCTTGGCAAGCTGAAGCCTGCACCCTACTTCATGAGCTACTCAGCCAAGGACCAGATTGCGAGTGTGGTGCTTGCCAGTGAAGGCACCCTGCTAAATTCAATGCAGGCGCACACCCGCACTGCGGATGTTATCGTACGCGTGGGAAGTCCCGCGTTGGACAACACCCACGGGACAAGCCGCTATAGCGCGCTGCGCACCAATCTACTTCCTCTGGATGACGACCCCGATGCCATCGCGCACGTCTTATGGCAGTTGACCTATTCCGGATATCGGACTGCCTCCAGCGCGTACTTGAATGTCAAAACCAAGAACCAGGTTGACGCGCAAGAGGAAGATGCATCGCCCGACTTTTCTCTGGAGAAGCCCACCACCTATCTGGAAGCTACCCATGAAGTCGCTCCAGCCGATGAGAAGAGGTTGGAAGAGGCGGTGCGGTTGTACTCTGCGGCTTTCCGGAAGTACCCATACATTTATCAATCCATGGTGATGGCTTCGAGCCAGAACGTTGTTTCCTACTTTGTATCCACGGAAGGAAGTCGAGTAGTGGCCAGCACGGCCCTGGTGAGGCTTGCCATACAGGCACAAACCCGCGCGGCCGATGGCATGGAACTGATGCGAGTGGAAACCTTCCAGGCCGACACCGCAAGCGACCTGCCCAGTGAAGCGGAGGTGACACGTCTGGTTGAAAAGATGGCGTCCGACCTCGATCGCTTGCGCACTGCGCCCGTCGCGGAACCATTCGAGGGCCCGGCCCTTCTGTCGGCCAGGGCTGCCGCGGTGTTCTTCCATGAGGTCCTGGGTCATCGGCTGGAAGGCCAGCGACAGCGCGGTGAACAGGAAGGCCAGACCTTCACCAAGCGCATCAACCAGTCAGTCTTGCCGGCATTTCTGAGCGTTGTGGACGATCCCACGCAGCGCATCTTGAACGAAGTTGAACTGAGCGGGTGGTACCAGTATGACGATGAGGGCGAGCCGGCACAGCGCGTGGAAGTCGTCAAAGACGGGGTGCTGAAGAACTTCTTAATGTCACGAATGCCCATCAAAGGGTTCGATCAATCGAATGGGCATGGGCGCGCTCAACCCGGCGCCATGCCGGTGGGGCGTCAAGGAAATCTGATCATTACCTCCAGCTCAACCATACCCGATGCGGAACTTCGGCAACGATTGCTGGACGAGGTAAAAAGGCAGGGGAAATCCTACGGTTTGTATTTTGAAGATATTGAAGGCGGATTCACCCTGACCCAACGCGGGGCGCCGCAAGTATTCCAGGTGCTGCCCATCCTGGTGTGGCGCGTTTATGCGGACGGCCGTCCCGATGAACTGGTACGCGGCGTGGACATTGTGGGAACGCCGCTAACCGCCATGACCCACATCATGGTCACCGGGGACCACACTGCGGTTTTCAATGGCGTCTGTGGCGCCGAGTCCGGGGCCGTGCCGGTCTCGGCGGCTTCACCTGCGATGCTGATGTCTGAAATCGAAGTGCAAAAGCGCAAGCATACGCTGATGCGGCCACCGATTCTGCCGCCGCCAGGTTTCGAGAACTCGCCCGCGCTGAAGACCGCCGGCGCCGGAGGCCGGCAATGACAATCAGGTTTAACCTTCTGGGATTCCTTCTGCTGGTTCTCAGCCTGTCTTTGGCATCGGCTTCGGCCCAGTCGGCCCGGCCGGCGGCGTCGCCGGATCCGGTATTGAGCGCTATGCAAGCGGAGATGCAACGTTCCAAGTCACAGTTGAAGCTGGAGGATGTGCCGGCTCCCTATTACCTGGACTACCGCATCACCGATCTTGAAGGTGTCGATGCTCAAGCCACGTTTGGAGCGGTTCGCAGTGAGATCCGAACCCGCATTCGCATACTGCGAGTGGTTGTCCGCATAGGCGATTACAAGCAAGACAGCTTTTTCGGCCAAGGCGAGGGCGTCGTGGACCTGGTCCCGCAGGGGGATGATGTGCTGGCGCTGCGGCATCAGCTTTGGCTGGCGACGGACCGGGCGTACAAACAGGCGGCCGAGGCCCTGACGGCCAAGCAAGCGCAATTAAAGCAATTTAGCCTGGAGCAGTCGGTCGACGACTTTGCCCATGTCGAGCCGGTGCAATCTCTGGGTGACCTGGTCACGCTGGATTACGACTCGGCACGATGGCTTGCGATGTTGCGCAATGCAACCAAGCTGTACACTTCGGATCCTCTTCTGGAATCCTGCGAGGCCCATCTTACTTTCCAGGCGATTAATCGTTACTTCGTAAGCTCGGAAGGCACCGCCATCCGCAGCGGGCAGAATATCTACCAATTGTACGTAGAGGCTACTACGCAGGCCGCCGATGGTATGGCTTTGGCGCGCTCGAAGGCATATGCAGTCGGCGTCGTGCAGCAACTGCCTTCGGCCCAGCAACTTCAGCATGACACCGCGGAATTGCTGGCCACTTTGAAACAACTACGGGATGCGCCCGTAGTCACCGACGACTACAGCGGGCCGGTCCTGTTTTCGGCCGACGCTGCCGCGGCAGTCTTCGCGAATCTGGTAGGCGAGAACGTACTCGGCGTCAAACCTGGTCCGGGTGAGCCGGGCCGTACCTCGGGCGCGTTTGCCACCAGCTATAAAGCGCGCGTCCTGCCCGAGATTCTTTCGGTTACCGACGACCCGACGATTGCCTCTTTCGCCGGACAGCCTTTGCTCGGTCACTATGAATATGACGATGAAGGAGTCAAGGGCAGCCGGGTTTCGGTGATCGAGAATGGCAAGCTGACCAATTATCTGGTGGGGCGCAAACCGATTCGTGATTTTCCCTCGTCGAACGGGCACGGGCGTGCCCGCATCCCCGCCTACCCGCCCGGCCCCGGTCTCAGCAATCTAATCGTGACTTCCTCCCAAACGCTCTCCGTTCCTGAGTTGAAAAAGAAGCTGATTCATCTTTGTGAGGAACGCGGTCTCGACTATGGCTACTATGTCGAGACCACCGATCCAGAATCTACCCCCCGTCTGCTCTATCGCATTTGGGTGAAGGATGGGCACGAGGAATTGGTGCGGGGAGCGAGTTTCGATGGCCTGGACCAGCACGCCTTGCGCAACAACGTGATTGCCGCGGGTAATGACGTGTTTGTCGACAACCGCACACTCGACATTCCCCACAGTATCGTAAGTCCGTCGATTTTGTTCGACGAGTTGGAAGTGAAGCCCGCGGAAAAAAGCCGGGACAAGTCCCCCGAATACCCAGCCCCAACTGTTGCCGGCAACCAGTAGAGGTAGCGGTGCTCCATCCGGACGCACCCACTCAGAGTCTCTGCTAATCCACTTAGCGCGGGCGGGTACCCGCCCAAACTGCCTTTGCTTGGGTGGGGTAGTTCTGCACATTTCAGGTACATGATCCACGAGTCAGCCAACCGATTTCGCTATCTCCATTGGACGGTGTGAGGTTAACGAAAAGCCCCCATCCAAGCAAAACCAGCTTGGATGGGGCACCCAGCGCCCGCGAATCTCTGGAGGTGCCCACTGCCCGCGGTCTTCGGAGGAGGGTCGAATCGGGATTTTTTCCGGTCTAATGGCAGAAAAATGCATTCGCAGGCAAAATCTTGGTTGCGGTTTCCGGGGTGAAAGGCTTAGGATAGAGAAGTTGGAGGGGGGTTCCAGGCCATCTCCGATTTCAGAAGTCAGATCCGTTAGTCCCACGTTCGCAAGTCAGCATTCCATCATGCACAGCGAAAATAAACTGTGTGCGAGCACTCCCAGGAGAGACTGAGATGGCGTGGTACGCGTATTGTATTACCGAGCAGCAGGGCCTCCTTCCAGGCAGCATTCGGGCCCGGCGGCCGGTGGCGATTGAAAATCTCCGCGGCGTAAACAACGCTGCGGTGTTCGCCTGTCCCAGCGGAGAATTCGCGGTCATCGTAAGCGAGCATTCCGTTTCCCAACCCCTCACGCAACAAGCCATTCTGGACCATGCGCACGTGGTGAGCGAGTGCTTCCGCACGCTGACCGTCCTGCCCTTTCGCTTTGGCACAATCTTCGACTCCGATGAAGCCCTGCGCCACGCGGTGCGGGCGAATCGCAAAGCGTTTCTGGAGTCGGTGGCCCGTCTGCGGGGAAAAGCGGAGATGCATTTCAAGCTTCTGCTCAAGGATGGGACATTGCAGGAAGCCATTGCCGAGCTTCCCAATGGCGTAGGTGGCGAGTACCTCCGCAAATTGCGGGAACGGGCTACACGCGACCGGGAGCGGCAGACCAAGGCGCGGGCACTCTCCATGCAAGTGCACAAGCTGTTCTCGCCGCTCGAAGAAGACGTGATCTGCAAACGTACGGACTCCGGCGGCATGCTGATCGACTTTGCCCACCTCATCGATTCAACCTCCGTCCTGAAATATCAGAACCGCTACAGCGCTGCCACCAGGCATTTCAAGGATTGCCACATCACCCTCACGGGACCTTGGCCGCCCTATCACTTCATGCCGGGGAAGCTGCGCACGGTCTCCAGCGGAAATTGATGGTGTAGAGCAGCCCCAGCAATAGTTAGTTAATCGGGCGGCCAGGGGGCCGCCTTTGCCTTGGGGGTCGCACCCGCCGCAGTCAGCACCGCGGGCCAGAAGCTTCCTCCTTCGCCTCCTTGAAGAACGGCCCATGGCGGGCCGCTTTTTTGTGTTGAATTAAAAGCCGAATCATGGGCTGGCGGGTAAGCATCCAACCTCTGCAAATCGGAGTTCTGGGGACCGAGCGGAGGAGGCCGGCAGTTGACGTGGGTTCCTTCCACGCATATCATTCCGGTTTCACGCAGCCAATTTTCGCCCCACGAGGGTTGTCGGCGCGGGGGATCGGCAGGGTACGAACCTATGGACAAGAAGAAGCTGGAAGTTTTCAAAAAGCGGCTGGAGGAACGCCAGCGGGAGTTGCGCCAGACCATGACTCGCACCGCTCAGGACGGGCGCGAAGCTGATGTCGAATCGGCGCAGGACATCGCCGACCGGGCGGCCAACTCGTACAACAAGGAATTCCTGTTCCATCAGAGCAACAACGAACGGCAGCTCCTGCAAATGGTGGATAGCGCCCTCGACCGGATCCGGGAGGGCAGCTTCGGCCAGTGCATCTCTTGCGGCGCAGAAATCAACCCCAAGCGGCTGGAAGCCGTCCCCTGGACGCGGTTCTGTATCGCGTGCCAGGAGAAGATGGAGAAGGGCATTCTGGAGCGCAGCAGCACCTAGGACCCCACGGAACATCCCCCTGCAACCAAGCCGGAATGCCTCTCAGCATCCGCCAAGGTAAAACAGGCCTACATGACGATTTCGGCCTGTGCATAAAGGTTGGCGTATTGCGGGCCTTGACGAAACCTCACCTTCCAGCGGGATCGCAGATCGGGACCACCGGCTCGCCTGTCGCTGCAACGCCATAGTACCGCCGCTGGAAGTACAGCGCCACGTTGACCAGGCCGATCATCGCCGGCACCTCAACCAAGGGGCCGATCACCGCGGCGAACGCCTCACCCGAGTTAATGCCGAAGACCGAGACGGCTACCGCAATCGCCAGCTCAAAATTATTGCTTGCCGCAGTAAAGGACAGCGTCGCAGATTTGGCGTAGTCGGCCTTGAGCTTGTAGCCCAAGAAGAACGAAACCAGGAACATCAGCACAAAATAGATCAGCAGGGGAATAGCGATGCGCACCACGTCCAGCGGGAGACGCAGGATGTAGTCACCCTTCAGCGAGAACATCACCACGATGGTGAACAACAGCGCTATCAGCGTGATCGGGCTGATGCGCGGGATGAATGTCTTCTCATACCAAGTCCTTCCCTTCCCTTTAACCAGCACCAGGCGAGTGAAAATTCCAGCAAGGAACGGGATGCCGAGGTAGATGAACACACTGCCCGCGATATCGCGAATCGAGACGTTGACCACGGAACCGCGCAGACCAAACCACTCCGGCAACTTGGTCACGAAGATCCACGCGTAGATGGAATAGAACAGAACCTGGAAGACCGAATTGAAGGCCACCAGTCCGGCGGCGTATTGCGTATCGCCCTTGGCCAGCTCGTTCCAGACGATCACCATCGCGATGCATCGCGCCAGCCCGATCAGAATCAATCCCGCCATGTATTCCGGATATCCGCGGAGAAACACAATGGCCAGCACGAACATCAGCACCGGGCCGATCGCCCAGTTCTGCAACAGCGACAGGCCGAGAATTCTCTTATTGCGGAAGACTTCGCCCAACTCTTCGTAGCGCACCTTGGCCAGCGGCGGGTACATCATCAGGATCAGCCCGACCGCGATCGGAATTGAGGTTGTGCCAACGTTGAAGCGGTTGAGGAAAGGAACAATGCCAGGAAGCGCCCATCCCGAAAGCACTCCGACCGCCATCGCGGCGAAAATCCACAGCGTCAGATAGCGATCAAGAAAGCTGAGACGAGAAGTTACTCTGTTATGCATGGTGTGTACCAGGCACCGAGACGGCCTGTCATTGCTGGCCGATCTTGTCGATCTCCCGCTGAATTGCGAGCCGGTCGAGGCTTGAGATTGGCAAGCACAATAACAGGCTGATCCGGCGTTCAAGCATGAAGAAAGCTTCACGATAAGCGCGCTCGATTTCGTCGGGCGAGCCGGTGACTGCCGCAGGATCGGGAATGCCCCAATGGGCAGTCATCGGCTGGCCCGGCCAGACCGGGCATACTTCTTTCGCGGCATTGTCGCAGACCGTGAAAACGAAGTTCATCTCCGGTGCACCGGGCTGAGCAAATTCTTCCCAACTCTTGCTGCGTAAGCCATTGGTGGGCAGGCGGGCCATTTCGATTTGCCGCAGCGCCTCCGGCCGCACCATGCCTGCCGGATGGCTGCCAGCGCTGTAAGCGGTAAAGTTCGGCCTGCCTTTGTAGTTCAGGATCGCCTCGGCCATGATGGAGCGCGCCGAGTTACCGGTGCACAGAAAAAGTACGTTGTAACGTCCCTGCATCGTCGTCATCCCTTATGGCTTCGCCGTTTCAGTTTGCGGCTTCTGCGCCCGAATAAATGCGCTTATAAATTTGCCGTCCACCTGCGGCGCGAGGGTGTCCACGTCAACCCCCTGGTCATGCAGGAAAATCCGTGCATCCTCGACCTTGTGGACCCGCGTCGGTTCGATCTCGATGGCTTCGAATCCCGCGTCCCCGAGCTTCGCAATGTACTCCGTATCCTGCAGCGCACCGGCAATGCAACCCACCCACAAGAGAACGTTTTGGCGCACCTCGGGAGGTACGTCGCCATGTACTACAACGTCAGACACAGCGAAGCGGCCACCGGGTTTGAGGACGCGGAAGGCCTCCCTGAGCACGCGATCTTTGTCGGCGGAAAGGTTGATAACGCAATTGGAGATGATCACGTCCACTGAATTGTCCGGCAGCGGAATGTTCTCGATCTCGCCGCGGAGAAATTCGACGTTCTCCACCCCGGCCTGGCGCTGGTTTTCCCTCGCCAACGCCAGCATCTCGTCGGTCATGTCGAGCCCGTAGGCCTTGCCGGTCGGCCCGACGCGCTGGGCTGAGAGCAGCACATCAATGCCACCGCCCGAGCCCAGGTCGAGCACCGTCTCGCCCGGGATGAGCTGCGCCAGCAACGTCGGATTGCCGCATCCCAGCGAGGCTTTCAGCGCACCTTCCGGGACCTGGCTCGCCTGCGCGTCGTCGTACAGGTTCATGGTGATCGGATCGCAACAGGCATCCGTCGCCGCAGATGCGCCGCAGCAGGAGCTGCCTCCGGTGTGGACCCGGAGCGCTGCCTGGCCGTACTTCTGTTTCACCACTTCCTTGATATCAGTGCTCATGATGCTCTCCTATTTGCAGATGGTGATGATGTTTTCGGGTTTGACCGCTTTGTTGCGCGTGCAACATTCGGCGTAGAGAAAGCCCAGCAGCTCTTGCAGAGCTTCCGTGTTGGCCGTGTACCAGAGGAAGGTCCCTTCGCGGCGCACCTTCACCAGGTCTTCGTTCTTCAGCTTGTCGAGATGGTGCGATAGGGTCGAGCTCGGAATGTCCAGCTCGTCACCGATTTCGCCGACCACCAGGCCGTCGGGATGCGCCGACAACAACAGTTGCATGATGCGCAGGCGGGGCTCGGTCCCCATCGCCGAGAGCATGTCGGCGTAGCGGATAATTTGCTCGGGGTTTCGCTTAGTGGGCATCGTCTGTTGTCTCGATATTTCTATAATCATGGAAGTATGGAATCGTGTCAAGGGAAAATTGGAGGCAGACCCTGGATTTTGGGCCCCGCGAATGGTAATCTGGCACCCTCAAATTCACCTTGTCTATTTAGTTTCAATAAGTTACAGGGGCAATAATATCGCTGGCTGACCACGGGTCTTCGGCTCCTACGCTCGCCTTCGGGAATACACTGTTTGAGTGCCGTGGCAAGAAATTTTCAAACTGCTTAACACATGGTGGGCGCGGTCGGTCGCTTCCGCTGGCATCCTGCTCGCGATCTACTATGGACCGAGGAAAATGCTAGAAACGTGGGATTGGTACATAGACCGATTCGTTGACATGCCCGTCGCTGACATCGTGAGGCGGCGGATGATTGTACCGCCCCATTATTCACCGTTTATTGGCGGAGTGTTTGACCAACCCAACGAGGTTGAACTTCGATACAACGCCAAGGATATTGCGCGGCGGTTGCACCGGGACGAAAAATCTGTGTTGAAGTCACTGTTTCGCTTAGAGAGGCGCGGAAAAGTCGAGGCTAACAGCGACGGATGGAGATGGAAAGAGTAGCTTGTTATTCGGCACGCCTGAGCCGATTGAAGAAATACGAGGCTCCCGCCGCTACCGCTGGGCACCCGAGCACGGCTGCATCAGCGTCGAAACGCCCGAGCACGATAGCCAATCCAGCCATGATGATGTACGCCGCAACGAAAATAGGGAGGTGCTTTCGCAGCCACATCTTTCCCTGTCGATGCCAAAACTGGAGGGCAGACTGAATGGTGTTTTCAGTATGGACTCTTACGTCGGAGAACATGGGAGCCGTTGCCACACTCAAGCGGCGCGCCAGTGAAAGAACGACACCAAACACAACAATGGCTAAGATCGCAGCGAGAATCGCATAGAGAATCCAATACCACCCAAACCTGCGAGTGGCGTAATAAAACGCAATCTTGATAATTCGTTCCAGTTCCTCGGGCATGCCCAAAGGCTAATCCGGTGTCTGCTGAAATGACAAGGCGAAACGGACGAGCGATGCTGATAAGATTGGATTCGATGGATGCACCAAAGGAAACCCGCGCTGATATCGAGAAGCAGATCGAAGAACTAAAGGGTCGTCTCTTCAAGCTGGAGAACCAGCCGGATCGTCATGCTGGCCGCGGCGAGGGAAAGATGAACGAGAGGGATATTCAACTCGTAAAGGCTCTCCTCGAAGAAGCTGAAGAAAAATTGAGGTGGCTCTAAACGAGCCAAATCAAAAGAAAGCCCCGGTGCCAGCCGGAGCTTCCCCTGATCTTGTGTCGGACACACAAATGCTATTACAGGAGTGTGCCCGATGGCTCAAGAGAAGCCTCTGCTCAACATCGACGCCAGGAATCCAAACGCGAGAACAATTCTCAACCGCTACAGGAGTACAGGACAGGCCAACAGTTGTGTTGCGGGATGCCGGGTGAATTCTGGCGCAAGTCCCGACCTTCGGGTCACTTCTTCGTCCAATTACATGGGAGACGATTCTATGCGGACAATGATCGCGATCTTCATGCTCGCGTGTTTGGCGATGGCGCAGGACCCGCAGCACCAGCAAGGTGTGGAAACGCGCGGCGACCAGGCCATGGGTTTCTCGCAGGAGATGACCACGCACTATTTTCTGCTCACCAAAGACGGCGGAGTAATCGAAGCGGAAGCCGACAATCCCACAAAGCCAGCCGGGATGCAATTCGGCAGCACATGGAGCACATTGCCAAGCTATTCAGCGAGGGTGACTTCAACGCTCCCATGTTCATCCACGGGCAGACTCCACCGGGAGTGCCCACGATGAAGCGACTGAAAGACCAGATCACCTATCGTGTCCAGCCTATCGAACGAGGAGCTGGGGTGCGAATCACCACCGCGAATCCCGAAGCCTTGGAAGCAGTGCATCAATTTCTGATGTTTCAGATCAGGGACCACCACACTAAAGACTCGATGGAAGTCCACTGACGCTGCGGCCGGGGAGGATGCGTCAGTTCACTCCCGAATTGGGTTGTGCGGAAGGCGTGGCGTTGGTCACTGGCGGCTTCATCAAGCCGAAGTTCTGCAGGTAGGCGACAGTGCGTTGCGCGGCGCCATCGAAGGTAAGCTGGCAATTTACGAACTGAGTGTTCTCCCAAGTCACGTCTCCACCGCCATAAATTAGTTTGCAATCGGTCAGTACACACTTGACGAAGCGCTTGTCGTCCATATAAACGGTGACGCCCTGGGGGTGCCAGTTTTCCAAGACTTGCATGATAGTTCCTCTCTCTGCTAAAGCTGATTAAGAAACTACAGAATAACCGAAATCGGGGTCGTTGATGAGTGGGCCCGCGCCTAAGCACGGTTCCCGCCGCACACGAAAGAAAGGCAGACGATATGAGCGTCGCACCGCCCTCCGCCCCGCACTACAGCGTTCGCTTGAACAGCGCGGTGGCAAACGTGATCATGATGGCAGCCGCAACTGTCAGATAGAGCAGGTCCGTGCGGATCGCCGCGAAGCCCGCATCCTTCAGCAGAATGGCCTTGAAGCCGTGCACCGCGTAGGTGAAGGGATCGACATAGGCGATTCCGCGAAGCCACGCCGGAAACGCCTTAACGGGATAGATTGCGCCACTGGGGAAAAACAGCAGGGTGTTCAGGATTCCGAACATGGCGCGAGGCACGAGAGGGTCCTCCACTCGCACCATCAGCAGGAACATCATGGTATTAAACGCCAGCGAGGTCACCACTACCATCAGAAAAACGTAGAGCATGTTTTGCGGCGTGAAGACGGTCCCCAATCCCGCCAGCAACGATCCCAGTACGGTGATCACAATGCCCGCCATGATCGCCTTCAGCGCGCCCGCAACATTCAGTCCGGCCACCAGTTCGAACTTGGTGATCGGCGTCACCAGGTAGCCTTCGTGCACCCCGCGCGCCTTGTCGTCGATATACAACATGCCGCCACCGATCATGACGGAGACGAACATGGCCAGTGCGATCGATCCGGGCAGTAGATATTTCATGTACTCGATGTAGGGGTACAGCTCAACCGTGTCGAGCGTAATCTGTTGCACGATGCGCGAGGGTTCGACATCGGGATTATTCAGCGCCGCGGTCAGTTCGCTGAACTCCTGCTCCAGGGTCGAGCTCATGAAGTTGTCGGTATTGTCCACCACCAGCGCAATCCGCGGATGGTTTTGCTCATAGACGCGGCGCGAGTATTCCGGCGGGATAATGATGGCGCCATCCAGTTTTCCGGTGCGCACGTCTTCCATCGCCTGCTTGTCGCTGTCGTAAGGCACGGGGAAAAACGTCCGTGCATTGGACTGCACCGCCGCCAGCGCCTCGCGGACCTTCACCGCCTGCGTACCGTGGTCCTGATCGACAACCCCGAGCCGCGCCTCTTTGATCTTGCCGCCGAATGCGTTGCCCAACACGATGAGCTGCACCAGGGGAAAGACCATGGCTACCAGCATTAGCGCGGGCGAGCGAAAGAACTTGCGCAGCTCGCGCTCCACAATAGCCCACATCCTGTTCATGGCCGCATCCCCGGGCGATCGGGCATGACGAAGCTGTAGGCCTTCACCTGCTCATCGCGAAGTTGCCGGCCGGTGTAGTGAACGAACACATCGTCCAATGTCGTGTTCTGGACCGAGAGAGATTTCACCTCCACTTTGGAGCGCACCGCAAGCTCCACCAGTTCGGTGGTTGTCTTCGAACCATTGCTGCTCAGAATGCGATACATGTCCGCCCCCACCGACTGTACCGAGGTGACGTCTTCCAGCTTTCCTAATTCCTCCTGCCAGTCCGCCGGCGCCTTCAGGAACTGAGCTTCAATGACGTTCGTTCCTGGCACGCTCGCTTTCAGCGCCATCGGAGAATCCAGCGCTACCAGCTTGCCATGGTCCACGATCGCCACACGATCGCAAAGCCGGTCAGCTTCGTCCATATAATGCGTCGTGATCAGAATGGTCAGCGCGCGCCGGTTCTTGACCTCGGTCAACATCTCCCATACCGCCACCCGCGACACCGGATCGAGTCCGGTGGTGGGCTCATCCAGGAAGAATATTTTCGGGCTGTGCACCAGTCCCCGGGCGATCTCCAGCCGCCGGCGCATGCCGCCGGAAAGCGTCTTGGTCTGGGCATTGCGCCACTTCAGCAGGTCCACCGTTTTCAGCAAGTCGTCGATATTGCGCTTGCGATCGGCGGCGGGCACACCGTACAACTTGGCGTAAATACTGAGATTTTCTTCCACGGTAAGATCGATGTCGCTGGTCAGCGCCTGCGGGATTACGCCCATGCAGTGCCGCGCTGAGTCCGCATCCCTGGCTACGTCGAACCCATTGATCAGCGCCCGCCCGCCGGTCAGCGGCAGCAGCGTAGTCATCATGCGAATGAGGGTGGACTTGCCGGCGCCATTGGGCCCCAGCAAGCCGAAGATTTCGCCCTGGTGTACGTTGAAGGAAACGTCATCCACGGCGGTAAAGTCGCCGTACTTTTTCGTGACGTGGTCCACCACAATGGCATCGACGTTGGGCACCGCATCGCAGGCCGCTGTGGGCTTCGATTTTGGACTGAACCAGCTCATGGCGCGCCTTTCGTCAATTGTTGGGGAAGCAAAACTTCGGCGGTCATTCCGGGAACGAGCGCACCGTCGGGATTATCGACCTTCAGCTTGAGGCCAATGGTCTTGATGTCGCGCTTGCGACGGCTGACGTCGCGCTGGGTAGCGTAGTCGCTCTCCACCGCCTTGAAGATCACCGTGCCTTCGATCGGATTGCCGCCAGGCAAACGCACCTTGAGCTTGTCACCGGCCGAAACGAAGCGTGCTTCCGTCTCCGGAGCTTCGGCGCGCACCCAAGTGTCGCCGAAGTCAATGATGGTCACGATCGGCGTGCCGGGATTCACAACCTCACCCTGCCGCGTGGCCCGCACGGAAACCGTTCCCGTCACGGGGGCGTAGATTTTCGTATAGCCGAGGCGGGTTTCAGCCTCGGCCAGTTGGGCGCGCGCGTTGGCAACCTGCGCCTGGTTGGCGGCCACGTTACTGGCCGCGGCGCCCTGCTGGTGGGTCCGCGCGATGGCGGTGTTCAGATCAGCCTGTGCCGCATCGACATTTTTCTGCGCACTCACGACTACGGCCTGTTGCGCTTTCAGTTGCTGGTCGGCGCGTACCCGGTCCTGCTCGGATTCAACACCGGCTTGGGCCAGCGCAATCATGCGTTCGGAATCGCTCCGGATCCGCGCCAGGTCAGCTTCCGCCTGTACCAGCGTGGCTTTCGCCGCCGCCAGTCGTGCCTGTGCATTCACCACGCCGCTGTTGGTTTCGCCCAGCGTCTGCGTCTGGGTGGCACGCAGAGAAGAAACTTGCGCATCGTAGGAACGGATCATGGCTTCCGCCGCATTCTTCTGCGCCTCAAGTTCGGCGGAGTCGATCTCGGCGATCAGGTCCCCGGCCTTGACCTTCGAGCCTTCGTCCACGTACAGCTTCTCAATCCTGCCCATGACCTTGGAACTGACGATCACTTGATTGGCATCCACGATTCCGATGAGCACGGTGTCGGTGGTGCGGTCCGTGGAGTAGAAGTAATATCCGGTCGCGATCGCCAGCAGAACCGCTAGAAAGATGAAAAAAACCTTCGGCTTCATTTGCGTTTTCCTTGCACCCTGAAGCGGCGTGTGGATGTCTTGGCCGTATTCGAAGCGGCCCCTAGCTGCGCTTCGCCGCGGCTTGCTACTTTCGCCGCCAGCTTCACTCCGGCGGATTGGTCGGCGAACAAGGCCGCGGCAATGAAATCGAGAACCGCCGCGCGCCGTTGCTGGAGGGCTTGCTGCGAGAAGGGATCTATGGCGAAAAGCTTGCGCGCCACAGGCGCCACAACAAAATAGTGAACAATCATGCCGGCAATCGAGGGCGCGAACTGCATGGCATCCACGTGGCGAAACTCTCGGCTGGCAATGCCCTCCTGCAACACCGCAATCAGGCGCACGGAGATTGGCCGGATGTATCGCTCCACCACCCGCGTCAGGTGTGACGGCTTTCCCCTGCCGGCGCTCATCAACTCTCCCTGGAAGAGCCTGGCGTAGTGCGGGGACTCGGCGATGCAATCGAAATGTGCGCACGCATAGTTGAGCAGACGCTCGCCGGCCGGACCCGCCCCATCGAAAGCCTGCGTGACACGATCCAGCAGCCGGACGAAAAAATCCTCGAGCACCGCAGCGTACAGCGCTTCTTTGTCCTGGAAGTAGTAGTAGAGCAGCGCCTTGTTGACGCCGGCAGCCGCAGCGATGGCGTCCATGCGCGCCCCCGCAATGCCTTCCTGGGCAAATTCCACGAGCGCCGCCTGCAGGATTGCGCGGCGGCTGGCCTCGGGCTGGCGGCGAGTTCCCCGCCTTGGCGAAGAAGAGACTTGGAGAAGCATTTTTGTTAATTAACCAGTTAGTTAGATTAGCAGAAAGGCAAGCCCGATTCAACTTCTCGAACACATGCCTAGAGCAGTTCCGCAATCGAGGTGTCCGGCGTGCACGGGTAGTGCGGGCCTTAGACCTGCCTATCGGGCGAGAAGAAAAATTGCGAATGGGCTTTTCGGCAATCTCGGGGCTGGGTTCCTACGAGGAGTCCCGCGCAGCGGCATTACGCTGCTGCACCAGCGCGCCAACGACACCGATTCCGCAAGGAATGGCGCCGGACCGCCAGCGCAGCCTCGTCCATACGACCGTCACGAGAAAGCCGCTAGCGCAGAGATGCCAGGGTCTTCTGGGCGTCCTGGGCGTCCGTGCCCTTAAGGTTCAATTGCAGTGCCTTCTGCAACTCGATCTTGGCACGGTCTATTTCTCCAGCACTCTTGAGGGCCATTCCTAAGTGATAGCGATAGTCAGCCTTCTGCGGCTCCTTTTTTACCGCGTCCTCGGCCAGCGAGACGGAGACGCGATAATTGCCCTTCTTGTACTGGATCCAGGCGAGGGTGTCGTTGATCGCGGTCATATCGGGCGCGGTTTGTTTCGCCTGCGTCGCCAGGCTCAACGCCATGTCAAGGTTCTCGCCCTGAACGGCATAAACCCATGCCAGATTGTTGGCTGCCACCGGGTCATGGGAATTCTCCGCCAGGGCCGCCTGGAAGTACTTGCCGGCAGATTTCAAGTCGCCTTTGCTGAGATAAACGTCCCCAATCGCAGTATTCACTGCGGACGAGGTAGGCTGTAGTGCGAGCGCCTTCTGGTAGGAATCCAGGGCCGCGTCGGGTTGCCCCATCACCTGATGAAGCTGAGCCAGGCGGACGTAAGCCATCATCGACTTCGGGTCAAGTTGAAGGACCTTCTGGAATTCCGCAACGGCAACGTCGTACTTTTTGGCGGTGGCCAGGGCGGAACCGTTCATGAAGTGCGCGGAAGGCCGGTTAGGATTGGCCGTGACGTACTGATTGGCCAGCGCCAGCGCCTTGGCCGGCTGGTTAGTGCCAAACAGCAACGTGATGTAGTCGCCCCAGGCCGAGTCAAATGTCGGGTACATCTTTATGGTAGCTTGGAATTCGCGCTCCGCCTCAGCATATTTTTTCTGCCCGGCGTAGGCGATTCCGGTGTTGAGGTGGACCAGCGGGTCATTGGGCGCGGTCTTCTGCACTTCCTTTAATTCATCGAGAGCGGCCGCATAATCCTTCGCCCCAATATCGATGGTGGCGTTCAGGAAATGGGCTTCCGGATTGCTTTCATTCAGCTTTTGCAAACGCGCTGCGTATTCTCGGGCGGTATCGTAATCGCGCGAGTCACGATAGGTTTCAGCCAAGGCCTTGAGGACCATCGGGTTCTCCGGCTGATGCTTAAAGGACATCTGCTTTGCGCACTCTTGCAACTCACTCTTGGCGCCGGGCAGATCGCCGGTTTGGCGCAGCACCTGTCCCAGGATAAAGTGGGCCTGGGCATTGTCGGGAGCATCGTGAATGACGTCACGCAGCGAAGTGATGGCTTCGGCGCTATTGCCCTTAATGGCCAGGATGCGCGCGTGAGTAATGCGCGCTATGACATCGCCCGGTTTGTCTTTCAGCATGCCATCCGCCAACCTGCTGGCATCGTCAACCTTGCCGGTATTGAGTAAGGTCTCCAGCAGGCGCAGCTGCAACTCCTGGTTCTTGGGGTCATAGTTCAGACCGCGCTGGTACTCCTTGGTGGCAGCTTCAGGATCTCTTAAAGCCAGATAGTAGTCCCCAACCGAGCTGGCGACGTCCGCCGACGTCGGCTGCTTATCGCGCAACTGCTGAATAATCTGCTCGCTGTCCGCTTTGCGGCCTTCATGCAACAGCAGGCCGGCGAGGCGCAAGTAGGGAGAGGGCGAGTCCGGATTATTCTGGATCGCGAGCCGGTACACTTCCTCCGCCTTCTTGGGGTCCTTCGTGTAAAAGTAGAAGCCGGCGAGGTTGGCGTAGGCTGACAGCTTGTGCGGATCCAGGCTGATGGCTTTGCGCATGTCCTGTTCGGCGGAAGCGTCCTGCTTCATAAAGGCGTACAACAAACCCCGATTGAGGTAGGCATCAGTGTCATCCGGTTTCAGGGAAATCGCCCTCGTAAAGGCATCCACCGCATCCTGTTGGCGCTTCTCGACCATCAGGGCGTTGCCCAGCAGGACATATGCATCCGCATTGTTGGCGTCAAGCTCAATTACATGGCGGGCCTTCTCTTCCGCCTTATCGGCCTGGTGGCCGGCCAAGTACAAGCTTCCCAGCGCCAGACACGCTTTGATGTGGTTTTTGTCAAGCTCAACCGCCTGGCTCAGCTCTTGGTAAGCCTCCTGAAAGTGCTGCAGTTCCAGATCAGCAGTCGCCAATTGGTAATGGGCTTCGGCATATCGTGGATCAACTTGCAAGGCCTTCTTGAACTGAATCACGGCAGACTCGTACTTCTTCTGCCCCATATACTTCTGGCCGCTCTCTACGTACTTGCGCTTGGCGACTTCCGGGTTGCGAGTGCAACCGACGAAAGCGATTGACAGGACAGCTATTACCACAAAGACGATGCAGCGGTTACGCATACTTTCTCCTGGGTCACCGAGGGATGATCTGATCGACGTCACTTGTAATCTGTTTTGCGAACGCCAGCGCCCGCGTGCGCGCCTGCTCCTCATCACCGTTGTAAATCGGAGTGGTGACACGAACCAGAGCGGCGTCGGTGCGGTTCAAGCGTATCGCGTCATACACCAAATAAAGCTTACCCCAGTATTCGCTGGCCACTATGCGGCCATGCGCCTGGTACCAATACAGCACGAGTTGTTCGTCCAAATCTTTGCGGACGATGTAGAGATTAACGGGCACCTTACGCCCGTCGTCTAAAGGAAGCTGATAGATGGTCGCCTGCATCGGCGTCCACCCCGCTCCCGGCAAGCAGTTCTTGGGGGAGTGAATGGCGGCGCCGGTCCGCTGACTGCGGAAATACCCAATGTACAACGTGATCAGGCCTTGCGACTTCGAGACATAACCACGGTTGAGATAGTCGGTGACACCGAGCAAATCTATAGTCGCCTGGTCAAGTGGCCAATCGGCGGCCTTAGTATATCCCGCCACCTGGTTGGGAAATTCGGCAAGCGGCCGGGCCGGCGGAGTGGCTTCGCCGTGGGACAAGTACGCCATGGAAGTTGTCGCTCCCACCAGCACGGCAATCATAAGCCAGTAGCGGACACCAGATTTCATTGACTCACCTTAGTCTTGGCGAGGGCGCTGTCATCTTTCGGCAGCCATCCGAATTTCTTGCGCACCACAATCGTCAAGCTGTGCAACGCCAAGAACAAGACCGTGGCTACTACGAAAATCACCCAGCCCGAAAACTCATGCATGAATCCTTCGGCGGCGCGGGGACCGATGTAGTTCGCCATCAAAGCAGCCGTCATGACTCGGGTCCCGTTGCTGATAATGGCGAGGGGAACCATGGCCAGGAACAACAACCAGCGCACCGCGGTGCTGCGCTCGGCCAGATACCCGTAGCCGGCAGCCAAGGCCAGCAGCGACATCAACGACCGAATACCGCTGCACGCCTCCACCACTTCCAACGACATGTTGGGCAAAATCAGGATGTTTCCCTCACGCATGATGGGAAACAGGTTGAGCGTCTCCAACGTCGAAGTTGCGAACTTGGAGGCTATAAACTGCAGCGGAAAAACAATCTCGTTGTAAATCAGAGCGGGTATCGGAATCGCAAACAGCAAAAATGCCACGGGGAAGGCCAAGGCGCGCAGCAGAGCGCCGCCGCAAAAATAAACGATTAGTCCGCAGATGGAACCTAACATCGAGATTCGTGCCAGGAAGAGTTCCGCACCCAGGCTTCCCAGAAAGAGCAGCCCAATCGAGAAGACGACGACTAACATCCCCCACGACGAGGGGCGGAGGGCGACGTGGCGCAACTTTTCCCGCCTCTGCCAGATCAAGTAAAGCGACAGTAAGGGTACCAGAAATCCGTGAGAGTAGTCGGAGTCGTTGTACCACTGGCCAACCAGATGCTTCAGAACGGGCGCATACAGCGCAATCAATACTGCGACTAGCAGTAACCCCTGCCAGCCGAAAGGCTTCAGCGTTTGCCACAAGGTTGAAGATTTCGCAACGCTACTGTCCCCCAACAAGACTTGTTCGTCTGCTGGGGTGGTTAAAGCAGTACTCGTCGCTTTGGTGCCGACCAGCGCCACCGGTCCTCGCTCCCTGTTTGATTTCTCTGGCAGTCCCTTTGGGGTGTGTGCAATTATTTGGCCGAGAATACAAGATAGCATATTCGATAAATAGCTGATAATCAAGCAGTTCTTATCGCAGATCTTCAGAACCGCAAAACTTTGAATGCAAGTAGTGCAAATGTTTGCATATTCGTTCTAGCCCAGTTCACTCCCTTAGCGATTCCAGCTAAGCAAGAAACCTGAGAATTGACGCGGGCCCCCAAGACCTTCCTTAGGCGCCATTAAGCGCCTGTCCCCCATTGACCTATGCCGCCGGCAAGACCAGAGACTTCCCGTCGGAAGCATCGCAAAACGTCCCAGCAACCCGTCTCCAAAGTCGTATACCAAGCCCAACGAATCGGCCGCGGCTCCGTCACCGCGCACTTGCCATCGTACGCAGCAGCGTGGCCTAACGCAACTAAAAGTCTTGCCGGCTGCGCTGGTTGAAGCGCAGCTGACTCATACCCAACTTCAACCCCGGAAATTGGCAGGCACGTTGTCGATTGACTGTTCTGGATGACCGGAGCCGAACCCCAGCGCAACACCCTCTTGCGAATGCGGTAAAATTGCGCTTCAACGTCCTGCTTTAAGGATATTTCCTTGTCCAAGCAACAGAACCTCGTCATTGTGGGCGGCTGCGGACACGTCGGCTTGCCGCTGGGAATTGTACTGGCCAGCCGTGGATTGCCGGTTTCTCTGCTCGATATCGACGCCGCCAAGGTCGAAAAAATCAACTCCGGCCAGATGCCTTTCCGCGAAGCCGGAGCTGAGCCCGTTCTGCGCCAGGTCTTGGGCAAAACTCTTACCGCCACCACGGACTCGCAGTGCTTGCGATTGGCGGACATAGTGATTACCGTCGTCGGCACTCCGGTTGACCGGCACCTGAACCCCACGGTGAATGAGCTGTACCAGAGCGTGGACGGCATGCTCCAGTACATCAATGACGGGACCTTGCTGATTCTGCGGAGCACGGTCAGCCCAGGCGTGACCAAGCTGGTTTACCAGCGAATCAAGTCCCTGGGACGCGATATTGATTTGGCGTTCTGTCCTGAGCGCATCGCTGAAGGCAATGCCATGGAGGAACTGGTTAAGCTGCCGCAGATCGTGTCAGGGTTCGAACCGGTCGCGCTCCGGAGGGCAAAAGAATTATTCCTCACGATCGCGTCCACGGTCATCGAGTTGTCTCCCCTGGAAGCGGAACTAGCCAAGCTATTCACGAACAGTTGGCGATACCTGAACTTCGCCATCTCGAACCAGTTCTACATGCTGGCGGAAACCTACGGCCTCGACTTCTACCGCATCCATGATGCGGTCACTCGCGAATATCCCAGGATGCGGAGTTTCGCGCGTGCCGGCTTTGCGGCGGGACCCTGTTTGCTCAAGGACACCTTGCAGCTTTCGGCATTCTCCGGCAATCATTTCTTCCTCGGACATGCCGCCATGCTGGTGAACGAAGGTCTTCCCGACTTTGTTGTGACGCAGATGCGTCCGCTCGGCCTCGCCGATAAGACGGTTGCGATCCTGGGAATGGCTTTCAAGGGAGAGTCCGACGACAATCGCGACAGCCTCTCTTACAAGCTGAAGAAGCTGCTGGAAGTGGAGGCCAAAGAGGTCCTCTGCACCGACCCGTACGTGTCCGACCAGCGACTGGTTCCGCTCAGTGAAGCCCTCAGCCGGGCCCAAATATTTGTGCTCGGAGCGCCCCACGCCGCCTACCGCCATCTTCAGATTCCCGCCGACAAGGTTGTGGTTGATATCTGGAACTTTTGGCCGGAGCGGCACGCCGAGTCTGCCCAACCTCCGATACCGGTTGCGGCAGGAGGAGCACGGTCATGAAAGTGCTGGTCACCGGCTCTGCGGGATTCATTTGCGGCTACCTGGTTGAGGAATTGCTCCAAGCCGGCTATGAAGTTATTGGGGTCGATAACTTCAGCAAGTACGGCCGGGTGGAGAAGTCGTACGACAAACACCCGCGCTATCAGTTCGTCGAGGCCAATTGCAAGGATGTTTCCTTGCTGAAGGAGTTGCTGTCCGGCTGCGATCACTTTGTTGCCTCCGCAGCCATGATCGGCGGCATCAGCTACTTCCACGAGTTCGCCTACGACCTGCTGGCGGAGAATGAACGCATCACCGCTGCCTCCTTCGATGCCGCGATCTATGCTCATCAACACCAGAAGCTGCACAAGATAACCGTGATGTCGTCGAGCATGGTGTTCGAGAGCACTTCGGAGTATCCCACTCCCGAAGGCGCCGAGCACCGCTGTCCCCCGCCGCGTTCGACGTACGGATTTCAGAAGCTGGCGACCGAGTATTTTGTTCAGGGGGCGTGGGAGCAATACAAGCTGCCTTACACCATTGTGCGTCCGTTTAATTGCGTCGGCGTAGGAGAAAAGCGGGCATTGCATGACCATGACATTTATAGCGGCAATGTGAAACTGGCGATGTCGCACGTGGTGCCCGATCTGGCGCAGAAGGTGCTGAAGGGCCAGGATCCCCTGCACATTCTCGGTTCTGGAAATCAAGTCCGCCACTACACGTATGGCGGCGATCTGGCTAAGGGAATAAAAATTTGCCTGGAGCATCCCGCTGCGGTCAATCAGGATTTCAATCTTTCCACTCCGACGCGCACTACCGTTTTGGAGTTGGCCGAAACCATCTGGCGCAAGGTGCATAGCGACAACAAACCGTTCCGCTATGTTTCCGATCCGCCATTCGAATATGACGTGCAGGAACGCTCACCTGACACGCGCAAGGCCAAGCGGTTGCTCGGATTTGAAGCCACCACCAGCTTGAGCACGATATTGGACGAAGTCATTCCCTGGGTCGCTGAGCAGATCGAAGTAGGTCAGATCTAGTGGATGTCGTACCCGAGCAGACCTCGACCGAACTGAGCCTGGTCATTCCCGTTTACAACGAAGGCGCCAACTTTCCCGCTCTGTGGAGTGCAGTTAGCTCGCAAATCGGGTCGCGGTTCAGGGCGTTCGTGGTCTATGACTTCGACGAAGACAACACCGTTCCCGTTTTGCGGCAAATCCTTTCGGCAGGAGAAACACGGCTGGTTCCGGTCAAGAACAATGTGGGACGAGGTGTAATTGGGGCCATCCGCACCGGCTTCGCTCAAGTTGAAAGCGGTCCGGTGCTGGTAGTCATGGCCGATCTTTCCGATGACCTGACACAAGTGGACCAGATGGCTGATTACTACCGCAAGGGATACCACGTAGTCGTTGGCAGTCGCTACATGCCAGGCGGCCGGCTGCTGGATGCGCCTCCGCTGAAGGGCGCAATGTCGCGAGTTGCCGGCCTCACGCTGCACTGGTTTCGCGGGATTCCCACCCACGACGCCACCAATGCGTTCAAGCTGTACGACAGCAAGATCCTGAGGGGCATGACGATTGAGAGCAAGGCAGGCTTTGAACTCAGCCTCGAAATTACCGTGAAAGCTTTCCTCGCCGGCTATCGCATTGCGGAGTTACCGACAACCTGGCGCGGCCGAACCCAGGGTGAGTCGCGGTTCAAGATATGGGCATGGTTGCCGCAGTATTTGAAGTGGTATTTTTACGCCTTCCGACCCAAGCGCAGTTCCGCGCAATGACCCTAATGCAAATGCACCAGGTGATCGAGCACGAATAGGGCGGCGACTCCGATGAATACGACCAGCGCCATCTTCACGCCAGGCTCGCGGTTCACCTCTGGGATGAGATCGGACGCCGCAACGTAGATGGTCACTCCCGCGGCGACAGGCAATCCGTAGCTAACGGCATGCTTGCCGATCGCCATGGTAAGCACGCCGGCCATCGTGGCCAGCGCCAACATCACGGAAGCGAACCACGACCGCGTCTTGCTCAATCCGCTGGCCAGCATCACCGAGGTCACGGTGAAGCCCTCTGGTATTTTGTGCAGAAAAATTGCTAGAAAGATGATCCAGCCCAGCCAGGGTGAAATGAGGAAGCCAGCAGTGATGGCAATGCCGTCGAAGAAGGCGTGGATCATCAAGCCAAATAGCACCGACACGCGCCGGTGGGAATGCAGGTACTCGTCGGCGTGGGTCTCTTCCCCATAGTGAAAATGCGGGGTGATGGTGTGCTCGAAAAAGTGCACCAGCAGATATCCGCCCAGAAGCAGCAATGCTCCGTTGCGCCCGGCGAGCGCCAGGCTCTCGGGGACCATTTCGACCAGCGCCGTGGCCAACATGAAGCCCGCGCCCAGAGCCACAAAATAGCGCAGGTAGCTGCGGTCCCAGTTCTTCTGCACAATGACCGCGCCGCCGAAAACGTTCGCAGCGGCAGCCGTCAGGCCAAGCAGAATGCTGAGGATGATTGGATTCATGGGCCGCGAGCAGGATAACAGAGCAGGGTGGAGCAGTTTCGCCGACCCCTCCCCCCCCCAAGAATTGTAAGATCTTTGTTTTGAATACTTTACCAATAAAGTATTCAAAACATTAGAGTTGTTGCGAGATCTAAGTCGTTACGATTCAATACTTTGCACGATTCCCGCCAAAGTATTCATTGCATTGGACTTGCAGGCAAAGTATTCCGAGTAAAGGGGTTACGGCACGATCCAGCGCCAGTCAGCCCTGATGGATTTCCCATCCAGCCTTTTGACACGTTGTCAAAGAACCTCTCCCGCCGACGGCCAAGCATGGCTGCCGCGGCACCGGAACCTGACTCCGACTTCCTCAGTTTATCTTTCAGAAAGAAGCTGGCGCGAGAAGAAAACGCAGTCCGAAGAACGAAGGTAACCACAATTGCGCCGGCAAGCTACCCTTTTACAGAATATAGTTAATTCACTATAATGATAAACGCAAATGACTGATGGGCCGTCGTTGAAGCCGGTGATCTGGATGGGGTCGAGCCGCAAAGACTTGCGCGAGCTTCCCGAGCCCGTACAGGATCACATTGGCTATGCGTTATACGTTGCACAGCGCGGCGGCAGGCACCGCGACGCAAAGGTGCTGAGGGGCTTTGGCGGGGCAGGGGTCGTGGAAGTAGTCAAGGACTATCGCGGCGACACGTTCCGCGCCGTGTACACGCTGAGGCATGCCGGAACGGTGTATGTCCTCCACGCCTTCCAGAAGAAATCGAAAACCGGACGGGAGACGCCGCACCGGGACATGGAATTGATTAGGCAGCGGCTGCGTGAGGCGGAACAGATTGCAAAGGAGATGAAGCCATGAGCAACAGCAAGAGATACGAAACCGGAAGCCGCAATGTGTTCAAGGATATCGGTGTGCCGAACGCGGAAGAGCATTTGGTGAAGGCGCAGCTTGTATTCAAGATCGACAGCATCATGAAAAATCGCGGCCTGAAACAGGTGGAAGCTGCCGATTTGTTTGGAGTTCGCCAGCCCGATGTGTCGAAGATGCTGCGCGGCGATTTCCGGCAGTTTTCGGTTGAGCGTCTTCTGCGCTTTCTCGTGGCGCTAAATCAGGATGTGAAGATCGTCGTAAAGCCCCACCGCGACACGAGAAACGCTCCGGCGCTGCAAGTTTTCTGAAAGGGTGAGGACGGGACATGGCATTTGGGTTGCTTCTCTGCCCAGGCACCTCCGGGAAATGTTTAAGTTGGCGTAGACTTCAAATATGTCGAAAGATCTGCTCATTAAAGTACGCGAAAATCCGTACCAGTCCATATTGGATCGGGAGAGAGTCGTCAACGACGTCCAAACTCACCTCAGGCCCTGGGTTGCGCTTATCGAAGATTTAACGAACTATGGCACTAACTTAATTCCGCGTTGCTTTGTTTCGAGCGAGCGAAGCATGAAGGACACGGTTGTCCTGATGATCCTGCTACGGCAGTGCGTCGCAATGCTCGATGGTATCGAAGTTCTGCTTTCGCAGGGGGCACCGCATTCAGCTCAATTACCGCTGAGGGCGCTGTTCGAGGCATCGGTTTACATCGAATGGATTCTTGGTGCTGATTCTGAAAGGAAGGCCCGTTACTACTACGTGCATAATTTACGACGTAAACGTCGCCTCGCGCGCGCACTTCAGCCTCTAACCTCAGAACGTCAAGATGTTAGGGATGCATTACAGGAGTTAAATATTGTTGTACCCGGGGAGCGCATCGCAGCCGCTGAAGAGCTCGAAAAAGCAGTTACCAAAATACTCTCTCAACCGCGATTCCTAGAAGTTGAGCAGGATTTTGAAACGCGACGGAACGGGAAGAAATTTGATCGCTCCTGGTATGTTCCCCTTGGAGTGCGCGATCTGGGTACCATGGCGCGATCAATCGGCAAACGGTCAATGTACGTGGCCTTGTATTCCGGTGCTTCTGAGGTCATGCATGCGGCAAACTACGAGCATCACGTGAAATTTGGTAAAAGGGAACTCACGCTTGAGCCTATTCGTTCTCTGGATGGATTTGAGTTTGTATTCCGGCTCAGCGCAACAGTTGCCATGGGTACATTCCAAAGAGTGCTGCAGGAGTACCGTTGCGGAGAGCTACCGGCTTTTGCTCGCAAGTACGTGGAGAAATGGCAACAAGATTTCTTGCACTTTCCCGAGATTAAGTACGAAGTACAGACGAACCGAATCTAAGCCTGGTGCCCCAGGTTCGCGTCCTTCGTTCGGACGCTAACCTGGGTTACGCCGCCGTAGAAATCTCGTGTGCCGCCCCCGAAGCGCCTCCGCCTGATGCCACAGCCTGCAATTCGTTTGTTCAGAAGATCCGGCTGATACCTGGGAACGAATCGAAGCCTGCATCAAAGCTCAGGATTTGCGCGATGTCATGCTGTTCCATCACCGACACGTGCACGGCATCCCGCGCTGAGAGCCGCCGGTAACCCAGAACAATCTCCTTGGCGCGTTCCACGGCCGCGTGAGTGACGGGCAGGACTTCATCGACGACTCCAAGCAGTGCATCGAAAGCGGGCTGGATTGCGTCGCGCCGATCGATGGCCACGTAGCGGTGGAGTATCTCCTGCAAGACTTCGGCGTCGGTCACCAGACGCTCTCGGCCGCGTATCAGTTTCTCCAGGAGTCGCTGTCCGTCAGTCTTGTGCGGGTGCGGCGCGCCCACCAAATACATCGGGACATTGGAATCGATGAGAATCACGAGCGCGGGCCGCTCAGGTAACCGGCTTCGATCTCAGCCAGCATCTTGTCCAGGTCGCCTGCCGGGTATTCGTGTTGGACCGCCGTACGGATCGCCTCGAGTTTGCGGGTGAGACTGCCGGCCGGCTCTTCCCGGCGTGCGGCTTCCAGCGCCTGGCGGACCCATTCCGCGAGGCTCATACGGCGCGAGCGCGCAACCCGCTGGATCTCGCGATACTCCGGATCTTTCAAAATGACCTGCAGCCTCTTAGCCATGACATGAGTTTATCTGACTCATAGTAATGAGTCAATTTGCTGCAGCAGGTTTGGAGACATGGAAAGTCGGGCTTGAAACTCGAAATTAACCCCTAGCCCCTGACCGCTATCCACTATGCCTTATGTGCATCACATCGCCGTCCTTCACGATGTATTCCTTGCCTTCCAGGCGTAGCGTGCCACGGGCACGCCCTTCGGCTTCCGACCCTGCATCGAGCAGTTGGTCCCAGTGGATCGTCTCGGCGCGGATGAAATGATGTTCCAGGTCGGTGTGGATAGCGCCGGCGGCGTGAACGGCTTTCGATCCGCGTTCCACGGTCCAGGCGCGGCACTCATCTTCGCCCACGGTGAAGAAGGAAATCAGCCCCAGCAACTCATAGGTCTTGCGGATGAGCCGCACCAATCCACTTTCCTTCAGGCCATAGCTGGAGAGAAACTCGGCGGCATCCTCATCGCTCATTTCGGCGAGTTCGGCTTCGACTTTGGCACACACGGCGAGCGCGCCCGTGTTGGGACGCGCCGCCACTTCCGTCACTCCATATTTGGCGACCGCTTCTTCCAGGTCCTTTCCCAGCGTCGGACTTTCGCCGATGTTGAGCACGTAGAGGATCGGCTTCTCGCTGAGAAACATGAAGCCGCGCACGCGCTTTTTGTCCTCGGGCGTCATCTCCATCTCGCGCAGCGGGCGCTCGGTTTCGAGATGCGCCTTGGCGCGTTTCAGCAAGTCGTGCTCGCGCTCCAGCTCCGCCGTCTTCATCTTCTTCAAATCTTTCTCGACGCGCTCCAGCCGCTTTTCCACCTGTCCCAGATCGTTGACGATCAAGTCGAAGTCAATGTTCTTGATATCGCGCAGCGGATCGATAGGACCGACGTGCGGGATGGAGTCATCCTCGAAGGCGCGCACCACGTGGGCGAGCGCGTCCACGTTGCGCAGGTTCGCAGCGAAGGCGGTTTCGTTCAGCGCCTCCTGGCTCAGCGCCGCCACGTCGGCAAACTCGACGCTGGCATGTATCAGTTTTTTCGGGTTATACAGCGCGGCCAGGCGGTCGAGGCGGTCGTCGGGGACCTTGGTGACTCCGAGATGCGCCTCGCGCGGATTGCCAGTGCGCTGGCCTACCTGCTGCTTGGTCAACATCACGAACAACGACGTCTTGCCCACTTGCGGCAGGCCGATGATTCCGGTTTTCATAAAAATCAGTTTCCAGTGGTTAGTTGTCAGTTGCCAGTTAAGAGGAATTACGAAAAGCTAGTCGCTAATAGCCTGGCTGTAATCCCAGCGTATATCGAAATGTAAAAGCGCGCTCACGTCATGCGGCGCGCGGTCAGATACAGCAGCACCAGCCCGAGCACCAGCACCGATCCCTCGATGCGAGTGGACCACAGGTGCAGGCGATTGAACTCCACCCGGCGGGCGTCGTCCTGCGGCACGTCGTCGATGACGCCCATCTGCTGACGCAGGACCAGCATCCGCGACGCGATGCCAAACATGCCAACCAACGTCAAGATGATCATCGCGTAGATCAAAAGGTTGCGGGCCGCAAACGGGTCGGCGACGCCATTCACCATCCGCGAATCGATCATGGACGTCACGGCAAATATCACGCCACATGCGATCGCCATCCAGTGCATAATGCCCAAGCTGCGATTGACCACATTGCCCGCCAGTTGCCGGGTGGGCAAGACCGCGAAAACCGTCGGCGCCAGCACAAAGGCAAAAAAGATCAGGCCGCCAATCCAGATCACCAGCGATAACAACATCAGATATCGAAGGAAAGACATCGCCACCTCAAAGTAAAGAACAATTGTAAACGGGAGCTGCCGGCCTTCCCCGGCATAAATGCGGGAGCTCGGTCGCCGCGGCGACCTCGCTCGGGATGACAAATTCATAAAAACGAACATGGATAGGCACTCGAAACTGGAAACTTGAAGCTCGAAACTGCTACCCTCCCCCTATGCCGACGGGTTGTATCGCGCGGTTCGCTTGGTTGTTGCTATTGCCGTCGATGGCTGCGGCGCAGCAGATCACGGTCAAGCTCGATCCCGCCCAAACCAAAATCGAGTGGACGCTGGGCGCTACCATGCACACTGTCCATGGCAGTTTCAAACTGAGGAGTGGCAGCGTCACATTCGACCCGCAATCGGGCGCCGCCAGCGGCGAAATCATTGTGGATGCCACCAGCGGCGAGAGCGGCAATCATTCCCGCGACAAGAAAATGCACAAAGAGGTGCTGGAGAGCCAGCGCTATCCCGCGATCATTTTTTCTCCCACCCATGTAACGGGAAAGCTGGCCGACCAAGGGACATCGAGCCTACCGGTACAAGGCGTACTTCATGTCCATGGCGCCAATCATGACCTCACACTGCCCTTGCTGGTTGAAAGGAGCGGCGAGACGGTCAAGGCGAGCACCAGTTTTGTTGTTCCCTATCAAGAGTGGGGCATGAAGGATCCCAGCACCTTCTTTTTGAAGGTCGCGAAAACAGTGAGCCTCAGTATCTCCAGCGTAGGTCGATTAGCCAGTAGCCAGTAGCCCGTTGTCAGTAGCCAGTGGTCAGTTGTCAGTTGCGAGTTTCAAGTTTCGAGTTGTGCGCCCTAGCAGACCAAAACATGGCCGAGGGAAGGTCTGATTAAGTCCATTGGACATCCCTCAGGGGCTAAAGCCCCGGCCTCATATTGGGTATTTACGGACGGCCTGAAGGCCGTCCCCTTCAAAGAGCCGAACTTAATCAGAGGCTCCCTAGAACGGGGCAGCCGGCTTGGTGGCAGTTCGCCTCGCAACTGATGAGTGGGACACGGGTTGATAGACTAGGCAGCCATGGTGGAATTTAATCCAGCTTGCAAGTGACACTCTGTTCATCTCATTGGCAACGCTGCTGCCTGACAGGTAGAATTCAAGTATCAAGTTCGTCATGAACATGAAAACGATCGATGCTGGTTAGCCGCGGCGAGCATAATCCTATGGCGACGTTCCAGTATGGCCGAGCGGCCAGGTTGAGCTCTCCAAAGATGACTAATCCATCACGATCGCCGGTAATCCACGCAGTTCTCACGAGCGTGGTCTTGCTCGTGTGGATGCTGTTTCTCTGCGGTTTTCTCGCGGCCTCCGCTCCCGGCGACACGCGGACCTACTCCATCAACCTCTCGGTGATCGACGAAAAGAACCAGCCTGTTTCCGGTGCGACGGTTGAGATTCGCTCAGCCGGCGGGCCTGTAATCACCTCCACCACCGGCGCCACGGGAAAGGTAACGCTCGCGCTCAACGGCGCCACCAGTTATTCGCTGCGGGTCCAAAAAAAAGGTTACCTGCCGAATGAGACGACGTTGGAGATCAGCGACAGCAACGCCGCTCAGGACATTGAGGTTGTCTTGAGTGAGGCGGCGCTGAGTGAGCAGACTGTCGAGGTCAAAGGCGAAGCCTCGAATCCAGTCACCGAAACCGCGGGCAGTCCGGCGACCTTGCCTACCGCGCAGGCCGAGAATAGCGCCCTGCGCCCCGCCACTCTCGCGGACGCGCTGCCCTTGATACCCGGGATCGTGCGCGCCAAAGACGGCAGCGTGCGCATCGCTGGCTTGGGGGAGGACCACAGTGCCTTGCTGGTCAACTCCGTCGATGTCACCGATCCCGCCACTGGCAGCTTCGGCCTCAGCGTGCCCATTGATAGTGTGCAGACTGTGGAAGTGGCGGAGATGCCATACCTGGCGCAGTATGGGAAGTTCACCGCCGGTGTAGTTTCGGCCGAGACGCGTCGCGGTGGTGATAAATGGGCCTACAGCTTGAACGATCCATTTCCCGATTTCCGCATTCGCAGCGGACACCTGGAGGGCATTGTGGATGCGTCTCCACGATTCAATCTGAGCGGGCCTGTGGTCAAGGACAAGCTTTATTTTCTTGAAGGCTTTCAGTATCTCTTCAACAATCAGGAAGTAAGGACGCTGCCCTATCCGGAAAATCTCACCCGATCAAGCGCCTACAATTCGTTCACCCAGATGGACGCCATTCTGTCTTCCAAACAGACCCTGACCGCGAGCTTGCATTTCGCGCCCCACAGTTTGCAATATGCCGGCCTCGACTACTTCAATCCTCAGCCGGTCACGCCGGATGCGAATTTCCACGAATCCACCGCGACGCTGACGCATCGCTGGCAGATTGGCGACAGCCTGCTGCAAAGCACATTCTCCGGAACCGGAGTTTCCAGCGCAATCTCTCCCCAAGGCAACGCCGACATGGTGCTCACGCCGCTGGGCAACCAGGGAAATTATTTCAGCTACAACTCGCGCAGCGCCACCCGCTTTGCATGGATGGAGCAGTGGACGCCGCGCACCTTGAACTTCCATGGCCAGCACATGTTCCAGATCGGTTCGATAATCGGGCACAGTGAGAACGACGGCCACTTCCTGGGCAATCCGGTCATCTTGCAGGATGCCAGCGGACGACCGCTGCAGAGGATTGATTATGTCAACGGCACGCCCTACAAGGTCGCCGATACAGAACCTGCCGTTTACGCTCAAGATCACTGGGTCCTGAACGCGCACCTGGCGGTCGATGTCGGGCTTCGCCTGGAAGGGCAGACCATCACCTCTACCACGCGCGCGGCGCCCCGCACCGGCTTGGTGTGGTCACCGGGCAAGTCCGCCAAATCCGTGGTCCGCGGCGGCATCGGCATCTTCTATGACTCAGTGCCGCTGGATGTCTATGCCTTCAACAGCTACCCCGATCAAGTCATCACCACCTACAACGCGCAGGGCGTGCCGGTGGGGCCGCCGGTCCGTTACCTCAACATCACCGGCCAGGCGGCGGAATCGAACTTCCCCTTCATCGGTCGGAAGTTGAAGAGCGGGAATTTCGCTCCGTACAGCACAGCTTGGAACCTGGAATTTGAACGAACGGTGAAGCGCTGGTTGGTGGTCCGCGCGAAGTACCTGCAAAGCCACGAGCAGGACATGATCACGCTGCAACCCGCGGTCGTTCAGGGCCAGCCCGCCTTCCTGCTGAACTCCTCCGGATGGGCGCAAACTCGGCAGGCTGAGTTCACCGCCCGCATCGGGTCCGCTTCGCCGCGCCAGTTCTTTTTCTCCTACGTGCGGCAGTACGCACGCGGTGACGTCAATGACGCCGGCTCCTACCTGGGAAATTTTCCTTCGCCGCTGATTCAACCCAACCTGATCGCCAGCTTGCCCAGCGAAATACCCAACCGCTTCCTGCTCTGGGGAAGCTACGGTAAACTGCCGAAGAAAATCACATTGTCGCCGCACCTGGAGTACCGCAACGGATTTCCTTATCAGCCGACGAATCTCTATCAGCAGTATGTGCCGGTGAGCGGGCCGCAGTATCGCTATCCGAATTACTTCTCGGCCGACCTGCGCGTGTCCAAAGATGTGCAGGTGAATCTGCGGCACGCGGTGCGCCTGTCTATGACGGTCCGCAACTTGACCAACCATTTCAATCCGCTGGAAGTGCATTCCAACTTCGCCGATCCGCTGTACGGAACGTTTTTCGGCAACTACGACCGCAAGTTCCTGTTCGATTTCGACTTCCTGTACTGAAATCCGAGGTCCGAGCACCGCGCTGTCTTCGTCACCGCGCGCGGTGATGTGCATCACTGCGAGGAGGTTGCGCCAAAAGGAATACTCCCTGCCTATCGGCGTCAGATGTGGACAACGAAGGACCTCTGTTATTATTTTGGTCACAATTTATTGATGAGGATAGGCATTACCGTCCGAACGGTTGGTAGGCGCCACTTGCAGTCTTCATTTTGCTTTGCCGGCGGGAAAAAGTGTCGAAGGAGTTCACATGATCAGTAACATTTAACAGCAAGCTGACAACTTCCTGACAATTTCACTGTCGCATCCCCGTAGGCTCGGATTCAGAACGAGTTCCGAGCAGTACGGGGGACAGTATGCAGTTCCTGAAGAAATCGCGATTCGTCGCGATGTCGACATTGTTGTTGCTGGCCGGGCACTGCGCTTATGCGCAGGTGGACCACCCGGGCACAGCGGCACAAAAGGCAAGCGTGAGTAAAGAGGCTGGGGTGACGGCGGTGGCGGGCGAAAGCTGGCTCACACATCTGAATCGGCGGTTCGACGAAACCAGCATGGGCAGGACGTGGCGCTTGGGCCCGCCTGCGCCAGCGCCTGGAGAGGCAGCTCCCCAGTGGCAACCTGACCGACCGTCCACAGTGGCATCGCAAACTTTGACGCTGCATGGCGCAGACCTTTACCGCATGAATTGCCAGGGATGCCATGGCCAATCTGGCGAAGGGGCGCCGCCAGAAATCAATTCGGTCATTAACCCGGTGCGTGCGACCTCCGTCGAGCTGGTGATGGCACGAATGAAGGCGGCCGGGATGGAGATCGGCCGGGCGGACGCCGCCAAACTGGCGCAGCAGTCAAAGACGGCACTGTTGCAACGACTGCACAATGGCGGCGAGAACATGCCGCCGTTTCCTCACCTGAACGAGGCCGAGGTCAATTCGCTTTTCGCCTATCTGAAACAGTTGGCCGCAGTGCCCGGCGCAGAACGGGAGCAGCTCGCCGTGAAGGAATCGCCCCTCCGCGTGGGCGAGCACATTGTGAAGTCCACTTGTCACACCTGCCACGCCGCAACCGGGCCCGACCCCGGTCCCCAACAGATTTGGGATGGAGCGATCCCCCCGTTGAGTACGCTCACCCTGCGCAAGAGCCGCCCGGAGTTCATCCGCAAGGTCACTCGCGGAGCGCCGGTGCTGATGGGCGCATCGCCAACGCTCTACCGCGGCAGAATGCCGGTTTTTTATTACTTAAGTGAGGACGAAGCAGCGGATGTGTATCTCTACCTGACCCTCTATCCGCCTTCGCAAGCGGCTCGTGTCAGCACCCTCGGCGCGCTGACGCAATCGGGGTCAGCAGGCGGAACAACGCCTCCCGTGGGTGGGAGCGCAGCGTCTGTTCCCGACAGCAAGATACCGGAAGTTCAGCCACAAAGCGGAGAGACCGACCGGCAAACCGTGCTCTTGCTGACCGGGGTTACGACGTTCACAATCCTGCTGCTGGCAGGCGGTCTAGGATTCACGCTACATGAGTTTCAAAGGCTGTCGGCGGTAAAACCATTGAGCAGCCTGACTGTGAAAACAACACCTAAAGGGAGGACTAAGGATGCAACGGCGACCTTGCAACGCGTTTCGTAAGGCAAGTCTCTTTCTGATGCCGGTGGTGCTGGCTATCGTATTTTCGAGCACCAGCTATGCCATTCCGGCGTTTTCACGCATGTACGGCACCAGTTGCAGTACCTGTCACGTTGACTTTCCCAAGCTGAACGACTTCGGGAAAGCCTTCAAAGACGCCGGCTTCAAGTTTCCCAAGGACGACGAGTCGATGATCAAGATTCCGCCGGTAATGCTGGGAGCGCCGGCCAATTCGGAACTGTGGCCGAAGGCCGTCTGGCCTGGCGTCATCCCGGGTATCCCGCCGATCGGGCTGCGGTACAACAACTTCTTTCAATATACGGGAACTAGCAGCGGAAAATTTGCCTCGCTCACCCCGGCAGGAACGTTGCCGCCGTTTGTGCCCACCACCGACTTCGAAACTGGGCTCTTCAGCATCTTCACGGCCGGCAACTTCGGCAGCGACATGGCATTTTGGGTGGACGACGACATCAGTGTCAGTGGCGCAAACGCCAACGGCGGACTGGGCGATGCCTATCTCAAGTTCGTCAATGTCGGCCGGCTGCTGAAGCTGCCCCCGCACTTCCTGAGCCTGCGCGTCGGCCAGTTTGAACTCGAGCTGCCGTTTACCCAGGCCCGCAGCTATTGGCTCAGTCCCTACGACATCTATACGCAAGCCAATATCGGGGCCATGAACTCGCTGATTCCGCTGCAGCAGTTCGTCAATAACCAATTCACCATGGCGGACGCGGGCAAGGGTGTCGAGTTAAGCGGAGGACTGCACACCGGAGGCTACTATTACTCGATTGCCTTCATCGACCAGAACACCAGCGGATTCGGACAGGACTCGAACCCGGGGAGTCCTTATGTTCCCCAGGCCACGGGCAGCAACAATGGCGGTCTGGGCGTAGCTTCGGATGCAAACTTCAAGGACATCTACGCCTCGTTCAACTACCGCTTCAACCTGGAGCGGAACAAGGAAAGCCGCGATGCGATTCAAGCGGCCGGCCCGACCGGACCCCACGATCACACCTATCTGAACCTCGGCAGCTATTACTTCTATGGACGTTCGGTGCAGCGGTTGCTGGGCGCCGCGGCCGACGGTACCGCGGCCGTGGTCACCGCGCGCGAGCCCTTCTACCGGGTCGGCGGCAACCTGACCTTCAACTACCGTTGCTGCCTGCAGTTCAATGCCCTGTACATGTACGGGCACGACTCCAACCTTTTGCCCATCGACGCCAGCGGCAATCTCATCGCTCTACAGGACCTCGGCACGGCCGTTCCGGTGGGCTTCATCCGCAGTACACCTGCCACTTTCAGCGGCGGTTTCGCGGACGCAGAATGGCTGGCGTATCCCTGGATGTACGTGATGATTCGCTACGACGTAGTGAAGTCGAATTCCGATCGCATCAATGGGTTGATCCGCTACGATGACGGATCGGGTTTTACCGGCGCTCCCTTCAACGGGCCCTTCAGCTCGACGCGCAATCGCGTCACGCCCGGTGTGCAGTTCCTGCTCCACGCCAACGTCAAAGCATCGTTTGAGTACCAGTTCCGTCCGTCGCAATCGGTGGTGATTGCCACCAATCCGCTGACCGGCTTGCCGGTGGCGCTGAATCCCTTCCATACCAATACGGCCGTGGCGGGGTTAGAATTCGTGTATTAGCAGCTTGAACTTGAGATAAGCACAACCAACGAAAGGAATCTTCATGACACGCAGTTTTCTGGCAACCGTTCTACTGATGACGGCCGTCGCAGCTACCGCGGCGGCCGGCACCCTCGAAGGCAAAGTATCGCCCGCGAAGTCTTCCGTCGTTTATGTGGAGGCGATTCAGGGCAAAACGTTCCCGGCGCCATCGAAGCAGCCGGTCATGGACCAGAAGGGCTTGATGTTTAACCCACACATTATGGCCGTTCAACAGGGGACCACCGTCGAGTTTGTGAATAGCGACACCGTGCAACACAACGTCTTTTGGCCATCCATCAGCGGCAACAAGAAACTGGGCCATAATCTCGGAACTTGGCCCAAGGGCGATAAGCGCCCTTTCAAATTCGATAACCCCGGCGTGGTGCCGCTGCTGTGCAATGTTCACCCGGAGATGTCGGGCTACATCGTTGTCAGCCCCACGCCGTACTTCGCGGAGACCGACGCCAGCGGGAACTACAAGATCGAGAATATTCCCGACGGCAAGTACAACGTGGCCGCCTGGCATGAAGGCATGAAGCAGCAGACCAAGTCGGTTGACGTTGCCGGCACAAGCAAGGCCGACTTCACCCTCTCGAAGTAAACAGTATGAAGGGAGGACGGTCCCCTCCCTTCTTCCAATTACCGCCGCACGCACTTCGTCTCCCCAGGGGGCTGATGCAAATTCGCTTTGCTAACAAGAAGGTCGATCGGGAATGGCTGAACACCAATTTCCCCTGCATGATGGCGTGTCCGGCACATACCAATGCGGGACGCTATGTGACCCTGATCGCAGAGGGGCGCTTCGAAGAGGCCTATCGTATTGCGCGCGATCCCAATCCCATGGCGAGCATCTGCGGGCGCGTTTGTGCTCACCCTTGCGAGACCGCGTGCCGCCGCGGCCAGATTGATCGTCCGATTTCCATCCGTGCCCTGAAGCGGTTCCTGACCGAGCGGCACGGCCCCGAGTCGCGTCATCCCGTCGCGCCCACTACGCATCCTGTCGGAAAACTCCCTTTCAAGGTAGCCGTGATCGGCGGCGGCCCGGTGGGCCTCTCAGCGGCACACGATCTGGCGTTGATGGGTTACTCGGTAACCATCTTCGAGGCGTCACCGGTGGCCGGAGGAATGTTGTACCTCGGAATCCCGGAGTATCGTCTGCCGCGAAGTGTGGTGGAAGCTCAGGTGCGCGAGATCCTGGAAACGGGCGACATCGCGCTGCGCCTGAATGCCGCCGCCGGACGCGACTTCACGGTGGGCGAGCTGAGACGCCAGGGCTTCGACGCCGTCTTGATCGCAGTTGGCGCACATCGCAGCCGCGACTTGTCGATACCGGGCGTTGATCTCGATGGCGTGCATCGCGGCATCGAGTTTTTGCTCAACGTCAATCTTGGTTACAAATTCACCATCGGCAAGAAAGTCATCGTCATCGGCGGCGGCAACGTTGCCATGGACGTGGCGCGCTCGGCTGCGCGCGAAGTGCTGCGCCAGCATGATTCGCCGGGCGAGATAACTCCTTCGGAAGAGAATGTGCAAACCGTCGCCGCTCACGAGATGATGGACATCTCGCTGTCGGCGTTGCGCATGGGCGCTCGCGAGGTCGGCCTCGTGTGCCTGGAGCAGCGCCACGAAATGCCGGCCGCGTTGGAGGAAATCGAAGAGGCGGAGACCGAAGGCATCATCATGCATCCGGGTTTCGGGCCCAAGCGGGTCCTGGGACGCGACGGCAAAGTCGTTGGCCTGGAATGCCTGAAGACAAAGTATGTCTTCGATGAGAACCACCGATTCAATCCTGCGTTCTACGAGAACAGCGATACCCAGTTTGAGTGCGACACCATCATTCTTTCCATCGGGCAGGCGCCCAACCTGGAGTTTCTGCGGCCCGAGGATGGCGTGCTGGTCTCGCCGCGCGGCCTGATCAACGTAAATCGCGACAACTTGATGACCTCGGCCCCTGGCGTGTTCGCCGGAGGTGATTGCGCCTTCGGACCGCGCCTCATTATCGACAGCGTGGGCGACGGAAAGCGCGCGGCGGTTGGCATCGATGAGTACTTACGCGGGACCAAGCATCCGGAGCCGCAGATCGAAGTGCAAGTCCTGGACCGCTGGCAAATGGCCGTGGATTACATGAACATCCACCGGCAGGCCATTCCCATGCTTCCGCTGGATCGCCGCACCGGCATGACCGAGGTCGAGCTGGTTTACACCGAGCAGGAAGCGATGGCCGAGGCCCAGCGCTGCCTGAAGTGCTACGTCAACACCATTCTCGAAGGCAACGAACACGACGGCACCGACTGTGTGCTGTGCGGCGGCTGTGTGGACGTCTGTCCCGAGAACTGCCTGGAGTTGGTTCCGCTGAACCGGATTCAGTTCGAGCCGGACAGCATTGATGCCATCGCCAACCACCCCGAGTGGTTTAGCTTCGAGTTGGAAAATATACAGCCGACGGAATTAGGCAGCATCACCGGAACTGCGATGTTGAAGGACGAGACCCGCTGCATCCGCTGCGGTCTGTGCGCGCTGCGATGTCCCGCCAACACCATCACCATGGAGGCCTATCATTTTGTGGCGACCGAGCCGACCGGGCTCATCACCATTCAAAGCTTCGATGGGCCCAAGCCGGCTGCGGCGCCAGCACCTGCGCCGGCGCCTGCGAAATGATGATATTGAGGATTTATGCCTGACGAACCAAAACCCGCGGCTTCACCCGAGAGCCCGGAGGAGATGAGCCGGCGGAAGTTTTTCGTCAAGATCGGCATAGGCTCGGTTGCGGTAGCTGCGCTGGGCACGGCCGCCTTCTCTTATGAGTACCTGTCGCCGAACGTGCTCTACGAACCATCACCGATTGTTGATGCAGGAAAGCCCGATTACTATCCTCCTGACTCGGTTACGCTCGATCCGGCGACAGCGATCTATATAGTGCGCACCGCGGAGGGCTTCTTCGCGCTCTCGGCCATCTGCACGCACCTGGGCTGCATCACTGCCTATAAGCCGGACCTGGGCATCATCGCTTGCCCGTGCCACGGCAGCAAGTTCACCAAGTACGGCGTGAAGATCGCGGGACCGGCGCCGCGGCCGCTTCCCTGGCTGCGCATGTGGCTGAATGACGACGGCAACCTGATGGTCGATCGTTCCAATGCCATCTCTATCAAGCAAATGGTGAGGGTCTAGCCGTGGCCAATACCATCGATCGGCTCGTCGACCAGGTGCGCGAGAACCGCATATGGCGCTCCATCTTTCGCAGCGGCAGCGGTGAGAGCAACCTGCGTCGGGCACTGTTTGTGCAGCAAAACGTTTTTCTGCACTTGTTCTCGGTCAAGGCGCGGAAGCGCACCCTGGAGTTCAGTGCGACATGGTATTTAGGCGCGCTCACCTTTGGGACGTTTCTCATTCTGGTGATCACCGGCATCCTGCTGATGCTGTATTACCATCCTTCGGTGCCGCAGGCGTACGCCGATATGAAAGACCTGCAGTTCGTGGTGTCGTCAGGCGTGTTTCTGCGCAACCTGCATCGCTGGTCGGCCCACGCCATGGTTTTCCTGGTGTTCGCGCACATGTTCAAGGTGTTCTATCGCGGGGCCTATCGGCCGCCGCGCGAGTTCAACTGGGTGATTGGTGTGGTGTTGCTTCTGGCGACGCTGCTGCTGAGTTATACCGGCTACCTGCTTCCCTGGGACCAACTCTCTTTCTGGGCGGTGACCGTGGGGAGCAACATTGCATCCGCGGTGCCCATCATCGGGGCCAAGATACGGTTCCTGATGCTGGGCGGAACGGCCGTGAACGCCAACGCATTATTGCGCTTCTATGTCTTGCACTGCGTCGTGCTGCCGCTGGCGGCGATTGTACTCATCGCCATCCATTTCTGGCGGATTCGCAAAGACGGCGGAATTTATCCCGGTGAATCTCCGGCGGAAGGGGAGGCGAAATGAGCGATCCGAAAGATTTCGTTGCCGTCGTCGACTCCGATGTGCGTAAGACACCCCGGCGCATAGCCTTCATCACCAAGCGAACCTCGCCACAAGTGCACGTGAAGGATGAAGAGCGGGTGATGACCTACCCCGAAGTCTTCTTCCGCACCGCAGTCGCCATTGAAGTACTCACGATCATATTGGTCATCATTTCGCTGCGCTGGAACGCACCCCTCGAAGGGCTCGCCGATCCCATGCACACGCCCAATCCGGCAAAGGCGCCGTGGTACTTCCTCGGTTTGCAGGAGTTGCTGCACTACTTCCCGCCGGTGGTAGCCGGCGTTCTCATACCTGGTCTGGTTGTAATGGCACTGATCGTGATTCCGTATTTCAACATCAACATCGAAGCCCAGGGCTTGTGGCTGCGCAACAAAGCCAAGCGTTTGCGGATCTTCGGCCTTATCGTGGTGGCCTTCTGTATTTTCCTGGCAGTGTTCGATGTCTGGGTTGCACTAGCTCCGACCGTCATCATCGCCGCATTCATGCTGCTGGCCGCGCAGACCGCTCCCCAAACGACGCAAGGATTCCGCGGCTGGCTGGCCAGCAAACCGCTGTCGTTCTGGATCATGACCTGGTTCTTGTTCGAACTGATCGTGCTGACTGCCATCGGCACTTTCTTCCGCGGCCCGGGATGGTCGTGGGTTTGGCCATGGAGGACTTAAGGCTGTCATGAAGAATAAACTTCAGGGCCTGTGGCAGTTCTTCTTCGGCGACAGCGCTCGCGCCTTCGGTTCGGCAAGCGCCATCTTGCTTGTGCTGCTGGCCGTAGCACCCGCCAAAAACCACTTCAGCGAGTGGCACTATCATCAGAAGCAATACCTGCACTTCATTCGCGGACGCGCCGATGCCGTCACCCTCGAACGCCACTTCCAGGGCGGCATCCAGCAGATCTGGATACCCGAGCAGCAGGTGACCGACCGTTGCACCACCTGCCATCTCGGGATGAAAGAAGCCAGCCTCGCGGACGTCAGCTCAGTGGCATTTCGCGAGCACCCGGTAATCCCACACAAATTGACGGAGTTTGGCTGCACGACCTGCCATCGCGGACAAGGGGCCGCGACCACGGTAGAGGAGGCGCATAGCGCCACGGAACAATGGGAGCAGCCGCTGCTGCCGGCCAAGTACATCGAAGCCGGCTGCGGCCAATGCCATCTGGAAAATCAAACCGGGACGCCGTTCCTCAACCAGGGGCGGCAACTCCTTTCCCGCTATGGCTGCACCCACTGTCACACCATCAAGCAGGGCGACGGAACCTTCATCACGCCGGACGATGATCCGCCCTCGCTGAAGCACATCGCCGACAAGACTACGCGCGAGTGGGTCTATGCCTGGATCAAAGATCCCCAGGCCTATGCCAGCACGGCCACCATGCCGAACTACCACTTGAGCGATGACGACGCGCGCGACATCTCAGCCTTCATCCTGGCGCAGAGCACGCCCCTGGAGCCGCCCATACAGCCCGTGAAGGCTGAGGTGAAGGCGGCTGCAGATCCCACGGCCGGCACCTCGCTGTACGGCGAATCTTTCTGCGCGTCCTGCCATGCCACACAAAACGCCGCCGGCATGATGGTTGGAGGCAATGTCGGGCCCGAGCTGACCGGCATCGGCACGAAGGCGAAACCGGAGTGGCTGCAGGATTGGGTGGCCAACCCCAACCACTATGACCCAGGCACCATGATGCCGCACTACCGCTTCGACGCCCAGCAAGTGGCCACTCTGGTCGGCTTCCTGGAGTCGAAGACGGAGCCCGACTTCGTCGCCAACGTGCATCTCGACCCGGCCACCCCGGAGCAGATCGAACACGGCAAACGGCTGGTCGTGGAGAATGGCTGCGCCAGTTGCCACGAGATCAACGGCATCAAGAAGCCCGACAACTTTGCGCCGGAACTCAGCCGGATAGGCAGCAAACCACTCAACCAACTGATTTTCGTCGAAGGCGTCGAACACAGCCTGCCGGGCTACGTGGCTGCGAAAGTGCGCAATCCGCGGGCCTTCGGGCCATCGCTGAAGATGCCGCAGTTCAAGTTCACGCCGCAGCAGATCGATGCCATCACCACTGCACTGCTGGCGTTGACCGACCGCGCGCAGACCCAGCCCCCCACCATGCGGATTGCCTCGGTGCAGCCGACTAAGTATCAGCCGGCGGGAAATGCCGGACAGCTCATGTACGACCTGCGCTGCTTCACCTGTCACATGATCAACGGGCACGGTGGGGACATGGCTCCCGACCTCACCTGGGAAGGCACCGCGGTGCAGCGTGAGTGGCTGACGCAGTTTCTGAAGAACCCGGGAACGCTGCGGCCAGCGCTGATCCGCCGCATGCCGAGGTTCAACCTCACGGACGCGGAGATCAACACTCTGGCTGATTACATCATGACGGTGTACCAGACCCCGGAGTTCGACCGCGATTCCCTGCCGGCGTCGCAGTTCACTCCCGCGCAGGTGGAACAAGGGCGGCAGCTCTTCTATTCCAAGTTTGCCTGCCAGTCTTGCCACATTGCCGATTACAAGAACGACAAAGGTTACATTGGCCCGGCGCTGGCAGCGACCGGCAACCGCCTCAACGCGGCCTGGGTTTATCACTGGCTGAAGGATCCCCAGGCGCTGCGTCCGGGAACAATGGAGCCCAACCAGCACATGACCGATGAGGAAGCGCGCGCGTTGACCGCGTTCCTGATGTCCCTGAAGACGGGCGGCGCCAAGGAGGCGATGAAGAAATGAAACCTGTGTTCATCGCTGTTTTTGCAGCCACGCTGCTGATGGCTGGATGCTCGCGCAAGAGCAGTCAGCCTGCGCCTCTGCAAGCCACTGCCGCCGGCGTTGCGATTGTGGAATCCAGCGGCGGCAAGCAGATCGGTTACGCCGGAATGCCGCTGGACCAGCCAGTCGTGGTGCAGGTGAACGACGCCTCGGGAAATGGGGTCACCGGCGTGGCGGTGTATTTCAGCGGGCCGGCCGGCGTGAGTTTTACCCCCGCCGCAGCGCTGACCGATTCCAGCGGACAGGTCACCAGTACGGTCCAACTCGGCCAGCAGGCGGGACGATACAAAATTGTAGCCGGCACGCAGGACAAATCGGGAAAGGCGATCGACCTAACGCTTGACGAGATCGCGTTGGGCTACCAGCAAACGGTAGGAGCACAACTCAATGCGCAGTACTGCGTCCGCTGTCACGACCCCGAGTCCACGCCACAGCGCGTCTCAAACATGGACAACCTCTCGGTCAAGCCACACCCGTTCACCGAAGGTGACACCCTCAACAAAATGAGCGATGCCGACCTGGTCGCCATCATTAGCCACGGCGGTCCCGCTTTGAACAAATCGCCGCTGATGCCGCCCTGGGGATACACGCTTTCCAAGAGCGACATCGCTGCGCTGGTGTCGTACATTCGCGCGGTAGCCGATCCACCCTACCAAGCCGGCGGACTGGTGTATGCGCAGAAGTAAACCGGAGTTGACCCCATCCTGGTCAGAGAAGAAACTGCTGCAATGAAATTTGTAAAGGGCATCGCGGTCCTGAGTGTGATGCTGGGAACAATAGGCTCCCTGCCCGCGCAAGTTATGACTCCGATGGAGTTGTCCGATCCGAAAACGCAGCAACTGCAGCAACGGCACCTCAAGGCCTTGATGGCGATTGGGACCGAGATCGAAGCGCACAAATTTCCCTATCCTTTCTATTTCAGCCGGGTGCTCGACGTCGATCTGCCCAAGATGCAGGTGGCCGATCAGCGCTCCATCCGCTTCGACATTTACCAGGGCCAGACTGTGCTGGAGATCACGGGCAACTACTACGCCGCCTATGCGGCGGACCGCATGGATTCCTACGCGCGCTTGAAAGAAACCTTTCAGAGCGTTGTCCTGCCCATGCTGCGAGTGGAGGTGCCGCACTTCCCGGATGACTCGGAATTTTCCGCGTTTGCCATCGAGGTCTCCCATCACGTGCGACAAAAAGTGATGGGCGTCAACTCGGAGCACCCGGAAAACGTCACGGTCATCATTCCGGTGCCGGTTGCCCAGAAGCTTGTGGACGCCAAGACCGACGACCAGAAGCAGGCGGCGATCCTGGACGCGAAAGTGTTCCTGAATGGACAGCCGTATTCGCTGTGGTTGGAGGAGGGCGCGCCCTCGGAGGAATGGAAAGAAAGGTTCGCGCCTCTGTCCGCGACGAAGAAGCCCGTGCAGACGGCCAGCACCGCGCCGAGTACGGCCGCAGCGGCCAGTCCATCTGTCTCCGCCAACCTGACTTCACCGACACCCATGCGGATCTTCAGTCCGGAGGATTTGGCGAAATTGCAGCGCCAAAACGATGACGCGATCGCCCGTATGACCAAGGAGCTCAACCAGGAAGCGCATTTCCTGCCCTATGCGGCGCCCACCTTCATCGGCTTCCGTCAGGGCGCCTACTTGCAACTGTCCATTACGACCAATGTCAATGCGGCCGCGGGCACCTCTCGCTACAAACTGGCGGCCCTGGCCTTCGATGAGCATATTTCTCATCTGGTGCGGCCGGTGTTGAATTATTTTCCGCCAGATGCGGATTTCGATGGCATTGATTTCAGCAGCATGATTCACATCGCCGACGGTTCGAGTCCCGAGGCCGTGGAATTCTTCTTTCCGTTCCGCATGATGCGCTGTTTCGCCTCTTACGATTGCACCGGTCAGCAGTTGCTGGACTCGGGAACGATTGTGATTAACGGCGAGCGCGCCGCCCTCGACCTGCAAATCGCCGAAGGCAAGAACTGAAGCGTTTTGGAATGCTGGGAGCCTGGCAGCACCTGCCCAGATCTAACTCAACGGTGTCAGCTCTTGAGCAAGCGAGCGATGGTTTCGAGCAGCACCTCAGGAGATTCGCCTTTGGGCAGGAAGCCATCGGCAAATTCGATTCCCACGGGGGTGTCCGAGGCCGCTGAGACGATGAGGATAGGCACGTGCGGCATGATGGTCTTCATCTCGCTGGCGATTTCTGTGCCCGTTTTGTCAGTCAGGAAGTGATCGGCGATCACCAGATCGACAGCCTTGCGCTTGAATAGTTCCAGGCCCTCTTCACCCGAAGCGGCGGTCACAACATCGTAGCCTGCGATGGTGAGCAGAAGCTTGCGGACCCGCAGAGCAATCTCGGCGTCGTCAATACATAGAATTGTGGGCCGGACGGAATCCGGAGATAAGGGTCTCATGGGCGCGGCACCGCTGGATGAAGCAACTACAAACGAATCAACTATACTCCACGCCGCAAGCGAACCCTAGAAGATGCGCAGAATATAGTTACATTCCTGGTACGAGTATCGGAAAAACCTTGGGTGCAGGAGAGATGGAAGCGCGCGGAGGCGCTTACCTCTTTACCAGCGTCATGACCCATACTCCGCCCGGATTTACGCGGACCTGAAAGCTAGTTCCTGGTGGGAGTCGGTCGAACACCCTCACATAACTGGCGAAGTGAAAATCCCGGCCCCCTGATAACTGCCTACCGGCTACTACTGCTTCTACGTTCCTTCGCTCCAGCTCGCCAGGTACTCTTCCTGCTCAGGGGTGAGCCGGTCGATCTTGATGCCCATCGACTCCAGCTTGAGTTTCGCGACCCGCTTATCGAGCTCCTCCGGAACCTTGTACACCTGCTTTTCGAGCGACGAGTGGTTCTTCACCAGGTACTCCAGCGAGAGCGCCTGGTCGGCAAAGCTCATGTCCATCACCGACGCTGGGTGGCCTTCGGCCGCAGCGAGATTGATCAGCCGGCCTTCGCCCAGCAGATTGATCTTGCGGCCGTCTTTCAGTGAGTACTCCTCGACGAAATTGCGCGTGGTGCGCTTCGACGATGACATCTTCTCCAGCGCGGGAATGTCGATCTCGACGTTGAAGTGGCCGGAATTGGCAACGATGGCTCCGTCCTTCATGGCGTCGAAGTGTTCCTTGCGCAGCACGCTCTTGTTACCAGTAACAGTGCAGAAGACGTCGCCGATCTTGGCGGCTTCGTCCATGCTCATCACGCGGTAGCCATCCATGACGGCTTCGATGGCCTTCGTGGGATCGATTTCGGTGACGATGACCTCAGCTCCCAATCCGCGCGCGCGGCTGGCCAGCCCGCGTCCACACCAGCCGTAGCCGGCGACCACGAACTTGGAACCGGCAAGCAAAAAGTTGGTTGCGCGGACGATGCCGTCGATGGTGGACTGTCCGGTGCCGTAGCGGTTGTCGAACAGATGCTTGGTGTCGGCATCGTTCACTGCGATGATGGGATAACGCAGCACGCCCTGCTTCGCCATCGCGCGCAAACGAATGATGCCGGTGGTGGTCTCTTCCGTGCCGCCAATCACGCCATCGAGCACATCGGTCCGCTTGGTCAACACGGTCGTCACCAGGTCGGCGCCATCATCCATGGTGATGTGCGGCTTGTGGTCCAGCGCCGACATGATGTGCGAGTAGTAGGTGTCGTTGTCCTCGCCCTTGATGGCATAGACGGGAACGTTGTAGTCGCGCACCAGGCAGGCGGCAACATCGTCCTGCGTGGACAGCGGGTTGGAGGCGCAGAGCACAACGTCGGCGCCACCATCGCGCAGCGTGATCGCCAGGTTGGCGGTCTCGGCGGTGACGTGCAGGCAGGCGGAAATCCGGATGCCCTGCAATGGCTGGTTCTTGATGAAGTCCTTGCGGATGATCTGCAGGACCTTCATGGACTGGTTGGCCCAATCAATGCGCTTCTTGCCCATATCGGCAAGTGCGAGGTTGGCGACATCGCCGGCTACGCGAGTGGATGTAGTTGACATAAGCTCCTGGTGAAGTTTCGAGTTTCGGGTTTCAAGTTTCAAGTGGGGAGAGTTTCAGCGGTGCGAGCCATTGTTCTGGCGGACGACCGGAACGCGAAATGCGCTGGTCGCGTTTACTCGAAACTCGAACCTTGAAACTTATAACCAGGGGCGGAGCGTTCCGCCCCGCTTCTGGAAAAACTATTTCGTCGCCTGCGCGATTTGCTGGGCTCTCGCACCGGTCAAGCCGGCCTGCTCGCGCAGGGCCGCGGCTTTGTCCGTGGCTTCCCAGGTGAAGTCGGGGTCCTGACGGCCGAAATGTCCGTAGGCTGCCGTCTTGCGGTAGATCGGACGACGCAAATTCAGCGACTCGATGATGCCCTTCGGGGTCAGCTTGAAATTGGCGCGAACCAGATCGGCGATCTTGCCTTCGTCAATCTTCGCGGTGCCGAAGGTATCAACCAGGACGCTAACCGGTTCCGCAACGCCAATGGCATAGGCAAGCTGCACTTCACAGCGATCGGCCAATCCGGCGGCAACAATGTTCTTGGCGATGTGGCGCGCCATGTAGCAGGCCGAGCGGTCAACCTTGGTCGGGTCTTTGCCGCTGAACGCGCCACCGCCGTGGCGTCCCATACCACCGTAAGTGTCCACGATGATCTTGCGGCCAGTCAGTCCGGTATCGCCCATCGGTCCGCCGATTACGAAGCGCCCCGTGGGGTTGATGTGATACTTGGTGTTCTCGTCCAGCATCTGCTCGGGCAGCGCCGCCTGAATCACGTACTTCAGGATGTCAGCGCGCAACTCCTCGGTCGAAATCGTCTCCGAGTGCTGGGTGGAGACAACGACGGCGTCGATTCGCACCGGTTTGTGGTTCTCGTCGTATTCCACTGTGACCTGGGATTTGCCGTCGGGCCGAAGGTAAGGAAGGGTGCCATTCTTGCGGACTGTAGTGAGCTGCTGGCACAGCTTGTGGGCCAACGAAATCGCCGTCGGCATGTAATCGGGGTTTTCGTTGGTGGCATAGCCGAACATCATGCCCTGGTCACCAGCGCCGCCGGTGTCCACGCCCATGGCGATGTCGCCCGACTGCTTATTGATGCTGGAGATGACCGCGCAGGTGTTGGAATCGAAGCCGTAAAGGGCATTGTCATAGCCGATGGAGGCGACCACGCCGCGCACCAGCGACTGGAAATCCACATAAGCTTTGGTAGTGATCTCGCCGGCGATGACCACCAGGCCGGTGGCCGTCAGGGTCTCGCACGCTACGCGGCTGTATGGATCTTCCTTGATGCAGGCATCGAGGATGGCGTCAGAAATTTGATCGGCCATTTTGTCCGGGTGGCCTTCGGTCACCGACTCGGACGTAAATAAATAGGTCTTCTTGGACAAAGCGAAACTCCTTCTCCTGCCCGCAATGGCGGGCCACTCAGAGTACTTCGGCTGGGCAGACGGCTGCCCAGGATCTTCTGCGGTCTATCTGTGAGGATAGCAACCAGCCGGGAAACTCCCAATATTTTAAGGCCGAAGGGCTGCTTTCGGCCAGCTAAAGGTGGAAATTGGCATTGGAGCCATCTCAAAAAAGGACCCATTCTGAAGCTGTCGGCCGGCTGGCACTCCGATTTGCGGAGTTATCCAGCCGGAATCGCACCCACCTCCCAAAAAACCGTGCTTCGATTGTGAGTGTAATGGCGATATATCACCAATTATTCTCGCGAACTACGCCGGGTGTACCTTATCCAGCAACGACTTGAGCTTTGTGATTACCCGAACTAGCTTAGGCGCTTGGGCCACCGCTGAGGCGCGTGCTAATTCCTCTTGCGCATCGCGGAAGCGACCTTCCTTGTACGCAATCAGAGCCAATTCATACCGAATCTGCGCTGGATGGTCTGGAGGCAGCTGTGCCTTGGGCGCAGAAGTTGCGTCGATCAGCGCACGCTCAAGGTAATCTCTCGCCTTTCCCAGATCGCCCAACCCATAATATGCACTGCTTAGCCAAATATGCATACGATATCGGGCTGCTGGCCGAGGCTCAAGGGATGACGCCTGTTCAAGCTCTCTGATCGCTTCCGAGTAATGGCCGAGTCGTGAAAGACGCTTGCCGAGGTAACTCTTAGCGTCCACATATTGCCAGAAAAAATCTGGGGTGCTGAATTGCTTAGCATAGCGGCTTAATATTGATCGGACTTCAGCAACCGCCTTTTCTAGTCCATTCTCCTCGGAAAGATAAGCACTCTGTAGTTGTAGACAAATTCTGAGCGAACTTGAAATGTCGGGCGGCCCTAAAGCCTCTTCAAGACACGCACGGGCCTGTGTTACGTCTCCGAGCCGTAAGAGGCAGACGACTTTCCAGTAGAGGGCTGCGGCATAATCGTTGGGACTCAGTTTGGCTGATAACGCATCGAGGGACTGGATCGCCTCGCCAGTTCGACCGTTATCGATCAGTTGCATCGCCGGCTGGAATCGCGGGTGGTCTATTGGCAGCATCAGCCCTCCATACGCACGAGGTCAGACCGCGTAAACAAGCGGTTGCGTTCTGCGAGATTATGCTCCAGCGATCATTGGTGTAAACAGGCGATTTCGCAAAGAATCCGCACCTCGGTCTCGAAATGGGCTTGTGGTAGTGCCAGATTTCAAAGCGCGAGAACATCGACTTTTCTCCGTGCGGCCTGGAAAACGCTATGTCATTGTGCCCTGCGCTTCATCACCGAATGGACGGCGATGAGCTGGTCGAGGAAGTCCGGCAGCAACTTCAAATCGAGCGCGTTGGCGCCGTCGGATTTGGCCTGTGCGGGATTGTCGTGCACCTCGACGAAGACGCCGTCCACGCCAGCCGCCACGGCCGCGCGCGCCAGCAGCGGGATGAACTCAGGCTGGCCACCGCTCACCGCAACTGATTCGTCGCCGTTGGCTGCAGCCGCCGAGGGAAGTTGCACCGAGTGGGTCGCGTCGAAGACCACGGGAGCAAACTTGCGCATAATTGCCAGCGACCGCATATCCACGACGAGGTTGTTGTAGCCGAACGATGCGCCGCGCTCGGTAAGGAAGACGCGGTCACCGCCGGCATCGCGCACCTTCTCGACCGCGTGCCGCATGTCCCACGGCGAAACGAATTGTCCCTTCTTGACATTCACCCCGCAGCCGCTCTTCCCTGCCGCGATCAGCAGGTCGGTTTGCCGGCACAGAAACGCGGGTATCTGCAACACGTCCACGGCTTCGGCCACTCGCGGCACGTCGGTGGCTTGGTGGACGTCGGTCAGCACGGGAACTCTTACCGCTTCGCAAAGCTTGCGCAGAATGCGCAGACCTTCCTCCAGGCCGGGGCCGCGAAAGCTGCGAATCGAGGTGCGGTTCGCCTTGTCGTAGGAAGCCTTGAAGATGTAGGGCATCTTCTTCGCGCGCGAGATCGCCGCGATGGCTTCCGCCATCCTGAGCGCATGGACTTCGCTCTCGATGACACACGGCCCGGCGATGAGGAAGAGTTCCCCTCCGCCGATGGTGACGTTGCCGACTTGGAAGGGATGGTTCACGCCCGCTTTCAGTGTTTCACCTTTTCCGGCCGGTGAAACATCTCCACGGAAACTTCTTCGCGCTGATGTTGGCGGCGCAAACGGTTCTCATAGGACGCTTTCACAAAAGCAGCGAACAGCGGATGCGGTTCCAGCGGCCTGGACTTGAACTCGGGATGGAACTGGCAACCGAGGAAGAACGGATGATCGGCAATTTCCACGATCTCTACATACGTCCCGTCGGGGGTTGAGCCGCTGATGCGCAGTCCGCCGGCGGTCAGCGTGCTCTCATACTCGCGGTTGAATTCATAGCGGTGACGATGCCGCTCGCTGATCTCATTCTGGCCATAAGCTTGGTGCGCCAGCGTACCCGGCTCCAGCTTGCACGTCCACGCGCCCAGACGCATGGTGCCACCCAATTCTTCCACCCCACGCAACTCGCGCAGCTTGTAAATGACGCGGTGCGGCGTGGCCGGATCGAACTCGCTGGAGTTGGCCTGCTCCAGTCCGCACACATGGCGGGCAAATTCAATGCACGCCGTCTGCATGCCCAGACAGATCCCGAAGAACGGCACCTTGTTTTCGCGCGCGTGCTGAATGCCCTTCAACATGCCTTCGATACCGCGCTTGCCAAAGCCGCCCGGCACCAGGATTCCATCCACGTGCTCAAGCTGCGCCTGCACGCTCTGATCTTTCTGCTCCAGTCCTTCGGCCTCGATCCAGTTCACATTCAGCTTCAGGTTGTAGGCCAGCGCGCCGTGTACCAGCGCCTCTTTCAGCGACTTGTAGGAATCTTCGTACTCGACATACTTGCCGACGATGCCAATGGTGACTTCATCCTTAGGGTTGTACACCCGGTGGATCAACTCCTCCCAGCGGCCCAAATCGGGCTCCTTGGCTTCGAGGCGAAGATATCGCAATGCCAGGCGGTCCACTTTCTCGTGCGCGAACACCAGCGGGACTTCGTAGATGGAGGCCACGTCCTTGGCCGTGATGACGGCCTCGTCTTCCACGTTGCAGAAGAGCGCAATCTTCGACTTGATGTCCTTCGAGAGGAAGCGGTCGGTGCGGCACAGCAGAATGTCGGGCTGAATCCCGACACTGAGCAGCTCCTTCACGGAGTGCTGCGTGGGCTTGGTCTTCAACTCGCCGGCAGCGGCGATGTAAGGCACGAGGGTGACATGGACGAACAGCGTATTCTCGCGGCCCAGCTCCTGACGCATCTGGCGGATGGCCTCAATGAAGGGCAGCGATTCGATGTCGCCCACCGTACCGCCGATTTCGATGATGGTGATGTCCACGTCCTGCGCCACTTTCTTCATTGCGCTCTTGATCTCGTTGGTGACGTGCGGGATCACCTGCACAGTTTTGCCGAGATAATCCCCGCGGCGCTCTTTGGCGATGATGGTCTCGTAGATGCGGCCGGTGGTCCAGTTATTGTCGCGGGTCAGCTTGGCGTGGGTGAAGCGCTCGTAGTGTCCGAGGTCCAGGTCGGTTTCGGCGCCGTCATCGGTGACAAAGACTTCGCCGTGCTGAAACGGCGACATGGTGCCCGGGTCCACGTTCAGGTAGGGATCGAGTTTTTGCAGCGTGACTCTAAGGCCGCGGCTTTCCATCAGGCACCCAATCGAAGCGGCGGCCAGCCCCTTGCCAAGCGAAGACACTACACCGCCGGTCACAAAGATGTACTTTGCCGACATCGGTCCCTCGGTTTTGGAGAATTATGCACCTGGTGAGATCGCTTCCCTTTCTCCCCCGTTTTAAGGGGAGCCCTGTCCGCCAGCGTAAGAGCGCGGTCAGGGTGGAGCGCGTAGGGGTGCACGATCAATTATGGCTGGAATTGTCCCCGGTGGCAAGACGAAGTTGCCGGATAAACGGCGCAATGTTGCTTTTGCCCTGGGAATGAAAAAAGGGCCGCTCATCTGAACGGCCCCGTGAATTTGAAACTGAAGGAGGAGGTCCCTAACGCTTTTCTGATGCTGCAGCCTAACTCAATAGCTTGCGTTTCCACAGCCCAACCAGTCCTGTACCCAGCAGCAACAACGTGCCGGGCTCGGGAGCTGTCCCCCCCCCACTTTCGGGTCGATGGTCAGAAACTCCTGGGGGTGGTTGAGATTGGGATCGTACTGATCAACGGGAGTAACGATAAAGACGTCGTTGAAAGGGACACCGGGATAACCCGTCGCGGCTTCTGCCATGGCTGCGTCCAGCCAATCCTGAGCACCTGGAGTAAGCAGCACGGCAGAGTCGAAGATGTGCCACACCGCAATGTTCATGTCCTGATACTGGCTGGTCGGCTCGACCAGTGTCTGCAACAGGATCCATCCCGCTTCTCGGTAGAAAGCTAAGCCCAAGGCGGCCTCTTGGTGGCCGAAACGGGTCAGGGTCAAGTTGTTGGTTCCCAGGTTCGTAATATTGGCTTGCCACGATTCTCCGATTGAACCGCCGTGCATATAGTCATCGCACATTGCGTCGATCGGGCTCGTAACTCCGTTAATGCCAAGGGTGTAAGGGTAACCGTTCTGCCCAGAGACCCCCGCTGAAGCTGAGCAGGGTCACGTTAACGGGGTTGGTGTAATCCGGGCCAGGGATTGGACTTGCATAGGCACACACGGCGGCAAGCAACATTCCAACGATTACTACGAACCTCTTCATACGTCCTCCACCTGGCACTGCGTGCGAGCCCAAACTCCGGCAAGCGCCATCACGCGTCCTGCACCCCAACCAAAAACGGCTCACGCTAGTCAGGCCTACCGAGGTGCATATCCGAAGCCCACCGCTACGGGGAGGAGACGCCGTACACCATGTCGAGGGAAACCTCTCCGCTGCAGCGGGAACGTGTACCCTCCGGCCAGACACTGGTAAGCTGTTGATGACCTGCAATTGGAGTTCCGCAGGTTTCCGTTGCAAATCACCACTTTTTCATCTGGTAGGTGCAAGACTTTGCGACAATGTCCTTAGAATTTTCCACTCGGAGGCCTCCGTCGAGTACCCAGCGGACGCCTTCCGGCGCGGGCCATGGGAGGACTCAACCGCCACCAAAGGGGAATGGGCAAAGATCGCTGCCGTCACCACTCCGTTCAGAATGCATTTATCAAGGAGAGACAATCTCCAAGGGTAAGGTGTGGCGGACGCTTCTCATCTCCTGTCGTAAACCGACGTGAATTGCGATTCTCCCTGAGACGTCTTCACAGTCCCCTTCCAAGTCAGGGTACGACCGTCCGGCGAGACGCTACCCGACCCTGTTTCTATAGTTGCTCCCGTCTCATCCTTAACGACCCAGCTGGTAATGGAACCGGCTCTGGTGTAGGCCACCGTTTTGGGACTCTGGCTACCCGTTATGGGATGATAGGACCCATCGGTGGGTCCGTCGTACTCCTGGTAATAGCCCCTGCCTTCCGGGCCCGCTCCGGTCAAGCTCCATTTCAGGCCGGTCTCGTCATCCTTCGAGACTCGCAACCTCTCCATCTTCGGTGCGGGCATATTCTGAAAATGCGACTTCGTTGGGTTCAGGATCCAGTTGCCCACCGCGGACTTGCCCGAGTTTGCATCGGCAGCGAAAGCGCTCGCCGCCATAACCAGCAGCAGGCACACACCCACGCGCACCACCGCGGCAATTTTCCTTTGCATCGTCATTTCCTCCATAATTTGAAAAGCACCGAACCAGTGGATGGCAGGGAATCGTGACGCAGCCATCCACGTTGTCAATAGTACGGGTGCCTATCAAGTGCCGATCAAGTACCGCTGCCCGCGATCTTCCTGGCTTCGCGAAACACTGCCTCGAACATTGCAGCGCTCAGCTTTCCGGTTGCGGTGTTCTGGTTCGAAGGGTGGTATGACGCCAGCAGCGTCCCGCCATTCGGCACAGAATACCGTGCGGCATGCGCGAAGGTATATTCCGCCTTGTTCCGCAAGACATTGTTCCGCTTCAGGTGATTGAGATAAGCATCGAAGCCAATCTTGCCCAGCGCAACTACAACTTTGACATTCTTCAGTATGCGCAGTTCGCGATCGAGGAAGGGCGCGCAGTTGGCGAGTTCCGAGGGCAGCGGCTTGTTGTCGGGCGGCGCACAGCGCACGGCTGCGGTGATATAGCAGCCCGTCAGCTTCAATCCGTCGTCGCGATGCTCGGCATTGGGCTGCGATGCGAAGCCAACCTTGTGCAAAATGGGATACATGAATTTTCCCGACGCATCCCCCGTAAAGGGACGGCCGGTACGGTTGGAACCATGGGCCCCAGGCGCCAATCCCAACACCAGCACGCGGGCATGGGGATCGCCGAACCCCGGTACTGGCCGCGCCCAATATTCGCAATCGCGATAGGCACGGCGCCTCTCACGGCCAACCTGCTCGCGATAGGCCACCAGACGTGGACATTGGGTGCAGTTCACAACTTCTTCATTCAGTACGGCGAGAGCGGAAGCCATCCTTCTCATTGTAGCGACCGCGTGGCAAACAAATAAGAGCTTGCGGACGAAAGTGAAGCATTCCAATCTTCCGGCAAGGCATCCTTCGACCCGCCGGACCGCTTCCAACCTTCCGGTCGCATTCCCAGCGACGTTAAGGGGACACTGACGAGTTTTGACTGCCGATTCGGTCATTCTGTTACTGCTCGGCCAGATCTGAAAGATTTGCAAGTTCCATGAGACAGGCAACTCTGCGCCCGCTCATAGCGAAGGGCTGCATCGCTCTGATGATTTGCGTCTTTGCGTTCGCGCCGCGACCGCCAACACTCGTAGCGTTTGACCCCCTTGCCCGGCTCTCATACACTTAGGTTTAGTGGCAATTTGGCGGAAGAGCGCTGGTTGCGGCCCGAGCGGAAGGCACGCACTGCGGGCATGGAGTGCGTTCTGCGCATCCATCGCCGGTTGTATTCCGGGGCTAAACCCGGCCACATTCACTGCTGAAGGTAATCCCTTTGACGATTGAATCTAATACGAGCGAAACAAACACGGCGGACGCCGCCCCTTCCGAACCGTCGAATCCTTGCAAACGCGAAGTCACGGTCGAGATTCCAGCCGACGTGGTCAAGGCTGAATCCGAGAGCGTCGTGAATCGCTACCAGAAGCAGGCGCGAATCCCCGGTTTCCGCAAGGGCAAGGTCCCGGCTTCCATTGTTCGCCAGCGTTTTGCCGAAGAGATCAAGAACGAAATCGTTGAGGCCCTGGTGCCGCGTTATTTCCGCCAGGAAACCGAGAAGCAAAACCTGTTGCCGGTTTCGCAGCCCCGAGTCACTGACCTTAACCTGCGTGACGGCGAGCCGCTAAGATTCACGGCGTCCTTCGAGGTGTTGCCCGATTTCAAGATCGCCGCCTACGAGGACCTCCAAATTTCAAGGCTCGACACCAACGTGAGTGAGGAGGACGTGGAAAACGCTCTCCACAATTTGCGGGAGCAGCACGCCACCTACAGTGCCGTGGACGAAGAGCGTCCGCTGGCTGATGGCGACTTCGCCGTTGTCAGCTTTAAGGGCACGCCAAAGGAAAGCGAACAGAACGCCGATTCCAAGCCGGTCGAGGTGGACGAGGTCATGGTGGAGATTGGCGGAAAGAATACGATTCCGGAGTTCACCGAGAACCTGCGCGGCGCCAAGGCGGGCGAGCAGCGCAGCTTCGAAGTGAAGTATGCCGATGATTTTTCCGACAAGCGGCTCGCCGGCAAGAGCATGACCTACGAAGTGGACGTGAAAGGCATCAAGACCCGAACGATACCCGAACTGAACGACGAATTCGCCAAAGAGCTGGGTGCCGACTTCAACTCGCTGGATGAGCTTCGTAACCGGCTTCGGGAAAGCATGAGGGCGGAGAAGCTGCAGGAGGCCGAGCATCAGGGCAAGGACCAGATCGTCGAGGAACTGGTGAAGCGCAACGATTTCCCGGTTCCCGAAGCCATGTTGGACCAGCAGATCGATCTCCGGCTGGAGCGCGGGCTGCGCGCCCTGGCAGCACAAGGCATGCGCACGGAAGACATGAAGCGCATGGACTTTGCCCGCCTGCGCACCGGGCAGCGCGAGGGCGCACTGCGCGAGGTAAAGGCCTCTTTAATCCTGGAGCAGATTGCTGACGAGGAAAAGATCGAAGTCAGTGATGAAGAGTTTGACCACGAATTGCAAGCGTTGGCGACCCAGTCCAAGCAGACCCTCGAACAGGTCCGCGCGCGTTTGACGCAGGATGGCGGGCTGGATAGAATTCGGCATCGCATCCGCAACGAGAAGACCTTGGATTCTCTGTACCGCAGGTCCGCATAGGGCGGGCTGCGTTCCATCCCCACCTTCGACCCGCGGGAAGAAGTGTGGCCGGTAGCGTGAAGGGAGCCGCAAACAATGCTTGTGCCCATGGTGATTGAGCAGACCAGCAGGGGCGAGCGAGCGTACGACATTTATTCCCGCCTGTTGCGGGACAATATTGTTTTTCTCGGCACTCCTATCGATGACAATGTCGCTAACTTGATCATTGCCCAAATGCTGTTTCTCGAGGCCGAAGATCCGGAAAAAGACATTTCGCTATACGTGAATTCGCCGGGCGGTTCGATCACGGCGGGCATGGCAATCTACGACACCATGCAGTTCATCCGTCCCGACGTGACCACCATCTGCATTGGCCAGGCAGCCAGCATGGCGGCTTTGCTGCTGGCTGCGGGCGCGCCCAAGAAACGCTTTGCCCTGCCCACTTCGCGCATTCTGATTCACCAGCCCCTGATGTCGGGCCTTTCGGGTCAGGCCACCGACATTGACATTCACGCGCGCGAAATCCTGCGCATGCGCGAGATCACCAGTCAATTACTGTCGAAGCACACCGGCCAGCGCCTGGAAAAAGTGGAGCGCGACGTGGAGCGCGATTTCATCATGAACGCCCAGCAGTCGAAGGAGTATGGCTTAATCGACGACATCATTTTCAAACACAAGTAAGGCGCACAACTTAGCCCTAGCCTAGTGCGAAAAATTTGCCCGGCAGTGCTTCGAAAGTTGTATCCGATTTGACACTAGCGGTGCCTTGCAGTGATGCGAATTGTGGTTGAATAGGCGTAGCGCAGTAGCACTGAATGTGATCACAAGAGGGCTGCCCATGGCCGAAAGGGGTGGACTTCTTGCAGGGGCGACACGGCCCTGCCCGTTTCGAAGGGACGGGAAATGCAGCACGGAAACGCGGAGTTCCGGCTGGCAGCGTGCGAGGTAAAGGAGTTTTTCCGTGAGGACCAGAACTGGTTCCGACGAAGTGTTGCGCTGTTCGTTTTGCCACAAGTCGCAAGACGCTGTTGCCAAGCTGATTTCGTCTCCCACCGACTATCCCCGGGCCTACATTTGCGATGAGTGCGTTGCCGTGTGCAACTCCATTCTGGAGGACGACCGCTCGGAAACGCAGCCCACAGCCACGCCCAACCAGCTTCCCAAGCCAGTCGAGGTGAAGGCATTCCTCGACGAGTACGTCATCGGGCAACAACAAACCAAGAAGAAACTCGCCGTGGCGGTCTACAACCACTACAAGCGGGTTTACATGAACCGGCAGCGTGGGACAGAAGTCGAGCTGGCCAAGTCGAATATCATGTTGATTGGCCCCACCGGGACGGGCAAAACGCTGCTGGCGCAAACGCTGGCCAAGATGCTCGACGTTCCTTTCGCCATCGTGGACGCCACCACCCTGACCGAAGCCGGTTACGTCGGCGAGGACGTGGAGAACATCATCCTCAAGCTGCTCCAGGCCGCCGATGGAGACGTGGCGCGCGCGCAGACTGGCATCATCTACATTGACGAGGTCGACAAGATCGGCCGCAAGGACGAAAACCCTTCCATCACGCGCGATGTTTCGGGCGAAGGCGTGCAGCAAGCGTTGCTGAAGATTCTGGAAGGTACCGTAGCCAATGTTCCTCCCCAGGGCGGGCGCAAGCACCCGCACCAGGAATTCACGCCCGTGGACACCACCAACATATTGTTTATCTGCGGGGGAGCCTTCGTCGGACTGGAGCGCACCATCGGCAGGCGGCTGGGCAAGCGGTCCATGGGATTCCGCACCGACGAGGCCAAAGAAGCCGCATTCACCGAAAGCAACAAACGCGATACCGAATTACTGGCGCAAGTCCAACCCCAGGACCTGATCAAGTTCGGCCTGATTCCCGAGTTCGTCGGCCGCCTGCCGGTGGTTGGCATATTGAGCGACCTCGACGAAGATGCCCTCGTCGAAATCCTTACCAAGCCGAAGAATGCCATCGTGAAGCAGTACCAGCGGCTGTTTGAGTTCGAGAATGTCAAGCTGCGCTTCACCGACGAGGCCCTGCGCTGCATCTCCAAGGAAGCCATGTTGCGCAAGGTGGGCGCTCGCGGGCTGCGCATGATTCTGGAAGAACTTATGCTGGACCTGATGTACAACCTGCCCGGCCAAAAACGCGTCAAGGACTTCGAGGTCACGGCTGACATGGTTCAGAAGCGCAATGTGAACCTGCCCATCATGGAGAAGGCAGGCTAGAAGCAGCAGCCAGTGGGCAATTTCGCGCTTTTCGATGGCGTACTAAACCAGTTCTCGCGAAAACGAGCAATCAGAGCGTTTTGTGGATTAGGCGCGGCTGCGGTCGCGCCCTTGTCTTGCTCTCTAGCAGCATGAATCCGCCCAGCCAGACAGGCATCCAAACACATATTGGTTCCTGTAATTCTTGATCCCCGCACAACGTGGCTCCGGGCCCAAGGCAGAGCCAGGAAAGCTACTGACGACCGGGGATTTTGTTCGCTTTTGTTCGCTTCTGTCCGCTTGTTTCGCGTGTTATCCTTGACTAAAGTTGATGGCAACGGGCGACCGGCGCGCAATGTCGCGCGAAACAGTTATCTCTTCTTTCTCAGAGCGGTACGGGCCCCTCTGAACGACAAGGCGGTTTTTAGTGACCCAGCGCGAAAAATTCGAAACCAAGAAACTCCCCATGATGCCGATCCGCGATGTCGTCATCTTTCCTTACATGATGACGCCGTTCGTGGTCGGCCGGGAGTCGAGCGTGCGCGCATTGGAAGAGGCGCTGGCGGGCGACAAAAAGATTTTTCTGGCGACGCAGCACGACGCCAGCATCGACGAGCCCAAGCCCAACGAGATTTTCCAGGTCGGTACGCTGGTCAACATCGTCCAGAGTCTGAAGCTTCCTGACGGCAATATCAAGGTCCTGGTGGAAGGCTTGGAGCGCGGCAAGATCCTGCAGGTGGTCGATATCGATGGCTACTTTGAGGCCACGGTGCGCACCGCCAAGTATTCGGCGGAACCGACGCCGCAGATTGAAACCAGCATGACGCGGGTGACCGGCCTGTTCGAACAGTACGTCAAGCTCTGTCAGTCGCTGAATTACGAAACCATGATCGCCGCCGTGCGCAACGACGACCCGGCCAAGCTGACCGACACCATCGCCGCCAACCTGCAACTCTCGATCGAAGAGAAGCAGGAGCTGCTGGAAATCTTCGATCCCGCCGAACGCCTGAACCGCATCGGGGACGTGCTCGATGTCGAGATCGAAAAGCTCAACATGGACCGCACCATCCAGTCGCGCGTAAAGCGCCAGATGGAGCGCGCCCAGAAAGAGTACTACCTCAACGAAAAGATCAAGGCCATCCAGAAAGAACTGGGCCGCGGCGAGAAGAGCGAGTTCGACGAGCTGAAAAAGAAGATTGACACCGCCGGCATGCCGCGCGACACCCACGAAAAGGCTCTGCAGGAGCTCAAGAAGCTGGAAGCCATGCCGCCCATGTCGGCCGAGTCCACGGTGTCGCGCAACTACCTCGATTGGCTGCTGGCCGTGCCGTGGAAGAAGCGCTCTAAAGAAATCCGCAACATCGATATCGCCGAGAAAACACTCAACGAAGATCACTACGGTCTGGAGAAAATCAAGGAGCGCATTCTGGAATTTCTCGCGGTCCGGCAACTGGTCAAGAATCCGAAGGGTTCCATCCTTTGTTTCGTCGGGCCTCCGGGCGTGGGAAAAACTTCGCTGGGCATGAGCATCGCCAAAGCCACCGGCCGCAAGTTCGTCCGCCTGTCGCTGGGCGGCGTGCGCGATGAAGCCGAAGTGCGCGGTCACCGCCGCACCTACATCGGCGCGCTGCCGGGCCAGATCATCCAGATGATGAAGAAGGCCGGCACCAGGAATCCGGTATTCATGCTGGATGAAGTGGACAAGATGTCGATGGACTTCCGCGGCGATCCCTCGGCGGCGTTGCTCGAAGTACTCGATCCCGAGCAAAACTTTATGTTCGTCGATCATTACCTCGACGTGGAGTACGACCTGTCGCAGGTGTTCTTCATCGCCACGGCTAACGTGCTGCACACCATTCCTCCGGCGCTGCAGGACCGCATGGAAGTGCTGCGGCTGCACGGCTACACCGAGCCGGAAAAAGTCGAGATTGCCAAGCAGTACCTGGTGCGCAAGCAGCGCCTGCAGACGGGATTGACCGAACAGAACATCATCTTCACCGACGGAGCGCTCACCGCCATCATTCGCAATTACACACGCGAAGCCGGAGTCCGCAATCTGGAGCGCGAAATCGGCAACATTTGCCGCAAGGTCGCGCGCAAGGTGGTTAAGGAAGGCGACAAGTACACGGTGGAACTCACCGGGGAAAACGTAGGGGAATACCTGGGCGTGATGAAGTTCCGCGACAGCGAGAGACACGAGCGCAGCGAAGTCGGCCTGGTCACCGGCCTGGCATGGACGGAGGTCGGCGGCTCGATTCTCACCACGGAGGTCGCCACCGTGGACGGTAAAGGCAAGCTCACGCTCACCGGTAAGCTCGGTGACGTAATGCAGGAGTCGGCACAGGCGGCCATGTCGTATGTGCGCTCACGCGCGCATCGCTTGGGACTTCCGCGCGACTTCTATCGCAATCTCGATATTCACGTGCATGTGCCCGAGGGCGCCATTCCGAAGGATGGCCCCTCCGCCGGCATTACCATGGCGACCGCGATCGCCAGCGCCCTCAGCCACATTCCGGTTCGGCGCGACATCGCCATGACTGGCGAGATCACGCTGCGCGGCAAGGTACTGCCCATCGGCGGGCTGAAAGAGAAGCTGCTGGCGGCCCACCGCGCCGGAATCATGGAAGTCCTGCTTCCGGCCGATAATGAGAAGGACCTGGCCGACGTGCCGGAAAACTTGCGCAACGTAATGAAGCTGCGCTTCGTCAATACCATGGATGATGTGCTGGCGTATGCGCTGGAGCGTCCGCTGCCGGAAGTGCCTGACGATGACTCTCCGGGAATCGCGGCGCTGCCGCCGAATACGGAGCCAGCGCCGGCACACCAGTAAGCGCACGGCTGGCCAACACTTCGAAGTGAACAAGCCCGCCGAGGGCGGGGGGGCCTGTTCCTTTCTCGCTTCGCGCGCCCTGCGTCCAGGATGGCGGTATTGCTTGCATGAAGGTATTGACCCGCTTTGTGACCTCCGCCGCTGCCCCGCTGCAGTTCCCGCCGGCGGGTGCGCCCGAGATCGCGTTTCTTGGCCGCTCCAATGTAGGCAAGTCGAGCTTGATCAACTCGCTGGTCGGCAGCAAAATCGCCAAAACCAGCAACACGCCCGGCCGCACCCAGACCATCAACTTCTTTCAGGTGCGCCGCCCCGGCAAGCCCAGTCCCGACTTCGTCTTTGCCGACCTGCCCGGTTACGGTTACGCACACGCGCCTAAAGAAATCACCGCACAGTGGGCGCAGTTCATCAATCCATACCTGGAGGAGCGCGAGTCGCTGGTGCTGTGTCTGTCGCTGGTGGACGTCACCATTCCTCCACAGGCGCTTGATTTGCAGCTGATGGACTGGTTGCGTCACATGGATCGCCAATTCATCGTGGTAGCAACCAAGGCCGACCGTATTTCAAACAGTCAACTGCGCGCCTCGCTGCCTAAACTCTGCGACCAGCTACGGGTCCTTCCCTCGCAGGTCATTCCGTTTTCTGCCAAGTCGCGGGTGGGATATGACGAACTCTGGGCAGCCATCAAGGCCGTGGCCGGTGTTGAAGATCCCGGCACTGACCACATCTCGAAGACCGGTTCTTATTAGCCACTAACCACCGCCTTACCCCGGCCAGATCTCGAGCGCTGTCTTGCTCAGGATCTGTTCTTTCGCGCCTTCGCTCAGCGCGACCGCGCGAAACTCGGCCAGGTTCTTCTCGATCTCGGGAACACCGGGCCCCGGCCAGTCAGTGCCGAACAGCGTCTTATGCGCGATCTCTTCCAGCCGCGAAAAATATTGCAGCAGCGTTTTGGGTGGAATGCCGCTGATGTCCAGATAGACGTTGCGGTGTCTCCGCACCAGAAAGAAGGCGGTGTCCATCCACAGCGGACGCCCGCCGTGCGCCAATAGAATCTTCAGCCGGGGAAAATCGACCGCCACGTCGTCCACGTACATCGGATCGCCGTACTTGTTGCGCGCTCCGGGAAAAATCGAAGTGCCGGTGTGTACCATGATGGGGATACCGTTCGCCTCGGCCACGCGATAAATGACCTCCAGCTCTTTGACGCCGTTCATGTAATCGTTGGGATAGAGCAACTGATGCGGCGGATGGATTTTGATGAGCTTGATGCCCAGCCGCACGATATGCTCCATGTCGGCTAGAACATTCTGCGTGTGCCGCGGGTGTACGCTGCCGCAAGGAATCAGCCGCTTCGGGTCTTCCTTCACGTAGTTGGCGATGAACTCGTTGACCGCTGGCGTAAAACCGATCACCTCCGGCGCAACGTAGTTGATGAGCACCGCCCGATCGATTCCGATTCTGTCGAGATACTTGAGGAATGCCTTGGGAGAACCGCAGTATTCCGCCACCTGATCGAAATCCTTGCGGGACTTCTTCATCAGCGCCAGGGCCTCAGGCTTGAACAACTCCATGGGCTGAATGTGGATGTGGCAATCGGTGATTAGCATCAGTCAGTAGTCAGTTGTCAGTGTCAGGTTTTTCATCAAGGTCAGTTCGCAGCAGCTCTCAGTACCGCTCGCTTGGCAAAAACCCGCACCATCTCGCGCCGATACTCTGGCGTCAGCGCTGAAGTGGTCAGCGGCTTGGCCGTGCTGGCCGCCAAGTCGCCAATGCGCTCTGCAATCTCATCAGTCGGGACCGCTCCAACCAGATACGCATCCGCGTCGTTCACAAGGAATGGCGCGGGATTGACCGCGGTAATGGCAACGCGGGCATCTTCTACTCGGCCTGCGCGCATTTTGAGCGCCACCGCAACGCCTGCCAAAGGGTAGTCGATGCTGCCACGGACGCGGAGCTTCTGATAGCTGCCGCGCCATCCCGCCGACGATTCCGGCACGTACACGCGGGTGACGATCTCACTTGGCGCAAGATTCAGGCGCGCAATGCCATCGTTCAGGTAGAACTCTGACAATGGGGTACGCCGCGTGCCAGCCGGCCCGGTAATTTCGATTTCCGCTCCCAAGCACAGCAGCGCCGGCGGTGTGTCGCCCGAAAAGGCCGCCCAGCAGAACTTTCCACCGGGTGCCACGTGACAAAGATCGCCATCCTTCTTGAGGCAGAAGCCGCAACTCTTACGCCAAAGGAGCGACTGGTTGTACCACAAGCAACGGGTATCGAGGCAAAGATTGCCGCCAATCGTTCCCATGTTGCGCAACACCGGTGAGGCGATCGTCTTGACCGCTTCGTACAGGACGGGAAAATCTTTGCGAATCAGCGGTGAATGTTCGATGGCCGCAAGGGTCGTCAGCGCACCAATCTCGATTCCCTCGCCTGCATGTGTGCGAATTCCACGCAGTTCGCTGACGCCGTGCAAGTCGAGAACGTAGGGCGGCGTGAACAGTTTCTGCTTCATCGAAGGCAGCAAGTCGGTGCCGCCAGCAACCACTTTGACCTGGCCGTCGTACTTCGCTATCAGCGCTGTGGCTTCATCCAAGGTCTTAGGGTGCAGCAGTTGAAAGCTGGGCAGGCTCACTCTGCACCGCCCGTGGGCGATCCGGCATTCGTCCCCTGTCGCGCCGCATCGAGCGGATGCCGCATTGGGCCCTTGCCGCGGAACCACAGCGAGCCGCCATGTTCGCGAAGCTTATGGGGAGCCGTCGGGTCAACCGACTCGGTCATTTCGATTCGCTTCATTCCCTTCTTCGTGCGCAGGGCTGCCAGCACGCGCTCTGGGGTGAACGGCACCTCGCGCAGCCGAACTCCCACAGCGTCGTAGATCGCATTCGCGATTGCCGGGATCGTCGCTGCCAGCGAACCTTCACCCGCCTCCTTCGCGCCAAATGGTCCTTCGGGGTCGATACTCTCGACGATGATGCATTCAATCTCAGGCGACTCCGCCGACGACGGACTGCGGTATTCCAGCAGTCCGGGATTCATCAGCAGTCCGTCTTTCCAAACCATCTCTTCCTCTAGCGCCTGGCCAAGCCCCATCCAAACTGACCCGACCACCTGGCCTTCGACGGCCACCGGATTCAGCGCCCGTCCGCAGTCGTGGGCGGCCCATACCTTGTGCACCGTCACTTCCCCGGTTTCCTCATCCACGCTGACCTCCGCAACCTGCGCGGAATACGAATACGCCGGAGACGGACCTACGCCGCCGCCTTTGTGCTTGCCGCCGCGCGCCGCGACCGGAGGCGCGTAGGAGCCAGTGCCGGTCAGCGCCCCGTGAAAGTCAATCGCCGCCACGATGGCCTCCTCGAAGCTCATACGGTCCTTGGGGCCTTCTTCTTTGCGCGTCTGCAAAACCGATCCCCGCAGGATCTGGCCATCCACATGTCCGCGCGCCGCCTCTTTTTCTTCGATGTTGTCTGACAATGTGGGATGGCTGTCTGACAACGTGGCACTAGCCTTCCAAACGCGGCCGTCGCGCATGATTACCTCCTCGGGAGCGCAATTCATGCGCTTGGCGGCGGCGCTTACGATGTTCTTCTTCACCTCTTCGGCGGCGCGCACAGCGGCATTTCCGGCCATAAAGGTCACGCGGCTTGAGTAAGAACCGAGATCAATCGGGGTCAGGTCGGTATCGGCGGCGATGATTTTCACCCGCGAGAGTTCGCACCCCAGTACCTCGGCCACGACTTGCGCGGTCATGGTGTCGGAGCCTTGCCCGATCTCCGAAGCGCCGGTATAAACCACTACTCCACCGTCGCGGTCGATCTTGATGTTTACCGTCGAATGCGGCATGTCGGAGCGAATGATGCTGTTGGCCGCGCCGCTGACATAGTGGCTGCACGCCACGCCAAGACCGCGACCCTTGGGCAGTTTGCCTTTGCGCTGCTTCCAACCCGATCGCGTAACCACCTGATCGATGCACTCCGGCAGTCCATAGCTCAGCACGCGAAGGCCGTTCACCGTTACCGTCGGCGGCTTCAGCAGATTCACCCGCCGCATCTCTGCCGGGTCGAGATTGAGCTTCGCGGCGATCTCGTCCATCTGCGACTCGAATGCGAAGCGCACATTCACGGTGCCGTGGCCGCGCATGGCGCCGCAAGCGGGCTTGTTGGTCAGCACGCGATAGCCGTCGTAGCGAATGTTGGGAATGTCGTATAGCGCGCCCAGCAGCGCACCGGAATAGAGGATGGTCACCACGCCGTACGAGCAGTAGGCGCCACCATCCTGAATGACCGTGCAGGCCACCGCCGTCATGCGGCCATCATTCTTCACGCCGGTCTTCAGATCGATGATGGTGCGCGGGCGTCCGCGATGCGCCCAGAAAACTTCCTCGCGCGTGTAGGTGATCTTCACCGGCGCTCTGGCCGCGCGCGCCGCAACCGCCGCTATAATCTCCAGCGGAATGATTTCACTCTTGCCGCCAAATCCGCCGCCCACCAAGGGTTTGATCACGCGGATCTGCGACATCGGCATCTCCAGCACCAGCGAAAGCTTGTGCTGCAGGTAATACGGGACCTGCGTGGACGACCACACCGTGAGCCGTCCCAGCTTGCCGGTGTGAGGATCGAGTTCGAAGTTTGCCAGCGTGCTGTGCGGTTCCATCGCAGCGTGCGTCACTTCGTTGGCGATGTAGCGGCCCTCGGCGATGTAGTCGGCCTCGGCAAATCCTTTGTCCAGGTCGCCGAAAACGTGGTGATAGTCCTTCTCGAGATTGTGCGGGCGGTTCTCGTGAATGAGATCGCTCTCCGCTTTCATCGAATCTTCGGGATCGAAGTACGCGGGCAATGGCTCGTATTCCACGTCGATCAACTCGATCGCATTCTCCGCAATCTCTTCGCTGATGGCCGCAACACAGGCAACGTGATCGCCCACGTAGCGGACCTTCTCCACCGCCAGCGCGGTCTCATCGTGACCGACAGGAAGAATGCCGTAGGGATTCGGCGCGTCCGCACCTGTAATTACGGCGACGACTCCATCCAGGGCCTTGGCCCGCGAAGTATCAATATGCTTGATTCGAGCGTGCGGATACGGCGAGTGGAGGATCTTGCCGACCAGCATTCCGGGAAGGCTGAGGTCGTCGGTGTACTTGCCCGCGCCGGTGGTCTTGCCGGCGGCATCCACCATGGCGATCGATTTGCCGATTACAGAAAAATCATTCATAAGTTCAGCAATTAGCATTCAGCATTCAGCATTCAGCCAAAACGAGCTTTCCCGGACCCGAGGACTTTATAGTTTCTATTTCGCTTCGACCAACTCTTCTTTCTTGCCGGTCTGTTCCGCCTGAATCACCGCCCGTATTGCCTGATACATCTGCGAATAGCCGGTGCAGCGGCAAAGATTACTGCTAAGCGCCTCGCGAATCTCGTCCTCGGTTGGGTCGGGATTGTTGGCCAGCAGCCATCTCACCGTCATCATGAATCCAGGCGTACAGAAGCCGCATTGCGCGCCGCCAAAATCGCCATAAGCCTTCTGCAACGCAGCCAAACCGGCGTGATCGGCAAGGCCTTCAACCGTCGTAATCTCCTGGCCCTCGCAACTGGCCGCCAGCAGGGTGCACGAAAGCATGGGCACGCCATCCACTTGCACCGTGCACGAGCCGCACGAGGAATCGTCACAGGCGCGCTTGGAACCGGTGAGGCCCAGGTCCTGGCGCAGCAGGTCGAGCAGCAGCTCATTCGGCTCGACCGCCAGCTCGTATGTGCGTCCGTTGATGCGCAGTTCGATGAGTTCTTTTTTCATAGCAAAACCTAAAACCTCAGCACTCAGCACTCAGCATTCAGCATTCAGCCAATGCGACACCTTTCCCTCGGGACTAATCATCCAGCCAACCGCTATCATTGAATGCTGACGGCTGAGTGCTGAATGCTGGCTCAGTACACCGGCACCGTTGGATCGATCTGCTTTGCCCAGCGGTCGATCCCTCCCCGCAACGATTGCGTTTTTTCGAAACCTTGCTGTCGCAGCCATGCGGTCACGTTCATCGAGCGCACGCCATGATGGCAAACCACCACAATGTGTGCTTCGGGGTCGAGTTCCTGATTAAAGCGCGCGGGAATGTCGCCCATCGGAATCAATTTGCTGTCCGCAATCTTTGCAACCTCGAACTCCCAAGGCTCGCGGACGTCGAGCAGCACGAAATCTCCGCCCGCCTCTTGCCGGGCTTTCAGCTCTTCCGGTGCGATTTCGTAATCCATTGCAGCGCTCACTTCCCCACCCACTTTGGCCGTCGTTTCTCGATGAATGCTGCGATGCCTTCCTGCGCGTCCGCTGTTTTCATCAGCTCATCGAAATAAATCTGCTCGGCGCGCGCCAGACCTTTATCGAAGTGGATCGCGTCCCAGGCATAAAACGCCTTCTTGGCCAGGGCGATGGCCGCCGAACTCAATTGCGACACCCGCTGCACGCATTCCGTGACGAGGGTTTCGGGATCTTCGGCGAGTCCGTTCACCAATCCCGCCTCCAGCGCCTCCTGGCCACTCAGAGTCCGCCCGGTAAGGACCAGTTCCGCCGCCAGCTTTTGTCCCACAATGGCGGACAAGGCCGCAGCCGCGACCGGCGGATAGCACGCCAGCTTGATCTCGGGAAATCCCCAAACCGAATCCGGCGAGGCGTAAACCACATCGCACATCATCGCCAGCTCCGCGCCACCGCCCAGGCAGTGCCGGCGAACGCTGGCAAGGGTCAGCTTCCTGCTCCCCACCACCGAGCGAATCACGCCGTGAAATGCGGTAAGCATGTCGCGCACCTTGTCGGGCGTGTGCGCCGCGACGTCCACGCCGACAGAGAATGCGCGCTCCGAACCCGCTAAGACGATCGTGCTGATTTCCGCTCGCGCCTCGATCTGCTCCAGCGCCGCCCGTAGCTCATCCATCATCGGGATGTCGATGACGTTCAGCGGCGGATTGTTCAGGACGATGCGCGCTGCCGGTGGCTGCAACTCGACCGTGATACGGTTAAAACCGATTTGTGTGGCCGTGGTCATGGATGCACCTCCTCCAACAAACGCAGATCCCTCGATTTCTTTCGCTTATTACACTCCGCCGAAAATCATTCACCACGGAGACACGGAGGGCACGGAGTTCTTGGTTTCTATCGACTTTCTCCGTGATCTCGGCGTAGCCATCGACAAACCTCCTAACCCGGTATTGCCGCCATGCGATCATGAACGAATTCGGCCCCCCGCCAGCGGGGGAGCGGGTTTGTGCTTGCCGCCTCTTGCCCTGGGACGGCCGTCCAGTTCCGGCCTACGGCTGAGGCTCGGCTCGCGACGCGGCTTCCAGTCGGTAGCCTTCTCCGCTCGCACTCCCCGCAGGAAAATATCGCTCATCTCCCCGGCGATGGTTTCCGCGTCGGGATCGACGCGGGGCTTGTACCAGGTGTGCAACCAGTTCATCATTCCGAAAAGGCCCATGACCGCCGTACGCGTGGAGATCCCGCCCGTCGCGCCGGCATTGCGCCCCACAAATTTCAGCCCTTCCGCCTTTACCAGGTCCTCCACTAACCCGACGCAGATGCGGTAGTACTCACGCTTGATGGCCGCCAGTTCGGCGCCAAAGCGGTCCTGCAAAACGTCGGCTTCATGCGACAGCACCTTCATCGCTTTTGGTTTGGCGACGGAATAGCTAATGTGATTGTGAACGAAGATGCGGATGCGGGTCTCGGGATCGTGGCTCTCCTGCAGGCGCTCGCGCAATCGCTCGACAATGGTGTTGAAGGTGTGCTGCTGGATGAAATAGAGCAGCTTCTCTTTGGATTCGAAATAATAATACAAGCCAGCCAGCGAGATGCCGCTCAAGCGCGACAAGTCGCGCATAGAAGCCCCCTCGTAGCCTTTTTCGGCAAAGATCTCGGTGGCGTAGTCGAGAATCTCGCCCAGGCGGCGATCGAAGCGGGTATCGGCCGCGGAAGGATGTTCCAGGGCCCGGGTTGTGGAGACAGAGGACATGTGACGATCGTCCATTGGGAAGCAGGGACCCCGGGAAGCGGTCCGGTTCGAACGTTCGTTCTAATTTTATTCTTCCCTTGGCCGGTTCGGCAACCTCTCGATAAAGAGCCGGGCTTACCTCAACGCCATCCGCTTTGGCCGCCGGTTCTGTTTCGGGAAACATCCTCTTACGGAGTGACGTCGGCGGGCCACACTGGCGCCCATAGAACACTTGCGTTGACAAGGAACGCCCGAAAGGGCAAACTGCTCCATCCTGGAGATTCTGTTCCTTTGGGCGTTGAACCCGCACTGAACAGGCCGGAACGAGCCAATTGATGACCGCGCCACAACGCGTTTCATACAGGATGGAATCCACGCTGGAAAGCGTCAACCAGGCCGAAGCGATGGCCGAGCAGTTCTCGTCGCGGGCGGGTGTCGACGAGGACACGCGGGGCGGAATTTCGATGGCGGTCCGCGAGGCGATGATCAATGCTGTGTTGCACGGTAACGCCTACGACCCGGCCAAGAGCGTAAAGTTGACCTTCGAGCAAAACGGACGGGAGTTGATCATCACCATTACCGACCAGGGTAAAGGACTGGATCCGGCCGAGGTGCCGGACCCACTGGCCCCGGAAAACCTTATGAAACAATCCGGCCGTGGGATATTCTTAATGCGGGCTTTCATGGATGAAGTCCGTATCCGTAAAGTTGACCCCGGCACTGAAATTACTTTGATCAAGCGGCTCCAGAACAACGATCTGGACCCTCAGGAGGCTTCCACGTGAGCATGAAAGCAAGCACCCGGCAAGTAGATGGCGTCACCATTGTCGACTTGAGCGGGCGAATCACTCTGGGCGAAGGCAGTGTGGTGTTGCGCGATACCGTCAAGGACCTGCTGGGCAAAGGACAGAAGAAGATTCTGCTCAACCTGGGCGATGTCAGCTACATCGACAGCTCGGGCATTGGCGAGCTGGTTAGCGCCTTCACCTCGGTCCGCAACCAGGGCGGTGAGTTGAAGCTGCTGCATCTAACCAAAAAGGTGCACGATCTGCTGCAGATCACCAAGCTCTACACCGTCTTTGACGTGAAGGACGACGAAGCTGGCGCCATCACGGCGTTCGGCAAGTAACCGGCTTCGGCTGTCGGCAGCGTAACCTTGCAAAACCCTAACGCCCTTTCGCGTCTCGCGGGAGGGCGTTTGTTGGTGCACGCGATTTCCCTTTTCGCTCTTCGTGTGCTAATTGCTGGTTGCTAATTGCTAGTTGCGCTTTCCAGCTTGGGTGCGAAGCGCATCCCGTAAAACAGCACCGCCGCCGAAAGCGCAACCGCACCAATCATTGCCATGAGTCCCATCTGAAGATTGCTCTTGTCCGAGATGTAGCCAATCAGCGTGGGTGAAAATGCGTCGCCCAGCAGGTGGATGGTAAAGATGTTCACTGCGAGGGCGGTGGCGCGAATGCGCGCGCTCACCGAGTTCACCAGGGCCGCATTGAGCGGCGCGGTATTGAGCAGAAGGCAAAATTCGCCAAGGAAAATTGCCGGATACATCGCCGGCCCGGTCAAATAGATGGCCGCGATGATGGCCGGAATGGAAAGCGTCATCCCGATGGCGGAGATGAGTTGGTAAGCCGCCGGGGTGCGCCGCAGCAGGCGATCGCCCAGCCATCCCCCCAGCAACGTGGCCACCGTTCCTGCGATTACAGTCATGCCGCCGAAGGAAATATTGGCGTGCGCCAGCGGCACATGCCGGATGCGGTAGAGGAATGTAGGCATCCACACTTGCAGACCACCGATAGCGAAGGTCATCATGGCCGCTCCCAGGCTGATGGTCCAGAAAGCCCGGTTGCGAAACAGTCCGCGCACGGAACCGCGCTCGAAGCTGTCGGCCATGTGATCGCTGGCGCCGCGCACAGGTTCGCGCAGTGCCAAAACGCCAAACGCCAGCAGCAAGCCGGGCAGCGCCGAAATCAGGAACGGGGCCCGCCAGCCGTAGCGGCTCCCCAGGTAGCCGCCGACGAGGTAGCCCAGCGCACTGCCCACCGGCGTTGCGAGATAGAAAAGGCCCATCACCCGTCCGCGCATGGTCTCCGGAAAAAGGTCAGAGAGGAAAGCCGGCGAAATGGCAACGAAGGTTGCCTCTCCGATACCGACGATGACGTGGCGGAGCAAGAGTTCGTCGTAATTGTGCGTGACCGCGCTCAACAGCGTCGCCAGGCTCCAGACCAAGGCGCCTGCCGCCATGATCCAGCGGCGCGGAAAGCGATCGGCCAGGGGAACGATGAGCGGCGCGGCGATCATGTAGCAGACGAAAAAGGCGGAGGTCAAAAAGCCGACCTGCTCGTCGCTGAGGGCGAATTCCTTCTGGATCAACGGCTGCACCGCGAACAGCACGTTGCGGTCAATGTAGTTGAGAAAGTTGAGCGCCGTCAGCAGCAGCAGCGCGACCCAGGCATTGGTCTTGGCAGACATGGGTGGGCGGAGGATAACACGAGGGGAGGCGATTCGCTTTTCGCAGTTCGCTTTTCGCTTTTCGCTTTCACAATTCAGCCCCGAGGTCCCTTGGGTTGCTGACTACGCGAAGAGGGAGACGCGGCTCTAGTGGCTGCCGAAAAACACGGAAAAGCAGATCCCTTGCGGGCTGAACTTTACCCCAACAGGCGCAAAAACGGCGCGCGGTGGGGGCCCTGTTCGCCCGTTCGTGATGACAAAAAGGGGGCTTAGGGCGCACCCTTTGACAGGCTCAGGGCAGGCCCTAAAGGTGGTGTGTCAAGAGGTTGTTGACATGGAGTCCGGATCGGCTGATGGGTGGTTTTTGGTTGAGAGCAGTGTGCGGTCGATGCCAGTTGTACTGGTGGATCCAAGGAGCCAGATGGCGAAGCCGTTCGGCGGAGTTCTGGTAGAGACGGGCGTAGGCCCACTCGCGAATGGCGGTTTGGATGAAGCGTTCGGCCTTGCCATGGGTGCGCGGAGTGTAAATGCGAGTGCGGGTGTGTCGGAGTTGCAGATCGCCACAGGCCTGTGCAAAGAGGGTGGAGCAGAAGCAAGGACCGTGGTCGGTCATGACGCGCCGGACCTGGATGCCGAGGTGGGCGAAGTAGGCCACGGCCTGGCGAAGGAAGCTGCTGGCCGAAGTTGCTTTTTCATCGGGCAGCAGGGCGGTGAAGGCGATGCGGGAGTGGTCGTCGATGGCGACATAAAGAAACTCCCAGCCGGCGCCGCGGGTTTCATCCTGGGGATTGCCGGTGATGCGATGTCCGGGCTTGTGGATACGAGCCAGCTTCTTAATGTCGATGTGCAGCAGGTCGCCGGGAGCGGGAAGTTCGTAGCGGACGATGGGCACGGCGGGCTCCAGCATTCTGATCTTGTTCAACTTGAGCCGGGTAAGGATGCGGCTCACGGTGGCCCGGCTCAGGCCGGTGGACTGGGCAATGCGAACTCCTGTCCAACGCTCGCGTCGCAGCTGCTGCACGCGATCGGTCAATTCTGGGGAAGTGGAGCGGGGAGATCGATGCGGGCGCGAGCTGCGATCGCGCAAGCCGGGTTGTTTCTCGGTGCGGAAGCGATGCACCCAGTTGGCCGCGCTCTGCCGGCTGAGCTTGAACTCGGCCGCGGCCTCCTGCAAGCTCAGTCGGCCTTGGATCACGGCTTCGGCAAGTTCCTCTCGACGATAAATCGTAAGTCGAGCATGATGGTGATAGTCCATTCGGTCTCCTCGGTAGCTGTTGCTTCGCAACATCAGCTTCCCAGTTCTTGGCCGAATGGACAACAACCTATTGAAACATCACACCTAAAGGTGCGCCCCTTCAAACCGCTGAGACGTATTTTTTCAGCAGCCTGTCTAGCCGCTGCAAAAATCCTTCCCATGTTGACGATACCGAGATACTCTCTCGGAGAGAAGAATCGGCAAGTAAACGCGCGCGGTGTTTCCGAGCCGCGCCATCTCCTCTCGCTTGCGCCCACCGGGGCGGGGCGGCGAGGCAGGGCACTTGTCCACCCCTTCTCAGTCATACCAATTTATCGTCGCGGAGAGTGTATGAAACGCTTGCTGCTGTTCCTGGTTTGTCTGATGTTGCAGGTCACCCTGCTGGCCCAAGATACCAAGCCGGCAACCAACGCCAACGCCGTGGCCGATGCGCAGCCCACGGCCAGTACCAAACCCGCGGCTAATTCAGACCGCATGTTCTTTCCCAAAGATTGGTATTGGGGATGGGCGCAATTCGACATCACTCCCCCACACAATGAGGCCGATCCCAACCTGTGCGCGGCGAATGCTGGCCAGTATGGCGGCGTGAACGCGCAGTGCAGCGCCTTTGGGCGCTACATGATCTCGGGGGCGGTAGAGTTGCGTCCCTTCGGTCGCACGTTGCTGCGCCGGGTCAATTTCTTTTACGACCCCACGTTCCTGTTCGGCAAGAATATTCCGCAAACCCTGTACACCTGGTCGTGGAGCGGAATTGGTATGGAGTACTCCTGGGGCGTTGGAATCGACCTCCCTAAGCGATTTGAATTTCGCGTGACCGGTCATCCGCTGATGCAGCGCTTCGGAGCGCGCGATCAACCGTTGGGGCCGGCGTGGCTGGGTCCCAATGGCCCCTGGGGCCGCTACAACGCGTTCGGAATACGCAAGTACTTCGGGACCCGACGGGAGGGCACGTACTAAAACCGCGGCACTAGTTCTTCGGTCTCGGAAAGCGCGCAATCACCACGGTGCCGATACCCCCGCGCGGGCGAAACTCGCCTTTAACTTCAGCCCATTTCGGCTGGCTGGCGCGCACTACGTCTTCGAGAACGCGGTTCACGACGTTTTCCTGGAAGATGCCAAGATTGCGATAGCCGATCAGGTATTCCTTCAACGACTTCAGTTCCAGGCAGGCCTGGTCGGGCATGTACCGAATCCACAGCGTACCGAAGTCAGGCAGACCGGTCTTGGGACATACGGAGGTGAACTCGGGTATGTCAATCACAATTTCGTAGCCGGGAAATTGGTTCGGCCACGTTTCAATTTCCGGAAGTCTAGCGGACAGACCGGCCGCAGCGTGCTCGGGCGTATAGCGTGCGCTTTTTGCCATGTGTCTATTGTAGCGATGCGCGCGGCCGTATCGAGATGAGAAATGGCAAGTCAAGGCCCTAGTCATGATGTGCTGGCTGCGTCTTCGGGCCAGCTCGAACATCAGATAGAAAGGGGCAGCAGGGACCTTCCCGGGCTGGAGGGGACGATGTTCAGCGGGTCCGCCTTAGCGCTGGCTGAGGTGGAAGTTATGCCCTACGTTATACTTATAGATTCGAGCAAAAATGGCAGCAGCAACTGAGAACGGCCATGACCGCGTAAACGGAAGACGGTGGGGCATCGTTATTGGCCTGACTGTAGCGGTGGTGGTGCTCGCGGCTTTCGTGTCTCTGCACCGTTCTCAAGTGGCTGTTCGGATCGGTCGCGCCGATCGCGAGACCATCACCGAAAGCATCGCCACCAACGGCAAGATCGAGGCCCTGAATAACTTCGAGGCTTACGCTCCCATGGCCACTACGGTGAAAAAGATTTATGTGCAGCAGGGTTCCTGGGTAAAGCCCGGGCAATTACTTGTACAACTGGAAGATGCCAACGCGCGGTCGCAGGCAGCTCGAGCCGAGGCGCAACTGAAGGGCGCGGAAGCCGATATCAACGCGGTGGAAAACGGGGGCACCAAGGACGAATTGCTGACCACGCGCAATGCGCTGGTAAAAGCCCAGGCCGATCGGGAGGCCGCGCAACGGAATCTGCAAGCGATGCAGCGCTTGTTGCGGAGTGGGGCGGCGTCGCAAGCCGAAGTCGATGCCGCGCAGAGCCGGTTTCAAATTGCCGAAGCCAATGTGCAAATGCTGCAACAGAAACTGGACGGCCGTTACTCGAAACAGGAGGTTGGCCACGTCGAGTCCCAGCAGGCTGAAGCTCGCGCCTCGCTTGCCGCAGCCCAGGAGCTGCTGAGAAATTCAAACATCGTGGCTCCGCGCGCAGGGATGGTCTATTCCCTGCCGGTGCGGCAAGGTGCATTTGTTAACCCCGGAGATCTGCTGGTGCAGGTAGCGGACCTGCACCAGGTACGAGTACGCGCGTTCATTGACGAGCCGGAGATCGGCAAGCTGCGAAAGGGCCAATTGGTGGAAGTCACGTGGGACGCCATCCCGGGGCGGGTGTGGCAAGGCACGCTGGAAACCCTGCCTACAACGGTGGTGCAGCGCGGGACGCGAATGGTCGGCGAAGCGACCTGTGTGGTCGAGAACAGCGATCTCAAGCTGTTGCCTAACACCAATATCAGCGTCGCCGTCGTCATCGTGCGGCAGCAAGACGCGCTAACCGTGCCTCGCGAAGCCGTGCATCAGGACGCCAATGGCCAATTCGTATTCCAGGTGACCAACGGAGAGTTGCAGCGGCGCGACGTGAAAACCTCCATCGAAAACCTCACGCGGATCGAGGTCACCAGCGGCCTGCCCGACCATGCAGTGCTGGCCTTGGGCGCCATCAACATGCAGTCCCTGCGCGAAGGGATGCCGGTGAAAATCGCTAATCCATGAAGCTCTGGTATCCCAGGTTCACCGTTCTGTCTCTGCTGCTGGCGGTCACCACGATCGGCGTCGCCGATCCTGCGCCCGTGCAGTTACTATCGCTTGGCCGCATGAATGAAGCGATCAGCGCGTTGTCCAACCGCAGCGATGCGGAATCGTTCAACCTGCTGTGTCGCGCCTACTACGCCATGGAGCGCTGGGACGATGCCGTAAGGTGGGGAGAGCGTGCTATCGCCGAGCGGCCCCAGGATGCGGGTTATCATCTTTGGCTGGCACGAGCGTATGGCAGGAAGGCGGGAGATTCGAGTCCAGTGGCCGCGGCCGGACTGGCACGCAAGGCCAAGAATGAGTTTGAGCGCACCGTGCAACTGGATCCCGCGAACGTACCAGCTCGCAGCGATCTTTCCAAGTACTACGTGCAAGCTCCGGCCATGATGGGAGGGGGACTGGATAAGGCCCGTGATCAAGCGGCGCAGGTCAGCAAATACGACGCGGCTGAGGCGCATTCGATCCTGGCGCAGGTTGCCGCCAGGGCAAAACGATACGATGAGGCTGAGAACCAGTTCCGCAGCGCTATCAAGGAGGCCCGCAATCCTGCGACTTATTGGCTGCAACTGGCCGATTATTACCGTCTCCGTGGACGCCTCGATGATGCGCAGAAGGCGGTGCTGACGGCCATGGCACAGCCGAGCCGGAGCGCCGAAAACTATTTTGACGCCGCCAACGAACTGTATCGCAGCGGTCGTGACTTTCCGGACGCGGTGCAATATTTGCAGCAGTACCTCGATTCTGGCGGACTGGTGGAGGATGCACCGGCGTTTCACGCCCATTACCTGCTAGGTCAGATCGACGAGAAGATGGGCCGTAGTGCGGACGCCACGTCGGAATATGAGGCGTCACTTGCTCTGGCCTCTGGTTTCGACCGCGCGCGAAAGGCTCTTGACCGGCTACGGTAGCCGTCTTCAATGGTTTCACCAGGTAAGCAAGGATGCCGCGAAGGCCCCGCTGTTACAGAATGACCCGGGTTGGCTGTGCTGCGAGGGTAGCCGCTCTCGCCTGCGCGCTTGTCCTTTCTTGTGCTCCTGGCGTTGCAGCCGATACTGCAGGGGCAGAACCGATTTCTTTCCGTAGAGCGGTGGACTTGGCGCTGCAGCACAGCGGTGTCATGGGCATCGCTACCGTCAACCAATGGCGGGCGCGCGAGGCCTACGAGGAGGTCCGGGCAAACTACATTCCGCAGCTCACTATAGGTTCCGGCCTGGGTTATTCTTATGGATTTCCGCTCACCCTGGAAGGCTCGGCGCCCTCGGTGGTGAACTTCAATTCCTCCCAGTCGTTATTCAACCTCTCGCTACGGCAATTTCTCAAAGCTGCGAAGATCGACTGGCATGCGTCTTCCCTGGACGTGCAAGACAAGCGCGACTCCGTCATTCTGGATACCGCGCTGACCTACGCACAACTCGATCAGCTCAGCGGCAAGCTGAAGGCGTTAGGCGAAGCTCAAAGCGCGGCCGACAACGCACAATTTGTGACCGAACAGCGCCTGCAGCAGGGTGTGGACAGCAAGCTTGACCTCACCAAGAGTCAGTTGGTAGCGGCCCGCATTCGATTGCGAACTGCCGAGGCGCAGGGACAAGCCGACGTGCTGCGCGAGCATCTATCCAAACTGGTGGGATTACCCGCCGAATCAATCGCGGTCGAACCTGCATCGATGCCTGATCTGCCCGCGATTTCGCAGGATGACGATCTGCCGGCTCGCGCTGTGGAGAACAGTCTCGCCGTGAAGCAGGCCGAACAGAAAGTGGCCGCTGCGCAGGCGCGAGCTACCGGCGAACACAAGGCGCTGAAGATGCCCATCATCGATTTGGCATCGCAATACGCTTATCTGGCCAAATACAATAACTACGATCTCTACTATCGTAACTACACTGCCAACAATTTCAGCGGTGGCCTGAATATCAGGTTCCCCATCTTCAATTCGGTGCAGAAAGCCAAGGCGGAGCAAGCTGATGCCAGTGCCATGATCGCGAAGAAGCAGGTAGAGATCACAAAGAACCAGGTCAGCGAAGATGCCTTGAAGCTCCAGAGGTCTTTGCGACAGTTGGCAGCAGCGCGCGACGTGGCCAAATTGGAATGGGAAGTAGCTCAAGGAGACCTGGAGGCGGTGAAGGCCCGAATCGAGACCGGCAACGCCAACACTCGCGATCAGCAAAATGCCCGCCTCGATGCCGAAGATAAGCATGCCGCCTATTTTGACGCTCAGCTTGCGCTCAGCCGGGCCGAACTGCAGCTGCTCCGGCTTACCGGCGAACTGGAAAAATGGGCCATTCCGCCTAGATAATCAACCGTTCGCTGCCAACCATAAAATGTATCCCGCTGGCGGTGAAATGTATCTAACCGAAAGCTAGGTAAGAAGTTCCGCCGGTACGGGACAAATGATACGATAGTTAATCCTATGCCTTTGAAAACTCTGTTTTTGAATCCCCCTTCATTTGAGAACTATGACGGCGGCGCCAGTTCGCGCTGGCCGGCCACGCGCGAGATCGAGTCCTATTGGTACCCGGTCTGGCTGGCTTACCCGGCAGGCATGCTGGAAGGCTCCCGTCTGCTCGACGCTTCGCCGCACAAGGTGACGGCGCAAGAGACTATCCAAATTGGAAGGGATTACGAATTCCTAGTTCTGTTTACCAGCACGCCAGGCTTTCAAGGCGACATCAAGCTGGCGGCTGCCATGAAGGCGGCCAATCCTGGGCTGAAGATCGCTTTCGTAGGGCCGCACGTAACTACCCTGCCAGAGGCGTCTCTCAAGGAAGGCACGGCACTTGATTTCGTAGTACGCCGGGAGTTCGATTACGCCGTAGTCGAGTATGCGAATGGTAAGCCGTTGAATGAGATTCTGGGCGTTTCGTATCGTGGGTCGAATGGCCAGATCCTGCACAACGCCGACCGCCCGGCAGTGGCCGATCTGGATGCTCTGCCTGACGTGGTGGATGTGTATAAGCGCGACATTGATCCTCGCCGCTACAATGTGCCATTCCTGCTCTATCCGTTCGTTTCGCTGTACACCACCCGCGGCTGCCCCGCGCAGTGCACGTTCTGCCTGTGGCCGCAAACCCTCAGTGGACACCCCTGGCGCAAACGCTCGACCGACAAGGTGGCCGCAGAGATGGCGAAGGCCAAGGAATATTGGCCTTGGGTGAAAGAATTTTTCTTCGACGACGATACCTTCAACATTCAGAAGGCGCGCACCATCGAACTCTGCAGCAAGCTGAAACCGTTGAACCTGACCTGGTCTTGCACCTCACGCGTCACCACCGATTACGAAACGTTGAAGGCGATGAAAGAGGCCGGATGCCGGCTGTTGATCGTGGGCTACGAGTCGGGCGATCAGCAAATCCTCAAGAACGTCAAGAAGGGCGCGACCGTGGAACGGGCACGGGACTTCACCAGGGACTGCAAGAAGCTCGGCCTCGTAGTCCACGGCGACTTCATCCTCGGTCTGCCCGGCGAAACCAAGGAAACCATTCGGCGCACCATCGATTTCGCCAAAGAGCTGGATGTGGACACCATCCAGGTATCGCTGGCCCATGCCTATCCCGGAACGGAGCTCTACGATTACGCCAAGGCAAACGGCTTCCTTAAGGCCGAAGGCTCCCAGATGGTTGACGATATGGGACACCAGGTCGCCATGATTGAGTATCCGGGGATTTCGCGCGACTATATCCTGGAAATGGTGCACCGTTTCTACGACGAGTACTACTTCCGGCCCAAGGCGATTTTCCGGATCGTGAAGAAAGCGGCGTTCAATTCTACCGACCGTAAGCGCCTCTACACCGAAGCAAAGTCGTTTCTCAAGCTGCGGGCGGCGCGCAATCGCTCTGTGAAGGAGTCGCGCAAGCAGCAGGGCGCCGGGTTAACACCTCCGCCTGCCGGTGGAACATCCAATCCCGGCGCTAAATCGGAAACGGTTGAACCGGTCAACGCCTAAGCAGATGGCAGAAACTGTCGACCGCATCTCGCTTTGAGGGACACCTTGGGAGCCTGCCCTGAGCACGCCGAAGGGTTTCTCGAAACAGGCTAAATCGTACCTTCACCATACGGCATTATCTGTCCAACATCCCAGGCGTACGAGCCGGGTACACGAATCGTGGCGCTGCCCTAAGTCACTCGCGGCGCCTCCTTGGATGCCACTTTTTGAGCCGATCTCTGCCTCCTCTGCGGCACTCGCGTAGAATCGAGAACTGGCGACTGGCGACTGCCTACTGACAACTGCCTTGAAGCACCTTCTCCACAAATGGACGCTGCTGATCCTAGCGCTGCTGAAGCCGCTCGGCATCTGGGGCGTGCTGGGATTCGCCGCGGTGGACGCGGCCTTTCTCGGCATGCCGCTCGACGCCATCGTCGCCGGCTACGTCTGGGCCAACCCGCACCGCCTGCTGCTGTACTCGGCCATGGCGGCTGCGGGCTCAGCGCTGGGCAGCATCGTCATCTACCTGATCGGGTACAAGAGCGGCGAGGTGCTGCTGATGAAGCGCATGGGCGAGAAGCGCTTCAACAAGATCAAGGCCGCCTTCGATCGCCACGAATTTCTCGCGCTCATGCTGCCGTCCATGCTGCCTCCGCCGACGCCCTTCAAGCTGTTCGTGCTCTCCGCGGGCGTGGCCGAGATGAGGTTCAGCCATTTCCTGATCGCGATTTTCTCCGGACGGTTTCTGCGCTTCGTGGTGCTTTCGTTTCTGGTGATTCGCTACGGCCCGGGGATTGTAGGATTTGTTGGCGGCATGGTGCACAACCACTGGAGGTACGTCATCGCCGCCATTGCCACGGCTTGCCTGGTGGGTTGGTGGATCTGGCGCACGCGAAAATTGAAGTCAGCGCGTAACGCAAGTAGCTTGCGACCGTCGGCCTGACCCAAGCGGCCGCCTCGGCTTTACAGCGTTCCCTCTTTCCCGTGCGTCCGGATCAGCACCGTGCCGAAGCGCGTTCCCGAACCTTGCGGCTCGATCGAGACCAGGTGTTGATCGTCGCTGGTGCCGACTTTGAGTTCCCATCCATCGCCGTGCGCGTCCTTACAGGTCAGCTTCTTATCGGCATCTTCGCCATGCTTTCCCATGCGAACATCCGAGCCACCGCTGTGGCCATTGCACACCAGCACGTCGCCGAAGCTTTTCAGTTTGTCTTGATAGAAGGATTTGACTTTTTCTGGCGAATCGTCGGTCTCGTACTCGGCTGCGACCACCTTCAGTCCAAATCCCACTGCTCCCATGTCTATATTTGCGGAATGGCTGTCCCCATTGTCTGCTGGACGCAGGTGTGCACCCGGGTAAACGGGAATACCATTGTCCGCCGGCTTGTCGCTGGTATTCACCTTCAGGTTGGCAAAGGGAGTTTGAATATCGACCTTCTGGTTCTTCTTGTCCTTATCGTCCACATTAATCGAGCAGGCGGCCAGCAGCACTGCGATGCTCGCTATTACCAGAGCGAATGAAAACTTCTTAGCGACGTTGCTCATTGTTGTGGTCCTCCGCTGAAATCTTGTGCCGCGCCCACCATTTTTGCGCCAGGGCCGGCGACGTTCGGAATGGTTACAGGTAGGTGGCCGGTCATCGGGATTTCGCCAAACATTGCCTTCACCGCACTTAACTCAGAGTCGTGACCGCTGGAGAACGTACACACGTAAGTCTGCACCTCGGGCAATTGCGCGGCAATATAGGGACTCCCCACGCCCACCACGATCGTCTTCTCCGCCGCACTTCGCAAAACCTGCCACAACAGGGTTGCGGACGATTCCTGCACGGCGATTGCGTTGACGGCTACGCCGTCCTGTGCGCGCACTACCCGGCCCGCAACCGGAAACTCGAATACTGCGGCGATCACCACTTGCGATTCCTGCACCGCCGCCAACACTGGCTGCGTCATCCCCGCCGCTACGCGTGGATCGATGTAATACACCCGTGCGTCAGGAATTCTCGCTCTGAGCTCATGGTCCAGCGTTCTCCCCGAATCGGACCGGCTGTCGTCGGTAAAAATCAACAAGACAGTATTATTGCGCGCCACCGATAATGGCTGATACGGATTCGGCGGCAGCTTGGTTCCCTTTGCGGTCGCCTTTAGGGGGAGCGCTCGCTGATTGTCGCGAACCAGCGTGACCGCTTTGTCGGCGATCTCTTGCGCGGCCGCCAGGCTGGCAGGTTGCGCCACGATCTCATTCACAGCATGGATATCGACCAGCTTGGCCTTGTTCAGCCCCACCGAGGCCTTGGCGCGCAGGATCTTCAACACCGATTGATCGATGCGTGCTTCGGAAATCTCCCCGCTGCGGACCGCGCGCAGCAATCCGTTGTACGAGCCATCGAGATCGAAAGGCAGCAGCAGCATGTCGTTGCCCGCTTTCACGGATTCGACGGCGACGCGGGCGGCCGCTTCGGGTCCCTCCTGCGGAAATGACTGTCTCAGCCCACCCATGTCAAGTGCGTCGGTGATGACCAATCCGCGGAAGCCCATCTTCTGCTGCAAGAGTCCGGTCACAATCGTAGGCGAAATTGTAGCCACATGATCGGGATCGGGATCGAGCGCCGGGACCAGCACGTGGGCCACCATCACCGCGTCAACTCCCGCCCGGATGGCGGCGCGGAATGGCGGCAGTTCAATTGCGTCGAGATGGGCCGCATCTCCTTTTATCACGGGCACGAACACATGCGAGTCACTTTCGGTGTTGCCGTGACCGGGAAAATGTTTGGCCGTGGTGAGCATCCCGAACTCATGGGCGCCTGCGATGTAGGCGGCTGCCATGTCACCGACCAGTTTCGGATCTTCGCCGAACGAGCGGATGTTGATGATGGGATTCGCCGGATTGGAATTCACGTCGGCATCGGGAAACCAGTTCCATTGCACGCCGATGGCGCGCGCCTCCTGGGCGGTGATGCGGCCGGACTGGCGCACAAACTCCACATTGCCGGTAGCGCCGAACGCCATGGCCTGGGGAAAATCGGTGGTCCCGTTAAGACGCATGCCCAGTCCATGCTCGAAGTCGGCGGCGAAGATCAGCGGAAATTCGGAATCCTTCTGCAATTGATTGATGACCGTGGCCGCTTCGAGCGGTCCATTCTTGTAGAGAAAGCCGTCCTCCAAACGCACGGTGAGTCCGAATCCGCCGAGGTGGTACTTGCGCATGGTGTCGCGCAAGGCGATGTATTCCGGGCTGTTCACATTCATGAACTGTGCTAGCGCGCGGACCATGAACATCTGGCCGATCTTCTGCTCCAGCGACATTTTCTTCAGCGACTCGCGCGCCCACTTCTCGCCTTTCTTGTCGAGGTGGACCGGGCCGGGGATTTGAAACCGTTCTTTGGCGTAGCTCATGGGCGACACGCAGATTGAGATTAAAAGTGCAGCAGAGCAGATCCGGCGATTCATCACGAACCGACAATATCAGAAGTCTCAGACCCCGGGGCGCAGCGTAATGCGGGAGGAAACCAGTTCGGCAGCTTCTCTTGCCACGGAAGGATCATCTCCGAAGCCTGCGAGCCAGGTGACGTCGGGCTCGCGGCGAAACCACGTCATCTGGCGCTTGGCGTAATTGCGATGCCCCTGCTGCGTCGCGGCCAGCGCCTGCTCGCGCGTAAGTTCTCCGAGTAGAAACCGCGTCACCTGCTTGTAGCCGAGCGCATTGAGTGGGGTGACGCTGTTTGGCTCGCCGTATCGCTGGAGCAGAGCTGCTGTTTCGCCAATCAAGCCGTTGTCGAACATCTGGCAGGCCCGCTGATTAAGGCGCACATACAGCGCCTCCCGCTCCGGATTGAGCCCGATCCGCAGAATGCGAAATCCATGTAAGCAGTCGCGCCCGCGTTCCTCCCACAACTGGCTCATGGGCTCACGGGATGCCAGGCATACCTCCACGGCGCGAATAATCTTGGGCGAATCATGAGGATGGATCTTCGCCGCCGCCGCGGGGTCCAGCCGCAGGAGCAACTTATGCAAATAAGCGGAGCCGCGTTCCTGCGCACGTTCGCGAAGGCGCTCGCGTAATTCTTCGGAACGTTGCGGTCCCGGGAAGAGCCCTTCCAGCAGCGCCCGCAAGTAAAGACCTGTGCCCCCAACTACGATGGGCAGCCGCTGACGACCAGCAATTTCTGCAATCGCCGTTCTCGCCTGCCGCGCATACTCGCCTGCGGTGAATGGCTGGCCAGGCTCCGCCACATCGAGGAGATGATGCGGCACGAGCGCCCGCTGTTGGTTGGTTGGCTTGGCCGTACCGATCTCGAAGTGCCGATAGATGGCCACCGAATCGCAACTGACCACTTCGCCGGCGAACTGTTGCGCCAGAACAATCACAAGCGCCGATTTGCCCGAGCCTGTAGGTCCAAGAATGACAACGAGAAGTGGTTCAGATGGAGGCGAGGCCGAAGTGCCCATTCAACGCGCACCCCAGGGGATGGCCCGGCCAAAACGGAAGAACGCCAGAGCAAGAATGACGATCACGAGGACGAGCAGGCCGAGAACTTTGGCGCGCTCACGCGAACGATATCGCGCCTTCCAATCTGCATCGTGCTCGCGAGCATCGGAGGCAGGCGTTGGCACAGGCTGCTGGCTGGAGTTCACAGCCTCATTCTACGCGTGGCAGCTAGTCCATATCTCCCTTTTGCGGGTTGTAGTAGAAACGAAAACGCAAGGCCAGATAGGGAGCGTGATATTCCGAGGGCAAGGGAGCGAACGGATTCGACGCGGTGATTCCGCCCCAGGCGGCGCGATCGAGCGACACGTCGCCTGACACTCCGGTGATCTTCATGCCTGCCACTCTGCCATCCGGCAGGATCGCGAAGTCGATGGCCACCTTGCCGCGTTTGAGCAGCGGAGCGCGCGCCGCTTCCGGGATCAAGGTGTACCAGTTTCTGCGCACCGCATCGACCACACGAGAAAGATAGGGCCCGAAGTCCACACCCTGGGTGTCGCTCAAGACCTCGAGGTTTCCCAGCGTCCGCGCCCTGCCGCCCGGACCCGCCCCGTAATCGCCGCCACCGCCGTACGAGCCTCTACCACGGTGCTCGGCAACCGCGCGAGCGGCCTGCGCCGTAAGATCGCCCGGCGACTTCATCATCTGCGCAAAATCAATCTGCTTGCCGCCTTGCTCCGGCGCCGGCAGCCTCGGATTCTCCTGCGGCGTGGCCGCCTGCATCTGTGCCATCTGTTGCGCTAGGTTCGGCTGCTGGCCGCCTTGAGGCGCCGACTGTGAAGGAGGCGCCGGCGGTCCCGCACGCCGCAGCTCCTCCAACGTCTTCTTGTCGATCGACGGATGCTGGCTCATCGCGATGCGGTTCTTGTCGGACAGCACGTTCGTCTTGGGCGCCACCTTGGGCGCTTTCTGCAAGTCGGACGGCAGATCCAGGTAGGTCATGTTCTGGTTCTTCATCAGTTCGGCAGTAGTGGCCAGATCGATGCCCTTGTAGCCGAAAATTTTCGGCGACATGGCGATCAAGATCACCGCCATCAGGTGCACCACGACGGAAATCCAGAACGCTTCGCGCAGGCGCGAGCGCTCTAGATCATCTTCTAACTGGAGCAGTAGATGGGGCGTGAGGTCCAAGCCGGCAGGACTGTTGTCTGCCCACAAAGCTAGCTGCTGCTCTTCCTTAGTGGGAAGCTCGACCGGTCTCTCTGGCGGTATTAAGATGGAAGCCATCCGTTTGGATCAAGTACGCCCTGAGCTCAACCACTTAGACGCCCTTCGACCCTCCGGAAGTACAATACTTCCCCGGCGGCGGCGCAACCGTAGTAAACCCGGTAGCCTGGTGCAAGTTCCTAGCTGTTATTTTCGCACAGGAGAGGTCCCATTGCGATTCGCCCGATGGCTTTCGAGAGTTCCACAAAAGGTACACTGTCTGCCATGAAGTCAGTGATCGTCGGCACCGCGGGTCATATTGACCACGGAAAGAGCGCATTGGTTCGGGCCCTTACCGGCATCGATCCTGACCGCTTGGAGGAAGAGAAACGGCGGGGCATCACCATTGACCTCGGCTTCGCCAACCTGGACTTGCAGAGTCCAAATGGCGAGCCGATTCGCATTGGCCTGGTCGATGTCCCTGGCCATGAGCGCTTTGTGCGCAACATGCTGGCTGGAGTCGGCGGCATCGATCTGGTACTGCTGGTAGTGGCGGCCGACGAATCGGTCAAGCCCCAAACCCGCGAGCATTTCGAGATCTGCCGCCTGCTTTCGGTGCAGCGCGGCATCACGGTGCTGACCAAGTCTGATCTGGTCGATCCGGAAACTCTCGAAGTCGTGACCATGGAAGTGGCAGAGTTCCTGCAAGGCTCCTTCCTCGATCCGGCAACTTCGCCGATTATCCCCGTCAGTGCCAAGACGGGCGCGGGACTCGACCATCTGAAGCGCGAGCTAGCACGGCTGGCCGCCGAGGTTCCCGCCAAAGATTCCAGCGCGGTGTTCCGGCTGCCGATTGATCGCGTGTTCACCATGAAGGGCTTCGGGACCGTGGTGACAGGGACGCTGATTTCGGGCACCGTCCACAAGGAGCAAGAGGTGGAAGTCCATCCTACCGGCAAGCGCCTTCGGGTGCGCGGAGTGCAGGTGCACGGCCACCCGGCGGAGGAAGCCATCGCCGGACAACGCACCGCGTTGAACCTCGCCGGCGTGGAGACCACTGAGCTGGCGCGCGGCATGATGCTGACACCGCCGGGAATGTTCCATCCGGTGGTGCGACTGGGTGTACAACTTGATCTGCTGGCGTCCGCTAAGCCGCTGCGGCAGTACGCACGCGTCCATTTGCACGCGTTCGCGGCGGAGACCATCGCTCGCGTCACCTTGCTCGAAACGAAGCAGCTTCTACCGGGCGAGTCGGGATTTGCACGCCTGAAGCTCGATCGTCCAATTGTGTTGTTCCCCGGCGACCGGTTCATCCTCCGGCAATATTCTCCGGTGATCACCATTGGAGGCGGACGCGTGCTCGACGCGGGCGATCCGCCCATACGAATTGATCGAGATAAGCGAATGCCGTTTCTTCAGACCATCGCCAACGCCAGTCCTCGAGAAGCGCTGCTGGCGCGGATAAACCGGCGATGGGTCTTTGGACTAACGGTGGCCGAAGCGGTGGCGGAAACGGGATGGCTTCCCGCTCACGTGCAACAGCTTGCGGCTGAACTGAAGCAGGCGGGTGAGATCGCAATTTTCGGCAATGTTCTGATCACCGCGCGCTGGCTGGAGAGAGTTCGTCAGGACATCCTGGCGATTGCCTCCCACTTCCACGACGCGAATCCTTTGCTGCCGGGGATCAACAAGGAAAAGCTTCGTGCACGGAAGTACGGACATGCCGACCTGTTTGATGGCGTGATCAATGCGTTGCTGCGCGAGAAGAAACTGGAGGCAAGCGGAGAGCTGCTTCATCTTCCCGGCCGGGGCGTGGTTCTGCGCGACGAGGAGGCGGAATCAAAGGCGCAGATCGAGCAGGCCTTCGCCAAGGCGGGCTTGCAGGTCCCGGCGCTCAAGGAAGTGCTGGCTTCGCTGCCGGTGGACAAGGTGCGGGCGCAGAAGATTGTCACGCTATTGCTGCGCGACCGCGTGCTGGTCAAACTTTCGGACGACCTGGTCTTTCATCGCGATGCGCTCGAGGCCCTGCGCCAGCGGATCGTCGCGCAGAAGACGAAAACGCCCAAGTTAAACGTGGGAAACTTCAAAGACCTGTTCGGGGTGACGCGGAAGTACGCGATACCCCTGCTCGAATATCTCGATCGCGAACGGGTGACGCGGCGCGTGGGTGACGAGCGGGTCATCCTCTAGACCGCGCGGTTTTCTCCCCAATCATATCCTCTCCTCCGGAAACTCCAAGTCCGCTCCCAGCGGATCGGTGAAGCGGTTGGTCAGATTCGCCAGGCCAATCAGCAGATCGAGGTCCACGATCTCGGCTTCGGAGAAATGCAGCTTCAGGCTCTGGATGTCGCCATCGGCAACCGAGTGGGGATCGCGGGTGAGCTTCTCGGCGAAATCCAGCGCCGCTTCTTCCTTCTCGCTGAAATTGCCATGTTGCCCTTCCTTCAGGTGCTGCCAATCCTCTCGGGTCAGCCCAACGCGCTTCGATGCGGCAAGGTGATGCTGCATGCAATAGCGGCAGCCGTTGATCATCGAGACCCGAAGGTACACCGCCTCGTACAAGCGGCGGTCCAGCGAGCGTCCGACGCTGGCGTAGAACGGCAGCAGGGTCTTCAGCACCTCCGGCCGGTGGGCCAGAAGTTTGTGAAAGCTGACCGGTTTGCCCTTCAGTGTCTTTTCGTAAACCTCGCGAACCTCGGGTTGCGCCTGCTCCATCTCGACATACGACAGTCGCGCCATGATGATCTCCTCGTGGTCATTCGTATAATAGCCTGAGATTGGTTTCGCCGCGCTGCGAGCCCATCTGACCCACGGGAACACGCCGTTGAATGATCGAGCTGGACAGTGGCTTGGCAGACGCGGGAACTTCTTTCTATGCTATCCGTATCACCTGTTGTAGGGAGGGCTGTATGTACTGCAACTATTGCGGAAAAGCGATCCAGGACGACGCCAATCTTTGCGCTTACTGCGGCCGCCGCATCGGCGCCGTGGCAGGTCGCCGGAAGCTCATGCGCTCGCGCGTCGATCGCAAGATTGCCGGCGTGTGCGCGGGTTTTGCCGAGTACTTCGATCTCGACGTCACCATCGTGCGTGTGGTTTGGCTGATTGTCGCCCTGTTCGGTGGCGGAGGCGTACTGGCCTACATCATTGCGTGGATCGTGATGCCGGAAGAGCCCGAATACGTCCCGGTTACTCCGCCCGCGACCAACGTCCAGCCGTATCAGGGGTCGTGACGACGCGATCGCGCGTCGCTCCGTCAAAAATCGTTCACCACGGAGACACGGAGGGCACGGAATTTGTCTTGGGTTTCTCGCCGATCTCCGTGTTCTCCGTAGTTCTCGTTCGTAGGGGCGTGGCCGCGGCCCCGGTGACGATGACGCGGGCTTTAAGGGCTGAATGCTGAATGCTGAGTGCTAATTGCTAGTTGCTAATTGCTAGTTGCTTCTTCCATCATGCCCACCTTCCGCAGCGGCGACGCACTGCTCTCTTATGAAATCGCCGGCAACGGCCCCGACGTCGTGCTGCTGCACCCGTTCCCGCTGAACCACCACTTCTGGGACTCAGTAACACCACAACTCAGTACGCGATATCGGCTGATCATTCCCGATCTGCGCGGGCACGGCGACTCCGAACTCGGCGAAGGTCCGGCCACCATGCAGAAGCTAGCCGACGACCTGTTCAGGCTGTGTCGCGAAGAAAGAGTCAGCAAGGCCTTCTTCGTTGGCGTGTCCATCGGCGGTTATCTGCTTTTCGAGTTCTGGCGTCGATACCGCGACCAGGTCGCCGCGCTGGTGCTGGCGAATACGCGTCCCGGGGCCGAGACATCCGAAAGCAAAGCGAGCCGGTTGCAGCTTGCCGACAGAGTGCTGCGCGAGGGCACGGACGGTTTCATCCAAGAAACCTTGTCGAAGCTGCTGTCGGAGACAACCCGCACGAACCGTCCGGATATCGTTGATGCGGCGCGCAGGATGATGCAGAGCATGTCGGCGGAAGACATCGCGGGCGTGCAACGCGGCATGGCGGAGCGCCCCGATTCGGTGGCAACGCTGGCGACTATTAATGTGCCAACACTGCTCATCGCAGGCGAGGAAGACAGCATCCCGCTCAGTGAATTCGAGCTGATGCGGCAACGGATCCCCGGCAGCCGATTGCAGGTCATCTCCCAAGTCGGCCACTATGCCGCTCTCGAGAAGCCGGCGGAATTCGCGGCGCTGCTGCGAACATTCCTTGACGGACTCGTGCGGCGTTAGCCTTCCGGTTAGTTCGCGCGTGTGACCTTCGTCACCGTGATTCGATTTCGCCATTCAGTAGAATAGGTTCGCCATGCTGGATGCCTTTCTTGTACCGGAAAAGACTGTAGTCACCGCCAAGGGTGACAGTGAAGCGCTGGACGTCAGTGGTGCTGCCAACCCCGTTTTTCTCGTGACCCTGTCCATCAACGAGGTGGTGGAACAGGAGTCAATCGAGATCGGCCTGTTCACCTCTCCCGACGGCACCACGTGGGGGGCGAAGCCCGTCGCAACGTTGCCGCAGAAGTTTTATGTTGGCGAGTATCCGCTGTTGGTGGATTTGAGCGCCGCAAACGCAAAGTTTGTTCGCGTGCACTGGGACGTGAATCGCTGGGGACGCGGCCCGACCACACCCCGGTTTATATGTGGCGTGCGTATTCGCGAGGTGACACTGGAAGCCCTGCTGGAGGCCAAGGCAGAGGCGAGCACACGCCGCTGACAGCTTGTAAAGCGGGCCGCGCTTTGGGCGCAGCCGGCGCAAGCCTTCACCGCTTCAACCTGAAATGGAAAGCCCGCACCCGCCGCGTATTTACACAATCGGCTTGACATCACCGCTATGCCGGTTCGACTTGACCCTGCTTGCCGACGAGCGCATAATTACGCCGCTCTCCTATGTCAGCGAACCTTGCGCCTGGCCGTCCTGCGGACCGTTGCTCCGCCGGGCCCAAGCCGAATTCGCCGCGCATCGCTCCTGAGTTCGCGGGCCGTGCTCTCACAAATTCTTGAGGTTTTGATATGACAGATCCAGTACGCAAGCAAATCGGTGATTACGAGATCATCCGGGAGCTCGGCCACGGCGGTATGGGCCAGGTCTTCCTGGTGCGCAACCTCATTTCGGACCGCATCGAGGCCATGAAGATCCTGCTTCCCGACTTGGCGAACCAGGGCGACCTAGGAGCGCGCTTCATCCGTGAGATCAAACTGTTGGCCAGCCTCGATCATCCCAATATTGCCGCGCTCCGGACGGCTTTTTCGGCTGACAATCAGCTCATCATGATCATGGAGTACGTCGAGGGCGATACTTTGGGCCATCGTCTGGAGGGAGGCCCCTTCCCGCCCGCCGAAGCCTTGAACTACATCGACCAGGTGCTGGCCGCCTTGAGTTATGCCCATGCCAAGGGCATCATTCATCGCGACATCAAGCCGGCAAACATGATGCTGACGCCGAGCGGCGTCCTAAAGCTGATGGACTTCGGTATTGCGCGCTCGGGTAACGATCTCGGACTCACCGTGACCGGCACCACCCTGGGTTCGCTGGACTACATGTCTCCCGAGCAGGTGCAAGCGCAGCCTACGGATGGGCGCTCGGATTTGTACTCGGTTGGCGTATCGCTCTATGAAATGGTGACTGGCCAACGGATGTTTAGCGCAACCAGCAGCTTTTCCATTATGGAGGCGCAAATCAAAGAGACTCCGCGGCCCCCTATCGAAGTGCAGCCCTCGTTGCCCAAGCCGCTGAGCGACTTGATCGTCATGTCGGTTGCTAAGAATCCGGCGGACCGTTTTCAGACGGCGGACGCTTTCCGCAACGCCTTGTCGCAGATCAGAGACTCCTGCGGCTTGCCTGGCATACCCAAGGCAGTCGCAGCTGCTGCGACGCCGATGCCTGTGCAGATTCCGACTACGCGAGTCTCCGATGTAAGGCAGCCGACACCGGTAAGCCGGCCGGTTGTCAGCCCTGTCTATGCGGCGGCGACGCCTACGCCCAGCCAGGCGCCTTCTTTGCCCCAGCCCAAGGCCGCTTCGCGGCAGCCGTACTGGATTCTGGCCGTTGCAGTCATACTCTTGCTGGCGACCTTGGCGGGCGCCCGGGCCTATCGCAGCTATAAGCAGAATGCGGCCAACGCGGCTGCAGCCGGAGCCATGGCTCCTGGCGGCAGTGCCTCGTCCGTGCCCGCCCAATCTGCAGGCAATCAAGCACCCGATCAGTCCGCAGCGAAAATTGACATGCCCGCGGCCCCTGACCAGAGCACACCTGGTTCCGAATCAGCAACAGATAAGGGCGTTGCACCCGACAAATCACCGAACGTAAGAACTAAGACGCAAGCCCGTCTGAATCCTCCGCCGGGTCCGAGTCCGGAAGAGCTGGCGGCGCAAGCCGCCCTCGAACGGCAGAAAAAGCTGTTGGACGAAATGGAGATCGAGGAAGATCACCTGGAAAGCCGCGCGGCCGCAGTCGAGAGCAGTCTGGGGGCGCTGGAGCAGCAGATGCATCAGAGCGGTTTGGGATTGCGTGGAGACATGGTCTCGGCACGCGCCAGCATGCGCAGCGACATGAATAAAGCGAAGCAGGCGCTGGAGGGCTCCGACCCCGAGCGGGCCAGGCGTTATCTGGACCAGGCGAACGCGGAGATCAGCAGGCTGGAAGCGTTCCTCGGTCGCCGCTAGGGCAGGCTCCTGACTCTTACGCCTCCTGGTGGCTTTTCGCTTCCGCTAATTCTTTCTCTTGCCAACCTCCCGCCGACCAAGCATAATAGCATGTTCGCTTTTTCTTCGTATAGTGAGAGTAGGGTGCAGAACTATCTACCATTCGACTTCCAGCCCACCGATGAGCAACGCCGCGCCATCGAGCATGTGCATGGTCCCATGCTGGTGGTGGCGGGCGCCGGCACCGGCAAAACCACCGTGCTGGCGCGACGTATCGCCCACCTCATCGACAGCGAAGAGGCCCGGCCGAAGGAAATTATTGCCGTTACCTACACTCGCAATGCGGCCGCACAACTGATCACAAAGGTTGGCGAGATGCTCTATCCTCACCTCGACCGACAGGCCGCGGTACGCAAGCTGATGGCGAGCGGCTTGCGGCCTCACACTTTTCATTCCTATTGCTACGGATTGTTGCGCGACGCCAACATTCAATTTGCGCTGCTCGACGAAAAAGACCTGCAAATCCTGTTGCGGCGCCGCATTCAAGATCTGCCGCTCAAGCGCTTCATCAAAGCGTCCGATCCGGGGGAGTTCCTCAAGGATTTGCTGGAATTTTTTCGCAGTTGCCACGATGAGCTGCGCACCCCTGACGACTACGATGCGTACATCGCGCGGCTAGAGCGCAAAGAGATTCGGCTGCCACGCGTGGGCAAGTCGAAAGACGCCGAGACGATGCTGGACGAGGAGGTGATCGAGCGCTGCCGCGAGATCGCGCGGGTCTTCCGCTATGTCGAAGACCTGCTGAAGCAAGAGGGTCTGGGGACCTTCGGCCACATCATCACCCGCGCGGTCGATTTGCTCAGTCGCCGTCAATCCGTGCTGCAACGCGCGCAGAAATATGCCCGCTTCATCCTGATCGACGAGTTCCAGGACTCCAATGTCGCCCAGATTCAGCTTGCCAAGCTGCTTGGCGGGCAAGAAGCAAACGTATTCGCGGTGGGCGATCCCGACCAGGCGATCTATCGTTTCCGCGGCGCCACCAGCGGGGCCTTCGACCAGTTTCTGAAGACTTTCGATTCCAGCCGTGTGCAGCGCGCCACGTTGTCGAAGAATCGCCGCTCGACTCCGCCCATCCTGCGTTGCGCCTATCAAACAATTAAGGCCAACCCGACCGTTGCCAGCAAAGAGTTGCACGATGGCGGCTGGCCGCGCGAGCCGCTGGGCTGCGCGCGTCTCGAAGACGACCCGGCCCTGGCGCACGCATCGGCGGTGCAGGCCATTGTGCACAACGGCTGCGAGCAAGAAGCGAAGTTCGTCGCCGACACCATCGCGGCCATGCATCAGCAGCACCCTGCGATGAATCTTCACGACATCGCAGTGTTGTACCGCACTCATGCCCATCGCGATGAGGTGCTCGCCGAACTTCGTCATCGCGATATTCCCGTGCACGTCCAGGGCGTCGATCTTTTCGACACGCCGGAGGTCCGCGACGCCATGGCGGCGTTGCAGATCATGGAATCCTCCCATCCCATTGCGCTGGTTCGGGTCGCGGCGTTGCCCCAGTTCAGCGTGGACCCGGAAGAGTTTCGCGCAGCGCTAGCCGTCGCCGGCAAGAAGGTTTCGATTGAGCTGCTCCTGGAGAAGATTTCCGGCGGCTTTGCGGTGATGGAATCGGTGCGCGAGGCGCGACACGACCTCGCCAACGCCAACGACCTGCTCGGACCGGCGATGAAAATTGCGCAACCAATATTCCAACTCGCGGATTCTCTTCCGCTGCGGCGCTTGCAGGAACTGGCCGATCAATGGTGCAAGAAACCTAAACCGCTAGTGGGGCAGGGAACGCTGCGAGAATTCCTGGAGTACGTCGAGTTGTTTCGCGAGGCGGGTGGATGCCTGGCCGAAGACGGCGGAGAGGACGATCCCGTGGCGGCGCTGGCACCTGCCGACTTCAGCAGCCCGCCACTCGAAGACGCGGTGCGGCTGATGACCGTTCACGCCGCCAAGGGGTTGGAGTTTCCCTGCGTCTTTGTTTTGCGCGTGACTTCGCCATCGTTTCCTCACAACTACAAGGAACCCCTGGTTGAGTTTCCGCAGCAGTTGCGCAGCAAGGAGACCGCCGCCGAAAGTCCGCCCAAGGTGCTTCACGACGAGGAAGAGCGCCGTCTGTTTTATGTTGCCATGACGCGCGCCCAGGACGAGCTCTACCTGTGCGCAAAGATCAGCAAGGCGAAGAACGATCCCACTCCCACCAAATACATGCGCGAATTGGTGAACGCGGGAAAGTCTGTGCTGAAGGGAGCAATCGAGTGTCGTCTGTTGCCACCGGCCGACATTATTCCGACGCTGCAAGCCGCGGCGGAGCCACAGCCGCTGATCTCGCAATGGGTACAGCTTCCGGCGCGCTGCGATGCGCCGCTCGGCGAGTTGAGCGCCAGCGCCATCGAGCAGTACGAACGCTGTCCGCTGGCATTCAAGCTCAGCCGCGACTGGTGCATCCCTGAGGAGCCGGCGGCCATGATGCAATTTGGCTCGGCGATGCACCTCGCGCTCAAAGCGTATTTCGATGGCGTGCGCACCGGGCATCCCCCGGATGAAGAGGCGGTCATCGCGTGTTTTCGCGATGAGTTCAGCAAGGCGAAGATTGAGGAGGGCGCGCAGCGCGACCTTTACGACAAGGACGGCTGCGAGCAACTGCGACAGTTTCTGCGCTCCGATCTGGCCCGGCCGTCGGGAGAAATTCTCAACAACGAGCGCTTCTTCCGCGCCAATATTGGCGGGACCCTGGTAAAGGGAAGAATGGACCGTCTGGAGCGGATCGACGGAGACCGCGTCAGCATTGTGGATTACAAGACGGGAAAGCCCAAGACGCAGGAGGATGCTGACGAGAGCCTGCAACTCTCCATCTATGCGCTGGCGGCCAGGAGCATGGGTTTCGCCGCCGAGTCACTGGTGATCGTCAATCTCGCCAATTGCAGCGCCATCGAGTCGCGGCGCTCGGAGAAGGAACTCGCAGCCGAGGCAGCCCGGGTGAGCGAGGCCGCGGCCAATATTGCTGCCGGAAACTTCGATCCCACGCCGGGCCGGCATTGCCGCTTCTGCTCGTATCGCAGCCTTTGTCCGGCGACGGAGCTGATCGTGGTTCAGCCGGCCGCGAGGACGGCCCAGGTGAACTAGGCCGTCCTCGCGGAACGGGACTCTTAGCAGATGTGCGATATTCGATGGCGTGAGGTTGAGGCCCCCAATTCGACTTGTGCTACTCGCTCTTAGCTTGGTTATCGCGACTTGCCTTCCGCAGACAGCACAAGCGCAAAAAACCTACCTTGGAATGGACCGCAACGATTATCCCGGCGATGCGAACATGGCAAGCCTGCGGAAGACGTTTGCGTTCACTGGGTATTGGTTGAACAATCCGCCCGGCACAACGAGCAACACCTGGCAAGGCAAGCGCAAAGTTATTCAAGCGATGGGCTACGGATTTCTCCTGCTGTTTAACGGGCGGGACTACCGGCAGCTCAAGGCTTCGGGAAACGCGGCCCAAGTCGGGAGCAGCGACGCCGCAACGGCGGTGAAGGCGGCCGCACGTGACGGCTTTCCCCGGAGCTCGATTCTGTTTCTCGATCAGGAGCAAGGCGGGCGCATGCTGCCTGAACAGCGCGCTTACATTCATGCGTGGGTGGATGGCGTTATGCGCGGAGGCTATCGTGCTGGCATCTACTGCTCGGGCATCGCGTTTCGCGAGCCGAATGGCGCCGCGGTGGTGACAGCCAACGACATTCGCGATCATGCCGGTGGCCGCGAGATCCATTTCTTCGTCAGCAACGACCAGTGCGGGCCGTCGCCCGGCTGCATTTTTCCGAAGCGGCCACCAAGGCCCGATGGCAGCGGCGTGCGCTTCGCCGATGCATGGCAATTCGCGCAATCCCCGCGCCGTTCGGACAGGACTGCGGCCTGCCGCCAAAGCTATGCTCCCGATGGCAACTGCTATCCGCCCGCCATGCCTGCCAGTTCGGGGATGCACGTTGACATAGACACGGCAAACTCCTCCGATCCCTCGCACGCGCGAGCCCAGTAACTTAGCAAAAGGCCAGCTTCATCGCAGCGCCGCTTGCGCGGAGGGCGTCGTCAAAGTTTGAATGCGCGGTTTGTCGAGTGGTCCGGAAATCGCGTAAGAGCGGCCGCCCGCCCGCTCCAATCGGAGGGCCAGGCTGCGGGCATAGGATGCCGTACCCTTGACCGTGTAATTGGCGCCGCCCGATTGCAGCTTGCAGTCAGCCAGAGTGAACATTCCATTCTCCAGAGCGACTTTGCCCATGAAGTTGGAAAACGCCAAAGGAGCGCCTCGTCCGTCGAGGACCACATGGCGTAAGGAGCCGTCGCTCCAGGTGAAGTCGGCGGAGCCGGTTGCCGAATCGCGGAGGCTGGCGCGGTCCAATCCGCGCATAGCCAGGCTGTATTGGGCGTCAACTGCCCCAGTTGCCCAACTGTCGTGCATCAGCGTCGACACTTGCGCCATCGATACGCGCGTAATGCTTCCGCTGCCTGAATAGGTGGGCGGCGCAACGGTGAAATCGGCGGTCCATGTCCCGTTGTGGTGACCCCCGAGGAGGTCAGCGCGCAAGTCGCGCACGCGCAGCTTCCCGGCATCGAGCTCAACGGTCGCGCTCACGTTGTTAGCAACAGCGGTTCCCACTTCGAAGCGTGAACTCGAAACATGGCCGCTGGCATGCAACTTCAGCAGCGCATCTTCATGCCTCTGTCCGATCTCGAGCAGGTGATACCACGGCCGATTGAAATAGCTGGGGTTCACCAGTTGATTCAGCCGCGCCAGGGATGCGTCATCGCTATGCATGTCGAAGCGCAAAGTGCAGCTCTCGGGAGCGGTGCAATGCACAGGGAAACTGGCCGATCCGCTGATCTCAGGTCCTTTGGTGAACCCTGCCGTGAACGAAGCCACGGTTACCTGCTGATTGGCCAGCGTTGCCGCCGCCGAGGAAATCAGCAGGGGCTCCGCAACACCCTGCAACTCGGCGGTCACGCTACGCAGGCGCACGTTCCCCGAGGTGCTGGGAGGCGCAAATCCAACCCATGTTCCAGCTACATCCAAGTCAATTTGAGCGATTCCTGCGAGCCCGATCCCGGGTGTGCCGACTCCCAACGCTCTGGCTATATTCAGCAATCGAGCCAGTTCCGCCTCGCCCTTGAGATTGAGGCTGTAGTGGTCCTCGTCGAACACCGCGCTGGCGGTTGCGGGTGAAAGCGCCCCGAGCGGAAGCGGAAAGGGTTTGACCACAAGTCGCAATTCCGGGCTGGGCGGTGGTGGCATAACTTTGCGTGGAGCGGAACGCCGATGGTGTGGACTGATGGAAGCAACCGCATTGGGAATGGCGATCTCGATGGTTCCGATCTGCAAGTCTTGCTTCAACACGCCCGATTGCAGGGCCAGGAGATCGGTGCGTCCGCCGCCCGCCCAGACGGGCGTGCCTCCTGGCTGCCTGCGGACGGAAAATGCTCCTTCAAACTCGCCGGTCGCCGTAAGATCAGCGGGCAGGTCCTTCTTGGCGTGGCGGGCCAAGGCGACAATTCTTGCCGCCGGGATACGCTCGGCGGTGACGCTCAAATCATACGCACCACCGGCCCACCCTTGGGCATTGCCGCGGACCTCGAGTACGCCTGCCCCGACCGGCGATTGACATTGCAGGTCGTGCAATGCGTCGTCGGGCGAGGAGTAAGTCCCAGTGCAATGCACCAGAAGGCGCAGAGCTTCACCCAACGCGATGTCGTAACGGCGAAAGTTGTCTACCTGGGCATCCAGCGTGACTCCCAGCGCCGCCGGGGTCCCGGTCAAAGATGCGTTGGAGCGGACGATGCCGCGCCAGCCCCGGTCGCGCCCATAGATCAGCTTGGTGAGCTGCCCCAGCGGGCCATCGCTGAAGGTGAACTTGAGATTGAGCGGCGTGTCGCGCAAACTTGAAGCCCGCTGGAAATGCCCATCTAGCTTGAGCGTGCCGGTGTCGTGAACATCCACGTCGGTGCGCATAGGGCGCGCTTCCAAGCGAATGCCCCACTGGTTTTCCGACTCCAGCCAGAGCGCGAAATCGGCATCGGTGAAGGCAAACGCCTTCTTCACCTGTCCGAGTTTGAAGTTAATTCGCCCACTCGAAGCTTCCACATAAGGGAAGCGGGGGCGCACTTCCGGACGGGCTTTCGTGGTGGGGGCAGAAGAAACCTGCGAGGCCCGTTCCACCAGCTCCTCAAGGTTCCAGTGCCCGTCGGAACCCCGGACCAGATTCAAGCTGGGACTGTCCAGGTCAAGCGTCCCAATCTCCAGCCGGCCACGCCAAAGCGAGGTCAGGCGCAGAAAGGCGGTGACGGTATCGGCGCGCAGCATCGGTTCGGCACCGTAGCTGGGGTCTTCAGCTACGACAAAATTGGAGAGCACGATCCCGGGCCGCGGCAGAAGTTTGAGGGCAATGCGGGAGACCGTGACGTCGCGCCCCAGTGCCCGGCTGATGGCCTCCGCCACCCGCTTGCGGTAGCGATTCACGTTGACAAACGGAGGCACCAGCACCGCCAGCAGAACAACCAGCAGGATCGCCCACGTCATTCGCCGTGCGGTGCGGCCCGGCATCAGCGCACCACGTGGAACATGCGCGACCAGCGCGTCTGATCGAAGAAGTGGAACAGGATGTTGAACGTCCACTGGATCCGGTCTGCGAGGCTCTGCCGTTCGTACTCATCGCGCGGAGTGATGAACGACCAGTAGATGAACATGGGCCGTCCGATGACGTTCTCGCGCGGCACGAAGCCCCAATAGCGGGAATCGAGGCTGACGTCGCGATTATCGCCCATGGCGAACAGGCTTCCCGGCGGCACTACCAGGTCGCCGTTCTGCAGGTGCGAGGGCATGGTGAGCCGCCACTCGGGGGTTACGTCTTCGTAATCGCTGACCGGCACGCTGGGAAAATTATCGCGGTAGCCGTTGTAATCGCCTCTGCGGATGACGTAGGGCTCGTCGAGGCGTTCCCCGTTGCGGTACACCACTCCGTCCTGAAGGTGAATCCGATCGCCGGGGATACCCATGACCCGTTTGACGACGTAGAGGCCGGGCTGCGCCGGGGAAATGAAGACGAAGACGTCGCCGTGCCGAGGCTCACGATAGGGAATCAGCTTGCCGATCCAACTGCTTTTCGGGGCCAGCAACGTGCGGTCAACGAATACGTGGTCGCCAATGAGCAGAGTGTTCTCCATTGAACTCGATGGAATGGTGAAGGCTTGCAGCGCGAAAGTGATAATGAACAGCCCCGTCACCAGCACAATGGCGATCGAGGCGATAAATTCCGAAGTCGTCTCCTTCGGTTTCTCCGGCTTCTGCGCCTTCTCCGGCTTCTCTGCTTTCTCAGCCTTGCTGGGCGCGGCCTTCACGTTCTTTTTCGTAGCAGCCAAATGCACTCTTCCTTAGAAATCTGGTGTCACCTGCCGGGCATTTTCTCGCTATTGCACCGTCCGTAACATGCGGTGCCAGCGCACGTCGTGCAACATGTGAGTAACGTCGTATGCCAGACTCGAAAGTTTATCAGACGGAACCCCGCCTGCGGCGGCGGAAGCCGATCGCAGTACAGACCAGTAGATGACCAGGGGGCGGCCAACAATGTTTTCCGCCGGCACGAATCCCCAATAGCGCGAGTCGGAGCTGTCGTCGCGGTTGTCTCCAAGAACGAAGTATGAGCCTTCAGGGACGATCAACTCGCCTTCTTCCAGGAGCTTGTGAATCTGCAGATACCATGGCGATGACATTCCGAGCACCATCAAATTGCCGTCGGGAAAGCTGTCGCGGAATCCATCGCGCTGCTCCCAATGAAACGTAGCGTAGGTATCGTCCTGACGGACCCCGTTGACGTACACATGTTTGTCGATGAGCCGGACCCGGTCGCCGGGAACTGCCACCACGCGTTTAACAAAGTGCTGCCGCGGATCGAGCGGATAGCGGAAGACAATGATGTCCTGCCGCCGCACGCGCTCATAAGGCATGAGCCATCGCCAGAACGCCGAGTGTCCGTCGTGCACCTTGTCCACCAGCAGGTAGTCCCCAACCAGCAGGGTTGTCTCCATCGAGGGAGAGGGAATCTGGAAGGCCTGCACAATGAAGGCGATGACAAACACCGCGATCACAATGGTTGTGGCGAGCGATTGCAGGGAGTTCATGCCGCCCGAATGGCTGTGCGTCGGGTGGTGCGGCCCGGAAGTTTTCGGCTGCTGCGTTACAGTCTCGACGGACAACTCGGTGCGGACTTGGTTCATGAAGGTGGCGAGAACTTACTCGGGGTATCGCTGTCCTCCGTCCCAGAACCTCTCTTTAGCGATTGTAGAAAATCCCAGGCCTCTCGCGCAGCTCTTTGCTCGGCCAGCTTTTTAGTATTACCCTGTGCGCGGCGGGCAAAGCCCTTGTCCCCGTTGGGAGCGGCCGGAACCTGCGCTTCCATGGTGAACATCTTGCGATGGTCGGGGCCTTCTTCCTTAATTAGCACATAGCGCGGCTGCGAACGTCCACTGGCATGCACCGCTTCCTGCAACGCCGATTTGTAGTCAATCACAGGGAGCTTGCTGCTGCCGTCCTGGTGCACTTCCGCGAGGCCGGGTTCCAGGATCGATTGTTGGATGAAACGATGCGCCACTTCCAAACCGGCATCGAGGAACAGGGCGGCAATGACCGCCTCCAGCGCATCTACCAGCAGAGCCACCTTGCTGCGGCCGCCGCTTCGTTCCTCACCCCTCCCCAGGCGAAGGTATTGTCCAATTTCCAATTCTCGCGCCGGACGAAGCAGGTGGCGGGCGCTCACCAGGTGCGCGCGCAGCTTGGACAGTTCTCCCTCCTGATATTCGGGAAAGCTCTGGAAAAGTTCCCGGCTCACCACGAAACCCAGCACCGCGTCGCCCAGAAATTCCATCTGCTCGTTATCGGCCGCCGGAGCAGGAGTTCCGGCGGCTACGTTCTGCGATTCCAGCTCTCGGGCATAGGAAGCGTGAGTGAGGGCTTGCTCCAGCAGAGCGCGGTGCTCGAAGCGATGTCCGAGAGCTTGCTCCAGCGCGGAGAGGTCATGAGGGTCAGGGTTCATTTGTGTTCGATGGCTCAAGAGGCCGCTCTCCGCAGGTCTCAATGTGGTGGATTCGGCGGTGCCTGAGACGGCGGTGCCTGAGACGGCGTTTGCGCTGCCGGCGTGTCCGGAACAGGCGATACCGGAGCAATGCTGCCTGGAATTCCTGGACTATTGCCAGCCGCCATCAGCTTCTGCAGCCGTTCCTGTTGCTGCTTGGCCAGATTCTGCGCCGCACTTCCCTGGGGTGCATATTGCAGGGCCTTATTGGCGGAGTCGAGCGCCTCCGGATACTTCTTCAACTGGTCCTGCGCTACCGACAAGCGCAAAAATACTACCGCCTCGGGCTGCGCTTTGCTGGCATCCACTGCCTTCAGGAACTGCTGCTCGGCGCCCGCAGGGTCCTTTTTATTTAGGTCAACCATGCCCAGCGTGTCATAGGCCATGGTTAAAATGCTCGCCTTCACCGCCGCGATCCGCTCGGCTGAGGCGTTAGGCGGGACCATCATTTGGCTGATGTTGTCGACCGCTCCTTGGGCGTCCTTGGCAGCCTCGGCAAGACGCTGGTCGCGATCCATATCGGTGTCGCGCGTGCCCTCCACTAAGGCGGCACCGACCTGTACCAGCGAAACCGGATTGGTCGGGTCCGCGGCTATGGCTTTGCGCCCCAGTTCGATCAGCTTCTCCGAATTGTTGGCCTGACCGTACAGGTTCATCGCACGCACGAAGAGGGCCGCCTTCAGTTCGCTGCCGGGGTATTTCGCCGCGAAAGCGTCCGCGGCAGCTTCCATCTGGGCAGGATCAGTCTTACTCATAGCATCCTGGTAGGCCTTCAATTCATCCTGCGACTTCGCCTGCAGCAGCTTGTGGCCGGGCTGAGTCTGCGGACTGGCGGAGGAGGCGCTGGGCGCATTGCTCGGCGATTGGTTCTGATCTCCGCTCTGCGCCGGCGGCGGCGCGGTAGGATGGGGAATCTGATACTGGGGTCTGGCCTGGGCCGCCGCCATCGTCGCCGCCGCCAGCAACAGCGCCAAAATTGCGAAATTCGATCTCATTATCGCTTTTCCTTTCTCGGGGGAAGACACGCTCGTCTTCCCGTCACTGCGAGGCTATTGCTGCTCCCGCTTTCCGTTTGGGGGCTGGTACGGTTCTTTGAGGCCGTGCTCCGCCGCCTTCTTGGTGTCCGCCGACGCATCCCCGGCGCTGAGGGCCGCCTGATATTGTGCAACCGCGTTTTCCCGCTCATCCTGCAAATCCAGAATGCGCCCCAAATAGATGTGGCACCAGGCCGCTATGCGAGGGTCCTGGGCCGCATTCAGCGCCTTTTGAAAGTTCTCTTGGGCGCCTTGCATGTTACCGCGCATGGTGGCCGCCCGAGCCAACACGAAATAAGCTCGCGCCGGATCTTCCTTTTCAGTGAGGGCTTCTTCCGCCAGCTTCTGAGCACCCGCGGGATCGCCGCTCACCAGCTCCCGCTCGGCCAAATCCACCTTCTGTTGAGAGGCAGGTTTCGCGGCCCGCATCACCTCCGGCGCAGCTTGCGAGGCAAATTCGATCTGGCTGGCGCGCTTCTTTTCGCGGTCCACGTCAATATGGTGCAGCCAGTCTGGGAAGGCGTCCTGCAGGCCGGTGTTTTCCTTCTCAAAGTCACGCAATTCATCGTAGAAGAAGCGGGTGAAGATGAAGCCTTCAGTTTCGTCACGCTGCAACATGGCCTGGCGTTCCTTCTCTGGCAATTTGGGGTCCGCCGGAGTGCGCGCTTCGATCGCCCGAATCACACATTCGACAACCAGCAGCCCGGGATCGAACTTGTAGTCGTCCGCCATGGGCGCTTTCTGAACTGCCACCAACACTGGCTTCAGTTGCTGCAACGCCGTCGCCCGTTTGGCAATCAGCGGGTCGAGCACGAAATGAAGGTAGGTATGCCGCAGGGCGTCGATGTGGATGTTCTCGCCCTTGGGAGAGATCACCAGGTAGTAATAATCCTGATAATTGCGCGAGTTCACCTGCCCCGGCGCGCTCATCGGTTCCAGATACACGGTGAAGCTGCGGCCCAGATATCCGGCGAGTGGCATCCGCAGGTAGGTGTCGGTTGCGGTGATCATATGCGCGACCGGCGCGTGGTAGCGGTCGATCAGGGCAAGATATTCAGCTTGGTGCTTGAGCCAGATGGAATGCAGGTTAGCAGCGGCGTAATACTGCTTGAGCAAGGGCACAAATCCCAACACGTAGGTCGAATCCGGAGGCATGTCGGATTCTTTAATGCTGGGAGCGAAATCTGGCGGCGTCCCCAGGCACAAAGCCAGCGAAACGTATTGCGCCAGGTCGTGCGCGGCATCGCTCTGCATGTGATCGCGATAGAACTGGCACATTTGTTTAGCGGCCGCCGCCGCGCCAGGCAATTTGCCGGCCTCCAGCAGTTCGGCACGAACTTCCAGGCGGATGGGCGATGACGACTGCAGTTCCTGATCGTATCCGCAGACGTTTATGGCAGCCACCACGCTGAACAACGTCTCACTCACGTCGAGCGTGGCCTTGGACTGGGCCGGTGCGGCGCAGGCAAACGACGCCAGCACAAGCGGCAGCACAAACAAACGGCGACAACAGCCCAGAAGAGCCTCCTGACACAATTTCGGCGGGGAATCAGTTTCTACAGTTTACGGGCAGAGTGGGTGGCGCGCAAATCGGCGCGCTCCGGGCTGGGAGACGCGTGGCTCGGTCAGTCGCATTACCCCTTGACCTGCACCTTGGAGAATGACAGGACCACCCGGCTGGCGGTGGGCTGGCCGAAGGCGGTCGCCGGCTGGAAGGTGGTGAAGATCAGCATGTTCTTCAGTTGCGGCAGAATGTCCTCCGCATTTTCCGGGGCCGACAGGATGCGGTAATCCTGCACCCGGCCATCGGTGCCGACGTAAGCTTCCACGACCAGCGACTCCGCATTGGCCACGCCCGACAACTCGAAGGGAGTGAACTGCAATTCTGCCGGCGTGTAAAGCATGGTCGGCACGTCGTTGGCCGCCCTCACTTGCGCGGGATAGAGGAAACTAATCAGCAGTCCAAAAAAGATCAACGTGGTCACTAGGCCAGCCGTCGCCGGAACCATGGTTGCATTGAAAGCATTCTCCCAACGCACCCGCAGCATCTCCCATCGCGAACGTTGGGAGTTGGCCAGTTCCTGCGAGGCCGCGACGCGAAGCCGAAGGGCCAAGTCGGGCGGCGTGGCTTTTCGCCCCAGCGATCCAACCAGCATCTGAAGCCGCTGTGCCGACGAATAATCTCCGGCGCATTCCTCGCAGCCCTGCAAGTGTTCATTCACCTGAGCCAATTGGCTGCGCGTCACGGCGCCATCCAGATACGACGACATAAGACGCTTCGCACCTGAGCACTTCATGGCATGACCTCAACCTTCTGACCACCCACGGAACCATCCTTGCGTTGTTTTCTATGGCGCGCCCCGCCGGGATTCATCCCGAAATCCTCGAGGTGTCGCTCCATGCGTTTTCGCAGCGCATCGCGTCCGCGCACCAGCCGCGACTTCACCGTCCCCAGCGAGATATCCATTACCTCGGCGATTTGCTCGTAGGAGAGTTCCTCGATATCGCGCAAAATCACCGTTGTCCGGTACGGCTCGTTAAGGGCCTTCAGTTCGCATTCCACCCGGGCCCGTAATTCCTCGTCATACGCGTTTTGCAGTGGAGACTTGCCTTCATCCACCAGCGTGTCCTTGATTCCGAGGCCAGGCTGCTCGTTTCCGTTCCCGCTCGCCGGCTCGATTGACGTCTCTTGAACTTTGTGCCGGAACCACCAGCGACGATGGTTGGAAGCCTCATGCACCGCAATCCGGTAGATCCAGGTCTTCAGGCTGGAGTCGGCGTTGAACTTCTTGATCCCGCGAAACACCTTGATAAATACTTCCTGGGTCGTGTCGGCGGCGGCGGAGGGATCGTCCAAAATCCGGTACACCAGGCTGTAAACCGGCTGGTTATAGTGCGCGATGAGCCAGTAAAAAGCATCTTCCGATCCAGCCTTCAATTCGGCCACGATCGACGCTTCCGCGGTGCGGACATCCAGCGCACTTGCGAGGTCACCCAAGGTTGTTGCTCCCGCCATGACGGCGTACCTCAATGATAAATTGATTCGGAGCCCGCAACAACTTTCCGCAACGATCCCGGCACCACCACCCCGTTCGGCAGATCAAACCATCTCGCCAGGTTAAAAAGCGTGGCGAGTTCTCTGGGCGGGGCTGGATGAGATAGACCCCAGATCGGGTTCAAATGTTCCCGTGAACGACGGGTAGCGCCAGCCTTTCGGTGCTAAGACTTGGGGGCAGAAGTTCCGGCGCCGGTGCTTTCTTTGGATTTGGCGTTGGATGCTGGTGAAGGCGAGCCGCCGCTAGAGGCTGTCGGCTTTTTCTTTTTGTGCACAGTCTTCTTTGGTGGCTCTGTATCGTCCACGATAACCTTTTTGGGAGGCGCCGCCGCCGCCGCCCGTTGGTACCCGAGAACCTGGGTCCGTAACCGATTCAGTTCGAGCTGCGTGGACGAAGTCAATTGTTCCAGTGCATCCCCCAGGTCGCGTCGCACGGAATCGAAGGTCACGAGTTGCTGTGCTAACGCCTCGTAGTCGCCCTTTGGCCCAAAGGCTCCGGCAGCTTCCGTCAGAGATGCGAAGACATCGTACAGCGCGTTGAGATTGCGATAGAGCTTAAACTCGCCGTTCAAGTCCTGAGGCGCCGAGCGTACCGCGTCGATCAATACAGGTAAGGCGGAGGTGAGGTTTCGCTGAACGGAATCGGCGTTGGCTTGAGCTTGCTGTTTGGACTGTCCGTCCGCTTTCCATTTGTCGATTCGCAGGTGACCAAGATCGAGCGTGGCTTGCGACGCCGCCGTCTGTAGTCTGTCCAAATCGGCCAGCACCGAGACCGTCGTTGCACTGCCAACGGATGGCGCATGTTCCCCGGTGGATGCGGCCGGGCTGCTTGCCGGAGCCTGCGCCAACGCGCTAGCGCCCACCAACAAAAGGTAAAATAGAGACAATCTGATGTTCATCTTTCGCTCCCAGCAAGGAGAATCTCAGACGACTGTCGCAGACGGGGCGGAAATAGACTTAGTTGGATGCTACCGCACGAGATAGTGGCTACGCCACCGCACGATGCGGCAGGAAATGTGTACCCTCTTGGAATTGTCATTACGAGCGCAGCAAGGAATCTGCTTTTTCCTGCGACTGGAACGACGGTGCCAAATCTCGCTTTCTTCAATACTTGACAATCCTGGTGAAGCTCGCGGGATCCAGGCTGGCCCCGCCAACCAGCGCGCCGTCAATTTCAGTCTCCGACATAAGCGCGGTGGCGTTGTCCGGCTTAACGCTGCCTCCGTAAAGAATTCTCAAGCCCTGGGCGAACTCTTTGCCAAACGCCTTCTCCGCCTCGTGGCGAATCACCATGTGCGCATCGGTGGCCATCTGGGGGGTCGCCGTCTTTCCCGTGCCGATGGCCCACACGGGTTCGTAAGCGACTGCGAGTTTCGCCGCTTTCCTTGCCGAGATGCCATTGAAGGCGCGGGTGCACTGGCGGCGCAGCACGTCTTCGGTCAGGCCGGCCTCGCGTTCCTCCAGCACCTCGCCGACGCAGACGATGGGCGTCAGCCCGTTTTCCAGCGCGATTTCGAGCTTGCGGTTGACCGTGTCGTCGGTTTCGTTGAAGTACTGCCGGCGCTCGGAATGCCCGATGATCACGTGCGTGACCTGGATCGCGGTCAGCATGCCCGGAGAGACTTCGCCAGTGAAGGCCCCCTCTTTCGCCCAGTGCATGTTCTGCGCGCCGACGGCGACGTTCGATCCACGCGCCGCTTCCACGGCGGCGTGCAGGTCAATGAATGGCGGGCAGATCACAATCTCGTCGCGTGAGTGCCCGGCGACCATGGGCAGGAATTCGGCGAAGAATGCCGTGGTTTGTTCCGGCGTTTTGTACATCTTCCAGTTGGCGGTGATGAGCTTCTTACGTTTCATGGATTCAGTCCACTTTCAGAGACAAGTTGGCGGCCAGGGCGTGCGCAGCATGGGCGTACAGGGTGAAGGTTTCGGAGTCAAACAGCACGAACCGCACTTCGCGGACGTGGGCAGCTTTTTGGAGGGCCTCAGCCGCGCTGGTTATGGCTACTTGCGACGCCTGATATACCGGATACCGGTAGGCGCCGGTGGAAATTGCAGGGATGGCGATGGATGTGAGTTGAAGCTCATCGGCAATACGAATCGACTCGCGATGGCAGCTGGCAAGCGTTTCCGCCTCACCCTGCTTGCCGCCGCTCCAGAACGGGCCAACGGTGTGGATGACGTAGCGCGCCGCCAGGCGTCCCGCCGGAGTTGCGACTGCCTGTCCGGCGGGAAGACGGCCGATGCGCTCCACAATCTGGCGGCAAGCCTCGAGGATCGCCGGCCCTCCTGCACGATGGATGGCGCCGTCCACGCCACCTCCGCCCAGCAGGGAAGAGTTGGCGGCGTTCACGATGGCGTCGCTCTCTTCGCGAGTGATGTCACCGGGACCGAAGATCACGAGAACCCGGTCCCGCATCGTTATTCGCAGAACCTGAGGGCTGGCATGCATGTCGGTTACTTATTGCTCAGCGCTTCCACGCCGGGCAACTTCTTGCCCTCCAGGAACTCCAGCGACGCGCCGCCCCCGGTCGAGATGTGCGTGATCTTGTCGGCCACGCCCGCTGCCTTGACCGCGGCCACGGTGTCACCGCCGCCAACGATGGAAACCGCCGCGCCATTGTCAGCCACGGCGTAGGCGATCTTCTTCGTCCCTTTGGCGAAGGCTTCGATCTCGAACACTCCCATGGGGCCATTCCACACGATGGTGCGGGCGAGGCCGATCTCGCCGGAGAACAGCTCCACCGTTTCCGGTCCGATGTCGAGCGCCATCATGTCGGCGGGAATGGGCTTGCCAACGCCGACGTTTTGGATACGAGCATCGGCGGCCATTTTGTCGGCAACCACGTGATCGACCGGCAGCAGGAATTTCACATGGTGGGCCTTGGCGTCGGCGAGAATTTTCGCCGCCAACTGCACCTTGTCCGCCTCCAGCAGTGACTTGCCAATCTCGTGTCCCTGCGCCTTGAGGAAGGTATAGGCCATGCCTCCGCCGACGATGAGCGTATCCACCTTGCTCATCAGGTGGGTAATAACGCCGATTTTGTCGCTCACTTTCGCTCCGCCGAGGATCGCAACAAAGGGCTTTTGCGGATGCGACAGGGCCTTGCCCAGGTATTCGAGTTCTTTTTCCATCAGCAGCCCGGCGGCTTTCTTCTCCACGAAATGGGTGATGCCTTCGGTGGACGCGTGGGCGCGATGCGCCGAACCGAACGCGTCGTTCACGTAGAAATCGCACAGCTTTCCCAATCGCCGGGCGAATTCCGGATTGTTGGCTTCCTCTTCCGCATGAAAGCGCAGATTCTCCAGCAGCAAGGACTGCCCGCGTTCCAACTTCTCAGCCATCTCCTCGGCCTGCACACCAATACAGTCGGGAGAAAAACCAACGTTCTCGCCGCGCCGCAATACGTTGTCGAGCAGAACGCGCAGTCGCTCGGCCACCGGCTTCAGGCTCATCTTCGGATTGGGCTGGCCCTTGGGACGCCCAAGGTGGGAGGCCAATATCAGCCGGGCGCCGTGCCGCAGCGCGTACTCGATGGTGGGCAGAGTCTCGCGGATACGGGTGTCATCCATGACCCGGCCATCGTCGAGCGGGACATTGAAGTCAACCCGCATGAAAACGCGTTTGTTGTTCAGCGGAAGATCGCGAATGGATAACTTCGTCATAGCTTGCACCCGTACTCAGAAGCCAGTTGCCAGTGGTCAGTTGCCGGTTGTCAGTGTAAGCCATCCGTCGTCTGGAGCGGTGGTTTGAGGCGCGCGGTTTCAGTTTTTGCGTCGGGACCGCGACTATCAATACCTCGAGGTTATCCATAGCTTCTGACAACGTAGAACCTACATACAACTGACCACTGGCTACTGGCAACCGACAACTGTCTTACAGTCCCTTCCCGGCGATGTAATGAATCAGGTCGCGGACCCGGCAGGAGTAGCCCCACTCGTTGTCATACCACGAGATAACTTTTACACAATTGCCGGCCACCACGCGGGTCATGGGCGCGTCCACAATCGAGGAGCGCGGATCTCCCCGGTAATCGATGGAGACGAGTTCGGCGGTCTCGTATCCCAGGTAGCCCTTCAGCGGGCCCGCTTCGGACGCGGCCTTCAGCGCGCCATTCACCTCTTCCACGCTGGTTTTCTTCTCCACAAACACCACCAGGTCAACCACCGAGACATTCGGCGTTGGCACGCGCATGGCGAAGCCGTCGAGTTTGCCCTTCAAATCAGGGATCGCCAGATAAACCGCCTTGGCGGCGCCGGTCGAGGTCGGAATCATGGACAGCGCGGCCGCGCGGGCGCGCCGCAGGTCCTTGTGCGGAAAGTCGAGGATGACCTGATCGTTGGTATAGGAGTGGATCGTGGTCATGGTGCCGCACACGATTTTGAAGGTATCGTTGATGACCTTGGCAATGGGCGCCAGGCAGTTGGTTGTGCAGGAGGCGTTGGAAATCACGTGATGCTTCGCCGGATCGTACTTGTCTTCGTTGACGCCCAACACGATGGTGATGTCTTCACCGCTGGCCGGCGCCGTGATGATGACCTTCTTCACCGGGCCGCGCAGATGTTGCTTGGCCAGTTCGGCTTTGGTGAACTTGCCGGTGGACTCGATGACCACCTGCGCGCCTACCGAAGCCCAATCCAGCTTGGAGGGATCTCTTTCGGCAAACACGCGGATGCTTTTGCCGTCCACGCTGATGGAGTCGGCGCTGGCCGAGATCTTATTCGGCAAGTTGCCGAGGATGGAGTCGTACTTCAGAAGGTGCGCCAGCGTCTTGGGATCGGTGAGGTCATTGACCGCAACGAATTCCAGGTTCTTGTCGGCGAGCGCGGTTCGCAGAATGTTGCGGCCGATGCGCCCGAAACCATTGATACCTACTTTGATTGCCATTGTGCCTCGCTAAGAACGTCAGATTGAAATGCCATGAATCCGAACTGCGCTCCACAACGAAAACTCACATTAGGGAGCCAAACAAAAAGCCTAGCATCATGGGTAAGGAGAGGCAATGGCCCATCAGCGCCTCTCGAAAATGTCTTCGGAGACGGGCAGCCGATTGCTACCAGCTAGGCAGGCGTGTTACAAGTGCAACATGCGCAGATGGATGCGCGACCGCGGCAAGCGGCGCAAACCGCAAGACGACAAGCCAGGGCAGGAGAATCCCGCCCCCCTGCAACCGAAGTTTCCCGAGCCCATAATTAGTGAAGCCGACGCTGACAGGCAGCCCGATTTCGCAACACAGGAGTCCGAAACGCAAACGGAACCCCAGATCGCGCCGAACGAGCCAATCGCTCCGGCGGGTGAAGGCCAGGAGCCTGCACAGCCGTTGCGGCGCGACCGCAGCCGCCGTCGTGGACGACGTGGCCGGGGTGGGCGTCCCCAGCAGGCCGGGCAAGCCCCTGCCTTGCCTCGCCCCGGTGGTCCGACCGGCGAAGCGGGCGAGGCCGAGGAACCGCCGGAGGCTGCCGAGCCCGCAGCCGTTGCTCCCGCTGCGCCTCGTCCACCCGCGCCGCACGAAACCAGAAAGTCGAAGGGCGCAGTGGTGCTGGCGATCGGCCTACCGGGGTCGGGCAAGAGCACGTGGTTTAAGCGTCACAATATCTTCCCGCTATCCAGCGACATGGTGCGCATTCTGCTGTTCGACGACGTCACCGAACAGCGCTACCAGGACCTGGTGTTTTCGACTTTGCGCTCCATGCTGCGCGGGCGGCTGCTGGCCCGGCGTCCCTGGAACTACGTGGACGCCACCAATTTGTCTCCCCACGAGCGCCGCAGTTGGATCAAGCTGGCGCACGACTTCGGCTACGAGGCCCATGCGGTCTTCTTCGACGTGCCGGCGCAGGTCTGTATCGAACGCAATCGTCGCCGCGAGCGCAACGTACCGGAAGATGTTATGCAGCGGATGGCTGCCAAACTGCGTCCGCCGAAGTTCGAGGAGGGCTTCGCCAAGATTACCGTGGTGCGATTGAGAAAGAAGGACGGAGAAGGCGACATCGCCGCCGAGCCTGAGCAAGTGGCCGAGACCCAATCCGGCGAATCCGAACCGACCGACGTGGCGGACGCCGAATACTAAGTCCTGGAAGCCATCATAAATGCCGGAGCGGCCGATAAAGTTGCATTGCCTTGCAATCCGGCACACAATAGCAAGGTCCGCGTTTGGCGGGGGCGAGTGTGGGGACGATCAAGGGGGACATATGGGATTGCGCTGGATGCTGGCTGGGCTGCTCCTTCTACTGACAGGAATCGCTGGTGCGCAGGTGAGCATGCGTGCCGTTGCTGGCCCGGCGGGAGTTACAAACGCAACCGCTCTAGCCGCGGTCAAAAACGCCCCGTTCTCGGCCGAGGTGGTTACGCTGTACGATCGCACCCTCGACAACGGCGGTCATATCCACCGCGAAACCCGCGGCAAGATATTCCGCGACAGCCAAGGCCGGATGCGCACCAACAGCGAGACGCCGTCCGCTCAACCGGGGGCGGAAAAATCTGCCCACATCACCATCAATGACCCGGTGCAGAAGGTGATCATCAACCTCAACCCCAAGCTCAAGACAGCGATAATTTTCCACTTTACAAAGGCCGTTGGGCCCACGGCGGTCGGGACGGGCAACGTTGGGGGTGCACCCGTAAACGTCGCTCCCATGACCACGCCGGTCGCGACCCGGACCGAAGCCCTCGGGAGCAAGTACATCGAAGGCGTCAACGCGACCGGTACCCGGACGACGCGGATCATCGACGCCGGATCGCAGGGCAACGACAAGCCGATCGTCTCGGTGACCGAGACGTGGTTTTCTCCCGAGTTAAAGATGACGGTGTTGAGCGAGACGGATGACGGCCAAGGGGGTCATAGCACCATGAGGCTGGTAAGCATCACGCGTACCGAACCGGTGGCGCAATTGTTCCAGGTGCCGTCGGATTACACAGTGAAGGACACCCAACCGGCAACGGCAAGCGTGAAACATTAAGGAGCGGACGGCAAACGGGATGGCCGATTTGGATTTTTCTCCCCCTGAGGAATTGACTGTATCGTTGTGGCGCTCTCTCCTGCTCAATGTTCTTGACCGGCTCTCGCCCCAGCGCCTTCCTCCGCTTCAGCTAACCTCCAAATCTGTGGATGTGGGAATCCTGGTGGGCGATCTGGTCGATCTGCCTTGGTATCGCACCGTCTTCACCAATCTTGGCGATGTAATTTCACCAGAAACGCTGCCCCCCCTGGAGCTGGAATCCCGGCCGGTGGATGTCGGCGAACTCCTGGGGGATGATTTGAGCCGGGGATGGTGGGAGACGCTGCTAGCCGGCCTTCGTGACCGGCTTGCGCCGGAGAAACTTCCACCGCTGAATCTGACCTCCCAGCCGGTGGCGGTTTTCGGCGCCGAGTCAAGTCTTCAGCTTCTGGACTGGTCCACGCTGATCGGCACTCCCAAGGTTTTCCTGCAAGATGCACCCAGGCAAGATGGGCCGGAGAAAGACGGGCCCAGAGAAGAAGTCTTGACATCGAGGACGGAAGAAGCCGCGCAGCCTGCGGTCCCTGCAGTTCCCACGGATCCCGTACTGTGGGCAGTTCGAATGCAGTTGGCCCGCGACCTGGGCCGCACCCGCTTCCGGCGCAGAATCTGGATTAGTTTGGCGGCTGCGGAAGCTGTTTTCCTGATCGTGGCCATGTTCAAGCTTACCTAACTGCAAATCTGGAACGACGAAGCGGGCCGCTTTTATTCCGGCAACTAACCCTATTTCGCCATTCCCCCGGATTCCCTGGCAGTGTACGATGGTTGCCGCTCCCACTTGGACGACGGCTGGAGCAGCATCGCGAACTCTCGCGAAGGTGAAGGCGGCCCTGTGAATCTTAAAACCAGTACACGGGTAGTGAGTGGCATTGTCATCGTGGACATCATCGGCCAGCTACGGCTGGGCGAGGGAACCAACGTGGTTCGTGACTTGGTCCGCGATCTGATGGGCAAGAACTACAAGAACATATTGCTGAATCTGGCCGACGTGCGCCACATCGACAGCGCGGGGGTGGGTGAGTTGATGAGTTGTTACACCTCAGTCCGCAATCAGGGCGGTCAGTTCAAGCTGATGCACCTCAGCAAGAATGTCCACGATCTGCTGCAGATCACCAAGCTCTACACCGTGTTCGAGATCGAGGAAGACGAGGGCAAGGCCATCGACTCCTTCCAGTCGGTGTGATCAGCCTGCGCTTGACAACTGAGGACACTATGCCCATGAAAGACCCGCCGCACCCGGGACGCAGTATAAGGACCGCTTGTCTGGAGCCGTTGGGATTGTCAGTGACCGAAGGGGCGAAGGTCCTGGGTGTCACCCGGCAGACCCTCAATAACGTCATCCATGGCAAGTCTGGCATCAGCCCGGAGATGGCTATCCGGCTAACCAAGGCATTCGGCAGCACTCCCGAAACATGGTTGCGAATGCAGCTTGCCTATGACCTCGCCGCCCGCAAGGAGACAAGCAAGATCAGGGTGCGCCACCAGCACGTTCCGCAAGAGTTACACGTGCACTGACCACATCATGAACAAAGGCGGCTGGCCCCGCGCCAAGCATGTCATTGTGGCTTCGCAGGGGCAGGGAGGGCAACCGAGCTGTATTCCGGACCAAGTTTTGCAATGGCGGTACGTAACTTCCCGATGTCGTCCTCTACTTGGTAGAACAGGACCTTTCCGTCCCGGTCGATCAGCACCTGAAAAGGAATACCTCTCGGTTTGAACGCTTCTTGCATAGCCCCATCCGCATCGTGGAAATTCCGCCATGGAACATGTTCGCGGGCCAGAAAATTGGTTGCCGTTGCGGCATCGTCTTGATGGTCAACCGACAAAAATACGAGGCCTTTGTCGCCCACATCCGAATAAAGCTTCTTCAAGTCGGAAATCATGTCTATGCAACCCGCGCACCAGGTGGCCCAAAGATCGATCAGCACAGGGTGACCGACAAAGGAACTCAGGGAAATGAGCTTGCCATCTGCTGACTTCAACAGAACGGCGGGAGCAGACTTGCCCAGGAAGTCCGCCGCCGCCTTTGATTCAGCTACCTTGGCAGACTGAAGGCTCTTCTTAAACGCTTTCGTCGTGGGGAATTCGTCTACCAACTTTGCGTCGGCTGGCGGAGTAAACACGAATGAGCTTACGGGCGTATTTCCGTCCAATTCGACAACCGGAAAAAACGTGGTTGTCTCGTGAAAAAAAGGTACATGCGCATATGAGCCTGGAAGAATGACGTACTCCTCGCCGCGCCGCACCATCTTTAGGATCACTTTTCGTTCTTTATCGATCCAGATCGTCATTTCTTCTGTCGCCTCTGGATGCTTCGTCTTCAGGTCTTCGTCGTTGTAGTGAAGAACAAAGCAGCGCCTCGGGTCCCCGTTGACGGCGACCGTTTCCTCTGGCAGAAGAGCTGCAGATTTCAGGCGGTCAGCCAGGTGCGCAAGATTTTTCCGGAGATATTTGGCTCTCTCGACGCCCTCCTCTTCCATTTCCATGATTCTGCGCGTTTCTCTGGCTCCCGACCCGGCTGGTCGTTGTGTATACAGATGCTCATGCTCATGGTACTTCCAGACCGTCTTTCCGTCCGACACCACCACTGCGGAGCCAAAAGCGGACCGGCCTTCATAGCGGTATCGGTCGCTGGATGCCTCGATCACCGTCATTATGGTCTTGCGCCAATCACGGCGAAGCTCGTTCGTGGAGGTTTCTTCTTCAATCGCTTCAAAGTGGCAGGCCTTCGCGTCCGCATATTTCTGGGTAACTTCATTCAGCAGGCGTAGGGCTTCGGAAGCGGGAGCAGCCGGTGGCGCGGTCTGCGCTGCCACCGCCGCCGCGAAGAGAATTAGGAAGGAAAATATCGACAAAATTCGCATATTTTCCACATGTGGTATTCAGAAATATGATACTCCGCCACCGTCGGCAACCGCCCTCCGCGTCCGCCGCAAACAAGCCGTCTGTCCGATCTCGTAGCCGGCTCTATGCTTCGAACTGGCCACGAAGACGCGTGAGCATCGGTAGAATAGCCTCAATGCCAATTTCAACCGAAAAGGACCTGGGAGAGCCAACTTCCGAGCCAACTTCCCAACAGAAGTGGCTCGCGTACTCTTCACTGATCGTCGTCGCGGTTGCCGCCATTATTTATCTGGGCTGCATAGTTTCTCCACCTTCTCTGATGGACGATGTCGATTCCGTGCAGGCGCAGATCGCGCGGGGCATGCTGACGAGCGGAGATTGGGTCACGGCGCGGATGGATGGGCTTATTTACCTGGAAAAACCTCCACTGGTTTACTGGACGATTGCAGGCTCCTTTCGATTGTTTGGCGTGCATGACTGGGCGGCGCGAATCCCGATTGCGCTATCGGCCATCGGGGTATGCTGGCTCACCGCGGCGTTCGGGACGTGGGCGTTTGGGAAGCGGGCCGGATTCTATGCCGGGCTGGCGATGGCGACGTGCGTGGGGCTGTTTCTGTTTACGCGCATTCTGATCCCGGACGCGATGCTGACCTTCACGATTGCGCTGGCCATGTGGGCCTTGCTGCGCGCGCTGGAGGAGGAGGAACCGCGCCCGCTGTTGTGGGCGGTCTTGCTGGCGGCCTGCCTGGGGACGGGGCTGCTGCTGAAAAGCCTGATCGGCGTGGTTTTCCCGCTGGCCGCCGGGCTGATTTATTTGTCCCTGACGCGCCAGCTCTTCTCGCGGCGGACCTGGAAGCGCCTGCATCCATTCTTAGGGGCACTGATCATCCTGGCGACCGCGGCCCCCTGGCACATTCTGGCAACGCTGCGCAATCCTCCGTATTTCGCCTTCACGCTGCACAGCGGCCCCGGCCAATACCACGGATTTCTCTGGTTCTTTTTCATCAACGAGCAGTTATTGCGTTTTCTGAATCTGCGCTATCCGCGGGACTACAACACCGTGCCGCGCATCTGGTTCTGGCTGTTGCATCTGGTATGGCTGTTTCCCTGGAGCGTCTATTTCCCAGCGGTCGCCAAGCTGTCTTTCAAACCGGTGGACCGCGCCGGCCGGACCCGCCTGCTGGCGCTTTGCTGGGCCGGCTTCCTGCTCGTATTTTTCACCTTTTCGACCACGCAGGAGTACTACTCGATGCCCTGCTACCCAGCGCTAGCGTTGCTGCTGGGCTCGGCCATGGCGATGGGAGGCGCTTGGGTCCGCCGCGGCACGCGCGTGCTGGCCGTGATCGCCGGATGCGCGGCCATAGCGGTGCTGGCAATCCTTTTTCTCGTCCGCCACGTTCCGACACCGGGAGATATTTCCAGCGCGCTGCGCCATCAGAAGTCCTACACGCTCTCGCTCGGCCACATGGGAGACCTCACGCCCGACTCGTTTGCCTACCTCCGATTTCCACTCGCCGTCGCGGCCCTCGCATTTGTGATCGGCGCTATCGGATGTTTTCGAGCGACGGGCCAGCGCGCGTTCTTGGCAGCCGCGCTCATGATGGTCCTGTTCTTTCACGCGGCGCGCCTGGCCATGGTGGTGTTCGATCCCTATCTTTCGTCCCGCCCGCTGGCGAAAGCGTTGATGGAATCCCCGCCCGGAGAACTGATCACCCAGGGCTTTTACTACCAATTCGCTTCTGTCTTCTTCTACACGGACCGTACCGGGCTGTTGCTCAGCGACCGCCGGGTGAACCTGGAATATGGCGCGAGCGCTCCCGGCGCGCCCAACGTCTTCCTCAACGACGCGCAGTTCAAGGACCTGTGGCTGGAGCCGCAGCGCTATTATCTGCTGGCGTTCCAGTCCGACTTGCCCCATTACGAAGAACTGGTCGGGGCCTCACGACTAATTGTGGTGCGTGAAAGTGGTGGTAAAGTCCTCATGACGAATGAGGGTGGACAGGATTGAAGGTCGAGCAGTTGTGTGGTGCTCATGGTTCGATGTCTGGCCGCCCGCTGGCCTCGGGCATGGACTTGAAAGCCGTAGTTCTTGTAGCATTGCCAGCGTGAAAAAAGCGAAATCTGGCAAACGCAGTTCTGCGGCGAAAGGCAAAGCCGCTCCGAAAAATGTTGAGGAATACCTTGCGGGTGTCCCGGAACCCGCCCGCAGCACTTTGAACCAGCTGCGCGCGGCGATCCGGTCGGCTGTGCCACCCGAGGCAACCGAGACCATCAACTATCGGATTCCGGCGTTCAAGTACAAGGGAATGCTGGTGTGGTTTGCTGCGTTTTCCAACCACTGCAGTTTGTTTCCCACGGCCGCGGTTGTGGAAGCATTTAAGAACGAACTGAAGGGCTTCTCCACATCCAAAGGGACCATCCACTTCCCCACAGACAAGCCACTGCCCGCTGCACTGGTTAAGAAACTGGTGAAGGCGCGGGTCGCGCAGGTCGAAAGCAAGAAACGGCCCTGACCGGGTAGGCGGTGAGACCCGCCGTTATTTCTGAGGACTACACCGATTCGAAAACTGATCTAGCGCACAGCTTCCTGCTGGCAAGCGGCTGCAATCTCATCCGCGATCTGCTGGGCGGCTTTGGCCGGGTCTGGAGCTTCCAGGATTGGCCGGCCAACCACTAGGTAGGTGGCTCCGGCGGCGATGGCGTCCTTCGGAGTCACTACCCGGGCCTGATCTCCGGCAGAGGTTCCGGCGGGGCGCACTCCCGGAGTCACGATGGCGAATCCCTCGCCCAAGGCCTTGCGCAACTCGCGAGCTTCCTGGGCCGAGGCGACCAAACCTCCACAACCCGCCGCCCGAGCCAGCGCTCCTAAGCGAAGCACCTGGCTCAGGACATCTCCGGCAATTCCCAATTCCGGCAGGTCAGAATCCGAGAGGCTGGTCAGCACGGTTACCGCCAGCACCATCGGTTTCGAGGTGGACTGGCTGGCCGCTTCGACGGCGGCCCGCAGCATCTTGCTGCCCCCGGAGGCATGGACGGTCATCATGCTTACGCCGAGTTCGGCAGCCGAGCGGACCGCCGCCGCGACGGTGTTCGGGATGTCGTGATATTTCAGGTCGAGAAACACCTTGCGGCCAGAGGCGACCAGGTCGCGGACGACCTGCGGCCCCTCGGCCGTAAAGAGCTGTTTGCCGATCTTGTAGGTGGTTGCAGCTTCGCCGATCGCTTGGACGATTTGGCGGGCTTGGGTGGCGCCCGGGACATCAAGCGCCACTATGAGCCGGTCTTGGTCTCTCATCGGCTCAAGTTTACCGCATTACGACAGGATTACCGCGCGCCCGCGTACTCAGCTATGAGTGGGGTCTCGACGACCTCCAGCCTGACTGGATCGACGCCGTCGTGGCCCATGCCGAGCATTTTGGCTGCGCCATAGGACAGGTCAATGATCCGGTTCTTCAGCACGGGTCCGCGATCGTTGATGCGGACCACGACTGACCGGTCATTTTTCAGATTTGTAACCTTGATCCAGGAACCCAGCGGCAGGGTGCGATGCGCCGCTGTGAGTTGGTCCATGTCGTACGGTTCGCCGCTGGCCGTCTGCTTATGCTGAAAGATGCGGCCGTACCAGGAAGCCTTCCCAACCTGAGATTTCCGGGTCTTAACGGGCTTCACCTTTTCCTGAATCTGTCCTGGGGCCCTTTGCTGCTTCGAATCCGGTGTGCTATTACCGGGTGCCGCGCCTAGTGCGGTGGCAAAAACCATGGTCACCGCGACCTGGCTGAGTACTCGTAACATTTAAACACCTCTCATCGTTAAGTTCGGTCCTCCCTGGCAGTCCTTTAAGTCTATCCACCACAAGACGTAAGAGTCAACCCGACTGAGGTGGGAGTCCTACTTTCGTGCTTGCCTTATGGGGAAAATCGTGCTACGGCTCGTCCGCAAAAAAAAGGCGCCCACGAAGCAAAACGGCGGTAAACAGGCTCGACCTGCCCGGTAGAACACGTATTGACGCTAGGCGCTGGTGATTGAGATGGGGACGCCGCGACAAGGGTTGGAAGGTTTAGCCAAAATAATAAGTTATGTATTTACAATTAGTTATGAAGCTTCTTTAAGGGGAATTTTGGGCGCACTCGCGTTGGGAGGGAAGCTTGATCGCCTGCGAGCCCAGCACCTGGCTACCTCAGCACGAGTGATTGCGGTACAGTCGTCCAATGAGCCAGCCGTCAGTCATCTTGAGCATTGCAGGCTACGATCCCATTTCGGGAGCCGGCATCACCGCCGACATAAAAACGGCGGCTGCCCAAAACTGCTATGCCGTGACCTGCATTACGGCTTTGACCGTGCAGTCCACCCAAGGCGTATTCGGTGTCCAACCCCTGGATCCGAAGCTGGTAACTCGAACACTCGCTGCTCTGGCCGATGACCTGGAAATCGCCGCCGTCCGAGTCGGGATGCTGGGATCTGGGGACGTCGCGGCCACCGTCGCCGACTTCCTGGAGGAGCGGCGACTGCCGAACATCGTCCTCGACCCCGTGGTTCGGTCCTCGTCGGGCGCCACGTTGCTGGACGGGCCCGGGCAAGAGGTCCTGGTCAAAAGGCTGTTGCCGCTTGCGGATGTCATCACCCCCAACGTCGATGAGGCGGCGGCGCTGGCCGGGGCTGAGCCAATCGCCACCGGCGTTCCGTGGGAAGAGGTCCTTCCGCGTTTGCGGGCGATGGCAGGCAGGCTTTGCGAACTCGGCAGCCGGGCAGTGGTAATCACTGGTGGCCACCTGTTACAAGCCAACGACTACCTTCTTTACGAGAAGGCCGGTTCGGTCATGGAGGAAGTCTTTCCCGGAGTGCATCTTGAGTCCAGCTCGACGCACGGGACGGGGTGCGCCTTCGCTACGGCCCTAGCCTGCCAGTTGGCGCGGGGAAACACGCTGCCGGAGGCCGTCCGGGCAGCAAAGGAATACGTTCGCAACGCAATCGCCGCCTCTTACCCGCTAGGAAGAGGCAGTGGGCCGATCAATCACGGGGTGTGAGCGCGCTATTGCCAGGGACGGTCTGGATTTGTCATGTGGCGCGACCAGAAGTTCCTGGACCATTTGCAGCTCCTTTTGGCGGCTTGCCATATCGGGTAAACTTCTCAGTAGCCACCGGTTATGAAACCTTACCGACTGTACTTTTGCTTCCTAGTTCTGTGCTGCATTGCGGTGGCCGGCCGTGGCCTGTCTCAATCTGCATCGGTTCCTGTCCCCATGCGTTCGAACAACGACCCGGCCACGCGCAAGGGTTTCGACTACTTCTACAACCTAGAATACGACAAGGCGATCCGTGAGTTCGAGGCCACGCAGCAAGCCCATCCCGACGACCCCTTCGCCGTCAATCACGTTCTGGCTGGCGTGATTTTCAAGGAACTGTACCGGATTGGGGCGCTCGACACCGAGGCCTATGCCGCCGACAGCTTTCTTACCAAGAAGCATCCCCAGCCGCTCGACCCCAAGGTGCACGATCGAGTCAAACAGTTAAGCGCCCAGGCCCTGTTGCTGTCGCAAGGTGAGCTCGACAAGAATCCCAACAACGTTGACGCCTTATATGCGCGCGGCATTACGCGAGGCCTTCGCGCCACCTACATGGGTATGGCTGAAAAAGCCTGGTTTGCCGCCCTGCGCAGCGCCGTGAGCGCGCGCCACGATCACGAGCGGGTGTTGGAGCTCGATCCCAAATACGTGGACGCCAAGCTTCTGGTCGGCACTGACCTCTACATCGTGGGCAGCCTCAGTTGGCCGGCCAAGGTGGCCGCGTCGGTGGTGGGGATCAGCGGCAACAAGCGCAAGGGCCTGGACTATTTGCGCGAAGTGGTGGCCGGCGCCCATAGTGAAGTGGCCAGCGACGGCAAGATCGTGCTGGCCCTGTTTCTTCGCCGGGAAGAGAAATATGACGAGGCTTTGAAGGTGGTCAGCGGAATGCAGTCCGAATTTCCGCGCAACTTTATGGTGGCCTCCGAGTATGCCCACCTGTTGAATGCCGCGGGACACGGGCCGGAGGCGATTGCGGCCTACCGCAAAGTCCTGGCAGGCTGTCGCAGCAATGCTTATGCGGGGTGCCGTATCGAGGTGCCGGCGTATGGATTGGGCCAAGCGCTGCGCGGCCAGCGCCAGTACCAGGAAGCTGCCGAGGCTTACGATCTGTCCGCCAGCCACGGCAACGATCCGGAACTGCGCCAGAAGGCGACCCTGGCTGCCGGTCAAATGTATGACGTGTTGCACAAGCGCGACACTGCGCTGGAAAAGTATCGGACGGTGATCGCCGAGGATTCCACCTCCGGTGCGGCCGACTTGGCCCGTCACTATATGAAGCAGGCCTACAAGAGCCCTTGAATCTGACCTCCTTCTCTCTGTCCTCCTGAGCGAGCGCAGCGAGTCGAAGGATCCCTATTCCCGCCGGATCACTGGGTTCGATCTCCACGATCGGAACGCGAGAATCGCCGCGCACTGAATCCCGATAGATCGACGCGCAAGGGATGTCCTAACGCCTGCGAGGCGAGCGCTTCGCCTAATGCCGCGGAGTGCTTGAAACCGTGGCCGGAGCAGGCGGAGGCAAAAACAATATTCTCACAGTCGCGAAACTGATCGACGATGAATTTCGCGTCGGGCGTGACCGTGTACAGGCAAGTCGCAGTGCGCAGGCATTCGCTGGACACGTCGGGAAAGTGCGGCGCGATGTACTCGCGGTACATGGCGGAGATTTCCTCGTCGCTGACTGCGCGCGGCACCGCATCCGGATCGACGGTGGCGTCGTATTGCTCAGCGGCAATCTTGATCCCGCCGTGCGGCCCATCTATGGCAGGAAAGCCGTACATCATGTCGCGTGGCCGGTTGCCCGCGATCCAGATAAATACCGGAAAGCGTTCTGGCATGTACTGCTCGGCGTGCTGCGCCAGCGCAAACCAGTACATCACCTGCCGATAGACCTTGAAGTACGCTGCGCAGCTCTCGCCGAGCAGCTCCTGTATCTTCTGTATCTTTTGTATCCAGGGGCCGGCGGTCACGATGACCTTGGCGGCGGAATAGGTATTGGCGCCGGTGACGACCTCAACCGTACCATCTTGCCTCGGCTTGCAATCGACAACGCTTTCTGAGGTGCGGATTTGGGCGCCCAACTTCCGCGCCAACCAGAGCTGCGTTTCGATGCACGCCTCGGGACGAAGATATCCCGCGCCCGGTTCGAAGTAGCCGATTTCATCGCCGCGCAAACGGAATTGCGGATAGCGATGGCGCAGCTCGTTCGTGTTCAAGACTTCATGCGCGATATCGAACTGTGTAGCCGCAGCGATGGTGTCCTGGATGAACGACGTCGAGCCGTGGTGATTGCCGGGCATGGTCGGTGAAGCGAGGACCAGTCCGCCGTTGCGGACGAGCAGGCTGCGGCTGGTCGTGGCCTCCAGTTCCTGCCAGATTTGGTTGGAGCGCACCACCAGGGGCACGAACTCGCGGCCCTCGCCAATGGCCTCGCGGGTGATGCGGGTATCGCCGTGCGACGAGCCCTGGTCGTGCGGCGGATGGAAGCGGTCGATGCCAATCGCGCGCGCCCCCAGCTTGGCGGATTGATACAGCGCCGCGCTGCCAACGGCGCCCAGGCCGATTACCAGCACATCCGCAACCTTGAGCATACGCGCCATGATAGAGCACGAAACTGGGCTTCATCGACAGCGGTGAGATTTTCGGGTGCTTGCGGCATAGTGGGTGTAGAATGCAGGCATATCCCAATACAAAAGAAAATTGTGAATTGCAGCTTACCCAGGGCAGTTGAGCGGCCTTCCGTACCGCCAGTGCTTATAGATGTTCCGGAGTAACGGGCCCCCACGCTTTACCGGCTTCAACCTCAACAATTTGAAAAAACGGAGGAGACAGATGAGAACTAAGAAGCTGTTGTCAGCTTTTGCTGTGATGTTGTTCGCATTTTCGGTGGTTGCGCAGGAGAAACCAGGGACCGTAGCCGCCCTGGAATTTCAAAAGCCCAAGAACGGCATGGTGACGCAATATGAGAATGGGCGCAAACAAAAAGCGGCCTGGCACAAGCAACAGAACGACCCCCTACCTCTGTTGGTATGGGAGACACTCACTGGCCCGGATACCGGGACCTACATCGTAGGCCGGTTGAATCAACACTGGGCCGATTTTGACAAGCCGCCCATTCCTGACCAGACCGACCTCGCTGAATATCAGAAGGTGGTGGGCAACTACGTGGAGTCCCTCGTCGCTCGCTACTATGAGTCGATGCCCAAGATCAGCAATCCCCCCAGTCCCGGCAGTGCTCCGAAGTTCAGCGAAATCGTTACCTTCCATGTGCGCTATGGCAAAGGGTCGGATTTTCGCAGCGCCATTTCCCGGATCTACGACGCCGCCCAGAAGACCAAGTGGCCGGTGAATTTCGAATGGTATGCTCTGGCGAGCGGCGGCAACACGGGAACCTACGTGCTGGTTCTGCCGCGCAACAGTTGGGCAGATTTCGAGGAGAAACCCGACGTGAAGCCTTTCCGCGAAATGCTGAAGGAAGCTTTTGGGCAGGCGGAGGCGGATTCCATCGTCGATCGAATTGACCACTCCGTGCAGGGTGAGACGAGCGAAATCATCCAATTTCACCCGGAATTGAGTTACCTGCCGGCCAAGTAACGAAGAAGCAGTCAGCGAAGAAGCAGCCAGCAGTTAGTTAAAGCCGCAGAATTACCATTCAGGCTGCGGCCTAACTGACTGCTAGTTGCTAAGCACGAATCGCTAGTTGCTAACATCCCTTTTTAGGAGAGACCATGAAAACAAGAACAATTGCACTCACCATGGCGCTGTGCTTTGTGGCAGCGGCGGTGTGCCTCGCCAGCGACCTCAATATGGGCACCTGGAAGCTGAACGAGGCCAAATCGAAGTTCGCTCCCGGAGCGACGAAAAACCAGACGGTTGTTTACCAGGCGGCGGGTGACCAGGTGAAAGTCACACTGGAAGGTGCCACCGCTGACGGTAAGTCCGTGCACGTCGAGTGGACAGGCAAGTACGACGGCAAATTCTACCCCGTCACCGGCGATGCGGGTGTGGACGAGCGGGCGTACAAGCAGATTAATGCTCACACGATGGAAATTACCAGCAAGAAAGGTGGCAAGGTCGTCGGTACTACTCGCCTGGTGGTGGCGGCCGATGGCAAAAGCCGTACTGTCACCTCGAGCAGGACTAACGCGAAGGGCGCAAAGGTCACGACCGTTGCGGCCTACGACAAAGAGTAAGTACCTTTGCCGCGGTCTGGCGTAAATGGTAATGCCCCTGCGCGCGGTTCCGAGCCCCAGGGGAGCAAGAAAAACCGCTTCAGCCGCTGAGGTTAACGACGTCGGCGGCTGGAGCGATTCGTCTTTTGAGTGGTCATTACGAGTTTGGAGTGGTCATTGTGAGTCTGGAGTTGTCATTACGAGCGAAGCGAGGAATCTGCTTTTGTTAGCGCTGTAATGACTGCTGAGGAAACAGCATATCCCTCGCGGGCTGAACTTTACCCCAACGAGCCCGCCACGGCGGGGCGCTCGTTGGGGACCCCGGTTCGCCCGCTCGTGATGACAATTCAAAACTAGCGAGGCGGTTGCTAACTGCTAACCGCTAGCTGCTAATTGCTTCTATTGCTGGACCGCCTGGATCGCTTCCGGCCGCACTTGCTCGTTCTGGATTTGCGAGGCATCCCAACCTCCGCCCACGGCCTTCACCAAATAAACCGAAGTCACCATCTCTTGACCGAGTAGCTGCGTCGCCAGGCGCTCGTTGGTCAGCAAGGCCGACTGTGCGGTGATGACATCCAGAAAGCTGGTCACACCGCCGACATAGCGATTGTTGGCAATTTGCAGCGCACGGCGCGCGTCGGACACGGCCGCGTTCTGGCTGGTGGTCGCCTGCGAAAGCGCGTTCAGTCCCGACAGCCCGTCTTCCACCTGCTGGAATGCGGTCAACACCGCCTCGCGATAGTTGGCGACCGATTCGTCGTAGGCAGCCTTGGTGGCCGCCAGGTTGGCGCGATTGCGTCCGCCTTGAAAGATGGGCTGCATCAGGTCTCCACCCAGCGACCAGATGGCGCTGGGAGCGCTAATCAGGTTGGCGATGCTGGTGCTTTGAAAGCCGCCGCTACCGGAGATGGTGAGTTGCGGATAAAACGCTGCGCTGGCAACGCCGACTTCGGCGTTTTCGTACGCCATGTTGCGCTCGGCTGTCGCCACATCGGGCCGCCGTTCCAGCAGGTCAGAAGGCACGCCCAGCGGAATCGCCGGCGGGGTCGTATGCAACGGGGCCACCGGCACGCTGAAAGAAGAAGCGGCATTTCCGGTCAGCACCGCTATAGCGTGTTCGTACTGCGCGCGCTGCTGCAGCACCAGGGAAAGTTGCGCGACCGTGGAATCAAGCAGTGTCTGCTGCTGGGCCAAGTCGAGTCCGGAGGCGACTCCGCCGTTGTGACGGGCCACCACCAGTTGCAACCCCTTCTGCTGAATGGCAACCGATTCCTGTACGACCTGAGTTTCGGCGTCAAGCTCGCGCAAGCTGAAGTAGTCGGCGGCGAGTTCGGCGGTCAGCACCAGGTTGACGTTGTACATGTCCGCTGCGGTGGCTTGCAGAGTTGCATTCGAGGCTTGCAGAGTTCGCCGGTATTTTCCAAACAGGTCGGGTTCGTAACTGAGCAGAAAAGGAATCTCGTAAGTGCTCTGGGTGAGCGGCCGCCCAAGGGTGACGACTTGCGGTCGATGTCCCGAGTAGCGGTTGCGCGATGCGTTGGGATCGGTGCTGGCTTGCGGGAAGAGTCCGGCCGAGGCCACCCGGGCCAGAGCACGCGCCTGGTTGAGGCGGTCTTGCGCGGCGACCAGCGACTGATTCGCCTTCAGCAGTTGTTGCTCGTAGTTATTCAGCTCGGGATCGTGGAAAATCTCCCACCAGGCGCCTTTAGGCAGCGAATCTTTCGGCGCGGCGACCCGCCACGGGCCTTCCGTCTTGTATGCCGTGGGAGCCTGAACCGGCGGGCGCTGATATTTCGGGCCCACCGCGCATCCCACCAGCAAAGCGCTGACGGCGACACTGCCCGTCAGGGTCAGCCACTTCATGACGGATTGCCTCCCTGGTTTGCGGGAGCGATGTTGACCTGCTGTCCTTCTTCCAGCGAGTCGGCGGGATTGATGACCACCTGGTCTCCCACATCGACGCCGCCCAGTATTTCCAGCGTCGAGCCGTAATCGCGGCCAATGGTGATGGGACGCAGTTGCACCTTGTTGTCGCTCCCCACAACGGCCACGCGCGGGCCTTCCTGGCGGAAGAGCATGGTGTTGACCGGCAACGTGACTTTCTGTCCGCTGATGCCGGGCTTGAAATGAACTTCGCCGAAGGAGCCTGGCAGCAGGCGCCTATCTTTGTTGGGCACGTCAACTTCCGTCAGCAACGTGCGCGTGGTGGGATCGATGGATTCGGCAGTGCGCGCTACCGTGCCTTTAAACTTCTGTCCCGGCAATTCCTGCAGCGTTACCCAGGCCTCCATTCCGTTCTTGATGGCGGGCGCGTAAGTTTGCGGGACGCTGACGTACACGCGCAGCGGATCGACGCGGGCCATGTCAAAAAGTTCCTTGCCGGTGCCGCCGGCGTTGATCAATGCGCCGGGATCGACGTTGCGTTTGGTCAGCACTCCGCTGAAGGGCGCGTACACGTGTTTGAACGCCTCCAGTTCTTGCAGACGGCGAACGTTGGCGTCATTTGCGTCCAGGTTGGCCTTGGCCTGTTGATAGCCGCTGGCCTGCTGATCGGCTTCCTGCTGCGAAACCGAATCGGTGGTGCGCAGGCTGAGATAACGGTCGGAATTGATTTTGGCCAGGTCCATCTGCGCCACAATCTGCTGGCGCGTCGCCCGGGCCTGCATCAACTCCTGGTCCACTTCCGGAGTGTCGATGTCGGCCAGCAGTTCGCCCTTGGTCACCCGGCTGCCAATGTCTTTGTACCAGCGCAGCAGGTAGCCGTTGGTGCGGGCATAGATGGGAGACTCCTCGAACGCCAGCAACGAGCCGGGCAATACCAGTTCTTCGTCGGGCTTCTCCGAGGTGGGATGAATCACGGCCACGGTGGGAACAGATTCTCGTTCGGTTTCCTGGGCGAGCACGCGGCTGCTGTGGATGCGCATGAGCATGGTGATTACAGCGCCGGCCAGCAGCGCCAGCACCACCACAGCGATCAGGAACAGCGCCTTGCGCGGAGTCGCCGGAGGAAGCTTGGGCGGCGGCGTGATTTCGGCCGCGTGGTGTTCGGGTTCCGCAGCCGCAGTTTGATGTGAACGCGAATCCATATGTATGAGTCCTTCGGACTAGCAACTAGCAATTAGCAATAGCAATTAGTCAAAACTGCTAGCTGACATCGCCGGCTGCTTTCATCCCTTCGAAATAGTTGGCCTCGGTGTTCCTATTATTAGTTGCAAACTGCTTGCTCAACGCTGCTGAAACACTAATTGCTAGTTGCTAACTGCTAGTTGCTAATTGCTTCTCTCTCCCGCTTTGCTTCGCGATGGCCATGAATCATGGCAAAGATGGTTGGCACGAAAAACAGGGTGGCCACGGTGGCGAATAACAATCCCCCGATCACGGCGCGTCCCAGGGGCGCGTTCTGTTCACCGCCTTCGCCCAGCCCCAACGACATCGGCACCATGCCGATGATCATGGCCAGGGCGGTCATCAGCACCGGACGGATTCGAGTGTAGCCCGCTTCCAGCGCGGCCTGCGCCGCAGGTATGCCGACGTTCATGCGCTCGCGCGCAAAGGAAACCAGCAAGATCGAGTTGGCCGTCGCCACGCCCATGCACATTACCGCGCCGGTCAGCGACGGCACGCTCAGCGTGGTGCGCGTCAGCAGCAGGATCCAGCAGATGCCGGCCAGCGCTCCCGGCAGCGCGGTAATGATGATGAACGGATCCAGCCAGGACTGAAAATTCACCACGATCAAAAAGTACACCAGCGCGATCGCCATCAGCAGCCCGATGCCCAGGCCGACGAACGACGACTGCATGGTTACTACCTGCCCGCGAACGATGATGCGCGTGCCCCGCGGCAGATGCTGCTCAAACGGCTGCAACACCTTCATCGTGTCCTTGGCTACGGCACCCAGGTCACGGTCCTGGGTGCTGGCGTACACGTCGATCACCGGTTGCACATTGTAATGCGAGACCACCAGCGGTCGGGCGGCCGGAGTCAACTGCACCAGGTTGCCTAACACTTGCGGGCTCTGCGCGTTGGGATCATTCACCGGCATGTTCATCAGGTCTTGCAGCGAGGTCATACGATATTGCGGAGATTGCACCGCCACCTGGTAGCTCACCCCGTTTTTCGGATTCAGCCAGAAGCTAGGGGCAGTCTGGAAGCTCCCGCTCAACGACACTAGTACGCTCTGCGCCACGTCGCGCGCATTCATTCCCACTTGCGTGGTTTTTGTGCGGTCAATTTGCAGATGCAGTGTCGGCAAACTGAGCATTTGTTGCACGTGCACATCGGCAGTTCCGGTGACGTGACGCAGGCGGTTGGCGATTTGCTGCGCAATCACGTAGTCGCCCTGCATGTCCGCACCGGTGACCTGGATGTCGATCGGCGCCGGCAATCCAAAGTTCAAAATCTGGCTCACGATGTCCGCCGGCTGAAAGAAGAACTCCACCCCGGGGAAGCGGCACGGCAAATCCTCCCGCAACTCCCGGATATAAGCCGCCGTGGAATGATGATGCTCGGCATTCAGGCCAACCAGGATCTCCGCATCGCTGGTCCCCACCACACCGGAGTTGCTGTACGACAAGTTTATGCCCGAATACGGCAGCCCGATATTGTCCAGAATTGTGACTAGTTCATCTTTTGGGATCTGCTGCCGGAGATATCCTTCCACTTCATCGGCCAGGCGCGCCGTCTCTTCCACGCGCAGACCCGGGCGGGCCCGCATGTGCAGACGCATCAGGCCGGCGTCCACCGAAGGGAAGAAGTCTTCGCCCAGGAAGAAACTCAGTCCCAGAGAAAGCACGCAGAATGCCAGAAAGCAGGCCGCGAACACCTTGCCATGTTCGAGAGTGGTCTCCAGAAGCTGATAGTAGCTGGCGCGGAAGCGATCGAAGCTGCGTTCAAAGCCGCGCTGATAGCGTCCGAAGGTCGTTTTGGGCGCCTCGGCGCGATGCTCATGCCCGCGCATGATGTACATGACCAGCGTCGGGATCAGGGTACGTGACAGAAAATAAGAGGCCAGCATCGCGAACACCACAGCTTCGGCCAGCGGCACGAACAAATAGCGGGCCACGCCGGTGAGGAAGAACATGGGCACAAACACGATGCAGATACACAATGTGGACACGAACGCCGGCACCGCGATCTGCGCAGAGCCATCCAAGATGGCCTGCTTCAACTCCTTGCCTTGCGCAAGCATGCGCTCAATGTTCTCGATCGCGACCGTGGCGTCGTCCACCAGGATGCCGACCGCCAGGGCCAGACCTCCCAGCGTCATGATGTTGATGGTCTCACCCAGCGCGCTCAGTAGAATTACCGAAACAAAAATGGAGAGCGGGATGGAAATGGAGATGACGATAGTCGGCCGCCAATCTCCCAAAAACAGCAGGATCATGACCGCGGTGAGAGTGGCGGCGATTACCGCCTCCTTCAACACTCCGTTGATGGAAGCGCGCACGAACAGCGACTGATCGAACAGCGGCTTGATGGTGATTTCGCGGGGTAACGATTGCGCGGCAATCGGAAGGGTTTTCTTTACCGCGTCCACAACCGAGAGGGTGGACGCGCTGCCGGTCTTATAGATCGACATCAGGGTGCCGCGTACACCATCCTGGCGCACCACGTTGGTTTGCGGCGCAAAGCCATCGCGAACGTGGGCCACATCACGCAGGTAAATGGTCGAGCCGTTCACCGTCTTGACCGGCAGGTCGTTCAAATCCGCGATGGTTTGCGGGCTGCTGTTCATCTCAACCTGGTATTCCAGCGGTCCCACCTTAACCGTGCCGCTGGGAGTAATCAGGTTTTGCGCGCTAATGGCGTTCACGATGTCGGTGGGAGAAAGTCCGTTGGCTTGGAGCCGCGGCAGGTCGAGATCAACCTGCACCTGGCGTATCTTGCCGCCGTAGGGATAGGGCATGGCCGCGCCATGCACCGTTGCCAGTTGGTTGCGCAGAAAGTTCTGGCCCAAGTCGAACAGTTGCTGTTCTGGCAGGGTCTTGCTGCTGAGGCCCAGCTGCACAACCGGTGTGGACGACGCCGAGTAGATGATGATCAGCGGCGGCGTTGTCCCTGGCGGCAGGCTGCGCACGCTGGTTTGAGCGATCGCGATTACTTGGGCCAAGGCAGTCTGAATATTGGCCTGCGGCCTGAAAAAGACCTTGATCACGCCCACGCCACTGACCGACTGCGACTCGATGTGCTCGATATCGTTAACCAGAATGTTGATGCCACGCTCAGAGTTGGTGACGATGCGGTCAGCCATCTCCGCGGGCGCAAACCCGCCGAAGTTCCACACCACGCTGATGACCGGAATGTTGATGTCAGGAAAGATATCGACCGGCGTGCGCAGCACCACGATGGGCGTCAGGATGATCAGTACCAGCGCCATCACGACGAAGGTATAGGGACGCCGCAGCGCTAGGGCAACAATCCACATCGGTGGGGCAGGACTCCAATCAGGGCCAGGCCGGCAGGTCCCTCACAGCGCCAAAACCGGGGCCATAAAAAATCCGATTCGATACGCTACGTATTGGATTCAAATATATGCTACTGTGAGTCGTGCGGCAAATGGCTCCTTCTGCTCAAAAGCGGTCGCCGGGGAACAACAACAGCGCCAGCCGCCTGCCTGGACGCCCCCGCAGTGAACAGGCGCGGCAAGCCATCCTGCGCAGCACCAGCCGGTTGTTGCAGCGCACGGGTTTCGCCGAGCTCTCGATTGAGGCCATCGCCGCCAACGCCGGCGTGGGCAAGGCGACCGTGTATCGCTGGTGGCCCGACAAAGGCGCACTGGTGGTGGACGCCTTTGCCTCTAGCGCCGAAGACGAATTGCACTTTCCCGACAGCGGCTCGGTCTATAAAGACATGAGCCTGCAGATGAATCAATTCCTGGCGATACTTCGTTCGCGTCGCGGGCGTATTGTGTCGGCGGTGATCGCGGGCGGCCAGTCCGACCCCGGTCTCATGCAAGCCTTTCGCGAACGCTTTCTTCTGCCCCGCCGGCGGGAAGCCTACCAGACCCTGCGCCGGGGAATAGAACGCGGCGAACTGCCGCGCAACCTGGACCTCGATCTGCTGCTCGACGTTCTCTACGGCGCAATCTATATGCGCTTTCTCATTGGTCACGACCAACTGAGCGAGGAGTATATCGCAGACGTCTGTCGCCTGGTGCTCAATAGCGCGACGAAGAACGGCCGCCACTCCCAGCGTGCCAAGAAGAGAAAAGTTACTGGAGACAACGGCAGCCCTGGCAAAAGGTAGCGCGGTACGAGCCTAGAAGAAATTGGGTGGCCAGCGCGCAGGATTTGTCATCCCGATCGACGCGAAGCACAGTGCAGGGACCTGCGGGCCAGAAGATGGCTACAGAGGAGGCGAACGGCAGGGGCACTGTCCATACAGCTATGCCTTCTTATTTTTCTGGCTCGCTTTGCGGTTGGTTTTCTCGAGGGCCAATTTTCCGTGGGAGCCAAATGCCTCGCTCATCGCTTGCATCCGCTCCGCCTCCTTACGTACCTTGGCGGCATACGCGAGCGGATCCACCTTCTTCTTTTTCATGTCCCACAGCATGACACAAATTTGGGTACAGTCAACTAACTTAATCTTTTTGAGCATCCGACGCGCAGGAGGAACAGCAGGTCCCTCGACTCACCCGCTGCAGCGGGTTCGCTCGGGATGACAATCAATAAACACAATTGAGAGGGAAAAGCTGATAGCTGATAGCTGACGGCTTGACAGCTGACAGCTAAGTTCAGATCTGGTAGTCCATCTCGATCGCCTGTTGCAGCTTGTCGGTTCCGTTGGTCGGGGCCGGAGAGGGCTGGCGCCCTTGCAGGCGGCACACTTCGTCCTTCAGCATTTTGACTTCATTGGCCACCGCGGACAACGCCTCCGACAGCGGGTCGTTGATTTGCTTGGGGTCGGTGATCACCACCCGCTTGCCTTCGCGGAGAACAATGTGGCCGGGCACGCCAACTACAGTTGAGTTGTCGGGCACATCGCGCAGCACCACCGAGCCGGCGCCGATGCGGCAATTCTCGCCGATGGTGATATTGCCCAGTATTTTTGCGCCCGAGCCAATCACGACATTGTTGCCGATCGTGGGGTGCCGTTTGCCGTGTTCCTTGCCGGTGCCGCCCAGCGTTACACCCTGGTACAACGTGACATCGTCGCCCACGATGGTGGTCTCGCCGATGACGACTCCCATGCCGTGGTCTATGAAAAAACGCCGCCCAATTTGCGCGCCGGGATGGATCTCGATGCCGGTAATCAACCGGGCGAGTTGCGACAGGGCCCGGGCGGGGAATTGCCACCCACGAATCCACAGCCAGTGGTGGAAGCGGAAGCCCCACAGCGCGTGCAGCCCGGAGTAGAGCAGAATGATTTCAAGCGAGGACTTGGCCGCGGGATCGCGGTCCTTGACAGCGGCGATGTCCTCACGCACGGATGCAAACATTTCTCAAACGCCTTCCGCCACCATGGCGAGCGACTCGTTGCGAAGCTGCTCGAACAGGAGGCTGCTCAGGTAACGCTCGCCGAACGACGGCATGATGACGACGATCAGCTTGCCTGCGTTCTCATCGCGCCCAGCAACTCGCAGCGCGGCAACCACCGCCGCTCCCGACGAGATGCCGACCAGCAGCCCTTCTTCCTTTGGCATTCGCCGCGCCATTGCCAGTGCGTCATCGCTCGACACTTGGATGACTTCATCAATGTAGTCGGTGCGCAGAATGCTGGGAACAAAGCCGCCGCCGATGCCCTGGATCTTGTGCGGGCCGGGCTGCCCTCCGGAGAGAACGGCGCTTTCCACCGGTTCGACCGCGACCGCCTTGAACGACGGCTTCTTCGGCTTGATGTACTCGCAGACGCCGGTCAGCGTGCCGCCGGTGCCGATGCCCGAGATCAGGAAGTCCACTTTGCCGTCGGTATCGTTCCAGATTTCCGGCCCAGTGGTCTCCCGGTGGATCTTGGGATTCGCCGGATTGTCGAATTGCTGCAGCATGTAGCCGTTGGGTGTTTTGGAGAGCAACTCATCGGCCTTGGCGATTGCCCCCTTCATGCCCTTGATGCCCGGCGTCAGCACGATGTCCGCGCCAAAGGTCTTCAGCAGCACGCGCCGCTCCAGGCTCATGGTGTCGGGCATGGTGAGGATAAGCTTGTAGCCCTTCACCGCAGCCACAAACGCCAGCGCGATGCCGGTGTTGCCGCTGGTCGGCTCGATCAACACGGTCTTACCGGGCTGGATTTTCCCCGCGCGCTCGGCTTCGTTGATCATGCTGACGCCGATGCGGTCCTTCACGCTGCTGCACGGGTTCTGGCTTTCCAGCTTGGCGACGACCGTGGCCTTCGCGCCAGCGGTTACCTTGTTGAGGCGCACCAAAGGAGTGTTCCCAATCAGTTCCGTAACGTCATTCGAAATCTTCATAGCGATCTCCCGAGAGTTTAACCTGAGGCTTGTAGATATACGATTTGATTCAATGGAGGCGAGAAAAGAGTCAGCTAAAGGCAACAACAGCGCAAGGTCCGTTGGCTGGCGCCAGCCTCGAACGGAGAGCGCAGGTATGTGGGGTTGCATAACATGAGAGTGCGAATAGTTTAGCACCATGCCTTCGCTACCGCTACTGCGGAAATCGCAGCGGTCTCGGCGCGGAGAATGGTATCGCCAAGTGAGGCGGCGAGCCATTGCGACAATTCAAAGAGATGCAACTCATCTGTGGTCCAGCCGCCTTCGGGACCGACGGCGAGCGCCAGCGAGGACACATTGTCGCGTGCGCGCAGCGCTTCGCTGAGCGTGGCTTCTGGTCCGTTTTCCGCCAGAACGATCCGCAAATCGCAATCCGGATGACCGCAGGTCCCCCGGCTCGGACTAGAGTCCCTGCTCGGTATTACAGCGGGGCTATTGCGAACGTAGAGCTGAGCGAGCACTTCCTTCAGCTTCACGGGATTGGCAATCTCGGGCGGCGCGATGCGGCGCGACTGCTCGGCCGCTTCACGGGCGATGCGCCGCCAGCGCTCGACGCGCTTGTCCGCCGCGAGGGCAAGATGCGTTTCCGTGCGCCGCGCAATCACCGGGACAATCGTGGTGACGTTCAGTTCCGTGCACTTCTCGATCGCCCACTCCATGCGATCGAACTTGAAGATGGCCAGCAACAGAGTGATAGGCACGGACTCGCGAGCCATGACTTCTTCGCCCAGGGTGAACTCCACGCGCTCGTCCTGCACGCTGGAAACAGTGGCTCGGCGAACTTGCTCGCCGCAGGCGACCTCGAACTGCTGGCCGACGCGTGCGCGCAAGGTACGAGACAGATGTGCGGCGTGCGCGCCGGTCAGGGCAGCGCGAACGCCCGAGAACTCGTCGGCAATCCAGCGGCGTCGCGTCATCGTGTCATCAGAGGGAAATCGCTTTTTGCTCTGAGGAGTTTTGCTTTTCGCTCTTCGCCTTTCGCTCTTAGCTAGCAACCAATGCCTGCCACCGCTGCGTGGCTTTGCCTGGAGCTAAGGGCTAAGAGCCAAGAGTCCGAAGCGAAAAGCGGTCTCCTGCCTACTGAAACATGTCCTTCATCTTGTTCAGCAGCGAGCGGCTGACGGGCTTGTTCTCCACCGAGGTCGTGCTCTGCAACTCCTGCAAGAGCTCGCGCTGCCGCTTGCTGAGCTTCGACGGCGTCTGCACTTTAACTTCGACGTGCAAATCACCACGCCCATGTCCGTTGAGCACCGGCACGCCTTTGTTCTTCACCCTGAACGTGGTCCCGGGCTGCGTGCCCTCGGGAATTTTCACGACACATTCACCATCGAGCGTGGGAACCGTGATCTCGGTACCCAGCGCCGCCTGCGCGAAAGAAATTGGCACGGTGCAATACAGGTGTTTGCCTTCACGCTCGAAGAACGCGTGCTCCCTGGCGTGCAGCACCACGTACAGGTCGCCGGAAGGTCCGCCGTAAACCCCCGCCTCGCCCTCGCCCGAGTACAGCATGCGCGCGCCTTCCTCGACTCCCGCGGGAACTTTTACCGTGACCGTGCGCTGGCGCGTGACGCGGCCCTGGCCTCGGCATTGGGGGCAGGGATCGACGATCAGTTTGCCCGCGCCCTGGCAGGTGCCGCAGGTGCGCGATATGGAGAAGAAGCCCTGCTGATATCGTACTTGCCCGTGTCCCCCGCAGGTGGTGCAGGTGATGGGTGCTTTGCCCGGGGCCGCGCCGCTGCCTTTGCACTGGTCGCACTCTTCCAGCCGCCGCACCTGCACTTGCTTGGTGACGCCAAACACGGCCTCCTCGAACTCTAGGGTGAGGTCCTCGCGCAGATCGGCGCCGCGTTGGGCGCGCGAACGGCGGCGTGCGCCCTGCCCGCCAAACATGTCGCCAAATCCGAAGAGGTCGCCGAAGATGTCGTGGAAATCGTTGAACATCGTCGCGTCGAATCCGCCGTTGCCGCCCGGGCCGCTGGAAACTCCCGCGTGACCGAAGCGGTCGTAGCGCGCGCGCTTTTCGCTGTCGGCAAGAATCGCATAGGCTTCGCTGCACTCTTTGAAGCGCTCCTCGGCCGCAGGATCGTCGGGATTGCGGTCAGGATGATGTTGCAGCGCCAGCTTGCGATAGGCGCTCTTAATTTCCTGGTCGTTGGCGGTGCGGCCGACGCCCAGCACTTCGTAGTAATCGCGTTTTACGTTGGTAGCCAGAACTGTTTACCTTTTTCGAATTGATCTACGGTTTGGGATGACGGGCCACGCGCACCATCGCCGGACGCAGCAGCCGGTCCTTCAACTTGTAGCCGCGCTGCAACTCATCGATCACGTGGTTGTCTTCGACTTCCTCGGTGTCCACCATCTGGATCGCCTGATGCAAAGTGGGATCGAACCGTTCGCCCTCGGCGGCGACGGGCTGCACCCCTAACTTCGCCAGCGCGTCATGAAATTGTTTGTCGATAAGCTCGATGCCGGCGTGAAAATCCTCCAGCGACGCCGCCTTGGTGTTTAGCGCGCGATCCAGGCTGTCGAGAATGGGAAGCAACGTCTTCATCGCATCGGCGAGCGCGTATTCCCTGAACTCCTGCTGCTGTTTTTGGCTGCGCTTGCGATAGTTTTCGAACTCCGCCTGGATGCGCGCGGCGCGGTCGAGATAGGCCGCGCGTTCGGCGCGAACGCGCTCCAACTCCGATTGCGGCTCTTCGGCTGCGGCCGTGGCGCCGGCGCTGCTCTGGAGAGCAGCGTCATCTCCACCTTCTGCGGGTGGAAGTTCGTGGTCCAGTTCCAACTCCGCCTCGCTGGAGCTTCCATTGTGTTTCTTGGCTGGCATAAGTATTTCTACGTCGATTCGTTCCAAAGTTGGTCAAACAGCCGCGCGATGTACGACACCGCCGTAATGGTGTGCTCATAATCCATGCGGGTGGGGCCAATCACCGCCAGCGAGCCCAACACCTCGTCGCCCACTCGCGCCGGCATCCCAATCAGCACGAAGTTACTTAGATGCGGCATGGCCTCTTCCAGACCCACAACTACGCGCACCGCTTCCTGGCGCACGTCGAGGTACGCAGAGAGTAGATCGACAATGCGCTGCTTTTCCTCTAGCGTCGCCAGCAACTGGCGCAGGCGCTCCTGGTCTTGTTCGGTGATCACCAGGTTCGACGCGCCTTCCACGTACACCGCCTGGGCGGGGCCTTCGGTGGCCAGGGCACCTTGCGCGTAGAGCTGCTCCACCGAACGCATCAGGCGATCGTATTCGCTGCGCTCCTGCTGCACTCTCCGGCTGATCTCGTTGCGCAGCGACTCCATCTCCCAACCGCGGAAGTTCTGGTTGATATAGGCCGCAGCCGCTTCCAGATCGGCCACCGACAAATCCTGGCTGAGCCGCAGCACGCGGTCGCGCACCACGCCGTTACGCATGACTACCACGGCCAGCACTTTCTTGTCGGCCATGCGCTGGAAGTACACATGCTCCAGCGCGTTGTGCTGCCCCTGCGCCGAGCTGACCGTAACCCCCACGCTGTGCGAAATCAGCGACAGCACATGCGAAGTGCGCTCCATGAACTCGGGCACATCCTGCAGACCTTGCAGGCTCCCCTGGATCAAGTTCTCGTCGGCGGGCGACAGACGCGCCTCCCCGGTCAACTGCTTCACATAAAAGCGATATGCCTGGGTCGTGGGGACCCGCCCAGCCGAGGTGTGCGGCTGCTCCAGGAAACCAGCGTCGGCGAGATCGGCCATCACATTGCGAATGGACGCCGCGCTCAGGTTCTCGGGATTGGCACGCGCCAGCGTCCGCGAGCCCACCGGCTCACCCGTCGAGATGTAGGACTCCACGATGGCCGTGAGAATCTCACGTTCCCGTCTGCCGATGTTGGCCGATGCGTCCATGATTAAGGTCTGGCGGAAGCTAACCTGTGTTCTTGCAATTATTTACAGACGAGCAAGATACAATTCCTCACTTTTATTCTAGGGAGCAAAGCGGGCTGATGTCAAGGTTGGCACTCAAATGGCATGAGTGCCAAAGGCTCAGAGTTAGGCCTGCGGAACGCAGATCGAGCAGAGTCGGCCTTCAGGGTCTGTGTCGCGGCCAAATAACCGCTTCGCGAAGCGGCATAGAGTCATCAAAGTACGAGTAGGCGTTTTGAACCAGAAGGTGTGACGTTTGGCATCACTTCGACGGGTTTGCATTTGCGTAGTTTTCGGGGTTCTCATGCCGGCGCTGTTGAGCGCCGAGGCGGCTACGACTCCGGTTGACCAAGACTCGCAAATGCTCGATCACGGTTACGGGCAGATGTACAACCTTGACTTTCCGGCGGCCCATGCGACCTTCCGCAGCTACCAGCAAACTCATCCCGCAGACCCTATGGGTTATGTATCCAATGCTGCCGCATATTTATTTTCCGAGTTCGATCGCTTGCACGTGCTGGAATCGGACCTCTTTCTGGATGACAAGACATTCGACGGGCGCAAGAAACGCACGCCCGATCCGGCGCTGAAGATGGAGTTCGAAAAAGAGCTGGCCAAAAGCGATGGGCTGGTGACCGGGATTCTGGCCCTGAAGCCCGATGACGAGAACGCGTTGTTCTCGCAGATCATGGCCAATGGGCTGCGCAGCGACTATGCAGCGCTCATCGAGAAACGAAATCTGGCAAGTCTGGCCTACATGAAGACAGGACGCACCATCGCGCAAAAACTGCTGGCCATCGATCCGCAGTGTTATGACGCCTACCTCGCCATCGGCGTGGAAAATTATTTACTGGGAATCAATCCTGCCCCGGTACGGTGGTTCCTGCGCATGACCGGCGCGGAAACCGACAAGCAGGAAGGTCTGCAGCGGCTGCGCCTCACCGCTGACAAAGGCCGCTATCTTGCGCCCTTCGCGCGGCTGCTTCTGGCGGTGGCGGCGTTGCGCGACAAGGACCGGCAAACCGCGCGCACGCTTCTGGCGGGACTGGCCAAGGAATTTCCCGGCAATCAGCTTTATGTAACCGAGCTGGCGCACATTCAATAACCACTATCCACTATCCCCTGACCCCTGCTGTGTAAACTCCACCAGCAATTGCAGCCGCTGGCGCGCGTGGCCGCTGTCGATCGCGTAGGCAGCCAGGGGCACGGCGTCGCCGATGTGGTCGGCGTGTCCGGCGGCGACCAGCGCGGCGGCGGCGTTGAGCAGAACCACATCGCGGCGGGAGGAGCGCTCGCCATCGAGGATGCCGCGGATGATGGCTGCGTTTTGCTGCGCATCGCCTCCCGCGATGTCGTCGAGCGGCGCCCGCTGCAAGCCAAAATCTTCCGGCGCGACTTCGTACACGCGCACCTGACCGTTGCGAACTTCGGCAACTTTGCTGGGCCCGGAGATGGTGATCTCGTCCAGCCCATCGCGTCCGTGGACGACCAGCGCACGGCGCAAGCCCAGTTCGCTCAGCGCCTCGGCCAACTTTTCCACCAGGTCGGAGGAATAGACGCCGACCACCTGCGCCGAAGCGCGCGCGGGGTTGGTGAGTGGGCCCAGTAAGTTGAACACAGTGCGCAGCCGCAACTGGCGCCGCGCCGGCTGCACATACTTCATGGCTGAATACATGGCCGGGGCAAACAGAAATGCGACGCCAGTCTCGCGCAGGCAGGCAGCAATGCGCGCCGGTGGCAGATTGATGTTGACTCCCAACGCCTCCATCACGTCGGCTGAGCCGCACTTGGAACTGATGCTGCGGTTGCCATGTTTCGCGACCCGCACTCCAGCCCCGGCAATAGCCAGTGCCGTCGCGGTGGAAATGTTGAAGGTGCCGCTGGCGTCACCGCCGGTGCCGCAAGTGTCCACCAGCGCGTCGCGCTCCGTGCCGCTGAGGTCAAGCGCTTCGCCGTCTTCGGTTTGCAACGGTGCCGCCTCGTCGCGAATGGCCTGGGCAAAGCCGACAATCTCCTCCACCGTCTCGCCCTTCATATGCAGCGCGACCAGCAGCGCCGCGATCTGCGCGTCGGTGGCCTCGCCGCGCAGGATCTGCGACATGACCTCACGCGCCTCCTCGCGGGTGAGAGAAGTGCGATGGTTGGCGATTTTGTGCAGCGCGTCGAGGAGCATGGGGCAATTGTCAGTTGTCAGTTGTCAGTTGTCAGTTGCCAGTCTGCGGCTGCCAGCTATCCGCTAGCAGTCTTCAGCACTCAGCACTCAGTCAGCGAACATCCTACCTTTTGCTCTGTCGTCCTGAGCGCAGGCGGCTTGTAGTCCATTTCGCCTGTCATCCTGAGCGACGAGCGAAGCGAGGCCTCCCGCCCGCTGCATTCTCAATCACTTTCACCCTTTGGAACTCTTTCTGACTCATGGTCACCATCCTTAATAGGGTGACAGAGTCTCGTTGCAGTTAGGGGGTGACATTATCTTGGAGCATCTACACTTTTCGCTTCCGTGGGCGGCGCGACTCCGTTCAGGGCGGCAGCGTCGCCGTTGGGTTTGGCCACGGGCGCTTCGGGACGCGCCGGCGTTTTTCCCGGCCGGTTCAATTTTTCGAAGGGGCCAATGTGCCAGATGTCGCGCGCGTATTCGGTGACCGTGCGGTCGCTGGAAAACTTGCCGATGCGGGCAACATTCAGGATGGCTTTGCGCCACCAGATCTCTTCCTTGCGATATTCGCCGCTGATGACTTGCTGGGTCGCAATGTAATCAGGGAAATCGGCGATGTGATAGTAGCGGTCGCCGCGATGCACCAGTTCGTCGAAGATCCAGCGAAACAGGCCGTGCTCGTTGGGACAGAAGCGGTCTGAGGCCAGCGCGTCCATCACCTCGCGAATGCTGGCGTCGTTGTCGTAGCGATCGCGCGGATTGTACAAGCCCTTCTTCTGCATCTCCTGAATTTCTTCCGAACGCAAACCGAAAATGTAAATGTTGTCGGCGCCAACTTCTTCGGCGATCTCAATGTTGGCGCCGTCGTAGGTCCCGATGGTGAGCGCGCCGTTCATCGCCAGCTTCATGTTGCCGGTGCCGGAGGCTTCCATGCCGGCCATCGAGATCTGCTCGCTCAGGTCGGCGGCGGGCATGATCAACTGCGCCAGTGACACGCGATAGTCGGGCAGGAACGCAATCTTGATGCTGTCTTTCACCTTCTCATCATGGTTCACCACGTCGGCCACGTTGTGGATGAGCTTGATGATCTGTTTGGCCGCCCAATATCCGGGAGCGGCCTTGCCCGCAAAAACATAGGTGCGCGGGACCTCCGGCATCTGGCCGCGTTCCACAATCCCCAGGTAGTCGTGGATGATGCCCATCACGTTCAGCAACTGACGCTTGTACTCGTGAATGCGCTTGATCTGGACATCGAACAGCGAATCCGGGTCCACCGCCACGCCGGTCTGGTTCTCTATGGCTGCTGACAGCTTCAGTTTGTTCTGCCGCTTGACCTCTTTGAAGGCCTCGCGGAAATTTGCATCCTCGGCAAACTTTTCCAGCTCATGCAGCCGGTTGAGATCGGTAATCCACTTGCGCTCGTCGAGCGTGAGGCTGATCAAATCGGTGAGTCCGGGATTGGCCTCCATCAACCAGCGGCGGGGCGCGACGCCATTCGTCTTATTGTTGAACTTATCGGGCCAAATGGTTGCAAATTCAGGGACTAAGTTGGTCACGATCAGGTTGCTGTGCAGCTTGGAAACGCCATTGACCGAGTGGCTGCCCACGATGCACAGGTGCACCATGCGCACCTGCTTTTCGTAGCCCTCCTCAATGATCGACATCTTGCGCAACTTGTCGCCGTCGAGGAAGGAATACTGCTGCATCTCGCGCAAGAAGCGATGGTTGATGTTGAAGATGATCAGCATGTGCCGCGGCAGCACTTTCTCCAGCAGCGGCACCGACCACTTTTCCAGCGCCTCAGGCAGCAAGGTGTGATTGGTATAGCCCAGAGTGCGCTGAGTGATGTCCCAGGCGTTGTCCCATTCCAAGTTGTCATCGTCGAGCAAAACCCGCATAAGCTCGGCGACCGCCAGGCTGGGGTGGGTGTCGTTCATCTGGATGGCGACCTTGGACGGCAGCGAACTGATGTCTTTATGCTGCTGGCGAAAACGGCGCATCAAATCGCCGATGGCGCAGGCGACCAGGAAGTATTCCTGCACCAGGCGCAGTTCCTTGCCGCTCATGACCGAGTCGGCGGGATACAGCAGCCGGGATATATTTTCCGAGGCGATCTTCTGTTCGACGGCGCGGATGTAATCGCCGCGATTGAAGATCTCGATGTCGAAATCCTCCGAGGCGCGGGCGCTGAACAAGCGCAGCCAGTTTACGGTTTGTCCCAGGTAGCCGACGATGGGCATGTCGGCGGGTATGCCCACCACGATCTTTGGATTGAGCCAGCGCTGCTTCAGGTTCTCGTCGGGATCGCTGCCGGTTTCCACGCGACCATACAGCGGAATGTTGACCGCCTCTTCGGGATGCTCGATCTCAAGCGGAGTGCCATTGGCCTTCCAACGGTCGGGTTTCTCACGCTGGAAGCCGTTGAAGATCTCCTGCTTGAACAAGCCGTATTCGTAGTCGATGCCATAGCCGCAGCCAGCCATGCCCAGGGTGGCCAGCGACTCCAGGAAGCAGGCGGCCAGCCGGCCCAGGCCTCCGTTGCCCAGTCCGGCATCGGGCTCGCTGTCCAGCACCTCGTCGAGGTTGATGCCAAGACCGGCCAGCACCTCGCGGCAAAGCTCCTCCATCCGCAGGTTCGACAGGTTAGCGGCCAGAAATCGCCCCATCAGGAACTCCATCGAGAGGTAGTACAGCTTCTTGGAATCCTTGTGACGGTAGCGCGACTCGGTCTCCAGCATCCGGTCCACGATGCGATCGCGAATCGCCAGCGACACCGGCTTCAGGTAATCGGAGGGCTTCAAGTCTGAGGTGGGGCGGACCAAGGTGTAACGAATGTGCCGCAGGATGGCTTCGCGCAAAAAATCGGCGGGCTGGCCCTGCGTGAGGAACTCGGGGGATGACATAGAAAATGGCGGCCTGTCCGCTCTAGGGTAGCTCCCGGAGAATAGTCCCTCTGCCTTCTGATCGATTGGGCAGCAGGGTGGGTGTCTTCGGGGGTACGCTACTGTGGCGAAGCCCGACGAGTCTACTTACTCGACAACGCCTCCCCACCAGCGCACTCTCTTCCTGCCATTCTAATGCATGACTTAGCCACCACAACATCAGAGTTCTGCGGCCAGCCTCTGCGGACTTGACTGTCTGGCTGCGACCTTCTTATGTCGGAGGCTCTCGATCGCTGATCAAGGTGCCGCTTCGGGCATAGCTGTCGCGCGGCACTTCGACAAAAACGATGGTCACCTTATCCGGGCTGACGCTGAGTTCCTCTTGCAAGATCTCCGTCACGCGCTTGGCCGCTCGGCGTTTCTGTTCGGTGCTGCGGCCCGCCAGCATGGTGATTTGAACGTGCGGCATGGACCCCTCCAATGTGTCCTGCGGATCGGCCCGCCAGAGACGAAGCATGTCCTGCGCCTCGGGGGAACTGGACTCCCGGGCCTGGCGCAGGATGGCACAGACAGTTTACTTCGCCAGTTCGTATCCGGCGAAGAAATAACTGAGCTCGAAACGCGCCGTGTCTTCGGCATCGGAACCGTGCACCGCGTTCTTCTCGATGCTCGACGCCCACTTCTTGCGGATGGTGCCTGCCTCGGCCTTCGCCGGATCGGTGGCGCCCATCAGCTTGCGGTAATCGGCGATGGCGTCTTCTTTCTCCAGCGCCATCACCACGATCGGGGCGCTCGACATGAAGTCGGTCAGCGACTCGAAGAACGGCCGGTGGACATGCACGGCGTAGAAGCCTTCGGCCTGCGCCTTGGTGATGTGCAGCATCTTCATGCCGACAATGCGGAACTTGTTCTCCAGCAGCGTGTGAATGATGTCGCCGGTGGCGCCGCGCTCGAAGGCGTCAGGCTTGACGATGGAAAGAGTGCGTTGGATGGTCTTCATGCGTGGATGGCGTCCTCTGGGTGTTTGGGTGTCGGTTTTCGGTTTTCGCTTTTCGCTATTCGCTTTTCGCTATTCGCTATTCGCTATTCGCTATTCGTTTACCTTTAGCTGTTAGCTCTTAGCCCTTAGCAAAACAACTATGAATTGTCATCCCGAGCGAACCCGCTTCAGCGGGTGAGTCGAGGGACCTGCTTTTTACACACTTGAGGGACAGCAGGTTCCTCCACTCGGGCTGAAGCCGCTCGGTCGGAATGACAATGCATAAGTGACATCACTTTTCGCTTGCCGGGAGCTAAGGGCTAACAGCTAGGAGCCAGCTTTAGCTGACGGCTGACGGCTGATAGCTGAGACCTGACAGCTTGCCTCACCGTTTCGCGGCCATGCCAGTCGCCTGCACCAGCACTTCGCCGATCTCGGCCGGGGATTTCGCAACGTGAATGCCCGCGGCTTCCATGGCCTTGATCTTCTCCGCGGCGGTTCCCTTCCCGCCGGAGATGATGGCGCCCGCGTGTCCCATGCGGCGTCCCGGGGGCGCAGTCTGTCCGGCGATAAAGCCAACCACCGGCTTGCGTACATTCTTCTTGATGAACTCAGCCGCAGTCTCTTCGGCAGTGCCGCCGATTTCGCCGATCATGATGATCGCTTCCGTCTCCGGATCGTCGTTGAACAAGCTGATCGCGTCCACGAAGTTGGTGCCGATGATCGGATCGCCGCCGATGCCGAGTGCGGTGGATTGCCCGATGCCGCGCGTCGTCAACTGGTACACCGCTTCGTAGGTGAGCGTGCCCGAGCGCGAAATGATGCCGACATTGCCTTCCTTGTGAATGTGCGCCGGCATGATGCCGATCTTGCACTTGCCGGGCGAAATGATCCCCGGACAGTTCGGTCCGATCAGGCGCGAGTTCTTCGTCTTCAGGAACTCCCACACCTTCACCATGTCCATCGTGGGAATGCCTTCGGTAATGCAGACGATGAGCGGCACGCCGGCATCGGCGGCTTCCATGATGGCGTCGCCTGCGCCCGGCGGCGGAACAAAGATCACCGTCGCGTTGGCGCCGGTTTTCTGCACCGCGTCGCTCACAGTGTTGAAGATAGGCCAGCCTTCATGCGTGGTACCGCCCTTGCCGGGAGTCACGCCGCCCACCACCGTCGTTCCATAGGCAGCGGCATTCTTGGCGTGGAAAGTTCCCTCGCGCCCCGTCAGTCCCTGCACCAGTAATCGCGTTGACTTATCAACCAGTATGCTCATCGAACCCCCTTGGCGGCGGCGACAACTTTCTCGGCCGCGTCTTTCATGGTCTCTGCCACGATGAATTTCAATCCGCTCTCTTTCAAGGTCTGGCGGCCCTGTTCTACGTTGGTTCCCTCGAGTCGCAGCACAATTGGCAACTGGATGTTGGTCTTGCGGGCGGCGCTGACGATGCCGTTGGCCAGCGTGTCCACCCGCAGGATGCCGCCGAAAATATTGATGAGCACCGCTTTCACGTTCTTGTCGCTCAACAGGATTTCAAAGGCGTGCGTGACTTGCTCTTCGTTGGCGCCACCGCCCACGTCGAGGAAGTTGGCGGGCATGCCACCGGCGTACTGGATGATGTCCATGGTCGCCATCGCCAGGCCGGCGCCGTTGACCATGCAACCCACATTGCCGTCGAGCTTGATGTAGTTCAGGTTGTACTTGCTGGCTTCGACCTCGAACGGGTCTTCCTCGCTCAGGTCGCGCAACTCTTTGATGTCGGGGTGGCGATAGAGCGCGTTGTCGTCGAAGTTCATCTTGGCGTCGAGCGCGAACAGGCGTCCGTCGGTGGTGGTGATGAACGGATTGATCTCGACCAGCGAGGCGTCGGTATCTTCGGCCGCGCGCGCCAGCGCCATCATGAACTTCACCGCGCCGCCGATGTACTTGGCGTCGAGGCCGAGCCTGAAAGCGATCTTGCGCGCCTGAAAGGCTTGCAGCCCGAAGCCGGGGATGATGTGCTCTTTGATGATGGCGTTGGGGTCTTTGGCGGCGACCTCTTCGATCTCCATGCCGCCCGCCGCCGAAGCCATGAACACCAGGCGTCCGTTGCCGCGATCGAGCACGATGCCGAGATACAGCTCGCGCGCAATCGGCAGGGTTTCTTCAATCAGCAGGCGCTGCACCTTTTTGCCCTCGGGACCGGTCTGGTGCGTGACCAGATTCATCCCGAGCATCTTGGCCGCCAGCGCGCCGGCTTCTTCTGGCGACTTGGCGAGTTTGACGCCGCCGCCTTTGCCGCGGCCACCCGCGTGGATTTGTGCCTTGACGACAACGCCGGTCGCGCCATCGTGGAACAAGGCGTTGGCCGCGGTTTCAGCTTCTTCGCGGCTTTCGACCATGTGCCCACGCGGCACGGCCACTCCGTATTTCGAGAGGATGGCTTTTCCCTGGTACTCGTGTATTTTCATGTTTGTATGACGACCGCGGCCGAGTGGCGCGCGGCCCAGACCAGACTGGCTGGACTTGGCTGCTCCTTATGAGGATGGCGTAACAATAGGAAACCCATGATTGTAACGGACGAAGAGAGTCGCGAGCAATTGGCGATTTGGGGGTATAGTGCTCTTTTTCTCGGAACCTTCTGAACAACAGATCAATCGCTTTCTGGAGCGCGCTTCATCGTTGGAATTCTCCTACTCCGAACTGGGTGCAACAAATTCCGCAATGCTGCCGCCTCTGTTCACGGTAGATCGAAATCGCATACAGCTTGGCTCCGGATCTCTTGCGTGGTGCCGGTCGATCGATGCGCTCAGAGAATGGGAGATGTTCAATATGCCGTGGGTCCGCCTCTGCTGGCCAACAGCTCCGATTGCAGAAGGTTCGAACGTTGCCGTCCTCGCGCATCGGATCGGCCTGTTCTGGCTCAATGCGTGTCGCATTGTCTATCTGATCGACGAGGACGGACCGACAAAGCGTTTCGGATTCGCCTATGGCACGCTCACAGAACATGCGGAATCCGGGGAAGAACGATTCCTCGTTGAATGGAACCGTGAGACCGATGCAGTCTCTTATGATCTGTTGGCCTTCTCGCGTCCGAACCAATTCTTAACGCGAGTCGGATACCCACTCGCGCGTCGGCTGCAGAAGCAATTCGCCGTTGACTCGAAAGCAGCCATGGCCCGAGCCGTTGCTGTGTGACCGGGGCCCAATCCTACTCTGGCCTGATAGGGGTCCTTCGACTCCTCGGTCGTCCGCCGCGGCGGACGACCTCGTCGCTCAGGATGACAGAACAAAAGGTATGATGTTCGCGGACTGAATGCTGAGTGCTAACGACCGATAGTTGATAGCTGGCAGCAGCAGACTGGAAACCGGCAACTGACAACTGACAACTGGCAACTGTTCCCATGCTCCTCGACGCACTGCACAAAATCGCCAATCACCGCACTTCCCTCACCCGCGAGGAGGCGCGCGAAGTCATGTCGCAGATCCTGCGCGGCGATGCCACCGACGCGCAGATCGCCGCGCTGCTGGTCGCGCTGCACATGAAGGGCGAGACGGTGGAGGAGATCGTCGGCTTTGCGCAGGCCATTCGCGACGAGGCCGCGCCGTTGCAAACCGAGGACGGCGAAGCGATTGACCTCAGCGGCACGGATGGGCGTCAAGCTGGTGCGCTGCTCGGGAGGCGAATTGACGAACTCCCAACTGCGGAGAAAGTTGCGATTCACGATCAAGCCTAATCACCCGACCACTATTCTCGAGCGTTAGAAACACGCTTTTAGCCCAGTACCCGCGTTATCTATCGCTGAGCTATCCACCTTGCAGCGTATAATCGTGGCTTGCGCACTTCATTCCCATTACTGCAGGAACCCACGTGAGTCATCAGCATTCGCACATGCCCGGCCAACCGCAGGCTGGGCCGCAGGCGCTTCCCGGAGTCAGCAGCATCATCGCCGTAGGCTCGGGCAAGGGCGGCGTCGGCAAAACCACACTGGCAGTAAACCTGGCCATCGCGCTGGCGCGCCTGGGCCACAAAGTCGGGCTACTCGACGCCGACGTGTATGGCCCTAACGTCCCAATGATGCTGGGCACCACCATGGCCCCCAGCGTCGTCGGCCAAGACCGCATTCTGCCGCCGGAACGTTACGGGCTGAAGGTGATGTCGGTCGGCTTCCTCAGCCCGGGCGACAAGCCGCTGGTGTGGCGCGGCCCCATGCTGCACTCCGTCGTCAAGCAGTTTCTCGGCCAGGTGGAGTGGGGACAGCTCGACTACCTCATCGTCGATCTGCCGCCGGGCACCGGCGATGTCGTGATCTCGCTGACGCAAACTGTGCCGCTGACGGGCGCAGTCGTGGTCACCACGCCAAGCGACGTTGCCTTGCAGGACGCGCGCAAAGCCCTCGAGATGTTCAAACAGGTGAAGGTGGACATCATCGGCATCGTCGAGAACATGAGCTACTTCGTGTGCCCGCATTGCCAGCATGAGATCGACATCTTCTCCAAAGGCGGCGGGGCGCGCACCGCGCAGCAGTTTGGGGTGCCGTTTCTGGGCAGCATCGAACTCGATCCCGATATCCGCAAGGGCGGCGACAGCGGCCAGCCCATCGTGCTCGAGGGCGACCAATCTGCCCACGCCAAATCGCTGTTCGCGTTTACCCAGCGTGTGATCCAGCGCACCAAAGAATTGCAGGAAGCGGACAGCGGCAGCGTGATCGAGATTCAGTAGAGAAACTGCCCCGCCCTAGCCGACAGCAGGCTAGGCCGCTGGCGCAGGGGAAATATCCGACGGGATACTGGGGCCGCCTCGGCGCGACGGGAATGAAGGACACCACGATCAACTGGGCGTGGAACGCAGCCGATCGCGATCGGGTGACCTACGCCTGCCTGGCACTTCCTCAACAACCAGCTTGATCACCCGGGCGTAGAACAGCTTGCGGGAACCAGCCCATCTCTGCCCTTCTACCGCGTCGCCGCCGCAGAACGCGACTTGGTTTTGTCGGCACCTTCGGCGTGAATGCAGTTTTTCGCCGCACAAGAAAAAGGGGCGGCGCGCTGCTGCGGCCACCCCGGTGTAGGTTATACAACTGGTTCTTAGAAGCTAAACACCGGTCCGAACTCGGTGCGCCAATCGACCGACGTGCAGTTTGGCAGCCCGGCGATCTTGGTTGTGCAAACACCTGAGTTATTGGGAAGAGCGTAGCTCGCGTAGTGGCTCTCTTCCAGGGCGAACTGGACCCATGGGTTCATCTTATACCAAATGGTTACGGCGTTGAGGGTGCTCTTGATCGGCCCGCCACCGGCCTCGGCACTAATGCCCTTGGCGATCCTGAAGTCATTAGCATTAGCCGCATCGATGCCGTATTCGTAGTAGGCTTGCCAGCCTGAATTCCGGCCCTTGGGATTGGCGTTGAACCAGCGCGAGAGTGGGAAACCAGCCTGGATGAAACCGCCGTAACCGCGCACTGAGTATTGCGGGGCCACGACAGCATTGCCGGCGGCGTCGGTTCCAAAGACTACGGTGGAAGAGCCATCCACCGAGAGGCCGTTCGCCTTGTTGGTCAGACCCGCCGAATAGTTGTAGTTGGACAAGAGCTGGTTAGCGAAGAAGAATCGCATGTCAGCTCCCATGTAAGCGCTAGCCACGACCGTTGCCCAGCGGGTTGGGAGTGAGACGGCTATCTGATTGCCGTAGCCGTTGCTGTGGGCGTCAACGCCACGAGGAAAAGCAGCTTTGTAAGCCTCCGGTACGGCCGAGGCCAGCACCGTGGCCTGGCGTCCGGTATAGAAGCCGCTCCAGAGAATCTGCGCAGGGACTACGCCCGGAGCTTTGTCGAGCTGGAACTGGAGCACGACTCTGCCTTCCATCTCGGGCTTCCCGTTGTCGGCGCCCTGACGCTCGCCGTACCCCAACTGGTTGCCAGTTCCGTCGAGCACCGTGCAGGTCGTGGCTACTCCCAGTTCTTTTATGGTGCAACTGGTGACATCGGCGGGGACGTTGCCTTCCGACGGCATCATAATGGCAAATTCGGGTGAGAGCTTCCAGTTACGCGAGCCGCCCAACTTTTCGATGAAGCCGAGACGCATCTGCGGAGAGCGCTCGTAAGTGTTGCCCCAATAAGCGCCAAAGAACGTGGTCTCGAACAAGTTCATCATTGCGCTGGAGCCGTAGATCGTCCAATCCTGTCCGGCTTCGAAGAAGATGTCGGTGTTCGGCGCCACGGCCCAGTCGATTCGCCCGAACGCCAGGCGCAACTGCAGCGCGTTGCTGCGAATGGAAGACACGTTGCGGTTGTCAACCCGGCTGAAGTTGCCCTCGTAATCAGCCTCGATTTGGCCGGTGACCGTCACATTTTTCGAGATATCAGGCCACTCGAACTTGGAACCAAACCGGGTTTGCCGTGCCTTGATATGGAATTCCGAGTTGGCAGTTGGGCCGGTATCGGCGCTCAGGAAACCCGGGGGCGGAAAATCGTCTCCACGGGGAGAACTGGAGTCATAAGCCGCGCTGGCCTTGATGAAGCCATACGGCGTCAATCTGACCGCGCCCAACTTCAGAGCGGGAGCTAGGCCTTCCTTAACCGGCGCGTCAATCGGAAGTACCCGGACTGGCGCGATGGCGGGAATGACTTCCGGAGCTTTGGCCTCTTTCGGCGCGGCAGCTAGCCCCGCGCCCGGAGTGGTAAGACTTGCATACTGAGTGGGGCCCGATTCTGTGTCAACTAGGGAGTGCAAGGTATCTGCGTCCGCGGCGCTCTTTAGCTCCGCCGCTTCCGAATCGTTGACAATACCTTTGGCCTTCAGCAGAAGCAGCAACTGCTGCATCCCGGCGGAACCTGACATAGTTCGCAAACTGTTGGCTTCCGCCGTGGTCAGGATTCCCTTCTTTACCAGGAGATCAACCAAGGTTGGACTGATAACGGCAGCCGTTCCTACACTGGCGCCGCTGTTCGTGGGTGCGGCGCTGGTAGCCGCGTTGGTGGGATCCGCCGTGGTCGTGGCACTTGAGTCAGCAGCAACCAATGCCACTGGAACCAAGAGACACGCGATCGCGAGCAAGCACACTACCGATGACCGGAAACAATCTCGCATCTTCGCCTCCAAGCAAGTGGGCGCAATTCCACACCAGACGGGAAAGCCTGGCGCCATCGGGATTCCTGATCGGTAAATCCCATCTGTGAATTGGCCTTGGACGGGAACTGTAAGGGAGAGCAGAGGGTAGGCGGGCGGACATAGCTCACGCCTGAATGTGATGTTGATCACAATATAGATGTGAGAAAGAATGTATCCCCCGTGGCCTGCAATTGGTAAGTTGCAGATTCTGCGCCCGTTATGGGAAGAGGAAGCGGGCTGCGCAAGCAACGGCTACCGCCATGCCACTTTTGTGGGAGAACTTGCCTTGTTCAGCGCCGGTAGCCACGGGGCAAGATGGGTCTCAAGTCTGAAAAGGCGATCGTGCGGGCCTGCCTCTTGGCCGAAGGATTGGGGTGATTGGCGTAGGGTAATTCACGGGGCGCCAAGTCGGTTGCTTCTCCCTTCAACCCGGCGACCACATTACCGCTCCAGAAGCCGCTCCAGATCGGCAAAGAAGCTGGGGTAGGAAATGGCGGCACATTCCGAGTTGAGGATCAGCGTCTCTCCCTGCGCCCGAAGCGCCGCGATCGCAAAGGCCATGGCAATGCGATGGTCCCCAAAGGACTCGACTTCCGCACCGTGTAGTTGCTGACCACCGGGAATGCGCCATCCATCGCCGGTTTGCTCGACCTGCGCACCCATCGCTCGCAGGTTCTGGGTGACCGCGCTCAAGCGGTCCGATTCTTTGACGCGCAGCTCGCCCGCATCCCGGACTTCCAAACCCGCCGTGTACGGCGCGATGGCGGCCAGCACTGGCAGCTCGTCGATCAGCAGCGCAGTTTGTGCTCCTGCAATCGTCACTGGCTTGGCTGCGCCGGGTACCAGCGTGATGGTGCCTAATAGCTCTCCATGCTGCTCTTCCACGCGCACCATGGAGATGCGGCTGCCCATGGCGGCCAGCACATCGAGCAAAGCCGAGCGCGTGGGGTTCAGCGACACGCCGTCGATCACCAGATTGGACTCGGGGAAGACGGCCGCGGCGCACAGGAAAAAAGCGGCCGAGGAAATGTCTCCCGGAACGTAGGCTTCCAGCGGATGCAGCGCCTGACCGCCTTCGATGCTCACTGTGTTTCGCAGCCGGTCAACTTTGGCGCCGAAGGCGCGCAGTGCAAGCTCTCCGTGATCGCGGGTGCGCATCGGCTCAGTTACCGATGTATGGCCGTCAGCCAGCAGTCCGGCGAACAGCAACGAAGTCTTGACCTGAGCGCTGGCGACTGGGACTAGATACTCAATACCGTGCAGACTGGCGCCAGTGATGCGCAGCGGTGCGCAGCCGCCTTCGGTCGCATGAATCTGGGCGCCCATCCTGGTCAGCGGCTCGATGATGCGCCGCATGGGCCGGCGCGAAAGTGATTCGTCGCCAATCAGTTCCGTGGTGAACGGCTGGCCGGCAACGATGCCCGACAGCATCCGCATGGTCGAACCGGAATTGCCGCAATCGAGCGGCGCATCAGGGCACCGCAATTGCGGGCCGAGTCCTTCGATCACCACCGTTCCCTGCTCGTCGCGTTCGACGTTGCACCCCAGAGCGCGGACGCATCCAACAGTACTGGCGCAATCACCGCCGGGCGAGAAATTCTGAAACTGCGACCGCCCAGCCGCAACAGCGGCAAGCATAGCGTAGCGGTGAGAGATGGACTTGTCGCCGGGGACGCCCACACTTCCCAGAATGTTGCGCGCCGGATGAACGAGGACTGATTTGGCGCCCCGCTTGAGACTTCTTGAAGCCATTTGTTGCCGCCTGACTGGTAATGTTACAGCTTTGAAAAAGTCAGCCAGGAATCTTGGTCTGGCTGTCTCTTCTCGTGTGTCCGCCGTTGAAACCAGCAAGGTCGGGACTGGCTCGCCCTTTGGAGTTCTCCCGCAGCACCAGACAGTTTTAAACCAAAGATGTATTCTCCGGCTACCCCACCGAGAACCGACGCACCAAGCGGAATGCTCAGTACAATCTCCTATTCCCCTCGGCGCTTCCTTCGGCCATCGCCTCCAATAGATACTCTCCAAGAATTCCGACGGCCACAGCAACCGTTCATATGCCCATCCACCAATTTAATCGCGAGATCAGTTGTTCAAGAGCGGATATGTCCGTGATTTACCCGTTTGAGCGGAGCAAAAGAAAGGCGCGCTACTGGAGCGCGCCCCGCAAGAGATGGAATTCGCTTTACTGGAATTCGCCTTACGGCAAGTGAATTAAGTCGTTCGCCAGGTGGTTGGCAATCGGAGTGCCGACCCCGGTCACGTAGTCGTAATGCGTTCCAGCCACGCAAATTCCTCCGCTGCTGCCGGTGGTAACGTCGTGGAAGTCGGCAGCGTAATTCCCCGAAGGGTAGATGGTCTGATACAGATCCGGTAAGAACTGCTGGATGGTACCGCCGCCGCCCGCCACGCGGAGAGAGTTCTCAATCGCCATAAAGGCCGCCCAAACCGGTGAAGACAGGCTGGTTCCGCCGACCCTTACCCATTGGTAGCCGTCGTAGGTGTCGTACACCGGGACGCCAGTGCTGGGGGCAGCATCGAGCGCAACGTCGGGAATGCTGCGGAATCCGCTTTGCTGGACGCCCTGCTGCCAGGCCGGTTCAGACTCGTAAAGGCTGATACCCCCGCCGCTGCCGCTCCAGGCGATCTCACTGCCGTAGACGCTGCTGAGCGGAGTGGGAGGAGGGGCCGCAGTCAGCAGAACCAGGGTGGTCCCGCCCACGGCCACTACATAAGGCGACTCCGCGGGATAGTTGGTCAAACATCCGCTATCACCCGTAGAAGAAAAGAAGGTAACTCCCGCAACCTGAAAGTGGAAATCGTAGGCGTCCTCGCCGCTAAATCCACCGCCGTAACCCCAGCTCATACTAACCGCGTTGGACCCGGCCGCCACGGCTTGGTCCACCGCGGTGAACAGGCTGTCGTCGGGCTGCGAAGACTGTACCAAGACGATTTTCGCCAGCGGGGCCATGGCATGCGCCCACTCCACGTCCAACGCCTGCTCGAGGGCCCAATTCCCGCTGTGACCACTGCACAAGCTGCCCTGCGAGATCTTGGTGAAGCAGCCGTTCCCAGTAGTGCAAGCTGGCAGGTTGAACTGCGTTGAAAAAACGCCCAAGTCAGCTTCGATGTTCGGATAGTCGCAGGCGTCCACGATGCCGATGGTCATGCCTTGGCCCCGGTTCGGAATCTTATTGAATCCGTACGCTGCCTTCATTTGAAAAGGCGTGTAGCCGGATGGCTGGCTGGAATCGCCACGCGGCTCCATGATGCGGATTGGCGAGGTGAAGATATGGGTGCCCGTTGGCGACTGCTGAGCCACGATTGGCGCCGTCACGGCAAGAATCAACATTGTGCCGAGCAACAACGAAAGAAATTTCTTCATTTTTGCAGCTCCTCATTTTGCTGTCTGGTACGAACGATACGATGGCCGGTGCAGACGCCAGCCTTCGAGGTTAGAACCACGGGAATGCCAGACGACTGGTGTGTAGGCTTCTTCGGCATGTCGTTGCATGCCGGTTCATGTCCACCCGTTCAAAAGGCTTCTGCTTCGCCTTCTGGGGCAGTCACCGGTACTCCCAACCTGGGTTTTGATAGTAGGGGAGATTAGCTCGGCTGCTATCCGTTTAATTATGCGTCCGCTTTGCAGCGGGCGCACAAAAAAAACTTGGCTGAGTCCCAAAATAAGACGGCTAACTGCGATTAGCTTCGCGTGAAGCTCACGCGCTGGACTCATGCGAGTGCTGGAAATGGCCTGTGGAGACGCTGACCGCGAGCACCTGCGCAGACGTGGTTTTTTCCCCCTTTTCCTCAGCAATACGCACTGCTGTTCATAAAATTAGTGACGCACGTCACCGGCTCGCCCCCTTTGTGCTAACGATCTTCCCAAGAGATGGTGGGACGGCTGGCTTGGTTGGGCCACCGGGACACAAAGAGCGCCCCTTGGGGCCCTCTGACAGCAAATAGGGCGATTCAGGGTCTGCGACTGGGCGACGAATCGAGGAACACTAGCCTAACAAATTAAAGAGAAAGGAGTCACAGTGTCACAGACAATGGAGTCGTAGGTCACTGACAAAACAATCGCTGCCGGTTCAAACTAAAACAGCGTCGGGTACTCAGGATTAATACCCTCGCCTCTTGTTCATGCAAATCCAGCCAACCACTGGCGACGAACAAGACCAATCGACATTTTTTCAACTCCGAGCACCCAGCGTATTCACCCCTTTCTTGGGCTCCTAGGCTCCGGCATCATACTTAAACTCGATCAGAAAGGGGAAGCCATGAAACGCTTTATTCTTGCGCTAATGGTCCTGTCATTGATGGTCGCAACCGGGTTCGCGATCGCCAGCACAACACCGTCAGTGACAGCCACATGTGTGAGTCAGGCGACTCCGCCGATTCCGCCGCCGGGACCTAACCCACCGAGACCGATGCCTCCCAATCCACCGAGGCCTCCGCTTGTGAGTCAGGCGACTCCGCCGATTCCGCCGCCGGGACCTAACCCACCGAGACCGATGCCTCCCAATCCACCGAGGCCTCCACTTGTGAGTCAGGCGACTCCGCCGATTCCGCCGCCGGGACCTAACCCACCGAGACCGATGCCACCCAATCCACCGAGGCCCCCGCTCCCTTCTGCCCTTCTGGGGTAATTGGCAGTGGTCGTCCGGATTGAGTGCCAGGAACCTTAGCCGACCGTGATATAAACCGGTCACTCAAACTTATTTACCATCTCCGCCCCCAACGATTTGCGCTGGGGGCAATTTTGGTGCGGGCAATTCAAACTGCACCACGTTCACGTTGAGAAATTACCGCACACGGGCACAAATTCCTCGACAATAGCGTGGCGAAACAGGGCTTCGGCTCGGGGGCCGCAAAGACTTTGCTGACCACTCAGGCGTCGTTGAGGCAGGCTTCTTCCGTCAAGCAACTTTCGTTGAAACCGTTTGCTGTTTATATCGATGAGCTGCAGAAATGAGTCGCACCTTGGGCACTAAGGCCGCACGGGTTGCCGCAAGCCTTGCCGAGGGCGGGAGGCGTCGCTGGTGGGTTGTGAAGGCGGCAGGACCGGCACCCGCAGTTCCACCTCGAGCCCATGCGGTGCTACGTTTTTCGCAGAGACGCTGCCACCATGCGCGAGCACCGCGTTGCGCACGATTGCCAGCCCCAGTCCCATCCCGCCGGTGGAAGTTCCGCGCGAATCGTCCACTCGATAAAACGGCTTGAACAACAGGGGAAGCACATTTTCCGGAACTCCTGGACCATTGTCGCGGACGGAAACCAGCGCCGCGCCATCCTCTTGGCCCAGTCGGACCTCGACCTTGCCGCCCCGGCCGGAATAAAAGATGGCATTGCGCACGATATTTTCCACAGCGCTGCGCAACAGCCCGGCATCGCCATTTACCTGGATGTCACTCTTGCCCTCGAAGGCTATGGTCGCATCGGTTGCGGCGGCTTCAAAGTGAGCATCGTGGAGCACGTCGTCAATGATGTCGTTCAGCGAAAGACGTTCGAATCGAGGCTTGTGCTCTCCACTTTCCAGCCGGGCCACGGTGAGAATTTGCTCCAGCATGGAATCCAATTGGATGGTGTCCTGCTCGATGCGATCGAGCATCTCCGAGCGTTCGTCGTCCCCGGCATCGCGTGCCAGAGTCAAAGCCAGCCGGATGCGTGCAATGGGGGAGCGCAGTTCGTGCGAGACACCAGTGAGCAGGTTCCGTTCACTCTGGATCAGGGTCCGCAACTCGCCAGCCATGGAATCGAAATCACGCACCAGGTCGGCGATTTCGTCACTGCGGTTGCCCAGGTTCTCTCCCGCCCGGATATCGAGGTTCCCGCGCGCCAGTTCATGGGTCGCGTCGCGCAAGCGTTCGATGGGCTTGCTCAAATAATGTGCGATCAGAAAACAAATGATGGCCGATAAAACGGTGCCGAGCTTTAGAGTCCACAGGATGTCTCCAGGGACGCGTTCCGACAGTTTTGGGGGGACAAGCTCGGCGATTAGAACGTAGTGTCCCTGGGCCGTGTCCGTTGAAGCTGCCAGGACATTGGCTTCAAAGGAATGATGAAGGCCTTCCGACTTCTCTGCGGCGGAGGCGTCGCGAAGCACGCGTTCGGGAATCGGCTGTCCCGAAAGCTCATGACCGCTGGCATCCACCAGCCAGAACTTCGAGCGATTCTGCAGCGACAGACTATCGAGTAACTGCAACAGCCCGGCCTGGCCTTGCTGCTCGTACACTTTCGCTGCATAGTCGGCCAGCACCGGCATTTCGCGGCGTTCGGGCTGGATCCACCACGGATGCTCGGAAGAGATGCGGTAATGAACGCGGAGATAGAGGGCCCCCAGCAGCACCGCTTGGGCAAGCCAGAAGGGCAGGAAAATTTTCCAGAACAGCCGCCGGTTCATATCCTGCTCTTCTCGGGCGTCCGAGCCGCCAGGAAATAGCCGGCCCCGCGAATCGGCCGGATCAACTCCTCGGTCCCGGGACAAGCGCCCAGCTTCTTGCGCAGCCGGCTTACGTGCACATCGACGCTGCGATCGAATATGTTCAAAGGGCGCCCCAGCGCCACTTCGGCGATTTGCTCGCGGGTGACCACGTTGCCGGCGTTGCGCAGCAGCAATTCCAGAACGTTGAACTCCACCGAGGTGAGATCGACCGGCGTATTGGAACAGGTGACGGTGCGGGTCCCGAGCGACATCCTGATTTCACCGGCGCTGAGGACTTCCTCGTGATCGTGGCGGGCGGTCGAGGCAGGCGCCGTTTCGCGTGTCCTGCGAAATATGGCGCGGATCCGGGCCACCAGTTCACGAGGATCGAACGGCTTGGCCAGATAGTCATCGGCGCCGATTTCAAGGCCCAGAATTCGGTCGACCGCTTCTCCCCGGGCGGTCAACAGCAGCACGGGAACCGAGGACTGCAGGCGCAGCGCCTTGAGCAACTCAAATCCCGTGCCGCCCGGCAGCATCACGTCGAGGATGATCAACTCATGATCGTTGGATAAGGCGGCGCTCAATCCCGAGGCTTGATCGTAGGCTGCATCCACGTGGAAGCCCTCGCCTTCCAAAAAGCGCTTCAGCAGATTTACCAGCCCGTGGTCGTCATCGATGATGAGCAGACGATTCACCGGATTCATTCTGCCCTTCGCCGCGCGCGCGTGCGGTGAAGAATTGTTTCGGGATGTATTTGTATCCTTCACAAAACTTAACTTTCCTTCACCCTCTCTTAACGGCTGCTGCTACCCCCGTCCGGTCTAATAATATGAGTTAATAGTACTGCAACGCAGGGGCGGAGTTGCCTCTGTGCGGCAAGGGCGAGCGTGATCGCATCTCTGTAAGGATGGGGTCGCGTTATTCAGGAGGAGTACGTGAAGACACGGGCATTCTGGGGACTGGGCCTGACATTGGCGATTTGCGCTGCGCTTGCCGGTTGCAGTTCACCGCAGGCGAAAAACGCGAAAGCCGGTGGCCCGCCGCCAGCCATTCCGGTTGGGGTTGCTACGGTGCAGCAAGGCAATTTTAATGTTTATCTCAATGGATTAGGTTCGGTCCAGGCCTTCAACACGGTCTCGCTGAAGACCCGCATTGACGGACAGATCATGCAGGTGAACTTTCGCGAGGGCCAGGACGTGAACAAAGGCGAAACCCTACTCGTCATTGATCCGCGTCCCTACGAGGTGGCCCTGGCGCAAGCGCAAGCCAACTTGCAGAAAGACGAAGCCCAGTTGACGAACGCCAAAGCGCAATACGAGCGCAACAAGATTCTCTACGAGCAAGGTGTCATCGCAAAGCAGGACCTGGACACCCTACAGGCGTCGTTTGGGACCTTCGAAGGCACCATCGCATCCGACAAAGCTGCCATTAAGAATGCCGAACTGAACCTGACCTATTGCTACATCAAGTCTCCCATTGACGGACGTATCGGGCTGCGCCAGGTCGATCCCGGGAATTACGTCACCGCGTCCGGCGGAACGGCGCTGCTGGTAATCACGCAGCTGCATCCCATCGCCGTGATATTCACGCTTCCCCAAGACCAGTTGCTGCAAGTCCGCGATCAGATGCGCCAGGGGCCATTGGAAGTGGACGCTTATAGCAGCGACGACAAGACCAAGCTGTCCGCCGGAAAACTGCTGACCATCGACAACCAGATCGATGCGACCACCGGTACCGTTAAGTTGAAGGCGGTCTTCGACAATCCCGACAACAATCTTTGGCCCAATCAATTTGTCAATGCTCACCTGCTGCTGGAGGCCCGCAAAAACGCCATCACGGTGCCGGCCGCTGCCCTGCAACGCGGTCCCGAGGGCACTTTTGCCTACGTGGTGGACGCCAACAATACCGTGCAAATGAGGCCGCTGCAGATCGCTCTCACCCAAGGGAGCACGGCGGTGGTCGCGTCGGGGCTGCAAGCCGGCGACAAAATTGTGACCGATGGGCAAGAGAAGCTGCAAGTGGGAAGCCGCGTGGCTCCGCAAGTACCCGCCCGTCAGAACCAGAGCAACGGCAACATCGGATCGCAGACATGAGTATTTCGCGGCCATTTATTCTTCGGCCCATCGCTACCTCGTTGCTGATGACGGGGCTGTTGCTGGTGGGCATCGTCGCCTACCGGCAACTACCCATCTCCGCCCTCCCGCAGGTGGACTATCCGACCATTCAGGTGGTGACCTTTTATCCGGGCGCCAGCCCCGATGTGACCGCGTCTTCCATCACGGCGCCGCTGGAGCGCCAGTTCGGTGAACTTCCCGGTCTCAGCCAGATGACTTCGAGCAGTTCCTTCGGGGCTTCGGTCGTCACCTTGCAATTCACCCTGGAAGAAAACATCGATGTGGCCGAGCAGGAAGTGCAGGCGGCGATTAATTCTGCGCAGACCTACCTGCCTGCCGATCTGCCGACTCCGCCGATTTACAGCAAAGTAAATCCCGCCGACGCACCCATCCTGACCTTGGCGATGACCTCCGACAGCATGCCGCTTCCGCAGGTGGAAGATCTGGCGGACACAACCTTCGCGCAAAAGATTTCTCAGTTGCCTGGCGTCGGCCTGGTCAGCATCAGCGGCGGGCAAAAGCCTGCGGTTCGCATCCTGGCAAACCCAACGGCGCTGGCTTCCTACGGTATGAGCCTGGAGCAACTGCGCAGCGTGATCGCCCAGGTGAACGTCGATCAGGCGAAGGGGCAGTTGCAAGACAACCGGCAGGCCTTCACCATCGGCGCCAACGATCAGTTGCTGAGTCCGCAGGGTTACGCCGACACCATCGTCGCCTACAAAAATGGCAATCCGGTGCGCTTGTCCGACGTCGCCACGGTGATCACGGGGCCGGAGAATGTGAACCAGGCGGCGTGGATGAACAACACGCCGGCGGTCATCCTGAACATTCAGCGGCAGCCGGGCGCCAACATCATCAAGGTGGTCGATAGCATCAAGCTGCGGCTGAAACAGTTGCAATCGAACTTGCCGGCCTCGGTGAAGGTCACCGTCCTGACTGACCGCACCAACACCATCCGCGCCAGCGTCAAAGATGTTCAGTACGAAATGCTGCTCACCATCGTGCTGGTGGTGTTGGTTATCTTCGTATTCTTGCGCACTTTGTCGGCGACCGTTATTCCCAGCATCGCCTTGCCGCTGTCGTTGGTGGGCACCTTCGGGGTGATGTACCTGCTGGGCTATTCCCTCGACAACCTTTCGTTGATGGCCTTGACCATTTCCACCGGCTTTGTGGTGGACGACGCCATTGTGATGATCGAGAACATCGAGCGCTACATCGAGGAGGGCCACACTTCGCTGGAAGCGGCGCTGCAAGGTTCGGCCCAGATCGGGTTCACGATTGTGTCGTTGACCGTCTCCCTGATCGCCGTGCTCATTCCGCTGCTGTTCATGGGCGACATCGTGGGCCGGCTGTTCCGCGAGTTCGCAGTGACGCTGAGCGTGACCATTCTCTTCTCGGCCATCATTTCGCTGACCCTGACTCCGATGATGTGTTCGCTGTTGCTGCGCCAGAGGGACCAGGCAAAGCACGGGCGCGTGTACGAATGGTCGGAGCGGGCCTTCAATAACACCATCGCGTTGTATGGCCGCACCGTGAAGTTCGTCTTGAAGCATCAAACCGTGACTTTGCTGGTCACCATCGGAACCCTGGTGGCCACGATTTGGATGTACATCGTGGTGCCCAAGGGCTTTTTCCCGGTGCAGGACACGAGCGTGATCGTGGGCATTACCGACGCGCCGGAGAGTATTTCCTTTGCCGCCATGTCGGAACGGCAGCGCGCATTGGCGGCAGCGATCCTGAAGGACAAGGATGTGGTAAGCCTCTCGTCGTTTATCGGGGTGGATGGCACCAACACCACGCCCAACAGCGGCCGCCTGCAGATCAATCTCACCTCGCGCGAGGCACGCAAGGACGACATTACCGCTGTTATGAAGCGATTGCAGCAGGAGGTGGCGGGGGTCGAAGGCATCACCCTGTACATGCAACCAGTGCAGGATTTGACGGTGGAAGACCGCGTCAGCCGCACCCAATATCAGTTCAGCCTGGAGGATGCCGACCCCAACGAGCTGGCGGCTTGGACGGCCAAGCTGGTCGCCAAGCTGAAGACGCTGCCGGAGCTGCGCGACATCGCCACCGACCAGCAGGACCTGGCCGCGCAGGCCAATCTGGTGATCGATCGCGCCACCGCATCGCGATTGGGCGTAACTACCAGCGCGATCGACAACACGTTGTATGACGCCTTTGGCCAGCGCCTGGTATCGATCATGTTCACCCAGTTGAATCAGTACCACGTGGTGCTCGAAGTTGATCCCAGCTTCCGGGCCGATCCCGATTCGCTGAAGAACATTTATGTGCCCGCCGGTGGCGGACAAAGCCCCGCCGCGCAAGGCGGAAACGCTCCCGTTGCGAATAGCCCCAGCACGGGGGTTTTGGGCGCCAGCGCGCAGCAGGTGCCGCTCAGTGCGATCGCCCACTTCGAAACCACCACCGGACCGTTGACCATCAATCACCAGGGGCAGTTCCCGGCGGTCACGATTTCTTTCAATCTTGGCAACGGGGCGTCACTGGGTGAGGCGGTGAAGGCGATTGACGGGACCGCCGCTGAAATTGGATTGCCGCCGAGTATCCAGGTGGCCTTCCAGGGCACGGCGCGGGCCTTTCAGGCCTCGCTGGCCAATGAAGGCTGGCTGATTCTGGCGGCCATCATTACCGTGTACATCGTGCTGGGCGTTCTATACGAAAGCTACATCCATCCCATCACGATCCTTTCCACGCTGCCATCGGCTGGCGTGGGCGCCATTCTTGCGCTGACTCTGTTTCACATGGACCTGGGCGTGATGGCCTTGATCGGCATCATCCTGCTGATCGGCATCGTAAAGAAGAACGCCATCATGATGATCGACTTCGCTCTGGAAGCGGAGCGCAAAGAGGGCAAGAAGCCGGTGGACGCCATTTACGAGGCGTGTTTGTTGCGCTTCCGTCCCATCATGATGACGACCTTCGCGGCGCTCTTTGGCGCCGTGCCGCTGGCACTGGGCTCCGGAACTGGCTCCGAGCTGCGCCGGCCGTTGGGCGTGACCATCATCGGCGGCCTTTTGGTCAGCCAGTTACTGACCCTGTACACGACCCCGGTTGTCTATCTGTGGTTCGACCGGCTCGGCGCAGCGCTACGCCATGTGCGGACGCCTAAACCTGCGGAGGCCGTCGGAGATTAGGGATGAACATCTCCGCCCCAGCTATCGAGCGCCCCGTGGCGACCACGCTGCTGACCGCCGCTCTGCTTCTTGCCGGCGCCCTGGCCTACCTGCAGCTTCCGGTGGCGCCTCTGCCGCAGATCGATTTTCCCGTGATTTCTGTCGGTGCGGGGCTGCCCGGCGCCAGTCCCGAGACCATGGCATCCTCGGTGGCAACTCCGCTGGAGCGGCAGTTCGGCCGCATCGCCGGCATCAACCAGATGACCTCGTCGAGCCAGCTCGGTTCCACCGGCGTCACCATGCAATTCGACCTCGACCGCAACATCGATGCGGCGGCACGCGATGTGCAGGCGGCCATCAACGCGTCCCGCGGATACCTGCCTGCCGATCTGCCCAGCAACCCGACCTATCGAAAGATCAATCCCGCCGACGCCCCCGTCATGATTCTGATCATGACGTCCGCCGCGATGACGCAGGACCAGATGTACGACGCGGCCGACTCGATCATGGGCCAGAAGCTGGCGCAGGTGGAGGGAGTCGGTCAGGTATTTGTATGGGGCTCATCGCAGCCGGCCGTCCGCATCGAGGCGAATCCCAATCTCCTGAACAAGCTCAATATCGGCCTGGACGCGGTGCGGTCTGCGGTGGCGGCGCAGAACGTCAATATCGCCAAAGGTTCTCTGGACGACGGCCACAAAACCTGGATGGTCAGGGCCAACGATCAGCTCAAGAAGGCGGCGGATTACCGGCCCCTCATCGTCGCTTACCGAAAGGGCGCTGCGGTCAGGTTGAGCGACGTCGCCGATGTGCAGGACTCCTACTCCGACATCAACAACGCGGGCAGCTTTAACGGTAAGCCCAGCGTGTTGGTCGTCATCTTCCGCCAGCCCGGCGCCAATATGATCGCCACTGCCGATCACGTGAAGGCCGCGCTGCCTTTCCTGAGGGCATCGCTCCCGGCGAGTATCAATCTTGTGGTCGGCCTGGATCGCACCACTACCGTGCGCGCCTCGGTGGCCGACGTGGAGCGCACCCTGATTATTTCCGTCATCCTGGTGACCCTGGTGGTGTTCATTTTTTTGCGTGAAGTGCGCGCCACCATGATTCCCAGCGTGGCCGTGCCGCTGGCCATCGTGGGCACCTTCGCGATCATGTACCTGTGCGGCTTTTCCCTGAACAATCTCTCGCTGATGGCGCTCACCATCTCCACCGGATTCGTGGTGGACGATGCCATCGTGGTGCTGGAAAACGTGATGCGCCACGTTGAAGCAGGAATGAAGCCCTTCCCGGCCGCATTGCTGGGCGCGCGCGAAATCGGCTTCACCGTGGTCTCCATGAGCACTTCGCTCATCGCCGTATTCATTCCGATTCTCCTCATGGGCGGCATTGTCGGCCGGCTCTTCCGCGAATTCGCCGTCACCCTGAGCGCTGCCATCGCGGTATCGCTGGTGGTCTCTCTTACCACCACGCCCATGCTGTGCGCCCGCTTTCTGAAGGCCCATGATCCCGGCAGTCACGGCGCACTTTACCGTATGAGCGAACGCGGATGGCTGTGGATGAACCGCACTTATAAGACGACGGTGGGCTGGGTGCTGCGCCACAAGCGATTTACCTTTGCCGTTGCTATTGCTATGCTCGCACTTAATGTATGGCTTTATATCATCATTCCTAAAGGGTTCTTTCCACAGCAGGATACGGGACGTATGGTTGGTCTGATTATGGGCGACCAGGACGTCTCGTTTCTGGACATGCGTGGCAAAACCAACGAGTTCATCCGCATCGTGAAGCAGGATCCCGCGGTGCAGAATGTTCTGGCGTTCGTCGGTGGCCACTCCGCCCAGAACCAGGGACGTATGTTCGTGACGCTCAAGCCACTGTCGGAGCGCAAGATCAGCTTGGACCAAGTGATCGCCCGCCTGCGCCCCAAGCTGGCGCATATTCCCGGCGCAACGCTGTACTTCCAGGGAGTGCAAGACTTGCAGATCGGCGGGCGCACGTCCGCTTCCCAGTACCAGTACACGCTATCAGGCGAAAACCTGAACGAGCTTTATGAATGGGCGCCCAAACTTTTGCAGCGGCTCCGCAAGATTCCCCAACTCAAGGACGTGAACAGCGATCAGCAAGTCAGCGGCCTGGAGGAAAACGTCATCATCGATCGCGACACCGCCTCACGTTTGGGGATCACGCCACAGCAAATCGACAACATTCTCTATGACGCCTTCGGACAGCGGCAGATCTCGACCATCTACCGCACCTTGAACCAGTATCATGTAGTTCTGGAAGTCGATCCCCGCTACCAGCTCACCCCTGACGCATTACAGAGCGTGTACCTCATCACCAGCCAGGGCGCACAAGTGCCGCTGTCGGCCTTCGCTCACTTTGGACAATCCGCCACCTCGCTCACGGTCAATCACCAGGGGCAATTTCCCGCCGTGACCATCTCGTTCAACCTAGCGCCGGGCGGAGATTTGGGAACTGCCACCCGGGCCATCTCTGACGCAGAATTGCAGATGCGCATACCGGCGACCATTCACGGCAGCTTCCAGGGAACGGCCGCCGCCTTCCAGGATTCGCTGTCGTCGGAACCCATCTTGATTCTGGCGGCCCTGCTTGCGGTTTACATCGTGCTGGGAATGCTGTACGAGAGCTACATTCATCCCATTACGATTCTTTCCACGCTGCCTTCGGCGGGGACGGGCGCGCTGCTGGCGCTGCTTCTCTTCCACATGCAGCTCGATGTGATTGGGCTGATCGGCATCATCCTACTCATTGGCATCGTCAAGAAGAACGCCATCATCATGATTGATTTCGCGCTGGAGGTGGAGCGCAGCGGCAAGACGGCCGAGGAAGCAATCCACGAAGCGGCCCTGATCCGCTTCCGCCCCATCATGATGACCACCGCCGCGGCCATGCTGGGCGCGATGCCGCTGGCGCTGGGTACGGGAGTTGGCGCCGAGATTCGCCGCCCGCTGGGCATCGCCATCGTCGGCGGGCTTATCGTCAGCCAGGCGCTGACCCTGTACACCACCCCCGTCGTCTATCTCTACATGGACCACTTCAAGGATTGGGTGGTACGCCATCTTCCCGGAAAGCGCAGCAGGATCGAGAAGGAAGAAGTTCCGGTTTTCGCGGATTAGGGGCGGCTACGAATCGTTCCATACCTCGAGGCACTCCGGCACCGCTGACGCAATAACAATTTTATTTCCTCTCAAAGGTGACCCAATTGCCCATGTTGGCCATTTCAAGACGAAGGCTGCACTGGTTGGGTGCGACATGGGCGAACGATGCATTGAACTGGGGTTCGGGCATGGGGACTTCCCCTGATTCCATCGCCACGCGCACCAGGTCCTGGTGTTCGTCATACCTGCCCGTCAGGTCTGTACTCTTGGAAATGATCAGCGTCCACCGCTTCGGTGTGGGGAGCAAGAACATGGTGTAGGCGCCCACGGGAAGCATCTTTCCGCCGATTTCCACGTTTGAGTTGGTGAATAGAGTCAGCGGTTTTCCACCCGGGGCCCAAGCTTTGCCGTAGGGGATTTCACCCCCGAACACCGGCTTTTTCAAGTTGAACGAAATTTTTTGATACTCCGCGGTTACTTGTCTGTCGGCGTCGAAGCTGCAGCTAACGGTTGCAGTTGAAGGTGTGTCCTGGCCCAGGGCGGTGCAGGTCAAAATCAGAAATGCAGAAATAAGGACAACCAAGACGGAACTCGGGCGGCGCATTCCTACCTCCGGGACGACACGTAAGATTCCTGAAGGTCTCATCATATCGCCCAATATCCGATTCGCACCATTTATTTGGAGCGCCGGTACTGCTCGGAAAGCTAAATCAGATCAGTATCGGCCCGCCGCCTTTCTAAGTGTCTGATAAAAGTGTGACCCCGTTTTTCGCACCTCTTCTAGGTAAGCCTTGGCTTGATGAGCACTTCTCTACCTGGAACACAGAACCCAGGACAAACGAAAGCGGACAGACTCAGGCAGCACTGCACGAATAACTCAGGGGCAAAAGAGCTTCGGAAAGGTTCTCGGTGTGGCTCGGGCCCAAGCCACCCAATGCGGACCTGAAAAAGGGGATGCTCGGCAGTAGAGCCGGTGGCGGGGAGGAACTCAGAGACCGTCTCGCTCCCGTGAAATGAAAAGCCTTTCTTAGCCTGTCATCCTGAGCGACGAGTCCGGTCGCCGTGGCGACCGGACGAGGAGTCGAAGGACCCCTATACTGCCTCCTCAACTTTCGCTTGGCAAGTTTTTCGACTCCCCACGATTGTCATCCCGACCGAGCCCGCCGCGGCGGGCGAGCGGAGGGACCTGCTGTTGGTTTTTCTTCTCATGAGCGTGATCTACCGGCACCAACTGGTCACATCCACCTGTGACAGGCGACCTTCCGTCAGCGCCAGTCCTGGGTCACCCTCTCCGTGTACTCCGCGCCCATCGGAGGAATCATGCATTCCACTGGCCGTCCGATTTGTGCTCTCCTGCTCTGTCTTGCTGCTTGCGCCGCGACGTTAGCTCAAAATCAGCCTACCTCACAGCCCTCCACCGCCGACAAGCCGCGCGTATTCATCACTGACAGCCAATCGTGGGAGATGTCTGGCTCGGGTGGCGGCGCCAACGGAGCCTGGGGCGCGCAGACCCACGGCGGCGCACGTCCGCAAACTGCTGAGATCATCAAGACGTTTGGACAGCGCTGCCTACAGGTCATGGCGAACAACAAGCAGGACATGGCCGACTACATTGTGCTTCTCGACCACGAAGGCGGTAAGGGATGGCTACGGCACAAAGACAAGTCGCGGTTTTCCAGAAGTTGTCGGGAGACGTTGTCGTAAGCCGCTCCACACTGTCGCTGGGCGGCTCAGTCCAGGATGCCTGCGAAGGAATTGCGAAAGATTGGTCGGCTAATTCAGCGCAGATTCGGGCTGCTGCGGTGAAGCCGGCCGCTCCCGCGCCGTCGATTGTTCCCGCAGCTGCGGTGTCGATCAAGAGCGCGGCTGTTCCTATTCCGAAGATCAGCGTATTCTCTACGCCGGAAGGCGCTGATATCGAGATCGACGGGAGCTTTGTGGGGAATACACCGTCGGTGGTTGAGCTAGCTCCCGGCGAGCACGTTGTGATCGTCACCAAGTCCGGCTACAAAGCTTGGCAACGCAAGCTGAAGGTCAGCGGCGGCGAGATCCAACTGACGGCGGAGTTGGAGAAGTAGAAGTTTCGGCGGCACGACCGCCGGCATCGGCGAATGATGGTAAACCGAGCGGGCTACCGAACGTGGATGTCGCCCGTCTTCCCATCAAAGCAAATCTGGGGTATCGTAATGCGTTCCGATTCTCCGACTCACACCATGCCAGATGATCACTTCAAACCCCAGGTAAACGAAGTGTTGGGTGAGATGTTTCGGCATGCTCTAGCAGAACCCTCGGGTAACCTCTGGCTTTTCCCATTCATTCTGAAGCGACCAGTTGAACACCTACTCGCGCGGCTCAACCGCGGTCGTTTTGAGTCTGAGCACAGAACGCTGGATCAATTTATCGCCCTAAGAATCAGGGTTAGACTGCCCCGAGTCGAATCTGCCGCTGCTGACAGCCCCGGTGGCGAGTTCATACTGTTCCCCGTGTCCGGGAGCATTTGGTGCTTTGCTTCCGCGGCTCGGTCAGAGGTGTTCAAGAAGGCCGGAATCGGAGCCGTACAAAACAGCCCCTCCCTAGCTTCACAGATTTTTGTTTCTAGAGCGTGTTTCATAAATAGGTACGGCCTCAGATTGGGTACTTCCGGCTGAGGCGGGTAGATGTTGAACTTCTGTCATGAAGAAGCGACAGAAGCTGTTGACCGACGAACAGTGGGAACTAATAGAGCCTTTGCTCCCCGTGCCAAAACGACGACGGGATAAGCGAGGGCGTCCCTGGACATCTAACCGGGCATGCTTTGAAGGCATCCTGTGGATTCTGCAAACTGGTGCGGCATGGCGCTTTCTGCCCGACGAGTTTCCCTCGCCACCGACCTGCTGGCGGCGGCTGAAGCAGTGGGAAGAGCAGGACGTGTGGCTGGATGCATGGCGAGCGCTGCTGGGAGCGCTGGACGGCGAGGGCTTGCTGAAGTGGGACGAATGCTTTCTGGACGGCAGCTTCGCTCCGGCTAAAAAGGGGGCTCTGCGGTCGGGAAAACCAAGCGTGGCAAGGGCACGAAGTGGATGGTACTGGTCGACGGTCAGGGTCTTCCGCTGGGAGTTCGGCTGGAAAGTGCCTCTCCGGGAGAAGTTACGCTTGCGGAAGCCACGCTCGCCGAAGTTCGCGTCCCGCGCCCCAAAGGCCGTCCGCGGCAAAAACCGAAGAGGGTGATCGCTGACCGCGCCTACGACTCGGACCTGCTGCGCCAACGGCTGAAGAAACGAGGCATCGAGCTGATCGTGCCCTATCGCAGCAACAACCAACAACGGCGTTACCAAGATGGCCGCAAACTCAGGCGCTACAAACGCCGCTGGATCATCGAAAGAACCAATGCCTGGTTCGGTCAGTTCCGCCGTTTGCTGGTTCGTCATGAGCACCTGCTCTCCACCTACCGCGCCTTCTTCTATCTCGCCTGCCTCTGGATCACCCTGCGCAGGTGT
>CAVQAM010000005.1:7500-202506 GCA_963710585.1 uncultured Acidobacteriaceae bacterium | reverse complement strand
TTTGTGGAGTCGAGAACAGGCGCAGTGGCTGTAGTCTCCCGGTGGCTATGGCGGTGCTTTCGCTTCGCCGCCTCAATCCGGTTTGGCTTGGCTCTGTTTCCTGTTCCCGCTCATCGAACCGGACAGGCGGTTTTCCCGCATCCGGCTCTCGGAAAAGACTCACGTTTTCGCCCACGGAAGACTTGCCGTCCGTTTCGGTAAACAGACCAAACCAAACACGTCGTGGAGAGATGTTTCCGGAAAGCGCTTGACTGCCGGCCAGCTCTCCTTGTGTTTGCTGCATAACCACCGACGCAGCCTGTTGCGGGCATGTTGATCCACCGCCCGATAGGCTTTGCTGACTGGTCCCAGACAAAAGTAGTTTGCCCACCCCGTCATCATCCGGTTGAGCTTGGCTACCAGCGTCTTCGAATCCAGCAGGGTTCGATCTCGTCCGGTTTCGTCGCTGATGGCGCGACAGATGCGCTGCACCCGCTTCTTTGACGGTACCGTGCCCAGATAGGCTCGCCCCGTCTTGGTTGAGTAGCACCGCCCGAACGTGTACCCCAGAAAGTCGAACTTCTCTTCCGGCAGAGAGCAGACCCGCGTCTTAGTTTCGTTCACCGTCAGTTTCAGCTTCGACATTATGCTCCGCATCCTGATCAAAGCCTCTTCGGCTCCGCCACGACAGCAGATCACGAGATCATCGGCATAATTAACGATGTACGCTTTCAGACGCCCTTCGTGCCCCAGTACCTTCCACCCGAGCACGAACCGACGCATGCACAAATTGCTGAGCAAGGGACTGATCGGAGATCCCTGCGGAGTGCCCCGACCCTGGTCCCGATTGCGCGTGCTGCGACGCTTATTCCCACGCTCGTCGATTTCCTCGACGGGAGCTTCCAGCCACCTCTTGATCAGATGCAGCATGGCTCCGTCGACGACCCTTCGAGCCACCGACTTTAGAAGCTCGGAATGCGGAAGGCTATCGAAGTAGCCGCATAAATCCGCGTCAACGATTTGTCTATGGCCAGTGTTAATCAGCTTATGGACATGCCTCACGGCATCCAGTGCGCTGCGGCCCGGCCGATAGGCATACTGTTCCAGCGGCAGGTCGGCCTCGAAAATCGGCTCGAGCACCAGAACTGCTGCCGTCTGCACAACCCGATCGCGGATGGCAGGTATACCCAACGGCCTCTGCTTCCCGTCCGGCTTGGGTATATACACTCGCCGCACAGGTTTCGGTTGATAGCTTCGGCTTTTCAGCTCTTGCGCCAGTTCGTCCAGCCATCGTTTCACCCCGTACGCCTCGAGGTCCTCGAAAGTCTGGTCGTCGACTCCTGCTGCTCCGCCGTTGGCTTTGCAGCATTCATACGCGAAGGCCAGGACATCTTCTCGATACACCTTGTCGTACAGCGCGTAGAAACGAAAGTTGGGCGATTCCTTCGCTTTTGCGTGTAACACCGTCTGCAACTTCTGAACGCTTGGTGGAGTTGCTAGGCTCATCGCCAATCCCTCGGTCCTTTGTTGCTTCTTGCGTCTGCCTTTAACTGAGGCCCCTTCCCTCCACCGGAGTTACTCGGCTTCATCTGTACTACGGGCCTCTCCGTCACCCCATACGGCCCGGCCTGTCTCTCGCGAGTTGCCAGTTGATCCGTACTGCAATCACCGCTGGGGCTTCCCGTGTTGCGTCTGGTCTCCTGTACCTACATGCCGTCGCCAATACCCCGGCAGGGTCGATGGAATCTATTCGCTCGTGCTTCCCCATCGCCGTCGGCCTTCCCTGTATTCATGCCAGGTCGGCTCCTGCATTGAGCGTTTCGGGGCCTGCTCGGCGTTCACTTACGTTACGGCCTGTACGCTCGCCAAGTCGCCTTAGCGACCCTCTACGCCGAAGGCTTCAGCAGCTTCGTTACCTCCACCGCTACTTCGGTTGCTACCGGGCGGAGCGAACCAGTTCCCGGGCGGGATTTCCACCCGCTGAAGACCACCGCCTTTCCACGGCGCACATGAAACACGCTCTAATCGAGACTACGAAACTCTGTTCTCACGCCTAGCAAATCTCCAGCTTAGTATTAAAGTACTACAACACAGCGAATACAATCGCGCAGAGAGTAGAACCAGTCTCATAAATAGCTCAACGGCGTTTTGGTGGCATTCTGGAGATGCTCTGGGGATCTCCGAAAGCGCCAATGCGTGGCCACTGGGAACTGACCGACGAACAATGGGAAGTCGTGGAACCGGTGCTACGGCCGCAGCGCCGGGCCGATAAGCGTGGCCGTCCGTGGCACGACACCCGCGCCGTGCTGCATGGCGTACTGTGGGTGTTAGGCACCGGAGCACAGTGGCGGGAGTCTGCCGGAAAAGTATCCACCCTTCCAGACCTGCCATCGTAGATTCCAGCAATGGGTGCAGAACGGGAAGCTGGAAGAGTGCCTGCGGCGGCTGGCCAGGCACTTGCATGAGCGCGGCCAGTTGAACTTAGAAGAGGCGTTCGTGGATGCGACGTTCGCGAGCGCTAAAAAGGGGGCTTCGGCATCGGCCCCACCCGCCGCGGCAAGGGCACAAAGATCGTCGCTATCGCCGCACGTAACAGTCTTCCTCTCGCCGTATCTGTGCAAAGCGCTTCGCCAGCCGAGTGCCAGCTTGTGGAAGAGGTTCTTGCCGGAAGTTTCCTCGACGAACTGCCCGCCCGGCTCATCGGCGACAAAGCCTACGACTCCGATGGGCTCGACAAAAAGCTCGCCCAGGAATATGCCATCGAACTGATCGCACCCAACCGACAGCGCCGAAGCAAGAGCCAGGATGGACGGAAACTGCGCCGTTACCGCCGTCGCTGGAAAGTGGAACGACTGTTTGCCTGGATGCATAACTTCCGACGCCTCGTTACCCGTTGGGAGTACCACATCGAGAACTTCCTCGGCTTCGTCCACCTTGCCTGCCTCCACCTGATGCTCAGGCATTTATGAGACTGCTTCTAGTGTCATTTCGCTTAGAGAGAAACGCGATTATCGGTCGGTCTTTCACGAAATCTATTCTAAGAGCGCGGTTGTCAGACGTATGAAAGCGGTAGCTGAGCGCGGCAAGGGAGACCCAGTAGCCGTATTCGCGATCTACAACAACGGTGCGGTGGGGTTACGGTCGGGATCGCTCACCTTCATAATGGAAGCTGTCGTGCCTGCCCTCGCTTCGATCGGCATGGAACGCGAGGTGCTATTTTCTGGCAAGGAGCGTCGAGGATCGGTGCTTCACCCGCTTCTTTTGCGATTCGACGATGAAGATGCTCTATCTGATAGGTCTCGCAACCAGGATTTTATCAGAGCCCTAACATCAGTTGATCGTTGCGCAGTAGCAGTCTTCCATGCGAACCCATACATCCACTGCTTGTACGCCGACTTCAAAGATGGTTCCTCCTTCAACCTTTTTTCGACATCGCCGAGCGAGGTCGAAATTGTTCCTAGCACTCGCGCGTCCGTCGCTGCGTTGACAAAGCTATACAGAGGTATCTCGGAGAAATTTGCCGACTGCAGCATCTCCGAACATACAGAGGTCAACCCTACGCTGGGCGACTTTTTTGGAGCGTGAAATAGATGGCGGACCCTCGAGACGCGCTAGAAAAACAATTCCGCAACCAGTTTTCCGATTATGATCAGACCGTTGACGTGGTCTGCTGTTGGCAAGCCGCTTGTGACTATTTGCTCACTAATCATCTGTTTTATCGGTTCGGGAAGTTTCGCGACGGTTCCGGAAGGGAGCTGACACCAGATTTCGCGGTTGCTTCAACGACGGACGGACGGAACGCGAGTCCAGGTTCGTTGATTTGTGACGTAAAGAAGCTGCCCAATCCTTTCCCTGACGGAGCTGATGAGCAGGCGTTGCAGCGAGCGCAAGATATCTTCGGCACCAATATCGAGGAAGTATTTCGATATGGCGAGGCCATGCAGTATGTTTCGGATTACGAACAACTGCCGAAGCTAACCTTTTCTGAACACGATGTCGTTCTTCTGACGCCGATTGAGGTTTCAAGCAACGTTTATAACTATTTGAAGAAGAAGCTGCAAACTCGTCCCTTCAACGTAGGTCGTCCACTCGTTCTAGTTGATTACACATACAACCAAGCTGATCATCTTGAGCGGTACGTCTTCAGCTGGAAGCAGGGAGAAGCTAACTCAGAATTCTCCAACCTAGTCCTGCGGGAGCAGATGATTACACGAGCTCAACCAATGAAGGGTTGGCCCAAGTACTTCATGCCGTACAAGATCAAGCAGATTGTCTGCAATGATCTCGCCCCCTCAATTTACTTGATCGTATTCCTGTGGGTTGAAGTCTTTCTAAAGCTCATGTCGGAAGAGCAATTCGAATCTTGGCAACTGGCTAGTACTGCTTCCGTGGTCGAACTAGAGGTGACACCCCAGTCAATTTTAACGCTCATTAAGGAGCAGTACTCGGCATCCTTGACGGTTAACGACATTCGCCGCGCATTGAAAGACTTGGAAAAAATAAAGAGGGCCGTATTGAAGGATGCCACAAAGGAAGCCTATCTCATATCGTACTCGAATCTCGCCGGCAGAGTACTTCGACAGTTACCAGGGGACCAGGACGGCATCCCTGAAAGAAACGAATTCCGGGAGTATGGAAGGGTGTTCGCGACGTTGTTGGCTGAAAAAGAGCTACGCTTGGGTGAACCACGGCGGCTCCGCACGACGAGGGCTCGTAACCTCGTGGACTACCCGATGCTTCCATTCGGTAATTAAGTCGGTTTTGAGGGTCGGGGCCGGGTGCCACACCCTTGTCGCGCAGCGACAGGATGGGAATCGCGAACCGCTCGCCCTTCATAAGATCCCCTCTTTCTCCAAATCCTTCACCACCACCTTGACGACGTTAATGATTGTCTTCTTCGCTGAACTCGGGTTGAAGCTGTCGCTGATGCCTGTCCAGACGAGTTCTCCCTCGGGCGTGTAAAACCCACGGAACGTTCTTCTTGGTGGGAGCCCCCGCATTTATGCGGGGGAAGGAGCGCTCCAGCGCTCCGGGGAAAAGTTCGACTTCGAGCATGCGCTCTAGCGCCGGGGTCGAAAAAATCCCGGGGCTGAAGCCCACCCTAAAGTCAGGCGCTTTTCCGCTGGACTAAAGTCCAGCTCCCCCTGCTGAAGCAGGGGGCCTCAGGCTGTTGATACAGAGCTTTCGGCGAGGTTATCGGCTACCGCTGCTGCGGGATGCTCTTGACCAGATCGCGAATCTTCACTGGCTCGGTGCCCTTGTACTGCGCGATTGAGGAGATGTCGGTCACGGTGGTCACCACTGCCTCGCCCAGGAGCGTGTCCTCGCGCATCAGCACTTTGCCGCTCGCCGGGTCCCGAATCTCCTTGCCGGCGCGCCACACCTGCAGGTGATCGCCCAGCTTGACGCCATCATGAGCGCCGACGTTCAGAACCAGGTGTCCAGATTCATTGGCGTCCGCTACCAGCCCGTCGATCACCGGCATGCGCGGCGGCAGCTTGGGAAACGCCTGCTCGAGCTGCGCCGCCAGTTGTGCGATGGCGTTGTCCATGCACTCGTTCATCAGCGGGTTGTTGGCATTGCCTCCCATCATGCTGGCCTGACTTGCGTCGCGGATGTCCACCTTTACGCTCTTGCGGTTGACTTCGCCGGTACCCTGAGACACCGCCAGCACCTCGGCCGTGTCGGGGCTGACCAGACGTGTGCTGATCTGCACCTTAGCGTTGATGTCGTGCTTGGTCTTCATCGAGCTGCTGCCAAAACCGCCGAAGCGGGACCCGCCCCCGCCCGTGGTCTTGTCGGCGTACTCGTAATGCGTGATGGTGCCCAGGATAATGACATCCACCCCGAGTATTCTGCCCAGCTTGGCGGCCGTAACCGGATCGGTGCGGCCGCTGTTGCTAAAGTTCTGCTCCGCCAGCAGCTTATCCATGGCGTCGCGTTCGATCACGCTCACGTTGCCGTCTTGCACTAGTTTGGTAATCAGGAGGTCGGCGGCAGCTTTTCCGAGATTGGGAGCGTTCATCTCGAAGAAGGGTAACTGGATGCCACCCTGGACGGCGGCATTATCGAAGTCAAAGACGGCTACCCGCTTTTTCTGTGGACCTTGGCCCCATCCTGAGACCGTTCCAAGGGCCAATATCGTTATCCACGTGACTGCGCGCATCCGCACCTCTGGCCCATTATGAGTCGGCAATAGGCTAATTACAAGAATCTGTTTCGGCGCCCGGTGCCCCATCCTTGTCGCGCAGCGACAGGATGGGAATCGCGCGTGGCGGTGGCGTAGAGATTGGTTTCGATGCCGGGTAGTGTCTCAGTTTGAATCTTGGGGTTTGGCTGGCTTGTGCCTTTGGTCGCAGACGTGACCGGATTCGATCTCATTCAGTTCGTCTGCGGTCAGCTTGAAACTGCCCCACGTTCGGGAGATTGTGAGGAAGCAGTTCATGCAAATTGATTCGACCGAGCCGTTATCGAGAGGACGATGCATGAACCCTGGCGACACCGGAGAAGTGGTCGTTGGTAAACGCAGGCCATCATGGGTCAGCATTTGAACCCCCCTTAAATATGGAAGAAGGTATGGTAGGACGCTGCCCGCTGTGCTGTCTGTGCAACATTGCACACTTTTAACATCGGCGTGCTCGGGAGGCGTGTGGCCCGGGCAAGGGGTCGTGCCGGGTGCCCCACCCAAGCTTCTTTTGCTTGGGTGGGAATTGCGGAGCTATCGTAGGCCTGGCTCGACGACAGGCATGAAGAAAGCTTGCGTGAGCTATTCGCCGCCAGCCACCCGATCCAGGCGGGCCAGCGTGTCGGGATACTGGTTGACCAGCCGCAGCAGCACCACAGCCTGAGCGTTGGGTCTGCCACGGCCTTGTTCCCAGTTCTCCAGAGTGCGAACATTGGTGTACAGCTTGCGGGCGAAAACTCCGCGCGACAATTTCAGCTTCGCCCTGGTCTTGCGGATAAACGCCGGGCTCACCGGGCGCAGCGGCTTCGCTTCCAGCTTGTAGCTGCGCAGCGTGATCTTCCCTTGGCGCTGCGCCGGCATCGCGTTCACGCCCTCCATCAACTCCTCGAAGATATTTCGCTTCGCCTTCATCGTGTTCTCCATGGCCGTTGCTTGCGGCGTAAGGCAGTTTCGACTTCAATCGCGCCCTTCATGGCTTTCTTCTGCGCCGCTGTCAGGTCGTCGGACTAGTCTTTGCTGTAGATCGTCATGAGCCAGATTTGGTCGTCTTCCGGAAACCAGAAGTAAATGACTCGCAGACCGCCTCGCTTGCCCTTACTGCGGCGCGGGTCGCCAAACCGAAGCTTTCTGAAGCCGCCAGTCTGTGGCATCACATCACCCAATTCTGGGTTTTGGGCCAGAGCGTCCTGAAGACCCCGGTATTGATCATCGTCGAGGTAGGCGGCGATGTATCTCGTGAATGCAGGCGCCTCAAAGAACTCCACTGCGACAATTATACGTGATTAGCGTATAAATCAAAAGATCGTATCGTTTGCGCACCCCAGATGCACTTTCGTAACTTGACAGCGATGGGGTTCGAGCTACGCTTGTAGGTTGGGCTGAGTGTGCCCAATGGGCGGGCCGAAACGTGCACTGCACGCCGGCTCAACCCAGCGCTCTTTGAAAACCGGAATCCGTCGCCCCAGCAGCGGCAGAGAGGGTCGCCAGATTATTCAATTCGTCAACACGAGTCTCCGGACTGGGCTAGAACTGAGGTAAAATCGCGCCCCTAAGTTCTTATTTACCAATATTTTGGTATCTAACCCTTTACGCAGGAATATTTTGCAAGGATTTCTTATCTCCAACCCTGTGTTTTCAAGATTTTGCCGGAAGCCCAGGGGAGGGGGAGGGGAGTAACCAGTCGATAACATCGTCGTGAAATGGGAACGTCGCGCCTCGTAGAGGAAATGTTATCGAGTGGTTAATAGCGACCTCGTGAAACGCTGCCGATCAAAGATTTCCTCTTTCTGCAGGATACCGTCAAATCAGCCCCGAAAGCGGCCTGATTACTGGCATTGAAGAAACGGCTGGCGGGAGCTTGTCGTCATTCAATAAAAAAGGAAAACTGTGTGCCAGTTTCCCTTGATTGGACAGTTTTGGACACCCGCTGCAAGTGCCCAATTGCCCGTAATCTTATGATTGCGTTGGTTGCGGGGGGTGGATTTGAACCACCGACCTTTGGGTTATGAGCCCAAGGGGTCACTGCTAAGTGGTATTGATTCTGCTGAGCTTCCACCGCGACTATCACCGAAAATCGAGCTAAACAGCCGTCATTCTGCACGGCTGTTGCACGTAATTGCGGGACGCCGTGTTTGCCTAAAATCTGGCGATCTGCAAGAGAAGGGCCGCCCGTTCCAGAGCGGCCGTTCAGCTAATTACGAGTTGCATGTCGATGTCAACGACATGGGGTTGCTTCCCGGCACTAGCTTACACCCAACCACAAAAAAACGGGCCGGTATGTTCATCACTCCTTACAACCAAACCCTTATTCCAGTTGCGAAACTGGTTTTTTCCGGGCAACGGGCTGCTAGTCGATGCAGCAAGCGGGTGACGTCCCGGTCCTATGTGATTTCGAGCGAAAAAATAAGGGAAGTACGGGGGCACCAGAACAGTAATAAACGGGGCTGGTGCCTGCAAGGGGTCTTTCAGTTCTGTGCTTACTTGCTTGGCTAATTGATGGGTCAGAAGCAAGGATCACGGGGGGATAGCCCGAGGTGTGTCTGGTGGAAGCCATGAGCGAATACTGTAGATTTCCGATGAAGGATGGCGATGACTACGTCGTCGCACGCGAGGATGCGATTTACTACGCGCAGTTGTTTCCCGCTCTCAACATCGGCCAGGAGTTTCATAGCATGGAGGCGTGGCTGGAAGGCAATCCCTCACGGCAGAAGACTCAGCGCGGAATCAGGCGATTCATTGCCAACTGGTTGATTAAGAGCGCCCGGGAGGTCCCGTCGCGAGTCAGAGCGGGAGCGACAATTAGACCGTCCTCGATCCCCTACTGTGCTCGGCTGAGTCCCGGAATTGTGAATTACGACGAGGAGGAAGCGTGACCGGCGAGGTGGCCCAAGTGAGCAACAGGAAAACACAGCGCGGCAAGATCCTCTTCGATCGGCCGAGCATTTCACTGTCGCGCGCCGCCCGACACAACAGGCCTTGTTTACCGATCGCCACACGGATGAATGAGCGGCTCGAGCCCGGGGGCTTCCCGGCGGGCAGCGCGAGTCATCCGCTCATGCTCCAGCAAAACCACTCCTAACATCCTCTGCTCGCTGAAATTCCGGTCCGCGGCCAGTTCGCGAAGATAGGTCCGGGCGATGGCCGGGACGTAGGCCTTGACATATTCGTAGTTTAGGTTCGGTGGGTTTTCCAGGACGGCGCGCTTGCCAGGCAGGTCCACGGGGAGAGTATAGCAAGATACGTGTTACGACACGCAATAAATATCCTACAATCACGACATGAGCGACATGAACACCGAAGAAGCCGAGCGCGAGTCTATCACCGAAACCGCAACGACCCAGGCGGAACTGCCGCCTTGCCCCGTCTGCGGGAGAAAGCCGCCGTTTCTCTATACGAATATGGGGGCGTGTTGCTGGTTCCATTGGCAAACTTGGTTCAGATGCGCGGCCTGAGGTCCGCAGGAAACCAAAACCAACGGAACGCGGCGCGCTAAGGGCAGAGCAAATGTCGCGTCGCACGACATTAAGAAACTAGACGATCTCGGCATCACACGCGACCAAACATCTGGAGTAGAAATCAGTTGCATGTTGTCACACGCAAGAGTATGTTTCAACACATAACCTTCCCAGAGAGAGAGGAAGTATGGGATTTCTTAGCAAGCCCGAAACACCAGACCCCCGAACAAACAGCAGAGCAACCAGCACCGCAACCGGCGCCTGCGAACCGCCGGCGCTGTGGCGTTCAAGAGCGGCATGTTGTCGGGAACACTTACGATTCCGGGATGAGTGCGCCAGGCCCTGATGCTTGAGCGGTCGAACGCGAGCGGCGCGCGTAATCGCCGGAAGCAGGACCCCCCTGTGGGAGGCGTGCGTGCAGCGGATAGACGTCCTTGACGCGGATTGTCGCAACGTCATCGAGACCGTGGATCGGCAGACGGCGCGACGGATGGCGGCTGGCGATAACCCGGCAGCCGCGTGGGTTGACCGCCGCCCGGCGATACGGCTCTTACGAAAGGATCATCGACTTCGTGATCAATCCGCGCATCCCGGCCCGGCTGTGATCGTGGCAAACGCTGACGGGCAGCTTGACGCTCAAGCTATTGTGTCGGCATGGCGAGAGCGGCGCCACAGATGAGTGCACCAAGACCTAATGCTGCGCCGGTGCGGCCGGCGTGAAACCGCAACCGCTCGTGAGAGAAAGAGGAAAAGAACATGCCGTCCAGAGAAAGTTACCTCGCCCAAGCTGACCGGATTCTGAATCAAAAAACCTTCACCAAAGAAGATTCCAGTAAAGTTCAGTCCCTGTTGCTCATGGCGGATCAGCTAGATCCCGGCCGGATGCAACTGCGGCGCGCCGCACTCCTACAAACCGAAATGGACGAGGGGATCCGAAACAGCGAAACCCGAGCCACTGCCGAAGTGTACGAGCGCTTCATGCGCGCATTGCGCTTTGGAGCGGATGCCATTCCGGATGAGAAGCGCGCGCAAAGTGTCGGCATCGACAGCGCCGGCGGTTATTTAAGCCCCGCGAAATTCTCCGACAGCCTATATGCCAACATGGCGACTTTTGATCGCCTGTTTGACCCAAACGTCGTAGACATTCAGCAAACCGATACCGGCGGAGCATTCAACTGGCCGATCATCGACAACAGCACTGCCAGCGCAACCGAGATCGCCGAAAATCTCATCTTCCCCGAAACCGACGATGCCTCATTCGATTCGCTCGCAATGGGCAAAGCAAGAAATTTCAGAGCAGATTTAATTTTGGTATCGATGGAGCTGATGCAGGATTCGAAATTCCCTTTGGAGGATGTCCTCGCCGCGGCCTTTGCAATTCGACTTGCCAGAGGCATTGGCAGTTCATTCATGGCGACGTTGCTCAGCGAAGCCACTGTCGGCAAGGCGGCAGCCGACGGGCAAACCTCCAGCATCATCTACGAAGACATCGTGGACATGGTTGGGTCGGTCGATGAAGTTTACCGGCAGAGTTCGAAGTGCGGCTGGATGTGCAAGCAGTCGACCCTCGACGCGATCGCGAAGCTGAAGGACTCCAACAACCGCCCGTTGCGCCTCGTCGAATATGGCCTCAATCGCGTGCCGTATTTGTGGGGTTACCCGGTTTTCATCTCGCCTTCCGTGCCCACCTTGGGCCCGGGTTCGCCAGCGGTAGGCAACAAAGCCCTAGTCTTTGGAGATTTCAATGCGTGGAAGTGCAGACGCGTCACGGACGGCTTGCGTGTTAAGCGGCACTTAGAGCGCTGGGCACCATATGGACAGGTCGGTTTTACTGCAACGCTTCGATGCAACGGTGCGCTGGGCAAGGCGAGCAGCGCAGATTCACCTATAAAAGTTTTCCAAAATTCGGCGTCGTAGAATCGGCGTCGTAGAAAAGGAAGCGATCATGAGACGAACATGCAGATACAGCACTAGCGAAGTTTACCAACTGGCAGACGAAGGCGACGAACGGGCCATCGCGGTAGTCCGGGCCGTCGCCTCATGCAGCGGGCCGGGCCGGTATTCGACGCGGCAATGGAAACCAGAACCTCCCATCGGCGGGCGGAGATACGAGCGGCGATCATCGGCAGGGCGCACGCGCATTCAGACAGCGGCGACGAAGCAGTTCGACGTCGCACACGAACGGCAACGGCTGCGCCTGGAGATTATGCGCCGGCTGCACTAGAGATTCGAGCGAGGGGGATTCCCGGACGCCATGGTCAGCGGCACGGACGCCCCACGCTCGATGCTCGGGGTTGACCCCAAACCAGGACCATCCCCGAGCCATACAAGGTTCGGGCCGGAGAGAGGTTCACGGTTCGCTTCTCCGTGGACTAGCGACTGGCTCGATACAGGGTCGCTGACTTAGGTGGTGAGACCCCAAGCATCGGCGACCCTAGAAGATTGCTTGTCGTTGAGGGTATGGGCGCATCGGTTGTCACTGGCCGGTGCGCCCGATATAGGTAAACGAAAATGTGCCATCACGCATCGCAGATGATCGCCTGCAATCACGTTATGACCGGTGCGGCTGACGTTGAGGTGCTGTTGGTGGACGATGACGGCGCCGTTGACTTCGCGTTATGTCTGACCTGCGCCGCCATCGATGATCTCGACATCCTCAAGTCGCGCGAGTCTCAGTTCACAGCCACGTGCTACCAGTGCGTAGCTAATCTGAACATACCGGCCTGTATGCCGACGGGCGGCCGCTGGCAGGTTGGAAGTCTGGCGGACGCCTGATGCCCTGGGCTCCCGCTCGCCCATGCCGCGCGCCAGGATGCCCGGCGCTCGTTGAGGGCGGCGGATATTGCCCTAAGCACGCAGCGGCAGACAATCCAGACAGGCGACGGGAGCGGGAACGCAGCCAGCGGCGCCGTGCCGAGACCGGCTCTCTCATCGGCTTGTATGCAAAAGACGTGTGGAAGAACCCACGCCACGGCCTACGAATCCAGCAACTACACCGAGAGCCACTGTGCGCTGATCCCTACGGCGAACATAGTAAACATGGTCCCCGGTTGGTTCCGGCGACCATCGTCGATCACAAGGTTGACCATCACAACGACTGGACCCTGTTCGTTGACGAAGGCAATCTGCAATCCCTGTGTGCGCACTGCCATTCACTGAAGACAGTTCGAGAGTCTGGCGGCTTCGGCCATGCCAAGAAGGTTGCAAGTAGTTGATTATAAAGGGTAGGGGGCATCAAAATCGCTGGTTCGGCGGCCGGATTTACCATGGCGCAGCCTACGCGCGTGTATCCGCGAAATGAAAATTTCGTGATTTGGACGATTTATGCCAGGAAGACGCCCGAAACCGTCAAAAATCAAGGAAATGTTCGGCAACGCCGGCAAACGTCGCGTGAATACCGCCGAACCACGTCCGGAAACCGGCGAACCCCAGATGCCGAAGTGGATCACGGGCGCAGCGCGCAAGGAATGGCGCGCCATGGCCCCGGAGCTCCGGCAGGACGGGGGTATGAACTAATGGCTCTCGAGGACACAGCCCGCGGCGCCGATTTCTTTCAAGGGACAAAGATCACGCTCCAGCCGGATGGATCCGAACTGCTGGGCGTTCTGCTGCGCGCGACGGCGACAGGATTCGGCACCAGCGCTTCCGAGCCGGCCGGACACCTCGCGCTGGGCACGGCGGTAAGAGTGCTCCGCGAAGCAGCGTTAGTAAATGCAGGCGATGGTTGGCTCACAGCCGAACTGATGCTAAGCCTGCAACTGTTGCAGAGCATCGGCACCGAACTCGAGGCGAAATACCTCACGTTAATTCACGGCGGAATTGCCGTGCCGTCGAACTAGGAGAACACAGCCATGTCGCAGACTCTGGGCACACTTGTTATCGCCTTGCAGGCGCAAACTGAAAGTTTCGCTCGCGGAATGGCGAACGCTAAAGCCATTTCCCTCACTACGTCTGAGGGAATCGTTGCGAGCCTGAAGACCGTCGAGACACAGTTTGGGAAGCTAAAATTTGGTTCCGTCGGTGAGTTCAAGCGCAGCGCGGAGATCATGGTAGCCTCTCTCGCCGGCATCGGGATCGCCGCCACCGCAGCGGCGGTAACCTTCGCCAAGAGCACGGCGGACCAAGCGCTGCAACTCAATAAACTATCCCAGACCTACGGAATTTCGATAGAAGCCCTTACTGGACTTCGCGTCGCCAGCCAGATGACTGGCGTGTCGATGGAGTCCATGGCGAGGGGTTTGGGCTTCCTCGATAAAGCAGCGGTGAAGGCCGTGCAGGGGAGTAAAGAACAGACGCTGGCATTCAAGCAGTTGGGCCTCTCGGCAAAAGATCTGACAGACGGCAAAGGCGGGATGAAAGAACAATTACCTCTGCTGCTGATGGTCGCTGACCGTTTCTCCAAGCTGAAAGATGGCGTCCTAAAGGTTTACGAAGCCAAGACCCTGATGGGGCGCGGTGGTCCCGAAGAGATCGCCATGATGAACGCCGGCGCCGCCGCAATCCAGGGCTGGATCGACAAGGCCAAAGCCATGGGATTGGTGATGACCGCTGAAGATATCGCAGCGGCCTTGAAGTTCCACGAGACGATAGAACTCCTCGACCTGAAAATGGATGCGATGAAGCTACAAATTGGCATGGGACTGATGCCAGCGCTGAACGCGCTGTCGAACGCATTCCTCAAAGCCGATGCGACCGGCAACACAGCCGCGAAGAGCCTGGGAGAAGGCGTTGGCGAGGCGCTGAAGGTAGTCGCCCTAACGCTGAACGAGTGCGTTGCCGGATTCAAGGAACTGAATGCTGTCATGGCGGAGGCTGGACGGCAGGGCCCCACGCTCGGAGCGACACTAAGAACCGCCATTGAGGGTCCCCTCGGTGGGCTTGATCTTCTACTTCAGAGCGCCAAAGACAGCAGCGACAAGGTAGACAAGATAGAAGCAGAGCGGCAGCGGATCGCCGACTTGATTGACCCCGCAAAGCGTCGCCACTACCCCGGCGAAGCAATCCTACAGCCCAGTGGAAACTCCCGTGGGTTTCTCCAGGAAAACATTCAGTGGGCGGGGGCTGCGGGCGGCATCAATGCACCCGTTATTCCTATGGCGGGCAGTAGCAAGGCTGCCGCCGAGCAGATGCAGCAGATGGAAAGTCAGCTGAAGTCCATGAAGGCGGACTGGGGCATGACGCTCTCCGATGAGGCCTGGTTCTGGGATCAAATGCTGGTCCCGGCCAGCAAGTATGCCGACAATCTGCGCAAGGTCACCGACCAGATCAATGACATTCTCGGGCGAATGCGGCAGCAGACCCGCGAACTCACAGAGAAGACGTTTGGTTCGCCGGAACAGCAGAAGATCTACAGTAACGTCGGGATCCAGCCGCCGATGGCCACCTATGGCGAAGCCGGCCAGATGTTCGACGAGGCCGAGCATAGCGAGCAGCAAAAAGAATTGAACACGCTGGAAGCCAATGGTGCTCGCTTCGTCGCCGATTGGAACAAGCGCGCTGAAGAGCGCAAATCTATTCTCGATTCGCTGCTGACTCCTATGGGACAGCTCGCCGAGTATCAGGAACGGATAAACCTTGACTATCACAATGGCACAATCGACGGCGAGACCTGGGCCCGGGCGATGGCTGATGCCACGGACAACATCAAGGGCATGTATGACCCGACGGTGAGGATCGAAAAGGAGATCAAGAACCTCAACGAGATGATGGCCGACCCGAAGACCGCCCTCAGCACCGCCAATTACACGCAGAGGCTGAAGGAACTGCAGGCGCAGACGAGAATGGCGCAAACCGTCACCGCTCCAAAGAGTGGGTTTGGCGGAATCGGCCAAGGCATGGGTGCTGGGGCAGCTCAGGCGGCAACCGAATGGAAGGGGCTCTCCGCTTCGATGGCGCAGGAGACCGCTCAGGTAGCAAGCCAGATGTCCAACTCCATGTCAAAGGCGTTCACCGACATGATCATGGGCACCAAGACTGTCGGCCAAGCCTTTGCCGAGATGGGCGTCAGTATGCTCCAGGCCGTGGTCAGCGCCATCACCCAGATGATCGCGCAATGGATTGTCTATGGCGTGATTATGAAGGCACTGTCCGCCATTGGGATAGAAGACCCGAGACAAAAAGCTGCGGATCAAATTGCCTCCAATGCCACCATAGCCTTGAGTGACGCCGGGCTTGCGGCAGCGAACACTTTTGCCTTGATGAGCGCCGTTTCGCCGCCGCCGGGGCCGGAGATTGCCGCCGTTATTGCTTATTCAGTGGGCCTGGGCCTTGCCGGTTTAACTTCTATGGCTACTGGCGGCCTGCTCCCCCGCGACATGGTAATCCAGGCTCACAGCGGCGAAGCTGTGCTGCCACAGAAACTGACCTCCTACCTGATGGATAGCGCGTCCCATGGGCAGCAGTCTGCGGTCGTGGGCGAGAGGGGCCACACCTTCAATATGCCCATTACCATCAATGGCGCGACAGACGCGGAGGAAGTCACGCGAAAGGTGGTGGCCCATGTTCAGAGAGTATTTCGCACCGGCGGAGTGATGCGATGAGCGACGTGATCTTCCAGAGGCCATGCGGCGGATGCAAGAAACGCCAAGAGCAACTGAATAAACTGCTCCCTTATAGAAAAGGAACCGAGCGGTAGAATGTCCAGAAAATTCATAGGCGGCAGCGTTAGCGATGAGGTTGCGAAAGGCTACCTCAAGAACCATCGGCAGCTTCAGCAGCCCGATCTCTACGTCCTCACCACGTCGCCTGGAATTACCATGTTTCCTGGCGGCGGAGGCTTGGAGGGCGGTCGCGGGGGCGGCATCGGAGGCACCGGAAAGCTCTTGGGGCCGCTTCACGCCATGGGCTACGCCGATGACGCTGACCCCTATTATTCTAACGATAGGGTCTGGGGATACCAGAATCCGCGGAGCGGTAGAATCTACTGGCTACTGTCACCGGTGAATCAAGGTAATTTTTGGAAGGAGTTCGATCCAGATAAAGGTTGTGGCGTTCCGGGAGGCGGCCTGGACATGTACACCTCCTATGAGATGATCATCGCTGAATTTGATCCGTCCCTGTATGCCGAGCTTGGCCCAGATGCGGTAAACGTTATTAGTTTGGGCTACTTCCCGTGTTCGTATAACTCTGGTCCAGATGGACACCTAATTGTCGCTGATGACGCCTTCTATATAGGCGCTGGAAGCGGCTACGCGGACTACCGCTGGTTCAAGTCACCTAAAAGTGGGTTCTTTTCGCCGTGTCCGACAGTAAATACTTGGGGCGAGCTAACCGCGGCCTTCGATGACCATTGGGGCGGCTACACGCACATCGGTTATTGCGCCGCTGCCGCATGGGTGCCCTCGCTTGGGTTGCTGCACGTCAATTCGACCGGAGACTGCTACTATTTCGGCGCCTCAGCCCCAATGTATCATTTGCCCGACTATGGTCACACTGGCGACAGCATCAGCGCGGCGGCATGCGTCGAGGGTGACGGGCCCTACGATTCGATCTGGGTACTATCGAACCATGGATCCGGTGCAACCGCGGATGGAGGTTACATTACTCGGTTCAGTCCAACCGAAGGCATTGAGTCTTGGCCCTTGGGCGCTTCCCCCCTAGAACAAGGCCCAGCTACCTGCATTCGTTATTATGCCGACGAGGGTGCTTTGCTATGCTTCTTTGGGGGAGAGCCGTATCAGCCACCCGAACAGTGCATGTGCTACAAATGGGACATCGGCCTGGCGACGATCGAATGGTCTAATCCTGTAAGATTTGGGGGTGCCAGTGGGATCTTAGTAGATCATCCCCCCAGTGGCACGCGGTATTATTTTGCCTCCGACCTGGTGCTCTACGACGCTGAAACCCTTGAAGCGCGCACCGATCTCGAATTAGACCCAACCGGCCTACCGGACGGCAGTGGTGAGCCGCCTCTCGGCTATAAATTCATTCACAATCCCACCACATGGCACTTCTGGGATCCGGTCAATGGCGTTTATTGGTGTTTGACTGCCCCGTATGGCGCAGATGGCACGTGGGACAGTTGGACAGATCAAATGGTATTTGGCCTCCCGTTGAGGCATCCGGGCGGGCCACCGCTACCGCCGCCGCCACCTGGCGGGGGGGGCGGAGGCTGTTTTACCCTGGGAAAGATATTTACCCTCACCGACTGGCCTCGCGAACTAGATTGGGGCTACCGCGGAACCTTCACGACCGCTGTGATTAAGCGTGGTGAAGTTCAGTCCACAATCGGCCTTGAAGCAGACACGCTAGAAATCACCTGGAGCCCTTGGGATGATGACACTATCGGCGATGGTTTCACGCCCGTCTTGGAAGCATTTGCCCGCGGCCTGTTTGATAATGGCTTTGTGGAAATATGGCGAAGCACCATGCCAAACGTCGGTGATCAGTTTGGCTCTCCGGTAATAACAGAGAGCACGGAAGACGATGTAAACATGCTGGGCTGCATCATGCTGTTTTCTGGGCGCATCGGCGATATCAAGGTCGATGGCAGTAGCGTTGTGCTCACCGCCATTTCTCGCATGGAGACGCTTAACGTCGAGGTCCCGACGAATCTGGTAGAGCCAACCAACGTTTACGCGCTCTACGGGGTTGGTCTACAACCGGGAGGAGCGAACCCGCTTGGAGAAACCGTGCCTGCTGTCCCGGCGTCCACGGAGACCGTCGTATATGGGACGTCGCCTGGAGGAACTTCTGAAGGGAGTGGAGACGACGTTTACACGAACGGCTTTCTGGTATTCCAATGCGGCTCGAGCCTGGCCGGGGTGTACGCGAGGATCATAAGGCAGATATCGGCCGGCGGTGTGGATATATTTTGTTTGGAGGAGCCCCTGGTTCACGCTCCGGTGACGGGAGACATATTCATTCCGTTCCAACAATGGCCGCTGGACTCTTCCGGCCCGAAGTATGGCGGCTTCCGCTGGGTCCCAATTCCGAACAATTCGGTGGTGGTGATATGAGCGCTCAAGAGGAACTCGCGCAACGCACCGCTTTAGTCGCTGAGGCGCCCGGTTCCATTCCCCGAGTGGTAACCATTCAACTGGAGTCATAGATGGCAACCTTCCCAAACAATCCGTGCACCATCAACCTGCACCACGACAATAGCAGCTTCAACAACTTCTGCGATGCGCCGACAGCGATTGATGCGTGCCTTTTGGCGTTTGGGTGGAAGCAACCCCCAGATACCGGACAGGTAATGTGGCTTGGATGTAGCATCACTAGCGTTTCGTCCTCTGGCGGAAACTCCACGTATAGCTATACCGGTCTCACCACGTCGGGCAATATCACTGCGTTTGCAGTGGGGATGGTAGTTACCATCACCGGGTTCTCCGCTCCAGATACAGGGAACAATGGAACCTTTGTCATTACCGGGATCGGCTCTGGCACCTTCACTGTAGTCAATGCGTCGGGCACCAGTGGCCATGCAGGAACTCCAGTTATCACGAAGCAAACCACCGTACCTTCGTCGGCCTACGTAAATTCCATCTGGGCTTCCCAGGACACGGCATCCGGAACGCAGCCCATATACGCGAAGTTTGAATATGGCAGCAGCGCAACGGCGGTCAACATTCGCGTGACTCCTGGTTCAGGTTCAAATGGAACTGGTACTATTACAAATCCAGGAACTAGTACTCCTTGGTCACTTTCCGCATTCAGTACTAATGAAGGAGCGACCACTTATCCCTCCTACTTCTCCGGTGATTCCGGTTCTTTCCGTATGTACCTTTGGTCAAACTCCTCTATTAACATTGGCGTCAAATTTGGCATTTGCCGTTCGGTGGATGCTAGCGGCGCTACGACTGCGTCCTATTTCTCGGTGCTGCTGACCAGCAGCGGGACGACTCCACAACCGACCTATCAAGCATTTGATATAGCTGTCGGTGTCGGCCCACTTATTCAGTCTGCTTGGGCATGGCCAGCCGCTGGGAATAGGTTGACAACGGGTTTCAATGGTTCGGTCGTGAGTAGCTCTCCTATTTTTCCACTTGTCCCACCAACAAGCGAACTTGGTAATCCTCTCCTAGATTTCATTTCCATAAAGGCTGGAGATACTGCTGAGGGGGCGATCATCACAGCCAATGACATGTACGCATCGTCCCATACTTATGTTGTTGCCAAATTCAATGCGTTCAGCACCAATACGCTTTATGGGTCGAGTAACGATAACTCCTGTCCAGCCATGAGGTACGACTAAATGGCGGGCCCGTACACGACCTTTACCTATGGAGACCCATCCCCAAATGGGATGCACGGCTATATTCCCCCGCTTGGAGAGAGCCAAGAGATGGTCGTCCCTCATTTCAACACCGACTCCAACGCTGATCCCACCCCAGTTGCCAAGGTGCTGCAATGTGGGGTTGTAGGAACGTCCTATTCAGAGACAATTGACGGCAAGGCTGGGACCGGGCCATACACATTCGCGCTGTCAAGTGGATCGCTGCCCGCGGGATTGGGGCCAATCAATCCCTCTTCCGGGGTTATCAGCGGCACGCCAACTACGCCGGGAACGTCCACTTTCTACGTTGAGGTGACAGACTCGCTTGGCGGCACAGGAACACAACAGTTCCAGATCCCGATTGCAGCCAAGCCTAACCTCAATAGCGGCTGGGTGAGCTAAACGGCATCACGGCGAATCGGGCGTCCTATTCCACGCTCTTTTGGGCGGCTTCCAACCGCGGGCGGTGTTCTCGTTATCATTTCCCGCTACGGGTGAAACCCGACGCCCGAACCCTTAGAAAAACTTCACCATTTCCAGAAGATTGAACCCAGCTTGCGTTGCCTGCCTGCCCGAGTTGTGGGAATGCCAATCGCGCGGCCCACCTGATACTTTGCCCGGCTGATGCCAACGGCTCGTCGCCACGAGAAGCCGCCGTAGTTGCAATGGCGCCGATGGCCCGCAACTCCGAGCAGTAGTGCGAGGGCAATCCAGAGAAGTGCGCTCATGGCCGTGTCCTATTCGCGGCTGGCCCCATCACGCGGGCGACCATTTCTTCTATCGATTCGCTCGACGCAAAAGAGATTAGCTTTTTCGCCGCTGGCGTACCTGGTGCTGCTCTGCCGGGCTGCATCGCTTGAACACCTGCCGGGTATACGTTGGAAGCATGTTCCCTTGACGACAGCGCTTTGACAGCCGCAATCTTCGCCCCCACTCGTTGGTGCGAGTAAGTGTCCAACATCCGAGTGCTGACATGGCCGGCGAGTTCGATCACGGTTCTGTCCGAGATGCTCGGGTTTTCCAATAGCCTGGTGATGGCATGATGCCGAAGATCGTACATGCGGAGATGGGGAAGGCCAGCCGCCACTCGCAGGGACTGCCATGCGTGTTTCCAACTCCGCATCGGCGTCGACGGGTCCCAACCGGCTCCCCTTACGCGGGCCGGGGCGCCCCGACGGGGCAGCAGGTAGTGATGCGGAGAGATTGAGCCTTTTTCCCGGGCGCGCCGATGGAGTTCCGCGACGGCCCAAAGCGCCTCATCGTTCAAAGGCAGTACGCGATCGCGCTTGAGGTTTTTGGCCCCCTCCCGTATGTGAATCTGGCGCCCATTGAGGTCGATGTCCTGCAGTTGGAGCTTTCTAATCTCTCCGGGGCCTGCGGTAGTGTTGACCGTGATCAGAGAGCAACAGTAGGCGATAAACCAGTAATGCTTGTCACTCGAAGCGACCTGAAACAGGCGGATTTCCTCTTCCTCCGACAGAACCCGGCCGATCCGTGAGGGCCTCTGATGTAGAGGTTTGTACCAGTCCGCGAGTTCCTGCCATAGGCCGGCTCTAGCAAGTATCTGCTGCAGGGTGTTGAGTTCGTGATTGACCACCGATGCACCAGCGGCTCCGAGTCCTGCGATCTTGCCGAGCTCGCGATCGCGCTGGTAAATCGAGATAAGTGTCTTGTTTGCGCACTCGCTCAGCTTCAGGGTGCCGAAGAATTTGACCAGGGAACGGATGTAGTACTGGTAATTGAAGCGGGTGGCGTCGCTGATATCCCGGCGACAGTCAAGCCAGGCCTGTGCGGCTTCGGGAAGGGTAAGGGTGGCGAGCTTTGCGCCGATATTGATGCTCTCGCGCAGCGCGTCACAGGCGGGGCAGTCGACGTGACCAGGGGTGTGTGTGATAGAAAGTTGAGCAGCCATGTTGCCTCCTTGTAGGCTTCGTGGTTAGCGTCGCGTCGGTGTTTGCTCACCGGCGCGGCGCGTCTCTCGTTATCTCGGACCGTAATTCAAAGCCCGAATATCTTGAAAATCGTCGGCTCCCAGCTTGCGGCGGCGCGCCACTGCTCACGTCTAGCTCTTGGTTGCTGCCCAACTGCCGGAGTCACCGTTTGTGCAACCGCCTGTTGGAGCCGTGTACGTGCCAGAAGCACCCGTGCCAGTTGCCGTCACGGTTCCGGTGAACCTGACCGCCTGCGAGCCTTCCTGCAATTGAAAGTTCACGCTGTTTCCACTGATTGTTCCCGTCAGTGTCGCCGAAGTTGCACAGGGTGTTCCGTTTAAAGTGAGCTGTCCTGACAGTGCATTTCCGTTCTGCTGTATCGTCCCGCTCCCGGTCACCGTAACAAGAGACGACTGAGAAGAGAAGCTCCAACTTCCCGCGATATTTATCTGACTGTTGTTTGATGATCCGCCACAGCCGACCGCGCACACCGCAAAGAGTAGTGCGACACACCAGATAAGCTTCCGTACCATCATTTGCCTCGCTTATGGCTTACCGTCTACCAGACCGTAAATTCTGCGGCTAAACTCCAAAGATTCCTCTTCTATCCTCATCGCTGAGCATGATAACATGAAAGCATGATGACGCGCAAAAAGAAAAATGCCGCGGCCGTGAGCCTGGGCAGGCGCAGCGCAGCCGCGCGCATGAAGAAACTGACGCCAGAACAACGAAAGGCTATTGCCAAACACGCCGCCGCAGTACGGTGGTGGGGAAGGAAGGCGAAGCCGTGAACATGAAGGTAGATGCTGCCATGTTGGAGCAGTACCGCCGGAACCCAGCAACAGCCGCGCAAGATGGCCTAGTGATATGCCTACAGTGTGGCCTGCTGGTGCGCCGCCTTACGCGAAGCCCTAACTGCCACGCGCGGCGCGTCCACAATCTGGACGCAACAGCGTACCTCACCAGGTGGCCCGGGGCGCCGCTCCAGAGCGATGAGACCCACCAGGACGAGCTCGATAAACACTACGCCCACCTGAAGGCGACCGCGCCGGCGCGCAACAAACAACGGCGCGCACACTACGCGAAAATTAAGGAAATAGCCGAGAGTGATCCTGCCAGCCAAGAGGCCGCGCGGTTAAAGAAAGAACACGACCAGAAAGCGGACTACCGGAAGGAGAAGTATTGGGGCGATGGCCCAGGCGGTAAGGTGGCTGAAGCCTTCCAAAAAAGCGAAAGCACACGTCGCCACGAGCGCCATGAGGCCAATAAGGAGAAGGAAAACGAAGCGGGGAGGGTCCGATATCAAAAGGATTTGAAAGCCTCGCGCGCCAAGAGCCGTGAGAAGCAGACCAATATGCGGCTGAGGGCTTCACAGCGTCCCGCCGATTGGCTGGAAAAGCCAACAGACTGGCGCGTCATCGGCACTGAACTACTGTCGAAGGGATCCATGAGCAACAAGCAACTCGCCGCCCGCTTGGATGCTTCGAGAATTGTCAAATGTCCCTACGGTGACACTTGGGAGTCATCGGTGAAAGCGAGAAGGTTTGAGAAGTTCATCAACCAGATACGTGGATGGGTGAAAAGGCCGGGCAGGGTTGCGGGAAAGCCGTCAATTCACTGAGCGAAAATAGTCACTTCACCACGCAGAAAATAAGGCACTGCCCTGCAATAACTTGCAAGCCGTTTACTTCACCTCTTACTACTTAGTTACTTCACCGCATAGACCTACTCCCGAAAACCGCATATACGATGCGGGCATGGCCTCGCACCCGACACCGGACTTCGAAAGCTCTGGTATAGTTCTGCCCGAGGTAAACATGGCCGTCCCGCCGATCGGGGGGACGATGGCCAGAAGGCGATTCCAGAAAGGCAGTTTGACACCGGCGGTCGGGAAGCCCAAGAACGGAGTTTGGGTAGGACGCTGGCGCGAGGACGTGATGCAGCCGAATGGAACCATCAGGCGGCCTTACAAGTGGGAAACCCTGGGAACGATACAGGATTACCCCACGCGGAAGCTTGCGCTTCGTGAGTTGCAAGCCCGACTATCAACCATCAACAGCCCGAGTTACCGGGCGCGTCCCACAGCTACATTTTCCGAATTTGCTAACCGATGGGACGCGACGGTGCTCTCCCAACACAAGCGGAGCACGCAAAGCTCTACCCGGAGTCAACTGCGAAAGTGGCTACTTCCAGAGCTTGGCAAGATCGCGCTGAAGGACTTAGACGGGCAACTGTTACAGACCTTCGTCGCGAATTGCAAAGCGAATCCGAAAACCATCCGCAACTTGATTGCGACCTTGCGGATTATGTGGACGAACGCGCGGGCATGGCAATACGTCGCGCACAATCCGTTCGACGGCCTGGTGCTGCCAAAGCGTGGGCTGGTGAACACGTTTGTATTCTCGCGGGAGGAAATCAACCGCATTACTGATTCCGCCGGCGAGCCCTGCAGGACGTTCTACTCCATCTTGGCTGAGACGGGCATGAGGGGCGGCGAGATTTGCGGCCTTCGCGTGTCAGACCTCGACCTCGACGGCGCTGTGATCTTCATCCGACAAAGTGTATGGCGCGGCCAGATTCAGACAGTGAAATCCCGCAAGGGAAATCGCCGGTTTGCAATCTCGCGCCAACTGGTGGACCACCTTCGCAGCTACTTGCGGAGTTGGCGCCCGAATGCCCTGGGGCTGCTATTTGCAAGCAAGAACGGGACGCCCTGGGATCACAACCTAACCCGCAAGCGGAAACTACACCCGCTGTTGCGGAAGCTCGGGATTCCGCTGTGCGGCTTTCACGCTTTCCGCCACGGCAACGCAACGCTGCTTGACCAGATCGGCGCACCGATGGCCGTCCGGCAGAACCGGCTGGGCCATGCGGACGCTGAAACCACGATGGGGTACACCCACGCGGTCACGGCAGACGAACGCAGAATCGCCAATGAGTTGGGCGACATTTTGCACGGTAGTGAACGGAAGTCAGAAAACGAAGGGCCGGGGCATGTAGTCCTGACCATGAGGATTCAATAGCTTGAGACAGAAACTTTGGTTGCGGGGGGTGGATTTGAACCACCGACCTTTGGGTTATGAGCCCAACGAGCTACCAGACTGCTCCACCCCGCATTTCGATCATAGCGTCTGCCGCATCTGCGGTCAAACCGCCCGCGGCTGAATTCAACCGGTGGGCCAATTTGCAGGCGGAAGCGGCTAGCTTCTTACTGTTCGAGTTGGTTGAGGCCGCGAGCACCTTCTGGCAGAGATTCAATGCAGCAGGCAAATTCAATGCAGCTGCAATCTTTGCCGATGCGGCGCTCGATCTGGTCGCTGGTGCGATCTGGCCGGTGAATGCTTCCCGCGCTTGACCGCAGATGGTAGCCTCTGTTTATGGCTGATGAGCACCGGGACGACAAGATACAGAGCGCCGCGGTCTTGTGGGCGCGTTACTCAGAGATTGCCTTCATCATTCCCGCCGCGGTGGTGGTTGGATTACTGATCGGCAAACTGCTCGACCACTGGCTGCACACCCATTGGCTGTTTATCGCCGGAGTCATCGTGGGGGCCGTCTTAGGGTTCGTGCAGATGATTCGCATGGTGAGTCCGCGGAAGGGATAGCGACGGCGGAGTCCACAGCCGCTAGAATTGCAAGTCGTCAACAACTCTGGAACGGTCTGCGGGCTACATTGATGTGTGCCCACCACGATGCCTGAACCCACTTCCTCGGCAGCGGATGAATTTTTTGCCGGAGCGCTGAGGCGTATCCGCAGATACATGGTCGCGGCCTCGGCTGCCGGATTGGTGGTGTGCCTGGTGTTCTTCCGGTGGCCGGTGGCGGCGGGATTTGTGGCTGGAGCGATCGTCTCCTACGTCAATCATCGCTGGCTGGAGCGCGCCGTGGACGCCTTGGGAGAGCGCATTACCACCGGCGAGAGTAAGGAGCGGGGAGGCGGGATCGTTTTGCGCGCTGCCTTACGATATGCCTTCATCGCCATCGGGGCCTATGTTATATTTAATGTTTCTCGCGCAGGTCTTTATGGCTTTCTTGGGGGCGTCTGCCTTCCGATTGTGGCTGTGGCCTGCGAAGTCGCAGTGGAAGTATTTGTTACCTTGCGGCGCGGATTCTGATTTCCTAATACCTTTGGCACGCGTACCGGCTGACGCTGGGTGCGTGCCAAGCAGCAATCATCGCAGTATTAGATCCGGTCTTTCTATGAGTACGCCTTCATGCCTGAGCAACTTTGGATAACTGCCCTGCTGAATAAATACCTCGCCGGCGTGGCGAATGCGATCCTGGGTATCTTTCATTTGCACGCGACCTATCCGCGAGCGCCCATCCCCAATTATGTGGCCATGCAGTTAGTGGTATTTGTGCTGATCATTCTGTTTTTTGTGGTCGTGCGGGCGCGCCTGTCGGTGGACGACCCTGGGAAGATGCAGCACCTGATGGAGGAGCTCGATTCCTTCGTCGCCAAGCAGAGCCACGAAGTGATTGGCCACGGCTATGAGCGCTACGTGGGCTACTTGACGGTCCTGTGTATCTTCATTCTGCTGGGTTGCCTGCTGGGTGTCATACCCGGATTTGAATCGCCGACCGCGACTCCCTCGGTGCCGCTGGGTTGCGCTCTGGTCACCTGGTTCTATTATCATTCCCAGGGCGTGCGCTCGAACGGCTTCCGCTACGTAAAGAATTTTATGGGCCCAGAACCGTGGCTGGCGATCCTGCTGTTTCCGATTGAGGTATTCAGTCATCTGGCGCGAATTCTTTCGCTCACCATACGTCTTTACGCCAACATGTTCGCCAGCGACCTGGTCACTCTGGTGTTCTTCTCGTTGGTTCCGCTCGCTCTCCCGGTGGTCTTCATCCTGCTGCACATTGGCGTATCGGTGATTCAGACTTATATTTTTGTGCTGCTGGCGACGGTGTATATCGGAGAAGCGGTGGCGCACGAGCATTGAAGAAGCAATTAGCACTTAGCCGTCAGCAATTAGCCTTTGGGCAATCGGCATTTAGCTAAGAGCTAACTGCCCACTGCTAAGTACTACTCACAAGTTTGCTGTCAGCGTGAGGGCGTCAGCACGGTGAACGTCAACCACCCACTGGCAGCGATTCATAAGGAGAAAAAATGAAGAAACTAATGACCATTCTATTTTCGCTGGGAGCCATGATGCTGATGGCCACGCCAGCGTTCGCGCAGGGCGGAAGCGCCGCTGCTCCGGCGACCAATTGGGTCCCCATAGCCTCCGGCTTCGGCATGGCCATTGCCGCCGGATTGGCCGCTCTTGGCCAGGGCCGAGTCGGCGGCGCCGCGTGCGAAGCCATGGCGCGCAATCCTGCTGCCCGGCCGGCTGTCCAGCTGGCCCTCATTCTGGGCCTCGCCTTCATCGAGTCGCTGGTGCTGTTCACGCTGGTGATTATCTTCGTCAAGGTCGTCTAGCTGTCGCTGGCAACCGCATCGCCGCGCCCCGTCTTCGGACGGGGCGTTTTGTCTGCAGGAAGTTGTTTTTTGGAAGTGACGTTTCGTCTGCGGAATTGTCATTACTAGCGTAGCGAGGAATCTGCTGTTGTTTGCGTGTGTCGGTAGCCCGCACTACCCCGCCTACTTCAACAAATCCTGCGCGCCTTGAATTGCGTATTCGAGTACGCGTCCGGGCAGCACGCCGAGGTAGATGGTCATGATCAGGCTGATCGCCAATCCAATCCCCAGCCCCACCGGGATGCGAGCCACCGGAGCCTCGCTGCGCTCGTCCCGCATGTACATAACGATGATGATGCGCAGGTAATAATACGCGGCAATCGCGCTGTTGATGAAGCCGATGATGGTCAGCCAAACCAGCCCGGATTGCAGCGCGGCGGAGAAGACGTAGAACTTGGCGAAGAAGCCGCCGGTGACGGGAATGCCAATCAGCGAAAGCAGAAAGATGGTGAGGATGCCGGCCAGCAAGGGCGAGCGTCGCCCCAGCCCGGCGTAGTCGTCGAGGGTGACGTACTTTTCGCCGGCAGAAGCGAAATGGCTGACCACGGCAAACGCACCGACGTTCATCGCCGCATACGACGCGGCGTAGAACATGGCGGCAGAGATGCCGACCTGCCGCCCGGCCGCAAAAGCGACCAGCAGATATCCGGCGTGGGCGATCGACGAGTAAGCCAGCAGACGCTTGACGTTCTGTTGCACCAGCGCGCCGATGTTGCCCAGGGTCATGGAGAGCGCCGCCGACACCCAGACCATCCAGAACCAGCCAGGCGCTCCGGTGGCGAAGAGCACGCGCAGCAGCACGGCAAACGCCGCCGCCTTTGGGCCGGTGGACATCAGCGCAACCACCGGCGCTGGCGAGCCTTCATAAACGTCGGGAGTCCACACGTGGAATGGCGCCGAGGCGACTTTGAAACCCAGCCCCACGAACATGAGTCCCACCGCCAGATAGGCCAACGTCGATTGTTGAGTGTGCAGGACGTGCGCGATCTTGTAGATGTTGGTGGTGCCGGTTGCGCCATAGATCATGGCCACGCCGTAGAGGAAGAACGCGGTGGCAAAAGACCCGAGCAGGAAATACTTCAACGACGCCTCGGCGCTTTCCGCGGCGCGGCGGCGCATGCCGGCCAGGATGTAGGTCGAGATCGAGGAAATTTCCAGCGCAATGAAGATCAGCACCAGCTCGATGGCCGACGACATCAGCATCATGCCGACGGTACCGAAAAGAATGAGAGCGTAGTACTCGCCGCCCGCACGAATGCTTTGCACATCGAGGTACTCATACGAGGCGAGGATAACGACCAGCGCGATCATCAGCACGACTACATGGAAGAACACGCTGAAGGTGTCAACCCTGACCATGTGGTAGAAGGCTTCGCCGTAGAAGCCCGTCTGATAGGCGGTTGCGGCGAGGGCTGCGAGAGTGCCTACCACCGCCACGATGCCCAGCCGCTTTCTCGATCCCTGCTCGGGAAGGACCGGGTCCACCATCATGACGATGATGCCGAAGATGCTGAGCACCAGCTCAGGAAGGATCCGAATGTAGTCAACGGCAGGTATCATCGTCCGATCACCTGCAGTAGAGCTTGCATTCCATTGCGCGCAAAGTCGGCGCGCAGTAAAGACCCCGGCGCATGAGCTGCATGCGCCTGGACAGCGCTGGAAAACTGCCGCAGCGTTGCGGCGACCGCGGGATCAATCGAGTGCAGCCACAGCATGGGAGCAACTCCCATGACCAGCGCCGCAATCGCCAGTGGCCACAAGGAGACGCGCTCACGAGCGCTCAAATCACGCAACGAGTTGTTGACCGGATTGGTGATGGTTCCGTAGAAGACGCGCTGATACATCCACAGCAGATAGCACGCGCTCCAGATGACACCGGTCGCCGCCAGAATGCCGTAGAGCTGCTTCGCCTGGAAGGCGCCGCTCAGCACCATGAACTCGCCGATAAAGCCATTCAGCAGCGGCAAGCCCACCGACGACAGCATGATGAAGGCAAAGAAGGTTGCGTACACCGGCATGGGCGTGGCCAGCCCGCCGTATTCGCCGATGTCGTAGGTGTGGCGGCGATCGTAGATCATGCCCAGCAACATGAACAGCGCGCCCGTGGAGATGCCGTGGCTCAGCATCTGGTACACCGCACCATCCATTCCGATCTGCGTGAAGCTGAAGATGCCCAGCACCACAAAGCCGAGATGGCTGACCGAGGTGTAGGCGACCAGCCGCTTGATGTTGGGCTGAATCATCGCCACCAGTGCGCCATAAATGATGCCGATGATGGCGAGCGCGATAATCCAAGGAGCGTTGCGCCGTGATTGGTCGGGGAACAGCCCCAGGTTGAAGCGCAACAAACCGTAGGTTCCCATCTTCAGCAGCACGGCCGCCAGCAGCACGGAACCCGCGGTGGGAGCTTCCACGTGCGCGTCGGGCAGCCAGGTGTGCACCGGGAACAGCGGCACCTTCACCGCGAAAGCCACGAAGAAGCCGAGGAACAACCAAAACGCTGCGTGCTCGAATCCTGACACCTGGCCCGACTGAATCTTGCTTTGGATGTCGACAAAATCAAACGTTCCCGTCTTGGCGTACAGCCAGATCACCGCCGCCAGCATGAACACCGACGCGATCATGGTGTACAGGAAGAACTTCACCGAGGCGTAAATCTTCCGTCCGTGCCCGTACATGCCGATGATCAGCGCCATGGGAATCAGCGTGGCTTCCCAGAAGAAATAGAAGAGGAACAGGTCGAGCGCAACGAAGACGCCGATCATCGCAGTCTCGAGCACCAGCATCAGGATGAAAAATTCCTTCACCCGGTCGCCGATGGAGTTCCACGAGATGAGCACGCACATCGGCATCAAGAAGGTGGTCAGGATGACCAGCCACATGGAAATGCCATCGATGCCGAGGTGGTAATGAATGTTGGGGTGGGCAATCCAGGGGATGTTCTGCTCGAACTGGAAACCGCTCTGCCCGCGAACCAGGTACCACGGCAGGTGCAGCGATGCGAGGAGAGTGATTAGCGAGACCGCCAGCGCGAACCAGCGGATATCGCGATGGCGGCGCGGGAAGAACAGCAGCAGGATGGCTCCCGCCAGCGGCAGAAAAATAACGATGGTGAGGATGTTGCTGTTGATGAAATTCATCGCACACCCCTCCACACCATGAAGGCGATCACGGCCGCTGCGCCGATGGCGACCCAGCCCGCGTAGGAACGGATGTTGCCGGATTGCATGTGCCGCATCTCGTCGGAAACTTCGCGCGCGGCGGCGGCGCTGCGATCCACCGCGCCGTCAATCAGCCCGCGGTCGATGCCTTTCCAGAACACGGTCGAAGACAGCGCGATCAGCGGCTGTATGAATACCGCTCCGTAGAGTTCGTCCACTTTGTATTTGTCGAGCACGAAGGTGTAGAGCCCGCCGGCAGCCTTGGCCATCTTTGCGGGCAACTCGGGCCGCTTGTAGTACAGCCACCAGGCGGCCAGTAATCCCAGCAATCCGACCCCTACCGAGATAGCTGTAAACGCCAACTCGGTGCCATCTTCGTGCACATAAGCACCTTCGCCCAGCAGCGCGCCGCCTTCGGCGATGGGCGCCGCCGTCGCGTGGAAGACTGGCGAAAGGAAGCTGCCAAAATGGTCGGAGCCCTGGAGCACGTGGGGAACGCCGATCCATCCGCCAACCAACGACAGCAGCGCGAGGATCATCAGAGGCGCCACCATCACCCACGGGCTCTCGTGCGGAGCACCGTGTCCATGGCTGCCGCCAGCGTGTGCATTCTGCGCGTCGGTATCGTGTCCGTGGCCCGCGGTCTCAGGATTGGGCCCGCGGTACTCGCCAAAGAAAGTAAGGAACCATAGCCGGAACATATAGAACGAGGTCATGCCGGCGGTGATGATGCCGATCACCCAAAGGACGTGATAACCGCCGCTCCAGGCCGACCACAAAATCTTGTCCTTCGAGAAGAAGCCGGCAAAGGGCGGTATTCCAGCGATGGCGAAGGTCGCGAACGTCATGCACCAGAAGGTGTAGGGAAGATACTTTCGCAGCCCGCCCATGTTGCGCATGTCCTGCTCGCCGCCGAGGCCATGAATCACCGAGCCCGCCGCCAGGAACAGCAGTCCCTTGAAGAAGGCGTGCGTCACGAGGTGGAAAATCCCTCCTACGTAGTCCGCCACGCCGCAAGCCATGAACATGTAACCGAGCTGCGAAATGGTGGAATAGGCCAGCACCTTCTTGATGTCGGTCTGCACGATGCCGATCGACGCGGCGAAGATCGCGGTCAACGTGCCGATGATCGCCACCGCCATCGCTGCATCGGGCGCACGATTAAACACCAGATGCGAGCGGGCCACCATGTACACGCCGGCGGTCACCATGGTTGCCGCGTGGATCAGTGCGGAAACCGGCGTGGGACCCTCCATCGCGTCGGGCAGCCAGACATAGAGCGGAAGCTGCGCGGACTTGCCGGTTGCGCCCACCAGCATCAGCAGGCCAATTGCCGTCAACAAGCCGGCAGCGCCAGTTTCGACCGGGTACTTGCTGATGAGCGGCCATAGACTGTCGTACTGTAGCGTGCCGAAGTGCTTGATCAGCAGAAACAACGCGATCAGGAATCCGCAGTCGCCGACGCGGTTGGCGATGAAGGCTTTCTTGCCCGCATCCGCCGCCGACTTCTTCAGGAACCAGAATCCGATCAGCAGGTACGAAGCCAGGCCCACGCCCTCCCAACCCACGAACATCAGCAGGTAGTTGTTTGCCAGCACCAGCGTGAGCATGAAGAACATGAAGATATTGAGGTAGGCAAAATAGCGGTAGTAGCCGCCTTCATGCTCCATGTAGCCCACGGAATACACGTGGATGAGGAAGCCGACACCCGTAACTACCAACATCATGACCAGCGAGAGCTGGTCGAGATAGATGCCGAACTCCGCCGAGAACGGGCCCGCGCTCAGCCAAGTACCGTAACGCTCGATGTGCGGAATCTGGTCCGGCGGCAAGCCCATAAACTGCGCGGCCACCCACAAAGCCATGGCAAACGCAAGCGCCGTGGAGCCCAGCGCGATGGCGCCCACCAGTCCCCTGGAGAAGCGCTTGCCCAAGAGCCCGTTGATGGCGGCTCCGGCCAGCGGCAGTAACGGAATGATCCACAAGTGCATAGCTTGTCTCGCAGGTACGCAGCGCGCCAGCATCAGCGCGCTGGTGCCCCTTATAGCTTCAGCAAGTTCACGCGATCCACATTCAGGGTTTCGCGGGTGCGGAACACGGAAATGATGATGGCCAGTCCCACGGCAGCTTCGGCGGCAGCCACCACCATCACGAAGAAGACGAAAATGTGACCGTCAAGCGATTTGAGCTGCGCGGCGAACGCAACGAAGGAAAGATTGACGCCGTTCAGCATCAGCTCAATCGACAGGAAAATGGTGATGATGTTGCGCTTGATCAGGAAGCCGGCAACTCCACAGGCAAACAGGATTGCGCTCAACACCAGGTAGTAGGAAAGAGGGACCATTTATTCCTCCCTCCGCGCCAGCACCACGGCGCCCATGATGGCGATCAGGATCAGCACCGACGTCACCTCGAAGGGCAGCAGGAAGTCGCGGAACAACAGATGCCCGATGGCCTGGGGATTCCCGAACACGTCGCTGCCATTCATCACCATGGGCCCGCCGATGGCGATGCGATCCAACCCGGCAAGATGGCTGACCACCCACACCGCGAGGCCCAATCCAATAATGAGCCCCGGGACACCCAGCACCATGGCGACACGGCTGGCATGTTCGGTGCGCTCTTCCACTCCGGCGTTCAGCAGCATGATGACAAAGACGAACAGCACCATCACCGCGCCGGCATAGACAATGACCTGCACGGCGGCCACGAACTCCGCGCCCAGCAGCAGGTAAATCAGGGCCAACGAACCCATCACCACGATCAGAGAGAGGGCGCTGTTGATTGGGTGTTTCTGCACCAGCAGGTTGATCGCTCCACCTACACACAGCGCCGCGAAGATGAAGAACAGAATCAAGGGCAACATGGTGATCCGTTGCTGCTTTACTTCAGCGCCACGACCAGACTGGTGACGACGATGTTGGCAATGGCCAGCGGCAGAAGAAACTTCCAGCCGAAGGCCATGAGCTGGTCATAGCGGAAACGCGGCAACGTGCCGCGGACCCAGATGTAAATAAACATGAAGGCGAACACACGCAAAGCAAACCAGAATACCGGCAGCAGCGACTGCACAATCGGCGGCCCGAAGACCGGCCCCGACCATCCGCCCAGGAACAAAATGGAAGCCAGGCAGGCAACCGTCACCATGTTGGCGTACTCGGCCATGAAAAACATGGCAAACTTCATCGAACTGTACTCAGTGTGATATCCGGCGACCAGCTCGGTCTCCGCCTCCGGCAAATCGAAGGGGATGCGGTTGGTCTCCGCGTAGGCCGCCATGATGTAAATGAAGAACGCGACAAACTGTCCCCGGAACAGATTCCATTTCGGAATGAAGCCCAGCCATGTCCCCGCTTGCGAGTCAACGATGTCTCGCAAGCTGAAGCTGCCGGTGTAGATGAGCACGCCGATCAGCGACAGGCCAAGAGCGATTTCGTAGCTCACCATCTGGGCCGAGGCGCGCAGGCCGCCGAGCATGGAGTACTTGCTGTTCGACGACCATCCCGCCAGCGCTACTCCGTACACGCCGACCGAGGTGACGCCCAAAATGATCAGCAGCCCAATGTTGACGTCGGCGATCTGCAGCGGCGTGTTAATGCTGCCCAGCCTGATCCATGGGCCAATCGGAATGACCGCGATCGAGGTCAGCGCCGTAGTCAAGGCGATGATTGGAGCCAGCATGTACAAAGGCTTGTTGGCAAAGGGAGGTGTGATGTCCTCCTTAAAGATAAACTTTAAGCCGTCGGCGAGCGGTTGCCAGATACCGAATGGCCCCACCCGCGACGGTCCCCAGCGGTTCTGGATGTGGCCGACCACTTTGCGTTCCAGCAACGTGGTGTAGGCCACGGCCGTCAGCAGGACAAGGAGCGCGATCGCGATCTTGACCAGCGACACCAGGATGTACGTTCCAATGCCCATGTAGCTATCAGTTCTCAGCTTTCAGCCGTCAGTGAATCACCAGCAGCATTCGTCGTGGGACTCTCAGCATTTGGCCCTTAGCTCTCAGCATTTAGCCTTTAGTAAAACCGTACTCTCATCCCGAACGAGGTCGCCGCGGCGACGGAGTCGAGGGACCTGCTTTTCAAACTCGCAACTTGAAACTCGCAACTCGAAACTAATCCCTAGCCCCTAACCTCTAGCCCCTAATCCCTGCTCTCAGTCCGCCGCGATCTCCTTGTCCGCCGGCTTCGTACTATAGCGCTCCATCACCGAATTCAAGACCCTCGAATAACGGCCCAACGTGCCCGAAGTGAACAGCGTGTCGTTGGACGGCAGCACGAGCTCGGGATGTCCCGATCCGGTGGCGCCGGTGATCTGCACCAATTGCGTGTGCTCGTCGTGTCCGCTGAGCAGGCCGAGCCGCGAGATGTCATACCCCGGAACCAGCCGCTGAATTTCATCTAGCATTGCGGTCGGATCGTAGGGGCTCATCTTGGGTTCCAAGTTGTGCTCGGTAAGCCACACCGCATGCCGGTCGGCTTCACCCGATTGCGCGCCCCGGCTCTGGCCCATGTCGGCGCGCGTGCCTCCGCCGCCAAACGGCACCAGCTTGTGCACGTCGTATCCCATGCGATCGGCAATGCGGACGATGCACTCGAAATCGTTGCGCACGCCCGCAAACTCGCTCGCCTTCTTCAGCATTTGCACGTCGCCGCACGTGTTGGTAAAAGTCCCACCCTTCTCGTAGGCATTCGCGATGGGCAGCACCACGTCAGCGATGCTGGCCGTCTCAGTAAGAAACATGTCTTGCACCACAACGAAGGCTTTGGACAGGGCGAAAGGATCGACGTTGTAGCGTGCGATGGGATTGGAGCCGACGACATATAGCGCCTTCAGCTTGCCGTCTTTGGCTGCATCCATCATGTGCAACAGGTCCAAGCCGGGCGACTGGGGAATTTCGTCAACCCAATCCTCGTGGAAGCTGGTCGCACTGGAAACAGGAGCGTAGCCCGGCAGCATGTCGGGATAAAGACCCATGTCGGCTGCGCCGCGCGAGTTGGCGTAATCGCCGAGGCAGACGAACTTTGCGCCCTGGGCCAGGGCGAAGTTGACCAGCGCCGTCACGTCGTTGCCGCGCAACTCCGATCCGAAAATCACCACCAGGCCCTTCTCGTTCTTCAGCGCTTCCCGCAACTGCGACAAAGCATCACGCGTGAGCTGCGGGGTGATGACGGCGTCCGCGGCTGCGTCGTTTCCGGCGAGGAACTGCACCAGGCTACCTTCCGATCCAGACGCGATCTGGGCGAAAGCAGTCGCCTGGCGGCGCAGCTTAATGGGGTACACGTTCACTACATAGAGCTTGGCGCGATGCAGACGGACGTTGGTGCGGATCTGCCACGCCAGCAGCGGATGCTGGTCGGTAGGATTGTTGCCGATCAGCAGGATCGCGGGAGCGTCGAAAACGTCGCGCATCGAGGCCGTGGCATTGGCTTTGCCAGCCAGCGCCGAAGCGAAAGCCGGGAAGTCGGCAGTGCGATGATGGTCAATGTTATTGGTGCCCAACACCAGGCGCGCAAACTTTTGCAGCAGGTAATTTTCTTCGTTGCTGGTGCGGTTGGAGCCGATAACGCCGACGGCGGTTGGGCCGTCGCTGGCCAGCACTTGCTTGAACTTCGACGCGATGCGTTCGAGCGCTTGCTCCCAGGTCGCCGCAACGAACTTGCCTTCGTGCTTGATGAGCGGCTGCTGGATGCGATCGCCGCTATTGGCGAAGTCGAACGCGTAACGCCCCTTGATGCAGAGGAAGTCGCCGTTGATGCCGCTCTTGTCGCGGTTGTCGCCGCGCACGATCTCCGTGCCGGTGTCGGCGCGGCGGACACCCAGGGTAGTTTTGCAGCCGTCTCCGCAATGGGTGCAGACGGTGCCCACGTGCTTCATCTCCCAGGGACGCGTCTTGTAACGATAAGCACCCGAGGTGAGCGCGCCGACCGGGCAGATGTCGATGCACATGCCGCACTCTTCGCACTCCAAGTGGTCTTCCTTGTTGGGCGCAATGATCGAGCTGGTGCCGCGGTTCTGAATCCCCAGCGCCCAGACATCCATGCCTTCGCCGCAAACCCGAATGCAGCGATAGCAGAGGATGCAACGCGGTCGATCGAAGTACACCACCGGCGACCATTGCTGCTCGTCGCGGTGGTTCTTCATGTCCATGAACTTCGATTCGGCCGCGCCGTACTTGAAGGTCATGTCCTGCAGTTCGCATTCGCCGCCGGCATCGCACACCGGGCAGTCGAGCGGATGGTTGGCGAGCACCAGCTCGAGCATGGCCTTGCGCGCCTGTTTGATCTTGTCGCTCTCGGTGGTGACCACCATGCCCTCAGCGACCGGCGTGGTGCACGCGGTCTGCAGCTTGGGCATCTTCTCGACTTCCACCAGGCACATGCGGCAGGCGCCTTGCAGCGACAGGCCAGGGTAATAGCAGAAAGACGGCACCTCGATGCCCGTGCTCTTGCAGGCCTCAATGAGGAGCGTCCCCGCGGGAACGGTGAGTTTCTTGCCGTCGACAGTAAGGGTTACATCAGCCATGGAAAAATCGGTGTTCGCTATTCGCTAAAAACTGACAACTGGCAACTGACCACTGACAACTGCTTCAGCTCACCAATGTCGCCTCGGCCGCCCTCTCGTACGGGCAGGGCTTGCCATCGAGGTGGTCCTCGAATTCCTTACGAAACTTCTGAATGTACGAAATGATGGGCATCGCCGCCGCGTCACCCAGCGGACAGAAGGTGCGCCCCAGCATGTTCTCGGCCAGGTACTTCAAATTGTCGATGTCCTTGGCCACGCCGCCGCCGGCATGGAAGCGCGTCAGCGTCTTCTTCATCCAGTCAGTACCTTCGCGGCAGGGAATGCACCATCCGCAGCTCTCATGCTGGTAAAACTTGGTCACGCGCAGCGCAAACCTCACAATGCACATCTGGTCGTCGAGCACGATGACGCCGCCGGAACCAAGCATCGAGCCCGCCTTCATCATCGAATCGAAATCCATGGCGACGTCGATTTCGTCCGCGGTGAGAATCGGCACCGACGATCCGCCGGGCACCACGCCCTTCAAATTTTTCCCCTTGGTCATGCCACCCGAGACGTCGTAGATCATCTTCTTCAGGTTGTAGCCCATGGGCAGCTCGTACACGCCCGGCTTTTCGAGCTCGCCGCTCATGCAGAATAGGCGTGTCCCACCGTTTCTGGGTGTGCCCAGGTTGGCGAACCATTCGCCGCCGCCGAGGATGATGTGCGGCACGCTGGCCAGCGTCTCGGCATTGTTGATCACGGTTGGCCCGCCCCACAATCCGACGACCGCCGGAAAGGGAGGACGGATGCGCGGCACGCCGCGTTTGCCTTCGAGCGATTCCATCAGCGCCGACTCTTCGCCCACTTCGTAAGCGCCCGCGCCGGAATGGGTGAAGATATCGAGATCGATGCCCGAACCGAAGATGTTTTTGCCGATGAAGCCGCGCGCGTAGGCGTCGGCCACGGCCTTCTCCATGATCTCCAGCAGGTAGCGATACTCGCCGCGCAAGTAGATGTAGCCGGACTTGGCGCCCACGGCGAGCGCCGCAATCATTACGCCTTCGATGACGGCATGCGGATCGTGCTCGAAGATGAGGCGGTCCTTACAGGTGCCGGGTTCGCTCTCGTCGCCATTACACAAAACGTACTTCGGCTTGGCCGACTGCTTGGGCACGAACGACCACTTCAATCCGGTGGGAAAACCGGCGCCGCCACGGCCACGCAGATTCGACGCCTTGACTTCGTTGATGATGGTGTCCGGCCCCATCGAGATGGCTTTCTGCACGGCCTTGTAGCCGTCCAGTTCGAGATAGCGGTCGAGATTGGTCGCACCCATGCCGAAGCGCTTGGAGACGACCTTGACCTCATCGGGATGGGAAACTAAGTACGCCATGAAATCCGCTGTTCGCTGTTCGCTCTCCCAATCGTTCTCGCCCTCTGGCGAAAAGCGAAGAGCGAATGGCGACAGACTTACTGCTCTTCCTTCTTCTTCAGCCCGTCAATCAGCTCGTCAATTTTCGCGGGCGTCAGGTTTTCGACGAACTCGTAATTCATCATCAGCGCCGGGGCCCACGAGCACGCGCCGATGCACTCGACCTCCTCCAGATGGAACAGCCCGTCGGGAGTCGATTCCTTGTTGCCGATGCCCAGCTTCTTTTGGCAGTGCTCGAAGATGCCGTCGGCCCCGCGCAGCAGGCAGCTCACGTTGGTGCAGACCTGGAGGTTGTACTTGCCAACCGGACGCGTGCGCAGCATTGAGTAATAGCTGATGACGTTGCGCACTTCCAGGTCCGACAGTTCCGTGCGCTGCGCGATCTCGTGGATGGCCTCATCCGTCAGCGCTCCGACTTCGTCCTGGATGTAGAGCAGCATTGGAACCAGAACGGAGCGCTTGGTCGGATAATGTGTGACCATCGTGGAGAAGCGCTGTTCGAGTTGGTCGGAGAATTTCATGCTTTAGCAACTAGCAATTAGCAATTAGCAATTAGTACCTAGCATTTGTCCCGAAGTGTTCAAGCTAGTTGCTAGCGGCTAATTGCTAGTTGCTTACCTATCACAATCGCCCAGCACGATGTCGATGCTGCCGATGGCGGCGACCACGTCAGCGATCAGGCGGCCTTCGCACATCTTGCGCAGGGTTTGCAGATTGGCGAACGACGGCGAACGCATGTGCACCCGATACGGTTTGGCAGTGCCATCGCTCACCACGTAGTAGCCCATCTCGCCGCGCGGCGACTCGATCGGCATGTACACTTCACCTTCCGGCACGGTGAATCCCTCAGTCACAATCTTGAAGTGATAGATGAGCGCTTCCATCTGCGTCTTCATCTTCTCGCGATCGGGCAACACCACATGAGGAGCGTCCGCCTTCACCGTGCCTTCCGGAATGCCTTCCAGCGCCTGCTTTACGATCTTCTGGGACTCGCGAAGCTCCTGCACCCGCACTACGTACCGCGCAAAGACATCGCCATCGTTCGATACCGGAACGCTGAACTGGAATTTCTCATAACCGCTATACGGTTTATCGCGGCGCAGATCAACATCAACGCCGCTGGCCCGCAGTGTCGGCCCGGTTGCGCACAGGGCGATGGCATCTTCCCCCGACAAGTAGGCGATGCCTTTGGTGCGTCCCGTCCAGATGGGATTGCTGGTCAACAGGCTCTCGTACTCGTCGATGTTCGGAGGAAAGCGATCGTTAAAACTCTTGACCCGGTCGAAGAAGCCGAGTGGCGGCTCCAGCGCCAGTCCACCAATGCGGAAGTACGACGTCATCATGCGCTGCCCGGAAACCGCCTCGAACAAGCGCAGCACGTCTTCGCGTTCGCGAAAGCAATACAGGAAGACCGTCATGGCGCCGATGTCCATGGCGTGGGTGCCCAGCCACACCAGGTGCGAGTTGATGCGCGTCAGCTCATTCAACATGACGCGAATCCACTGCGCTTTGGGCGGAATCTCCAGCCCCAGCAACTTCTCCACCGCTAGGCAGTACGCCAGGTTGTTGGTCAAGGGACAGAGATAGTCGATACGGTCGGTCAGGGGCACGACCTGCTGGTAAAACTTGGCTTCGCAGGTCTTCTCGATACCGGTGTGCAGATACCCGATGTCGGGCATGATGCGCACGATGGTTTCGCCGTCGATCTCCAGCAGCAACCGCAGCACGCCATGGGTCGAGGGATGTTGCGGACCCATGTTCAGGACCATCGTTTTGTCGTCAGACGGATCCAGCACCGGGGTTGGAGTCATATGGGCCATGATTAGCGGTAGCCCTCGACGGGATAATCTTTGCGCAGCGGATGACCTTCCCAATCCTCAGGCATCATGATGCGCTTTAGATTGGGGTGCTCGTCGAAGCGGACCCCGAACAGGTCAAAGACTTCGCGCTCGAAGAAATTCGCACCCGGCCAGATGGGCACCAGCGAGTCAAGACTGGCATCTTCGCCGGAAATCCTCACCTTCAGGCGCAGGTAGGTCTTGTTTGGGATGGAAAACAACTGGTAAACGACCTCGAAGCGCGGGTCCTTGGGATACCAGTCCACGCAGGTGATGTCGGCCAAGGCGTTGTACTGCAACTGCGGATCGTTCTTCAGAGTGAGACAGGCTTCGCGCAACGAGGTGCGGTCCACCCAGATGGTGAGCTCGTTGCGATCGAACTTCGCGCCTGTAATCGCGCCCGCATTCCACGCCAGCAGGCGCGCCAGTTCAGGACGATCTTTCAGTTTTTCGATGTCGGTGATCGCCGGCTCCAGTGCCATCCCTTAAATCCTCTCGGCCTTAGCTTGCTTGTTCCAGTCGAGCACGCCCTTCTTCCAGCAATACCAGTAACCGGCGAGCACGATGCCGATGTACACCAGCATCTCCCAGAACCAGAACATGCCCATGCCGGTGGATTTCAGGTCGCGCTGCACGACCGCCCAGGGATAGAGGAAGACAGCTTCCACGTCGAACAGGATGAACAGCATCGCCACCAGGTAGAACTTCACGGTGAAGCGTTGGCGGGCATTGCCGACCGGCTCTATGCCGCACTCGTAGGGAGACATCTTTGATTTGTTGTACTTGTGCTGGCCGATGAAATAGGAGAGCAGCACAATTGCCGACGCCACGCCTCCGGCAACCAGGACGTGAATCAACAACGGCAAATATCGGGCGAAGTAGAAGTCCGGCATGATTACGCAAGCACTCAGAAACTTTCCAGCAAGTGCAGGTAAACATTTGAGTTTAGTGATCGTTAACGCTGATTGTCAACCGTGTGAAAGGAGTGTTCATCGGCAATTCACAAAGAAAAGTTTCAAGTTGCGAGTTTCAAGTTTCGAGTGGGGAGCCGCATTTAGCAATTGCCATTTAGGGAGGGTGCCGCAGCCTACTTGGTGTTTCTCAATTCCTGTGGAGCGAGTTCAATTCGATTTTCCAACTTGAAATTGGAAACTCGAAACTGGAAACTGGAACCTGCTTCTAGCCCCCGCCGACGAAGTGCACAATTTCGAGACGATCGCCGTCCTTGAGAGTTGTCTCTGGCCATTGCGAGCGGGAGACGATCTCGCGATTGAGTTCGACGGCGACGCGGTCGCCCTTCATGCCGAGCTGCTCGATCAGTTCTGCCAGCGACAGGGAGCCGGCAAAGCTTTTAGTGTCGCCATTGATGAATAAGCGCATAGAGACAGTTTCAAGTTTCGAGTGTCAAGTTTCAAGTCAAGAGTGGGATGGATTATTGCAGTCCAGCTAGTCGGCGGCGGAGACGGCGGCTTCGGCCGGCCAATCGGCCACTGCCGCTTCGTCGAGCGTAACTTCTTCCGCGTAGGTGGGATCGCGCAGAATGCGGGAGACGATGGCGGTGTGCATGGCGTGTCCGGCGCGATCGGCTTTGACGTAGCCGAGAATGTGCTTGCCGAACAAGGCGAGATCGCCGATGAGGTCCAGCACCTTGTGGCGCACGAACTCGTCGCTGTAGCGCAGCGGTGGGTTGTCAATTCCTTCGGTGGTGAGCACGATGCAGTTCTCGCGCGAGGCGCCGCGGATGAGGCCCATGTTCAGCATGGCGCGCTGCTGCTCGAGGAAACCGAACGTCCGCGCCGACGCGATCTGCTTCACATAGCTGCCATTGGAAAGCTCGACTTGGAACCCTTCGCTGCCAATCAACGGGTGCGGGAAGTCAATCGCGTAGCTGACCGAGTACCGTTCCGCCGGATAGACGCCGATGAACTTGTCACCTTCGCGCATTTCGTAGGGACGCAGAATCTTGAGATAAACACGTTTGCGCCGTTGCTGGCGCAGGCCCGCCTGGGCGATCATCTCCACGAACGGTAGCGCGCTGCCATCCAGGATGGGGAGTTCGAGGTTGTCGAGTTCCACGATCGCATTGTCCACACCCATCCCGATGAACCCCGACAGCAGGTGCTCGGTGGTGGAGATGAGCACGCCTTTCTTCATCAAGCTGGTGGCGTAACTGACCTTCGCCACATTGCGACTGATCGCTTCCACTTCAAAGTTGTCGAGGTCGGTGCGACGAAAGACAATCCCGGTGCCGGTGGGGGCTGGCAGGATGCGCAGATGGACCGGTGCTCCGCTGTGGAGACCGACGCCGCTGCATTCGACGGGATTTCGAGTTGTTCTTTCGTAGAGCAAAAGGGTAGTAGTAAAGAGCCAAAGAGTTGACAGCAGCGCAGAAGATAAGACTACAAGTTCCGCGAGTCTGCGGTTGTTGTATTTCTACCACAGAAGGTGTCGGGATAAGCACTCCACTGCAAAAGCGAAACCCGCTCGTCGCTTCGATAACTATCGTGTATTAAATGGCTTAGGCAACATTTCCCAAGGATGAACGCTCAGGGATAACCAGAACCAGCCCGAGGTTTACTGAAAGAATTCTGCTGGCGGAAAATCCCAGATAACTGCGTTGGTCGATTGAACCACCGCTGGGGATCCTATGCGGCAGGGCGGTCCAGAGTTGGTGCGAACTCTCGTAGAGCCGATCTTCACAAACTGGAACGCGAGCGCCGTCGCTGCTACGCGGCTCAGAATAAATTTCGCTCTTTATCCGGCGCCTGCGCGCCGGGCTCAAAGCATAGCCTCCACTGCGCAGCTGGGTTTCGGCGGTCCGTTCCACGAATAATGAGTCTTGCAGTTCCCTTTCGGTCAAGTTGAGGTGTACTTTCACAGGACTCTAGATAGAATGCTTCCTTCCAGTCGGTTTCGAGGACCTGGCATATCGACTGGTCTTGACGCCAAAAGAGAAGGCGCAGAAGAGGGAGGAGACTCCATGATTGTTGGTGTTCCCCGTGAGAGTTTTCCGGGGGAGCGGCGCGTAGCTCTTATACCTGCAGTGGTCCCAAGTTATGCCAAGGTTGGGGTGGAAGTTTTGGTCGAAAGCGGAGCTGGCCTAGAAGCCGGCTACCCCGACGCCCAGTACATCGATAAGGGCGCAAAGATTGTTGCCACGCGCGCGGAGGTATTCCGCGCCGATGTGGTGGTACAAGTCCTGTGCCACGGATCGAATGACAAGACTGGCGCTGCGGATTTGCCCCTGCTCCGCCGCGGTCAAGCTTTGATTGGATTTCTCCGGCCACTCGGCGATCTTCAAACCGTCCAGGCAATCGCGGAGACTGGTGTCTCGGCATTTTCGGTTGAGCTGATGCCCCGGATCACGCGCGCACAAAGCATGGACGCGCTCTCCTCGATGTCAACCATCGCCGGCTACAAGGCGGTGGTGATTGCCGCCGACACGCTGCCCCGGATCTTTCCCATGCTGACCACTGCAGCCGGCACCATTACGCCGTCACGAGTGCTGGTGATTGGCGCCGGCGTTGCCGGTTTGCAGGCCATAGCAACCGCCCGCCGATTGGGCGCGGTGGTGTCGGCTTACGATTTGCGCCCCGCCGTCAAGGAGCAGGTCCACAGCCTGGGTGGACGGTTTGTGGAACTGCCCATCGAGGCGACCGATGCCCAGGATGCCGGTGGTTATGCCAAGGCGCAGGACGAATCGTTTTATCAGCGCCAGCGCGAATTGCTGGGAAAGGTGGTCGCCGAGAGCGACGTGGTGATCACGACGGCGGTGGTTCCCGGGAAGAAGTCGCCGGTGCTGGTGACCAAGGAGATGGTGGCCGGCATGGCGCCGGGCTCCGTCATCGTAGATCTGGCGGCGGAACGGGGAGGCAATTGCGAGCTGACACAGACGGGCGAGCAGGTGGTCGAGCACGGTGTCACCATCATGGGAGCCATCAACCTGGCCAGCGCGGTCCCATATCATGCCAGCCAGATGTACAGCAAGAACGTTACCAATTTCCTATTGCACATGGTGAAGGATGGAAAACTTGTGCTCGATCTGAAAGATGAGATCACTCAAAGCACCCTAGTCACTCAGGGAGGTGAAGTGGTGAACCCACGAGTGCGGGAGTTCTACTCGCTGCCCGCCCTGGTCCCGCTATCGAAGGAGGCAAGCTAATGGTCAAGGCTGACCTGATCAACAGCCTGTACGTTTTTATACTCGCGGCATTTATCGGATTTGAGGTGATTCGCCGGGTGTCGCCGCTGCTGCACACACCGTTGATGTCGCTGACTAACGCGTTGGACGCGATTGCCGTCGTCGGCGCCATCATTCTCGCGGGCGAGCACAAGAGCACGCTCGCCACCGTGCTGGGTACGGTTGCAATCGTCGCTGCCACCAGCAACGCCGTGGGCGGTTTCATCATTACCGACCGCATGCTCAAGATGTTCAAATCCAGCCGGACGCAAAAGCCATGATCCCAGGGAGCGAATACGTCATTGAGATCACCTACATCGTCGCTGCCGTCCTCTTTATCCTCGCGTTGAAGTGGTTGAGTTCGCCAGTCACCGCGCGGCGCGGTGTTTGGGCGGGCGAAATAGGGATGGTGTTGGCCGTTGCCGGTACCCTTCTGTATCACGGCATCGTGGACTACAAGTGGCTTGCCATCGGGCTGGTCCTGGGCGCGATCATTGGCGTCCCCCTCGGCAACGTGGGGATGACTGCGGTCCCGCAGCGAACTGCATTGAGCCATGCCTTCGGCGCGCTTTGCGTAACCCTGGTGGGAACCGCGGAGTTCTACCTGCGCGCCCCCAATGTTCCGCCGTTCATGATGTCGGTGCTTTCGCTGGAGGTTATCCTTGGCGGTCTCACCGTTACCGGCAGCTTGATGGCCGCGGGCAAGCTTCAGGAAATCTTGCCGCAGCGTCCAATCACCTATAAGGGGCAGAACCTCGTCAACCTGGCGATGCTGGCGATTGCCGTCGCCATCGCGGTTCGTCTGGTGCTGCATCCCGAGGCCATGGCCTTGTATCCGTTCATGGTGGGAATCGCGTTAGTCTTCGGCGTGATGATGATCGTCCCCATTGGCGGCGCCGACATGCCGACCGTGATTTCGCTGTTGAATTCGTACGCCGGCCTTTCCGCCGCGGCCATGGGTTTCGTTCTCAATAGCAAGCTTCTGATCGTGGCGGGCTCGCTCGATGGAGCGTCGGGCTTCATTCTCTCCGTCAACATGTCGAAGGCGATGAACCGCTCGTTCACCAATGTGCTGTTCGGAGCGTTCGGACAGGTGCAGACTTCAAGCACTGCCGCGGTCGAGGCCCGGCCCGTACACAGTGCAACTCCGGAAGAAGCTGCCGCAATCCTCTCGGCTGCGAACAAAGTCGTAATCGTTCCCGGTTATGGCATGGCGGTGGCGCAGGCGCAGCACAAGGTCCGCGAACTGTATGACTTGTTGACCAAGAAAGGCGTGGATGTGAAATTCGGCATTCACCCGGTCGCCGGCCGCATGCCGGGGCACATGAACGTTTTGCTGGCGGAAGCCGACATTCCCTATGACAAGTTGATGGACATGGATGAGGCCAATCCGGATTTCCCGCAGACGGATGTCGCGCTCGTGATCGGAGCCAACGACGTCACCAATCCTGCCGCCCGCAGCGACACCGGAAGTCCGATCTACGGGATGCCGATTCTGGACGTCGACAAGGCCCGTACGGTCATGGTGATCAAGCGCAGCATGAATCCGGGATTTGCCGGGATCGACAACCCGCTCTACTACCTCGACAACACACTCATGCTGTTCGGCGATGCGAAAGCCTTTGTCGGCTCTATCGTGCGCGAGCTTACCGGCGGAGGCGGCCATGGTTAGCGGCACGGAACTTCGCGGCCAGGTGTAACGTATTTACAAAGAGGAGGAGTTATGTTGAGCTTCCTTCTGTGGTGCATCTTATTATTCTTTTGCTGGCCCTTGGCGCTGCTCGTGCTGGTCCTTTACCCGTTGGTCTGGTTGTTTCTATTGCCCTTCCGGCTCCTGGGATTTGCCGTTGAGGGAGTGCTGGAATTGTTGAAGGCTATCATCCTGCTTCCAGCACGCGTATTGCGCGGACCGCGCCGCGCTTGGTAAGAATCGATCTTTCCTTAGACATACATCAAATGAAAGAAACCCGGAGTTCCCCCAACTCCGGGTTTCGTCTTTCGTGCTGCTACAACTACTTCATTGCAACAATCACGGTTTCGGGCGCGTTGGGAAGACCGTTGCCCGCCATCTTCACTTCTTTCTCCAGCTTCGACTCGGCAAGCGCGATGCCGTAATGGATAGACGCGGCTATCCATTGCGTTCGTCGGCATGATTTTCATTCCGTGGACTTGCCCGGACTGGGCTAAACTAACAGCCCGGAGGCAGTCCGTGGACTCCAGGGTGGTGGTGGTATCTGGCTCGGCGAAAGGTACGGTGGTGCGGCTGACTGCCAGCCAATTCTTCGTGGGTCGCGATTCCAGCAACCACTTATGCCTGCACGACCGCGCGGTGTCGCGAAAGCATTTCTCCATCAGCGAAACCGACGCGGCCTTCCATCTGGTTGACCTGGATAGCCGCAATGGGACCTTTGTGAATGGCATCCCGGTACGGCGAAAGCTGTTGGGGCATGGAGACACGATCCGGGTTGGCCATTGCGAGCTGGTGTTTCTAATCGGGGAAGACGACAGTCCGATTGCGCGGATGGTACAGTTTCGGGATGAGTCGCCGGGCGACCTTCTCATCACCACGAGCACAAATCTCATGCCCTCTGACTTGGTTCTCGGCACCGATGTTGGCCGGATGGCGCGCGATCTGAATGCCCTGTTCAAGGTCGCCGGCATCATTAATTCCATCCGCGATCTGGAGGCGCTGCAACAGCGGCTTCTGGAACTGATTTGCGAAGTGGTTCCGGCCGATACCGCCGCCGTCGTAATCACCCGTCAGGCGGACGACGATCCCAGCTCGAGTTATACATGGAACCGTAAAGCCGGCGATTCTCCTCCCTTGCAGGTCCGGCGGGAAATTGTGCAGCGCGCGCTGTGGGAGCGCTCGGCGATTCTCAGCAAGCCCTCCGTTCAATCACGCAACACGGAGAGCGTTCTCTGCGTGCCGCTGACCGCCGTGGAAAGCACGATAGGGGTCCTGTACCTGATTGCGCACGGCGCGGGAAGAAGGTTTGAAGAGGACCACGTAAACTTTCTCACCTCCGTCGCCGGAATCGCTGCCGTCACTCTAGAAAACGTTCTTGCCTGGGAGAGCCTGCGTAACGAAAATCGCCGGCTGCAAACGGAGTTGGACCTGGGCGGCGTCATCGTGGGCGAAAGCGATTCCATGCGAAAGGTGCAGGAGTTTATCGCCCGGGTGGCCGGCGGCGATTCCGCCATTTTGATTCGCGGGGAAAGCGGTACGGGCAAGGAACTGGTGGCGCGCGCCATCCATCACAACAGTCCGCGCGCCGGCAAACCGTTCGTCGCCATCAACTGCGCCGCCATTCCCGAAGCCCTGCTGGAAAGCGAATTATTCGGCCACGAGAAGGGCGCCTTCACGGGCGCGATTGCGACCAAGAAAGGCAAGCTGGAAATGGCCGAGGGCGGCACCGTTTTTCTCGACGAAATCGGCGAACTTCCCCCTCCGCTGCAAGCCAAGCTGCTGCGAGTTCTGCAACAGCGCGAATTCGAGCGCGTAGGAAGCACCCGCAGCCTGAAGTTCGATGCGCGGGTGCTGACGGCAACCAACAAAGACCTGGAACAGGCCATCCAGGACCGCGAGTTCCGCCAGGACCTCTATTACCGCCTGAACGTGGTCTCGATGGTGGTCCCTCCTTTGCGGGAACGTCCGGATGACATTCCACTGCTGGCCATTTACTTCGCCGCCAGGTACGCGGAGAAATGCAAGCGACCGCTCAAAGGCATTTCCCCGGAGGCGCGGGCGTTGCTCATGGCCTATAGCTGGCCGGGAAATGTGCGCGAGCTGGAGAATGCCATGGAACACGCCATGGTGTTGGGTCTGACGGATGAAATTCTCCCCGATGATTTACCCGCCGCCCTGCTGGAAGTGCAGCCGGTGGAGCGCAGCGGCGTCAAGTATCACGACAGGATCAACCAGCTCAAGAAACAGTTGATTATAGATGCGGTCGCGCAAACCAAGGGAAATTACACTGAGGCTGCCAAGCTGCTGGGGCTTCATCCCAACTACCTGCACCGGCTCATCAAGAACCTGGATCTCAAGGGGGAGCTGAACGGCCAGTGAACGCGGGCGGCGGTCGGCCAATTGAATGAAAGCCCTTGCTGTTCTGGAGAGGGTAGGGGCGGGGGTTAGGAGCCTGCCTCAATGCGTAGAATAACGTCTTAATCTACGCGAGTCATGCGTAGATTATTGGCAGAGCAGCATGAAAACAACAACGAGAAACACGGGCGGGCAATCACCGGCGAGTGGCGAAACGGTTTTCGCCGCCGGTGAAAGCGCACTCCTCAACAAGACCATTCCGCTGGCCCTTAGGTGGGAAGGTTTACTGTCCCAAAAGTGGCACCGCCCACGCTGACAGAATACTTGCCATAGTTTAGCTTGACAGCAAGTCCCAGCGTGTTAGTGTTGCACACGCATAAGAAAGGAACCTGCCATGACTTCGCGGTACATGCAGTTAGGAATAGCTTTGGCGGTTTGCTCTTGCCTATTTCTGCCGGCTTGCAATAAGGCGGAAAAGGGGGGTGGGGGTGTAGGTCAGACCGCTACGCTGTACATAAACCTGAGTATCGCCGCCGCTCCTGACAACACCTGCCAGCAGAACGGCTCCACGGGTAACGTTCAGGTAGCGTCAGGCCAGAACGTCACTTATCAAGGCGGGGCAGTGGCCCTCAGCCAATTTGCTGTGGTGTTCCCGGCCACCTCAACTCCGTTCGCTTCTGCAGTTGTTAGCAGCCCTAACGGGGCGGCTACCAGCGCGGGTGCATTCAACGGCACGGCCAACAGGGTTTACACCTACAGTAGTCTCACCATCAATAGTCGGACGTGTTCAAATCCGGGTAGCCTGGGGCTCATCATGAAGTAGTAGCCGGATTAATCAGGCATCGTCCGCGTGTGCCCCAGCCGACGATTTCGCTCTGTGGAGGAGGATTGAATGTCTCTGCACCGGGGTCGTTTCGCCGTCGTTCTTGCTTTGTCTCTTGTGGTCGTTTTTTCGGGTTGCAGGCCAAAGGGGATAACTGGGGTAACGTCTATCCAGCTTACCGCCCCTAATAACAGCTGTCTTCAGAATGGCGCCACTGGTAACGTTCAGTTCGGTCAGGACGGCGTCTGCTGGACCGGCCCGAACTCGACCACGCCCGTTACGGTACAACTTCCTGCTGGTTGCCCATTTAAAGATTGCACCTTCCCTACCAGTTCAGGGTCGATGTGTACAGGGCCCACGAATTCGGGCACGCAGCCTGGCAGTTGGACCTACACCTCGATCACAATTGGCGGCAACTCGTGCGTCGTGGGAAATGGCGGCTTGATCATGAAGTAATGAGTGGACGGTCAGGGATTTCGGGCTAGCGACTGGAACTGCTGGTTCTGTTGCAGAGCCTGAAAGTCGGGCGTATCCCTGACAATGGCGCGCGAGTAGCCGATGTCGACAGCCTTCTTCAAGTACGCGAGGGCCTGATCGGTCTGGTTGAAGTGGTTGTAAACAATGGCCGCCCGAAACAACACTTCACCCTTGACGGGAGTAGTTTGCAGCGCCCTTTGCAAATAGCTAAACGCAGCCGGGCGGTCATCCAGCATGGCGAAATAGTTTGCCACATAAGCCAGAAGTTCGGCGTCCCGCGGATTCACCTGAAGCTTGGTAAGTCCGATTGAGATCGCCTGGCGATACTTCGCCGGCGCTTGTGGCCGCTGCTCCGGACTCCAGTAAAGCGCATCCCCTAGATTTCCCCAAATCTGCCAATAGGTGTTGTCCAGTTTCAGGGCTTGTTCCAGCACTGCGATGGCCTCCGGGAAGCGGTGCATCAAGATATACGCATAGCCGAGATTGTTGCAGGCGTCCGGGCTGGGACGCAGATCAATCGAGCGTTTGAAGGCGTCGATCGCGTCCTGATAACGGCCTTCCGTGACGTAAATGCCGCCCAGGGTGAGATATCCGTTATAGTTGTCTGGCGCGAGTTCGGTCGCCTTAAGGAACATGGCGGCGGCATCGGCATAGCGCGCCTGGTAATAGTAGAACAGTCCCAGCCAGCTATACACGCCCCAGTAGTTGGGACGTAGATCGATGGCCTTCTTGTAGGTTGATTCGGCCGACGCGAAGTTGCCGACATTGGTATAGGCGAGCGCCAGGCCGTGCAGGGCTTCCTCGCTGCCGGAATTGGAAGCCACCGCGCGCTGGAACTCCTGCACGGCTTGGTCATACTTCCCCGTCCCATTGAGCACATTGCCCAGGCAGACATGTCCCTCCAGCAACTCCGGGTTCAGGGACAAGGACTTCTCACAATTCCGTGAAGCGTTGTCGATCCACTCCTTACCCTTATTGAATTGCTGGTAACCAGTCCAATAGGCGTTTCCCAGTCCAGCGTACGCCAGCCCATAGTTTGGGTCGATCTTCAGCGCCTGCTTGAAGGCCGCGATAGCACTCTCCACGTTCTCCGGCTTCTCATATTCCTGCAAATAGCCGCGACCCTGTATGTACGCTTCGTAGGCCGCGGGCTGCGTATCCTGAGTGGCGTTCAGCTTGCGGCGTTGCTCCGGTTGGATTTGCGCCGGCAGCATGTCCAGGGTCTCGCTCACCACCCGGTCTTGCAGTCCAAAAACATCGTCGGCAGCCACCGTAATGCTGCGTGCGGCAATTTGCCGGTGTGTCTTGGAATCCACCAGGTAGCAGTCGATGCGAATGGTCTGCCCAGAGCGCTGCAGGCTGCCCTCCAGAACGAAGTCGGTGCCAAACTCGCGACGGGCGTCTTCCGCGGTCTTGACTCCCTGGTCGCGCAGATCGAGCGGTGAGACTATCTGGATGGCATCCGCGTTGCTGGCCTGGACCAGCTTGGCGGTCAGGGTTTCGGTCAGGCCCAGACCGAGAGCACCCGTGGCGGGGTCCTGACCGACCGTGTCGAAGGGCAACACGGCCATGATCCGCTGCTGGGCCGAGGCCGGTTGCGGCCCCCAGCGCTTGAAGCCATATCCCGCCGCGATTCCTGCCAGCAATACCGCGCCCAGAATCAATGCAGCCTTGCGATTGCGGGCCTTGCGCTGGACCTCGAAGACCTTGGTGCGACGAACGGTTTCCGTGGCCAGCTCATCGCCGGAGAGGATCCGGGTAAGGTCGGCCCGCAACTCCCGCGCCGTCTGATAGCGCAGAGCGGGGTCCCTGTCCAATGCTTTCAGGATCACCATTTCTAAAGCGGCCGAAACCTCAGGATTGATCAGGCAAGGCCGCACCGGATCGTAATGCAGAATGGCGTCGATCAACAGCGACGCCTGACGGTCGGGAAAGGCACGCTTACCTGTTGCCATTTCATAAAGCACCGTGCCGGCTGCCCAGATGTCGGAGCGGGCATCGGCAGGCTCAGCCCGCAACAGCTCGGGCGCCATGTAGGGCAGCGTTCCAGTGACCGAGAGACTGGTGTTGAGGTTGGCCGTCTCAGCCAGTTCTATGGGTTCAACCAGCTTGGCCAGGCCAAAGTCGAGAATTTTCAACTGGCCGTCGGGGTTGACTCGAAGATTTCCCGGCTTGAGGTCGCGATGGATGACATGCTCACGGTGCGCGGCTTCCAATCCCCTCGCGAGTTGTATGCCCAATTCCAGGGCTGTCTTTTGCGGAAGCGCCTGCTGGCCGAGCATCTCGTCCAGATTGACACCGGGAATGTATTCCGTGACCAGATAATCAATGCCACGTTCCTCCCCGAAGTCGAAGGCCATGGCAATGTTGGAATGAGTCAGCTTGCCAACCGCCAGCGCCTCAGTGCGAAACTGTCTGCGGGTAGCATCGTCGGCAAACAATCCCGCGGGCAGGATCTTGACCGCGACGTCGCGCTGCAGTTGCTCATCATGGGCGCGAAAAACCACGCCCATGCCCCCGGCGCCGATCTGCTCGATCAGCCGATAGTGGCCCAATACTTGGCCGCTGCTGGGAGCTTGAATTGCCATTGCTCCGGATATTAGGTCAGCGGGCAAAGGCCGTCAATGCCGCGCACCTGATGCGAAGCGAAGTCTAGTTGGCTGCTAGCAGCAAGCTTCGGAATCGCGCAAGGACTGCAGCCATCAGACTTTGAGGAAAATTCTTCTGCGATACATCCACCAGATAGGCAGAAAACATAGCCCGACTATGGTCAGCGAATACAGTAGCGATACCATGGCCGGAGAAAACCCACGCGCGAAGCCATGCTGGAAAATGTAGTCCTGCCAACGGAACGGTATTCCAATCAGCTCTGACAATACGTATGCGGCAATGGCATTTGTGCCGAAGATGACAAGCGGTGTGGTCCACCAGCCGCGATGCTGCCGTATATCTGTGATCCAATAACAGATCGCCAGGCAAATCAGCGCGCATCCGGCCGTGAATAGCACATACGAGCTGGTCCAGAGATTTTTGTTGATGGGAAACCACCCGCTCCAAACTTCTCCGGCAACCAGCGCAGTCGCACCCGCCGCAAACATTCTCGCCATCTTTTGCAATCGAGTGTGATTCGAGCCCAGCCACTCCCCGGTCAGAACGCCGCACAGCGTGGTAGCAATCGCCGGCAAGGTACTGAACAGGCCCTCGGGATCGCGCGTTCCTTCGTACAGATGGCCCATCATGAGCCTGCGGTCGAGGTACGCCGCGAGGTTGGCGTGCGGGTGAAGAAAGGGCACGTCGCGACCAGGCACTCCGTATCCGGGCACCGGCACGTATCGCATCAGCAGCCAGTAGCCCGCCAAGAGGGCTGCAATCCATAGCGCGCGGGCATAGGTTTTGCAGTAAAGCGTAATCATCGCGGCGGCGAAGTAGGCGAGTGCAATGCGTTGCAGAACGCCGGGGATTCTCCATGTCGCGAGATGGAACGAGGGGAGCCCGTTCAACAGCAGTCCGAGAGCGAAGATCGTCAGGCTGCGTTTGAACGCGTGCCAGACCAGCGATCGAGTGGAATCTCCGCGTCTCAGTCTCGATCGGAAGGAAAGCACGAGCGAGACGCCGACAATGAAGAGGAAAAAGGGAAAGATCAGGTCGGTTGGGGTCCACCCGTTCCATTTCGCGTGCCGAAGCGGCCAATAGGAAGCACCATTTCCAGGGTTGTTGACCAGGATCATGGCTGCGATGGTGGCGCCGCGAAAGACGTCCAGCGAGACCAGCCGCGCCGACGTTTCTGACGCCTTCGCCACCTCAGTTGAAACCGCAATACTAGTTGCAGTCATAAGCCAACGCGACCAAGCTTAGGAACTTGGAACTGAGATTATGACAGTGGACTGGATGGCGTCGAGATCAATTGGCGTCCTTGTGCTTCTTGAATGGGCCGATTCTTTCAAGCTCGAAGAGTCGCCCCCGTTCGTCGGCAATGGGTTTATCTTGTACTGTCCGAAACTGGACATTACAATCCGTGTGGGGACACAGGCATCACCCCAGAAAACGCTCCCCTCACTTAACTGTCTGAGAACGCGAGAACTAATACCGACTGAAATTGGTTCTCCAGTTGCATTTACGAAGGCGTAATGGATATCGCCCGTCCTGAATTGAAGCGTCAAAAGCGCCGCCGGCAGATCCTGTGGGCCAGTATCGCGGTTGTGATTTTGATCGCTGTCACCGTCGGCGTCTCGCGATTGAAGCCGGCGGCCCCAACCGTCGATCGCAGCACCATTTGGACCGACACGGTGAAGCGGGGGTCCATGCTCCGTCAAGTGCGCGGTCTGGGCACGCTGATTCCGAGTCATGAGGATGTCCGGCAAATTCCCGCCGAGACCGAAGCGACGGTCATCCGCATCGTCAAACTTCCCGGATCGCTGGTCGAGCCCAACACCATCCTGGTGGAGATGAGTAATCCTCAACTCGAACAGGAGGCGCTGGACGCACAGTTACAGGTGAAGGCCGCCGAAGCCGAGTACCAGAGCCTGAAGGTGAAGCTCGAAAGCGACCTGATGACGCAAAAAGCCGGGGCCGCCACGGTCAATGCCGATTACGCCGAGGCCCAGCGTCAGGCGCAAACCGATAAAGCGCTCTATGATCTCGGCGTGATTTCCGGCTTGGCCGCCAAGGCTTCCGCGGGCAAGGCGCAGGAACTGGTCACACGCAACGACATTGAGGACCAGCGTTTGCAGATCAACGCGAAGGCCATCGCCTCCCAGTTGGCCGTGCAACAAGCCAAGGTGGAACAGATGCGCGCTCTGGCCGATCTCAAGCAGACGCAGTTGCAGCGTCTGAAAGTACAAGCCGGGGTTGCGGGCGTCCTGGTGGATTTGCCGTTGCAGGTCGGCCAGCACGTGCTCCCCGGAGCCGAGTTGGCAAGGATTGTGCAACCGAATCATCTGATGGCGGAGCTGAAGATTCCGGAGACGCAGGCACGCGATGTCCAGATCGGCGAGCCCGCATCGGTGGACACGCACAACGGCGTGATACCCGGTGAAGTAAGCCGCGTCGATCCCGGCGTGCAGAACGGAACCGTAACGGTTGATGTGAAGTTGACTGGCGAATTACCCAAAGGCGCACGCCCCGATCTGAGTGTGGATGGCACGATTGACCTGGAACGGCTGGAGAACGTGCTCTACGTGGGACGCCCGGCCTTCGGCCAGGAAACCAGTACGGTTTCCATGTTCAAGCTTGATCCCGACGGCAAGGGAGCGACGCGTGTGCAGGTGAAGACCGGACGCGCTTCGGTAAACCTGATTCAAATCAACTCCGGACTCCGCGAGGGCGATACCGTCATTCTTTCCGATATGTCGCGGTGGGACAACACCGACCGGGTGCGGCTGGAGTAGGAGAGCCGCTTTTCGCGATTCGCTTTTCGCTTTCGGATTGAAATGAGGGCCCGCCTGCAACGCAGGGACAATGCGAGGGTCTAATGGCAACGCGAATAGCCAAGAGCGAATAGCGAAGAGCGAGTAGCGAACAGCGAAGAGCGACCCGCGAATAGCGATCAAAGGAAAACAACATGAGCGATGCAGCAACCCCGCTAATTGAGATTGAAAATCTCACCAAGGTTTTTTACACCGATGAAGTCGAAACCCACGCCCTGGCTGGGGTTCATCTCATGGTGCGCAAAGGCGAGTATGTCGCCATGTCCGGGCCTTCGGGCTGCGGCAAGTCCACCTTGCTTTCCATCATCGGGCTGCTCGACACACCGACTGCCGGCGACTACAAACTCAACGGACAGCCGGTCGCGAACCTGGATTTCGCCGATCGGTCGCGCATTCGCAATCGCGAAATCGGATTCATCTTCCAGAGCTTTAACCTCATCGGCGATCTCACGGTGTACGAGAACGTCGAGCTGCCGCTGACCTATCGCGACGGCATGCCCGCGGCCGAGCGCAAACGCCGGGTGGTGGAATCGCTGGAACGCGTCGGCATGGCCCACCGGCTGCGACATTATCCCTCACAGTTGTCTGGCGGCCAGCAGCAGCGGGTCGCGGTGGCAAGAGCGCTGGCCGGTTCGCCTTCCATCCTGCTGGCGGACGAGCCTACCGGAAACCTGGACTCGCGCAATGGCGAAGCAGTGATGGAGTTGCTGCAAAAGCTCCATCGTGAAGGCGCCACCATTTGCATGGTGACTCACGATCCTCGTTTCGCCGCGCATGCGGAGCGCGAAATCCACTTGTTTGACGGCAAGGTTGTGGCCGAGGAAGAGCTGCGCAGGCTGATGCAGGAGACGCAGTGAGCAACTAGCAGTTAGTGTTTAGGAAATGCCGAATCGAGAACCTGCGCTCGGATCGCTAGGTGCTAATTGCTAACCATCATGATCCAACTCAACAACGTCGAACGCAGCTACAAAACCGGCGCAGGACAGACCTGGGTATTGCGCCGGGTTGACCTCACGATCCGCGAAGGGGAATTTGTCACCGTTATGGGACCGTCGGGAGCGGGTAAATCATCGCTGCTGAACGTGCTGGCTCTGCTCGACGATCAATGGGCGGGCGAGTACTGGTTTCGTGAGGGCGCCGTGCACGCAATGAAGCGCAAAGAGCGCGCCGAACTGGCCAAGCGCAATATCGGAATGGTCTTTCAGAGTTACCACCTGCTCGACGACCTGACAGTGCAGGAAAACATCGATCTTCCTCTGTCGTACAAGGACATCCCACGCAGTCAGAGACAAGGCATGGTGGCCGAAACGCTCGACCATTTTCAGATCGTCGCCAAGAAGGACCTGTATCCCAATCAGCTATCCGGCGGGCAGCAGCAGTTGGTGGGCATTGCCCGGGCGGTCATTCACAAACCGGCGCTGTTGCTGGCCGACGAACCTACCGGCAATCTGCATTCCAGCCAGGCCAAGGAAATCATGGAGCTGTTCACCCAACTGAATCGCGAAGGAACCACCATCGTGCAAGTCACGCACTCCGAGGTCAACGCGTCGTATGGGACCCGTACCATCCAAATGCGCGACGGATGGCTGGCGGGCGACACCTCGAATCCGGCGCTCGCGCCGAGCGGAGAGGCGGTGCGTTCATGATGCAGCGTCTCTTTAAATCACCGATTCTGGCGCTTTTTGTCTGTGGTTTGCTGGTTGGCGCTCAAGCGCAGACCCAAGCGCCGGCTGGTTCGGCCCCTGAGCAGATGCCGAATGCGCCGACTCCGCAGCCATCCAATTCGGCGGCGCCGGCACAGCTTTCCATACATACTCCCGCTCGCCTGGCGATTCCCCATTCGCATAACCCGTTCGACGCGTATGCGCCGAGCCAGGTACCCGAACCGAATTTGCGAAACTCGTCGCGCATTGACCGTCTGATCCGCGATGGCAAGCTGTATATCTCGTTGCAGGACGCGATCGCGCTGGCGCTGGAAAATAATCTCGATCTGGCCATCGCCCGCTATAACCTGCCCATCGCCGACACGGACATACAGAGGACGAAGGCGGGCGCTTCCTTCCGCGGCGTCAACACCGGTGTCGTGGGAGGCACGCCGGGCGGGGGTGTGGGTGGCTTCGGAACGGGCGCACCGGGCGCGGGAGCTGGTGGCACCACCGGAGGCGCGGGCGGCGCGGGTGCCGGCGCTGCCGGTCTGGTGCAGTCCACCCTGGGCGCTGGAACTCCGGTGCAGTCGTATGACCCAACGGTCACCGCGCATAAGCGGGCTGGAACATCAAACCACACCGCTTGCCAACCTGCAGATCTACGGCGTTCCCCAACTGCAATTAAACACCGCGCAGGTGAACGTCAATTACATACAATCGTTTCCCACCGGTACGACCTTCTTGTTTGAGGTGGACAACAACCGGCAAGCCACGAACAGTATTTTCAGCAGCCTGAGCCCGCAACTGGGAACCTATTACCGCGCACAATTCACGCAACAACTTCTGGCGGGATTTGGGACCGGCCCTAACCTGCGCTTCTTGCGCATCGCGCGCAACAACAAGAGGATCTCCGATATCGCCTTCAAGAACCAGGTGATCGCAACCGTCACCCAGATTGCCAATATCTATTGGGACCTGGTGAGCGCCTACGAAGAAGAGCGGGTGAACCAGCAGTCGTTCGCATTTGCCCAGCAGAGTTTGGGAAACACCCAGAAGCAGCTACAACTAGAGGCGATTCCCGCCATGGATGTCATGCGCGCCGAAGCCGAGGTATCCAAGCGTGATCAGGACCTGACCGTCGCCAAGACAAATCTGCAGTTGCAGGAATCGTTGATCAAGAATGCGCTCACCAAGAACCTCGACGATCCCGTGCTGGAATCGATGCCGGTAGTTCCTACAGACCGGCTGGAACCGACGGATACGGTTCCCGGCAAATCGACCCAAGAACTGATCGCGAAGGCGTTGCAAGACCGCCCAGAGCTTTCGGAGTCGCAGATTGATCTGCAGAATCGCCAGATCAGCCGCCAAGCAGCCAAGAACGCGTTGCTGCCAACGCTTGCCCTGGTGGGCTTCTACGGGGGCACGGGCTTGGCTGGAGAATTGAATCCGGCTTACTATCTGACTCCCAACACCACGACTGCACCTTGCTGTTTCGGGGGAGCTTTCGGCGACGCGTTCAACAATTCGGCGCCGGATTATTTTGTGGGCCTTAACCTGACCCTCCCCATCCGTAATCGAGTTGCCAAGGCCGACCAATATCGTTCGGAGTTGGAGTACCGTCAGTCCGAGTTGCGCCTGCAGCAATTGAAGAAACAAATTCGCATCGAAGTGCGCAACGCGCAATATGCTCTTGAGCAGGGCCGGGCCCGGGTGCAAGCGGCGAAAAAAGCGCGCGATCTGGCGGACAAGACGTTTACCATCATGCAGAAAGAGCAAACGCTGGGCGCAGGATCAAGCTTCCAGACCTTGACCGCGCAGCGCGACCTCGCCGTCGCCGAACTTGACCTGGTAAATGCCACCACGGCCTACCAGAAGTCCAAGCTCGAACTGGAACGGGCCACCGGAACCACTCTGGAAGATAATGGCATTCAGATCCAGGATGCGGTGAACGGCACTGCGCCCTGACGGAGAGCACGTTGCCCAAGACGCAAAGCCAAGGCCCTGCGGAGATGGTTCAAGACTCCGCACCCGCTACACGTGATCGGCAAAAAGCGGGCCGCATTCTTGCGGCCGATGATCAATCCGCACATTCTCGAAGCGATCGAACTGCTGCTGCGTCCCGAGGGCTTTGAAGTTGATACCGCGAAGTCGCCGGCAGCGGTGCGGGAGGCTCTCGCCAGCGACTTCTACGATGCCGTGCTGATCGATTTGAACTACACCCGCGATACCACCTCAGGTCAGGAAGGGCTGGACCTGCTCTCCGAGATCGTGGCCTTCGATAGCAGCATCCCGGTGATCGTGATGACGGCCTGGGGCAACGTTGGACTGGCTGTCGAGGCTATGCGCCGCGGCGCGCGCGATTTCATTCAGAAGCCGTGGGAGAACGAGCGCCTGTTGGCCATCCTGCGGACCCAGGTCGAACTGCATCGCGCCCTGCAACGCACCCAGCGCCTGGAGGCCGAAGCGAAACTACTGCGCGCCGAAGGGCGTCCCCAGTTCATCGCCGCCGCACCTTCCATGCAGCCGGTCTTGCAGACGATTGCGCGCATTGGGCCCTCCGACGCCAATGTGCTGGTCACCGGCGAACATGGCACGGGCAAAGAGGTCGTAGCCCAGACGCTGCACGCGTTGTCGGCGCGGGCTTCGATGCCTCTGGTCGCCGTCAACACTGGCGCGCTGCCCGAGGGCACCTTCGAAAGCGAGTTGTTCGGCCATGTGAAAGGTGCATTCACCGACGCGCGTGCCGACCGCATCGGACGTTTTGAACTGGCCGACAATGGCACCATCTTTCTCGATGAGATTGGAAACGTTCCCATGCGGCAGCAGGCCAAACTGCTGCGCGTGCTGGAGACGGGCGAGATCGAGCGCGTCGGCTCCTCCCGAACCAAGCGGATCAACGTGCGTGTCATCTCAGCGACGAACATCGATCTGCAAACTGCTATTGCCGCAGGCCAGTTTAGGGAGGACTTGCTCTTCCGCCTAAATACGGTTGAGATCCACATCCCTGCCTTGCGCGAACGCCGCGAAGATATTGCAGCGCTGGCGGCGCATTTCCTGTCGCGGTATGCGACACGCTATCGCGCGCCGGTGGCCGGCTTTGCAGCACCCACTCTTCAGACCATGATGCAATATGCGTGGCCGGGCAATGTCCGCGAACTGGAACACACTTTGGAACGCGCGGTGCTGATGTGCCACACCGGTGAGATTCAAGTCTCGGACCTGGGGCTGAATGTGCAACGCCCACAGGGGCAGAACCTGGAAGAACTCAGCATCGAAGAAGTCGAGGGCATCCTGGTTCGCAAAGCGCTGCAGCGGTTCCACGGCAACGTCAGTCAGGCGGCTGAAGCCCTGGGCTTGAGCCGTGGCGCTCTCTACCGCCGGATGGAGCGGTATGGACTCTAGTTCAGGCGGCGACTCAAAGTCCGCAGCCCGAACTCCCCGCGCTCGCTCTCGACGATCGAGGCTACTCTTCGAAAAGCGTATCGCTTTGTTCGCCGTACTGGCGGCCCTTCCCGGTATTGCCTTCGGCACCATCCTCATCTGGACCCAGCCCTGGACGCGCGACGTAAAAATAGCGCTGACGGCGCTTGAGTTTTTCCTTTGGCTGGTGCTGACGTTGGCCTTGCTCGAGCAGATCGTGCGGCCGCTGCAAACTTTGACCAACGTGGTGGGTGCATTGCGTGAAGAGGACTATTCTTTTCGTGCACGAGGGGCGGTAGCCAACGATGCGCTCGGCGAGCTGGCGCTCGAAATCAATGCGCTTGCCGACATCCTGACCGAGCAGCGCATTCAGACGATTGAAGCCACCGCATTGCTGCGACGAGTGGTCGATGAGATCGACGCTCCCCTGTTCACCTTCGATCCCGATCACATCCTGCGGCTGGTGAACGCGGCCGGCGAGCGGCTATTGCAACAGCCATCGGCTCGGCTGCTGGGGAAGACTGCCGCGGAACTCGAACTCAATGCTTGCTTCGAAGCCAGAAACGAGGCGCTGGTCGCACTTCCCTACTCCACTCCCAACGCGCGCTGGATGGTGCGCCAGAGTTCCTTTCGCCAAAACGGCGTGCCGCACAAACTGATCGTGCTTGCCGACGTGAGCCGCGCCCTGCGCGAAGAAGAGCGCAGCGCATGGCAGCGCTTGATCCGCGTTTTGGGGCACGAGCTTAACAACTCGCTGGCGCCGATCATTTCGATTGCGGGGAGCCTGGCTTCGCGTCTGCCGCTGCCGCAATTGCCGGAAGAGCAGAACGCGGATTTTCAACGCGGTCTCAACATCATCGAATCCCGCACCGCTTCCCTGCACCGCTTTCTGCAGTCTTATCGAAGGCTGGCGCAGATGCCTTCGCCCACCCTGCAATCGGTGGAGTTGCGGCCACTCCTGGAGCGCGTTGCCGTCCTGGAAACTCGTCTTAACGTCGAGATCGCGCCCGGCCCCGAGCGTGTCTTGATGGTCGATCCCGACCTCATTGAACAGATGCTGATCAACCTGGTGCGCAATGCTGTCGATGCCGCACTGGAGCAGGCACAGTCCCCTAATACAGGTTCAGAACCGGCAATTCCCAAGGTCTCCATGCGATGGGAACAGTACGATCGCAAGTTGGCGCTGATCGTGGAAGACAACGGTATTGGCCTGCTTAATCCCAGCAACGCTTTTGTTCCGTTCTACACCACCAAGCCGGGCGGTTCTGGGATCGGCTTGATCCTGTCGCAGCAGATTGCCGAGGCCCACGGCGGTTCCATCGAACTGGCCAATCGCCGCGACACACGGGGTTGTATCGTGAAAGTCGTGCTGCCGTACCGTCCATCGCCGAGATAGCACTCTCTCTGAATGTGGACCCTGGCTGACGGCCGGGCGCTATTCGCTGGCTATTGCGCGATCGATGGAAACAGCGCCCGAACCTTTGATCAACACGACGATTGCGAGCGCTATCGCCAGGAGATGGAATTCAAATCCCTCGCCTTTTTGCTGGCCGGTCCAGTTCATGAAGAAGCCATTTACGTGGTGGACGGTTGCGATGGCGACCAGCATGTTGACGATGATGCCCAGCGCTGCGACACGGCTGAGCAGACCAACCAGAAGTCCGAGACCACCGAAGAATTCGGCGCAAATTGCCAGGAACGCCAGCGGCGCCGGAATTCCCAAGTAATGGGTAAACGTCCCCATCGTGGCGTGGAAACCATACCCTCCGAACCAGCCCAGCATCTTTTGCGCGCCGTGCATGAAGAAGGTCACGCCGAGGACCAGGCGCACGATGGTAAGTACAAAGTCATTCGAAGTAGAAAAGAGTTTGCGAAACATGGGCATCCTCCTCAAGACCGGGGGCGGTCAGCCCATCCAATCGATTGAGTAGATGCTTGTTACAACACGCAAGTCGCAAAATTGTATGACGTCAATCGACCTCAAGCCGCGCGCCAGCCCCCGTGCGTCCACCAGCCACGATGGAAATCATGGTTTCTCCCCGGCTTTGAACTCAGCCCAGGGATTGCCCTTCATGTCCGGCAAGACGGGCCGCTGCCATTCAAATTCGGGGTGCTCCTTCAGGAATTTGTCAGCGATGAAATCCTCTCCGCAGGGATAACCGGCGCGCGCTTGCAGGCTCATGTTCTTCGCCATGGTGCTGTCAGCGGCCTGGGCCGTCACCGCGCCGTCGGGAGAATACGGTGGCCGCTGCCACTCGGGCGCGCCCCGTGGCGAGTTAGCCATGTGGCCGCAAAGGGAGCGCTCATCGCGGTCTTCCTTGCCTTCGAAGCTGTCCCAGTGGTCGGCGAGAAATTTCTTCGCCATCTCGATATCGATCTGTCCCTTAGTCTGCGCCATCAGTTCCTCCCAGCGCTTGTGACGGGCATTCATTGAGCTGCCCATGTTGGTGGGATCGAAATCGGTTTCTTTCTTGATGAAATCAGGGTCGCTGGGAAAGTTTGAGCCGACAAAGTAGCCGTCCTTGGTCCGCCATACGCGATGCATGTTCAGGCCGATCTCAAAGCGCGCAATCTCACCGGTCTTGTTGTCGGCCAGCAGCCAGTCGTTCGCGTATCCGCCATTGTTGTGGTCGAGCATAATCCTCACATACTCGTCGATCGAGCTGGCATACTGCATCGCCCGGCGTGCCCGCACAAACTCAGGCACACCGTTGGGATCGAACAAAGCGTAGCCGGTGATAGTGGTCTCCGTGACCATGAGTCCGGCGGAATTGATGCCGAAGTCATCGTCGCTTACGATCACCCCCGGGAAACCATCGGTCAACATGTGGTAACCGCGGGTGGGAACGATGTCGAAGATGACGGTCCAGCGGCTACCGGTGGCGATGTCGGTCCAGTTGCTGTGGGCAATGACCGGCTTGTGGTCCCGGGTCATCGATCCCGTCGCAACCAACGCACTGCAGTTTCCCGGCGCCTTCAAGACTGGCGCATCAGCCCGCTTTTCCTGTTTGTTAAGCCAGGGAACGTAGTAGTCAGGAAGTTCTTCCATGGCGTTCAAAGCCACCACGTCCCACAGATCCAGGTTTACGCCATGGGCGTGCAGGCCATCCACGATGCCTTGCAATTCCTGTTGATACTCCGCGTCAATATGCTTCCACAGCACCGTCTGTGCGGTGGTGCGATAGAAATTCCAATCGCGCTTGGTGTTGTGCGTGGTCACCGCGCGAACGGCGTTAACACCATCTGCGATCTCGGACGCCAGCAGGTAACCGTGCTGATATCCGATGTCGGCAGGGGAGCCTTCGAGATGAACGTACACCCAATGATTGCGCTCGAAGCGATAGGCCGGTTTCAGGCGAGCTCCGTCAGGCTTAGCTGCATCTTGCTTTGCGAATAGGAAGATGGCGGAGCTCAACAGAACACAGACCGCGAGCAATGATCGAACAATCCGGCGAAATCCAGATGGCATAGATTCTCCAATAGGCGCAGCACAGGAATGAGATGGCACAGCTTATCTCGTTAGCACCTGAATATCAATGCAAGATCGTGAGAGGAATTCTTCGCCGAAGAACATGGCAATCAGTTAATGTATGAAAGCGCCAAAATGCTGTTACACGACCGCGCACTGTGAGGGAAAAGATGTTCGATTGCCGGGAAAGCATGTCACTCGTGAGACCGGAAACCAGCCAAGAATTCTCAATCCGAATCTGGATCCTGGCTCTGCTTCTGCTCCTGTGCGCGACTGCATCACTGGAAGCGCAACAGCAGCCCAACTCTGCAGCGAGCTGGAAATTCGCGGTATCGGGCGACTCGCGCAACTGTGGCGACATCGTGATGCCGGCGATCGCCCAAGGAGTCCGTCGCGATGGGGCGGCCTTCTATTGGCATCTTGGCGACTATCGGGCCATCTATACCTTCGACGAGGACTACCTTCACGCGCATCCGGCTTCCACCATTAGCGATTACCTCGCCGCTGCCTGGCCTGACTTCATCCAGCACCAACTGAAACCGTTCGGAGACTTGCCAGTCTTCCTGGCGATGGGCAATCACGAAACGATTTCGCCCATGACGAGGGAACAGTATGTCGCGCAGTTCGCCGACTGGCTTAACCAACCTGTGCTGCGGCGGCAGCGGCTGGCGGACAATCCCAACGACCACCTTCTGAAGACGTACTATCACTGGACCGAACGCGGCGTTGACTTCATTAACATGGACAATGCTTCTGCGGAGGAGTTTGACTCCGCCCAGGTGACGTGGCTAAAGGGCGTCTTGACACATGACGCGAAGGAGAGCTCAATCCGCGCCGTCGTCCTGGGGATGCACGCGGCACTCCCCGACAGTTTGTCCACCGGGCACAGCATGAACGACTCCGCGCAGCAGCAAAGCAGCGGGCGGACTGTCTATGCCGAGCTCATGGCCTTCCGGCACAGCACCAAGAAGAACGTGTACGTGCTGGCGAGCCATTCGCACTTCGTGATGAACAACATTTATGCCACGGCCTGCCATGCCAGCGGCGACGTGTTGCCTGGATGGATCGTGGGATCGGCCGGCGCCGTGCGCTATCGCCTGCCGCAGGACCATGCGGCTGCCTCGGTTGCCATGACCGATGTTTATGGCTATCTGCTGGCCACGGTTGCGCCGGACGGAAGCATGACTTTCGAGTTCAAGGAAGTCAAAGAAGCGGATGTGCCGACCAGCGTGGTCAACGAGTTCTCGCACCAGCAGGTGAATTGGTGCTTTGCGCAAAACAAAGCGTCCTACGCTCCGGCGGGCGCCGTCTGCCCTGTCGGTCGCACGCCGACAACGCAGGCAAACTTCTGAAGACAAACCCTCGCACCTGGCGGCGGACGCTCGATCTCAGCAGAGCTTGCCGGAGAAAAACTCATTGCAGCGATGAGGTGGGGGTGGGCGGCTTGCCGCCGTCCTAGGATTCTCCCTCCGAACCTTGAGCTAGGCCGTCTGAGCCTTTCTCTCCAACCATCTTTTCTTCATCATTTCGGAGAGACGCTTGCGCGTGGCGGCGCTCATTGGCTGGCGCTTTGGGGCGGCCTTCTTCTTGCGTTCGGCCCAGCGCTTCTTCATCATCTCGGAGAGCCGCCGGCGTCCGGCAGCAGTAATGCCGCCAGCCTTGCGGGTGGCTGCTGATTTCGCTGGCTTCGCTCCGGGAGGACGCCCCCGACGGCTCGCACGTTTGGAACTGAGACTTTCCAGCGCAGCAATGGCTTGGTCCAGACGATCACGTTCGCGGTTGAGGTCAGTAAGGATTTGTTGAATGTCCATGCGCATCCTTTCAACGGGAAATGGGATTATACGCTTCGGGGTCAACTGTGCTGATCGGTGTGACCAAATCGGTGTACACCTTTTAACCCATGGCTGGTCAGCTCGGGCTTCGCTCGCACTTGTAATTCCGGCCTGATAACTACCCTCGCCGGACCCAGTTGTGGCGGCCAACCAGTGTCTTTCCCTTACCTCATTCGTCCAATCAAAGTTCGGGCCATTGGTCTGCCTGCAACTTCCCGATTTACAATGTGTTTACTGCCCAAGTGGTTTACATTCTTAGGGAAGACCGTCGACGCTGTTTCGCCGCGCGAAGGTAGCTTTTGATTTCCAGGAGGATGACACGGATATGAACGCCTGGGGGCGTGCTCAATCGCCTGATCGTTCCAGCTCGCCCCAAGGCTGTTGCACTTTGGCTTGACCTCTATGCGCCCATGGCACTTCCGGATCAGCATTCTGGCCGCGACCACGCTGTTGCTGCTGCTTGTACCCGCCGTTGAGGCGCAAACCCCAGCGCTGATCACGCTTGATCAGGCGATTGACTTGGCGCTGGTGCACAATCACTCGCTCAAAGCCACGCGTACGTTAATTCTTCAGAACCAGGCACAGGAAATCACCGCCAACCTTCGTCCCAATCCAACGCTTCTATTTGATTCCCAGTTCGTTCCCATTTTTGATCCCAGTAATTTCAGTGCGGACAACCTTAACCAGAACCAGCAGTTCGATCTTGGCATCGGATATCTGTTTGAGCGGGGCCGCAAACGGCAGCGCCGCTTGCAGGCGGCACAGGACCAGACCGCCGTTACACGCGCTCAGACTACGGATGCAGAGCGGACCCTGACATTTAACGTGGCGCAGCAATTCATCGCGGTCCTATTGGCGGAATCGACCCTGCAGTTTGCCCAGCAAGACCTGAAGAGCTTTCAGCAGACGGTTGATGTTGCCCAGGCGCAGTATCAATCGGGCTACATCAGCGAAGGTGACTACCTCAAGATCAAGCTGCAACTGTTGCAGTTTCAGACGGACGTCTCCTCCGCTCGCCTGGCCAGAGTGCAGGCACTGGTTGCCTTGCGGGAAATGCTTGGCTATGACGCAGTTCCCGCCAATTATGATGTGGTCGGCGATTTGTCGTATGTGTCCGTTAAGGCGAAGCTGGAGGACTTGCAGACGAGGGCGTTACAGGACCGCCCGGATTATCGGGCTGCCGAATTGGGAGTAACCGCTGCGCAAAGCCAGATTTTGCTGGCGAAAGCCAATGGCAAACAAGATGTGAATGGCGCCGCCGACTACACCCACGTTGCGGGCGAAAATAGCGCTTCCTTCTTCGTAAATTTCGCCGTGCCCATCTTCAACCGGAATCAGGGCGAGATCGCGCGCACGCGCTATGCGCTTACCCAAGCCCAGGAGTTGCAGGCGTCGGGTAGCGACCTTGTGCTGTCGGATGTTAGCGATGCCTACGAAGCGCTCCGCAGTAACGAGGAAGTGGTACAACTTTATGCTTCGGGATACTTGAAACAGGCACAGGACTCGCGTGACATCAGTGAGTATGCTTACAAGCGAGGCGCGGCTGGCCTGCTGGACTTCCTCGATGCGGAACGCAGTTACCGGGCCACTCAGTTGGCTTATCGCCAGGCACTGTCTTCCTACATGACCGCGCTGGAGCAGTTGAAGGAAGCTGTGGGAACGAGGAACCTTCCGTGAAGACGTGCAAAGATCGCTGGCATGCCGTGGCGGCGTTGACCGTTGCCTCGGCGATCCTGCTGGGATGTATCGGGTGTCATGGCGCCGGACCTGATGCAGGCGGACAGAATCACTCCGCGAACCATTCCAACACTGCCGAATTGTTCACCATTCCGCAGGACCAGATGTCGCATGTCCAGGTGTTGACGGTTGAACCGACCACCTTGAAACGGACCTTGCGGCTGACCGGCTCCGTTGCCTACAACAGCTTCCATACGACCCCGGTGATTACGCAGGTCAGCGGGCCGGTCAGCCGGATCGTTGTCGCTCCCGGGCAGAGGGTGACGCCGGCTAAGCCTATGCTGTACGTGGCGAGTCCCGACTTTTCCCAACTCCGCACGAATTACCTGAAGGCAAGAGACGCGTACGGCCTCGCGCAGAAGGCAGCCGCGCGAGCGCGCGACCTCTACCAGCACCATGCCATCGCCGAGCAGAATCTGGAGCAGGCAGAATCGGCCGAGGTGCAGGCGGGCGGAGATTTGGCTGCCGCCGAGGCTGCACTGAAGGTGCTCGGAATCACCAATCCGGATGCTCTGGTGAAATCGCCGCCCACGTTCGAGGTCCCGGTAAGGGCGCCCATTGCCGGCCGGGTGGTCGAACAGAACGTCGCCGTGGGTCAGTTGATACAGACCGGAGCCACACAGTGCTTCCTGCTTTCCGATACCAGCAATGTGTGGGTGCTGGTGAATGTTTACCAAAAGGATTTGCCCAATGTGCGGGTGGGCGACCTCGTTACCATCCAGGCCGACTCGTACCCTGACGTTTTCCATGGGCGCATTTCCTATGTGGCGGCTTCGCTGGATCCGAACACCCGCACGTTGCAGGCGCGCATTGAGACCAGCAACCCGGGAGAGAAGTTAAAGAAGGACATGTATGTGGTGGCCACGGTGAATGCAGGCGCCATTCAAAATGCGATTGCACTCCCGGATTCTGCCGTTCTGCGCGACAGCGAGAACCAGCCCTTCGTTTATGTCGAGTCTTCTCCGCAGCAGTTCGGAAGGCGCACGGTAACTCTTGGGGACAGCCTGAATGGACAGACTCAAGTGACTAGCGGGTTAAAACCTGGAGATCGCGTCGCCGGCAACGGCAGCCTGTTCCTGCAGTTTGCGAACTCGCTGCAGCGCTAGGGTCGCGTGGCCACGTATGGGAACAGGAACTGTGAAAGGGACGGTGGCGTCCACATCTGAATGATCCATCGCATCGTACAAGCATCTCTGCGGCAACGGTTCCTGGTGTTGATGCTGACCGGCTTCATGATGGTCGCGGGCATCATCTCGTTCCAGCGCATGCCGGTGGATGCCTATCCTGACCTTTCCCCGCCGCAAGTTGAACTCATCACGCAATGGCCCGGCCATGCTGCGGAAGAAGTGGAACGCCTCGTCACCCTGCCGCTGGAACTGCAGATGAACGGCGTGCCGCACATGGTGGTGATGCGGTCCATCTCGCTGTACGGGCTTTCGGACGTGAAACTGACATTTGAAGACAATACGGACGATTACTTCGCCCGGCAAATCGTCTTTCAGCGCATTGCCGATGCCAGCCTGCCTTCGGGAGTGACACCCAGCATGGCCCCGCTGTTTAGCCCCAGTGGCCTGGTCTATCGCTATGTGCTTGAAAGTCCCGACCGTAGTCCGCAGGAGCTGAAGGTCATCGAAGATTGGGTGGTCGAGCGGGCCTATCGTTCTGTCCGCGGCGTCGCCGACGACTCCGGATTTGGCGGCACAACGATGCAGTACCAGGTGCTGCTCGATCCCGCCCGGCTCTACGGATATCACTTGACCGTGCCGCAAGTCATCACCGCCCTCACCGCAAATAACTCCAACGCAGGCGGCGGATTTTACTCGCAGGGTGGCCAGTTCTATTACGTGCGCGGCATTGGATTAGTCCGCAACACGGACGACATTGGCAACATCGTTCTCGGCAGCAACAACGGCGCGCCTATTCGCGTAAAGGATGTTGGCGATGTCGTGATCGGACATGCGCCGCGGTTGGGCGAATTCGGTTACCAGAAAAATGACGATGCGGTGGAAGGCGTCATTCTCATGCTGCGCGGCGAGCAGACGCAAAACGTCCTTAAGCGCGTAGAAGCCGAAACCGAGAAACTCAACCAGCAAATCCTCCCGCCCGACGTTAAGATCCATCCCTTTTACGATCGCAGCGACCTGGTGAAGCTGACCACCGATACCGTGGAAGACAACCTGCTCCGCGGCATGGTCCTGGTGCTGATTGTCCTGATTTGCTTCCTGATCAATTTACGTGCGGCCATTATCGTAGCGCTCACGATTCCGCTGTCCCTGCTGTTTGCCTTCATCGTGCTGCATGCCCACGATGGCGCCGCCAACCTGCTGTCGATTGGCGCCATCGATTTCGGCATCATCATTAATGGCACGGTGGTGATGGTGGAAAACATCTACCGTGAGCTCGCGCTACGAGAAGGACAGAGCTATAAGCTAAACGAAGTCATTCTCGCGGCGGCCAAGGACGTGGACCGGCCAATTTTCTATTCGGTAGCCGTCATTCTGGCGGGTTATCTGCCCATCTACGCGCTCAGCGGGCCATCGGGAAAATTGTTCCATCCCATGGCCGAGACCATGTCGTTCGCCTTGATAGGCGCGCTGATCCTGACGCTCACCATGGTTCCCGTCCTGTCCTTTTACTGGTTCAAGAGCGGGGTCCGTGAACATCGTAACCGCGCCTACGAGTGGATGAAGGGCCAGTACGCAAAACAATTGGACTGGGCGCTGGCGCGTCCCAAACTGACCATGGCCCTGGCGACTTTGATTTTCGGCCTGACGCTTATTCTGATTCCCTTTATCGGCGGAGAATTTATGCCCCACCTGGACGAGGGTGCGCTTTGGGTGCGGGCCACCCTGCCCTACACGGTCTCGTTCGAAGAGGCGGGCAGTATTGCTCCCCAGATACGCAAAATCCTGATGTCATATCCGCAAGTCACAATAGTTGGCTCAGAGTTGGGACGACCCGACGATGGCACCGACCCTACCGGTTTCTTTAATTGCGAATTCTACGTTGGACTAAAACCCTACAAGGACAAAGCCTGGAGCGGCGACCTTAATACCAAGGACAAGTTGATCGAATCCATCAACAAAAAACTGACCGCGTTTCCCGGAATCATCTTCAACTACACGCAACCGGCGGAAGACGCCGTCGATGAGGCCTTGACCGGACTAAAAAGCTCGCTAGCGGTCAAAATCTACGGCGATGACTTGACCGTTCTCCAGGACAAAGCGGTTCAGCTCAAGAACACGCTGTCCCGTACTCCAGGGTTTACCGACTTGACCGTCATCCGCGAACTGGGACAACCCAGCCTGTTGATCGATGTGGACCGCGACAAAATTGCGCGCTATGGAATCAATGTCGCCGATGTGGAGGCCGTAATTTCGGCGGCCGTCGGGGGACAAGCCGTAACCCAGGTCATCCAGGGCGAAAAAGTGTTCGACATGGTGGTGCGCATGCAGCCCCAATTCCGCAGCAGCGCGCATGAGATCGGCGGGTTGCTGGTCGGCACTCCCGACGGCAAGCAGATCCCGGTCAGCCAGCTCGCCGACATCCGCCAAGGAAATGGCGCGTCCTTCATCTACCGCGAGAACAATTCCCGCTACATCGGAGTGCAGTACAGCATTGAAGGACGCGACCTGGAGAGTGCAGTGAGAGATGGCCAAAAGGCCGTCAGTCAGGCGGTCTCTCTGCCCCAAGGCTACTGGCTGTCCTGGGGCGGCGAGTATAGCCAATTTCTGGATGCCAAAGCGCAGATGTATTTAATCGGCCCGCTCGCGGTCGTTCTCATGTTCATGATCTTGTTCGCGCTGTACGGGAACTTCAAGTTCCCCGTCACCATCGCGTTGGGCGTGATTATGACCGAACCGGTGGGCGCGCTGGTGGCGCTGAAACTCACCCACACTCCGTTCAGTGTTTCGTCAGTCCTGGGACTGGTGGCGTTACTAGGCGTGTCGGTCGAGACCGCGGTCATTCTGGTGTCTTACATCAACAAGCTTCGCCAGGAAGGCATGGACATCCCCACCGCAACGCGGGAGGCCTCGCTGCTGCGCCTTCGTCCCATCATGATGACGGCCCTGGTTGCATGCCTCGGACTACTTCCCGCGGCCCTCTCCACCGGCATTGGCTCGGATACCCAAAAGCCCTTCGCCATCGTCATCGTGGCCGGTCTTATCTCGCGGCTGTTTATCGGCTTCTTCGTCAATCCCGTGCTGTACCAGATGGTTGCGCGCGAAGGCGACGTGCTTCAGGTGTAGAGCTTCAGTTCCGCCCGTCCCTCAACCCGGCGACACTGCGGAGTATTCATCTGTTTCGGTAGCTTTGAAGGGGCACGGCTTCAGCCGTGCCGTTACGTGTGCGTAGAGAGTTGGGCTTCAGCCCCTGAGGAAAGTCGCACTTTGCCTCGAGACCGAAGTCCCTCAGCTGCTAAAGCCGCCATGGATTACACCAGATTACGGCACGGCTGAAGCCGTGCCCCTTCAAACCCTGACCCATATGAATAATCCAGGTTTCGCGCCTCGTTCCGCGGCGACTCACCGACCAGCTTTCCAGGTGCGGCACAACGCGTCGTTCAGCGCCACTTTCGGCGCCCATCCGGTTTCTTGGCGGATTCGGTGCGTGTCATACCAGCGATTCTGCAAAGCCCGGTTTAACTGATGTTTTGAAAATCGCACACTGCCCCCGACGGGCAGCATCCGGACCGCAATTTCGGCGAAAGGCCCCGCCAGTCGGACCGGCCAGCCGGGGGAAAAATGCGTCACTGTTTTGTCCACCGCCGTTTTCGCCTCGTGGTACTCTGCCAGGGTGAGTTCATCGTCGTCGACAAGATTGAATTGCTGAAACCGCCCTGCGTCGGAATGCGCAGCCACTTGCATCGCATCCACCAAATTTTCCACGTAATTCAACGGAATGCGATGCTTCGGATTGCCGAATACGAAGTTGGTCTTCCCCAGCGTGAATCCCAGCAGGCCCACCGGAAGTTGCTTGCCCGGACCATAGACGATCCCGGGCCTGAGGATCGTGATCGGCAATGCCGTTTCCCGTGCGAACGTGACGGCCAGCTCATCTGCCAGGATCTTCGATTGAGCGTAGAAGTCGCGTAGCTGCGGTGACTCATCGCAGGGAGTGCTCTCCTCGATTCGCTGACCGTTTGGAACAGGGCCGTAAACCGCCAGCGAACTGGCATACACGACGCGGCCAACGCCCTGCCGGAGACATCCGGTCAGGACTCGCTCGGTTCCGTCCACATTGGTTTCGAGGAAATCGGCCCGGTTGCCCGGCGTATCGACCTTGGCGGCGAGGTGATAGACAATGTCCGCTCCTTCGACCGCGCGGGCTATGCAGTCTGGGTCTCTCAACCCTCCGCGAACGACTTCTGCGCCTTGGGTTTCCAGCTGATCGGCACGGCGGGAAGGCCTCGCCAGCACCCGGACGGAAACTCCCCCGGCCAGCAAGTCTCGCACCAGCGCCGTCCCCAGGAACCCAGTACCGCCAGTTACGCAGACACGCATGGCCATCGGATCCTCAGTTATAACCGCCATCGCCCTCGGCACCGAACAAGCCTTCCGCTGGCGCCGGTCTCGTTCCGCCCGGCACTGCTGCGCAACGTCACCGTTCGACGGGAGATTTCCTCACATGTTACACTCCACATTTCAAGCCAAGTCTGAGGGTCTCGGAACCAGAGTCGATTCGGTTCCTATTTTTCCGCCGGGAAGAGTTGGTCGCCACGAGATTAGTTTTCCTCGGTCCGGTTCCCGTGAAACAATTTAAACCCATGGTTGGAGAGCAGACGGGTTGACGGTTGCCAGCTACATAGTCCTCGCTGTTGCTGCGATTCCCGGCATTTATTATCTGCTGGCCCTTTACAGCTCGGCGCGATTCTGGAACCAGAAGCGGACTCCCCCGACTTCTGACTACACGCCACCGATCAGCTGTCTGAAACCGATCCGCGGACTCGACGTTGAAGCCTATGAAAACTACGCCAGCTTCTGCCGCCAGGACTATCCTGAATACGAAATTCTTTTTTGCGTGGATGCGGATGATCCCGCCCTGCCCGTTCTGGAAAAACTGATTCAAGATTTTCCCGAGCGCCGTATTCGTCTGCTTTTCGGCTCCGGTCGCAGCGGAATCAATGACAAAATTGCCCGGCTGGTACGCCTGGTGAACGAAGCCGAATATGATTTGCTGGTCATCACCGACGGCGACGTCCGAGTCCGGCCTGATTACCTGCGAGCCGTGGCCGCGCCTTTTCGCGATCCTAAAGTTGGCGGGGCCACTTGTGTGTATGTCTCTACCAAAGAGACCACCCTCGTCCAGGAATTGCAATCGATTGGGATGATCTCCGACTTCTGGGCCGGAATCTTTGTGGCCTGGCAATTGGACGGGGTGAAGTTCACCTTTGGACAAAGCATCATTACCACGCGCAAGAACATCGCGGCCTTCGGCGGCTACGAGGCCATTGAAAATCGCCCAGCCGATGACCTTCGCGTGGGCCGCCTGATCGCCGAGCTGGGATATGAGGTCAAGCTACTACCGTACGTGATACAAACGGTTGCCGACTTCGCATCGCTCAACGATCTGTTTTACAAACGGGTTCGCTGGATGACCGTAATGCGGCTCATGCGGCCGTGGGGTCACTTCGGGTTGATCTTCACCTTGGGCCTGCCCTGGGCGCTGGCTGCGATTGCAACTCATCCCTCAATGGAGGTTGCCCTCGGATACCTCAGCGGCTATGCTCTGCTGCGAGTTGCCATGACCTGGTTGATCGGTGTCTGGGGCATGAAACAGCGCGGCCTGTGGAAGACAATGCCCCTCATCCCGGTGTGGGACGCGATGGCCTTTATCATCTGGGTGATCAGTTTTGGCCGCAAGAGCATCCGCTGGCGCGGCGTTGAATATTTCATCCGGGAAGGAATCCTGGTGCCGGTCGCGCCCAAGGCTGGGTCCTAAGGAACGAGGTCTAAGGTCAGAATGAAAGCTAAAGTTGCGGTCGCAGGCGCGGGAGTCTATGGCGCTACCATTGCGATCAGCCTGGCGGAGGCCGGTCACGACGTTCGCCTTTTCGACCCGCTCGGTGTCCTGCGTGCTGCGTCCGCCATCAATCAGTACCGCATTCATTCGGGATATCACTATCCGCGCAGCCCGGAGACCATCCGCGAAACCTTGGAGGCCCGGGCCGAGTTCCTGAACACCTTCGCACCCGCGATTGTGCGCAACAGCCGGCATTATTACGCGATTCCCCACGAGGGCTCGCAGACGCCTCCTGCATTGTTCGAAAAAGTGATGGCCGAGTTCCATCTCAGCGTGCGGCCCTGCCGCCCTGAGTGGATGGATTTCGGCTTCATCGACAAATGCTACGAAGTCGACGAGCAGATCTATGACCCGGACATTTTGCGGGAGCTGTTGTCGGCGCGCGTTCAGGCACTTAATATTCCGTTCGATCAGCGGGCATTCACCCCGGAGATGCGTTCGGAATATGACTATGTTGTGTGGGCGACCTACGGATTAGGACCGGGGCGCGGTCTGTTCAAGGGCGTGAAATACCAGGTTGCCGAGAAGATCCTGATTCAACTTCCGCGAGAGTTGCAGGGGATATCGTTGGTCGTGGTGGATGGCCCATTCACCGCCTTCGATCCCTACGGCAGCTCCCCGCGGTCGCTCTTCGGTTCAGCCAAGAACACGAACCACTGGACTACGACAAATCCCGATGAGCCGATTCCCGAGATGTACCAGCCCTTGCTGAACCGGCCTGATTTCGAGCCCTTCCCGTCCACCCGATTTGAGGCGATGCGAACAGACTCCGCTTTCGCCGTTCCGGCATCGAAGGACGCGGTCTATCTTGGTTCGCGCTTCACCATCCGCGTGGTGGAAGACAACCCAGCCCAGGACCGACGGACGCTGTACATCCTGGAGCGGGAAAAAGGAGAGATTTTCGTCTTTTCCGGCAAAGTAGTCAGCGCCGTGAAGGCTGCCCGCCTGGTCACCGCGCGAATCTCCGATGGCGCGAGGTCGTAGGAAATTCGGCCCTGGACCACACTATTCGTAGCGCAGGCTTTCCACCGGATCCAGGTTCGCGGCGCGGGCGGCGGGCGCGGTGCCGAAGATCACCCCTACCAAGCTTGAAACCACCACCGCGATGATGACGGACCAACCAGAGATGGGCACACGGTAGTTGGTGATGAACCGTATCGAGAAGGGCAGCGCCAGGCCAAGGAAAGTCCCGAGGAATCCTCCGGCCAACGATATCAGTATGGCCTCAGTCAAAAATTGCGCGCGAATTTCCGAGTTGGTGGCCCCTACCGCTTTGCGCACGCCAATTTCGCGAATGCGGGAATTCACCGTCGCCAGCATGATGTTCATGATGCCCACTCCGCTGACCAGCAGGGTGAGTACGGAAATGAGCAGCAGCACGGTGGTCAGGGTGTTCGCGGTTTTGGCGGCGACGGAGAGAAGCTGGGTCAGGTTGTACACCTTGTACACCGATTCGGGGCGATGCCGCGACTGCAGCACATCATGAATTTCTTCGGTCGCCCGCGGGACCTCGGCGGAGTCCGACACGGAGAAGAACAACTGTTTCACGGTGTCGCTGGCGGTAAAGAAGCGCGCCACCGTGTAGGGAATCAACATGGTGTTATCGGAAATTTCCGACTCGCCAAAGGTGTCAACCCGTTCCTTGAAGGTCCCGATCACGGTGAAGGGCAAGCCGCTGAGTTTGATCTGCTGCCCGATGGCTGCATCTTGTGATCCGTACAAGGTGTTGGCAAGAATCTGGGTGATGAGCGCGACTTTGTTGCGCGCGCGGGTGTCGCCATCGTCGAAAAAGCGGCCGGCCAGAATATTGAGATTGCGTACATAGCGGTACTGCCACGAGACACCCAGCGCCACAATCTCGCGTTGCTGGCCGCCAGGGATCGGGGCCTGGTCGTGGAACTCGATCATCGGCGAGGACGCACTGATGCCGGGCACCCGCGCACGCACCGCATCCCAGTCTGCAAGGGTCAGCAAATCGCTCGAGCTCTGGCTGCCGTACTTGCTGCCCCCCTCGTACTCCGCTGCCATCATGTTCGAGCCGATATTCTGGATCTGCTGAATGATGTACTGCTTGCCCGTCAGCCCGACGGTGACCACCAGGATCAGCGACGCCGTCCCAATGACCATGCCCAGAGCCGTCAAGATGAACCGCATCTTGTTGGTGCGAAAGGTCTGAACCGCGACGCTGAGCGTTTCGCCGAAAACCAGTTTCGGATACGGGCGGCCGTTATTGCGGCTGTTGGCCATGCAGATGCTTTAAGAGTAATTGTTCACGGTCGGGGCTTCAAACGTGCACACGTCTTCGTACGCATCTTTGGAAGAAGCGTCCGGGCTCGGATTGTTGAACGTCCCTCAAGGTGCTATCGTCAGGATTACCCCATTTACTGAAACTCAGTGACTCAATGCTGTCGCGTCTCCATCGCTTTCTGCTTCTGCCAGCTATGCTTGTCCTCGGGATGTGCTGCATGGCTGCGGCGCAGCAGACTCTGGGCGAGTTGTACGCGACCGACGCGCGGGTGAAAGGATCGGTCATTCTCGCCGGTTCCGGTACCAGCGTCCTAAGCGGCTCCTCGATCGCCGCGGGGGTGCAGAACGCCACCCTGAAACTGGAGCGCGGCGGCAGCCTGCTGGTTTGTTCGGGGACAAATCTTTCCGTCAACGCATCGCAGAACGGACGCGAGCTGATGTTCAGCTTGAACAGTGGCAATCTGGAGATGAATTATCCGTTGGGCGCCGAGGCGGACACTCTGCTGACCCCGGATTTGCGTCTGCTGTTGCCCGGTCCGGGCACGGTGCACATTGCCGTAAAGGTGGGCCCGCAGGGCGATACCTGCGTTCAATCCTTGCCGTGGAACGTGGCCGCTATCGTGGTTTCCGAGACCATGGGCGATGCCACCTATCAGGTGAAACCGGACGAGGCTGTCTTATTCAAGGGCGGACACCTCAGCGAAGCTGCGGCGACGAAGCAAAATTGTGGATGCCCATTATCGCAGCCGATTCCGCCTACAAAAGTAGCGAAGGCAGCGCCGCCGCCGCCCCCGGCGGAATCCAGTGCAACCCCGCCCGCACTCAAGCCGCCTCCCGCGGACCAAGACGTTCACCTCGCGGTTAGCGCGCCGCTGGTCTTCCGCGCCGACGATTCCACGCCCGACCTCGCCGAGATGGTCGCAACCCTAAGGCTAGAGCACAATCAGGCATTGCAGCTTGACCCGGTTGTGCTGCCTCCTCCAGGACCGAAGAAAACCCATGCAGATCGTCAGGCGCCGGGGGTCGCCCAAAAGCAACAGAAGCACGGTTTTTTCAGCAAGGTGGGCGCATTCCTCGCCACAATCTTCCACTGACGACGCGATAAGATAAACCTTTACGAGAGGGAGGATCGAATGTCGGCCATTGTTCTCGACGGCACTCGCATCGCGGCGCAGATCAAAAGCGAAGTCGGCGAAGAGGTGAAGGAACTGACAGCGGCCGGCCTTCGTCCCGGTTTGGCGGTCGTGTTGGCGGGCCACCATCCGGCATCGGAAATTTACGTCCGCAACAAAGTGAAGAGCTGCGAGCAGCTGGGCATCTACAGCGAGAAGCACACGCCTCCCGACAAGGTCACCACCGAGGAACTCTTGGCGCTGGTCGGGGACCTGAACCGGCGCAATGAGATTGACGGCATCCTGGTGCAATTACCTCTGCCTCCGCAGGTTGACGCCAAGAAGGTACTGCTGGCGGTGTCGCCGGAGAAAGACGTGGACGGATTTCATCCCATGAACGTCGGCTACCTCTCGACCCAGCGCCCGGGACTGGTGCCGTGTACGCCCGCCGGCATTATCGAAATCCTGAAGCGCAGCGGGATCGCCATCGCCGGCACCGAAGCCGTGGTGGTGGGCCGCAGCGACATCGTCGGCAAGCCCGTCGCGATGCTGCTGCTCAACGGCAATGCCACGGTCACGGTCTGCCATTCCAAGACGCGGGACCTGCCGGCGGTCTGCCGCCGCGCTGACATTCTGGTGGCCGCCATCGGCCAGGCTGGAATGATTACGCCTGACTTCGTGAAACCTGGCGCCACCGTGATCGATGTCGGCATGAATACGGTCACCGATCCCGCCGAATTCAACCAGTTCTTCGCCGGAAACGAGAAGCGTGAACGGGACTTCGCGGCGAAAGGCTCAACCCTGATCGGCGATGTGCACCCCAAAGTCGTCCAGGTTGCGGGAGCGATCACCCCTGTTCCCGGCGGCGTAGGGCCACTCACCATCGCCATGCTGATGAGCAACACGGTGAAAGCCGCCAAGCGGCGGCGGGGAAATGCAGTCGGTGTGCTGGTAACCCGTTAGACAATGGTGCGCGCAAACAACCTGTATATACTGCATCAGGGCTAACCGGCCCATGCTGGCGCCCGCTTCCAACTTCTCGATGATGCGTATATGCCCATGCTGCGCGTAGGACTGACAGGCGGCATCGCCTGTGGCAAATCGTCCATTGCCGCCATGCTGGTCAAGCGCGGCGCGCATTTTCTTCAGGCTGACGGACTCGCACATCAGCTTTACGCACCCGGGACTGCCACCTATGACAAGGTCGTTCGCACCTTCGGCCACGAAATCCTCAATGAAGACGGCGCGATTAATCGCAGCAAGCTGGCCGACCTGGTCTTCCCCGGCCGCATCAATGAGCTGAACGCTATCGTGCATCCCGAGGTGGTGAAGCGGCAGAATAGCTGGATGTCGGAAGTCGAGCGCAGCGATCCGCATGGCATTGCGGTTGTCGAGGCCGCGCTGCTCATCGAGGCCGGAGCCGACAAGGACTTCGACAAAGTCATCGTCGTGACCTGCGACTTCGAACAGAAAGTGGAACGCTTTGCCCGGCGAAACAATGTCCCGCTCCAGGTCGCGCGCGCCGAAGTCGAGCGCCGCAGTGCCGCACAATTTTCCGACGCAGAGAAGGCGCGGCGCGCGGATTGTATCGTTGACAATTCCGGCCCGACTGAAGATACGGAGCACCAGGTTGAACGCATCTGGCGCGAATTGCAGAGGCTTGAGTCCGGCAACTGACTACTGGCAACTGACTACTGGCAACTGACTACTGACTACTGGCCACTGCCTTGCGGTACACTTCTATGGGTTAGCCGTCTAATTCTTCGCGGCAACTTCGAAGCGCTGATTGCCTTCAAAAACTATGAAATTCGCACGGCCTTTTCTTCTTGCAATAATCCTGGTGGGAGCCTTCTACTGGTACACGACCCATCACAGCGGGGTCACGCCGGCAACCCTGATCTCCCGGCCCACGCACGTCGAACTCAGTGAGGCTGCGGGCCCAGAGACCCTCGACGCCGATGAGCACAATAATATTGATGTCTATCACAAGGCCATTCCATCGGTCGTCAACATCACCTCGAAAACCGTGGCGTACGACTTCTTCTACGGGCCCGTGCCCGAGGAAGGCCAGGGCTCCGGCTTCATCATTGACAAGGAAGGACACATCCTCACCAACTACCACGTGGTCGGCAATGCCACGCAGGTGGAAGTGACGTTGCACAACAAGAAAACCTACAAAGCACAGGTGATCGGACGTGACCGCGGACATGACCTGGCGGTCGTCAAGATTGACGCACCCGGCGTAGTTCCTGCCGTACTCGGTGATTCCAAGAACCTTCAGGTCGGCCAGAAAACCTTCGCCATCGGAAACCCGTTTGGACTTGCGGGCACGATGACGCGCGGCATCATTAGTTCGCTGCGCCCCATCCGCAGCCCGGAAGGTTCGTACATCGAAGAAGCCATTCAGACCGATGCGGCGATCAATCCCGGAAACTCCGGTGGGCCGCTGTTGAACTCGCATGGCGAAGTGATCGGCATCAACAGCTTGATTGCCACCGGGCGGTTCCAACCAGAGCGCGGGCATCGGCTTTGCCATTCCCATCAATGTAGCCAAGGCTGTACTCAACGACCTGATCACTTTGGGCACGGTACGGCGGCCCACCCTGGGTATAACTACGTTGTTGCCGATCGGGCCAGAGTTGGCTCAGGAGATGGGCTTGCCTGCCGATTATGGTGTTCTGATCGTCCGCACGATTCCCGGTGGGGCCGCTGAGCAGGCTGGTTTGCGCGGTGGTAATGAGCGCGCGTACCTGGGCAACGCGCCGATCATGATAGGTGGCGACTTGATCGTTGCCATCAACGGTGATCCCATTGGCGAACAGCAGGACCTTGCGAATGTGATGAACAAACATCGCGCTGGCGATACCGTCACCGTAACCATCTACCGAGCCAAGCGCAAGATGGATGTCAGAGTCGTCCTCGGCGAGGCGAGAGAACGCACCTGATCGTCGCGGCAAAGCCGAATCCCGCGAGCACCCGTATCAAATGCCAACAATTCCGCAGGCAGGCAATTCTAACGCTCGGATGATTGCCCCAGCCGCTGCGGGTCGGCTATAGTTCTAAGGATATGTACGACGACTTCCAGGCTGTCGATCGCTGGACGGGCAAGCCCGTGCACTGTAGATATCAGGCGCTGATCGTTGCCATTGCCACGCGGCACGCCGACGCGGTTGACATTAAGTTTCTGGTGGACGAGCGCCCGGTCTGGATTGCACTTCCCCATCCTGCGTGGGTGGAGTATCACCGGCAGACGGGCAATGTCATCACCGATCCGATGGCAGTCCAGATCGCGGGCCATTATTTGAAGTGGGCAATCGAATCGGGCGAAGATAACGGCCGCGAGATGTACAGCTTGACCGTGCAGGAAACGCTCGATCATCTGCAGGCGATTGTTGACGAAGCCCACCAGCTTGTAACCCGCTGATATCTGATTTCTATTTCGCTTCCGTCCTAGGAGCTCTTTCATGTCCTCCGTTCTGCAAACTCCCGAAGTAGCGCAGTTGCTGGGACGAGACAAGGTCCACCGCAACTTGTTTCCCGCTCCGCTGGTGGAAGCGGCGCTTCGCCGAGGCGAGGCGGAACTGGCGGCGGGAGGCTCGCTGGTGGCCGAGACCGGCAAACGCACGGGCCGTTCTCCCAAAGACAAGTTCACCATCAAAGATGCGCTCACCGAAAACAAAGTGGCGTGGGGCTCCGCCAACCAGCCCTTCCCGCCCGATAAGTTCGACGCGCTCTACGAGCGCGTGCTCGACTATCTGAAAGGCAAGGAGCTTTTCGTCCAGGACCTGTTTTCCGGCGCCGATCCGAAATACCGCCTGCCCATTCAGGTGATCAACGAATATGCCTGGCACAACCTGTTTGTGCGGCAGTTATTTATTCGCCCTACCGCAGAAGAGCTAAAGACACACAAGCCCGAGTTCACCATCCTCAGCGCGCCCAGCTTCAAGGCCGATCCTAAGCGCGACGGCACCAACTCCGAAGTATTTGTGCTGATCAACTTCAGCAAGAAATTGGCGCTCATCGGCGGCACCGAATATGCCGGCGAAATGAAGAAGTCCATCTTCGGAGTGATGAATTTCATCCTGCCCGAACGCAACGTCTTTCCCATGCATTGTTCGGCCAACATCGGCGCCGATGGCGTGAGCGCGCTGTTCTTTGGATTGTCGGGCACCGGCAAAACAACGCTGTCGGCTGATCCCAGCCGCAGGCTGATTGGCGATGACGAACATGGCTGGAGCGCGACCGGCGTCTTCAATTTTGAAGGCGGCTGCTATGCCAAGTGCATTCGGCTCTCAGCGGAGAATGAGCCGCAAATCTACAACGCGCTCCACTTCGGTTCGGTGCTGGAAAACGTGGTGCTCGATCCGGTCACGCGCATTCCCGATTATGACGACGACAGCAAGACCGAAAACACCCGCGCCGCTTATCCGGTGGAGTACATCGACAATGCCGTCATTCCCGGCTTTGGTGGACACCCTAAGAACGTCGTCTTCCTGACCGCGGACGCGTTCGGCGTGCTGCCTCCCGTTTCGAAGCTAACGCCTGAGCAGGCCATGTATCACTTCATGTCGGGCTACACCGCCAAAGTTGCGGGCACGGAAGCCGGCGTGACCGAGCCGCAGGCGACGTTCTCCACCTGCTTCGGCGCGCCGTTCATGCCGCTGCCGCCCAAGGTGTACGCCGAGATGCTCGGCCGCCGGCTGCGCCAGCACAACGCGCAATGCTGGCTGGTGAACACCGGCTGGCAAGGCGGCCCGTACGGCATCGGAAAGCGCATGAGCCTGCCCTACACCCGCGCCATGGTCAACGCGATGGTCGAGGGCAAGCTGGCGAATGTTGAGTTCGAGATTGAGCCAGCCTTCGGATTGAGCATTCCGAAATCGTGTCCCACCGTCCCCCCGGAGCTGCTGAATCCGCGCAATTCCTGGAAGGACAAAACCGCCTACGACAAGATGGCAGCCGATCTGTCCGCGCGCTTCGCCAAGAACTTCGAACAGTTCGACGCACCGCCCGAGGTGAAGGCGGCCGGCCCGAAGCCGGTCGGCAAGTAAGTCCCACAGAGTGGGATGTATCACAATATGGCATGACGTTGAGTTGTGCCTTGCTTTTTGGGTTGTCATCCTGAGCGAGGAGATCGCTGCGCGACCGACGAGTCCAAGGACCCCTATGCTCGTCACGGCGTTTTTACCTGCTGCGTGCCCAGTACTTTTCCTGAATTATCGAACCACACCACCTCATACTGCGAGTTGAAGATCGAATAGTAAAACCTGTAAACGTACTCATCCGTGCAGCCCTTCGGGACGGCGGTAAGCGAGCCGCATGGCCCTTCGCTGCTGGGATCGCCGAGCACCTCCCGCACCACTTCGTTGGGATCGCCCAGATTGAGCTGCATAGAGTTCTTGCGCAGTTCCTGGTCGTGGTGATAGGCCCAGACGCCGGTCCCGACCAAGCCAAGGGCGATCACGAAAAAGAATATGCGAGTTCCCATAAGTTCAGTAGCCAGCAGCCAGTAGCCAGTAGCCTGTTGCCAGCATTCAATGGCCGAGCGTGGGCTACTGGCAACTGACAACTAGCTACTGACCACTGCTTCGCTCCTCTTCCACCCGCAACGATGTGCCTTTGGACAGGTAGTTCTTGCGCCGAAACCAGCCTTCCATCGCGCTTCGCAGGCGCTCCAAAGGGACGTGCGCGCCGATCTCCATTTCCCCGTCGCCGGTGGGGACCGTATCGTCGAACACCTGGTCATTGGTGAAGTTGCGCATGCTGAAGCTGTCCAGCCACTTCAGCGGACACGGATGCCGCTGGCCGGCCTCTTCGTATTCCACTCGGATCTTGCGTGCGAACATCTCTCGATTGTAGAGCAGTGAGGAAGTGACGTGCACTCAGCACTCAGCATTCAGCATTCAGTGCTAAACATTCTTGACTCTGCCAACTTCGAAACCGCATTGATTGCATGATCAGCTTCCGGCGTCAAGGTAGGGGCTGCTCCTTTGGCCGAATGCTGAGTGCTGAGTGCTGAATGCTGACTGCTAACCGCTTCTGGTTATAATCACTTCTTATGTCTTCATTCCTCCCTGTTGACGAGCAGTTGGCCTACTTGCGCAAGGGCGCGGCGGAGATCATTCGCGAGAGCGACCTGCGCGAGCGCATCGAGAAATCTCGCGCCACCGGCAAGCCCATGCGTGTGAAGGCGGGCTTCGATCCGACCGCGCCCGACCTGCACTTGGGCCACACCGTGCTGATGCGCAAGCTGAAGCACTTCCAGGACATGGGGCACACAGTCATCTTCCTCATCGGCGACTTCACCGGACTCATCGGCGATCCCACCGGGCGTTCGGCCACGCGGCCGCCACTCTCGCGCGAGCAGATCGACCAGAACGCCGAAACCTACAAGGCGCAAGTCTTCAAGATCCTCGACCGCGACAAGATTGAGGTGCGCTTCAACAGCGAGTGGCTGAGCAGGCTCGGCTTCGAAGGCTTCATCCGGCTGGCGGCCAAATTCACCGTGTCGCAGATGCTGGAGCGCGAAGACTTTCACAAGCGCTTCGACGAAGAGAAGCCGATCGCCATGCACGAACTGCTGTATCCCATCGCGCAGGGCTACGACTCGGTGGCGCTCGCGGCCGACGTCGAACTCGGCGGTACCGACCAGAAATTCAATCTGCTCATGGGCCGCGAGTTGCAACGCCATTACGGGCAGCCGCCGCAGATCGTGCTGACCACGCCGCTGCTGGAGGGTACCGACGGCGTGCAGAAAATGTCGAAGTCGTATGGTAATTACATCGGCATCACCGAAGCGCCGCAGGAAATGTTTGGCAAGGTGATGTCCATTTCCGACGAGCTGATGTGGCGCTATTACGAACTGGTCACCGACGTGAGCCTGGCCGAGATCGAGCGCATGAAGCGCGAGGTTGCCAGCGGCGCGGCGCATCCCATGAAGCTGAAGCAGGAGCTGGGCAAGCGCATCGTCGCCGACTTCCACTCGCGGGAGGCGGCCGAGCAGGCGGCGCAAGACTGGTCGCGCATGTTCCAGAAGGACGAGACGCCCGAGGCCTTGCCCGTAATCGCGGTGCGCTTCGAAGAGGTCGCCGCGCCCAATGCGTCAACTGCTGACGGCCGCGTGCAGGTGAAGCTCGACAAGCTGCTGGCGCGCACCGGGCTGGCGACGTCCGTCAGCGACGGCCTGCGCAAGTTGAAGCAGAATGCAGTCAAGGTGGACGGCGAGCTCAAGACCGAGTTGGTCGTCGCCGTAAAGCTGGGGACAGAGTTTACGCTACGCGCGGGAAAGAAAATGGTGAAGGTGAGCGTCGAGGGATGAGTCGGGAAAACAGCTCACTCATAAGGCTTGTCATGTACGAACGAAAACCTTATAGGGCGGGGAGTGCGGGTCCTGACCACACGTGCAGATCTCTAAAGTGGATGTTAAAACCTCAAGAAAAGCGCCGCAGTGCGGGCAAATTAGGCTCAGTCTTGCTGGCCCCAAATAGTAGGTATCCACCAGCATCTGATTGAAAAAGTTCGTTTCATCTTCGCTTCGCGGCACAACGTGAAAAGGTTTAAGACAGCCCAGGTTCGTACAGTAAGTCAGCAACGCTCGTTCCGGGTTTTTCCAGTCCTTTGATGAGGTGCCCATTTTCTTGCCCCGAATTAGCTGCAATCTTCTCATGTTTTACCCCGAATAGCTCGAATCTTTTTATGTGTGACGACCCGGCGATAGACAAATCGAGGTTCGGTTGACCTGTCTTTGTCCGGCGTGTCGCAACGGCCCTCTCCGTGAAAAGAGTACGCGCGGGCGCGGCTTCACATGCCAACGGGGCCGTTGTTCGCGCGCGACGCCTCGCCTACGATCTCCACGCTTGAGGTGATTGGAAACGCGGGAATCAGCGACCGGTACACCGGGCAGCTTTGCGCATACACGCCATGTACGCGCTCCACGGCCTCGCGCACGGCGGCGGGATCTTCAGCCCGCAGATTGTGGGTTACATGCACCCGCTTGATGATCAGCACACCGCCTTCGTCCTCGACTTGCCCGCGCACTTCGCAACTAAGACGGCCATCTTTGGCGTTGATTTTGCGCGCATCCAGCGCGCCGGCAAAGGTGCCGAGCATTCAACCGCCGAGGGCGGCGATCACGTAGTCGATGGTGGCGGCGTGGGGCTCGGGCAGCCGGCTCTCGTCGATGCCGTAATGTTTGGCGATACCGCCGTGGACGCTGAACAGCACGGGCTGCGGCTCTCCCGGCAGGTAGGCCCGGCGCAGCGGGCCCTTGATGCGCTCGATGCGCACGTTGGATGTGTAGGCAACCTCGGACATGAGTGCCTCCGGTGTCAGAGACATTCTACGCGAATGTGCGATGCATGTTGCGGGCCTCTCACTTCAGCAGGGAGAACTTCGGGTTACGAGCGTCCCTCGGTAGTCGTGATCTCGCCTGAGCGCATGGCCTGTTTGAGGCGAAGCCTCTCTTGTGCCAACTGCGCCTTCGACATCACATCCGGCCGCGATTCCAGCTCTTTGACTTTTCGCTGAAGTTGTTCCAAGTCGCGCTCCCCATGCCGCTTGCGCAACGAGCGGATTGAACTCTCCAGCAACTCGGGCGTCAGTTCTTCGTGTTCATCCATGAGCACGGTGGCCAGCAGGCTGCGAGCGTCTTCGTCCAGAGCCAGCGACATCGGGTCGAGTCCCTGCTCCTGTCCGATCAGCAGAGCATCAATGAGGCCTTCCGCCGCCGAACCGGCATGCAATCGCTCGCGACTGAGGGCAAAATGTGCCTGTCGCGCGGGCTCGAAGTCGAGATCCTGACCTTCGCGGTCGCTTACCGCACTGTGAAACAGCTCCTGGCTTGCCAGCGCTCGAATCAAAACTCGCTCGGCATCCATTAGGGCGGTGGCAGCGGGAGCGTTCATCCGCGACGCCGAACGCGAGCCCGCGGCGTGGCGCAGTTCCTGGCGCAACACCGCCGATTCGATTCCCAGCCGATGCGAGATTTCGTTGGCCCACTCGTCGCGCACGATGCGGCTGGGCACGCGCTGAATGTGCGGCAGCAGGTAATTCAAGGCCTTCACTTTGCCTTCGGGCGTGCGAGCCGGAAACAGCGAACGCGAGCGCTCAATCAGGTAATCGAAATATTTCTGCGAACGGGAAAGCGCCTCGCCATACGCTGCCGCGCCCTTGCGCCGAATGTACAGGTCGGGATCGAAGCCAGCCTCAAGAGTGAGGACCTTGATCTGGAACTCTTCGCTCACCAGCAGCGCCAGCGAACGCTCAGCCGCCGCGGCGCCCGCGGTGTCGGGATCGAAATTCACCACGATGTTCTTGCTGAATCGCCCCAGCAGCCGGGCCTGTAGCTCGGTAAAGGCGGTGCCTGAACTGGCGATTACGTTGTGAAATCCCGCCGTGTACACCGAGATGCAATCCATCTGGCCTTCCACCAGGATGGCATATTCCAGCTTGCGGATCGGCTCCTTGGCCTTGTCGAGATTGAACAGCACACGCGATTTCGAGTAGATCGGCGTCTCTGGGGAGTTCAGGTATTTGGGGCCGGCCTTCTCCTCGGTGGACAGTGTGCGGCCAGTGAAGGCGATCACCTTGCCTGATTCGTTGGTGATGGGGAACATCACCCGGTTGCGAAACCTGGAATAAACAGTAGCCAGTTGCCGGTTGCCGGTTGCTGGTGGAACGGCTGCGTCGGAGCCTTCTGGCATCTGACTACTGGCAACTGACAACTGCTCTTTGTCTTTCCAGGAGAACAGTCCCGACTCGCGCAGCAGTGCTTCCTCACATTGTCCGCGCAGAGTGTCGCGCAACAGGAAGCCCGAATCGGGCGCGTAGCCCATACGAAACTCGGCAATGATTTCGGGACTGATTCCGCGCGAAGCAAGATACTCGCGTGCGTGCGCGGCCTCGGGCCGTCGCAATTGTTCCTGGAAAAACTTGCAGGCGCGCTCGTGGATTTCGATCAGCCCGACGCGCATGCCCGCCTGGCGCTCCTCTTCAGGCGAGGAGTAGCTCATCTTAGGCAGAGGGATCTTGAGTTTCTCAGCGATCAGGCGAACCGATTCCGGAAAGGTGATGTTTTCAATTTTCTGTACGAAACTGAAGACATCGCCCGAAGCTCCGCAGCCAAAGCAGTGGAAGAACTGCCGCGTGGCATGCACCGAGAACGATGGCGTTTTTTCCTGATGAAAGGGGCACAGACCCTGGAAGTTTTGCGCTCCGCTCTTGCGCAGCGTCATGTACTCGCCCACAATGCGGACGATGTCGGCCTGCTGCTTGACGGTATATGCAAAATCTCCGGGATTGGCCATGATCCACCGCTGTGAAGGAAAAGAAAAGTCACTTCATGTTAGTGGAAGTTAAGGTAAGTTAGCGTAAGTTATTGACCGTTACTTCCAGCGCACCTGTGGGAAAATTGTGAGAAACGCAATGTGCCTGTTGGAAGGGTGTGGAAAACACGGCAATCACCAGTGCGAATAAGAGTGACATTCCAAATTGGTTCAGATCTCAAGTACCTTCGGGTTTTCGTAAGTATTTGCGCTTTAGTGCCCTTGCGCGTTCCGCTGTATCTTCGTGAGCTCGTGGGAGACCTCTGATAGTGATCTTAGACGGTTTCTCTCGCGCGTTCGGCTCCTTTTCAGAAGGATTCAGATATTTCTCCACGAGTCTCTCCGACGCCTGTCGGGTTTTGAGTGCAACTTCGGAGGTAGCGTCAGTCGTCACCCAGATCCCCGCAGCGACCTCAAACTTCTTTAGCTCGGCAAAGTCGTCGGGGTCACCTGTTGTTCCCTTTGGGAAATCGGCCAGCTCAAATTCTGAAGCAGAAAGCCTTCGGAACTTCTCAATGTTAAGCTGCAGTTCGCCGGCATAGGCTTCCACAGTCGCTGCAACCTCCAAAACATGGCCGCTCTCGAAAGCCTCGCCCGCCTGACCAGAGTTGTTCCAAATCCGGCCCGCCACCTGGCCCGAAGAATCAGCCAAAACAAGCTGCCAATACGGTTTCCCTTTTCGTGTCGTCCGATTCAGCTTACTAATCACAACAAACCTGTCCTGAATCTTAGACCTCACCCGGTTTTGCAAATCCGTTACAAACAAGGTTTTCACTACTTACTCCTCCGCCCCCATCAGTGTGATCGCCGAGACCGGCTTATGGGAACCCTCTGCCCTGCTTCCGCCGCTCCTGCATTTCCCGCAGTACCTCCTCACGTGCGCTCTCCGATAAAACGCTGCGAATGGCCGGGAAAATCACCTCTTCTTCCATCTGCAGGTGGGCGCGGAATATTTCCTCCAGCGCTTTCGTGATGGAGCACATTTCCCCGCCAACTTCAGCCAAGGCGTCGGGATTGTTTCTTACCAACACCAGCAAGGGCAGCAGCCGCTCGATCAACTCATCGATCGCCTGATGCTGCTCGCCCATGACCAGCAGGGCGTGGCGGACCGGCTCGCCGGCAACGGCGCGCAGACGAGGCTGCAAGGTCTGGTCCTCATCGGTTTCGTGCAACGGCAGTGAGAGGCTGTAGTACCGGTGAACGCCGGCTGCAGCTTGTGCGATTTCTTCCGCAGTGGCTCCGTGAGCATGTGCCAGCTTGATCGCTACGCCGGTGAAGTGACGAATGCGCTGATGGCAGCCGATCAGCAGATCGACAGCGTCTTCGGTTTTGGACTGCTGAGCAGAATTCTGAGAGGCAATCTGATTCAACATGTGACTCTATTATCGCGCAGAAGACGGGGGCTAGGGGGCAGGGCTCAGGGCCTCGAATAAAGCGGAGTCCAGGGAAGAAGCGCAAAGCGAACAACTGACAACTGACAACTGGCTACTGACTACTGACAACTGTCTTCCTTCACTTCTCGAACTTCATCTCCACGGTTACCTGCACCGGCACGGCGTGTCCATTCTTCTCGGCGGGACGAAACTTCCATTTTTTGACCGTGTTCACGGCGCTGGTCTCGAAGGGAGGTTCGTCGCTCCGAAGCACGCGCACCGCCTCAACGCGTCCTTTGGCGTTGATGCCGACCAGCATAACGACCGTGCCGTGCTGCTCTGCATCGGGAGGCAGATCAGGGAACTTCGGGTCGGGCGCATCTGTCGCCTTCGGGGGCTTCATGCCCTTGGTGATGCGCTGAAATTGCGAGAAAGTCTGGTCCCCGGCAAAATCGGCGGGTGAAGTCGAGAGAGTGGAGGAGGATTCCGGGCGCGCATTGCCGGTCTGCGCCCGAGCTGTGGCAGTAAGAAATGACAGAAAGATCGACAGAGCGATCAGCGTGAGAATGCGCATCAAGTTCCCTGAGTCGTGCAAAAGGTATGACTATCTTAAATGGGAGCAACCCGAATCGAAAGGTGCACTGGAAGTGTTTTGAACTCTAGTAGGGAATAGTGCCTCCGTGCAGGTGGTGAAGCCGTTCTGCGCGGCATACTGTAAACTTAAACTATCGGTCCCGAAGCCCTCCGTTTGCCTCGTCGCACGCGGTTTTCCCCAACTGGAAGGACGTTGAGTTTTGAGCAAGAGTCTTCGCAACATCGCCATCATCGCGCACGTGGACCACGGAAAGACCACCCTGGTTGACGCCATGCTGAACCAGAGCGGCACCTTCCGCGCCAACGAGACCCACGTCGAGCGCGTGATGGACTCCAACGAGCTGGAGCGTGAGCGCGGCATCACCATTCTGGCCAAGAACACGGCCATTTTCTACCATGACATCAAGATCAACATCGTGGACACGCCCGGCCACAGCGACTTCGGCGGCGAAGTGGAGCGCGCGCTGAAGATGGTGGACGGCGTGATGCTGCTGGTGGACGCCAGCGAAGGCCCGCTGCCGCAGACGCGCTACGTGTTGAGCAAGGCGTTGGAAGCCAAGCTGCCGCCGATTCTGGTGATCAACAAAATTGACCGTCCCGACGCGCGCCCGCAAGAAGTGCTCAACGAGGTGTACGACCTGTTCATTGACCTGGACGCCGCGGAAGACCAGTTGGATTTTCCCGTGCTCTACACCAATGCCAGAGTGGGGACGGCTTCGACCGACGTGAATCAACCCGGCGAGAATCTTCGCCCGCTGTTCGACGCCATCGTTGACACCATTCCCCTGCCGACGGGCGACGCCGATGGGCCGCTGCAAGTACTGGTCGCCAATCTCGACTACAGCGACTATCTTGGCCGGCTGGCAATTGCGCGCGTCTTCAACGGCACGCTGCGCACCGGCGAAGACGTTGCCATCGCCAAGCGCGACGGGTCGATGGAGAAGATCAAGATCACCAAGCTGTTCTCGTTTTCGGGTCTGAAGCGAACGGACATCGTCGCCACCGAGTTGGGCGATATTGTTGCGGTCGCCGGGGTGACCGGAATCAACATCGGCGAGACCATCACGGACATCGAGAATCCTGCGCCGTTGCCAGTGACGACCATCGACGAGCCGACCATCGCGATCCAGTTCATGGTGAATACTTCCCCGTTCGCCGGGCGCGAAGGACAGTACGTTACCTCGCGCAATCTGCGCGAGCGCCTGGAGAAAGAGCTGCTGACCAACGTTTCCCTGCGGGTGGAAGACGCCGAGAGCACCGACTCGTTCAAGGTGATGGGCCGCGGCGAACTGCAACTGGCGATTCTGATCGAGATGATGCGGCGTGAAGGCTTCGAGCTGGCGGTGGGCAAGCCCGAGATCGTCACCAAACACGTTGACGGCAAGCTGATGGAGCCGGTCGAGCGGCTGACCATCGATGTTCCCGAATCGTTCGTCGGCGTGGTGATCGAGAAGCTCGGAGCGCGCAAGGCGCAGATGCAGAAGATGCACAACCACGGATATGGCCGCGTGCGCATGGAATTTGCCATCCCCAGCCGGGGGCTGATTGGCCTGCGCAGCGAGTTGCTGACCGACACGCGTGGCACCATCGTGATGAATTCCCTCTTCGACGGCTATACCGAGTGGCAGGGCGATATCCCGCATCGCGTGACCGGCGCTCTGGTCGCCGACCGCGGCGGACACACCACCGCGTATGCGCTGTGGGGCTTGCAGGAGCGCGGCGAAATGTTCGTCGGTCCCGGAGTGGAAGTTTACGAAGGCATGGTCGTGGGCGAGAACTCGCGCGACAACGATCTGGTGGTCAACATTGTCCGCGAGAAGAAGCTGACCAACATGCGCTCTTCCACGGCTGACGATGCGATCCGCCTGGTGCCGTTCAAGAATTTGAACCTGGAGCAGGCGATCGAATTCATCGCCGACGACGAACTGGTCGAGGTCACGCCAAAATCGTTGCGCCTGCGCAAGAAAATTCTTCAGGAGAACCGGCGTCCGCGGCGCAATAGCCAACCTGCCGGCGTGGAAGCCTAACGACGTCCGTCAGAACGTTAATGGCTCTGTTTCGCCGCCGGATACTGCTGAAACATTTTTTCGACAGCGGTATTGACCTGTTGCAGCAGTTTCTCCGGCTTGTCACTGAGCTTGTCGGTCGCCATGCCGCGCCACGCCAGCTTCTTCTGGCTGGCATCGATAACGTCCACCACAAGCTGGCCTTTGTGGACGGTGACCGCAGTTGTTCCCCCCGGCATGGAGCCCCACATCACGAAACCCGAGTCAAATGAGGGAATACCGCCCATGCCGCTATACAGCGGATTGGAGTAGCTGACGCTCATCTCCGAATCGACGGAACCATACATCTGAATGAAAACGTCAGGATTGCTCTCGACTCTGCGCAGTCCTCGTTTGGTCAGCTCCTCTTCGATAGCGCTGGCGATGACGAGGGCCAGCGTGGGACGGGATACCGAGTCATGATGGCCCCAGGCGAAGGTCTTGAGTTTAGAAAAGTCGAAGCCTTTGTCGTATTCGACCTTGATTTTCTGGGCCTGCACGCCGAGGCTTAGAATGCAAATCAACAAGCATAATTGCGCGATCTGTGACCTAACGTGACCTGGGGTCGATGACTTCATAGCGCTCCTTCCGAATCCTGTAAACCGGCTACGGTTGAGGAAGAAGTATTAGATCACATGGGCACGGCGGGTATGATTGCGTAGCCATGATATGACAGCTCCGTTCCGTGTTGACACCTACTCGTACCGCAGGGCCTCGACGGGATCGAGCCGCGAGGCTTTCACCGCAGGATAGATTCCGAAGAACAGTCCGACGCTCATCGCCATCAGCACCGCGGCAACTACGGCCCAGATGGGGACCGAAGTGGGCATCGAAGGGAAGATCAGCGGCAGGGAGGCAGACGCAGCCACTCCCAGCAAGACCCCCAGAAGCCCGCCAAGTCCGGTCAGCACCACGGCTTCGGTCAGGAACTGACGGATTACATCGCCCCGCCGCGCGCCGATCGCCTTGCGTATTCCGATCTCGTGGGTGCGTTCGGTTACTGACATCAGCATGATGTTCATCACGCCAACGCCGCCGACCAGCAAGCCAATCGAACTGATGACGATGGCCATTAGCGCTACCGTACTCATGATCTGGCGAAAATTGTCGGCGATGGCCTCGGCGCTGCTTAAGCCGAAGTTGTCCGGCTTGTCATAGGGAACGTTGCGCCGCCGGCGCAACAGGCCGCGGACCTCATCTTCGGCGGCGTCCTTGAAGCCGGGATAGGCCTCGGCGCCGATGAAGTGCTCGTCGGCTGCAGGGTAATGTTTGTGATAGGCGTTGTACGGAACCTTGACCACGCGGTCGGCGGTCTCATCCTTGAAGAGTTGGCCCTTGCGCTTCTCCAGCACGCCGATCACCTGATAGGCGACGCCGTCCACCAAAATGGTTTTGCCGAGGCCATCGTGCGCCGGGGAAAAGTTCTTGTCGATTTCGTCGCCGATGACCGCGACATCCATGCTGTGGGAGTCTTCAAACTCCGTAAAGAAGCGGCCTTGCACCACGTGCGCGTTGTACACATCAGGGTAGGAACTGGTGGCGCCGCTGTAATCGAGGTTGGAGATTTCCTTGGAGCCGTAGCGCGCGACTTGTAAAGCTCCCGGCCCTCCCCGTTGATCGGGATTGATGCGGGGAAACAGTTCCGCGGTCACGTACTTGACGTGCGGGCACTCGTCCTGGATGGCCTTGGCGTCTTCCAGCGTCAGGGGCTTGCGCATGCGCTGTTCCGCGTTCATGCGTCCGAAAGAAATGCCGATGTCCCAGCGGAAGATAAACAGCGTGTTGGTGCCGTAATCGTCGAGGTAGCCTTCCACGTCGCGGCTGACGCCCACCAGAATGGAAGCGACGAAGATCATGGCGGCGACGCCAATCACCACGCCCAGCACGGTCAGAAAGGACCGCGTCTTGTGCTCGCGCACCGTCTGCAATGCCATCCGCGAGTTTTCCCCAAAGTGCAGCATAGGAAATCAGTGGTTAGTGACTAGGGGTTAGTGGATAGTGCATCGACATTGCCCCTGTCACCTCATCCCCTCGCAGTGCCAGCCCAATAGTGAATAAACGCGTTTGTCGCATTGACTTCGCTAGCCACTATCCACTAACCACTAGCCACTTAGTTTTCGTACCGCAGCGCCTCGATTGGATCCAATCGCGCCGCCTTGCGCGCGGGATAGACGCCGAAGAATATTCCCACCGCTGACGAGATCGCGATCGCCAGGACCACGGCAGAAATGGGGACCTCCATCGGCACCGGGGTTATGCTGCGCACGATGACCGACAGAATCCACGCAATCAGCACGCCCATGGCTCCGCCGACCATCGCCATTACCGTGGACTCGACCAGAAACTGCATCAGAATGTCGCTCTTCTTCGCCCCCAGAGACTTGCGTATGCCGATCTCCCGGGTCCGTTCGGTGACCGACGCCAGCATCACGTTCATGATCACCACTCCGCCGATCACCAGGAAAATTGAGACCAGCCCCACCATCCCGGAGGCTAGCGTGCCGGTTAGGTTTTGCCACAGGCCCATCAAGCTGTCACTGGCGAGAATGCCGAAATTGTCCTCGTCGTTGGGCGCCAGATGGCGGCGGGCGCGCATCAACACCCGGGCTTCTTCCTTGGTGCGTGCCATCCACTCCGGCCCGCGGGCCTGAACGTTGACGCTCAGGGTATTGTTACGCCCGTACATCTTCAGCCAGGTCTCGATGGGTATATAGACGAAGGTGTCCTGCGATTGGCCGAAGGTGTTGCCGATTTTCTTGGCGACCCCGACCACCTGGAACTCTTCTCCATCGACGGTGACGGTCTTGCCGATAGGGTCGGTATTGGCAAAGAGCTTGTCGGCCACGTCGGCGCCGATCATGCAAACCATGGCGCGGTGCTGATTGTCGCTGTCGGTAATGTAGCGTCCGGTCGCGACCTCTTCTACGTCCATGTCCCCAATGTTGGCGGTCACTCCCCGGATATCGACATCCTCCAGGTTTTGCCGCTCGGCACGGACTTTTGCCGTACGCCGCACTTCTACGCCAACGGCTTGCGCGAGCTTGAGATTGTCGTGCAGCGCCTGGTAGTCCTCCCAGGTGATGTCGCGATTGCGGCGAGTTGCCTTCAGCAGTTCCTTGGAATCGCTGATGATGGGAAACTTGTGGATCAGAAAGACGTTCGATCCCAGGTTGGCGACGCGGGTGGCGAAATAGCCGTTCATCCCGCTGATGAGAGCGACCACCAGAATGAGCGTGGAGACCGACAGAATAACGCCCAGCAACATCAGGAACGAGCGCAGCTTGTGCGCCCGCATGGTTTGCAGCGCAATCAGCGTCGGCTCGCGGAAGAAGCTGCCGTGGCGAAGCGTGCGCTTAGAAATGGAAGAAGCCATGCACCGGACCGACACATACCTACATACGTAAAATCCCGCTAACTTGTTTCCTTGGAGACAGTTTAATCGTATCGTGCCGGCTGGTAGCGCCAGCAGTATGCGACCGCACTGCCAAGTCGCTAATTTCGTCCGGCCGCGCGGAGCTGCTCTTCGCTCGCGGGTGGCACGGGGAAAGCTTCGTTTGCGCTCTCCAGCTTTCTACCTTCCGGGCTAAACCGTGGCAGGCGGATCAATCCCCAATGGTGAAGCGCAAACTGGAGCGTCGTACCCATCACGCCCAGGCCGTAGGTGACGCTGCGACGAAAATTGATGGAAGATGCCTCTTCAAAGTACTTGGTCGGGCAGGAAACCTCGCCGATGCGAAATCCGAAGTGCACACATTGCGCCAGCATCTGGTTGTCGAACACGAAGTCCGGAGAATTTTCCAGCAGCGGCAGCTCGGTCAAGACTTTGCGGCTGAAGGCGCGATAGCCGGTGTGATACTCGGACAGCTTGACGCCCAGGAAGAGGTTCTCGAAGGCCGTCAGAAAGCGGTTGGAGATGTACTTGTACAGCGGCATGCCGCCATGCAACGCCTGGCCACCGATGATTCGCGAACCCAGCACCACGTCATACACGTCGTAAGCCACCATGCTCGCCAGGGCCGTGGTGAGCAGCGGTGTGTACTGATAATCCGGATGGACCATGACCACGACGTCGGCGCCGGCGGCCAGAGCTTCGCGGTAGCAGGTCTGCTGGTTGCCGCCATAGCCCAGGTTGCGGTCGTGCTCAAACACGGTCAGCCCCAACCGCCGGGCCACTGCGACGGTTTGGTCTTTGCTGTAATCGTCCACCAGGATGCGGATGTCCACCAGGTCAGGTATCTCGCGGACCGTCGCTTCCAGCGTGCTCTCCGCGTTGTAGGCGGGCATCACCACCGCCACACGTTTACCGTTGATCATCGAATGTCTCTTGAAGAAGTTGCGCGCAACCCCTCTCCATCATACCGCGCTCGCCTTTTCCACCGAAAAAGCAGGCCCCAACCTAGGGTGCTCGTCATTCTTAAGTTACGGCGGCCGTTCTTTCTTCTGCTAATCTGAAAAGCTCTCCATGCACTCTGCGCTCACCTCTGTTGCCGCGCTCTGCACGCTGCTGGCCCTGGCTGGCGCGGCTTATTTTGCCATGTGCATTGCGGCGGCCACGCGATTCTTGCGTGAGCGCTCCCGTCTTGGTTCTGGCGAGACCCGCTTCACTCCTCCGGCCAGCATCCTGAAGTCGCTGAAGGGGCTCGATCCCCACATGTACAGCGCTTTGCGCAGCCATTGTTCGCTCGATTACCCGGAATATGAAGTGTTGTTCGGCGTGAGCGATGCTGACGACCCCGCGCTGGCGCTGGTCGAGAAGCTGCGTGAGGAATTTCCGCAAGCGAAGCTGCGCGTTGTGCATTGTCCGCAGGCGCTCGGTCCTAATGGCAAAGTCAGCAATCTTGTCCAGATGCTACCGCAGGCGCAGTACGAGTACATCATCATCAATGACAGCGACATCCTGGTTCCGCGCGATTATCTTCAGCGCGTGCTTGCGCCGTTGGCGCAGCCGGGCGTTGGCATGGTCACGGCGCTCTATCGCGGACTGGCGGGCAAGACGCTGGGCTCGAAGCTTGAGGCGCTGGGGCTCAGCACCGACTTCAGCGGGGGCGTGCTGGTGGCCCGCGTTATGGAAGGCGGCATTCGTTTCGCACTCGGGGCGACCATCGCCACCGCCAAAACCGTACTGCGCGAAATCGGCGGCTTGGAACCTCTGGCCGACTACCTCGGCGACGATTACGAACTGGGTACGCGCGCCTCCGCCGCGGGCCATCAAGTCCGATTGGCCGACATCATCGTCGAGACCGCGCTGCCCGATTACAGTTTTCGCGAGTTCTGGGCGCACCAGTTGCGTTGGGCGCGCAACGTCAAGGACCGCCGCGGAGCGCAGTATTTTGGTTTGATCGTAAGCTTCGGGCTGATTTGGGGTGTGCTCGCCGTGGTGTCGGCGCCTCGCGCGTGGTGGACATGGCTGGCCCTCGCCGTTACTGCCGCTTTCCGTTTCGCATCAGCCGTGGTGGTTGGGCGCAGCCTGCTCGCGGACCCGCAAGTTTTGCGGGACCTATGGCTTCTACCGCTGCGCGACTTGGTTGCGCTGGCAATTTGGCTGGTCAGCTACTTCGGGGATGAGGTGGAATGGCGCGGGATGCGCTTCAGGCTGCGCCACGGAAAGCTGGAACCAATTTAGCAGAGTTAGTCGTGCCCGTGCGGAAGCGCGTCACTAGGCAAGCTGACAGCACGCTGCTCGGGCGTGATTCTGCCTCCATTGCCAAACTGGTAGGTCTCGCCGCGCCAGAAAAATGTCTTGCCAACGAAACTGGCGGTCCAGACGCCAAATCCTATCAGGTCGCGCAGAGGATATAGCCAGCATAGCCATAGCGCACGGCGGTCGCGCATGATGCCCCATCCCACCACCAGCGCCAGCACCATGCGATTCAGCCAGGCCATCAGGAACAGTTCCAGCCCAGCGCGCAAATGATTGCCGGGCCCCAAGCCCAACAACAACGCCAACAGGCCGAACGGAACCGCATAGGTGAGACCCGATCCGATATGCCCCAGCGGGCGCGAGAAGCGCGTGCTCTTCAGCCAGCGCAATTGATCGCCCAGTGTCCTCGGCAGGGACCGGCTTGCCAGCACGTGTCCCACTTTGTAATGCGACAACACCACTTCATAGCCGGCCCCCGCGATGCGGTTGCCGAGCCCGAAGGCATCGGAGTAAAAGTACGCGGTCTCGCGAATGCCGCCGATGGCCTCTATCGCCTCGCGCCGCACCGCTATCGCCGCGCCCAGGGCAAACTTCATGCCATCCACCATCTTGGCCACGAGAACGCCGGAAGGCATCTCGATCGACATTCCCAGGGCGTCGAGCTGCGACCAGAAGCCGCCAGCGGGAATGCCCTGGTAAAGACAGGTCACCAGTCCGACTTTCGGATTCAGCAAGGGCGGTATTACGTTGCGCAAGAAGCCGGGGCCCGCCAGAACATCGCTATCGCTGATAACCAGGAACTGGCCGGCGCAAGAAGCCATCATTTTGCTAAGCGAGTACACCTTGGCGTTCGGCCACGACGGCTGGCCGGAGACCACGATTCGCGTTTGCACCCGCGGATACCTGGCCTGCAGCTTATTCACCACTCCGAGCGCCTGGTCGTCGCCGTTGCGCGCGCCAAAGACAATTTCAAAGTTAGGATAATCCTGCCGGAAGAAGCTCTCCAGGTTTTCCTCGAGCCTGGCTTCCCTGCCGTGAAGCGGTTTGAGGATCGTTACTGGAGGCATCTCCCGCAGCGGCACGCTCAGTACTCGCTGCCGTTGGCTCCAGCAAGTCCTCGCGTAACGGACGGCCGCAAACAACACCATCCCAAGAAAGACGGTCGACGTCAGCGATCCAATCAGCGCGAAGAACCACAGCAGGTGCCGCAACACGTGCCACGCAGCAGCGGCGCCTGCCATCGCGAACAAGAATGGGTTTACGGGGTGTATCAAGTGCGCTTTCTCAGACCGCTGGCGATCCGTTCCTGAGCGGCCACGCGAACCAAAGCCGGTTCCCTGCCCGGCTTGCTCGGATGCGGTCCCGCCAGAGCATTGATTGTAACGATTGCTCGTCAGGATGTCTCAATTTGCGGGCAAGGCTACGGTTTGTGCGGTACCATCCGATTCATGAGAATCAGCTTGCCACCGCTGCGCGCGAGCTGGTAGCTGCCGCTGTGCTGGATGAACAGCGGCACCTTGTCTTCCTCGGCCCACAGAAACACGCGCTGCGGGCCTTTCCACAGGGCCTCGAGCGATGCGTCATCCTCGAAGATGGAGGGCGCATCCGGAAAAAGGGCTCCATAATACATGTTACCTTCATCGCGTGAGTTCACGATGTGGATGGGCTGGCGCAAGTAGAAGTTTAATGTGGAGGCATCCTCGTAAGTCCCATTGGCCACCAGTAGGTCGCCGGGCCGGTACTCCTGTTCGATCGCTTCGGCAAGTTTTTTTGACGAAAGGATGGGAGAGAACATTACCAATCCCTGATGCACCGCCAAAAGCACGAACACCATCATGATGGTCAGCACCCAGTTGCCAGTTTGGGCAAAATTACGCCGCCGGTACAACACGTTCAGCAGCGTGCCCACCAACAACGCAATCGAAAATATTGCCAGTGGCGCTCGAAACAGTCCCAGTGCCCGCGGTGTGAGATCGAATAGGTGTCCCAACGCCAGCGCGTATTCGTTCGGGTTCTTTTTGAGCAGGTCGGCTAGGTCGCTGCCTGCGGGGATGTGCTGGCTCTGCGCCAGCAGGAACATTGCGATTGCGAAGACCACAACCGAGAGGACGAGCAACACCATCGACCCGATTCGCCCATTGCGCCGCAACTTCGACGTTGCCGGCGATTCGTCCTCCTGTTGCAGCCAGCCGCCGATCAGCAAGGCCAGTCCGGGCAGAGCGGGGATGGCGTAATACTCCTGGCGTGTGGAAAAGCTGAAGAACACCAGGATCGCTGCCGCCCAGATGGCATAGAGCAGCAGGGCCCGTTGTCGCAGGTTCACGCCGCTGCGCCACTCTCGCCAGCGGTGCGGGACCTTTGCCAGCGACTGCAAGACGAATGCCGACCAGGGAAACAGCCACACCAGCATCAGTCCCCAGAAAACGACCAGGGGGACCGTGTCGTAGTCGGGTGGAACGCGCTTGCCCAGGTAACGCAGAAACTGCTCATTGATGAAGTAGAACCACAGGAAGCCGCGCGATTGTCCGGCGGGTGGATTCTCCAGTGCGGCTGCAATATGCCACGGCGCGGCAATCGCCAGCAGCACGGCCAAGCTGGAGAGCAGTCGCATGCGCAGCAACTGCTTGAGATTTCCCGTCAGAAGCAGATACAGCCCGATGATTGCCGCTGGAAATACCAGACCGATCAGTCCCTTGGTAAGCACATTCAGGGCTGCGGTGGCCGCCAATCCCCAGCACGAAAGGCGCGAAGGAGGTTCTTCGTCCAAAGTTCGCAGGAAGAAGTCAAGACCAAGCGTGAGCCACAACCCCACCAGCATGTCGGGAATGATGAAGCGAGTGAAGAGGTAGGGCCCGACCGAAACGGCGAGCACAATTGCCGCCCAGAAACCTGCGCGTTCCCCCAGCGTCCGTTTGCCCAGCGAGTAAGTGGCCAGCAGCAGCCAGAGCACGCCCAGCGCCAGCGGCAACCTTGCCGCCCAGTCCCTGGCGCTGAAAACCGTGTAGCTGGCCGCCATGGCCCAATACATCAGCGGCGCCTTTTCCAGGTAGCGCACCCCGTCAATGTAGAGTGTGGTCCAGTCGTGGCGGACGATCAACTCGCGCGCGGCTTCCGCGTGGATCGAATCGGCGTCATCCAGCAGCGGCGGCGAAAACAGGCCAGGGATGTAAACGATGGCCCACAGCAGCACGATCCAAACCCAACGGCGTCGTGGTGAGGGCGAGTGGCTGGGGACTTGGTTCGAATCGGAACCGGCAACGGCTGCTCGGACGGCAGAAGAGCTCATTCCTGGTTTGACGGAAGTCCATTATAAGCGAGCACCACAGCAGAATCCGCCCTACTCGCCGGATAGCGGAGAATACAGCTCACCCTCTTTGCGCTCTCCGATGTCCTTCAACGCAGCAATCGCGTACTGCTGAAAATGCGGCGACTTGCGGTGGGCCTCCAAAGCGGCCTCGTCGCGATACTGCTCGTAGATGAAGAAGCGCGTGGGGTCCGTGCGATGCCGGTGGACGATGTACATCTGGCAACCCGGCTCTTGCCGGGAAGCGGCCTGAAGTTTGCCGAAGATTCCGGCGACCTCGTCTTCATGCCCCGGTTTTGCCATCCAGGTTACGGCCAGTACGACCATTCCGCCCTCCAGGTTACGCCTGCTCTTATTTGCTTTTCCCGCTGATGCTGTTCAGCGCTTTCGCAAACTCGGGAATGAACACGGTCTGCTCGCGGTCGGGGCCGGTTGAAACGATGCCGACCTTCGCGCCCGATTCCTTTTCCACGAATTCCAAATATCGTTTCGCCTTCGCCGGCAACCGATCGTAGTTGTCTATGCCAAACGTGCTCGACTTCCAACCCGGCAGCTTGGCATAAACCGGCTCGATCTGTTCGTATCCCGAAGCCTGGGCGGGAATCTCTTCCGTTTTCTTCCCGTCAACCTTATAGCCGACGCAAATCCGAATCTCCGGCTGCTCATCCAGCACATCCAGCTTGGTCACCACCAGCCAGCTGGTGCCGTTGATCATGTTGGAATAGCGCAGCAGCGGCAAGTCCAGCCATCCGGTCCGCCGCGGACGCCCGGTCACCGACCCAAATTCGTTGCCCTTCTTGCGCAGCGCCTCGCCGACCTCCTCTTTCAGTTCGGTGGGGAACGGGCCTGCGCCTACGCGCGTGCAGTACGCCTTGGTTACGCCGATCACCATGTGGATTGCCGTGGGAGGCACACCGGTGCCGATCGCTGCGCCTCCCGAGGTTGCGCTGGACGAGGTGACGAACGGATAGCTTCCGTGATCGATGTCCAGCATGGTCCCTTGCGCGCCTTCGAACATCACCGACTCGCCCGCGGCGAGGGCGCGGTTCAGCAGCAGCGCAGTGTCGGCTACGAAGGGGGCGACGCGGTCGGCGATCTCGGCGTAGTCGGTGAACATCCTGTCGGGATCCAGAGGCTCGCTGTTAAACAGGGCATGCGCGATGGTGTTCTTCTCGCGGCAGGCATTCTCGATGTGCTTCTTCAGCAGCGTCTTGTCGAGCAGGTCCTGCACGCGCAATCCGCTGCGCGCCATCTTGTCTTGGTAGGTCGGCCCAATACCCCGCGACGTGGTGCCAATCTTCACCCGCCCGGGAGCGTTCTCCGCCGCCAGTTCGATCATGCGGTGGTAGGGCAGGATCACATGCGCGCGGTTGCTGACAAACAGGTTGCCGTCAACCCGCACGCCCGCCGCACGCAGCGCGTCCACTTCCTTGATGAAGGCGAAGGGATCGAGCACCACTCCATTGCCGATTACGGCGCGGCAGCCCGCGCGCAGCACGCCACAGGGAATGAGCTGCAGGATGAACTTCTTGCCCTTGATGGTGACCGTGTGTCCGGCATTGTGGCCGCCCGAATAGCGCGCCACCACATTGAAGCGTTCGGAGAGAACGTCCACGATCTTGCCTTTGCCTTCGTCGCCCCACTGTGCGCCGACAATCACTGCCGCTTTGCCAGTTTTCACCTTCGTACTCCATTTGCGGACGCCCGCCATCGAGCGCGAACGGCCGCGCAGATTTGCACACAACTCGCCTCTGGATTGCAAAACCAGATCAAGATTCGGGGAAATTGAAGGAGACGAACCGCGTACTCTTAATTTTACAGGGGGGACTCCGGCTGGCGCAATCTAGCCCAATACCAGGCAGTGTCTCAGTTTGAAATCAGCTCACAGTCCGAGGGTCTGTATTGGAGATCGAGCCACATCGAACTTTTTGGGAGGAAAGAGTATGCGTTCTAACTTGATCCACAAAAAGAGCACCGGGAAAGCGTAAAACGATACCACAAAGAATATGAATGACGGTTCCCACCCGCGTCTCCACGCCCAAATAGCGGCGATTGCGTAAATCGCCGCCGTCCGAAACCAGATGTACTTTCGACTGTAGGCTTGGTACAACGTTGTGCCACATCCAGGGCAATCAAGCCGGATACGCCCTTCTGGGTGCAAATCGACGTGGCAGATTGGACAGGACGGCGTATTCGAGCGATAGGCTTGCATCATTTAAACACGCTTTTTATAAGGCCCGCGCTTCATAGGACAAAAAGCACCATCCGCCAGCATCGCGATTTCCTCCAGCGACCAAACGTGATCGGACACGCCAGCCGCCATCGCTGGCGTAATCCGCAGGGTTTTGTGCACTCTGGCGAGATTGTAGTACATGAAATGCAGCGCTGACACCCATCCAAGATTCACAGCGTTGACCCAATGGGACGTTGCCGCCGTACACTAGCAATCTATGCCCGAACTTCCGGAAGTCGAAACCGTTGCGCGCGGACTGAACCAGCGGATCGCGGGCGACGTGATTGACGCGGTCTGGCTGGGAGAAAAACCGGAGCCGTTGAAATCGCCTGCTGCCGAGATCGCGTCCGCGCTGGAGCATCGCCGGATCGTGCAAGTGCGGCGCGTTGGCAAGCACCTTGTTTTCGATTTGCAGCGCTCCCGGCGAAACTCATCCCGGAAAGCGGCGGCCATTGACGCGCAATGGATTGTGCATCTCGGGATGACCGGCCGCCTGCTGATCGCTTCGCCGGAAATCCCGATGGCCAAGCACACTCACGCGGTGCTGAAGCTGGCCTCGGGGCAGGAAGTGCGGTTCGTCGATCCTCGGCGGTTCGGCCGCCTGGCGGTGGTGCGGATCGAATCCAAAAGTGCCGCCGGATTTGCCGCGCCCGGCGCCGAGCCGCTGCTGTCGCAAATCGGGCCGTTCATGGCGCTGTTTCGCGGACGCAAAACTCCCATCAAGAGCGCCTTGCTGAACCAGAAGCTGTTAAGCGGCGTGGGAAACATTTATGCTGACGAGTCGCTCTTCCGCGCCGGGATTCGTCCCCGCAGGCGGGCGGCGTCGCTCACCCGCGCTGAGCTGCAAAAATTGCACGTCGCGCTGAAAGCGGTGCTGCGCGAGGCCATCAAGCTGGGCGGGTCGTCGGTAAACGATTACGTCGATGCCGAAGGCCAGAAAGGATTTTTCCAACTGCGACATCGCGTGTATGGCAGAGAGGGCAAGCCCTGTCTGGTATGCGGGACACCAATCAAGCGGGTTATCATCGCAGGACGCAGCAGCCATTATTGTCCGCGCTGTCAGAAGTGAAGCGGTTTCAAAGCGCGAGGCTCTCACGAAAGGTTGCACATGGGCGTTTATTCCATCGGAGTTGACCTGGGAGGCACCAACCTGCGCATCGCCGCGGTCGATACCGACGGCAAGCTGCTGGAGAAGCTGACCACCGGAACCGAAGTTGCCCGCGGGCGCGACTGGGTCATCGGCGAAATGTGCGATGCCATTCAGTCGATAAAGGTGAAGTTTCGTGACTCGGGGCACCTGGCGGGAATCGGCATTGGCGTCCCCGGATTCATCGACATGGACACCGGCACCGTCATGGAATCGCCCAACCTTCCCGACTGGGCCAACTTTCCGGTGCGTGATGAGATTCAGCGCCGGCTGGGAACGCCGGTGATTCTGGAGAACGATGCCAACTCCGCCGCCATGGGAGAAAAATGGCTGGGCGCAGGCCGCGATACCGATCACATGGCCATGTACACGCTCGGCACTGGGGTCGGAGGCGGGTTGGTGCTGAATGGCCGCCTCTGGCATGGCATGAACGGCATGGCAGGAGAACTCGGCCACTTCTGTGTCGAGCCGGAAGGGCATCCCTGCGGTTGTGGAAGCCGTGGCTGCCTGGAGCAGTACGCCTCAGCTACGGCCATCGTGCGCATGGCGCATGAAGCGATCGCCAGCGGACAGGCGGACGATCTGGCGAGGGCTACACGCGGTAACGTCGAGTTCAATTCGCGGCTCATCTACCAGTTGGCCATTCAAGGCGACGTGTCGGCACAGCGTATCTATCAAAAGGTGGGACGCGCCTTGGGTATTGGTATCGGCAGCATGGTCAACGCGCTGAACCTCCCCATGTACGTGATCGGCGGCGGAGTGGCCAGTGCGTGGGACGCTTTCGCGCCCACCATGCTGGAGGAGTTGGGATTTCGCTCCTTCATCTACAAGGTCACGGCTCCCGATGGCGCTATGGCGGGGAAGAAACACACCCTTGTCACGCGCGCCTTGATGGGCAGCGATGCTGGACTCTACGGCGCCGCCCGATTGCCCATGCTGGCGTCGCTGACCCAAACGGAGCCGACCCGCAGCCAGCAATCTTTATAGATGCGGTGCCCACTTCAAGATTAGTTCGATACCCAACATAGCTTAGTCTGCGCAGACCTATTGGAGGATCGCGAAACATCGTGACACGCCAGTGAACGAAGAGCTGCTTCGTCATTTATGAATTGTCATTACGAGCGCCGGGGGTTGGCGCGAGGAATCTGCTCTTTTATAGCCAATGCGCAAACAGGTCCTCGCTTCTCCACCCCAGCGAGGGCGAAATCGGCCCTCGCCGTCGTTGCGCTCGTGATGACAAATCCAATTCGAATGTCACAATATTCTGCGGACCTCAATCAGCCTGGTATCGGACATAGCAAGCCCCGTCCATCCATCCATTGCTCTGATCGATTATTTCTGCGCGAGTACATAGGTTGTTACACAGTTAACCTATTGCAAGAATTCGCTTGAGCAAAATTAAGAATTGTGGTTCATACTGGTGCAACCGTCGAGGCTGCTTTCGGCCCACTTCGTTCGTGTGAGGTGGTGTTGTGTCTCCTGAGCTGGAACATATCCGCAGTGAAGTGGAACGCGTCACCAGCACCATGTCACCGGACGACTGGAGCTATGCCCCGCCAGGGAAGCGGAGTTGCGCCCAGATCCTGGAACATCTGCTGTTGAGTTACACGGCGACCACCCAGGCGACCCAGACCGCCCTGCAAACGGGCAAGCCCCTAGGGGGCCAGCCTACCTTGAAGGACAAGCTTGCGACCTTTTATGTGGCCCGGATGGGATTCCTGCCTACCGGACGGAGGGCGCCGAAGGTGAACCAACCTGCGAATGGTTCCGGAGTGGAGTCCTTGCGGCAATTCAATGACGCCCTGGTCGCCATGGATGCGACGCTGGCGAATGCGGAGAAACGCTTCGGCAGGGTGGCCAAGATACTCGACCATCCCGTCCTCGGCCCCATGAATACCGAAGACTGGCGCCGCTTCCATCGCGCCCATGCCACGCACTATCTCAAGCAAATCGCGAAACGACTGAGGCAGGCCAGTTCTGGCCGCGCCTGACCGATCGCACTGGCTAAAAAGACCCCAGATACCAGCGCCATATCGACTCGCCAAAAAAGACGGCGGCCAGAGAGCACGCCCCGAGAAATACCCCGAACGGCAGTTCCTGCGCCAGAAACCTTTCTCGGCCGGAAGACTGCCCAGCCAGCGCTCCGCCCGCCTCCGGCGTCTTGCGGAAGGGCTTCGCCAGCAGCAGCAAGGCGGCATAAACGGTGCCCGCCAGCGGCGCGGAGAAAATCACCAGGAGCGTGAGCTTCAGCCCCATAAACGCTCCCACCATGGCCATGAGTGCAATATCGCCGAATCCCAATCCGTGACGTTTGCGGACCAGGTAGTACAGCGCCCACGCCAGATAGAAGAAGCCGGCCCCAACCAGCGCACCGATGGCAGAATCGAGTAGCCCGAGTTGTGCCTGGGCCGGAAGCTGCGCGCCGTATACGCGCAGAAAAAATTGGGTTGCCGTGCTGTCGGTTGGGGCGAACCAGGAGAGCGCCAGCCCCAGCACGATTCCGGAGTAGGTGAATTCCCGCGGCAGCAGGCCAGTCTCCGCATCCATGAAAATCAGTCCCACCAGCAGGAAACAAAAGAGACAGGATTTTGCTGTTGCCAGCGTCGGACCAAATGACAGGTAGCACGCGGTGAACAACAACGCAGTCAGTAATTCGACTGCCGGATAACGCAGTGAAATTCGCCCTCCGCAATCGCGGCAGCGGCGGCCAAGCAGCAGCCAGCTTAACAGCGGAATATTGTCGTGCCAGCGCAGCAGAGCGCCGCAGGCCGGGCAGTGAGACCGGGGGCTGATGACCGACTCATCGCGGGGCAGGCGGCTGATGCACACATTCAGGAAACTGCCCAAGGCCAGCCCCACGACGAACAGCGCGCATTCGAAAGCCAGGTCCAAGGCGTGTTGTGGCTGTCCTCTCCTACGGTTGAGGCAGGCGCAGCAGGTCGCCGCTCAGTTTCATTTCGCCGGGCCCGCCCGGCGGCATCTCCCCTATCCAGTTCACCAGCTTGCGATTAACCAAGCGAGTCTCAGGGGGACAGCTTTGCCACTCCCCGTTTCCGTTCTGTTCACGAATCGACACCTGATAGCCTGCTGTGTTCTCTGCGGGCTCCTCATTCTTCCAATCGAATAGAGCCGCTTCCAGATCGTCGGACAGGGTCTCGTCGGGATGAAGGCAGAGAATCCAATCATGCGAGGCGTCGGCAGCATACGCGCCCAACGTTACGCCGGGAATCGCAGTCTTGAAAGTCGCTCCATGCTCGCGCGCGACCCGCGAAGTATCGTCTTTCGAGCCTTCGTCAATCACCAGCACCTCGTCGCACGGACGAAGCGAGTCCAACGCGCGGCCCAGGCGAAGCGCATCGTTATGGGTGTGCAGCAGAGCGGTAATTTTAGGCATTGAGCAACTCTAGTGAGGATACCGCAGCCCCGGAAGACTGCCTACAAAACTAGCCGCAAAAAAGGCGCAGCCGGGTTCTGACTGCGCCTGCGAATCCAGTAATCGCTTACGATAGCGGTGTGCGTCCTGCGTTGTGTTCATTGCTGCCTTGCGGCGTAACCGTCAGTGCATTGATGGTCTGGAAGGTCAACACCGCCTCAGCCGGCAACTGGATCTGCTGGCCCTTCTTCGAGGCTGCCACGCCTGTTCCGGCCCCCGCTCCGGCCGCGGCGCCGATCGCAGCGCCTTTGCCGCCGCCAAAAATTCCGCCAAGAATAGCGCCGGCGGCAGCACCGACACCCACCTTAGTCGCCGTGCTTTTGCCTTCGCCACTTCCGGCGCGGGTCCATTGATTGGTCTGAATGTTGTAGGTCTTACCGTTCACCGACAGCGATGTCAATTCCAGGGTTAGCACCGAATTGCCGGCGAAGCGGCCAGCGCTTTTCACATCGGCCACTCGGCCCACCACTTCGGCGCCAGACGGAATCACGGCTTCGCCGTCCAGCACAATCGGGTCGCTGAGCGAACCATGGAACGTGTCGCCGACCTGATTTCGCTCCGAATCGAGTGGATTGTCCAGCCGGATGACCAACTGCGTTCCCGCCGGTACCGTGACCTTCTTTGGAGGAGCGGGTGGCGCTGCTGGAGGCGCCTGCTCAGCGGGCGCAGCCGGCGGAGTGTTGTCGGCCACGATGGCACCGTCTCCAGCGTTCTCCGCGTCGCCTTCGTCCGTGTTGCGACCGCTAACGCCGCTGGATTCGGGCTCAGACATATGCCGCTTGCTGGGCTTAGCCGAAGACGCCTTAGGCGTCATTCGCCGCGTCGCTCGCGCTGCGCGCTCCGGCGGTGTTACCTCGGCCTCCCGCACCTGAAGGTTATTGACCACGGTCTTTACGCCTTCAACGGTGGCCGCATCGCCAGCCGCCGCGGCCCGTTCGGCATCGTTGCTGACGTCGCCGCTGAGCGTGACCACGCCATTGGCGGCCTGCACTTCGATCTGACGACTCTCGATGGCCGAATCGCTGTACAGCTTGCTTTGTATCTCAATCGTAATCTGGGCGTCGGTGGGGGTTGGTTTCCGCGAGCACCCCGCTAAAACGGCGAGCCCCATTGCGAGCGTCAAAATGGCATACAGAGATGCCTTGGTCCTCATGATCGCTATCGCTCCTGAAGCTGTTCTTAGTCCCAAGAACAGTGCTTGAAACTATAAACACTCTTCTGGCAGAGTTGTCGCGCCCAGCTGAAACCGCAAGGTCGATGGTGAAGACCGGACCCACGCCGACGGTTCAGTCCCCCGCTCACAAACTCAATTCTGCTGCTCAGTGAGGCGATTGTTGATGGCAAATAGCGCCAGCTCCAGGCGGCTGGCAACCCCAACCTTGTCGAAGATGTTGGTGAGGTGATGTTTCACTGTGTCTTCGCTGAGCGCAAACCGGCGCGCGATCTCCTTATTGCTGAGCCCGGCAACGATGGCGGCCAGGATCTCCATTTCGCGCTTGGTAAGGCCGAAGTTTCGCTGTGGTTTCTCCCCCGAGGCATTGGTCCGCATGAAGTCCACAATGTCGCCGACGGCTTCGCGGCCGATCCAGTACTGGCCGCTCATGACGGTGCGAATGGCCTTCATCAGCAATTGGGTGGCAGCTTCCTTCATGACCACGCCGCGCGCCCCCATCTGCAGCGCCTGCACAATCTGAATGCGCTCCACCGCCGCCGTGAGCACGATGATCCTGGTCTTGAGCGCCTCGTCCCCGCTCGAGAGCTCACGCATCGCATCCATTCCCGGCACCCGCGGCATAGCCAGGTCCAGCAGAAGAATGTCGGGAGTCAGCCGGCGGGTTTGGGCGACGGCCTCGGCGCCGTCCGCCGCCTCGCCCACCACTTCCAGTTCGGGTTCGGCCTCCAGCAAGCGGCGCAGGCCATCGCGGAAGATGGTGTGGTCATCGGCGATAACAATGCGTACCGACGGGTCGTGCTTATCCATAGGACTCGTTTCCTTTCTGTGGAATGCTGATTTCGAGCTTGGACCCGTGGCCCGGGCTCGATTCCAGCACCATGTCTCCGCCTACTCCCCGGACTCGTTCCTTGATGACGGTCGGCCCGCGCCGTAAGTCGTCGAGCTCGCTCAAGGTGAAGCGGCCGCTAAACGGAAAGCCCTTGCCGTCATCATCAATGACCAGCTTCCACGCACCGTTTTGCGAGCCGAAGTGCACCATGGCCGACTGCGCGCCGCTATGCTTCCGAATATTCACCAGGGCCTCTTGCACCACCCGTGCCAGTTCGCGGCAGGTGGCTGCGGGCAGGGTGACTTCCTGCAATTCGGAGACAAAGCGGGCGGCCACCCCGGTGTCTCTGGAAAAACGTTCTACGAGTTGGGCAATAAAGTCAAGGAATTGATGCGGCCCGACATCGGGAGGCCGCATGGTCTGCATCAGTTCGCGCAGGTTCAAGACCTCCTGGCGCAGCAAACCCTGGACCCGTTGCAGCTCGGAGGGGAGTTGCGTGTCATGGGTGCCGCGCCGGCGCAGCACATCGATTTGCATCTCGATGCCGATCAGCGACTGGATCACGGTGTCGTGCAGCTCGCGCGCTACCCGGGCGCGTTCCACCGCCCCGGCCCGAGAACGAAAATGGCGAAACAGATACACCGAATACAGCGCCGGTCCAGCCTGGCGCATGATGTTCTGGGCGAAGCGAAGTTCCAGTTCGCGGCGGTGCCCGACGTAACCGTTGACCACCACAAAACGGCCAGTCCAGTCCCGCCCCATCTCATGGCTTACCACCAGGACCGAACGCGCCCCCGCGACCGGCATCGCCAGATGCTGGAGGTGCGAAGGTTCCAGCCGCCGTCCTTCGTCGTCCAGAGCGGCGATAAGGTATTTCCGTTTCTGACCCGTGCTCTGCATGTAGAAGGTGTGAGGATAACCCCGCATCAGCTCCGCCGCCTGTTCCGCTGGAGCAATCTCCTGTGCTGCCACGGGCCGCTCTGCAGAGGCCACATTTACCCACTTATAGACGCGCCCCGTGCTGCTCTGGCAGACAACTTCGTACACCTGCTGACTGGCAAAGACGCTGCCCAGTTCAATCATCGCATCGTGCAGGGCCACCGCGAAATGGCCGCCGATCCGGGCCAGCGACAACAGTCGATTGGTCAGATCGATCTCCGCCCGCAGCTCCTTCTCCCCTTCGGCAAGAAAGCCCAGCAGGAATCCGGTCAACAACAGAAAACCACAGCGCAGCACCAGCCGCGGCGCGTCCACGCTGCTAGACAGCATACGCTGCAGCAGAGGAGGTCCGTACCTCACCACTGTCGCTTGAAATAGCAAAAGCCCGATCCCGATCATGGCGGTGGTCAGGGTCTCCCTGAAACCCCAACGGAAAGCCGCCGCCAGCATCGCGAACAGAAAGAAAATAAATAAGATGCTAGTGGGCGCATCGGTAAACAAACACAAGAGTGCGGGCCAGGCTATGTCGCTGATCTGGGACCAAACTACGAAGCCCCGAGTCGGTACCCGGTGTATCCGTAGCACTGCCAGCAACAGCACGCTGTGGGCGATGTAGCCCAGCAATACCAACCGTCCGAAGTGGTAATACACCCCGCTGGCCACAGGGTGGATCTCCCAGGCAACAAGTGACGTAAGTGCCAGAAACAAACGTGAAAACGCCAGCACCTGCTCCACACGCCCGTCTTCGTACCGGAGCCCTGAAGCCCGGAGCCGGGACAGAAACCTGCGCGACGACGAACCTGGCCGCAAAGTTATTTCCTTCACACGAATCTGCTGGGGAGTTGCTCGATTATGCCACTAAAGCGCTAAACCGCAAACGTAAATCGCGTGCTGCGGAAAAACTATGCGCATCCAGCTTCCGAACGCGGCAATCAGCCAGGCAGCTTGGGCGTGAATCACCCTGTTTTGTGACCCGGCTCACTGCTTCCTGTGAAGCTTAGGGCCTACGTTTAAGCTTGTAGGGCAATGAGTTTTGGACGCGATATGGCGTCGCCAAAGCGCCACAACCGTTTTCGTAAGACGCGGTCGGATGCGAGGGGGAAAGCCCCGCGTGCGGGTGCGCACCTCCCTTGGAGATGCAGGAGTTTTTTGTGGCCGGAAGGAAGTACCGATTATGAACTCCAGATCGTGGTTGAAAGTCCTATTCATCGCTGCCGTCATGGCCTGGATCTCATTCGCGGCCTGGGGGCAGCACCCAGGCAAGACAACGGGCCCCAAGTATGACACCGCCAACGAGGTGAAGATAAAGGGCGTCATCGTAGAAGTCCGTGAGCTGCCGGGCGAATTCGAGGGTCTCCACCTGGTGGTGAAAACCGATACCAAAACCTGGCTCGTGCATGTCGCTCCCAGTGAGTTCCTGAAAGAGATTGACACTTCGTTCAATAAAGGGGACCAGGTGGAAGTGGTGGGCGCAAAAGCTCCGGATGCGGCGGACGAGGAGATACTGGCCCGCGAAATCACCGATGGAACTAATACGGCCACGCTGCGCGACGATAAAGGCATTCCCATTTGGGCCGGATGGAAGCCTTCAAAGCCCACCGGGAAATAGACGCTAGTCTAGTGAGCGCCCCAGCATTCACGCGGAGAAGGGAGCGTTTATTTTTCGACCCTCACAAACTCGCCGCTGGTGGCATCCACCGCAATCCGCAACTTGGCTTCATCCTGGCTGTTTCCGTAGATCACGTGCCACAGCAATTGATTCTTTGAGGCGTCCCAGTCGAGAACGAAGAAGACCGCTTGTTTGGCGTCCTTTTGCGTGAGTTTTTCGCCGCCGTGCTTCTCTGCCACCGAATAAGCGGCATCGCTGTCCACCTTGAGGAATCCGATATCGAATGTCTGGGTCGACGTGTTACTGGGGTTCCAAGTGTCTTCGGCAGAAAAACTGATGCCTGGCTCCGGCGCGTCGGGTCCCACCAAACCTGACCAGACAAACAGTTTCATCATGCGCTTAGCGGGAGAGGCGAAGGAGGCGCGCCATAGGCCGCTCTTGCCTTCGTTGGTGGGGGCGCCAGCGGTGAACTGCGACTGCAAACGGAAGGGCTTCACGTCCGCCGCCCACATGCGGGCCGACACATACAGCTTCTGGAAGGCAGTGCGTCCGCTTTCATATTCGGCTGGTTTCGCGACCGGTTTGGCCGACGGGCGCGATTCGTTGCCGCCGTCGGTTTTATTGCCCGACGAACAGCCCGCCAGCAAACAAAGCAACGCCAAGCAGGGAATGACAATCTTTCGCATTGAGGTCCTTGGAAAAAGCAACTAGCAATTAGCAACCAGGCATCAGCCCTACAGCGAATGCAATTATGCGGCCTGCGAGTTGCTAATCGCAAATGGCCAATTGCTGATTGCTGAATGCTGATTGCTGAATGCTGATTGACTGCTAATTGCTAATTGCTAGTTCCCCGCCGACAGAAGTCCGTAAACGCTCAGTTGATTTGCCGTCCCCACGAATACTTTGCCATTCGCGATGGTGGGAACCGTAAACTTCGACGCCGGACCGGGGTTATCGCGAGCCAGCCGCTGATTGGAGTTGTACAACTCACGTGCCAGGTTCCTGGCGTCGTACGCGTGCAGGATTGCGGCGCCAGGCGGCTTGGATGTGTAATATCCGTCAGTCTGCACCGCCCACACGATTCCATTCTTGTCGCCATTCGCCGAAACGCTCACCGTGTTGCGAGTCAAGGAGTAGATGGCCTGGGTTTGCGACGCCGCGGGATGGGACAGCATTCCATTGTGGACAGGGAAAGCACGTATGGAATCTTTGAGCGGGCTGACCCCCGATCCAAAATAGACGTAGCCGTTCCAATAGGCGGGCGTCCCCATCTGCGCGCGCAGCCCGGAGATTTCCTGCACCACCTGGGGATTACGATTTCCCTCCGCCCGGTAGCCGCCGAGAGCGTCGCGGTTGAGGACGTAGATGTGGCCGTTCTTGCCGCTGGTTACCGCCAGATGCGGATAAGCACCGGGTTGGTCAGGCAGCAGAACCACGCCGGCCGATCCCAGATCCAAATCATCGCGCGCCATGGCTGCCTGATTGAAAGGCGTGAAGTAATCCAGCAGCGATAAACCGCCCGGCCCGGGCTTCAACTTTACGACGCTGTCGCTCACATCCACACCCGGCTGCTCGCCGAATGTATCGAACGGGCCGTTGGCAACCGAAAGATAAAGATTGCCGTCCGCATCCGCGGAGATTCCGCAGCCGCTCATCCAGATGCCCCCCTGGTAGCCATTGGGAGTAGTAACCCAACTTCCGGTTTGCTTCAGCGTGGTCGCGTCGTAAGCAATGACCCAGCCGTGATAGGCGCCTAAGTCGCCGTAGGATGCAAAGGCAACATACAGCCGGCCACGGTCGAGCAGCAGCGCCGCCCTTTGCAGGTGGAAGCGGGAGTCGAAGGCCAGCACGCCATCGGAGCTTTCTCGCGCGGCCCCGGGATACGTCGCCTGGATCGGCCGCGGCCCGCCAAATTTTTCCGCCCCCGACGCCAGATCCAGAGCATGGAGGCGGTGATAAAAAGCGCCGTTCTCCTTGGTGGCCGCCACCACATAGATCGTGTTGCTGGTTGCGTCGATGACCGGAGTGCTGGTGATTCCTATTTCCGGCACGATGTCACTCGCGTTTACGTCCGCCGGGCTCACGGTGGTGATGCCAGCATCCGGGTCCAGGAAGCTGACTCGCCACAGCGGCGTCGCAGAACTGGAGTCTGCATCGAACGCATAAACACTGTCGTGCTGGGTTGCCACTACCACGACGTTGTGGACCCCGCTTCCCGGAATTGCCACCTGCGGCAGGTAGAGCGGCTGGGCGTAAACATAACCATCCAGCGGATAGGAGTACAGCTTGCCGAACCGCGCGGGATTCACATTCGCCGGCGTCAGTACGGTTTCGTTGAGGTACTGGCCGCTCCGGGCATTGTCGTTGTGGTAGGTGCTCACTGCGGTGAGAGCGCCATGGTCAACAATCCCAGCTCCGCTTGCTACCAATGGGGCGGCGGTTGCCAGGAGGTCCTCACCATTGGCGCTTGCTGGCTGGGTCCGGCCCCCGTGGTGCATCTGGAAGACGATCACAAGCAGCGTCATGCCCGCTCCCACGGAAAATAACTGCGAGCGGCTGCGCGAGAGTGCAAACACAATTTTGGCGAAGTTGCGCAGCCCAAAGTAAGCGGCCAGACCGAAGCCCAGGCACAGCACCGCCATCGCGACCGAAGCTTTCAACACGGCTAAACAAAATTGCGGATGCATAAATGTCAGTATTTGCAGATGGCACCTAGCTTCGTAACACCAGACTGGATTCAAAGTGGTGACGCGCACACACATTTAAAGCAGTTCCGGAGTGGCCGTAGCTTGGGTAGTGCGGGCCTTTAGGCCCGCGTAAGGTCCGCACAGTTTCTGGCCTAAGCCGCTGAGGTCGTCGACCTCAGCGGCTTAGGCGATTTTCTTTATGCAACTGTACGCAGGCCTGAAGGCCCGCACTACCCGTCCGAACGGATGGATACACCGCTCCTGGAACGCTCTCAACGGCACGTCACCGATAAGATGCTCGCGCCGGCCTCCGTGATGCACGCGGCAAGGCTGCCAAAGCCCCACCGCAGCTGCGGACAAGAGTGCGTCTCCGTGTAGAATCAAGCCATGGCCTTCCAGGAATCGGGCAACGACGGCAACTCGCGCAAAGGCAAGTCTCCACCGCCTGACGACACTCGCCAGGAAGCGGCTTATCTCAAGATGCTGGGCGAAAAACAGCGTCCCGTTCGCATCAAGTTAATGGACGGCGACATTGTCCGCGGCTGGATCGAGTATTACGACCGCCGCATGGTGCGTCTGACCCGTGAGGGAGCGCCCAACCTGTTCATCTTCAAGCACGAGATTGCCTACATCGCCGAAGACGTTGCGCGCAAGCCGCGTCCCGATGGCCCTGCCCCGGCCAGGAACGGCAACTCTGCCAGCGGTCCGGAATGACGCAGTACTTGCCAGAGGTGGAAGCGATTGCCCGCCAAGCCGGGGCGCTGCTCATGGGCTACTTCGCCGGCCACGTCACCATCGAGTACAAGGGCGACGTGGACCTGGTGACCGAGGCCGACCGCGCCTCGGAAAAGATGATTGTCGAGCGCTTGCGCTCCCGCTGGCCGGAACACGGCATTGTCGGCGAAGAGGGCGCCCGCAGCGCTCCCGGCGCCGACTACCGCTGGTATGTCGATCCCCTCGACGGCACCACCAACTTTGCTCACGGCTATCCGGTGTTCTGCGTCTCGATCGGGCTGGTGCGCAACGCCACCGGTGAAAAAGATGAGCAACTCGAGGTTGGCGTACTCTACGACCCCACCCGCGACGAGATGTTCTCTGCGCAGCGCGGCCAGGGCGCGACCCTGAACGGCAAACCGATCCACGTTTCCAAAACCAAGCGCTTGGCAGAATCGATCCTCGGCACCGGCTTTCCCAGCCACAAGCGGCACAAAAATCCCAACATCCACTTTTATCACCAGATCACCTTGCGCTCGCACGGCTTGCGCCGCGCCGGATCGGCGGCACTCGATTTGGCCAACGTCGCCTGCGGGCGCTACGACGGCTTCTGGGAGTTCAATCTGAATCCGTGGGACACCGCCGCGGGCGCACTTTTGGTCCAGGAAGCGGGCGGGCGCGTGACCCGCTTCGACGGCGCGCCGTTTCGCCTCGACAGCCGCGAAGTTCTGGCGACGAATGGCGTCATTCATCAGGAGTTGATTACGAACTTCGAGGAGATCTTCGCCGGCCGCGGGCTGGAGCCGTTGCCCTCTCCAGTGGAGTACGCAAAGTCGCGCAGCTAGTGCGGTTCCACAATTGCTGTATCGCTGCATGGGCCTGCGTCCCACCTATAGGGATGAAGAAACCTTATAGCCTGTCATCCTGAGCGACGAGTCCGGTCGCCCTGGCGACCGGCCGAGGAGTCGAAGGATCCCTATACCTGCGAGAAATCACACTGTGGCCGCCTGGCGCAGCCACAAGTTTGGGATTGCTGGAGGCTGCGAACAATTCCGCATAACTGTCGCTATTTGCCGCTAGTTCCTCGAGCGACTCTGGATTACAATTTCGCCGAGTTGAATACGGCAGGTGCAACACTATGTATCGTTTTGCGATTTGCGCAATCTTCGTCGCCCTTTGTCTTGCTTCCTTCCCTATCCTGGCGGAGGACAATGCGGGTCCTCACGTATGTGTTGGCGTGCTTCAGGGTGCTGGTGGCCAAATCTCCGGCACGGTGGCCCGAGACACCTTGATCAAGCACCTCAACAAGCAGAAGAAGCCGCCACTTACTTCCGTTCCGCTCGAGTCGTTCCTTCCGGATGAGGCCCTCGCCGAGGCCAAGCACAAGGCCTGCGAGTACGTGGTCACCACCAATCTGGTGGAGGCCCACACCGAGTCGAGTTACCCCCCCGGCGTGAGCCCAAACGCAGCTAGCGTCCCTAACTTCTTTGTGACGACCAGCTACAAGTTAAACAAAGTGAGTAACGGGGCCGAGGTCTCGAGCGGTTCTTTCAAGGCGCATGACACAGGCTCGTCCCAGAATGCCATTGCCTTCACCCTGAACAAGATGGCAGCCAAGGTGGACGGCGCTATCAAGGCCGCGAAATAGCCGGTCCGCTGGCCGCCAGAGCGATTCAAGCTCTGCTTGCGGTTTTGGGCCCTCGCGCATCGTCTCGGACCGACGTTCGGAGTGCGTTCGGAGGTCTTGTTTCTGCGGTAAAATCACTCGGTGAACAATCCGCTGTTGCACCGCACCGTAGCCAAGCGTCCCGACATGGTCCGTCTCCAGGGCCGCATTCTGTTCCTCACCGAAGACCCCGACCTCATCAAGCGCCAGCTTGCCGGCGAAGACCTTCCCTGGGACACCCAGCATCCGGAGCGCAATCCCAAGCTGCGCGACGACATCTCCACCGACGAAATTACGCCGGCGCACATCTGCTTTTTCTTCGACGAGACGCTGGGCGAATTTCCCTACACCGGCCTGAAGTGCGGCAATGAAACGCCAATCAAGCGCGGTGATGTGAAGCGCGGCGGCTTCGTCTGTGCGGTCAGCGGCAAGCGGCGGGGCAAAGGATCGAGCCGCGAGCAGTCCCCCTACGCCGAGATGTCGGCGGGCATCAAGCTAGTGATCGCGGAAAACATCGAGCGCATTTACAAGCAGAATTGCCAGAACCTGGGGGTGCTCACCTCGACCGAGTTTGGATTGATCGACCAGGTCCGCCGCGGCGAAGAGATCCCGCTGACGGAGTTCACCCGGGGTGAGGACGAAATCACCCGCCAGGTGATCGAATACGGCGGGCTGTTTCCGTTCAATGTGGCGCGCTTGCAGGGCAAGGTCTTTCTGCCGCCGATCCAGACCAAGCCCCGCCCCATGACCATCGCGGAGAAAATTTTCGCGCGTCACATGGTGCACGGCGCCAATCAGGTTGGGGTCGAGGCGGTAAAGCCCGGCGACACCGGATTCGCGCGCACCGATCTGCGCTTCAGCCATGAATACGTCACGCCCATGGCGGCGATTTTCTTCGAGCACTTTCTGGGCAAGGACGCGCCGGTCACCGACGCCGGCACCATCCTGTTCTTCCGCGATCACCTCACCTTCCTCGATGAAGTGCTGTCGGAAGAAAAGCGCAAGATGGGACTGCTCGACCTTGCGACCCAGTTGAAGCTGAAGCAGGAAGACTTTGCCAAATCGCGCGGCATCAAGTTGCACGGCGAGTTGCGCGACCGCAAAGGCTCGGAAGGCATCTGTCATTCCATCGTGACCGAGAGCTATGCGCTGCCCGGCCAGCTCAACGTCGGCTCCGATTCGCACACGCCGCACGTCGGGGCGATGGGCTGCGTGGCCTTCGGCATCGGCACCACCGATGTCTTCAACTCCTGGTTCACCAAAGACGTTCGTGTGAAAGTGCCCGAGTCGGTGAAAGTTGTGATTCGCGGCAGAAAGCGCGAGAACGTCACCGCTAAAGATTTCATCCTGAAGCTGCTCTCGCTGGAATACATTCGCAGCGGTAAAGCGCTGGCCAAGGTCATTGAATATTCTGGCGATGCCATCGAGGCCCTGGGCGTGGATGAACGCGCCACCATGACCAACATGGCGGCGGAGATCGGTGGATTTACCGGCATCGTGGCGCCCGATCAGAAGGTGGTTGACTTCCTGATGGAACGGCGCGGCATGAGCGAGAACGAGGCCGGAACGCTGATTGAAGGCTTGTATAGCGATGCCGACGCGCACTACGCGCATGTGATCGAGCTTGACGCCGCGGAAATCTATCCCATGGTGGCGACACCCGGCGATCCCAGCAACGGCAAGTTCGTGCGCGAGCTGAACACGCCGGTGCCGGTGGAGATCGCCTACGGCGGCACCTGCACCGCGGGCAAGAACGAAGACATGGACATGTACGCGCGCGTACTCAGCGATGCCTTACGGCAAGGCAAGCGGGTTGCGGAGAATTGCAAGTTCTATCTCCAGTTCGGATCGCAGGAGACGCGCGAATACTGCGTGCGTAAGGGCTATCTCGACATCTTCAGCAAAGCCGGCGCACAGGTGATTGAGCCCAGTTGCGGGGCCTGCATCAACGCCGGACCGGGTGTTTCCACGCGTCCCGACCAGGTGGTCATCAGCGCGCAGAACCGCAACTTTCCCGGGCGCAGCGGTCCGGGGCAAATGTATCTGGCGAGTCCGTTGACGGTGGCGGCCAGCGCCGTCGCCGGCTACATCGTCGAGTACGAACCGGCGGCCGAGCGCGAACCCGCACACGCGGCGTGATGGGGCGGCATGCGCGCTGGCCCGAATTTCGTCTCGTTCTGGATGAGGCCGCCAGTAGAGCGTGAAGGAAGTGCTGTCCTGAGTGAGGCATCCTGAATACCAGAACAGTTCGCGCATTATATGCAATAGTAGCGGCGGTTGTCGCCCTCGCTATGCCAAAGGATGGTCGGTTCTGGATTGGGCTACAGAGGCGAAGGTGTCTCACGCCACAGCGATGGACTACCTACAAAACAAAACTGCCCCTTATCGCTCGACTCGCCTGAAGCTGGCGAAGGCACTAGGCATCACTGTCGAAGAGTTGCCCGAGTAGAGAATCCCAAACTCTCCCGTACTCTTCATCAACTCTCCCGCTTTCCCTAACTCTCCCACGGTTTTCCTATATCTCCCAATCCGCTCTCCCAAACTCTCCCAGCATACACGCTGGATGACTATCCTATTGATTCCCATAGGTTTGTAGTGACTCTCCCACGCGGAGTACTGGATACTAAGCACAGGAAAGGAAAGCGTATGGCAACTATCCGAGGGCCACCACGGGGAGCAAGAAGCGCTTGGAGGGCAGTTTTCTAAGCGACCGGGGGAGTGCATCACCACTCCCTCGGACCTGCCAAGTATAGCATTTTCCCGCCATTTCCGCACTTTTCCCTTGACAAACAACGAGCGTGTGCTGTATTATTGAACCATGATCAGCGATACAAAATCCGCAAAAACAATGACTTGCGAACTATGCAACATCGCCTGTCAACGCTTCGGCAAACATCGCAACGGGCTGCAACGCTTTCGCTGCCTACAGTGCGGCAAGACGTATACGGAAGATCACACCCGGACTCTGGACACGATGTACATTTCCAAGGAACGGGCTTCGCTCGCCCTGCAACTATTGCTTGAGGGTAACTCGATTCGGAGCATCGAACGCATCACGAAGATCGACCGCAACACGATCATGCGGCTGCTCGTTCTTGCCGGAAAGAAGTGCGAAGCTCTCATGGATTCCAGAATGCGCGACGTACATTGCCGCTATTTGCAGCTTGACGAAATCTGGACTTACGTCGGCAAGAAACAGCGCCACATGCGGACTGGCGACTCACCCGAACTTGGCGATCAGTGGGTGTTTGTGGCGATTGATGCTGAGACCAAACTGATTCCTGCATTCCACATCGGAAAGCGTCACCGCGAGGATACGAGAGATTTCCTGTGGGACTTGTACAGTCGCATCAGCGGTAGAACGCAGATCACAACTGACGGGCTGCATCACTACACCGCTGGCGTTCCTGATGCCTTTGGTTTGGACGTGGATTTCGCGCAACTGGTCAAGCTGTTTGGGGAGTGGGGCCAGTCTGACGCCAATGCGAGGTACTCCCCATCTCCAATCGTGGAGGTTATATCCAAGGTTCGCGCTGGCAATCCTGACCCGGCTCACATCTCGACTAGCTTCGTGGAGCGGCAAAACCTCACGATGCGGATGGCGATTCGCAGATTCACGCGCCTAACAAATGCTTTCAGCAAGAAACTGGCGAACCTGAAAGCCGCGTGTGCGTTGCACTTTGCCTACTACAACTTCTGCCGCATTCACTCAAGCATTCGCGTTACGCCTGCGATGGAAGCGGGCCTTACCGATCACGTTTGGGAATTGGAAGAGATGCTCGCCGCATGATGTGAACGAGGGTCCTTGGCGCAACACTTGTGTCAAATATAAAATTACTTCACCTTGGGAGCGATTACCCATCGGAATCCATCGTCTGGAGTGATGGTAGCAGCATGAATATGGCCGCCCACGGCTAGACACTTAGCGTCAATTTCGATTGCCTCGGGGTCGCTATGCGCCAAGATGAAAGCCTTTGCGCCCTCTAGTGCATCTTGCAAGGTCACTTCGTCCGGTTCCTTCATCGGACGGCGATACGCCGACAGACGCTCGTCTTCCTTTGGTTGATTACAAACCAGGTGCCCGATAATTTTGCTCGGAGAATAACCCCTATATCCTCCTATGAGGAGCGGGCTTTCCGGTTTTACTTCGGGATCACGCAGCACACCATCTATATGGTAGAAGCGCATATCAACGACAGCCGCCCCTTTGCCATTCCAGATGTTCTCAATCCCGACCAAGGCGATCCGACAAATCGTATCCCCGAATTCATCTGCCAAATTTGGCTGTGCCGATGTTCCTGAATGAATCGGGCCACCTAAACTGAACCCTTTGATCGCTTCATTGATGCAACGAGTGAGGCGGTATGCGTAGCCAGCCGCATTAGCGCATCTTCTCCCTTCCAATGACGCAGCGCAACGCATAGCCAACTGAGGCAGCTTAAGCTGATCTCCGGTGTCTAATGATGTGAACCCGTCAGCGCCAGAAAAACAAAGAGCAAAGGCTCCTACTGGACAGCTCAACGGGAAGATTTTCTGCACTTCGTCCGATCCGACGGAATTGCTATCTGAATTGCTGCATCTACCGTCAGCGGCCAAAGCAAAGCCTTGGCGGGTGAGTGTGTACACTATCGCTGTCATTGCCTTTACTGTAGCAAAGGCAGGGTAGCAGAAAATCGGCATTTTATGATTGGCTAGGCTTTATTCCAGACGACCGGCGGGGTTACTTTTTTCAACTGGTTGCGTAAAGTAATCCACTTCCGATTGGTTTTTAGCGATCAACCCCAAAACAGTACAGCTCGGAAACGAGTCCACGCATCGCTAAGGCGTACTCTCCTGGAGCAAGCGGTCGGTCGGGCGTGATGCGATAAGAACTAGCACCGTATTCCTCGAAGCGAATTGCTACCGCCCCCTCCTCTGGATTTGATGTTGCCGAAGCGCCGAAAACGGAGCCGTGGCCTTGCGTCATCACGAAGTCGCGGTGATCTTTCGATGCCTTCAACGCCCGCAGTTCAAACCGCGACACCGGGTCGATAGGAGCACGTCCACGTACAATGAATTGCGCGGTGGCAGTGATTCGCACTGGCGAGTGGCCTGGCTTGAACTCGGTGGTCATCTTTACGGAGGCATAACCCGGAAACACCTTCGCTTTGGTGCGGAATGTGACTGTCTGGCGCTCCAACTCGATTAGCTTGCCGTTGGCGTCCAAGGCGTAAAAGCTGTTCATGTACTGCGGCTCGGCAACTGGCGCACTCGGCCCGCTCTGCGCTTCTAGCGCAATGAATGATGCGGCAAGAATCAACAGGATTGTCAGAAATTTCAGGGCTTTTCTCATGGTAGCCCGTTATAGAATCCGAGGCCGAGGGCCGTCTGTGACCTCCGTCACCTGAGCTAGTCAGTAGAGCACCAACGCACTTTTCAGACACTACCCTTTCGTGGTTGCTTCTCAGGCCAGCAGCGGAACTCTGCGCTATCTTGATTCGTCAACGATGGCCGGCGGCTTGGTTTTCTGGCTTGATTGTCTGGTACGCCGATTTCGTCGCTCTCAGCTCTTCGATTGCAGTGGCACTAATCTCTGGACGATTCGCATTCAAAAAATCAGGGGCATCCACGCTTTAGGACATTGCCGAACCCCTGAATGTGCCACACGGCTGCGGTTTTTGATACTATCGTTATTACTACCCCAGCCGGAATTGCTCCATTCGAGAGAGTAGAGGAGACACTGTTTTATGGCCTATGTGATCGCGGAACCTTGTATCGGCACCAAGGATACGGCCTGCGTTGATGCCTGTCCGGTGGACTGCATCCACCCCAAGAAGGACAGCGACAAGTTCCCGACCGAAGAGATGTTGTACATCGATCCGGTCGAGTGCATTGATTGCGGCGCGTGCGTGCCGGTGTGCCCGGTTTCGGCGATTTTCGCGCTCGACGATCTGCCCGAGAAGTGGAAAGAATACACCGAGCGCAACGCCAAATATTTCGGGCGTTAGCCGCCGTCCAGTATCTTGAAAGGGCGCACCGTGCGGGTGCGCCTTTTTGCGTGATGGAGAGACTATCTTTGGAACGCCGGCGACGACCGGCCTAACGCTACTTTCCGCCGGCGCGAATCTTCCACAGCATTTGTCGCAGCATGCCCAGCCAGAGTTCGGCGTCTTCCGTTTGCAGGTTGAGCCGGCGCACCAGGCGGCGCACCTTGTCCTCGGTCAAGCTTTCGGCGCGTGGATTCACATAGCCGCTGGCGCGCAGGGCCTCCAGCAATACTCCATTGATTCGCTCGACTTCGCCCGCACTGGCGCGCTTCACTTTCTCCGGGCGCTGTGCTGCCCTTGAATCGCGGCGTAGTTCGTACAGGCAGACCGCCACCGCCTGCCCCAGGTTCATGGAGATATGTTCTTCGCGCGTAGGAATGCGCATGAGCCAGTGGCAGTGACTGAGGTCCTTTGTCGCCAGCCCAAACTTCTCCGTGCCGAACAGCAGCGCCACCCGGCCGGAGGCGAGCTGTTTGCGGATTACGCGCGCCCCGTCTTCCAGCCGTTTAAGTGGATGTTGCAGTTCACGATGCCGGACTACGGTAGTGCCGACCACTAGTGTGCAATCGGCAACGGCGTCGGCCAGGCTCTTGTACTCCCCGGCATTGGCCAGCAACTCCGCGGCGCCAACCGCGGAGCGTGCCTCGCGGAAAGCGACCTCATAGGGATTCACCACCCGCAAGTGCAGAAAACCGAAGTTGCTCATGGCGCGCGCCGCCGCCCCGATATTTAGCGGGTTGCGCGGGGCAACTAATACCACACAAAGCCGATCGAGCTCTGCTTGCATTAGCTCAGTTTATGGCGTTTTCGGAATTGGCGTAGTCCTGGTTTATTGACAACTGCAAAAGAAATATATGCAAGAGCCGGTGAAAGGGCACGGCTTCAGCCGTGTCGCAAGCCCGCATTGCGAAGCGGGCTTTAGCCCTGGCCCACCATGGCTAAAGCCATTTGGCGTGCCAATCTATTTCGCCGGGCTGAAGCCCGGCGCTTCCACCGCGGTCGAGGACATTTCCTATGCAGTGATTCGTAGCCGGCCTTTCAGGCCAGCGTCCAGTGGCACAACCGGCGGGGGTGTCAGGCCGCGAAACTTGAAACTCGAAACTTGAAACTTGAAACTCGAAACTTCCTCTGTGGTGAATTACTCTTAAAGTCATGGGCCGCATCCACGTTCTCTCCGAAAACGTAGCCAACAAGATTGCCGCCGGCGAGGTGGTGGAGCGCCCCGCTTCGGTGGTCAAGGAGCTGTTGGAAAACGCGCTGGATGCCGGTGCGCGCCGCATTCGGGTCACCGTGGAAGCGGGCGGCAAGAAGCTGATCCAGGTAACCGACGACGGTTGCGGCATGGTGCGCGACGACGCCATGCTGGCCTTCGAGCGCCACGCCACCTCCAAGATCCGCAACGCCGACGACTTGCTCAACATTGCGACCCTGGGATTTCGCGGAGAGGCGCTGCCTTCGATGGCTTCCGTCAGCCGCCTGCGTCTGGAAACCCATGCGCCCGATGACGCTGCCGGTACGGTGATCGAGATCGCCGGCGGAAAGTTGCTGACGGTCGAGGAGGCGGGCCTGCCTCTGGGCACTTGCATCACGGTGCGCGACCTGTTCTTCAACATTCCCGCGCGCCGAAAATTCTTGAAGGCTGAATCCACCGAGCTGTCGCACATCGCATCGCTGGTGACCCACTACGCCCTGGCGCATCCTGAGATGCATTGGGAGCTGCACGCCGCGACCAACGCCATGTTGATCGCGCCGCCGGTGGCCGACCACGCGCAGCGCATCTATCAGGTATTTGGCAAGGAGACGCTCGATCAGTTGATTCCGCTGAGCGCGCTGCTGCCGCTATCGCATGTGGGATTGCCTCAGCCTCCGCCGTGGCGGCGCGAAGAAGACTACGAAGTGCCAGTGGCCGGCGATGTAAAACTGCATGGCTTTGTTTCGCGGCCGGAGATCCAGAAGCTGAACCGCAACTCGATTTTCATCTTCGTGAATGGCCGCCTGATTCGCGATCGCGTGGTGCAGCACGCCCTCACCGAGGCCTACCGCAACATCCTTCCGCCCACCGTCTTCCCGATCGTGCTGCTGTTCCTGGAGATGCCCTTCACCGAGGTTGATGTCAACGTGCATCCCTCCAAGACCGAGGTGCGCTTCCGGCAATCCTCGGTGCTGCACGACTTCATTCGCGATTCGGTCCGCGCCGTCCTGATGAAGACCCGGCCGGTGCCCGCGTTCACCACGGAGATTCACGCTCAACCCACAGCCTCGCCTTCGCTCACGTCGGGGGCCCGCGACTTCACGACCGACGAATTGCAGGTGACGGCTGCTGACGCGGCGTTTGCCTTGCGTCCGCCCGAGGTCCCGCCGTTCAGTGCGCGCTTGCAGTTCGAGGGCGGCGGATTTGCCGTCGAAGGCAATGCGGCGGTTCCCGTGGCCCGCTTCGCTCCGCAAACGTTTGGAGGTCCAGTCGCCGGCGCTGCAACCATGACGCGGGGCGCCGACGGATGTTCTGTCGTCGTCGCCGACGACGACGCACCTGCCGGTTTGGATTCGTTGAGCACGCTTCGTCCGGTTGGCCAGATTCGCGACTCCTTCATCCTGGCGATCAATCCGCAGGGCCTGTGGATCATTGACCAGCACGTCGCGCACGAGCGCATTCTGTTCGAAAAAATCTGCAAGCTGCGCCTGGCCGAGTCGCCCGAAAAGCAGCAACTGCTGATGCCGCTCATCGTCGAATTGACGCCGGGCCAGATGTCGGTTTTCGCCGAGATCTCCGACGAACTGACGCGCAACGGCTTTGAGGTGGAACCGTTCGGCTCGCGCACCATTGCCGTCAAGACCACGGCAGCGGGGGTTACAGCGGCGGACGTCGAGCACCTGCTGCACGAAATCCTGGACCAGTTCGAGCGCGAGGAACAGGTGCTGAACCTGGAAAAGATTCGCACCAGCATCGCCGCCAGCATCGCCTGCCATGCCGCCATCAAGGTCAACATGCCGCTGGAGCAGAACAAAATGGAGTGGCTGCTGAGTGAGTTGGCGAAAACCGATTGCCCCATGAGCTGTCCGCACGGCCGCCCGGTGGTCCTGCGGTATTCTGTTAAGGACATTCAGCGGGCGTTTAAGCGAATCTAGCAATCAGCAATCAGCCATCAGCCATCAGCGGTCAGCTTTCAGCCGTCAGCTTTCAGCAATCAACCGTCAGCACTCAGCCAAACTAACAATCTGGCGGAAAATAGATTGCCGGGATATGCTCTTCGTTCTTGTCATCGCGAGCCAACTTTGCTTGGCTGATAGCTGGTAGCCATGGCTGACGGCTGACACCTGATAGCTGGCGATAGCTGGCTACTGACAACTGACTACTGACAACTGCCTTTCTATGCATGAACAGCAACTACAGGAGCTGCGCCGGGAAAAGTGGCGCTTGAACGGGCGGCCCATCCGCACGCTCGACGAGGCGCGGGAATTCATCGACTCGGTGGGATTTTGTTTGCTTTATCCGCAACGGCCGGCGGTGCTGGTGCCGACTTTCGTGGGCGCCTATGCCGGCAGTGACGAGCATTTGCCCGCCCGGCAGATGGCCTTTGCCGACCCCAGCGCTCGCGACGCCAAGCATCTGATGGTCCGCTTGCTGCGCGAAAAAGCGGCCTACGAAGCGAACGTTTTCCCCGATAACAACTTCATCGTTTCGGCATCGGTGTTCCCATATTTTTACGGATTGGTGGGAGATCGAAACCCGCGCCAGGCGCCGAAAGCCGGGGCACGCTCCGAATATTCTCCGCTCGCCATCGATGCGTTTCAAATCATCCAGAAGGAAGGGCCGATCTCCGAACACCGGCTGCGCGAGTTGCTGGGCGGCGACATCTCCGCCGCGGCCCTCGACCGCGCACTGGATGAATTGTGGGCCAAGCTGCGCATTACCCGCGTGGATTATACCCAGGAAAAAGGTGTGTTCTGGGATGTGCTCTTCCGTTGGTCACCCGAAGCGGTCAAAGAGGGCATGCACGTCTCGGTGGCCGAGGCGCTGACGGCGCTGGTGTCGAAGTATCTCGATTGTGTAGTGGCGGCCCAGCAGGAAGAGGTGGAACAATTCTTCTCCAACCTCATCGGCCGGGCGCGGGTCCGCGAAGCCATCAGCGCGCTGCAAGCTGCGCGGGAATTGAGTTTCGTTCACGTGGCCGGCCGCGTTCTGTTGCAGGTCTCCTCCGTGGAATTGCCGGCCGTGCATTCGGTTGAGCGGAAGTTCAAACTGCAGCCGCGCTTCGCACCGCAGCCGCCCCGGCCCGGCAAGCCGCTGGTGCAGCGTCGGCCCAGAAAATCGCCATCGCCATCCACATCAACACCAGTTCCTCCCGTGAAGGACACCGGCAAGGAATGAGCACAGCCCGCAAGTTGGTGATCGCCATCGACGGGCCGGCCGGCTCGGGCAAGAGCACCATTGCCGCGCGCCTGGCGAAGAAGCTGGGTTACGTGAACCTGGAAAGCGGCGCCATGTATCGTGCCCTGGCGCTGAAGGCCATGGAGCAGCAGGTTTCTCTGGACGATGGCGAAGCGCTGCGGCAGTTGGCGAACGGCGCGGTGATCGAGCTCGAACCTCGCGGGGAAGGCAACCGCGTGCTGCTGGACGGTCGCGATGTTTCGCAGCGGACACGCGACACCGATGTCACGGCGGCGGCTTCGCGCGTTTCCATCCACCCGCAGGTGCGCGAGGTGATGGTGAAGCGCCAGCGCGCGTTGGGAACGGGCGGCGGCGTGGTGATGGAAGGCCGCGACATTGGCACCGCGGTGTTTCCCAACGCGGAGGTCAAGATCTTCCTGGATGCCGAGGAAAGCGTTCGCGCCGAGCGCCGGGTAGTGCAGAGCGGACTGCGCTCAGCGGAGGACACGCAACGCGTGATTGCAGAGCTGGCGGCACGCGATCAACGCGACCGCACCCGTTCGGCATCCCCGCTGGTCGCCGCTCCCGACGCGGTGCACATCGATACCACGCACAAGAGTATTGATGATGTGGTCGCTGAGGTGGAGGGGATCGTGCGGGAAGTGGTCCGTGATTAGTGGATAGTGGATAGTTTCGAGTTTCAAGTTTCACGTTGCGGGTCTTCAATCTCCGTTTCAACCTGAACAAAGCCTTGTCATCCTGAACCAGCCCGCTGCTTCAGCGGGCGAGTCGAAGGATCCGCGTTTGTTTCCCGGCAGCGTGACGGGCACCAGCGAACCGCAGATCCCTTGACTCGGTCCGGAGCGGCCCTCCCTCGGGATGACAGCATGCCCTAACCCACAAAAGGCACGGATTTCTCCGTGCCTCTGTGTCTCGTGGTGAACGAGCACTACCGTTTCGTTATCCGGATGTCGCCGGTGTCGGTGTTGATTTGCAGCTTGCTTGCACCGTTGCCGACGGCGCCCGAGGCCCGTGCCGAACCGTTGCCTTGGTCGATCTTCAGGGCTTCGAACTCGGAGGTGATGTCGCCCTTGCTGGTGGCGGCCTGCACCTGGAATCCCGCCTGGGACGGCAACACCAGCGAGATGTCACCGCGTTTGCTCGAAATACTGATTCGACCCAGCGGCAGTTTGTCGGCCGCGCGCACTTCGATATTGCCGTTCGTGGTCTCAACCTGTAAGTCGCCGGAGACATTTTCAAGGTTGATGTCCTTGGAGCGGGTGATGACGCGGCTGGGACCGCCTAGATCGCTGCCCCGAACCTCGTCGCCGGCGATTTCCAGATCGCCCGGCACGGAAGCAACCTGCATGTCGGAGCGCGATGACTTGAAGGTCACCGTCTTGGCGATCTTGCTGAGGCGGATATCGTCGAAGAAGTCGCCATTAAGATGGACCGCGCCCGCCACTTCATCGACAGTAGCATTGTCAATGCGGCCTTCCACATCCAGATCTCCGGCAATCTTGGAGGCGCGCACCGAGCCGCTCTGCAAGCTGATGTTCGCCGTGCCGCCGACATTGTTCAGGGTGACGTCGCCATGTTGCAACGCCACCTTGACATCGGCCTTGCGGTCATTGACCGTGATGTCGCCGCGTTTGCTGGCAACATCGAGGGCCGCGTCGCGGGGCACGAAGATTTCCAGATCGGTCTCTACTCCGTGTTGGCCCGCGCCATTGGTGTTGGCGTTCAGCACCACCGAATTCCCCGTCACTGTGATCTGTGGCTTGGTGCCATCGTTGTACTTATTGGCATCGTTCTGGCTCTGCGCATACACCTTCTTATGGGCTACGACTCGCAGGGTGTTGTCGTCGGCGGGCGCAATGTTCAGGCTGCCGTGATCGCAGACCACGCGCAAATTGCCATGCGCCGGAAACGCCTGCTGCAGCGAGTCATCGAAGGTGTAGGCGGTGCCGAAGATGCCCCCGAGATCGTCGTCCATCTGGATTTGATCGCGCACCCCACCCCAGTCGATATCGGAGCTGTAGTGCGCAGACAGGCCAATGATGATGATCAGGATTAGAAGCAGGATGGTGCCTGCTCCCAGGCCACCGCTACGATAACCCTGGCGCTGGCCCATGGAGTACTCGATCAACCGGATCACTCCAAACAGAATCAGCAGCAACGGCCACCAGTGTCCCAAGAAGTGCCAGAAGGGAAACCGGATTCCGAAATTCCGCAGCAGAAATACCAAGCCGATGACGATCAGCACCAGCGGACCCGCGATCGAGCGCCGATAGCGATACGGCGGAGGCGCCGGATACGCATACTGCGGTGGAGGTGGTGGTGGCAGCGGCGGATAGGTGTTCTGGCTAGCCATTGCGCACCTCCGGATCGTTAGGATTCTCAGGATTATTCCAATTCGCACCCGGCGTGATTGCCCCGGCCGGAGGAGTTGGCGGTGGCGTTACCACCGGCGGTGGCGGCGGATACGGAGGCATCGGTTGTCCCCGCCTGCCCGGTTGCACCATCCCCGGGTAATCACGCGGCACATGGCCTTCGGCTGAAGCGTTGTGTTGCAGGAACATGATCAGACCGATCACGATCAACAGGGCCGGCCAGGTGCTGCCAAAGTCCATCCAACGCAAGTGTCCTAGCTGGTCAAGCAGAAACAGCACCCCGATGGTGATCAGCACAACCGGCCCCATGAAACCATGAGCACGGCAACGGCTGCACGAACAATACGGGTTATAGCGGAATCTCATGATGCCCTCCTTACCAGCCCATCCCGCGGCGCCGCAGCAGCACACGAATGCCGACGGCGATGAGCACGAGCGGCCAAAACCGCCAGATACGGTCGAAGTTCACCACGTCCATCTCGTTCAGCAAGAACACCACACCTAAGCCGATTAGTACGAGCGCTCCAATCGGCACTCGCGACGGCGGGCAGCATTCGGCGTCTGCAGGCTGCCCCTCTGGGGTTGCTGTCGAAGTGGTCTCCGTCAGCGGCACAGCGCCGGCAACCACACCTGGGGCTCGGTTCGGCGCAGGACCGCCGGCCGAGAACAGGTGGTTAAGGCCGAGCGGATCGGGCGCCGGCAAACCCATCTCGCGGGCACGCGCTGTCTGATAGGCCTCAATCGGCATATAGATTACAAACGCAGCGATGCCCAAACCGAAGATGCCATTCACGTGCGCAGCCATCCAGATCAGAGTGGCGAAGATCAGCACGTGCACGAAACCCTTGGCATATTCGCCGTTGTACATGGCGCCGACCCCGGGAATGAATCCCAGAAGCGCGGCCAGGCGAGGACTTCCGCCCCCGGCTTGTGGTTGAGCACCTGGCGGCACGGCGGTAGTGCCGGGCGGCGGCATGGCGCTGCTCACGTGCGAGGCCAAACATTCCTCGCAATAGACAACGCCGCGGATGTCTCGTACGCAGCTGTTGCACAGCGGTTTCCCACATGTGCGGCAGAATGCGACTGCGGGAACGTCGGCATGATTGGCGCAGTTCATGCGGTTCTCCTGTTCAGCCGGGCCTGATTGGTTAAATTCTTCATCCCTGGCGCATTTCCAGCCGGAGACGTGGCCAGCTCGGGCTGGTGAGCGTCGCTGCCGTAGTTCTGGTGAGAGCGATTCTTGTCTTGCCGGTTATCGCTCTTGGGTTCGGTCTTAGGCGTGGATTCCTCCTGTTGTTGCTTCTCCGGAGTCGCGACGCGGCGCAAGTCGCGCACACGCGACTCGATCTCATACACCAGGCGAAGATTGTCGTAGTAGCGAATTACGCGCGCCTGGGTCGAGTAATACGTCTTGGCAATGCCCTTGGAGCTCAAGTCAAGCCGCCGCAAATCGCTGATATGGAGCCCGGCGATGCTGAGCAGCAGGGTGATGGAGAAAAATGCCATGCCAAACGACATGGCGAAGCGCGGGGTGGCGACCGGAGCGAAGATTGGCGCCAAGCGGCCCTTCACCTTGTCGAGCCAGCCCTCGCCACGCTGTGGAACTACGGCGTGCTCCGACGGAAGCGCCCCAATGGTCTGGGTCAGAATGTTGTGCACCAGATGGCGCGGCGGTTCCACCTCATCCAGCCCCTTCAGCCAGTGCAGGCCGGCCGTGGCCTCTTCGACCATAGTGCGGCAGGCCGTGCAAGACTGCTGGTGCGCCTCAAACGCGGCCAGCGTAGAGCCGTGCAGAGCGCCATCGATGGCTTCGGCCAGCAGGCCTTCGCACTCGATGCATTGCATTCCGGATTGGTTCTCGCTGGGCATCAACTCACCTGCTTGTAACTACGTTGTAACAGCCTCGCAAGTTCCGTTCGCCCCCGATTTATGCGACTTTTCACCGTGCCTTCAGGGACTTTGAGGACCAGGGCAATGTCTTTGTAGTCCATATCCTGGAGATCACGCAGGATGACCGCCTCCCGCAGCTCCGGAGAGAGCTTACCCAAAGCTTGATGGACCAGCTTCTGCGCCTCTTGGCTGCGCATACGGGCTTCGGGACCGGCCGAGCGGTCTTCCAGCTTGTCTGCCAGGGTGAGGCCATCGTCCTGGTTGCCCGGTGTTGCTTCCAGCGAGTCCGTGATGCGGTCGTACTTTCCCTTGCGAAAGTGGTCCACCAGCAGATTTCGCGTGACCGTCGTGACCCAGGTCATAAACGAAGCCCGCGTGGTGTCGAACGTGCCGAGCGTGCGATACATTTTGATGAATACTTCCTGGGACAAGTCCGCCGCATCCTCAGCCGATCCGGAAAAGCGATAGCAGATGTTATAGATCCGGCGATGATACTGCTGAACGATTTCCTGCCAGGCCGCAGCGTCGCCGGTAACACAGCGACGGACGAGGGCATTGACGGCTTGGATATCGTCCAATCAGCGCTCCCAAGGGGCGTGACTCCTGGCCCAATCCCACTCACTGCTAAAGACTTATACGAAGGCGCACGGACCGAAGTTCGATCCAATCAGGGCAAACTCCACCCCTTCTGGCATTGCCCCGGACGTGTGCATGGTTTTCGCCTGCATTGTAGCAGGGGCGGGAAGCTTCGGGCGGTGACGACAAGAGGAACGAAGCGCGCAAAACGCACCGAAGCCTCCTAGTCACCAAATTGTTACTATACGGCTAAAGTGTCAGTTAGCGCGCCGGAGTGTGCTACGGATCAAAGCCTGAAAGTAGTACAATTTTATACAAGTTGTTTGGAGTTCTTCCTGTCGCGCCACGCTGGGAGGAATTGCCATCGACAACGCACGCGCCGCCCAAAGTCCTGCGCGGTTGGCGGAATCCGCTGATCGATAGGGCACGAACCGCGCGCAATTTACGGTAGGAAAGTCCACGGCAAGCACGTACTCAATTGCGGATTTTGCGTGGTGGGATTAGGGTTTTCGGACGTGCGGCCTAGGCTTGCGCGGATCTGGCCGGATGCCGCTTATTGTCATCGTCGCGCTAGCGATCGGGGTTGCGGTATTGCTTTGTCTGCTCCGATGCAAGCTCAGCAGTGATCGTAAATTGCTGCGCCTGCGCCAGGAACTGGCGGCCGAATCGGCCCGCCTGCGTGACGCGGAAAAGCAGTTACAGCTCCTCTTCTCCGCCAATCCTTATCCCATGTGGGTTTATGACTGCGCGACCTTGCGCTTTGTCTCCGTGAACGATGCCGCGGTGCGGACCTACGGGTTTTCCCGCGAGGAATTCCTGGGAATGGCTACCTTGGATATCCGCCCCCCCGAGGAGACACCGGCGTTGCTGAATTATGTGAACCATATCCATCCTGGGTTTAACGGCACTGGAATCCGGCGCCACCGGAAAAAGGACGGCAGCCTTTTATTCGCCGAGGTCCGAGGGTTCACCTTCGAGCGCAATGGCGGTTGCTACGAATTGGTAACCGCCAATGATGTCAGCCAACGCAAGCTTATGGAGGAGGCGCTAAGACAATCGCAGGCCTTGCTGCAGTCATTGGTGGACAGCGCACCTTTCGGTATCATCCGGAGTTTGCTCGACGAGGATCGTTTTAAATCCTTGAATCCAGCGATGCTGAAGATCCTGGGCGGATACAGTCTCGACGAAGCCATGCGCCTGAAAATCTCAACCCAGGTCTATTCGGATCCTAAGGATCGCGGCCGCCTGATGGAGATCCTGCGGCGAAATAAAACCGTTCAGGGTTATGAACTCAACTTGCTGCGGCGTGATGGCAGCGCGGTGCCACTGCGAATCTCCGGTTCGCTGGCTCGCGACCCTCATAGCAATGCGGAGTACTTCACCGGTTACGTCGAAGACATGACCCAGCAGAGTGCGCTCGAGCAGCAGGTCCGGCAGGTGCAGAAACTGGAGGCAGTAGCCCGACTGGCAGGAGGCGTCGCTCACGATTTCAATAACATCCTGGTGGTTATCAAGCTCTCCACCGAATTGATGCTGGCTCAAACCACGCCGGATAATCCGCTTAGCAAGTCGCTGTTGCAGGTTTCCAACGCGGCCGACCGTGCCGCTGTACTCACCCGGCAGATGCTGGCACTGGGCCGGCAGCAGATTATGCAGGTCCGCGTCATCAACGTGAACTCCGTGGTCACCGAGACTTCGCACATGTTGTGCCGCATCATCGGAGAAGACGTTCGCCTGGTGACCAAACTATGCGACACCCTGGAGAATTCCCGCTTGGATCCCAATCAGGTGGGGCAGGTGATCCTCAACCTGGCGGTCAACGCCCGCGATGCCATGCCCGAAGGCGGCGTCCTCCATCTCGAGACCTCCAATGTCGACTTAGACAACGCCTACGCCCAAGTGCATCCGCCCGTTCAACCCGGACGCTACGTGATGTTAGCGGTTAGCGACACCGGGACCGGCATCGACAAATCGATTCTGCCGCGCATTTTCGATCCCTTCTTCACCACCAAGGAAGTAGGCAAAGGCACCGGCCTGGGGCTGTCGATCGTGTACGGCATTGTGAAACAGAGCGGCGGCTACGTCTGGGTTTACAGCGAACCAGCGCATGGCACAACCTTCAAACTCTACTTCCCCGCGATTGCGGCGCCCTTGGAAAATCCCCTGGTGTGCAACGGCGCGTACCCGGAGCCAAGCGGGCAAACCATCCTGATTGTCGAAGACGAAGCCACCATTCGCGGCAATGTGCGCGAGTGTTTGCAGCAGTTGGGCTACCACGTCGTCGAAGCGGAGAATGGGGAGGCTGCGCTGCAGGTTTGCGAGCAGCTTCAGGGCAAAATCGATCTGGTCCTTTCCGACCTGGTGATGCCGGGCATGGGAGGCTATGAACTGGCGGGCCGGCTGGCCCAGCGTCACCCGGCTGTGCGAATGCTGTTCATGTCAGGCTACACCGAAGACAGCGCAGCGCGGCGCGACATCCTGTTGCAGGGCAGTTCATTTCTGCAAAAACCATTCAGCGTCGCCGACTTGTCCACTGCCGTCCACCAGGCCTTGGCCGTTCGCGCAGTCATGGCTCAATAGGCTGCTCAAGAAAGCGCGCTCATCCTCCGCGGAACAGCCCGGCCCAGGAATCGTCGAAGTTGTTCCAGCCGGATTCGCGTCCCCCTGAACACTGGTATGTGCACTAGCTCACATTCACGGCGGCGCAAAACGAGTACGATGGATCGCACCACTTCTCACGGATGGATCGGCTGGCGATTCGTCCGGCCATGTGGGCGGCAGCGATTCGCTTAGTTATTTCGAGAGGAAATCAATATGGCCGAACCAAGTTACGAAGAACTGAAAGCCCGAGTCGCGGAACTGGAAAAGACTCAGGGACGCAAGCGAGGCAGTCTCGAATTCAAAGTCAGCGAAAAGGGCGGCATGAGCGTCTATGGCCTGGGACGATTCCCGGTCACCCTTTATTACGAGCAATGGGTCCGGCTGCTCGACCAGGTCGAGCAGATTCGCGAGTTTCTGGAAGCCAACAAGGCTGGCATGAAAATGAAGCACACCGAGTGATGGCTGCGGGACATTGGGGTCGCTCCGGTCCGCAAGGCGCACCACGGCTATGATCGTGGCGCGTGTATAATTTTCAGCAGCGCGCCCGTAGCTCAGCTGGATAGAGCGATTGCCTCCGGAGCAATAGGTCGGGAGTTCGAATCTCTCCGGGCGCGCCAGAATTCCGTATTATCCTCAATGCCTTGCGGCCCGTTCATCGTCTCTCTAATTTCCGCTGATTTCTGACTGGCGCAATTATTGTGCTCCACCCAAGTGCGAGGTGGCATTTTGGATTGCATCTTTGGAGGGGTGAACGTAGCGTCCGGGAATCGCAGTTCGAGCTATGCCAAGCGATTCACGGCACAGTTCCCCAGCGTAACTTGCTCCTAATTATAAGCATCATGTTATGGTAAGTTATTACATATCAATTATATACTCGGCGTAAAATATTACTTTATTTGTTATAGTCATGGCCTTACTCTAACTTGTGTCAACATCTAACAGATTGGCTAGGGTAACGAAAATGAATGCACAGGAACTCAAATCAGCCCGTAAGGAGCGTGGCTGGACCCAAGTGAAGACCGCAGAACGTCTGGGCGTTTCGCAACCGTATGTGGCACTTCTGGAAGATGGCCAGCGGATGGTCGGACCTAAGCTGGCTCGAAAAGTAGTGAAGGCGCTAAGACTGCCTCCCACCCTTTTGCCACTTCCCGAGAAGTTGCCAGAGGGGCACTCTCAGAATCTCCCTCAGCAGATCTCAGTTCTTGGATATCCTGGCTTTGCTTACTTGCGTGGAGCGCAAAAGAGAAATCCGGCTGAGGTGCTGCTAACGGCTCTAGCTCAGGATAATTTGGAGTCCAGAGTAACGGAAGCTTTGCCGTGGTTGCTTCTGCGCTACCCGGAAATGAACAGCGACTGGCTGCTGCAGCAAGCGCGGCTTCACAATCTATCCAACCGGCTGGGATTCGTGGTATCACTTGCGAAAGCCGTCGCGAATGCGGCCGGAACGACCGCAATGCACTACGCTCCCCTAAACGAGTTGGAGGCGCGATTGAAAGAGAGCCGTCTCGATAAAGAGGACACACTTTGTCAGTCTTTGCTGTCGCAGCGCGAGCGAGAATGGCTGCGAGAAACCAGACCACCGGAAGCCGCATATTGGCACCTTCTCACCGATTGGCGGCCGGAGCACCTGCCATATGCCGCCTAGAGTGCCGCAAGGGTCTTGAGTTCTTCCTGCAACCTGCGTAAGCGCTCCAGCTCGTTTTGCACGGCATTGGTACCGGCGGCCACAAGCTCTCTGGCTTTTGCAAGCGCTTGCTCGGCGGCTGCGCTCACCTCGCGCAGCAGCCGGCGCACGTCGGATTCAAGGCGCAAGCGGCTCTCCACCACCCGCTGTTCCACATCCCCCTGAACCCGCGAGGCGTTGGTGTCCAGGAGCTTCTCGAGAAAGTTCGCCGCGTCTTTTTGCACCCAGCGACGGATGTGAAGCGCTCCCATCACGGCGTCGAACGAGTACAGCAGTGGCGACGCCGGCAGCGCGATGGTGATCATGTCGTGAAAGAAAAAGCGCGAGCGGGTACGGAAGCCGTGCTCGGCATCCAACGATTTTGGCAAGTGCGCGAAGTCGGCCGCCTGCTCCTCGGAGATTCGCTGCAGCAGCCCGTTTACCAGGTTCACGAAGCGCTGCGTGACCGCGCCGTAGAGCTCCTCCGCCTGCGTCTCCTCGGTGTCCAGCCACGGCATGACATGACGCCGAGCGACCGTCTGGGCGATCTTCATGAGGTCGCGCCGCTTGCTCGGACCAAACGTTGTCGCAACAGCGCTGGCCTCGCGCTCAAGCTCTCCACGCGCGATTGGCAAAGCCCGCTTCAGGAACTCCTTGCGGCGACCATGCAGCGTCGTCGAGAGTCTCATCTGCTCGGCAGAAAACAGGGCCCCCAGGTCCCGCAGCGATTGTTCGGCCTGGCTTACGGTCTGCCGGAGATTTGCAATCCTCTGTTCCGAGTTGGCGATTGGTTCTGTTAGCGCTCGGACGCGTTCCTCGATCGAGCGTTGCAGTGAAGCCGAGAAGCGGCGCAGGCCACGCTCCGCCGCCGAACGCGTCATGGCCTGCCCTGATTTGCTGGCCAGGAGTTTGAGATTTTCAATGAGCTGGTTCCAGTCATCGGCATCGGTCGAGTTGTTAAGCCGGTTTAGCGCGCTGACTTCATAAATCTGCCCAACCGGCCTCTTCAGACGGCCCTCAAGAACTTTGCTGGCGAACTCTGCCGCTTGTTGGCGTTCCGCGGCCGAGACCCGGTCAATTTTGTTCAATACGATCAGAATCTCATCCACGTTGACAGCTACGGCCTCAATCAGCGCCACTTCCTCCCCGGAAATCGGCGGGTCGGCGCCCACCACCAGGATGGCGGCATCGATTTGCGGTATGAAATCCTTGGTGGTTTCCGTATTCCCGGAGAAGACCGACCCAATTCCCGGTGTATCGACCAGGCACATCCCACTGGCCAGCAGCGGCGAAGGCAGAAAGACCTCGACCCCGGCGACTTGCTTGGAGTTTTCCGGGTTCAACTCTTCTGAAACATACTGGGGCAGCTCTTCCGGCCGAATCGTCCGCCAGCCTGCGTCGATCAGAACGCGCGCCGTTCGTGCCTCTCCGTAACGCAGCACCGTGGGCACGGTGGTCACGGGCACAACCCCGGTCGGCAGTATCGGTTCTCCTACGAAAGCGTCGAGCAGGGTGGACTTGCCCCGCTTGAACTGGCCAACGCAGGCCACGAAGAAGCGCCCTTCATTGATTCGTGCGACCAGTTGCCGCACGTCGGCGCTGACCGAACCTTCGCCCAACTGCTCGGCCATCGCCGCCAGTCGATCCAGTGCTTGCGCATTAGGAGGCCGGACAACTGGAGCTTGGTTGGGAATCGGCATGTCTTCTACGTTGTGCATCGTTGGCTCGCTCAGCCAGCTTCCGTTGCCACGTGGGTTATTGACTCACCATCGCGATTCTGTAATCAATGTACAAAGGCGTGATCTTGATCTGGCGCTCGTGAGAATACTTGGGGGCCTTAGCCATGCGAATCATCTGAAGCATGGCTCCGGGATTTCCCTCGCTGTATTCGACCACCCTCTCCAGAAACTGCTCGATATTCTCCGCCGTTAAACCTTCTCTCGCGGCACAGCCTGCTGCAAAACGGCGTGCCACTTCCGGATCGAAGTTCCGGAGCGCGAACCTCTCAGCTCGATCGGGAAACAGCGGCAGCACGAATCCCACATCCTCCATGTGGGCGGAACGCGATACCGCGACCACCGGGACCGACCAGTTCAACATGAGCTCCCGAATTGAAGCCGCCAGCGCCTGCGAGGGGCGCACAAGATGGTCCACGATCACCAGATATTTCGAGTTGCGCAGCGCATTGCGTACCAGTCCTTTTACGGAGGTGGCGGTTTTCGCCTGCAGCGACTCCGTCCCTCGCAGACACGACTTGGTGAGCACGGGATGCGCCAGTTCCAGCAGCGACTCCGCCAGATTTCGGTAGAGCGACTGCGGGGTCGGGTTCTGCGGACTGTACAACACGTCTTTGAATTCCGGAAACACCAGCCGCAACAGCAAAGTCTTTCCGGCGCCCGCCGGTCCGTGCAGCAGGAACGAACGCCGGGCCGCAAAGCGCGTGCGCAATTGCTCGACTTCCTCTTCACGCCCGAAAATTGCGAGACCGGCACGCGTCATCGCTCTTCGTCCCTAAGCCGGCGGGTATCTTGGGCCTCGGCATCGCCGCTATCCTGGTTATCCTGCCGGTGGCCAGTGTTCGACCGAAGCAGATACCCATGCAGCCCTTTGACCGTGGATTGTAGCTCCGCAATTACGCCATGAAGGTCGGTAGCGCCTTGCTCCGATACTGCGCCGTAACCTCGCATGTAGTGTGGATCAAGTTCCGCGATGGCAATCTCGATGAAAGTCAGATCGACATGGATGGCATGGGCCGCCGAGATCCGGGGCCCTTCCGGAGCGAGCGACTGCCTGGCCAAGACTTGCAGAAGTTGTCCGCGAAGCCGGGCGATGTAGTCCTCGATGGTTTTCCTCTGCTGGGGAGTAATGTCGCCAAGATAGCCGGGAAAGACACTCTTGGAGGCTGCGGCATTCAGGGTGTCTTCGATATTCCCCAGCAGCTTGTCGATGTGCTTACACGTCACCAATAGGCGCTGGCGCTGGCTGGGATTCAACGTGATGTGGTGCTCGCGCAATTCCTGCTCTTCCACCGATTAGATCGCCGGCGCCGTTCTTACTATCCTGGCGCTTTAGCGCTCCTCAGTACTGGTTGGAAGGCCCGCCGGGGACATGACTCCGCGACAAGTCTTCCTCGTCAGGAGTCATCATCTGTCCCGGTAAAAGGAGGACAGCGGTTTGGGGTGAACTCCTTCACCCTTGGCTAAGAGTTCATTGATAACTCCCAGGGATGGCCAAGTCAAGCTGGTTCGGTCGCTTCTCTGAAATCCTCGGCAACGCTTAGCCAATCTCGTTGAGGTGCCCTCACAGCGATGTGCACCGCACAGGCATCATCGTGACAGAGGCTTCGAATCCTCACCTTACGTCAGCTTTTCGCGGAGCAGATCGTCAACGTCTCCAATCTTGTCGCTCAGCAGATTCAGCTTGTCCGCCAAACCCTGAATCTCGGTTTCGGCGCGGCGATTCACGTCGTAGTCGAGCTCGCCGCGCAGACGGTCCTTCATGTCCTGGCGATTTTGGCTCATCATGATGACCGGCGCCTGGATGGCCGCCAGCATGGAGAGGAAAAGGTTCAGCAGAATAAACGGATACGGGTCCCACGCCTGGCCCCGCAGCGCCACGTTCAGCCCTGAGTAGGTCGCGATCGCAATACCGAACAGGATGATGAACGTCCAGGATCCACCAAATTGGGCGACCGAGTCGGCGATGCGCTCCCCCAGAGTCGATTTCTCCTCAATCACCTGGTTGGGATTGCGGCTGGCCCGCACCCGCACCAATTGCTGCGAAGCATGGAACTGGCGGCCGAGCACGGTCAACATATCCATGCCGGCCATGGGTTTGCGTTGCAGCAGAATGGCAATGTCGTTGCGGTCCACCTCAAGACAGACGGTTTCTTCCATGGCAATGGCGTTGGTCTGGTGGGGCGTCTGCTCCAGCATGGAGGCGAAGCCAAAGAAATCGCCGTGGCCGGGTTCATCAACCACGACCTCCTGATGGTCCTCGTCCACGGTGGTGACTCGCACGCTTCCCGACATCATGACGTAGGCCTGATTGCCCGGATCGCCGATCTTGTAGATGCGCTGCCGCGGGGCGAATCGCCTCAGCTCGACCTGCGCGGCCAGCACCGCAGCCTCCTCATCGTCGAGCAGCGCAAATAGTGGAACGTGTCTCAATTCTTGTGCGTCGCACGCCATCGGTCACCTCGGTGGTAGTTTGTGGACCGCGCCCATTAGGTCTTGCGGGCCCGATCAATCTGCGAGAGACAATAACAGAGGGCACGGCAGACTGGGTACTGCGGGGCCGCGCATCCCAAAACCCCCACGCGCATTTCGCTTACAATGGACCGTTGCGCAAGAAAGCATTGGGCATGTGCAACGGCAGCAGCCCGCAGCGGCTCTAACCTGTTGCTCGGCGCCCCGCGTCGCATCGCTTGAGGTGATCCATGCAGAGTTGGAAGAAAGCAATCGTATTTGGCTCCATCGGCGTCGGCGCCGTGCTGGTCATCACCCGCCGCCGTCCTCTGGGAATGGCTTTTGCCGCCGCCGGTCTGGCGGTCCTGGCCTCAGAGTATCCCGAGAAATTCGAAGCGGTGTGGGAAAGCGCCCCGGAGTACCTGCAAAAGGGCTTGCAGATTTTCTCCACGCTGGAAAAAATGGGCGAAGGCTTTGCCGAGGAAGCGGAACGGCGCAGCGTCAGCGCCTGGCGCGATCTGCGCGCCCACAGCTCGTGAGGCTTGCCTTAAGACTTCACTCAATTCCCAATTGCTTGCGCGCCTCGGGACTGAGCCGCTCGGGCGTCCACTGCGGATACCACACAATGTTGACCGTGGCGTTGCCCACGCCCGGCATGCGCAGCAGGCGCTGCTGCACCTGATTGCTGATCTCCTGGTGCGACGGGCAGCCCGGCGCGGTCAACGTCATTTCCACTTCAATATCTTCGCCCTGCAGGTTGAGAACTTCCGTCGGCTTCACGCGGACTTCATAGATCAGGCCGAGATCGACGATGTTCACCGGGATCTCGGGGTCGTAACACTCTTTGAGCGCTGCGATGACATCTTCCTGGGTCAGGGCCATGCAAACCTCTGGCTCTAGTCTAACGGGAAGGGGCTGGGTCCGTCTTGGCCGGGATGTGATAATTTCCTGCTGTCACTCTGAGCACGGACGCCGCCCGCAATAGCGTTCCTGCTCTACTGTGAAAGCTGTCGAAAGTCCTTGCCGCCTCACGCTCCCTGCGTAGAATCGGTTAGGCTTCGGTGTACAGGAGAGAAATGATGAAAGCTATCCGTGTCCACGAATTCGGCGGTCCTGAAGTCATGAAGTTGGAAGATGTCTCCGATCTTCAACCCGGTCCCGGACAAGTTGTGGTGCGCCTCCATGCTGCTGGCGTGAACCCGGTGGAGGCTTACGTCCGCACCGGGACCTACGCGATGAAACCCACCCTGCCTTACACGCCGGGCACGGATGCCGGTGGCGTCGTCATGGCTGTGGGAGCAGGCGTTATGCAAGTGAAGGCCGGCGACCGCGTGTATACCACCCTGCCTAACAGCGGCACGTACGCCGAGCAGGTCCTATGCGGCGAAGCCCAAGTGCATCGCCTGCCCGGCCCTGTGAGCTTCGAGCAGGGCGCTGCCATGGGCGTTCCCTACGGCACGGCGTATCGCGGATTGTTTCAGCGTGCCGAAGCGAAGCCCGCCGAGACCGTCCTGGTTCACGGCGCCAGCGGCGGTGTCGGCAGCGCAGCCGTGCAACTGGCGCGCGCCGCAGGCATGACTGTCATCGGTACGGCGGGCAGCGAGCGCGGCCTCGAATTGGTAAAGAAGGAAGGCGCGCACCACGTTCTTAACCACGCGTCCGACAGGTATCTTGACGAGTTGATGAAGCTCACTGATGGCCGCGGCGTGGACGTCATCCTGGAAATGCTGGCGAATAAGAATCTCGCCAAGGACCTCACAGTGCTCGCCAAGAAAGGCCGCGTCGCGGTGATTGGGAGCCGCGGCACAGTCGAGATCAATCCGCGCGACACCATGGCCAGGGAGGCGGACATCCGTGGCGTGACCCTCATGAACACTCCCGAGCAGGACTATAAGGCCATGCACGCCGCTCTGGTCGCGGGGCTGGAGAATGGAACGCTGCGTCCGGTGATCGGGCAGCGAATTCCGCTCGCCGAAGCGCCGCGCGCGCATGTTGAGATCATGAAGCCGTCAGGCGCATATGGAAAGATCGTGTTGGTGCCGTGACTGCGGGACAATTCGCGCTGCAACGGGACCCACAGCAATGCGACAGGCGCAGGTATTTCCCTGGAAGAAATTACGGCGGCCCTATCACCACAGCTTCAGGCCGCTGCGTGTACCGGCGCCTGCAGCTTGTCGAGGATTGCCTCCAGCACCGTGCAGCGACGACGCAATCCATCTCTGAATTCGTGGTGATAGGCTTTAGCGATCTCTCGCAATAGATGGGTCTGATGCTCTTGCAGGAGATCCAGAAGCAGGTCTTCTTCTTCCTTTGTCAACCGGAGTTCCATCATGGCGGCCTCCACCTACTTAGATGTTGACAAGTTAATTGTAGGCTCTCGCATCGAGCTTGCAACCGCGCAGCTAAGTCCTGGGCGCTCGCCCGATAAAGGTCGCATCTCCTTCGTGCTGTGAGCGTACCTGGGGGTATAAGCCCCGGTTCGCCGAGGATGCACATGCGGCCGCGCTTGCACTGCGCCGTTACAATCGAGGCATGCGCCGCCTGACCTGCCGATGCTTCACCGTGATCGTCGCGTGCTTCGTGGCCTTGCACGCCACAGCAGGAGGGTCAGATAATTCGCGGTTGCAGAAAGCGGTTGCTCGCGCCATGGCGGGCCGTCGCGGCACGGCGGTAGTCGTCGATGTCCCATCGGGACACGTCCTCGCAGCTTACCATCTCGATGTGGCCGCTCGTCGCGTGGTGCATCCGGGCTCCAGCATCAAACCCTTCACGCTGCTGGCGCTGCTGCAAGCGGGAAAGCTGGACGCGCACACCGCGCTCATGTGCAGGCGCACAGTTTCGATTGGCGGGCACAAGCTCGACTGCACTCATCCGGCAACACATGAGCCGCTGGTCCCCGCGAGCGCGCTGGCATATTCCTGCAATTCGTACTTCACAAGCGCCGCAACCCGCCTAACGCCCGCACAATTGCGCGACAGTTTTGTGCGTTCCGGCTTCAGCTCTCGCACCGGACTGGCGCCGGATGAAGTCGCCGGGAGCGTTGCGCTCGCCCACTCACCGGAGGAATTGCAACTGCAAGCGATCGGCGAGTGGGGAATCAGCGTAACTCCGCTGGAGTTGCTGCACGGCTATCGCGACCTGGCAGGGCTCGCTAACAGCGATCCGAACGGCAAGCTTTCGCCGATTTTTGCAGGCCTGCAACAATCCGTTGCCTACGGCATGGGACGCATGGCGCAGCCGGATGCGCCCATGAAAGTTGCGGGCAAGACTGGGACCGCGATGGCTGACGAAGGTCCATGGACGCATGCCTGGTTTGCCGGTTATGCGCCGGCGGAGAATCCCCAGATCGTTCTGGTCGTGTTCCTGGAAAAAGGACACGGCGGCACGGATGCCGCCAGCGTCGCACGCGAGATACTCGCTGCGTTCGCCGCTGACCACGGTGCTGGGGTCGCCGAAGCCGCAAAAGGAGCGCGGAAATGAAGCGCCTGTTGGCGGCTATCGGTCTGCTGCTCCTGCTGTGTGCGGCGGGCGATGCTGAATTCGGCGATCACGCCCCCGCCAAATCTCTCCGCAGTGGATTTCCGCAGACCGTCCGAGTGCGGCTCTGGTATTTACATCCGCCGCGCGAGTTGCGGATTCGCGCCGATGCCGGCCGGGCCCAGATGCGGACCTGTGCAACTTGCACAACATCCACGATCGCTGCTGCCGCCCTGCGCGCCAAGGGACCGAAGATTGACGTCGAGGGAAACAAATCCTCCTTCTCCGAGCTTCGCGTGAGTGGCGCCTATCAAATGAACGCCGCAGGTGACCCGCCGTTGCGCGCCGATTTTCCGATTGAGATTCGCGCCAGTGACAGCCACCTGCTCATCACCGCATTCCTGCCGATGGAGGAATACATCGCGGGCGTGCTCGCCGGGGAAACCGGAAACTTCAAGTCGGATGAGGCGTTGAAGGCCATGGCGGTTGCGGCGCGTACTTACGCGATGCACTTTGGCAGCCGCCATGCCCTGGAAGGGTTCGACTTCTGCGACACCACCCATTGCCAGGACTTGCGCATCGCCGGCATTGACGCCCATTTGCGCCGCATCGCCGAGGCCACCGCAGGCGAGGTCCTCTGGTACGACGGCGAACCGGCGGCCACTTACTATCACGCCAACTGCGGGGGCACTACCGAAGACGGGCGCTTTGTTCTCGGCAACAATGAGCCTCCCGCCCCATTTTTGGTGCAGCATCCCGATCCGTACTGCTTGCGCAATGGGAGCACCCAGTGGCGCACTGAGGTTGCCAAGCGCGAGTTGCAGCGCGCGCTCGCGGCGGATGGCATCGTTGTTCCCGGCGTCCTGCGCACCGTGTCCGTTCTGCATCGCACACCCAGCGGACGCGTCGAGTTTTTGCGCGTCACCGGCAAAGCCGCCATCACCGTACCAGCGCTGACTTTCCGCTCGGCCATCGGCCGCCATATTGGATGGGACCGCATGAAGAGCAACTGGTACGACGTGAGCGACGCCGGCGACCGCCTCATGTTTCATGGCCGGGGCTCCGGACACGGGGTTGGCCTGTGCCAGGTCGGCGCCGAAGTCATGGGCGAGGAAGGCCATTCCTACCGCGAGATCCTCAGCTTCTACTACCCGGGGACGCGTCTGGGCGTCAGCGCGCAGGGGATTCCGTGGCAGCAGCTCGCCAACGAAGATGTCACCTTGCTGACCACTCGCCCCGATCGCGATCGCCCGCTGCTGACCTTGGCGACCGGGTTTGTGCATGAGGCGGAAGAAAATACTGGACTGCTTTATCGCGCTTCTCCGCGCCTGAAGATTTACCCGACGGTTGCAGCTTTTCGCAACTCTACGGGCGAGCCGGGATGGGTGGCCGCTTCCACTCGCGGACGTACCATCCAGATGCAACCCTCCAACGTACTACGCGAGACGGGCACGCTGGAGAGCACAATTCGCCACGAACTTTTGCACATGCTGATCGACTCGTACGCACTTCCGGGAACGCCGCTCTGGTTCCGTGAAGGGCTGGTGCTTTACCTTACCGCGCCCAACGCCTCTTCAAAACAAAGCGGAAACTTCGACGACTTGAAGGGCCTGGAGAAGTCGCTTCGGGCTCCGGCAAGTGAAGAAGAGTTGCGGCGCGCTTACGCTGGCGCCCGCGCGCGGGTGGCACAACTGGCGCGACAGCACGGCAAAGCAGCATTGCTCGATTGGGTGCAGAACGGATTGCCCGCCAACCTGGCGGCGAGTGGGGCCCAGCAATAGCAGTTCACGAGAAAAAGGATTGCAGTTGACGACAAGGAATGCCGTAACATGCCAATGAGCCACAAGTGGTGATTATGAAAGTCAAGGACTCTTTGAAGGCCGTTTGTCCGGAACCGAGCGTCATGGCAGCAATTCGGGTCGAAGCCAAACGCAATAAGAAGTCAACTCTGACCATGCGGCAGATCGACCGGGAAGTCGCGGCATTTCGTCGAGAAAGAGGACTCAGCAGTGCCACGTCCAAGCGTCGCACTTGATACGAACGTGGTTGTCTCTGAAGTTACTCCCCGGTGTCAAGACATTATTCCGTGCTGTTTAAGATAGAGCCTTCCTTGCCGTTGACGTCCCGTCCCGCATTTTTTTCAGTTCGACATACACGGTCTTGTGGTTCTATGATCCTGCTTCCCAATCGTCAATTGCCGCAATGCTTCGCGTCTTCTTTTGCAGCGCTCTCATAAAATGTTTTAGGCGAATACCGATTCTGGGTAGCCCAACTCCTATCGAACCAGTAGCCAATCGAAATTTTATAGGGGGTCGTCATACGAGCGTCTATCTCTGGGAAAGCCCTGTAGGCGCTGTCCTCCTCAGCGGTTGTGCAAAGCTCTGAACCGACTGCTTGCAGAAACGCCGGGAGGGTATCGACGGTAAAGCGATAGGCGACTCCGCCGTTGTAGCGGATCCCGGAATCATTGGTTGGGATATGAGGCGTCGGCTCAATCGTTGTGTGCACAGACCGCATCAGGAAAATGGAATTGCTGAAGCTGCCGTGCGAAGGCAGAAAGGCAAGGCTCATCGGTGATAAGGTGGGACCCGTCTCATAATAGTCGCTCTTTGGAAAGAGCATGGAATACTGGAGCCGGATGCCGATTGGATTCCCTTTCCTTGATAGCAGGATTTGATCTTGGACGTCCCAGATCCTCGTCTTGGCCAGCGCTCTCAATTCCAGATAGCGGTCGATATTGTAAGTGGTCAGAATGGACACGGAAGCACAGGCGAGACCGATGGCCAGCAGGTGAAACGGGCCTTTTTGTTGTTTCCTCCCAAAATAAAAATAACCACTCCATAGAAACACAAGGGACAGCAACAAATAGCCAAGCGCAAATTGGCCGACCCAGTTCGGAGCTGACCGCGAAGCTGCGCTCAAGAAAAGAAAAACAACGGTCAGCACAAAATACAAAATTGAAAAGAATACGGCCGTTGCCTTCATCAGCCCTTTCGACGTACTTTATTGTCCATCTGCAATGATAGAGTTCATATCTCGCGAGTTAGAGCCCAGCACAATTGGTTCGGGATCTTCTTTCTCCACCCGCGAGCCAACGATCAACAACAGCGCGACCCACGCCGTAATTAGGATCGCGTAAGCCACAAAGAATCGCAGGCCCATGCTCCACGCCTGTTTGCGCAGATCGCTGAGGTCGGGTATCCACCAGACCAGCTTGTACGGAACATACGCCCCGATCAGCATCAGCGCGCAGAACCGCAACCAGTAAGCGGGCCGCCGCAAAACACGCAGAGAACGAGTCATGCGCTTCAATCTGAATCCGGCGGCCGCCACCGTGCTGGCGATAGGCAGCCACACCGCAGGCGCCAGCCCCCATAGCAAGAACCACAGCAGCCGGTCTGCGACGTGAAAGACCTGCCGCGGAGTGCCGAAGCGCAAGAATGACGGCGACTTCTGCCAGGACCACACCCCAAATTGCGGCGCATATTTGCGAAGTGAAATCAGGAGCCACGCTATTGCCGCCATGAAAATAGCCCACACCGCCAGCGCCACCATGTGCCGCAACGCATGGCGAAAGGCACGCCACACAGTTGCATTGTCTCGAAACTCTGCAACCCTGAAGTAGGCGAACGTCCCGGTGCGCAGCCACACTCCGCAAAAGATGACCACCACTGCGGCCAGCCCCGAACCTCCCACCTGCCAGCCATGCGCATCCGGCATCAGCAGCCAGAAATAAACGGCAGCCAGCAACGCGGCATTGCCGGCCAGGTTCAGCAGCCACAACTTCGCCACGCCACTATGTTTCGCGCTCATTTCACCGTCACCGTCAACGCATCGCTGGTCGAAAGATACTGGGGCTGATACATCGGTTCCACGCTGGTCGGGCTGACGCGGAAGACTCCGGGGTCCACCACCTTCAGCAGATACACGTATTCATGCTGCCCTTGCGGGAAGTACATGTTGAAGAAGGTCGTGCGATCATCGCGCAGCTCGCGATTGCTGAACCCGCGGCCCCACCAATCAGGACGCTGGTCCAGTTCATACAAGTCGTCACGCGCGATCGACTCGGTCCCTGACGGGATCGGATCTTCGATCATCAAGTATTTCCAGTCATTGCCGCCGACGCTAAGCCGCACCGCCAGCGTGTCGCCGACCTGCACCGGTCCCGCCAGTCTATCGAGGCGATACACTACACGGCCGTCCTTCGGCTGCGGCGACAGGCGGTAATATTCCCGCACTACGCTCAGCTTGAAGCTGCCCGTGTTCACCACCTTCGACTCGGTTGAGTAATACTCCCCTCGCGCCGACCAGTACAGGCGTCCCTCACCCGACTTCACAATCCGAATCTGGTTGGTTCCCGGCGACAGTTGCGACTCATTCAGCGCCACCGTGGTCGCGGGGGCCAGCGCATCGGCCGCGGTGAACCTCTTGGTTGCTACCGTCTTGCCATTCACCTGGACCTCGACGCTGTAGTTGGGCTGCAATTCTTTGGTGCGCTCCAGGTAATCGGTGAGCCCGTAGATCACCATCGCCGTCTGCTCGGTTGACTCCCAGTAGTAGCCTTGGTCGCGATGATTCACCAGATAAACCGCCGCCTTTGACAACAGCGGACTCGCCGCATCGGTATGGTCCAGCAGTTTCAGCGCGTACGCGGTTGTCTCGGGAGCCGTGTCGCCGTAGAAATCCAGCAGATAGTTGTTGTCGCTGGGCCACCAGGCTTGCGAGTCGTCCTGTTTCGCCTCCGCTTCAATTTGCTTGCTCAACTCGTTCGCCCGGCTATCGTTCCTCTCCAGCATGGCCAATCCGAGCAGGGCCTGGCCGTAGGCTGTCAACGTGGAGCGCTGGTTCCACACGGAATCAAGCACCGCCGTCTCCTGCGTTCCGCTCAACACCAGCGCGTAGGCCATGTAGGCGCGCAGATCGGTCTTCACTTTTTCCGAGCGATCGAACTGCGGGCGCAACCAACCGCGTCCGCGGTCGATCGCGTCCTGCTTGACCTCAAATCCCGCCGCCTTGGCCTGGCTTAGCCCGGCGAGCACGTACGCCGTCATGAACGCCTGGCTGTCGTCGGTCTGCCACCAGCCCCAGCCGCCGTCGGGATGCTGATAGTTGTAGAGCCGGTCCAGGCCCGCCTGCACCTGCTTGTTCAGCTTTTGCGGATCGATGTTCGACTTCACTCCCAGCTTCTTCAGCGAGTTTGCCACCAGCACATCGGGCAGGAAACTCGACATGGTCTGTTCGGTGCAGCCATAGGGATACGAGGTCAGGAAGTCGAGTGCGGCGAACACCGTGCCCGCAATCGAGGGTGTCACGCCGATCGTGAGTTTGCGAGTTCCTACCTCGGCGCCCGCCGGGAAGGTCAACGGCTGCAGCGTGTCGCTCTTGCCCGGGACCGCGACCGATCCCGACTTGGCCACCGCCAGCTTCACCCCGAACGGAACCACCGGCAGCGTCAGTTCCATGGCGTCGCTCTCGACGTCGGTCAGCGCCTTGCCCAGCACGCGCGCCGAATCCACATCGAGCACGCGCACTCGATAGTCCACTTTGATCAATCCACGGCTGGGAACGCTGACATCGCGCTGGCGGCCATCGAGCACCTGCAGGCCATCGAACTGCATCGAGACCCGTGCAACTTTGTCGGTGGGCAGATAGTTCTGCACGATGGTCGAAATCGTAATCTCGTCGCCGCGACGGAAGAAGCGCGGCGCCACCAGTCGCACCATCAGGTTCTTGCGCACGATGGTGTTCACCACCGCGCTGCCAACCTTGCTATCTTGCGTGACCCCTCGCGTGGTCGCGCGCCACGACGTGATGGCGTCGGGATAGTCGAAGCGCACTGTGGCTTGCCCGTTGCTGCCGGTGCGCACGTCCGCCATCCAGTACGCGGTGTCGGGGAATGCTTTGCGGACCTTGGGCTGCACCAGGCGCTCCGGCTTCAGTTGCGCCATCGCTTTCGAGGAGCGCACGGCGGCCAACTGCATGGCGCGCTTCCCAGCCTGCCCGCTGAAGTAATACGTCAGCGAGGTCTCCGTGGTCACCCTGGAATAGACGTGGCCATAGAACGCGTTCACAATGCTGCCCACGGTCTCCGGCTTGATCGCGTAGATCGCCTCGTCCACCACGCCCAGGCTGAACTCCGCCGCCACCGGCTTGCCGCTGTTGTCCGTCGCCTTGATGGTGTAGCTGGCAGCTTCGCCCGGCTGGTACTGCGGTTTGGAGGGCAGCAACTGCACATTCAGCTCGTGCTGTACGGGTGGCACGGTGAGACTCTTCGATCCTTGGTACAGTTTGTTGCCGCGAATGAAAACCGCCGCCACGTAGAAGTTTGGGGCGTACTCCGGCTTGATGGGAACATCCACCGCGATGCTGCCGCCGCTGCTCTTGATCACCTGGCCGGAGTAGAGGCCGTTGCCTTCCACCGTCACCAGAACTGAAGTCGGCTCCTTGCCGGTGACGACCAGCACGTGAGCGGTGTCGCCAGGCTGATAGGTCTTTTTGTCTGGGACAATCTGCACCCGCTCCTGCGCCGGTCCGCTCCACCACGGACTTTCGCCCGGGGCCCACAGAAATGCGGCGGTCTCAACCGTGCGATTCTCCGGCGTCGTTGCGGTCACGCGAATGCGGAACTCGCCGGCATCGGGGATGGTCAGCTTGATCTGGGCTTTGCCGCTGGCGTCGGTTTGGCCCTGCGCAGTGGCGACCGATTGCCCTCCGCCTTTGCGCCAGTCCCAGCGATTAAGTTCCACGTGGAACGTTGTCTGAACCGGTTTCTTATCATAGCCTTGCGCGGTGATGCTCACGGTCGCCGTGCTGCCCTTGCTGTAAACGTAGGAATCCGGCTCGGCGGTCAGGAAAAAACTGCCGTACGTCGCGAGCGCGAAGCCGTGTCCGGCGATCTCGCGATTGCCCGCATCGGTCACGCGGGCCTCGATGCGATAAGTCAGGTCGCGCTTCTTGCTGTCAACCTTGGTCGGAATCGTAATCTGCAGCTTGCCGTCGGCGTCGAGCGCGCCGCTGTTCTCGCTCTCCTGTTCTCCGCCGTAGGTGTCATCGCCCTCGGGATTGTCAGCGTCGGGATTGTCGCCCTCCTGATCTGCGCCGGCTTCTTCGTCATCTTCGCCGCGCCCCATCGGCCAATAGGTTGAGGCGTGCACCACCCACTTCACCTTGGCGTTCGCCACGGGCTCGCCAAAGTAGTAGCGTGCGTCGATGGTCGCCTTGATCGGTTGCCCTTGCAGCACGCGCGGAGTCTGCGCCGTCACCTTCACCTGGTACTCCGGCTTCTTGTAGTCCTCCACCGAAAAGCTGGTGCCCTCGACGTAGCGCTCGCCCATCTGCATCGAGAGGTAATAGGACCCGAGATTGGCCTCGGCGGGAATCACGTAATTCCATTCCGCCGTGCCCATGTCGGAGAGCTTCACGGTCTGCGTCCAGATGGTTTTGTAGTCCCGAGGATCGCGCATTTCCAATCGCAATTCACGGTCTTGCGGAACGATGTAGCCGCTCACCGTCTGGGCGCGAACGATCGATTTGAAATGCACCGTGTCACCCGGCCGATACACCGGCCGATCGGTGTAGGTGTAGCCGCGCAAGCTGCTGCCAGGATCGTTACCCAGGTTCCACGCGCCGGGTGTATTGATCGCGAACTGGTCGGCGTTGATCGCCACCACCGCAACGTTTTCGGGCTTCGCCTCGGTTAGGTAGGTATCCAACAATCCCTGCGGGTCGGTTGTATCGGCGGCAACTTCTCTCCGGTCGACCCACACCCGCACCATGGCCCCCGCGATGGGATCGCCGCTACGGCGATTGACCACCCAACTCATCAGCCGGCCCGGCGCAGTTTTCGTGATGACCGCGATCTCAGTGACGACGATGATGGTGTAGGCGCGCAGCGTGCCATTGGTCGCCTCCACCAGATACACTCCCTTGTCGCTTACCGGGACCGCGACGGTCACACTCTCCCATCGCTCATGCGAGGGCACCGACCAGTTCCAAACCGAAACCACCTGCTGTTGATTCAACACCGGCACTTGTGCGTAGCTTTCGACCTTCGTCCCCGATTTCTTTTCACCGCCGCCCATCTGCCACAGCCGAATCTGGTGGCGCGACTCGGGCGAAAACTGGGCGCGAATGAAGTCGCGAATCCACGCCCACAGACGGTGCTTCCAGGCGTGAAACTTTTCCAGCCAGGTGCGCGCCTGCTTCGGCAGGCTGGGCGCGCGCCCGCCGAAGTTATGCAGCTCCTGCATCTGGCTGAAGAACTTCACCGGATCGTTCACCCGATAGACCCGGAACGCCAGCGCGTTCACGTTGTGGGAATAGACCGAGACCTCCGGCTTTTCTCCGGGCAGGTAGGTGCGTTGGCTGGTCAGCGAAAACGACTGCCCGGTGTTGGTATCGACATCGGCATCGACATCGTCCTGGGCGAATAGCGGCAGCACCAGTGCGTGGCACAGAAGAATTGCAACGAAAGCGGATTTCAGGCGCATCACTCCGCTCCCCGCAAGATGTTCCAGCGATAGACACCCAGGAAGGCGGGATTGGCCGCTATTGGCCGCCAGCGTGCGTCGGGATAGTTCAGGAGTTGCGCAACTGACAAACGACGGATTTCCCCTGACGAGCCCCCATTGGGACCGGTGTGATAGACGACGTATTGTTCGCTGCCAATCTCGATCTGGCTTTGCCCGACGAAAATCATCGCGTGGAATGGCATCCTCTGACCATCCTGGCGAAAGAACAGCAGGTCGCCGGGCCGGGCGCGCGATAAGTCACGGCCGACGAAGTGCGTGTTATGCCGCCAAAGCGTTTCCACATCCGCAAATTGCGCGAAGGCGCCGTCGCCGAGATCGCTGGCCTGAAGGCTTCCACCACGCACCCGAAACAGTGCCGCCGCCAGCGGCGTGTAGGGGTATTGATATTGCTGGATGTCGCTTGCCGCAGCCGGCGATGGCAGCGCCATCTCGCGCGCCCACGCGGCGTCGTGCGGGCGCAAGGCTTCGCGGTAGGCGAAGCGCAAGAGCGCAGCGCAATCGTCAATTTCGGCGGGAAGCGCCCGTCCGCGGAAATACTGCGCCTCCGCGAGCAAGGTAAACCAGCGGCGGAAAGCAAGGCGGTCGGCCGGATCGTGCAAGCGCAGGAAGTCGGGAGTGCCGTCGCCGATCGTGTCGCTGGCGTCGAGCGTCGTGCGTAGCGTGATCTCCTGCGCCGCGAAGCCGCGGCCCGTGACTCGCACCTTGGTCTCGCCCGGCAACACGCCGGCACGCAGCGACGCGGTCGCCCTGTCGCCCTCACCGTCAATCATCACCGATTCCACCGCCGCGCGATGCGGATCGTCCACCGCGACCTGCAAGTCGCGCAGCGGACGGCCGTTGGATGGCGTGATTTTCAGCTCTGTGGAAGTGAAACCGTCGGCGGGAATTCCGGTTGGGGAGAGTTGCAATAGCAAGGTTTCAGGCGCCATCGCGTGCCGAACGGTGAAGGCGCACACCACCGCCCCGGTCGCGACCACCGCCAACACTGCCACCCAGCGAGGCACGCCGCGCATTCCCGTCCTCTCCTTTTGGGGACGGGCGGATTATAAATCACCAGCGAGAATGTCGATGTGACATCTAAAAGGCCAATTGCTAGTTGCTATTTCCCCAGCCCGCGCAGCTCCGCCAGCAGCCGCTCCACTTCTTCGGCGGTGTTGTAGTGCGCCAAGCCAATGCGCAGCATGCCTCCGCTTTGCTGCACGCCTAGCCGCTCGGCCAGATCGATGGCGTAGTAGTTTCCGTCCCAGGTGAAGATGCCGCGCTCGCCAAGGTGCGCCGCCAGTTCACGCGGCGTGTAGCGTTCCATGCGAATGGCTACCGTCGGGGTGCGCTGGTCGAACTTCGCGGCGTCCTTGATACCGTAGAACGTGAGTCCGGGAACGGCCAGCAGTCCATTGATTAATTGCCCGACCAGTTCGCGTTCGTGCTGCTGAAAGACTTCATACGCAGCGAGGATGGCCTCGCGCCGCGTCTTCACTCCGGGACCGTGATACCGGCCCACATCGGCGATGTAATCAATGGCTGCGATCAGCCCGGCCAGGCATTCGTGGTTCTGGGTGCCGGTCTCCCAGCGATCCGGCAACTTCTCGGTGCAGGCGCGAAGTTTGTAGGGACGCAGCCGCTGCAGTTGCTCGCGTTTGCCGAAAAGAATGCCGAGGTGCGGACCGAAGAACTTGTAGCTGGAGCACGCCAGGAAATCGCAATCAACCGCCTGCACGTCAATCGGCCCATGCGGCGCGTAGTGTACCGCATCGAGAAAGGCCATGGAGCCTGCGGCATGGGCCAGGCGCACGATCTCGTGAACATCGTTGATGGTGCCCACGGCGTTGGCAGCCCATCCGATGGCGACCAGGCGGGTGTTGCGGCGAATTTTCGCCGAGAGGTCAAACATGTCAAGGGTGCAATCGCCGGGCTTGATGTCGGCCGTGCGCACCTTCACGCCGCGCTCCTCCAGGCACACCCAGGGCGAGACATTGGCATCGTGGTCCAGGCAGCTCACCAGCAACTCGTCGCCACTTTTCAACTCGCGGCCAATGGCGCGGCCCAACGCGAACGTCAGCGTGGTCATGTTGGCGCCGAAGACCACCTCGTCGCTGGCGCAATTGAAGAAGTCCGCCATCGCGGCGCGCGCATCGGCGATCATCCGATCGGTGCGCCGGCTGGTGAGGAAGGCGCCGCCGCTGTTGGCGTTGCTGGTGGACAGGTAACCGGCAATCGCATCAATCACGCGTTGCGGCGCCTGGGTGCCGCCCGGCGAATCGAAGAACGCGGCAGGCTGACCGTTCACCGCCTGGTGCAGCGAAGGAAACTGTTGACGCACCCACTCCACATCCAGCTTGCGCGCCGGCACTGCGGTTCTTGCGCTCGAAGACATATTCAGGAACTCCTGACCGCGGCCTTGGGCTATTGACAACTGCAAAAGAAATGTCCGCAAGAGCCGGTGAAAGGGCACGGCTTCAGCCGTGCCGCAGCCTGCATTGAGAAGTGGGCTTTAGCCCTGGCCCACCCATGGCTAAAGCCATTTGGCGTGCCAATCTATTTCGCCGGGCTGAAGCCCGGCGCTTCCACCGCGGTCGAGGACATTTCTTATGCAGTGCCTATGCTCTCACCTCGGTTTCTTGCAGAGCTTGTAGGCCCGGATACAAGTGTTCTCCAGACTGAAGTGGCTGTACCTCATTATTATTATTGTAAATGTCCGCGGCGGCGGCGAGGCCTTAATGGGACAGCAGGCAGCCATAAATTCCCCACGAATTCGGGAGCCGGTTGCGCGCCGCCGGCATCCATTCTTTTTGGACTGGCGGCCGTTGCCCAGGCTGAGGAAGACCCTGGCTTGGCGGTGGTCGAACGTCAGTTATAATTCCGAGTTAAGCTGATTCCCTGATGCTCATCATGGTCGAGCGCGGTGGCGTTGGTCTTTAGAGTGAGCGTCTTTTGCATCTGTATCCTGCACGTCCGGCACAACAGCGTAACAAGGTGTACTACTCCGATTCTTTGAAGGAGCGCCAGAATGGCTATCAAGGCAAGTGACTACGTGTGGCATAACGGGCAACTGGTCCCCTGGGATGACGCCAAGATCCACGTGATGGCCCATGTGGTCAACTACGGCTCGTCGGTGTTTGAAGGCATTCGCTGCTATCACAGTGGCAAGGGCCCCGCCATCTTCCGCCTGCGGGACCACATGTTGCGCCTGCTCCAGTCCTGCAAAATCTACCGTATTGAGCTGGACTATGGCCTCGACGAGTTGTGCCAGGCGGCGGTGGACCTGGTCGCCGCCAACAAAGTGTCGCCCTGCTATGTCCGCCCCATCGTGCTGCGCGGATACGGCCAGGTCGGCGTTAATCCGTTCAAGTCGCCCACCGAGGTTTACATCGCCAATTACGAGTGGGGCAAGTATCTGGGCAGCGCGGACAGCGACGACGGTGTGGACGTTTGCGTTTCGTCCTGGACGCGCCTGGCGCCCAACACCATGCCGACCATGGCCAAAGCCGGCGCCAATTACATGAATTCGCAACTGATCAAAATGGAAGCCATCGTCAACGGCTACAGCGAGGGCATTGCGCTCGACGTCAACGGTTATGTCAGCGAGGGCTCGGGCGAGAACATCTTCGTGGTGCACAAAGACCGCCTGTACACGCCGCCGTTGGGCAACAGCGTTTTGCCGGGCATTACCCGCAACTCGGTGCAGCACATCGCGCAGGAGCTGGGAATTCCGGTGATCGAGCAGATCATTCCCCGCGAAATGCTCTACATCGCGGACGAACTGTTCTTCAGCGGCACCGCCGCCGAGATCACGCCCATCCGCTCGGTGGACAAGATCACGGTGGGGCAAGGTGTTGCCGGTCCCGTCACCAAGACCGTTCGCAAACAGTTTTATGCCATCGTGAACGGGACCACGGAAGACCGCTTCGGCTGGATGACGCCGGTCCCGGTGAAGCAACCTGTGAGCGTGTAGGCAACGACAAAATTCGCAAGCAAGAAGGGCGCAATAATGGATGCGCCCTTTTCGCTAGAACTCCATCGTCTTCAGCTCGGGGCCAACGACAAGCGGCGCCTCGGTTGCGCGCTGCACATCGTCCGCCGTGAGACCGGGCGCGATCTCCTCCAGAACCAGACCGCTCTGCGTTACCCGTATATACGCCATCTCGGTGACGATGGTGTTGACCACGCGTAGTCCGGTGATCGGCAACGTGCAGCGCTTCAAGATTTTTGGCGCGCCGCTCTTGGTGGTGTGCTCCATGGCCACGATCACGCGCCGGGCGCTGGCCACCAGGTCCATCGCTCCGCCCATGCCCTTCACCATTTTGCCGGGAATCATCCAGTTGGCCAGATTGCCCTCTTCATCCACTTCCATGGCGCCCAGCACGCTCAGGTCAATGTGGCCGCCGCGGATCATGGCAAACGATTCGGCGCTGGAAAAAAATGCAGTGCCCGGAATTTCCGACACCGTTTCTTTGCCCGCGTTGATCAGGTCGCCGTCTTCGTCGCCCGCCAGCGGATACGGCCCGACACCCAGCATGCCATTCTCGCTTTGCAAAATAACTTCCATGCCGGGAGGCACGCAGTTGGCCACCAGGGTGGGCATTCCAATTCCGAGATTGACGTAGAAGCCATCGCGTAACTCGCGGGCCACCCGCTTCACAATGCGATCGCGCTTTTCGGTGTCTTTCTGCTTCGTAATGGGAGGGGTCGCCATAGTCTTGGTCCTGATTTCTGTCGTTCGTCGATGTATCCGGGGTTGAAGCCCCAGAGTATTTACCGCGGCCCTTACGCCGGCCTGAAGGCCGGCCCTACCTCACGCCTTGCGCACGGTTCGCCGCTCGATGCGTTTCTCGTAGTCGGTCCCCTGGAAGATGCGCTGCACATAAACGCTGGGGGTGTGCACCTGGTCCGGCTCGATTTCTCCGGGCTCGACCAGGTGCTCGACTTCCACGATCGTCACCTTGGCCGCGGTTGCCATCATGGGATTGAAGTTCTGCGCCGTCTTGCGGTACACCAGATTGCCCCAACGGTCGCCCTTCCAGGCCTTGATGAGCGCGAAGTCAGCTTTCAACGCCAGCTCCAGCACATACGGACGGCCATCGAACTCGCGCGTGTCTTTGCCCTCGGCAACCACCGTCCCGAATCCCGTAGGGGTGTAGAAGGCGGGAATTCCCGCCCCGCCTGCGCGGATGCGTTCGGCGAAGGTGCCCTGGGGAATCAGCTCCAGATCGATGCGGCCGGTCAGCACCATCTCTTCCAGCAGACGGTTTTCGCCGACGTAGCTTCCCTTGTGCGATTTGATCTGGCCGGCGGCCAGCATCAGCCCGAGCCCGCAGTCATCGATCCCCACGTTGTTGCTGATGGTGTGCAGGTCCTTCACGCCTTTTTTGACCAGCGCGCGGATCAGGTTCTCGGGGATGCCGCACAGGCCGAATCCCCCGATCATCAGCGTGTCGCCATCTTTAATGCCGTGAATGGCCTCGTCTGCGTTCGCCACTACTTTGTGCATTGCCATAGGATTTGTTTCCGACCGGCGATTGTACCGGGGCAGGTCGCCTCGGTGCAAAAAGGTCAATCGTCCACCGGCTCCACGCAGTCCGGCTCGATCCAAATGCGCTGTGCGGTTGCGCCCGTTATTTGTGATATGGCGATTTTACGTAAGCTAATGCTTGCGGCTGAGAGGTTTCTTCGTCTCGCGGATATCTCCACCGCAATGAATACTGCTGACTGCCATCTCGACTCTCAGTGCGTGCTTACAAGACTTGGACGGTTTCGACAGTGTTATCTGGTAGTGAGCGTGCTGGAACCCGGACATCGTCGCGTCAAGCTCATACCTGCCAGCTTGCAATACGTCAAAATCGAACTCACCAGCGTCGTCGCTTTTGGCGTTTTCCACGGCGGTTCCGTCCTTTAACACCGTCACATTTACGCCGGGAATGGGGGTACCAGATGAATCAACAAAAACGCCGCACACACGTCGCACCGTCGGCGGTTTGTATACGCATACATCAGCTTTTGCGTGCGTGACGGCCAGGGCGACAGTCGTCAACACGACACCCGCATAAGCGGCACGACGAAGGATCACATTCATCGCAATCATTGTAGGCGAGTTAAGAGCGAGTCAGAGATAGTTGTCGTAAACAGGTCAGCATGACGGTGTCCCGTCACTACCAAGCATGAAAAGAACACCCGCGATGATCCTTCCGTTGCAACAAGTTACATTTCTTTTCAAGGGAGCCCTTATCGTAAGCTATCTCGAACGTGGTTTGTACCGGGGTTGCACGGACAACGAAAAGCTCCGCCGGAAACACATGGCACGTTGCTACTAACGATAACAACTGCGATCTATTCCTAACCCCTACTCCCTAACCCCTAGCCCCTGCCTTCCCCAAACTTGTTGCCGTTCTCAAACAACTCCCGCAGCCCCGGCCCGCGCAGGTTCTCGCGCAGATGCGCCAATTGCTGCTCAAAGCGCAGCAGTGCTTCGTCGATGTTCTGGCTGTTGGTAAGCGCGATGTCGCGCCACATCGAGTAGGGGCTGCCGGCAATCCGCGTCATTTCCCGCAAAGCCCGGCCGCCGATTTCCTTAATCGCCTCGTCGTCTCCCAGTTCATCGCGCAGGGTCGAAGCCAGCGCTGTGGCGATCATCTGCGGCAGGTGGCTGATCCACGCGCACAGCCGATCGTGCCGCTCCGGATCCATCGCAACCACCTTTGCGCCTATTGACTCCAGCAGTTCAATGTACTCTCGCTGCCGCTCCGTGTACGGCTGATCGGCGCCGATGGGCGTGATCAGCCACACCGCGTCGCGAAACAGATCGGCATCCGCGTTCTCGATTCCGCTGTGTTCCTTGCCGGCCATGGGATGTCCGGGGAGCACGCGGATACCCGCCTCCTCGCCGAATACCATGCGCGCACGTTCCACCAACTGCACCTTGGTACTACCGGTATCGGTAATCAGTGTGCCGGGAGGAAGCGTCGGCGCCAGCTTTTCGAAGGTGGAAAGTATGCCGCCAACCGGTGTGGCCAGGACCACGATGTCGCAGCCCTGGGCCGCTTGCCTGACGTCGGTCTCTCCGCGATCGATTGCGCCGCGGCCGACGGCTGCGTCTAGCACCTCGGGCCGGTCGCAGCCAACCAAATCTCCCGCGAATCCTTGCTGGCGTAAGGCAAGCCCTAACGAGCCGCCGATCAAACCCGTTCCTACGATCGTGATATGCCGAATGGCCATGGCGGGACCTACGCGATCGTCCGCCCTACCGCCGGAGCGATCATCCGCAACTGCTCCATCAGTTCGGAAAACTGTTCCGGATACAGCGACTGCGCGCCATCCGAGAGCGCCTCGTCGGGCGACGGATGCACCTCGATCAGCAAGGCATCGGCCCCGGCGGCGACCGAGGCGCAGGCCATAGGCGCAACTTTGTCGCGCAATCCGGTCCCGTGCGAAGGGTCGGAGGTGATCGGCAAATGCGATAACTTGTGGACAATCGGAATCGCCGATATGTCGAGCGTGTTGCGGGTGTAGGTCTCGAAGGTGCGAATGCCGCGTTCGCACAAGATGACCTGGTAGTTGCCCCCGGACAGGATGTACTCGGCCGAGAGCAGCATCTCCTCGATGGTCGCCGCGATGCCGCGCTTCAGCAGGACCGGTTTGCGCACTTTGCCAATTTCGCGCAGCAGGTTGAAGTTCTGCATGTTGCGCGCCCCCACCTGGAAGATGTCGATGTAGGGCAGCATGATTTCGATTTGCGAGATCTCCATGACCTCGCTTATTACCGCCATGCCGTAGCGGTCGCCAGCTTCGCGCAGCAGCTTCAACGCCGCTAGTCCCAGGCCCTGAAAGGTGTAGGGCGAGCTGCGCGGCTTGAACGCACCGCCGCGCAGGACCTTGGCGCCGGACTTGCTCACCGCCTCGGCCGCAGCAAACAGTTGCTCCTGCGATTCCACCGAGCACGGGCCGGCCATCACGACCACTTCTTTGCCGCCGATCTCGGTCCCGTTGGGAAGCTTAACGACGGTGTCGTGTTCATGAAACTGGCGTCCCGCCAGCTTGTAGGGCGCGCTGATACGGTGCACGCGCTCCACGCCGGGCAGCACCTCGAGGTCACGCGTGTCAAAGTCGATACGCTTGCCCACCGCGGCAAGTACACTCTGCCGCGCGCCAGTCGTGCGATGCACGGCAAAGCCCATCTTCATCAGGTGATCGGTCACCCGCTGGATCTGGTCTTCACTGGCATGTTCCAACATCGCAACAATCATGATCTAGCCTTTAGCCCTTAGCTCTTAGCCTTTAGCACGTAGCAATCCCAACTTACCCGTCGCCGCGTCTGGATATTGAAAACTAACCACTAACCACTAGCCACTAGCCCCTAATCATTTTCCGCTTCCGGCGCCATCTCTTCCCGCTGGATCTGCCGCATTACGTCCACCAGGCGCTCGTAGACCTGGCGCAATTGCACGTCTGACAGGGGGCCGGCGTTGACGCGCGCGATGTTCTGGAAAATGATCCGCTCGCGGTCCGGCTCATAAATCGGCATCGCTGAGTTGTGCTTGAGCCTGCCAATTTCGTGCGCGCATTGGGCGCGTTCGTTTATCAAGCGCACCAGTTGGCGGTCAAGATCGTCGATCTTCCTTCGCCAATCCTCGATGTCCATGGCCTATTTGCCTCGTGCTACTGCGCACTGCCGCAGCCCTAACCTTTGCCCACGGCCTCCTGCGCTGTTCCGGTCAGGGATGCCAGGAATTCTGATACAGCCGCTTCTTCCCGCCCAGGATTTTGTTCGATGCGCTGCACAATCGCGCTTCCCACCACAGCCGCGTCGGCGAAACTGCCGACCTCGGCGAATTGCTCGGGCGTCGAAACTCCAAATCCGACAGCAATCGGCAGCTTGGTGTGAACTCTCAGCCGCTCGACCAACGAGCGCGCGTCGCCCGCAAGCTCTTGCCGCGTGCCGGTAATGCCAGTGCGCGAGATGGCATACACGAATCCGCGCGAATGTTTGGCCACATCGCGCAAGCGCTTCTCCGGGCTGGTGGGAGCCGCCAGAAAAACGGGCGCGAGTTTGCGCGACTTCATAGCGCGCAGATATTCCCCAGCCTCTTCCACCGGAAGATCGGTGACCAGTGCGCCGTCCACGCCAGCCTCGGCGGCAGCCGCACAAAATTTCTCCAGTCCGAACTGCAGAATGGGATTGAGGTACGAGAAGATAATCAATCCGGCGTTCGACTGCTGCCGGAGTTGCTTCGCTACCTCCAGGACGCCGGTCAGGTTGGTCCCATGTTGCAACGCGCGCTCGCTGGCGCGTTGGATCACCGGGCCGTCGGCGACGGGATCGCTGAAGGGCACACCCAGCTCGATCACGTCTGCGCCCGCGCGAATCGCCGCCAAAGCGACCTCGCGTGATATGTCCAGGCTAGGGTCGCCGCAGGTGATGTAGGCGACCAGTCCGGGCCGTTGCTTGAAGATGATGGCCAAATTGCTCCTCAGAACGCCACGTTCTCCCGCAAAATCCCGATGTCTTTATCGCCGCGTCCCGACACGTTCACGATTACGATGTCCGACTTGTCCATCTTCGGCGCTCGCTTGATGCACTCTGCAATCGCGTGCGCCGACTCCAGGGCGGGAATGATGCCCTCCGTCCGCGCCAGCTTCAGGCAGGCGTCGAGCGCCTCTTGATCGCTGGCCGACACATATTCGGCGCGCCCCTGATCGTGCAGCCAGGCATGTTCGGGACCGATCGCCGGGTAATCGAGGCCCGCGGAAACGGAATGCGTCAATGCGATCTGCCCGCCCAGGTCCTGCAGGACATAAGAGTAGGTCCCCTGCAACACGCCCGGCCCGCCGCCGTCGAAGCGCGCCGCGTGCTCTCCCAGCGCGTGACCGCGCCCGCCGGCTTCCACGCCAATCAGTTTCACTTCGCGGTCCTTGATAAATTCGTAGAACACGCCAATCGCATTCGAGCCGCCGCCCACGCAGGCGATGACCGCTGAAGGCAGCCGGCCTTCAGCCTTGAGCACCTGTTTGCGCGCTTCCTGGCCGATGACGCGATGGAAGTCCCGCACCATCGTGGGATAAGGATGCGCTCCCAACACGCTGCCCAAAAGGTAGTGCGTGGTGCGGACATTGGTCACCCAGTCGCGCATGGCTTCGTTGATGGCATCCTTCAAAGTGCGCGAACCCGAGTCCACGCCGCGCACCTCGGCGCCCAGCAGCTTCATGCGGAAGACGTTCAGTTCCTGCCGCCGCATGTCTTCCGTCCCCATGTAAACCACGCACTCCATACCAAAGAGCGCGCACACGGTTGCCGTCGCTACCCCGTGCTGGCCGGCGCCGGTCTCGGCGATGATGCGGTGTTTGCCCATGCGCCGGGCCAGCAGCGCCTGGCCGAGGCAGTTGTTGATCTTGTGCGCCCCGGTGTGCAGCAGGTCTTCCCGCTTCAGATAGATCTTCGCGCCGCCCAGCTCCCGGGTGAGCCGCTCGGCCAGGAACAGCGGTGTCGGACGTCCCGCGAAATCGGCCAACAGGCGGTGGAATTCGTCGCGAAACGTCTTGTCTTTGCGCGCCACGGCATAGGCAGCCTCGAGTTCCTGCAACGCCGCCATCAAGGTCTCAGGGACGTAGCGCCCGCCGTAAGAACCAAATCGTCCCGGGATGGCACGCACACGCGGCTGCTTGCCCGGCTTGCCGAGCGCTGGACTCGCCTCGGAACTCTGCCCGTTGCTGGTTGTCTCTTCCATGGTCTCTTCTACCGCAATGCCCCCTGTGTTTGACGCACCGCCCCGACGAAGCTGCGCAGCCTGGCTTCGTCCTTCTTGCCGGTTTCGCGTTCGACGCCGGAAACCACATCCACTCCCCAGGGTGCAAACAAGCGGATGGCCTCGGCGACGTTTTCGGGATTCAAGCCTCCCGCGATGATCACGGGCATTTGTGCGCGAACGCGGGCCACAATCGGGGCTGCGGCGGTCCAATCGAAGGTGTGCCCCGTCCCGCCTCGCTGGCTCGGCGAGCCCGCATCCAGAAGCATCGCGTCAATGCTTTGCCGCGATCGCAGATAACCATTCAAACTGTCTGGCGAGTTCAGCAACTCTCGCGCTTGCAGCGTCTTGATGATCTTGCGGTGCCCCAGCGCCTGCCGATATTCCGGCATCTGGTCGGCCGGTTCATCGCCGTGAAGCTGGACCCCGGTCAGCCCGGCCCGCTCGGCAACCTCGGCGACCTGCGCGGGCGTTTGGTTCACGAAAACGCCGATCTTATCGATGTCGTCGGTCAGGCTGGAGATGATCTCCGCCGCCTGGCCGATCTCGATTTGCCGCGAACTGGGCGCAAAGATGAACCCCAAAGCATCGGCTCCGGCGGCCAGGCTGGCCTGCGCGTCGGACAAATTCGTGGTTGCGCAAATCTTTACCCAGATCATCGGGCCGCGACCGCCTGCACCAGCAGCGCCTGTAATGCCTCGCCAGGATGCGGCGCGCGCATTAGCGATTCGCCAATCAGAAACGCGTTGAACCCGGCGTCGCGCAGGCGGGCAATGTCATCTCCAGTTTCGATACCGCTCTCGGCGACCTTGACCACTCCGGGAGGCATCAACTCGGCCAGTTGCAGCGAGGTGTTCAGGTCAACCCGAAAGCTGTGCAAGTCCCGGTTGTTTACGCCGATCGTGTCGCAGCCGGCGTCAAGAGCGCGCTGCAACTCCACGCCATCATGCACCTCGCAGAGCACATCCAGATCCAACTGGGTCGCCCGGCGATGCAGGTTGACTAGCTCCGTCTGCGTGAGAGCGGCGACGATGAGCAGCACGGCATCAGCGCAATGGGCCCGCGCTTCCAGCAACTGGAACTCGTCGATAATGAAGTCTTTCCGCAGGCAGGGCAGCCGGGTCGTTTGCGATGCGATCTCCAGATTCTGCAGCGAGCCCTGAAAGAACCGTTCATTGGTCAGCACCGAAAGTGCAGCCGCGCCAGCTTTTTCCAGTTCGACAGCCAGCCCCGCCACGTCAAAGTCCGCGCGAATCAGCCCTTTCGACGGCGAAGCCTTCTTCAACTCTGCGATCACCGCAATGCCTGACTCGGCCGCCCTTCGCAAGCCTTGGCGGAACCCGCGCGGCTGATGCCGCTCTGCCGCCCGGCTAAGCACCCGCAGATCGGCCGAAACCTTGGCGGCGGCAACGCGCTCGCGGGTGGCGGCGACGATCTCTTCCAGCTTGGTGGGCATGAACGTAGCAAGAGTATAACCGCTGAAGACGGTCGATGGTTCGGCAGTAACCGGCCTTCCCATCATCCCTTGCACCATCAAGTTCTGTTGCCGTGACCACCCAGCCGCGCTTCCTGCTTGACTTACGTCTCAGCCTCCACTACTGTCTGCCTGAATCGAAGCCACGGAGGACTGGCCATGCGCCCGACTGGAATTGTCCTGATTGCGCTGTATCACTTTCTTGGCGCGTTGTTCCTGGTGTTTCTTGCGGTATCGCTGACCATCGGCGGCAGCGTTTTCGGCGCCATATTCGGCGCGGGTCACGAGAACACCATAGGCGGCTTGAGCATTGGCCTTCTAATTGGGATGGTCGGGGCCGTGTTCTTCGTGGTTTTCGCGCTTATCGCCGCCACCGCCGGTTACGGAATCTGGAGTCTGCGCGAGTGGGGGCGCATTCTGTCCATCGGGCTGGCCGCCATCTCGCTGCTGATTTCTCTTCCCGGAATGTTCTTTATGGGAATGCATTTCAGCCTGTTTTTCGGCGGCTTTCGCCTGTTCCGAATTGCCATCAGCGTCCTCATTATTTGGTACTTGGTGCAGCCGCAGATCAAAGCTCTCTTTCAAAAGCCCGCACCCCCGCCCGCCTGATCGCCTTGGCCGGAGTTCCTGGGTGGGGTCACTCCCCTGATTCCGTCCGCTTTCGGCGCTTGTGCCAGGCCCTTCCACACCTATAATTAAGGTGCTCTGGACGACCAAGGCTCCGCCGGATCGCACCTGACCGTAGCCGCGCTGAGATCGCGGCTGTGGTACGCGGGTATCCGGAAGCATGTCCCTATGGCGACGCTCTTCTCCGCACGAGGCGCGCTACCATCCGCAGGCCGCCTTTCCTCACCTTGCTTGCGCCGCAAAAGGCGCTGTCTCAAAGCGTTGAGTGCCATGGTCTTGCTGTTACTCGTGGCCAGCGCGGAGCGAAACGCCTTCGCCTGGAGTGCGGCCAGTCGCAAGCAGGAAGCTGCCAGCCAGTTTGCCAAGGCTGAGCAGATGCGCGAGGCGCTCAATGGCCGCCCGCAGGAGGAACGCACCCGCCGCGATTACCAGCGCGTGGCCGACGCGTATCGCAAGGTCTATTACGTGGCCCCCACTTCCAGCAAAGCCGCTGCCAGCGTGATCGCGGTGGCCGAGACCCTGGCCACCATGGGCCGCCAGTTCGGGCCCGGAGAGAAAGACCTGCGTTCGGCCATCCGCGAATATGAGTTCTTGCGGCGTGAGTATCCGGGCAGCAAGTACCGCTTCCAGGCGCTGTTCACGATTGGGCAGATCTACGCGCAAGACCTCGGCGATGACGCCGCCGCGCGTAAGACCTTTGAGGAGTTCCTGCGGCGATATCCGCGCCAGTCCCTGGCCCGGGAAGCGAAGCAGGCGCTGGCCGAGTTGGACCAACTCAAGACAAGCAAGAAACCTGTGGAAGAAGCGCGCGCGGAACCTGCGGAAACTCCGGCCCCGGAGACCATCTCACAAGCTACGCTTGCGAAGAAGTCGGCGTTGCCCATGGTGACCGGCATCCGCCATTGGTCAACTCCCGATTACACGCGGGTGGCGATCGATGTGGACCGCGAAGTGAAGTATGAGGCCGGACGCGTTTCCGACCCGGACCGCATCTTCTTCGATCTGCCCGACACCAAGCTGGCGTCGGTCCTGGTCGGTAAGAGCTTCGATGTGGAAGACGGCTTCCTGAAGAAGATCAGGGTGGCGCAGTACCAGCCGGGATACACCCGCGTCGTTCTCGAAGTTGCCGACGTATCGGACTACTCGGCGTTCCTGCTGCCCAACCCCTACCGCCTCATCATCGATATCCACGGGCGCCAGCCTCATTCCAAAACGCAGGTCGCCCAGTTGGGCAAGCCCGCAGCTGGCAAGGAAAAGGGAACTGCAGCGGCCGGCCGCAAGATCGAGAACACGGCGAAGTCTTCCCGTGACAGCAACGCGACGCAGAATGGCGCCCCCAAGACGGCCGGCGACAACAACGCCAATACCAATACCAAAGCTGCCGCGCAGCCAACCCGTCCAACCTCCGCTGCCATTGCGGAGTCGTTCAACCCTCCCCATCGCAGAGTCGTCGTGGACGAAAACGATGAGGTCAGCACTGATGATCTGCCTCCGGCGATGGCGTCACCCGCAAAGCCGCACACCCCGAAGGCAAGCCAGTCAACCGTGGCCCGCACGGTCAATCCGAACGACCCGCTTTTCTCCGGCCCGGGCGATAGCAAGGGTCCGGAACTGAAGGCCACACGCGCGCCCACCACGGCCCCAACCGCCGTGGCCATTGCTCCTCGCGCCAAGGGGCGCAAGCAGACCAGCAAAGCCGCAGCCACGGATGTGCCTTCCACCCATGAGGCTGAACCCACGTCCGCGGGAGACCGCAGCTTGACCCGCGCTCTGGGACTCAAGATTGGACGCATCGTGGTGGATGCCGGGCACGGCGGCCACGATACCGGAACCATCGGCCCCAACGGAATCATGGAGAAAGACCTGGTCCTCGACGTGGCCTTGCGCCTGGGCCGCTTGTTGGAAACACGGCTGGGCGCCGACGTGATCTACACCCGCGACGACGACACCTTCATTCCGCTGGAGACACGGACCGCCGTGGCCAACGAGCATCAGGCCGACCTGTTCATCTCGATACATGCGAACTCCAGCCACGACCCGTCGGCCCGCGGCGTCGAGACCTACTACCTGAACTTCACCTCCGATCCCGGTGCGCTGGAAGTCGCCGCGCGCGAGAACGCCGTCTCCCAAAAGTCAATCTTCGAGCTTCAGGACCTGGTCAAGAAAATCACGTTGAAAGACAAGATCGAGGAATCGCGTGAGTTGGCCAGCGACGTACAGCAATCGCTGTATAGCGGATTGACCAGCAAGCACTCCACTCTGCGGGACCGCGGCGTCAAGAAAGCACCGTTCGTGGTGCTGATCGGCGCCAACATGCCCAGCATCCTGGCGGAAATCTCGTTTGTTTCTAATCCCACCGACGCCGCCAAGATGGAAACGCCCCAATACCGTGAGAAAATCGCCGAGTCGCTGTACAAGGGCATCGCGAAGTATGCCGGTGGGCTCAGCGGCGTGAAAGTGGCCTCCAAGCTGAGCAAGCCCAGCGGAGAATAGGGACTCCTCCGGTGCCTTCCTGGAAACTTTGCCCCTGCCGCAGTAGTCTAATTGTGTGGGTTCTTGACCTTCCATGCCGTCTTGTCTCCTAAAACGTTTTCTCGCCGCCGCGGTTTTGTCGGTCGTGCTGGGGAGTGTTGCATTCGCATCCGGCGGCAACGACTTCCTGCCGCAGTCCTTCGCCGGCTGGACCAAGTCCGGCCCGGTGCAGTCAACCGTCGATCCGGCGAATGCCGATGCCGCTTATCCCGCAGTTTTGAAAGAGTACGGCTTCGCCGAAGCCGAGACGGCAACCTACACCCGCGCCGATGGACGCAAGCTGACCGTGAAGGCGGCAAGATTCAACGACGCTTCCGGGGCCTATGGCGCCTTCACCTTCTATCGCCAGCCGTCGATGGGGACGGAACGGATCGGCACCAAAGCCGCGTCGGCGAACCAGCGCATTCTGTTCTTCCGCGACAACGTTCTGGTCGAAGCCGATTTCGATCACCTGACCGAAATGTCCGCCGCTGAATTGCGCGAGCTCGCGGGGATGCTGCCCGCCGCCAAGGCTTCCGCCGCAAGCTTGCCGAGTCTTCCTGAGTACCTGCCGAAGGGCCATGCTGTGGAAAATTCGGCCAAATACATCCTTGGTCCGCAGGCGTTGGTGGCACAAAAGGGGTTGCTCACACCAGAACAGGTTGACTTCAGCCATGATCCCGAAATTCTGATGCAGGACTATTCGTCCGCGAGCGGGCCGCTCACCCTCACGTTGATTCAATATCCCACGCCGCAGATCGCCGGCGAACGCCTGCGTGCCTTGCAAAGCGCTCAACAGTCGTCCCCGAACTCGCTGCTGGTAAGGCGCAGCGGGCCGCTGGTCGATGTGGTCAGCGGCGCCGTCGGGAGCAGCGAGGCACATGCGCTGCTTAACTCCGTAAACTACGAGGCCGAGGTCACGTGGAACGAAGCCACCTCGATGAGCAAGCGCGACAACATCGGCAATCTGATCGTCGGAGTGTTTGCGCTGACCGGGATCATTCTGTTGATCTCTCTCATCTTCGGGATTTTTTTTGGAGGCATTCGCATCTTGATGAAGCGTCTTTTCCCCGAGAGCGTCTTCGATCGCCCCGAGGACGTGGACATCATCCAGTTGCATCTGCGATAGCAGGCTGATTCCGGTAAGTTGCTGACAGCAATATAGTTACCTTGAAATTACGTGAACTCGGCAGTTTTCGGTCAATTTCCTGCAAATACCTTAATACTTTGTAAGTCATTTAAAATGCAGCAGTTTAAGTCATAGAAATTGCTTGACACGGGGTTTTCTGTGACCCTAGTATTTGTGCAGAAAGTTTTGACGGTTTAGCCTCCGTTGGAACTATTCTCCCTTGAAGAGAAGGCCGCCCCGTTGCCGGGTGGCCTTTTCGTTTGCGCCAAATCGCTCAGCGCTCGAGTGGATCGCGCAAGGGCGAGAAATTTTTGCGCTAAAAGTATTTTCAACCATCTCACCTCGGCTTGCCGCACAACTCGAATATCCTCTTCGTCCGCTGTCTGGCAGCGCACGACATTGCTCCAGTGGCGATGCAATTTACTCCCGGTGGGGAATCCGATATGGCGACCTGGGCGCGGACAATCGCCCAGAGGAACACTCGCTGTCTCTGGTAGGGCACTGCCGCAATAAATGTATCCGGTTTTTGCGGGCCTTCAGGCCCGCGTACACGGCAAGAAGAAAGCTCGCTTAAGCCGCTGAGGTCTCCGACCTCAGCGGCTTAAGCGAGGCCTTGGGGCGGGGCGAACGCGGCGCTGAAGCGCCGCACTACCCGAACGGGCGGGATACACTAATCCCGGAACCGATCTAACCGCGGATGCCGAACCCATTCGTCTCCGCCAGTTCCGAACCCAATCACCCCTCTCGCGAATCCAAGTCTGTTGACCCTTATCATGCATTTCATGCATTCCACAGCAGCGCAGCCGCTAAAGAAGACTGAGATCTTCAAGGCGCTGCCCGAAGTCTGGCAACTGATTCGGCCGCGCCGCGCCCTGCTGGCGCTGGGCCTGGGATTGATGATCGTCAACCGCGTCTCCGGGCTGGTGCTTCCGGCTTCCACCAAGTACCTGGTGGACGACATCATCGGCAAGCGGCACTTCAAGCTGCTCTATCCATTGGTGGGAGTGGTCCTGCTGGCAACGCTCATCCAGGGCCTGACGTCGTTTGCGCTCACGCAGACGCTGTCTAAGGCGGCGCAGAGGCTGATCGCCGAGTTGCGCCGCCGGGTGCAGGAGCACGTCGGGCGACTGTCCATTTCTTACTACGACGCCAACAAGACCGGCATGCTGGTTTCGCGCATCATGAGCGACGTCGAGGGCGTGCGCAACCTGATCGGCACCGGACTGGTGGACTTCGCCGGCGGACTGCTGACCGCGGTCATTGCCTTCGCCGTTCTGATCCGCATCAGCCCGGTGATGACCGCCATCGCCTTCGGCTTTCTGGGTATCTTTGGATTCGGGTTGCGCAAGGCCTTCCGGACCATCCGCCCTATCTTTCGGGAGCGCGCCAAGATCAACGCCGAAGTCACCGGCCGTCTGACGGAATCGCTGGGAGGAGTGCGGGTGGTCAAGGGCTATCACGCCGAGCAGCGCGAGCACGAGGTGTTCAGCTCGGGGGTCGAGCGCCTGCTGCAAAATGTCTTTCGCACCCTGACCGCAACCTCGGTCATGAGCCTGTCGTCTTCCACGCTCATGGGCGTCATCGGGGCGATTGTCATGTTCATGGGGACCCGCCAGATCCTGGCAGGTAAGCTGACGCTGGGCGGATTCTTCACTTACACCATGTTCCTCGGATACCTGGCCGCGCCACTGTTTCAGGTGGTCGGCATCGGCACCCAGATCACGGAAGCGCTCGCCGGTTTGGAACGCACCCGCGAAGTTCTCGACGAGGTCCCCGAAAACGAAGACCCCAACCGGACGGTCACGCTTCCCCAAATACGCGGCGAGGTCACCTTCCAGGATGTCACCTTCGCCTACGAGCAGAAGAAAACCGTCCTGCACGACATCTCGTTTCGCGCCCGGCCGGGTACGGTGACGGCGCTGGTCGGGTCCTCGGGATCGGGCAAGTCCACCATCATCGGGTTGATTGCCGCCTTCCATACTCCCAACCAGGGCAAAGTCCTGGTGGATTCGGTCGATCTCTCCACCGTCCGGCTGGAGTCGTACCGCACGCAACTGGGCATGGTGTTGCAGGATTCGTTCCTGTTCGACGGAAGCATTCGCGAGAACGTGGCCTTTTCCAAGCCCCATGCGACGGACAAGGAGATCCTGCGGGCTTGCGCCATCGCCCGCGTGGACGAATTCGCGGAGAAGTATGAGCTGAAGTACGACACCATCATCGGCGAGCGGGGAGTGAAGCTGTCTGGCGGGCAGCGCCAGCGGGTCTCGATCGCGCGCGCCATCCTGGCGGACCCGCGCATTCTGATTCTCGATGAGGCCACCTCGAGCCTCGACTCCGAGTCGGAAGCCCTGATCCAGGAAGGACTATCGTACCTGATGCAGGGGCGCACCACGTTTGTCATCGCCCACCGGCTCTCCACCATTCGCCGCGCCGACCAGATCCTGGTGGTCGAGGAAGGACGGATCGTCGAGCACGGCAACCACCAATCGCTTTATCAGTTCGGTGGCCGCTACTACGAGCTGTACACCAAGCAGCATGGCATCGAGCAGAATCTCTTCCTGGCCCCCGGAGAAGGGGACACGACCGAAGAGTCCCCCGCGGTGCTGCCGGACGGAGCGCCCGCCGATCCCGATCCGACGACGCTGCTGCGCTAGGTCGATCGCTGGCTGTTTTGCTATAATGCAAGCATGCCAGCAAGCAAGCAGATCGCCGTGCTTTCCGTCAGACTGCCCGCATCAAAGCTGCGCCGCATCAAGAGCCTGGCCGCCAACCGTGGCGTGACCTTGCAACAGGCCGTTGATCAGGCGCTTGAGGCCTGGGCTCTTCACCTGAAACCCGCTGTCCCTCTCCCACTCGACGCGTTAGAGGGTTCTCTTGCCGGGGTCGATGTCGAGAGGATCATGCGAGAGGACCGCAAGGCCGAACTGGCAAAGGATCGGGCCCGGGCCAGATGAGAGAACTGGTCCTGGATGCGTGGGCGGTCATGGTGTGGCTTAAAGGCCGACAGCCGGCGGCGGACCGGATGCGCAGGTTACTGGAGGCAGCCGATCGCCGCGAACGCAGGCTCTCGATGAGCATCGTCAATCTCGGCGAGGTCTTCTATCTTTCCGTGAAGGCCCGCGATCTGGCCTATGGGCGGCGGGTCTTGGAGACCCTGCACCCGCGCGTGACCACCATCTCCGCCCATGACGAATTGGTCATGCTGGCCGCCACCCTCAAGGCGCGACACGCCATTTCTTACGCCGACGGTTTCGCGGCGGCCACAGCCCTGCTGCAGGATGCGCCGCTGGTGACGGGCGATCCGGAAATGCGGACCATGGCTGCCAGGGAAAAAACGCTGCAACTGGAGTGGATCGGCAGTTAGGCGTTTCCCCTGCCGGATGGGCCACATCTTTCTTCTGACTACCCACAGAGATGCTGTATCATCAGGACTTTCGCGCCGCCAACGGCCGCACCTTGACGAGTCGATATGGACCAACGCAGTTTCCAGAGACTGCTGCGCCGCACGGTTCTGATACCGGTGGTATCGCTGTTGCTGCTCACCGCGACTCTGGTGGTCGAGATCGTCGGGCTGACTACCTCTTTTGGCTGGGTCGACCGTAGCGACCAAGTCATCGCCGATACCAGGCAGTTGATGCGGTCCATGACCGACATGGAGTCCGAACTTCGTGGTTTCTTCCTGAACGGTGACCAGTCTTTCCTCGACGCTTATAACTCGGCCAAGGCAGGAGTGCTCGAACAACTGACGGTCCTGGACCAGCTTACCAGCGACAGTCCCAGTCAACAGCGTCGCCTGCAAGAACTTCGCGATCTCGACCTCCGCTGGATGCAATATTCGGAGCAGTTGTTGCAGCATCCGGGCGCTCGCTCTCTCTGGTCTCAGGAATTCACCGCCGGGAAACAATTGATGGACCAGGTCGGGGCCAAGCAGCACGAGATCCTGGACGCAGAGCAACACTTACATGAGGTTCGCCACCGCCGGGCCACGCTTCTAGGTAATGTTGTCATCGCTACCGCCGTGGTGCTTGCGCTCATCACGCTCCTTCTGCTGTTCACCCTGACGCGACGCGAGTTGTTTGCGCTTTCTTCCAGCTACGACAAGCATGTGCAGGCCGAAGCGGAGAAAACGCGGCTCTTACAAGAGAGCCGTGAGTCGTTGCAGATTACGCTCAAGAGTCTGGGGGAGGCGGTGGTCGCCGCCGACGCTTCGGGGAACGTGTCGTTCATGAACCCCGCCGCCGAAAAACTCACCGGCTGGCACGACCAGGCCGCCAGCGGACGGCCCTTGCGTGAAGTCGTGCGCATCCTCGACGAAAGGACCCGCACCGAACTGGAAGATCCGATCGCACTGGTTCGCAGCTCGCAGGCCGTGGTGAACGTTGCCAGCCACATGGCTCTCATCAGCCGTTCCGGAGGGGAATATCCCATCGAGCTGACGGCATCCCCCATCCTCAACGATGGCAATCAGCTTGCCGGAATGGTGCTCGTCTTTCGTGACATCACGCGGCGCCGCCAGACGGAGCAGACCTTACGCTCCAGCGAGCGCCTGGCGTCGGCGGGACGCCTATCGGCCACCATTGCCCACGAGATCCGCAATCCGCTCGACACCGTCTCAAACCTCATCTACCTGCTACGCCATGAGCAGCATCCCAACAACACCACCAGCGGATATTTGGATCTGGCCAGTGAGGAACTGGCCCGCATGGCGCAGATCACGGGACAGCTCCTGACCTTCCACCGCGAAGCCCAAGCCCCGGTTAAGGTGGACCTTGCCGATGTGCTGCAAAGCGTGCTGGTTCTATTTGCGCCGCAAATCCGCAAGGCCCACATCGACGTAGAGCAGCGTTTGGAAGCGGTGCCTCCGGTGCGCGGATTTCCCGGCGAACTGCGGCAGGTATTCTCGAACCTCGTCGGCAATGCCCTGGACGCGATGCCCAACGGAGGCAAGCTGATTCTGCATTTGCGCCAATCCAGTCTCCCCTCCGCTCCAGCAAGAAGGGGAGTACGCGTAACCATCCTGGACACCGGCGCAGGCATCCCCGCCGGGGTCCGCAAGAATCTTTTCGCTCCCTTCTTCACCACCAAAGGGGAAAAGGGCACAGGCTTGGGTCTTTGGGTGAGCCGCGGCATCATCGACAAGCATGAAGGGACGATTCATCTCGCCAGCCGCATGCGAGCTGGCAAAAGCGGGACTGCCTTTTCGGTATTTCTACCCTTCGAGCAGGAACTGGGATTGCTCGATCTGCCGAACCTGCCGCCTGCAGCGTAGTCTTCACCCATACCCCGCTGCGGGCAAGGTTTTTTCCGCTTTCAGTTCTTCGCGCAGAATATCGAACAGCGCCACTAGAACCGACGCCACCACCGGTCCCAGAAACAATCCCAGGAACCCGAACGCTTCCACGCCGCCGAAGATAAAGAAGAGCAGGACCAGCGGATGTAACTCCACGCGCCCGCCCACAATCCACGGGCGGATGATGTTATCGACGCTGCTGACAATCACGACACAATAAACCAGGAGAAACAAGCCCTTCGCAATGGAACCGGTTGCCAGAAGGTAAATTACGGCCGGGACCCAAACCAGCGCCGAGCCCACCACCGGGATGATGGACGCGAAGCCGGTAGCCAGCCCCAGCAACAGAGCCGACTGCATCCCGATAAGACGGAAAGCGGCCCCAGTAAGCACGCCCTGCGCTACCCCCACGGTGAGGATGCCGTAAACATTGGCGATGATGGTGTCGGAGATATTGCGATACAGCCGCGCCACCTGCTCGCGGGAAAGTGGAAGCAGCGCTCCCGCGCGATAGGCCCACTGCGATCCGTCGCGAAACAGAAAGAACACGACCACGAACGTGATCAGCGCGCCGGTGATGAAGCGGGCGATACCACCTAAGACATTGGCGCCGAAACCGACCAGCCACACACTGACTTTTTGCGTGTTGGCGCTGATCATGGCGTTCAGATCGTATTTGGAAAGGTCGACCCAGCGGCCAACATAGCTGAGAGGGCCCTTAGCCAGGCTCATTACCAGCGATGCGAATCCGCCCTCCTCAACGCTTCTGCGGCCCAAATAGTGTGCTGCCACGAGTGCTTCGTTGGCGGCCAGCACGGCGATGATGAAGCTGGGCACCGCAAACACCAGGACCAGGAGCAGGGTGGAAAGCAGCGCGGAACTGCCGGGCCGCCGGTGGTTCCGTTGCAAAATGCGTTCGTGCATGGGATAAAAGACGACCGCCAGAATGATCGCAAAAGCGAACGGCTCCAGGAAGGATCTGGTAATAACAAACGCGAGCCCGAGCGCAATCAGCAGCAGCACGGAAAGAAATATGATGGTGGCGCGTTTGCTGTTCATAAGGGCAGCTCAAGTTGTAACACGAACGTTCCGGAGCAGGACAGCCAAGCAGAGTTTCACCACAGAGACACAGAGGCACAGAGAATTTCCGCCGGGTGAGCCCACTTCATTTCAGGACTCGTTCTGCTGTGGCTCTTTCCCTGCCAGGCCCAGTTCCCCGGCGATCCCTCTCATTGCCTCAATACAAAACGCAATATGTTCGTCCAGGTCGACGCCCAAGCGGGCGGCGCCGTTGATAATGTCCTCCCGGCTGACGGATCGCGCGAAGGCTTTGTCCTTCATGCGCTTTCGCACCGACTTGGCATCCACCTCGGCCAGTGACTTGTTGGGCTTGATCAGCGCCGTCGCAGTAATGAAGCCCGCCAGTTCGTCGCAGGCAAACAGGGCTTTCTCCAGATTCGATTCGCGGCCCACGCCCGTGTAATCAGCGTGCGACATAACGGCCCGACGGACGTCCTCCGGATAGCCGCGCTCCGCCAGGATTTCATTTCCCTTGTAGGGATGCTCTTCCGCGGTGGGATACTTCTCGTAATCGAAATCGTGAATCAGCCCGACGACGCCCCAGCGCTCCTCATCTTCGCCGAACTTACGGGCGTAGGCGCGCAGGCACGCCTCCACCGCGAGCGCATGTTTGCGCAAACTTTCTGACTGGGTGAACTCAGTTAGTAAACACCAAGCATCGGAGCGAATCATTCCGTGTTTCTCCCGTGTTTCATGTGGTTTTCTTCCGCCTCGTTGGCGTGCGATTGACGGATTTGCACAGCTTTCTCGGTTTTCACCCGACAATACACTTGACTCTAGCAGAGGAATGCCGCACAGTACGCTTAAGTTGAATGTTGTGCCTGCTCTGGCACTCGCGCAACCCGAATGGCCACGACTCTCGCGCCCGTAGATTCCCGGGAAGTGGTGAGATGCGACCAATGTCATCTCGTCCAGTTTAAAACTACCAACAATCTTTGCCGTAAGTGCCGCACATCGCTGGATGAGGATGAGCCGGAGCCAATCTTCGCGCCGTCTCTGGCGGTCGCAGCCCCGGCAACGTCCTCTCACTGCGAAGTGCGGGTGGCGCAGGCCATTCGCAGCTTGCGCCTGCGCGGCGGGCTAAGCCAACGCCAGCTCGCGCTGCGCATGGGCGTCCCTCGTACTTACGTCTCCAAGATCGAGAACGACAAGGCCACGCCGACGTTGTCCTCGCTCAACCGTCTGGCGACGGCGCTCGAGGTCAGCATCCCCGACCTGCTGCGCGCTTGCGGACCGTCGCGCGAAGACGAGATCCACGAGCTGCTGGCCGACCCGTTCGTGACCGAGTTGCTGGAGTTCACCTCCAAGCTCAACGCCATGCAGTTGTCGAGCGTGCTCGCCCAGGTGCGCGACATGGTATTGCATCCACGGCGGGGTGCGTAAGGCGGGTTGCTTCTTGACGAACCCGGTTGTGCCAATAGGCCAATAGGGAGATGCCGAAGGTCAGTGTCCTCGGCATCTTTGACTTTATGTCATGGTGCAATGGCGATCTATCGCCAGCTATTTCGTATAGCCGGCTCTGCGTTCGTTACTGAAGAGGGTTACCCAGAAAAATCCCGGCAGCTTGCTCAGGGCTGCCGGGTGAAATGCGTATTGCTTCACTCACTTCTTTAAACGTGTTTTCAGCCAGTCTTAGCTAGCCGATTACCTTCCGGCGCAAAATTCCCGCGAGTCCAAGGATGCCAGAGCCCAGTAACACCAGAGTGGATGGTTCCGGCACGGGAGCGTTGTAGTTGTTGCCGTTGATATCAAAAGTAGCGACATCCAGCACCTGCGTCCCGGTAAATCCACCATCCACGTCCAGGTAGATGTCAGCGATCTGCGTGCTGCTGACGCTGCCGGTTGCAAGGAACTGCGCCCAGGTGACTCCGACGTTGGGATTGTTGTCTCCGCCGAAGCCGTTCGAGTAAACCCGCAGGTCGAGACTCGACAGGTCAGCATAGTTCCCTGTGTTTCCCCACCGCGTACCGCCATTGGGATCGCTGAATGATCCGCCACCTAGCGGAGTTCCCCAATAGATGTAAGCCTCGTTATTGCTGGAATCACTCAACGAGAACCGCGGGGCGCCACCGCCGAAGGCGCCTGCAGCCATCCAATATTCCGCACTCAGGCTGGTGAGCGTGGAGGGGGTCAAGGATCCCGATATCGCCACGTACATGCCCGCGTAGCCAAGACCTGAGGTATCTGAAGTAAACTGCCACACGTAAGGCTGCGGAGGAGGGTTGTTGGCCGGACTGCCGGGTGTTGGAATGACGGCTGTGGCGCCGTAGGTGAATAAAGTATCGGCCATGGCCACCGAACTGAATGTGAAGATCGAGGCGAAGATCGCCAGCAAACTGAGAACGAGTACCTTTTTCATAAGCTACGCTTCTCTTTCTGGTTCCTATGAACCACGTTGTAAGGAGGGTCCGACTTCGACAGACTTGCCAATCCGTTAGAAGTCGTTGGTGGACGCGCCCGGTCACAACCGGGAGAAGTGGACGAACCTGGCGCGCAGGTTTCGCAAACGAACCAAGGTTGCGATTCGCTCGCGTTTGGCGATGGTTGAGGAAACACTGGCCACGAGAAACCGCAAGCGAAGTCTCAACCTCTGAAACGTCATTTACTGCTTTCCCGAAAGCTCTGTTCGCTGAGGCGAGCCGCTTTCCGCTGTCAACGGCTCATTGCCTCAGCCAAGGCATCATTGGACGGCATGGGAGAGGGCACTAGCCCAACCCGATTGAAAGAGCACCTCGGCGGCAAACCCTTCCGGCGCGCAGTCGTCCCCAGGTTCCACACGAACTGCGACGCCTTTGCCATAGAGCTGCACCCCCAAGGCTTGGGCTTGCAAAGGCGGCATATTAACGATCACCTGGACAGAATCGCCAGGTAAGGGCGCGGAGTCGGTATGGATGAACACCCCGTAGCCGCTGATATCGCGCGTTGTACCCTTACTCTCACGCCGAACACCGTCCGGCCCCTGCCACTGAAATGTTGCTGGCACTGATATTCGAAAACGTGGCCCCATTTTTCTCCTTTCCCGTCCACCCTCAGGCACGTCATGTAGCTCGCTGATCTGCACTTGCTGCCTCGAACTGCCGAAATCCTCGTGCAAGCCGGAAGATAAGCCGCCTTCCCAGAACCCACAAGAGCTACAAAGACCCGAACTACTTGTCTCAAGTGCAATCTTTTTCACGGCCAAATTGGCCAGGGTCTGAAGTTATGGCTTGGACACTTGCAACAAAGCTGAGCAGGGCAAAGGTGTGTACGAGCACCGACGTGAATGGGACAACAAGCGGCTGAGTTAAGAGACGAAAGTACTGTCCCAAGGGGCATACTGCCAGAGCTAGCATCCACGTGCCGTGGCGATTATGCAAAAGCTAAAAGATGTGGCAAGCTATAAAAGATGTCGAAATCGGGCGCGCGAACCAACAAAAAACCTTCTGCGTATGTGCGATGCCCAACAGACCATCGAAATTGGTATGTGATATTAATACCAATATAACGTGAGTTCATAAATCTACCCCGCACCGGCTCTATTTACCCGCTGCGGCGGCAAGAATCCCAGGCCTAAACTTAACGCGTTTGCGTAGCTGGATCACCTCTCTGGTCCGCCATGTCGCAGGGTACTGCTTCCTATATCAGGATGGGCTTCAGGAACTGCTATCCGCGATCGGATTCAGCCTAAGAAGGGGGATTCTGTGGAGGATAACGAATGGGATCGGGACAGATATCTAAGATCAGGATTGTCATCGCAGCTTCCAACCTTATGACATTCCGTTTACTTGCACGGACACTGGAAAGAAGCCTGGATCTTCAGGTAGTAGCGACCGTCGGAACGAAGGATAACCTGTTCAAGTCCTTGCAAGATACCAAACCCGACATAGCCTTAATCAGCGTTCACTTGCAAGACGGTCTCTTTAGTGGTTTTTCACACTTGCAAGAGATCAGCCATCGGTTTCCTAACCTTCGATGGGTCCTTCTGCTTGCTCGTGCGACACCTCAACTGGTGGTTGATGCGTTTCGCGCCGGTGCAAGAGGAGTATTCTCGTGCTCTGAATCGGAGACGAAGCTGCTGGGTAAGTGTGTCCGCTGCGTGGTTAAAGGGGAAATCTGGGCCGATACTGCCCAAGTCGACCATATTGTCCAAGCTTTGACCGGCGCATCTTCGGATTCGCAAAGTTCCCGAGGCAAAGCGCTTTCCCTGCTGACGGCGCGGGAGGAAACAGTGGTTCGACTTGTGGCCCAAGGTCTCTCAAATCGCGACATCGCGCAGCACCTTGGTCTGAGCGAGCACACCGTCAAAAATGGTCTGTTCCGCATCTTCGAGAAGCTTGGGTTTTCCAACCGAGTGGAGCTGGTATTGTATGCCATCGCGAAGCTGAACCAAGCTGAGTTCCCGTCGATGGACGTACCCTGTGCTACCGTGATACTCAACAGTGGAGCGTCAGGGCCTGGACTATCAGCGGCGGTCCCGGGGACCTAAGCTAATGCATTCGTCAGCAACGGCAACGGGCCAATAACAGACTTGGGACCCCGGTTCGAAGACCATTCCCTCGCACGAATAACTCCAGAACACCCCCGAAGGCCTGGGTGTAAGCGACGCAGGTCTCTGCATCCTCGGCTACCTGGGGCCCTTCGTTGCAACCCCGCTGGGGCGTATGCTAATTTCAGTAGATTATTAGAGGTACGCCTTGCGCACTCAAGTGCCGGCCGGGCTGAACCGCAAAGAGGCCGAGATTTTCTCCCACCTCGATCCGGAGCGGCTGCCCCACCACATCGCCATCATCATGGACGGAAATGGCCGTTGGGCCAAGCGCCGCCATTTGCCGCGCATCGCCGGGCACCGCTCGGGGGTGGCCGCGGTGCGCTCCACGGTGGAAACGGCGGCACGCATCGGCATCCCGGCCCTCACCTTGTATTCGTTCTCGGCTGAAAATTGGAAGCGGCCCAAAGGCGAAGTCAGCTTCCTGATGAACCTGCTGCGCCGTTACCTCAAGATGGAGCTGCCCACCTTGATGGAAAACAACATCCGGCTGCAGTACATCGGCCGCCAGCAGGAGCTGCCGCAGGAAGTGCAGGAGCGCATGGCGTGGGCGCGCGAGATGACCGAAAAGAACACCGGCATGGTGCTCACCCTGGCGCTCAACTACAGTTCCCGCAGCGAGTTGGTCGATTCGTTCAACGCGCTGGTGCGCGAGGCCTCACGCAACGGCGGCGTCGAGCACCTGAAGATCGACGAGCGGTCGATCGCTTCCCACCTTTACACCAACGGCTTGCCGGAGTTGGACCTGGTGATCCGCACCAGCGGCGAGATGCGGCTCAGCAACTTCCTGCTGTGGCAGGTGGCGTACTCCGAAATCTACGTCACCGAAACGCTGTGGCCCGATTTTCGCGGCACGCAGTTGCTGGAGGCCATCGAAGCTTTCCAGAAGCGCGAGCGCCGCTTCGGAGGCTTGGTCGGCGATGACGGGCATGCCTCGTGAAGCGCGTCCTGACCGCAGTCATCCTGATTCCACTGGTGGTGCTGGCGCTGTTCAAGGCGCCGCTGTGGCTGTTCACCTTGCTGGTGCTGGGCGTGGCGCTGCTGGCGGCAAGGGAATTTCTGGGGATTGTGGAGGCCGATGGCTTTCGGCCCTTTCGAGGATTGAGCTACTTATTCCTGGTTTGCGGCTTTCTGGTGCAGGCGTCGACTTTCGTCACTGACTGGAGATGGTTCCAGAACCTTGGCGCTGCCGCATTTGTCGCTGGCATGGGCGCCCTTGCCGTGCTGCTTGTGTCGCCTCTTGTCCTTCTCGTGGCAAGCATGCGACGCGATCCTCCAACGGAGGCGCTGCCCGACGCAGCTATGTCATTCATGGTGCTGCCGTACGTGGGCGTTACGCTGTCCTGCATGGTTACTCTGCGCGCCGTGGGAAATGGCGCGCTTTTCCTGTTGTATGTCATGCTGCTGGTCTGGACCGGCGATATTGCCGCACTCTACGTCGGCCGCGCTATCGGCAAACACAAGCTGGCTGTCCGTATAAGCCCCGGAAAAACTTGGGAGGGGGCAATCGCGTCGGTGCTGGGCACCGTGGTCGTCGCTCTTCTGTTGTTCCGCTTTCTCCCGGCCATCTACGAAGGCTTGATTCAGAGTCACCTTGTTTCCCCGTACTCCGTAGCCACCGTTCCTGGGGAACCCGTGCCTATTTGGCTAGTCGTCCTCTTCGCGGTATGCATCAACGTCGCGGCGCAACTTGGCGACCTCGTGGAATCGGCCATGAAGCGCGGGGCTGGATTGAAGAACTCGGGATCGCTTCTTCCCGGGCATGGAGGGATGCTGGACCGGATTGATGCGCTCTTGTTCGCGCTGCCGGTCGCGATCCTGTTTTATTTCGCCGGGCTCGGCGTTTACCTCGGAACAAGTATCATTCGTGGCTAGGGAAGAAATGAAGCGCATCGCCATCCTCGGCTCCACCGGCTCCATCGGGAAGAGCACGCTCAACATCGTTGAGAGCTTTCCCGACCGCTTCTCCGTGGTCAGCATGGCAGCGGGCAATAACGTCGAGCTCGCCTTCGAGCAGGCACGCCGCTGGCGTCCGCAGATCTTGTCGATGGCGACCGCCGATGCGGCCAGCCAAGTTCAAGACAAGCTCAACCAGGCCGGACTAGGAAGCGCCATTGAAACGGTGTACGGGTCGGCTGGATCGGTCAGGGTCGCGACTCATCCCGATGCCGATTTTGTGGTAAGCGCCATTGTCGGTGTGGCCGGACTCGAGGCCACGTACCAAGCGGTCAAAGCCGGCAAGACGGTCGGCTTGGCCAACAAGGAATGCCTGGTCGCCGCGGGCGACCTGATCACCGCCGAGGCCCGCAGACAAGGCAAGCCGCTGCTGCCCATCGACAGCGAGCACAATGCGATTCACCAAGCCATGCGTGGTGGCCGCCGCAGCGAAGTTCAGCGCGTGTGGCTTACCGCCTCGGGCGGCCCATTTCTGCACACTCCCGCCAGCGAGTTCGCCAACATCACGGTCGAGCAGGCGCTCAACCACCCGACCTGGAAAATGGGCAAGCGCATCACCATCGATTCGGCAACCCTGATGAATAAAGGCTTTGAGGTGATCGAGGCTTGCCGGTTGTTCGACATGCCGCCCAGCCAGGTCAGCGTTCTGGTGCATCCGCAGAGCACGATCCACTCCATGGTCGAGTTCGTGGACGGCAGCCTGCTGGCCCAACTCTCGGTCACCGACATGCGATTACCGATCCTGTATGCGCTGTGCTATCCCGATCGCATCGAGTCCGACCTGCGCTTTCCTGTTGAGGAACTGCGGCGGCTGGATTTCCAGCCTCCTGACCTGGAGAAATTCCCCTGCTTACGTTTGGCTTACCAGGCAGTCGAAGCGGGAGGCGCGAAGACGATTGCGCTCAATGCCGCCGACGAGGTGGCGGTAGCAGCCTTCCTCGAAGGTGCCATTGGATTTCCGGATATTCCGGCTACAATAGAAGCGGTGGTCAGGGAAACGCCGGCGCGGATACCGGAATCGATCGAGGAAGTATTGGCCGTAGATGAAAATGCGCGTCTCCGGGCACGCGGCCGCATCAAATGTGTGGGTTCAAGAGTGTGACTTCCCCGCCTAGCCAAGAGAGAGCTAGAATAGGGCACCCCCAAACTGATTTCCCCTTAGTCAAAAGAGGTTTATGGAATCGTTTCTAATCGCACTGGCTTCCATGGCGGTGGTGCTCGGCATCATGATCCTGGTGCACGAGTTCGGCCATTATGCGGCTGCGAAATCGTTTGGCGTACGGGTCGATGTGTTTTCCATCGGCTTCGGCAAGCGTCTTACGGGCTTCCGCCGTGGTGGCACGGACTATCGCATCAGCGCCCTGCCGCTGGGCGGATACGTGAAAATGGCGGGCGAGAGTCCGCTGGAGACGCGCACCGGCGCGCCGGACGAGTTCATGTCGCATCCCCGCTGGCAGCGCTTCGTGATCGCCGCCGCCGGTCCGGCCATGAACATCATCCTCGCCGTGGTCGTTCTAACCGGCGTGTTCATGGTGCGCTATGAGCATCCGGTCTATCTCGACCAGCCGGCGGTGGTGGGATGGGTGATGGAGAACTCGCCAGCGGCCAAGGCCGGGGTCGAGCAAGGCGACCGCATCGTGCGCATCGATGGCCAGCAGAATCCCACTTGGGAAGATGTTCTGCTAAAGGTGGCGGTCACTTCCAAGGGAGGGGTGAATGTCGCCATTCAACGCGGCAACCAGATCCTGGAGAAGCAAATCCAGCCCGAGCGTGACGGGTCGGACCAGTACGACACTGTGGGATGGTTGCCGGAAGAACCGATCACCGTAACCTATCTTGAGCCAACCATGCCCGCGGTCAAGGCCGGGCTGAAGGTGGGCGACCAGGTTGTCGCCGTAAACGGTACCGCGATGCGATCGCTGGTTTCCGTGATCCACTACCTGCAGCAGAATGGTGAGAAGCCGGTGGATCTCACTCTGTTGCGCCAGGGGCAGAAGTTGGAGATCAAGGTAACGCCCGTCCAGACCGAGGACAACGGACAGAAGAATTATCGTCTCGGCTTCCAATCCCGGCCGATGCAAATCGACAAGCTGCCCTTCGCGCAGGCGCTCAATCGCTCGCTCGCGGAGAACAAACGCTATTCCGTGCTGATCGTGGACTTGGTCCGCAAGTTAGTGCAGCACAAGGCGTCCATTAAGCAAATGGAAGGCCCCATCGGCATCGCGCGCCTATCTGGCGAGGCTGCTCGTGAACCCGGATGGACTCCCCTGCTCGGTTTGATGGCGATGATCAGCCTTAATCTCGGGATCCTTAATCTGCTGCCCATCCCCATCCTCGATGGTGGAATCATCCTGTTGCTGATTATCGAGGGCGTGCTACAACGCGAGATCAGCATCCGGATCAAGGAACGCATCTATCAAACCGCCTTTGTCTTCCTGATCCTGTTTGCGGCGGTGGTGATTTACAACGACCTGATGAAAGCGCTGCCCGGACTGGCGCAACGGCTGCCTTGACGGCATGCCTTCTGGAAAATCAAAACGGGGCGCATCCTGTGCCCCGTTTTTGTTTGCGGAAACGCGGGACCAGAGCTCGTGCAGGGCGATTCCAAAGTTACTGTATCCCGCGAGTAATGGTAGAGCGGCGCTTCAGCGCCACGTTGACCGGGAACAAAAAGAGCTTCCGCTGCTGCGGTCATTTGAAATGACCGCAGCAGCAGAAGCCTACAGTATGCGCGTCTCAACGCCGGCCTGAAGGCCGGCTCTACCCGAAGGCACACCAACTCTGAAACCGTCCTAAACCACAACCATCATTGGTTCCCGCCCACCCCCGTGATACGTGTGCCATCGAATTTGGTGAACGAAAAGCCCGCGAACGGTTCGTTCCAGTTGTGGGCCATGTCGTTGAGCATGGAAATAGCGACGGCCTCGCCCAGCGGCAGCGAATCGGCATAGTCGTAGCGCCAATGGACTGCGGCATGGGCGCGGCCCAGTCCGATATTCGCGGCCAGCTTGTTCATTTCGCCACCGACGGTCAATTGGTTTCCATCGGAGCCTTGGTAAGGCACCAGCGACAGGCCATCTTCGCTGGCCTGCACAATCTCGAATCCCGGGATCGAGGTGAGCTGCGTCAGATCGTTGAACCATGCCTTCACGATGGTGGCGCAGGCGCCCGCCACGGTCGCATGGCCCTGACCGTACGACGGATGCTGCGGACAGCCCTCGGGAAAAGCATGGGGCATGAAATACGTGCCATGCTGGGCAAACACCCGGCTGAGCGCTTCTGAGTGCATCACGTCCGACTGCATGGGGTAACTTGCCTGATGGGTCTTGGTCATGTGAACCAGTCCGCCGAAGGCCTCCGGGCGCAGGTGCCGATGCACAAACCACTTCAGATACCAGACGGCTTTCAGGGCCCGCTGCGAGACTTCGGCCACCAACGTTTTCAGATGTGGATTGCCAAACGTTCCGAAGCCGGTCTGCGTCCTGGAATTGACGTAAGGATTGTTGGGGTCGAGTGGCGCTCCAGCATCGATAAGAACCAGACAGGCGTTGAAGTAGGCTTCAAACAGCACATCGACGTGAACATAGGCCGCCAGCCCACGCCCATTGCGCATGTACTGCAAATTCGGGTCCGCTTGGTTGCTGGCAAACGGGCCTTGGCCGTTCTGCACCGCCAGCCACGAGGCCTGGTCGGTCAGGTAATCGACGCCCGGCACGTACGTTGTCATTAGTTGAGTCATCGGCAGCGCTCCAAACAAGAAGGGCTTGAGGATGAACTGCGATGCGTAGGGCCCCAGCACGTCCCCGGCGGTGAAGCCGCGAAACAGGTTTTGCGGGGTGACCGGTCTCGGGCCATGAAACTGCGGTAACGTGTTCAGCTCGGCGATGGCCGCCTGGGTCAGCGGCTCGTTTCCGTATTGGGTAAAGTTCACGTCGCGGCACAGCGCCATCCAATAGCTTCTCCACTGCGGCGTCCGCGATCGCCCGGCTGGCCACCGAGGGCGGCGTTCCGATCGCCTGTTGATGCGAGTCGGTCCCTTCCAGGTCGAACGCGAGCCCGGACTGAGGATCGACCTGCGGCGTATTGCCGCCAAGCTGAATCTGTTCGAACAAACTTGGATTTCCGTTGTTCACCGCCGTCAAAAAGCTCTGATACGAACTGCTCGATACTTCGCCGATGCTGTTATGCACCAGCCCTTTGGAAAAGTTCCCGATGTAGTTGGGGAAATTCCTCTCGTCGCCATTCGTGATCTGCCGGGGAACCGGAACCAGGGCTTCCCGCTGGGCTGCATTTACGCGATTGGCAAACGACTCCCGGACGCGCCTGTGGCTTACACCCGATAGGCGCTCGCCTCTCAGATTATCGGAGTCGCTGGACTGCGCTGAAGCCCCGGATGGCACCGCCAACACGCCCGCTGCGACCGTCGCAGCCGCCCCTGCCTGCAGCAAAAACTTGCGCCGGTCTGGGGATTCCGCAGTCTTTGGGGTGGAAGAGTCGCCTGCCTCTAGAACATAACCAACTCGATTCTTATCTTCGCTCATTAGGGCACGTCTTTCTCCTTTGTCTTTCGTTGAAGCGAACATCCGGCCAGATGTCCAAACGTGGCTGTGAACTCCATTCCGGGTATATCGAGCTCAGTTGGGATTAGTAGAAGACACCGCTCCAACCGCAATCACAGGAGCGTGGTTGAGGTACCTGCGGCCCTTCTCTAACGATGGTTTTGTCGCTTGCTCCGGCCGCGCAATCCGAAAATTTGGCCACCCGGAACGATCAGGTTGTGCATTTGTCGAGGGGAGTTTAGTTCGCGCGGGGATGAAATGCTACAGAAAAAGTTGTTGCTTCCCAACATGGGAAAAGCCGAGTCGCTGGTACGGTTGAATCCCGTTGATGCGGGACTGCCCAAGAGGAAAAGGCTCCCGTATCTGGGGAGCCTCTCAGTGGGCCATAAGAATGCGGTTTACGACTGGGAGCCGTCCTTGCGCTTCAGCGTGGGACGGTCGTCGTCGGTCTTGCTGTCGGTGCCGCTTCCGCTATCGGTGGAAGGATTGTCGGCCGTGGCACGCCGCAGCGTCGGCCGGTCTTTGTTGTCTTTGTCGTTCTGCACCTTGTGACGGTTCTCGAGGGAGGCCAGACGGCCCTTCACGTTTTCGAACTCCGAGGTGTCCACCACGTACTCGGCCCGCGGAGGCAGCACGGTTTTCATCTCCTGCTGCGCCGCCGCGACCCGGTCCGGCGTCATGGGGTGAGAAGCAAACGCTTTGGCCAGTGTGCCCGGCTTCTTTTTCTCCAGAGCTTCGACCTTCTCGAAGAACGAGATAAAAGACTGCGGATCGTATCCCGCCTTGTACATGTATTCCATGCCCAGGAAATCGGCCTGGGCCTCGAAGTTGCGCGAGAATTTCATGAAGGCCACCGGCACGCCAATGCTCAAAGCGGCCTGCGTACCCTCATACACCGCCCAGCCGCCCGGAATGAAGATCAGCCCGATGCTGGCCAGGTTCGCGATATTACTGCGAGTCTGCTCCCGGGCCGCATGACATGCCGCGACGTGACCGATCTCATGCGCCATCACACCTGCCAGCTCGGCCTCGTTGTCGGCTGCCAGAATGAGGCCGGAGTTCACATAAAAGAAGCCTCCCGGCAACGCAAAGGCATTGAGTTCGTCGGTGTCAATCACCTTGATCGTGAACGGCACCTTGGCATCCGAGTTGCGCACCAGATTCTGGCCCAGACGATTGATGTACTCGGTAACCACCGGGTCCTGCACCATCTTGGCGGTGTGTTCCACTTGCTGCGCGTAGGCGCGCCCCATGGCCACCTGCTTGTCGAGCGAGTACCAGTTGCCCAATCCCTTGTTGCAGCCGACATTACGGTTGCCGATGGCGTCAACGTTGTTCCAGGTGCTGGGAATAGGTTCGACTTTTTCCGGCTTTTCCGGCTTCTCCGGCGCGTTTGAAGTGACGGGCGCGGGCGGATTGGATGTGGCGTTCGGGTCTGGAGATTGCGATGAAGAGGAGGGCTGGTTCTGAGCGACACCGAATGGAACCAGCATGAGTGCAAGGAGATAGCAGCCCAGGAAACGGGATAGGTAACGCATGATGTACACCTTTTCGGGCCCGATCACGGGCCAGATAGACTCCGGCCTTCGATACCCTTAAGCCCAGTTATAAACCCAAAGCGCGCCGATTTGTCGCCCGGTGGACCTTTTATTTTCGGGAGGTTACCGATCAAGATCCAATAGCAATTCCAGGCTCTCACTAGTGAGATGAGCCTCCTCCGTAAAAGGGTTCCACATATTGGACGGCTGAGTTCCCAAATCAGTGTGATCAGTGTCGCTTGGGAAGGTTAAGCCCCTGGCTATGCCAAGTGCCGGGGGCCTCGCATCCGCCGTGTTAAACTTTTCAGTAGTCCTGTATGGCTCAAATTCAGCGCAGAAGAACTTACACAGCTTCGGTGGGCGGAGTGCGCGTCGGCAGCGATGCACCGATTGTGGTGCAGTCCATGACCAACACCGACACCGCCGACATCGACGGCACCATTCGCCAGGTTGCAGCCCTGGCCCGCGCCGGTTCCGAGCTGGTGCGCGTCACCGTCAACAACGACGCCGCCGCGGCCGCCGTGCCGCACATTGTGAACGGCCTCGACCGCCTGGGCATTCCGGTGCCGATCATCGGCGACTTCCACTACAACGGCCATATCCTGCTGAAGAAGTATCCCGCATGCGCGCAGACGCTGGCCAAATATCGCATCAACCCGGGCAATGTCTCGATTGGCAAGAAAGATGACGACAACTTCCGGACGATGATCGAAGTCGCCATCGCAAACAACAAGCCGGTGCGCATCGGCGTCAACTGGGGTTCGCTGGACCAGTCGCTGCTGACGCGCTTGATGGACGAGAACTCCAAGCTCGACGATCCCAAAGACGCGCGCGACGTGACCATGGAAGCCATGGTCCTGAGCGCACTGCGCTCTGCCGATCTCGCGGTCAGCTACGGTTTGCGCAAGGACCAGATCATTCTCAGCGCGAAGGTCAGCGGCGTGCAGGACCTGATCGACGTCTATCGCGAGCTGGGCCGCCGTTGCGAGTACCCGCTGCATCTGGGACTCACCGAAGCCGGCATGGGCGCCAAAGGCATTGTCAGCAGCACCGCCGCGCTGGCCGTGCTGATGCAGGAAGGCCTCGGCGATACCATTCGCGTGTCGCTCACCCCTGCGCCCAATGGCGACCGCACTGAAGAGGTCACGGTCGCGCAACAGATTCTGCAGTCCATCGGCATCCGCAGCTTCACCCCGCAGGTCACCGCATGTCCGGGTTGCGGGCGCACCACCAGCACCTTCTTCCAGGAGATGGCTGAGCAAATCCAGAGCTACGTGCGCGAGCAGATGCCGGTATGGAAAACGCGCTACTCCGGCGTCGAAGACATGAAGCTGGCGGTGATGGGTTGCGTGGTCAACGGGCCGGGCGAGTCGAAGCACTCCAATATCGGCATCTCGCTGCCGGGCACATTCGAGGAGCCGAAGGCCCCGGTGTACGTGGATGGTCGCTTGATGCTCACGCTCAAGGGCGATCACATCGTCGAGGAGTTCATCAAGATTCTCGACGAGTACGTGGACTCGCACTACGCGGCAAAAGAGCAGAAGCTGGTGGGGATAGGCAGCTAGCAATTAGCAACTGGCTCTTAGCTTTTAGCTTTTAGCTCTTAGCGATCGGATTTCAGCCCATTTGGTGGAGCGGCGATTCATTCGACGCCGTGTGGCGCGACATCTCTTCCTTTTGTCATCCCGACCGAGGTCGCCGCGGCGACCGAGCGGAGGAACCTGCTTTTCTTCTCCCGACAATTTTTCACCTCCCTCCGCATCGTTCGCGGAATTACTCTAGAATTTCCCTATCGGTTCATTTGCTTACTCCGCCATGAAATCATCCGCGAAAAATCCGATTGCCGACAACGCCGTCAAGCCGGTCTCCGCGGCCACCCTGAAACTGCGCTTGCTGAAGAAGCTGAAGTGCACGCTGAAGTACGAAAGACTGGCGTGGGACTCGGGCGCTCATCTCGTGGCCGGCGTGGATGAGGTCGGCCGGGGATCGCTGTTCGGACCCGTGGTCGCGGCCGCCGTGATCCTCGACCCGAGCTATCGCATTCGCGGGCTGCGCGATTCCAAGCTGTTGGACCGCGAGACCCGCGAAAAGCTGGCGCCGCGAATTCGCGAGCACGCATTGGCTTGGGCGATCGCCGCGGTCGACGTCGCCACCATCGATCAGATCAACATCTATTGGGCCTCGAAACGCGCTATGGAAGTGGCCGTCGGAAAGCTCACGCTTGTTCCCGACCATCTGCTGATCGACGCCATGCGCATCAACTTCGAATGCGCGCAGACGCCCATCATCCATGGAGACGCGCTCTCCGCCTCGATTGCCGCGGCGTCCATCATCGCCAAAGTCGAGCGCGACGCCATGATCACCGCCTGGGACCCGGTATTCCCGGAGTACCGGCTTGCGTCCAACAAGGGTTACAGCACGCCGCATCACCTGAAGATGCTGCGCGAGAAGGGCCCAAGCCCGCTGCACAGATTGTCGTTCGCGCCAGTATGGACTTCGTCCGCGCCGCAACAGGTGCTGGAATTCATGCTGGAGGAAGAGAGCTAGTTGTAGTTGCTAGCCCTTGCAACAACTCGCCCGCTCGCGCATCTTATCGAACATGGCTAATACAGAGACGGCAATTCTCGGCGGCGGGTGCTTCTGGTGCGTGGAAGCCGCCTTCCAGCAGTTGGAGGGCGTGTACTCGGTGGTGTCGGGCTACATGGGCGGGCGCGTCCCCAACCCGACCTACGAGCAGGTTTGCAGCGGACGAACTGGCCACGTGGAAGTCGCGCAAATCGCCTTCGATCCGGCCATCATCAGCTACGAAGACCTGCTGGAAGTGTTCTTCACCGTCCACGATCCGACGACGCCGAACCGGCAGGGCAACGACGTCGGCGAGCAGTATCGCTCGGTCATCTTTTATCGCGATGAAGCGCAGCGCAAGACCGCGCAGGCCGTGATCGATGGCCTCACCAAGGAACGCGCCTTTGCCAATCCCATCATGACCGCCATTGAGCCGGCTTCAACCTTTTACGCCGCCGAGAATTACCATCAGGACTACTTCAAGAACCATCCTTACCAGCCATATTGCATGTTCACGGTCTCGCCCAAGGTGAAGAAGATTCGGGAGAAGTTTGCGGCCAGGCTGAAAGCTGGGGTGTAGAAGCCCGGCCTCACTTGCCATGCTTATGGCGGTCGGGCATACCGAGACTGCGGACCGTGTCGTTCTCGAAGTCGAATTCGATCAGCACCGCCGGCTCGTCTCCCACGACCCAGCCATCGTGACCCGGCTCTATCACCACCACCTGCGGAGCGCTGAATTCCACGATGCAGCCGTCCTCATACTCAATGTGGATCTGCCCCGAGGCCAGGAACCCCGCGTGGGCGTGCATGCATAGCTCGGTGCCGCTGACCGGTTTCATGTGCTTTGACCAGCGAAATCCCGGCGGATAGATGACGCGCTTGATGCGGGCCGCTCCGGCGGCTGCGATGTCGAGCTGGACCGTACCGACTTCGCGGTGCTGAGTTCCCTTCATGGGTGCGAGGAGAGGATTGGCATCACTCATGGCATCACTCATCAAGATGTCCTCCGAAGTCTCAGCGCGAACGCTGGCATCGCTGCAGGACTCTGCAAACGAGGGAAGCGCGCGTCCGGCGTGTCCCTGAGGATACCGCAGCCAGCCAGCCCCCGCCAGAAACACTGAGAAGAAAAAGGATTTTGTTTTCACTCGTGTAGGTGGGCCGCAGACCTATGTAACACCCTGCGACCGGCCAACGCGCTAAAATATCGCGATGGCCGACTCGCTGTATTTGAGCATTTGGTTTCCCAGCTTCCGCGAAGGGGAGATGATGGCGCGCGCGGTTGGCGTCCTGCGGCAATTCCCGTTCTCGGTGGTGCGCGAGGGCATCACCTACTTGTCGGTGCATCCGGTGGCGTGGTCGGAGCCAACCGTGTTGGAACGCCGCTTCACTCCGGGCATCTCGCCCGAGGAGGCCGCCGAGCTGGCCGGCGAATTTGCCCATGACGATTTCGCCTTTGTCTTCGAGGCGTTTTGGGACCTGTGGGTGCCGAATGAAGACGAGCAAGGCGACACCTGGGTGCAGCGGCCAGTTGCGGTGCGCTTTCTGGTGCATGGAGTTCAGTTTGACGAAGGCATTTACAGCGAAGATGGGCATGTCGAGGTGGACTTCGGACTGGACACGTCCTTCGTGTACGAAGGGCTGCAGCTTTCGCCCTTTGTCGAAAAGCACCTGCGCGCCAATATTGCCAAGCTGGTCGCCTTTTCCGCAGCCGTCGAAAAGAACGGCGCGCTCAGCGGACGGGTGCTGTGGTCGGAGTCGGAGGCCAACCTGGCCCAGAAGCTGATTGCCAAATTGCAGCAGACGCAGTAGGAGCTGACGGCTGAAAGCTGATAGCTGATTTTTGGCCGGCCCTAGCGGACGATTTTCGAACTTGTTTACCAAGTATGAAATTTTCGAACCAAATTGTCATCGAGATAGAGGGTGTAACGGAAGGACTGCGCGCGCTACACGCTGCGCGACCGTAGATCAATCGGCGATGGTGATGACGACGTTGCCCTTCTTGTGTCCTTGCTCGACGTACCGGTGGGCTTCGGCGATCCGCTCCAGCAGGTATCGCCTGTCGATCACCGGCTTCAGCTTCCCCGCCTCGGCGAGCTCTTTAAGCCGGATGAGATCGTCGCGGCGAAATCTCGGTAGCCCGTCGTCCACCGAAATGAATTTGCCCGCGGGCGTCAGCGCGTTCCTCAAAGCCACTTTCATCGGCGACGTTTTTCTGCGTCCAACGGCATCGAACACGACGTCGTAGCGCCTAAGCGCCGACGCTTGTTCTTTCGTGTAGTCGAGGAGCGTGTCGGCGCCGAGGGACCGCAGCAGTTCCACGTTCGCCGTGCTGCAGACCGCGGTCACCTCCGCGCCAAGATGCTTCGCGAGCTGAACCGCACAGGTTCCGTTGGCGCCGGATGCGCCGTAGACCAGCACCTGCTGACCGCTCTGGATGTTCGCCTTGCTCAGGAAATACAAGGCCATGAGACCTCCGCCGGGGATGGCGGCGGCTTCATCATCGCTTAGATTCGACGGCGCAGGCGTGAGGCGCTTGAGGGTTGCCGGCAAACAGATGCGCTGGGCGTAACAGCTCATGCGCAGCGCGGTGAACGCCCACACGCGGTCGCCAACTTGAAAACGCGAGACCTTCCTTCCGATGGCTTCGATCTCCCCAGCCAGGACGGCGCCCAGGATTGGACGTCGCGGTCTCGTGAAGCCCATCGCCACCCGCGCCATCAGCCGCATGGCGAGGCGGGCGGAAGGAATCATGCTCCTGATGTAGCAGTCGCTTGGCGTGACCGTCGTTGCGCGGATCCTGATCAGGACGTCCTTGGCTCCGGGAACAGGATCGCGGACGTCCTGGAGCTGCAGAACTTCTGGAGGCCCATAGCGCGTGCAAACAGCTGCTTTCATAGTCCAACGTGTTGAGCGGATTTTATATTATTGGCATGGCAGTTTTCGAACCGGAATCCTCAATGCTTTAGGCCGGATCTTGAATGATTGGTCGGGACGGGCAGATTTGAACTGCCGACCCCTCGCACCCCAAGCGAGTGCTCTACCAGGCTGAGCCACGTCCCGACTGGGCGGTGGGTCCGGTCCCTGCGAACCGGAAGGGTTTCGAGGTCAACGATAGTGTACCACCGCGCGGGGCCGACTTCTCGCTTGTAATGCGGCGGCCGCATCGCTACTCTGTCCGGCATGAAGATTCCTGCACCGCTCTTGATGCTGTGCCTGGCGGCCAGTCTCTCCCTGGCCCAGGACATGAAGCCCACCACCCCGCAAAAATTCGGCCCCACGGTGGAGATCCCCGCGGACGCCACTCACCAACTGAAGATTGAGAACGAATACTTTCGCGCGTACTACATTACGGTAGCGCCGCAACAGTCCACCCTGATGCATCACCACGGCTACGACTATGTCGCCGTCACGTTCGGGCACGCGGTGATCGACAGCACTGCGCCCGACGGCGCGGTCAAGCACATCGTGCTGGAGGATGGCGCCGTCGGTTACACGCCGGCAGGATTGACTCACGCGGTCACCGATATGGCTCCCGCGACGTTCCACAACGCCACTATCGAACTGTTGCAGAACCACGGTCATCCCGTTTGCGTGAACAATTGCGCCAGCGATCCCCGGGCCAAGGACTGGCCCCCGCTCACGGAGGATTCGAAGCTGATCGGCTACGGCGACACCTTCCGCATCTCGGAGGCGATCATCAAGCCGCAGCAGACGGTCTCAACCGACGAGGCATTTCCTCATCTGGTCGTCATGGTGACCGACATGCACGCGCACAGCGGACCGCCCGGCAGCGGTGGCATGGATGTCAACCAGAAGGCGGGCGACATGATGTTTCACGGCGGCCACCCCGACCATGGGCTGACCAACGTTGGCGACCACGAGATGCGCCTGATCGTGTTGGAGTTCAAGCCCGCGCCTGCGCCTGCAAAAGAATAGCCGTGGACGACAAGCGATACTCGTGCGAGCACGTCGTCCCCATCGAGCAGGAGCCGCGG
>CAVQAM010000005.1:0-2500 GCA_963710585.1 uncultured Acidobacteriaceae bacterium | reverse complement strand
GCGTAATAGCTCACTGGTCAAGCGGTCCGGTGCCGACAATTCAACGGGGCTTAAACTGAGCACCGAAGCAGCGGATGCATGGCGTCAAGCCATGCGTGGTAGGAGAGCATTCCCAACAGTTTGAAGCGGGACCGTAAGGATCCGTCGACGGTTGAGAAGAGACCCTGCCGGCATAAGTAGCGATAACGGAGGTGAGAACCCTCCGCGCCGAAAGTCTAAGGTTTCCTGAGGAAGGTTAATCCGCTCAGGGTTAGTCGGTCCCTAAGGCGAGGCCGAAAGGCGTAGTCGATGGACATCCGGTTAATATTCCGGAACTCCCTTTCAATCGTTATCACGATGGGGTGACGCAGAAGGATAGGTGCAGCCTGTTATGGCTATCAGGTTCGATGCGTGTAAGCCGGTTTCTCCAGGCAAATCCGGAGAGACATTCAAACGGTGAGACGCAAAGGAGTAGTCCGTATGGACGAAACGCACCGAGTTCACGCTGCCAAGAAAAACCTCTAAGGAGAAGGAAAGGGAACCGTACCTCAAACCGACACAGGTAGACGAGGAGAATATCCAAAGGCGCTCGGGAGAACGCTCGTTCAGGAACTCGGCAAATTAACCCCGTAACTTCGGGAGAAGGGGTGCCCCGGTAGAGTGCAAGCTCGAGGGGGCCGCAGTGAAATGCGCACGGCGACTGTTTAACAAAAACACAGGTCTCTGCAAAGTCGAAAACGACGTATAGGGGCTGACGCCTGCCCGGTGCCGGAAGGTTAAAGGGAGCGGTCAACTTGTCGCAAGATGGGTGAAGCTGCGAACTGAAGCCCCGGTGAACGGCGGCCGTAACTATAACGGTCCTAAGGTAGCGAAATTCCTTGTCGGGTAAGTTCCGACCTGCACGAATGGCGTAACGATCGTGCGACTGTCTTAACGAGCGACTCGGCGAACTTGTAGTACCGGTGAAGATGCCGGTTACCCGCATCTAGACGGAAAGACCCCGTGCACCTTTACTATACCTTCACTATGAACTATGGCACTTGCTGCGCAGGATAGGTGGGAGGCTTTGATCTCAGGCTTTTGGGCTTGGGGGAGCCAACGGTGAGATACCACCCTGCGAGTTCTGTGGTTCTAACCTATCCCCGTTACCCGGGGAGGGGACATAGTGAGGCGGGTAGTTTGACTGGGGCGGTCGCCTCCTAAATTGTAACGGAGGCGCGCGAAGCTACACTCAGGCTGTTTGGAAATCAGCCGTCGAGTGCAAAGGCATAAGTGTGGTTGACTGCGAGTCCTACAAGACGAGCAGGTGCGAAAGCAGGCCTTAGTGATCCGGTGGTTCTGTATGGAAGGGCCATCGCTCAACGGATAAAAGGTACGCCGGGGATAACAGGCTGATCGGAGCCAAGAGTTCATATCGACGCTCCGGTTTGGCACCTCGATGTCGGCTCATCGCATCCTGGAGCTGTAGAAGGTTCCAAGGGTTAGGCTGTTCGCCTATTAAAGCGGTACGTGAGCTGGGTTCAGAACGTCGCGAGACAGTTCGGTCCCTATCTGATGTGGGCGTAGGAGATTTGCGAGGACCTGTCCTTAGTACGAGAGGACCGGGATGGACGAACCTCTTGTGTTCCAGCTGTCATGCCAATGGCACGGCTGGGTAGCGAAGTTCGGTTGTGATAAACGCTGAATGCATATAAGCGTGAAGCACTCCTCAAGATGAGATCTCCCAACCCCTAAGGGTGAAGAAGGGCACACGAAGACTACGTGTTTGATAGGCTGGATGTGAAAGCGCAGTAATGCGTGAAGCTTACCAGTACTAATCGCCCGTTCGGCTTGACCATAAAATTTACTCGGCACACGTGTTACCCCAGGACGCGCACAACCGCGCGCCACGGGGGCCCCGTGCACCTGGCGAACCTGCCAGCGTGGGGATCTCGACGGAGATCCTGGCCTTGGATTCCTGATGCTATTCAGTTGTGAGAGATCGACTCAGTTGTCGGTTGTCAGTTCCCAGTTGTCAGTGGATGACTGGAAGCAAAGACACGCCGCAACCGCCGATTTTTTGGATCTTTGCAACATTTGGGAAGTCTTGTATCAGGGCACGGCTTCAGCCCTGCCGTCAAGCGACCCCAGCAAATCGGGGCTTTAGCCCTGAATGCAGATAAAGCGGCGAGGTTCTTTGAAAGATTGGCGTATGCGGAGTGGTGGCTAATACGGCTGACTGAGTGTGCCGCCTGGTCGGGTAGAGCGGCGCTTTAGCGCCGCGTCAGCCACGTCGTTTTGAAGGGGCACGGCTTTAGCCGTGCCGTCAAGCGGCTCCACTTAATTCCGGGGCTTTAGCCCCGGCACCGTAAACGCCTCAAGTTGCCGGTGATCTTACCGCGGGGGAAACACCCGTTCCCATCCCGAACACGGAAGTTAAGCCCCGCTGGGCCGATTGTACTGCACGCGAAAGTGTGTGGGAGAGTAGGTCGTCGCCGACATAAATAACGGCCTCACGTGCACAACGTGGGGCCGTTTCCTT